>CAWERB010000035.1:0-506988 GCA_963811335.1 uncultured Actinomycetota bacterium | reverse complement strand
CGCGCCATCGGCGGCCGCGACAAGAACGGGCACGGGCCGGGCACAGACGACACGGTCACCGGTCGAGACGGGAAGCGAGCAGCTCGGCCAGGTGCGTGCCGGGAATCGCCGGCCAGCTGGTCGAGCTGCGTGCGGCAGGAGAAGCCGTCGGCGAGTACGGTCGCCCCCTCCCCTGCGCTGCGCACCGCGGGCAGCAGTGCGGTCTCCGCGACCGCCACCGAGACGTCGTAGTGGCCGCGTTCCACGCCGAAGTTGCCCGCCAGGCCGCAGCAGCCGCCCACCGCGTTGACGGACGCGCCGGCCTCGCGCAGCAGCGCCGCGTCCGCCGTCCAGCCGAGGACGGCGTGCTGGTGGCAGTGCGGCTGCGCCACGCCGGTGACGTCCGACAGGTCGGGCGGGCTCCAGCCGTCGGTGGCGGTCAGCAACTCGGCGAGGGTCTTGACCGCGCCTGCCAGGTCGGCCGCGCGCTTGTCGCCTGGCAGCAGTTCCGCCGCGTCGCTGCGCAGCGCGGCGGTGCAGGACGGCTCGAGGCCGACGACGGGGATGCCCGCGTCAAGGGCGGGCCGCAGCGCGCGCAGGGTCTTGCGGAGCTGGCGGCGGGCGCCGTCCAGCTGGCCGGTGGAGATCCAGGTTAGTCCGCAGCAGACCTGCTGGCCGGTCACCCGGACCTCGTAGCCCGCGGCTTCGAGCACCTTGACGGCGGCCTGGCCCACCTGCGGGGCGAAGGCGTTGGTGAAGGTGTCGACCCACAGCAGGACCGGCTTACGCGGCCCGGGGCGCCGGGAGCGGCGCACCGGAGCGGCCGCACCGGCGCTGGCGCGGCCGCTGCATGGCGTTGACCGGCGTGACCGCCGCGCCGCGAACCACCGGCGGAAGCTCTGCGGCGCGAACCGCGGCAACCCGCGCCGGGCGTCGATGCCGCCGCCGCGCTTCGCGAGCGCCGCGACGGGCGCCACCCGCAGCGACGCGTTCGCCAGCCGGGCCAGCCACGGGGACCGCGCGGCCGTCCCCGCCCAGCGGGGCAGCCAGCCGAGGGAGTAGTGCGACGCGGGGCGCAGCCGCCGCCGGTAGCGCTGGTAGAGCGCCTCGGCCTTGTAGGTGGCCATGTCGACGCCTGCCGGGCAGTCGGCCGAGCAGCCCTTGCAGGACAGGCACAGGTCGAGCGCCTCGGCGACGGCGGGCGCGTCCCAGCCGGTGACCAGCGATCCGTTCGCCAGCTCCTGCAGCACCCGGGCGCGGCCCCGGGTGGAGTCCTTCTCGTCCCTTGTGGCCAGGTAGGACGGGCACATCACGCCGCCGGACGCGGTGGTGTCCGCGCGGCACTTGCCGACGCCGGTGCAGCGGTGCACCGCGGCGGTGAAGTCGCCCGCGTCATGCGGGTAGGCGAAGCCGAGACCGCGGCGCAGCGGCAGCGCCACCGGGACCCGCAGGTCAGCGTCGAGCGGCGCCGGGTCCACGATGACACCGGGGTTGAGCAGGCCGGCCGGGTCGAACAGCCGCTTCACCCCGCGCATCAGCCCGATCGCCCCGGCCGAGTACATCAGCGGCAGCAGCTCGCCGCGCGCCCGCCCGTCGCCGTGCTCGCCGGAGGCGGAGCCGCCGTAGGAGGCCGCGAGCTTGGCGGCCTCCTCGGTGAACGAGCGCAGCACCCGCGGCCGGTCGCGGAGCGGGAAATCGATCCGCACGTGCACGCAGCCGTCGCCGAAGTGCCCGTAAAGCAGCCCGTCCACGCCGTGCGCGGCCATCAGCGACTCAAGGTCGCGCAGGTAGGCCCCGAGCGACGCAGGCGGCACCGCCGAGTCCTCCCAGCCCGGCCAGGCGGGCGCGCCGGCCGGCGTGCGGCCGCCGAGCCCCGCGCCGTCCTCACGGATCCGCCACAGCGCCGCCGCCTGCGGCCCGGTGATCACCGCGCTGTCCAGGCACGCTCCGTCGGCGACAAGCTTGCGCGCCGCGGCGACGGCCTCCTGCGACGTCTCACCCGCCGTCTCCGCGAACAGCCAGCCGCCGCCGCTGGGCAGGCCGGGGACCGCGTCCGGGCCGCGGCGGGCGCGGAACAGGTCAACCATCCGCGAGTCAAGCCCCTCGAGCGCGACCGGCAGGTGCGGCAGCAGGCCAGGCACGGCCTCGGCGGCCGCGGGCATGTCCGGGTAGCCGAGCACCGCGAGCGCGGTGGCGCGCGGCGCGTCCACCAAACGGACGGTGGCGCCGAGGGTCAGCGCCAGGGTCCCCTCGGTCCCTGACAGGAACTTCGCGACGTCGAAGCCGTTCTCCGGCAGCAGGTGCTCCGCGGAGTAGCCGGACACCTGCCTGGTGAACCGGCCGAACTCGGTCCTGATCACGGCCAGGTTCCGCCCGGCGAGCGCGCGCAGGTCCGCGAGCAGCGCCGCCTCGGCGCCGGCCGGCGGCGACCGCGCTGGCCGCGCTGGCCCCGCGGCCGCATTTGCCGCGTCAGCCGCGCCGGGCGCGGCCGCGGCATTCCCGTGCCGGGTCGCGGTGAACCGCAGCCCGCTGCCGGTCACCACGTTGAGCGCGACCACGTTGTCCGCGCTGCGCCCGTAGCGCAGCGCCCGCGAGCCGCAGGCGTTGTTGCCGATCGCGCCGCCGATCGTGCACCGGGAGTGCGTGGACGGGTCAGGGCCGAAGCGCAGCCTGTGCGGCGCGGCGGCCCTGGTGATCGCGTCGAGCACGGTGCCCGGCTCGACCACCGCGGTCCGCTCCCCGGGGTCGACCGACAGCACCCGGTTCAGGTGCCGCGAGGTGTCGAGCACCACGCCCGTCGAGATGGCGTTGCCGGCGATCGAGGTGCCCGCGCCGCGCGCCACGAGCGGCACGCCGAGCTCCCGGCAGACCGCGAGCGCGGCGGTGATCTCGTCCGCCGACCGGGGAAAGGCCACGACCTGCGGCACCACCCGGTAGTTGGAGGCGTCCGAGGAGTACTCCGCGCGGCGCCTGACGGCGGTGTCGATCTCGGTCAGGCCGGCCGCGCGGAGCGCCGCTGCCACCTCGCCTGGCCGGACGTCAACGGTCGTGGTCACCATTTCCGCAAGCCTAGCCTCAACCCCGCCGAGCCAAGGCGGCGGTCCCGTGCACCCTCGGCAAGCGCTCCCGCGAACTTATACCGACTTGTGGTGCCATAAACCGGGTCAAAGCGGACGCGTTTTGGCCCAAAACGCGGTAAAAGTTCTCTTCAGGGGTGCGACGGTCAGCCGCGGCGGTACACGTAGACCCCGGCTTGCTGGAAGATCAGCACGTAGCCGTCGTTCGGGTACAGCATCGCGATGAACGCGGGGACGTCGGTGATCGGAGCGCTGTAGCCGGTGTCGTCGTTGTCGAAGACGACGTACTGGGTGAGCGGGTTGCCCGGGTTGCCGATCCAGAACGTGTCGGTGCGCGCGGCGAGCGGGGCGAGCAGGTCGAGGTTGGTCTGCACGGTCACGCCGTCCGGCACCACCGCCATGGCCGCGTTGGCCGCGGCGACGTGCGCGTCGAGGCGGTAGGTGGACCCCTGCCACAGCCCGCTGAGCGGGAACTGGAAGGCGAGTGCCACCGCGACCCCCGCGGCTATGGGCCCGCCGTGCCGGGCCAGGCCTACCCGCGTCGCCCGCGCCAGCCCCACGGCCCGCGCCAGCCCCACGGCCCGCGCAGCCCCACGGCCGCACCCGGCGCCGCGTCGGGCTCGCCGGCCGGCGGCCACGTGCGCGCCCGCTCGCGCCCCCAGCGCCCGATGGCATCGGCCGCGGCGATGAACAGCACCGGCATCAGGGTCGCGTTGTAATGCCACCCGGTGCCCCAGTACATCGTGTTGACCGACACGAACCGCAAGCCAAGGATGGGCAGCGCGAGCAGCGCCACCGGCGAGCCGAGCGCGGTGAACGCGGTCGGTAGCAGGAGCAGCACGATCGTTTCCAGCTTGACCGGCCAGCCGTGGACCAGCTGGGAGAGCACCGCGGTGACGGAGAAGGACTTCCCGCCGCCGACGGCGCCGCCGTCCTTCCAGAAGTAGTAGGCGTGGGCCGGGTTGAAGTGCGGGATGAACACGGTGATCGCGAATACCGACCAGAACAGGCCCCACGCGACGAGGCACAGCCCGGCGGCCGCCGCGGTTCCGCCGATGAGCCGCCCGCCGAGCCGCCCGCCGAGCCGCCCCCCGCCCTGGCCGCCGGCCGGCGACCGTCCGGTCCCGGCCGCGGCCCGGGCGGGCCCGGGCAGCACTCCCGGGTACACCGCGGCGGTCGCGAGCAGGAAGCCGATCGCGGCGACGGTGAAGCCCTGGCTCTCCTCCACGAGCACCATCGGCAGGGCCCAGCAGATCGCCGCCAGCGTGTGCCGCCTGACCAGGGCGGACAGCGAGAACGCGAGCAGCGGCACGGCGAGCACGAGCTCGTGGAAGTCGAAGACGATCATCTGCTGCAGGCCCCAGGAGAAGCCGTACGCGAAGCCGATGAGCCGTCCCGTCGCCTTTCCCGACAGCGCGAACCCGGCGCTGACCACGGGGAACACCGAAATCGCGGTCGCCAGCGCCTGGAAGAACAGCAGGGTGGCCGGCGAGGGAACGAGGCGGAAGAACGGGGCGAGCACGGCGACGGCGACCTGGAAGTGGTTGCCGAACAGGTTGAATCCGGGCCCGAGCACGTCGACGACCGGCGCGTGCAGTTGCGACAGCTGCTTGACGTACTCGGTGTAGATGCCCAGGTCGTACGAGGCGGGGCTGAGCCGCAGCAGCCGGAACAGCGAGATGACGAAGTACGCGCCGAACACCACCGCGGCCAGCGCCCAGGTAACCGGGTCCCGCCACGCACTGCCCGGAGCCGACGCGGCCGCGCCGTCCCGGCGCATGGCGATGGCATCGACGTCGATCCCCCCGGCAGCGTCCACGGCTTGCGGGCGGTGCTCCCCCGGCACGCACGTAGTTTACCGCCAAGAAGGTTAACAATCTCGATCAGACCAGCAACAATTTACCGATCCTGCGCCCGGCGAGCGCCAGCCCCAGCGCCCCGAGCGCGATCAGGTACCCCGCCCGCCAGACCAGGTCAGCCGACGGCGCGCCGAGCACCAGGTCGCGCAGGATCACCACGCCCTGGTACAGCGGCGACCACGCCACGATCACCCCGATGACGTGCGGGTACACGGAAAGCGGATAGAAGGTGCCGGAGAACAGGAACATCGGCAGCGAGACGAGCACGACGTACTCGAAGTTCTGCCAGGACTTCATGTACGTGGTGAGCCAGACCCCGATCGCCGCGGTGGCGAAGCTGACCAGCGCGGCGCCCGGCAGCGCGAGCACCGCCCACGGCGAGGCGATCAGCCCCATGGCCGCCATCACGATCAGGAACGACACCGAGTACATCAGGCCGCGCAGCACCGCCCAGCCGATCTCGGCGAGCGCGACGTCCTGCGCGCCGAGCGGCGTGGTGAGCACCGCGTCGTACAGCTTCTCGAACTTGAGCCGGCCGTAGATGTTGAACGTCGAGTCGTTGAGCGCGCCGTTCAGCGCGGAGACGGCGAGCAGCCCGGGCGCGACGAACGCGCGGTACGGCACCGGCTGCCCGCCTGGCCCGGCCACGTCACCGACCAGCGCCCCGACGCCCACGCCGACCGACAGCAGGTAGAACGCGGGCTCGGCCGCCCCGGAGGCGACCACCAGCCACAGCCGCCGGTAGAAGCGCGCGTGCCGCTCGATCAGCCGCAGGCCGCGGGTCCCGGGGAGGATGGCACGGACAGCAGCCACGGAACGGGAGCGGGTGACCGTGGCAAGCGCCCGTGACCCGGACAGGCGTGCCCCGGACATGCGTGACTCAGACATAGAGCCGCCTGCGGTAGGAGCGCGCGCCGAGCCACAGCCCGGTGGCCGCCATCGCGGCCAGGTACGCGACGTGGATGGCCGCCGCGCTCAGGTTCGTGTTACCCAGGGACAGGCCGCGGCACAGCGCCACGCCGTGCCACAGCGGCGTCGCGTAGGCCAGCGGGCGCAGCCAGCCGGGCAGCTGGCTGACCGGGAAGAACGTGCCGGAGAACAGCATCATCGGCACCGAGCCGAAGCGGATCACGTAGTTCATCGGCGTCTGCGCCTCCAGGGTGACCGCCCAGGCCGCGACCGGGGTGGCGAACGCCACGCCGAGCAGCGACGCGGCGGGCAGCAGCAGCACCGCCCACCAGGACCTGATCAGCCCGAACGCGGCCATCACGACCACGAAGCAGGCGCAGTTCATCGCGATCCGCATGGCGATGAACAGCAGGTGCCCCCGGTAGATGTCGGCCGGGCGCAGCATCGACGCGCGGGCGGCCAGGTAGATCTTGTTCCAGTGGATCCCGCCATAGACCGGGAACATCGCGTTGGTCAGCCCGGAGTTCATCGCCAGCACGCCGAGCACGGCGGGCGCGACGAACACCACGTAGGGCACGCCGCCCAGCGACGAGGGCGCGTGCTTGTCGACGAGCGACCCGAGGCCGTAGCCCATCGCGCCCAAGTAGAACAACGGACCGAACACCGACGACCAGACCGAGGACCGCCAGGTCCGCCGGTACATCACCAGCCAGCAGCGGAACGCACGAACGGACATGGTCCAGGATCCAGGGAGCCTCGGCAGAGCTCCGGCAGCGGTGGTGATCACCACGCCTCCTTCGCGCGCTTGCGCGCATCGGGGCCTCGGGGGTCTGGGGTCGTCCCCCCGGGCGGCGGAGTGGGGGTCGTCCCCCGGGAGATACGGCTCAGTCGATTAGGGTCCGGCCGGTCAGGTGCAGGAAGACGTCTTCCAGGGTTGACCTGCGGACCAGCTCGGTGAGCGGCTCAAGGCCCGCCTCGCGCACGCGCGCGAGGAACTCGTCACCGTCCGCCGCGTAGAGGAGCAGGCGGTCCGCAGTAAGCTCCATCCGTTCCGGGAGCAGCTCTTTGACCTTCTGCACCGCGTCATCCATCAGCTCGGCGGCGAACCTCAGCTCGAGGACCTCCGCGGTGGAGTACCGCGCGATGAGGTCGCGCGGTGTGCCCTCCGCGACGAACGTGCCGTGGTCCATCACCGCCAGGCGGTCGCACAACTGCTCGGCCTCGTCCATGTAGTGCGTGGTCAGGATGAGGGTGACGCCGCGCTGCTTGAGCCGGAACAGCCGGTCCCAGACGACGTGCCGCGCCTGCGGGTCAAGGCCGGTGGTGGGCTCGTCCAGGATGAGGATGTCCGGGTCGTTGATGAGGCTCCTGGCGATCGTCAGGCGGCGCTTCATGCCGCCGGACAGCGGGTCCACCTGGTCGTTGGCCCGCTCGGTGAGCTGCACGAAGTCGAGCAGCTGGTCGGTGCGCTCGCTGATCAGCTTGCGCGGCAAGCCGAAGTAACGGCCGTAGACGAGCAGGTTCTCGCGGACCGACAGCTCGCCGTCCAGCGTGTCTTCCTGCGGCACCACGCCGAGCCGTGCCCTGATCGCGGCCCCGTCGCGGACTGGATCGCCGCCCAGGATGGTAAGATCACCTTGTGTAGGCGGAGAGACACAGCCAAGCATGCGCATGGTGGACGACTTCCCGGCACCGTTCGGCCCCAGGAAGCCGAAAGCCTCACCGCGAATAAGATCAAAGTCGATCCCGTCCACCGCGGTGAAGCCGCCGAACCTCTTAGTCAGGCCTCGGGCGCGAACAAGTACCTCGGGCACTCGACGGAGGATACCCCGCAGTTTGACAGACTCCGAACGGTTTTGCGGTCTGCACCCAGGGCAGCCGGTTGGCGCAGGTAAGGTACAAGAAGATCCAAGTGGCGTGGCTGTTGCCTTAATTGCCACTCCTGCGAGAGGAACTGAGCCAGTTGAGTCTGATCCGTGATGTCTACGTCCGTTTTCAGGTTCTCATCCACGAGATTGGCAAGTTCGGCATCGTGGGCATCTGTGCCACGATCATCACGTTCGCGATTCAGAACGCGCTGTACGGGCACGCGGGGCCGACCACTTCTGTCGTCGCGGCGAACGCGATCGCGACCTGCTTCGCCTTCCTGGGCAACCGCTACTGGGCCTTCCGGCACCGCAAGACCGCGAACATGCGGCGCGAGTCCGTGCTGTTCGTCTTCTTCAACGTGGTCGGCACGCTGATCCAGACCGCCTTCGTTGACTTCAATCACTACCTGCTGCACAACCACGACCGGATCTCGCTCAACGTCGCGACGGTCGTCGGCATCTTCTTCGCGACACTGTTCCGGCTGTTCTGCTACCGGAAGTTCGTATTCAACTCCATCCCGCCCACTCAGGACCCGGCCGAGGAGCTGGCAGCGGCGACGCTGCCCTGACCTTCCGCGGGCCTGACCTTCCGCGGGCTTTCCGCGGGCCCGGCGGTGCGGGGGTTGTCGTTACCCGATCGCACCGCGGATGCGCTAAGGTAGGTCCGCTGGCCGCGACCGCGGCCGGCGGCGGGACGTGGCCTAGCTTGGTCCAGGGCGCTTGACTGGGGGTCAAGAGAACCCGGGTTCAAATCCCGGCGTCCCGACAGATTTTCCTACGTAGGAAGCCGCTGACATGGCTGACGTGGACGCATGGCTCGCGGACCTAGGGACCGCGCTCGGCGTCTCCGCCGAGGAAGTACTGCCCCAGGCGCTGCGCGATGAGATGCTCGGCCTGACCGGGGAGATCGCGCACCGGGTGGTGCGGCTCGCGGTGCCGCTGACCAGCTACCTGGTGGGGGTCGCCGTGGGGCGCGGCGCGTCACCGGAAGACGCGCTGCGAATCGTGGCCGGGCTGCTGCCGCCCACTCCCTCCAGTGACGAGTAGTACCGGGATAAACCGCCTAACCTGCTGTTTTCCCAGGCCGGCAGGTGTAGGAAGTTACGCTCTGTGGAATGACACCCCCCGTTAACTGGTCCAGATCGGGGGAAGATCAGTGCCACCCACGAAGAACGCGGCAGCCAAGGCCGCTCCGGCACGGAGCGCGAGCAAAGCCCGCTCCAGTACCGCCGGCGCCGCGAAGACCACGCGTCCTGCCAAGCCCTCGGGCACCAGGACCGCAGCGGGCACCAGGAGCGCGGCCGCTGCAAGCACCCGGGGAACCACGACCAAGCGGGCGACCGCGGCGCGGGCCACCACGGCGGCGCGCAGCACGACTGCCTCGCGCGCCGGGACGGCGCCGCGGAGCGCGGCCTCCTCGCGGAGCGCGACAGCATCGCGCGCGACGACGACGGCGCGCGCCGCCGCGGTAACGCCACGGACGGTCAGTGCCGCGGCGACCAAGGTAACCACCGCCGCGACCAAGCTGAACACGGCCGCCGCGTCCGCCGCCGGCTCGGCGAAGACGCTGAGCAGCGCGATGACCGCGATCACCACGGCGACCAAGGCCCTGGAGACGGCCGTCACCTCGCTTAACGACGTCGCGAAGGCGCTCGCCACGGCGCCGGCCAAGACCGCCGCGCGCACCACCACGACGGGCGCACGGACCGCGGCGGCGGCCCGGACCGCGACGGCACGGACCGCGGCGGCCCGGAAGAGCTCGGCCAAGGCCGCGGCCCGAACGGCCACGACCACGGCGCGGGCCACCACCACCAAGGCCGCCGGCACCAAAGCCACCGGCACCAAGGCGGCCGGCACCAAGGCCACCGCGCGGACCGCGGCGACCAAGGCCACAGCCAAGGGCACGGCGGCCAAGGCCACGGGCACCAGGGCCGCCGGCACCAAGGGCACCGCCACCAAGACCGCCGCCACCAAGGGCACCGCACGGACCGCGGGGACCAAGGCGACCGCGCGGCCCAAGGCGACCGCGACCAAGGCCACCGCGGCCAAGGGCTCAACCGCAGCCAGGGCAGCGACCGCGGCCAAGCCCGCCGCGGCGGCCAAGACGGCGACCGCGGCCAAGACCGCCGCACCCAAGGCTGCCGCCAAGGCGCCCGCGAAGGCCGTCACGGGCAAGGCCAAGGCCGCCAAGTCGACGGCCGCGACCGCCAAGCCCAAGGCCGCCGCGCCCGCCGAACGAGCTCCGGCCCGGCCGGCGCCGGTCGCCAACGGCGGCACGCCGTCACCCGCCAGCGGCGAGGCCGCGGACCCGGCGGCGAATGCCGCCAACGGCCGGCCGAACCCGCCCCAGCCGCGCAACGGCGCGCTCACCCCGGGCACCAAGCCGGGCGACGTCCTGTCCGGCCTGATCAGGTAGCACCCGGCGACGGCCCGCCGCCGTTTGGTCGTAGCGCTCGCCACGGAACCGCGGCTCCGTGGCCGCGCTCCGGCGGCGCACGGAAGAGCGACGCCGGCGGGGGTGTTGGATATAGGCATGGCCATTGACGGTGAGTACGTGCCGAGCCCGGCGGGCTGGGTCCGGGATCAGGTAGCGGAATACGAGAGCTCAGGCGGGACGACGGGAACGACGCTACGGGAAACCGGACTGCCCGTCGTGATCGTCACCAACCGGGGAGCGAAGACCGGCGCGGTGCGCAAGACGCCGCTGATGCGCGTGGAGCATGAGGGTGCCTACCTGGCGGTCGGCTCGAAGGGCGGCGCGCCAGACAACCCCGTCTGGGTGTACAACCTGCGCAAGCACCCGCAGGTCGTACTGCAGGACGGCCCGCAGACCCGGGAGATGACCGCCCGCGAGCTGGCCGGCGAGGAGCGCGCGGCCTGGTGGGACCGGGCCGTCGCGGCATTCCCGCCGTACGCGGACTACCAGAAGAAGACCGACCGGCTGATCCCGGTCTTCGTCCTCGAGGCCACCGCTTAGCCGGTAGTCACCGGGACACCAAGCCGCGGCAGTAAGCACGTATCGCGACCGCTGGCCGGCCCGCCACATCGACGGCCCGGCCAGCCATGTTTCACTAGCGCCATACGGTGGCCTGCGTCGCAGCCATTCACTGTCCTGGCACATCATCCGCCCCTGCTGCAGGGTATTTTACCGGTAAACTTTTCGCAGAAGGTAAACTTTTCGCGTGATGTAAAGAAAAAGCGGTCTATCCGTCTTTTCTTTACCGGTTGTGATTTGTTTACCGGCAGGGCCGACGGTGCTGCGCCGCCCGGGTGCCCGCCGGCAACGCCAGGCACACAGTTCCCTCGCGTATCGGGTCCCTGCCGCCGCGGCACTGCCAGCTCCTTGACAGCCGGGCCACCTATTTGACCAACCGGCCTTGGGGCGGCGCAGGCCGGCAGGGGGCGCAGGCCGGGGAAGGACGGCGCGGCCGGGCGGGGGTAGGTCGGGCCCGGGCCAGCGCAGGCGGGGAAGGTCGCCGGGGGCCGGGCTAGGCCGGCCGGGCGGCGCGGGCCCGGGTGAGAGTACGGGCGTGCTCGGCGCGGAGCCAGTCCTCGGTCAGGCGGGGGTCGGGGTGGTCGGCGCCGGCCGCAACCGCGTCCAGGTAGGCGAGGTCCGCGGCGAGACGGCGGCGGAACTCTGCGGCGTCGCCCGGGTGGCCGTGGCCCGGGATGACGGCGGTGACGCCGGGGATGGCCGCTAGCATGCTCAGGCCCGCGCGGTAGCCGCCAAAGGGATCGGGATGGTCCAGGTCGGGCAGCGGGATCTCGATATCAGAGCACATGTCGCCGACGATGAGAACGCCGGAGCCGGGGAGGAAGACGGCGCCGTGGCCGGGGGCATGGGCGTCGTGCGGGTAGACGACGGCGCGCGGCCCCGGCCAGCCGATCTCGCCGCCGGACAGCGCCTCCAGCCGAGCGAACAGCGCGAGGTCGTGGCCGGGCGCCGCGTCCTGGACCTCCGCGAGTAGCCCGGCCCGCTCGCGGGCCGCGACGGCGGCCGCGCGCGGCGTCGCGTACCTGGGCACTTCGCCGAGCGCGCGGGACCACAGCAGGTGATCCCAGTGCGGATGAGTGGACCAGCCCGCCGCCGGGCGCAGCCCGCGTTCGTCTAGCCAGCGGGCGAGGGCCGCCAGATCGGCCACGCTGACCGCGGGATCGATGAGCAGGCAGCGGCCATCGTCGCCCGCGATCACGGTCGTCGTCGTGGTGTAGGTCTCCGCCGTCGCGACGAAGACGCCGGGCGTCACCTCTTCAACGGGCAGTTCGCGGGCGGCGCGGTCCCTGCCGCCGCGTACGCTCACCTCGTCGCCGTCCAGTGGATTCGCGCGGGAGCGGCGCGGGCGGAAGATGACAGAGCGGCCGAGGCGGAGGGAGCCGGGGGCTTGACGCCGACGGCGCATAGCGCGTCCGCGGCGGGCTGGGCGGGACCCGTGCGCCTGGGCGCTGGCGGGACGTGGACGCCTGGCGGGTCCAGGTCCAGGCCCGCAAAAAACGATGCCAGGTCATCGTCGGTGAGCCGCAGGCCCAGGTGAAGTCGGGCAGCGCGGACTCGCCCGCCGCGGCGGTGGCGACCAGGTAACTGCCCGGGGCCAGTGCGCGAACCAGCACGCCGCAGACCGCCCGGGCGGTGCCCGGGTCGAGCACCTGGAGGGCGAGCGTCAGGCTCAGGCAGACGGGCCTGGAGAAGTCGATGAAGCCGGCCAGGTCACCGCTGCCCAGGATCGCCTCAGGTTCCGCGAGGTCACCCGCGAGGTAGCGCACCCCGGCCGGGACAAGGGCGCGGCCGTGCTGCACCACCGCGGGGTCGCGGTCCACGTAAGCGACGCGCGCGGCAGGCTGGAAGGCCCGGGCGGTCTCGTGCGGGGCGGGCGTGGTGGGCAGGCCGGAGCAGAGGTCCAGGTACTGGTCCACGCCGGCCCGGGCGACCCGGGCGATGGCGTCCGCCGCGAAGCTGCGGGACGCGAACAGCACGCTCCGCAGTCCCGGGTACATCTGGTCGAGCCGGGCGGCGAGCACCCGGTCGGCGGCGAAGCTCGCTGCGCCGCCGAGCAGGTAGTCACAGGCGCGGGCCAGGCATGGGGTGCTGGTTTCGAGCACCAGGGCAGCCTAGCTCAGGCGTCGACCTTTGGCCCGGTGCGGAGCCGCGGATCCGCCGTCGTGCCGGTAGGCGGCTCGTGATCTGATGAACCAGGATGCAACCGGCGGAAGGAGTGCTGCCGTGGCAGATGACACGGGCGAGTGGGCCCGGCGCGGATCGTCGTTCGGCGCGGCGGCGGCCGCGTACGCCGAGCACCGGCCGGACTACCCGCCGGATGCGGTGCGGTGGTGCGTGGCGCCGCTCGGGCGGGACATCGCCGGGCTGCGCGTGCTTGACCTCGGCGCGGGCACCGGCAAGCTGACCGCTCTCCTCGCCCGGCTCGGCGCCGACGTGACCGCCATGGAGCCGGATGCGGCGATGCTCGCCGAGCTGCGCCGCCTGCTGCCGTCGGTGCGCGCCCTTGGCGCGCCCGCGGAGGCGATACCGCTACCCGACGGGTCGGTGGACGCGGTGCTCTGCGCGCAGTCGCTGCACTGGTTCGACCTGTCCCGCGCGCTGCCGGAGATCGCGCGGGTGCTGACCGCTGGCGGCGTGCTCGGCGCGCTGTGGAACAGCGACGACGACCGCGTGCCGTGGGTCGCCGGGCTGCGCGACGCGGCCGAGAGCGCCGGTGCCCCCACCCTGTCGTACCGCCGGGCCGAGGCGGCGCACTTCACCGCCGACCAGTTCGGGATGAGGTTCGCGCCGGTGCAGCGCGCGGAGTTCGCCAACGTCCAGCCACGGACGGCCGACTCGCTGGTCGCGCTCATGACCACCCACTCCAAGGTGCTCGTCATGCCGACGGCCGAGCGGGACCGGCGGCTGCTCCAGGTCCGCGCCTACCTGGCGTCCCGGCCGGAAACCGCCGCGGGTGAGTTCGAGCTGCCGATGGTCACCTCCGCGCTGCGCACAGTGCGACGCTGAGGGCGTCTGCCTGGCCGGCCTGTCCCGCGACGGCGGGCGGCGATAGAGTCCAGTCGTGGAGACCGAGACCGATCTTGATTCACTGTCGTCGCGCGAGTTGCACGATCTGGCGGTGCGCCGCGCGCTGCACCGCGCCGACGTGGGGTTCTTCTGGGACCTGCTGCGGGCCATCCCCGCGGCCGAGACCCTGGAGGGCGACATGCACGAGGCGGGCGAGGACCTCACCAAGGTGAGCGCGCTGCTGTCGGACGCGCTGACCCTCGGCGAGGGCAACCTCGCGGACGAGCTGCGCCCGCTTTACCTCGACTACCTGCGCAAGCACCCGCTGAAGCACTAGCGGGACGGGAGACCACGGGAAACGAGCGAGCGCGGCGTTCCCCTTACCGGAAGGGGAACGCCGCGCTCGCCGTCGCCTGCGGTGCCGGCCATTCAGGACGGCTGGTGCCGGGTACGGCACCGGACGTCTCAGGCCTGGAGCACGCCCTCGATCTCAAGATTGATCGTGACGTTCTCGCTGACCGCCACGCCGCCGGGAACGCCGGGGATCGGGCCGTTGAAGGAGACGCCGTAGTCGATCCGGTTGATCACCGTGGTCGCGGAGAAGCCCGCGCGGGTGCCGCCGTACGCGTCCGGGCCGAAGCCGGAGATCTCGAGGTTGAACGCGACCGCCCGGGTGACGCCCTTGATGGTGAGGTCGCCCTCGAGGACGAAGCCCTCCTCGCCGGCCTTGACGGCGGTGGACGCGAAGGTCATCGTCGGGTACTTCTCGACCTCGAAGAAGTCCGCGCTGCGGATGTGCGCGTCGCGCTGCTCCTGGCCGGTGTTGATCGACGACAGGTCGACCGAGGCCGTCACCGTGGAGTCAAGGGGGTTCTCCGCGGTGGTGAACGAGCCCTCGAACTTGTCGAAGCGGCCGCGCACCTTGCTGACCATCATGTGCCGGACAACGAACGACACCTCGGAGTGAACCGGGTCGATCGCCCACGTGCCGGCGATGTAGCCGGGAATCTCGGCGCTCATTGAACCTCCAGGGGAAAAGGGGATGCACCTGCTTCGCTCAAGTGCGTTACTTCCTAACAGTAACCATGATTAGTTGAAGTGTCAAGCACTGTTGCCTCGCCCGTCAACCGCGTAATCTTAAGAACATGGAGGTAACAGGCGACGGATCAGCGGCGGAGCTGCCGTCGGCCTCCTGCCGGGTCCGCGGCGTGCTCGGCCGCATCGGCGACAAGTGGGCCATCTACGTGGTGGACCGGCTTGGCGGCGGGCCGCGCCGGTTCAGTGAGCTACTGCGCGGCATTGACGGTATCACCGCGAGGATGCTCACCGTAACGCTGCGCGGGCTCGAACGTGACGGCATCCTGACGAGGACCGTGCACGCGGCCGTGCCGCCGCGCGTCGACTACGCGCTCACCCCGCTCGGCGAGATGCTGCGCATCGCGATCGGGCAGCTCGTGTCCTGGGCCGACGTGCATCTCCCCGAGATCGAGGCGGCACAGGCCGCCTATGACGGGCGCTTCGAAGCCACGCCCTGCCAGGAAGAGGCGGCCGGCTAGCCGCGCACAGCGGACAAGGCACGGCCGGTAACCGGACGTCCTCCCCCGCGAGCCACGCGGCACCGCGCGCGTACAGCGCCTCGACCGCGGGACCCCGCAGGCCCGGCATGTCCTGCTTCACCGGGTAGCCCGCCTGCACCTGGAGATAGGCGAGGTAGCGGTAGCCCTCGGGATAGCGGTTGAGCAGGTCGGTGTCGAACTCGATAGTCTCGCCTGGGACAACCGGGTCAAGCCGGTCCTTCTCGTAGATCGGCTGCCGCAGCACGATCCCCCAGCGGCCGTCCCGCTTGGCGAAGAAGTCGTAGAACCGGCCGGTGCACGCGACGTCGGCGAGCACGCCGTGCACGGGGCCACGCTGCAGGATCGTCATCCGGGTCTGGGATATCGCCCGCGTCCCGTCGGCGCTGAGCGTCGCCTGGCTGGCGCCGGTGAAGTGGAGGATGTTCACGCCCTTGGCGAAACCCTCCTGACTGACCCGGATGAAGTCGTCCCGCGGCCCCTGGAACCACGTCGCCATCATGTAGCCGTCATCGTGCCACTGCCGCCGAAACAGCTCCCAGTCCGCCGAGTCCCTGGCGATCACCCAGTTCTCCACCACGTCCCTGATCGCCAGCCGGTCCGCCAGCGTCTTGTCGGTCATGGCTCGCTTTCTATCATCCAGAACGAGGGCAGCGGATTCCGGCCGGCCACGCGCGCCGTCCGGCTGCCGGGTCGAGCGGGTGATGGATAGTTCCGCGGACCTGCTACGCCTGGCCGGCCGCGGTCGCGGTGACCGCCTCCACCGGGGGCTGCAGCGCGAAGTGGCAGGCGGCCAGGTGGCTGCCCGTCCCGTACGCCCGCAGCTGCGGCTCGACGGTGGCGCAGAGCTCCTGCGCGAGCGGGCACCTGGTGCGGAACCGGCAGCCGGACGGCGGGTGGAGCGCGCTCGGCAGCTCGCCGGTGATGCCCGCGTGCACCTTGGCGCGCTCCGCAGCGGGGTCGGCGGTCGGCGCCGACTCGATGAGGCCCTTGGTGTAGGGGTGCGCGGGACGCAGGTACACCTCGTCGGCCGCGCCGATCTCGACCAGCTTGCCGAGGTACATGACCCCGATGTGGTTGGACAGGTAGCGGACGACGGACAGGTCGTGCGAGATGAACAGGTAGGTCAGGCCGAGCTCGTGCTGCAGGTCGCGCATCATGTTGAGCACCTGGGCCTGGATGGACACGTCGAGCGCGGAGACCGGCTCGTCGGCGATGATCAGCTGCGGGTTGAGCATGAGCGCGCGGGCGAAGCCGAGCCGCTGCCGCTGCCCGCCGGAGAACTCGTGCGGGTAGCGCTCGGTCCACGAGGCGGGCAGCCCCACCTTGCCGAGCATGTCCTTGACCCGTTCGTGCTGCTCGCGGCGCGAGCCGATGCCCTGCACGATCAGCGGCTCGCGCAGGATGGACCCGGCCCGCATGCGGGGGTCGAGCGACGCGTAGGAGTCCTGGAACATGTACTGGATGTCCCGCCGCTCGCGGCGGTACTCCCGCCCGCTCGAGCGGGCCAGGTCCTTGCCGCCGAAGCTGATCGTGCCGCTCGTCGGCTTGTCCAGGCCGACAAGCATGCGGCCGATCGTGGTCTTGCCGCAGCCGGACTCGCCGACCAGGCCGAGGGTCTCGCCCTTGCGGATGTCGAAGGACACTCCGGCCACCGCGCTGACCGCGCCGACCCGCCGCTGCAGCATCCCCTTGGTCACGGGGAAGTCCTTGACCAGGTCCTTGGCCGCGAGCACCACGCTGCCCGGTGCGGGCTGCTCGACCGCATCGACCTCGGTCTCGGCGAGCGGCTCGACCACGGTGAGCTGGCCGCCGACCGTCTTCTCCTTCGCGCCCACGGGGAAGAAGCAGGCGTAGGTGTGCGCCGTGGTCTCGCCGAGCAGCGCCGGCGGCTCGGCGCGGCACTTATCGGTCGCGTACCGGCAGCGCGGCGCGAACCGGCAGCCGGCCGGCGGGTTGACCAGGTCCGGCGGCGCGCCGGGAATGGAGTACAGCCGCACCCGCGTCTCCGCCGACTTCTCCGGCAGCGCATGGAAGAGCGCCTCGGTGTACGGGTGGCGCGGGTTCGCGTACAGCGCGGAGGTGTCGGTGGTCTCCACCACCTTGCCGGCGTACATCACCGCGACCCGGTCCGCGCGCCCGGCGATGACGCCGAGGTCGTGGGTGACCAGGATGACCGCCATGCCGAGCCGGTGCCGCAGGCTGTCGATGAGCTCGAGGATCTGCTTCTGGATCGTGACGTCGAGCGCGGTGGTCGGCTCGTCGGCGATGAGCAGCTTGGGCTCGCAGGCCAGTGCCATCGCGATCATGACGCGCTGCCGCATACCGCCAGAGAACTGGTGCGGGTACTCATCCACCCGCTCCCGCGACCGGGGCAGGCCGACCAGGTCGAGGACCTCGACCGCCCGCTCGTACGCGTCCTGCTTGCTGACGTCGCGGTGCAGTAGCACCGCCTCGGCGATCTGCTTGCCCACGGTGTGCGTCGGGTTGAGCGACGACAGCGGGTCCTGGAAGATCATCCCGACGTCGTCGCCGCGCATCTTGCGCAGTTCCTCCGGCCGCAACTGGGTGACTTCCTTGCCCGCCAGCTTGATCGTGCCGCCCGCGATGCGGCCGCCGTTGGGCAGCAGCTGCATGATCGACAGCGCGGTCATGGTCTTGCCGCAGCCGGACTCGCCGACGACGCCGAGCGTCTCGCCCTCGGCAACCTCCAGCGACACGCCGTCAACGGCGTGCACGACCCCGTCCCGCAACTGGATCTCGGTGCGCAGGTCGGTGATTTCTAGGAGCGCCACGACTTGTTGTCCCCCTTACCGGCGCTGCAGCCGGGTCTCGAACGCGTCGCGGAGCGCGTCACCGATGAAGTTGAACGAGATACAGGTCAAGATGATCGCCACGCCCGGCGGGTAGATCAGCCACCAGTAGTTGCCGCCCTGGATGTAGGTGAGGCCGCCCTGCAGCATCGAGCCCCAGTCCGTGTCGGGCGGGGCGATGCCGAGGGTGAGGAAGCCCAGGATCGACAGCGTGAGGATCGCGTCGGCGACCGCGAACGTCGCCTGGACGATGATCGTCCCGATCGCGTTGGGCACGATGTGCTTGATCACCGAGCGCAGCGGCCGGCCGCCGATCACGCGGACGGCCTGCACGTACTCGCGGTTGCGCAGCGAGAGGGTCTCGCCGCGGACCAGCCGGGCGACGCCGAACCAGTAGAACACCGCGATGATGAAGATGATCACGGTCGGCGTCGGGTGGAAGATGACCGACAGGATCATGATGATCACCAGCGACGGCAGGGAGAGCCCGGCGTCCACGATCCGCATCATGAGCGCGTCGACGAACCCGCCGGCGAAGCCGGAGATCGCGCCGTAGATGGTCCCGACGAACACCGACACGACGGCCGCGGCCAGGCCCACCTCGAGCGAGGTCTGGCCGCCGGCCATAAGCCGTCCCAGCTCGTCGTACCCGAGGTCGTTGCAGCCGAGCAGGTGCGAGCCGGACGGCTTGCACAGGTAGTTAATCAGGTTGGTGCTGGTCTGGTTGGTCACGTAGATGTAGGGCCCGACGAAGCAGAACAGCAGGATGAAGGCGATGAAGGCGAGGCCGGCCAGGGCGAGCTTGTTCTGCGCGAACACTTCCCAGGCGCGGTACCAGATGCTGCGTGGCTTATCCGACGGGACGAGGCCGAGTTCGGCGTCGGTGGCGGCGATGACTTGTGCCTCCGGGACGGACATCAGTACCTCACCCTCGGGTCGAGCAGGCCGTAGCCGATGTCGGCAAGCAGGTTCCCCGCGATCGTCGCGGTCGTGGCGATCACGGTGAAGCCGAGCAGCACGTTGAAGTCGTTGTTGAGCGCCGCCTGGTAGAACGCCAGCCCCATGCCGGGGAAGTTGAAGACGACCTCGATCAGGATCGCGCCGCCGACGAGGGCCGGCAGCGACAGGCCGAGCAGGGTAATGATCGACACCAGCGAGTTGCGGAACACGTGGCCCCAGATCACCTGGCGCTCGCTCGCGCCCTTGGCCCGCGCGGTGCGCACGTAGTCCTGCACGAGGTTGTCGAGCACGTTAGAGCGCATGTACCGCGACCAGATCGCGTAGAAGCCGAACGCGTAGGTGAACACGGGCAGGACGAGCGCGTGCGGATCACCCAGGATCCCGAGCACCGAGGACGACTGCGGCGCGAACGGGGGGAACAGGTGAACGTCGATCGCGAACCAGTCGACGAGCACGAGCCCGAGGAAGAACGTGGGGGTCGAGTAGCCAAGGAAGGAGATCCCGGTGAGCACGTAGTCGCTCACGCTGTTGCGGCGCACCGCCTGGTAGACGCCGAGCGGGATGCCGAAGATGAGGGCCACGAGGAAACCGAGGATGGCGAGGATGGCGGTCTTAGGGAGGTCCTGGGCCATCAGGCCGGCCACCGACAGGTTCAGCTTGTCGGAGAAGCCGAGGTTGCCGTGCAGCAGCTGGCCGACCCATTTGAGGTACTGCTCGTAGAACGGCTTATTGAACCCGTACAGGTTGTTGTAGTAGTTGATCAGGAACGGGCTCGCCCGCACACCGAGCAGTGCGCGGACCGGGCCGCCGGGAAACAGGTGCACCAGCCCGAGGGTGGCCGCGGTGACGATGAACAGAACGAAGATCGACTGTCCCACCCGGCGAATCAGGAAACCGACCACGGTTTCTTTGTCCTTTCTCATGCCGGACGCGGCCCCGCCCCGAGTGCACCGGGGCGGGACCGCGGCCAAGCTACCCGCTGGTTACTTGGTGAAGTTCCAGTACTCGGGCAGGGTCGTGAAGAGCGGGTTGAAGCCCACGTTCGCCAGCTTGCCGGTGACCGCTTGCACCGCGTATCCGTTTGGCATCCAGATGAACGGCAGCTGCTCGGCGGTGTAGGTCGCGTACTGCTGGAACACCGACAGGCTGGAGCTGGTGTGCGTGGCGTTGATCAGGGTGTCCATCTGCGGGTCGGAGTAGCTACCCGAGTTCGACGACGCGCCGGTCTGGAAGAGCGGCTCACCGGTGGGCTCGAAGCCGGGGCCGTTGAAGTTCCACCCGCCGAAGTTGAGGATGTCCCACTTGCAGCTGGCCTGGGTCGGCTTGCAGGGGGCGCTCTCACCGATGATCGTGTTGAACGACTGCGGCACCAGGGTCATCGCGATGCCGGCCTGCTGCATGTCGGACTTGATGATCGCGACCTCCTGGGTGAAGGCCTGGACCCCGGTCGCGTAGTCCATGGTCATCGACAGCTTGGTGCCCGCCGCGATGCCCGCGCCGCACTGCGCGGGGTTCTGGCAGGTCATCACGCCGCCGATGTTCTTCCAGCCGTGGCTGGTCAGGAGCGACGTCGCGTTGGCGACGGAGAAGGCGTAGGGACCCTGACCGCCGTTCTGGTTCTGCACCGACGGCACCCACTGGCTCTGCGGCTGGGTCGGCACGCCGCCCGAGGTCGGGTAGCCGTAGCCGCGGTTGACGCTCTTGATCATGCCTTCCTGGTCGATCAGCTCCTGCATCGCCTGGCGGACGTACAGCTGCTTGTACGCCGGGCCGAGCGTCGGGTTGTTGAAGTTGATCATGAAGTAGTAAATGCCGAACTGATACGCCGGGGACAGGTTGAAGCCGCTCCCGAGCGGGTTGGTCGACGGCAGGATCTGGCTGCCGGAGACCGGCGGCAGGTCGGCCGGCGGGATGTAACCGACGTCGAGCTGGCCGGTCTTGAGCGCCGTGTACTCGGTCGTGTCATCGGTGTACGCGTAGTACGTCAGGCCGGCCAGCTGCGCCTTGGGGCTGCCGGAGTAGGCGGCGTTCGGCACGAACGAGGTGACCGGGCCGGAGGCGGCGGTGCTGAAGCTTGACAGCTTCCACGGGCCGTCAACGACACCCCACAGCGGGTTGGTCGCGTAGGTCTTGGCGTTCTTGGCCTGCGCGGTCATGAAGTTGAACACCGCGGTGCACTTGGCCCACTTGTCGGCGGCCGTGTCGGTCGCGCAGCCGCCGCTGCCCGCGGTCGCGCCCGCCGAGGTGACGTCCCAGGCCTTCGGCATCGGGGTGATCTCGGCGAGCTGGTTGTAGGTGAACCAGATGCTGCCGACCGCGGACTTCAGGTGCAGCACCACCGTGTTGGCGTCGGTCGCGCTGTACGAGGCCAGGTTGTCGGGCAGCAGGCCGGGCACGTAGCCGTAGTAGTTGGCCGGCTCGGCCTTCATCATGTTGAGCCAGAAGACGACGTCGCTGGCGTCAACGGTCTCGCCGTTGCTCCACTTCCAGCCCTTCATCGTGATGGTCACGGTCTTGCCGTCGGCGCTGTACGCGGGGGCGTCCGCGAGGGAGAGCGGGTAGTTCACCGAGACGGAGGGGCCGTTGCTGCCGAACATGTACAGCGGCCGGTACATGAGCATTTGAAAGCCCTCGGCGTTGTACTCATTGGCGTTGGTCAGCGGCACGAACGGCCAGATCCAGTTAAGCGTCACGCCCGCGGGAAGCGCCTCCTTAGCGGTGCCGCCAGCGACTGGGGGGGCCGTCGAGGACGCGGTCGCCGTCGACGACGACGAAGGACTGCCCGTGGAACTGGACGAGCCGCTGCTGCACGCGGCGATGCCCACAGCTAGCAGGGCTGCCGCCCCGGCCACGGCGACCCGCGCTGAGCGCGCCCGCCGTCTGTTCGGAAACATCAATTGTGCTCCTTGGCTGTGCTGTTGTGCGCCTCGGCCGGTCCCGGCGGGGGCTTACTTCGCGGCGCTAACGTTGCCGTGAGCGTAAGTTGGCCCCGTTAAGGACGCGAAGCCGAAGTATCACAATTTGCTATCGATACGCCAATGATTGGACACGCATCCGGCCGGTGCGCCAGGGGCGCACAGGCAGGAACCGCCGGGCCGTCGCCGGCCGCGGCGCGAGCAAATTACCACAAACATGACTTCTGACACCACGGTCGGCCCGTCACCTTTCCGGCCGGGACTATCTTTTGCCGAAAGATTTACTGCATCTTACATATATCGATATAAGGCACGGCGTCAACCGGGCATTCAGCATGGACCGGGCGCTACCCTGCCGACTCGGGCGTAACCCCATAAAACCACTTGCATTCCTACATACCCGCATACTCGGTTCTAACGCCGCAGGCCGCACAGCTACCGGCCACGGCTTCCTGCGATAGGCCCAGCCGGCCCATGCGGCTAGCGGCCTCCCGCGAACAGCTCGTCGAGCCGGTCCAGCGTGCCGCGCAGGTTGTTGCCGCCGACAAGCTCACGCGCCGCGTCCACGCTGAGCCACCGCAGCGGCGACTGCTCGTCCTCCGGCGCGATCGCGTCCGGGCTTCGCGTGGCCAGGACGTACCGCAGGTCGGCGTGCTCGTGCTCCGGCTCACCCGCCGAGGCGCGCACGCGGCAGACCACCACGTGCCGCAGGCTGACGTCAGGCCACGGCGACAGGTCGGGCAGGCCGGTCTCTTCCTGTGCCTCACGCAGCGCGATTGCGAGCGGTTCGGACTCCCCCGGATCGGCGTGGCCGCCGACCTGCAGCCACAGCTGGTGCTTGACGTGCCAGCGCAGCAGCACCCGGCTCGTCGCGGGGTGCACCACGAGCGCCGACGCGGTGAAGTGCAGCGGCAAGGACCGTGACCAGGGGTTCCGGGCCGAGGCGGCGACCCGCGCCATGCGCGCGAGGTCGGCGGCCTCGGTGTCGCCCGTCGGCTGGTAGCCGGTGAGGAGCACGGTGAGCACCGAACCATGGTGGCACGCCACTCGCCGCCGCGCCCACTACTCCGGATCGTTTGCCTCCTCACGCCTCCTCAACACCACAGGCAACAGGCAACACAGAATTCGAAAGCAGATTTACGAACATGGGTTCCATTCGGCAAATTGTTTCCGCTAGACTCGTACGCATGTTCTAATCAGATCCGAGAATGCACAACGCGGCGGTGATCATCCTGGCGACCGCGGCGCACTTCCCCGCGCCGCGGTAACCGGGCACCGCGGGAGTGCGCTCACCGGCCGGCGCCGCAAGTTCCGGGCCGCCGGCCAGCACACACGGCCCGACACAGACGGCCCGGCACGGACGGCCCAGCACAGACGGCCCAGCGAGGGGTGACCATGACGCAGGACTTCGAATATAATAGCGACAATGACGCCGATAGGATCGCCATCCTGGAAAACCGGGCCGCGGACCTCGAGCGCCGGCTGCTCGCGTTCGTCCCGCCGGATCCGGCTACCGGGTGGCGCAACGTGGCCATGCCGGCCGACAGGCCGCTGCCGGACCCGGAGCCCGGCCCCATGACGGACGAGCCGTACCTTGATGACTTCGCGGGCGAGCCGGCTGACCAGCCCGGCGGCCCCGGGACCGGAGCGCGGACCGAGGCGCTGATCAATCACGGGCGGCAGCGGGCCAGGCGGTCCCGGACGCGGCGCGTCCTCGCGCACTGGCGCATGCTGCTCGTCGGCGTGGTCGCGCTGGTCGCCGGGGTGATCGCGGCGATGCTCGCGCTCGGCGGCAGCAGCGCCGCGTGGCCGGCCAGCGTCACCAGCGTGCGGGCCGAGATCAAGCAGGCCTGCGCGAACCCGGACGTGGCCGCGGAGCCGAGCGGGCTCAACTTCGCCTGCGCCAAGGACACGCAGCAGGTGCTCTGGGTCTTTTCCCTGCTGACCAGCGGTAACAACCCTGGCTACGTTGACCAGGGCACCGGCCGCAAGGGCCTGGAGCCGATTCAGCCGGCCCAGGGCGGGGACATCGCCTGGTCGCTCAACCTGCACCACCCGTACAGCGCGGCGAACCCGCTCGACAGCCTCGAGGTCGCGGCCCGCGCGATCAACAACATCATCGGCGGCGCGACCCTCACCTCGAGCAGTGGCGGCGCGCTTGTCGAGGGCGGACTGATGAGCACCGCGGCGAACTGCGAGCGCTACACCGGCTCCGCGCGGCTGGTCACCCGGCAGGGCTACCCGGCCCGCTGCGCCTCCCCGGTCACCCCGGGCGACGGCCAGGCGGCGCTCGTTAGCGATGCCTTCCAGCAGTGGATGGGCGGCACGCCGTCGCAGATCGCCGCGGAGGCCGGGATCCTGTTCCAGAACGCGGACAACCCTGGCAACCCCAAGGTGCAGGCCATCCTGGGCAGCCTTCCGGCGTCCGGGCAGTCGCCGGCCAGCAGTAGCCGCGGGAAGGAGCACGCCGCAGTCAGGCACAGAACCGAGCAGGGGCCGGGCAAGCCGGCCCAAACCGCGCGTCGCAAACAGGACTGTAATCGCCGAAGGGGGGAAGTGGTACCCGTGCGTTCCGTCAGGAAGCCATGGTGGCAGCAGGCAACGGCGCTCGTGACCGTGAGCACCGGCGGCGTGATTACCGGGCTCAACTTCATCCCAGGGGCGGCCACGACGATGACCTCGCCGACCAGCGTGCCACTCCGCCTGCTCGCCCTGGAGCAGGCGGGACAACCCGGCACGCTCGGCACCCTGGCGGCGGGCGGTGACAGCGCGGCAAGTGCGACAGGCGACGCGCAGCTGCGCGCGGCGATCGTCAACGTCGCGGGGTACTACCTGCGGCTGGCCAGCGGCCGCACGCCGGCCCAGATGGAAGCGCTGATCTGGGACAACACCAGCAGCGACGGGGCCGATCACGGTGAGTCCTGCGCGGCGTTCGCCAGCCTCACCCTCGAGCTCGCGGCGCAGGCCGTTGGCCAGCAGAGCTGGGTGACCGGCGGGTCGAGCTACCCCTGGCCGCTGCCCGAGTGGGCCGACGTCCGGGTCGACACCAACCCGGCCTCGCCGAAGGTCACCTCCATGGTCGCCGACGCGCACGAGCACGGGCGCTGGCACCCGCTCGGCGACGGCTACCAGCCGCAGCCAGGCGACTGGGTGCTGTACGAGGGCCACGTCGAGGTGGTGACCAGCTACGCCGACGGGGTGCTCGACACCATCGGCGCCGACTCGCTGCCCGGCCTCACGGTCAACGCGCACTCGCTGCGCGGCCAGTTCGCCGCGCACGGCGTGACCGGCTTCATCGACAACGGGCAGCTCAAGGCGGCGCCCACGAGACCCGCACGACAGGAACTGGCGGCCCGCCGGGGGCGACGGTCGGCGACGGCGCGGCCGGCGGCACGGCAAAGGGCGGCGCCCCGAGGGGTGGCACCGCCACCGGCGGCACCGCACGCGGCGGTACCGCACGCGGCGGCACCGAACGCGGCGGCCACGCGAACGCGGCGGCGGCAAGAGACCGCCGCTGCTTGCCGGAACCGCGGCGGTGCCCGGAATCCCCGCGAGCGGCGCGCTCGGCGCATTCGCCGGCGGGACCAAGACAGGCGCCCGGGTGGCCGCGGGCGCGGATACCCGGGCGACGGGCGGCACGTCCGCCGCGGGCCTGGCGGCGACGGCCGGGCACGCGGCCGTTCCCGGCCTGCCCGCGGGAACACTCGCCATCGAGCCGACGGCGGGCAACCCGGACCTCGCCCGGCCGGCCAGCACGCCGGCCGCGACGCCGGTGACGACGCCGCCGCGACCCCGGCCGCGACTCCGGCCGCGACGCCCGCCAGCACGCCGTCGCCGACCGCATCCAGCCCGTCGGGCCGGCAGTACGCCACGCCTGGCACCAGGGACCAGCAGGCGTTCATCAGCCTGGTCGCGCCCGGCGCGGTCGCCGCGCAGCACCGTTACGGCGTGCCCGCGGCGGTGACGATCGCGCAGGCGATCGAGGAGTCCGCGTGGGGGCGCAGCAGCCTCGCCGCGCAGTACCACAACCTGTTCGGCATCAAGGGGACCGGTCCGGCGGGCAGCGTGAGCCTGCCGACCGCCGAGTACCAGGGCGGCCACTGGGTGACGGTCGACGCCCCGTTCCGGGTCTACCACAACGACGCGGAGTCGATCGCCGACCATGCCGAGCTGCTCGCCACCAGCGGCTACTACACCCGCGCGATGGCGGACCGGGCGGTGCCCGATGCCTTCGCCAACAACCTGACCGGGGTGTACGCGACCGACCCCGAGTACGGCGCGAACCTCATCGCGCTGATGAAGCTGTACAACCTGTACCGCTTCGACGTCTCCGCGGCGCCGGCCCAGCCGTCGGTGCCGGCCATCGCGCCCACCGCGACCGCGCCGCCCACCGTCACCGCGCCGCCCACCGTCACCGCGCCGCCCACCGTGACCGCGCCGCCCACCGTCACTGCGCCGCCAAGCACCGCCAGCCCGGCCGCGACGCCCTCGGTCACCGGCACGGCGCCCGGCCAGCACGCCGCCGCGGGGCCTGGCCGCGCGGCCGGCGGTGCGGCAGGCAGTTCGCCTGGACATACCGGGGCCGGGTACGGGTCCGGCCGCGCGCGGGTGCCGGGGGTCGCCGCGCCGGCCCCCCTGCCCGCGCAGCCGGCCGTCACCGCGGCTCCGGCGGCGGCCGGCTCGGCGGGCGGCGGCGGCGGCGGCCCGAGCATCCCCGGGCTCGTCTCGCCGGGCACCGTCTCCCCCGCCACGTACAGGACCACCAGGACCGCGGGCGTGCCCGGCCCGCTCGCCCGCGGCAGCGCGCGCATTCCCGGACTTGGGCACGGGCGGCCTGGTCGCAACCGCCGCGGTCCGCTACACCGAGCCGCTGCCGCACGCCATCACCACCGCCTTCTTCGTCAGCGCCAAGGCGCCGCTGGCCCGCGGCGAGCACCTGTACCGCGACGTGGCCTCCTGCGCCGGAATCAGCTGGGAGCTGCTAGCTGCCGTAGACTGGATGCAGTGCAAGGCTGACCCGCGCTACTCCCCGGTGCACGGCGAGAAGCTTGGCACCCTCAACGCGGACGGCACCGCGTACGCGACCAAGTCAGGCGCGCTCGCGCAGTGCGCGAGCGACCTCGTCGAGCTCGCTGCCGCGGTTTACGGCATCGACCTGGCCGCACGGCGGCGGCAGTCGGTGCGCTCACTGGCCGCCGCTTTCGCCGCGTTCCGCTGGGGTGGCATCCTGCGGCGGCACGGCATCTCAGCCATGGAATTCCCCTACTCCGTCGCCGGGCTGACCCCGCAGCATCAGAAGATGCACTGGCCGCCCGTTGACGCGCCCGACGCGCCCGACCGGCCTGGCGGCCGGTTCCGCGACCCGTTCGGCGCCGTTCCCGTCGTCCTCAGCCTCGGCTATCCCGCGACCGTCTTAAAGACAGAAAGCGCAGGCACCCGTGTCCCGCTCGCACAACTCGCAAGCCAGCAAGCGCAGGCCAGCGCCTGGCGCCACGGGCCAGCCCACCGGGCCGCTGGTGACCGTGCGGCTGCCCGATGGGCGGCTCGTGCAAGGAGAGCACCTTGCCAACGGCCCCGCCGCGGGACCCGCGGGCGCCAACCGGTCCCGCGCCTCCGGTCACCAGCAGACGCTCGTGCTCATGAGCCCGCCCGGCGGCCCGCGCTACCCCAGGCGCCGGCGCTGGTTCCACATCGTCCCGCGCTGGGTGCGCTGGACGGCCGTGCTCGTCATCGTCGGCGTGATCTTCCGCCGTGCCGTCGCGTGGGCGGTGCTCGCCGCGCTGTCCGGCGCGCTGCACCTGTTCGGGGCCAACCTCCACCTGCCGCACGTCACGTTCGGCTGGCCGTGGTCGTCGACGACGACGGCGACGACCGACGTCGGGCCGCTCGTGCTGCAGAAGATCGAAGGCGTCGACAAGCCCGCGCTCGGCACCACGACGTTCAACTTCCTGTTCACCCACTCGGTGTCCAAGCCGATGGGCGTGCTGCCCTGCTGGTACTCGGCGACGTTCTACGCTGTCGGCCGCGCCTCCGCGACCGTCAACCTGAACCCGGGCCCGTCCTGGTGGAAGCCGTCAACCGGCCACTACGTGCTCCGCGTGCTCAGCAAGCCGACCGCGACCGCGCCTGGCACGGTCAGCGTCGCGCTCGCGCTGCCGCTGCCGCAGCTCCCGCAGTCGGTGCACGACGTGTCAATCGACAACACGCTGTCCAAGCCGGTGTCCTCCGACCACTCCTGGACCTACCCCGGGCTGGCCTGCGGCGTGCTCATCAAGCCGCAATTCTCCCAGTCGGTGCTGTACGCGCAGGCCCAGAGCGTGGCCTTCCAGCAGGCGACCACGCTCAAGAGCGTCACGCAGCCCCTGATCGCGGCGGCGGAGCGGCAGGCGTCCACCATCATCGACGGCAACTTCATCACCCCCACCCTGGCCGCGCTCAACTACAAGGTCAGCCAGTTCACCATCCACTGGGTCAGCCCCCGGGCCAGCGGCCTGAGGCGGGCGGTTTACCCGGGGCGTTTATCCGGGCGGTTTATCCGGCCAGGCCGGGCGTGAGGCGTCCCGCACCGCGAGGTAGCGTGGGGTGATATGGGCACTTGCGCACACAGGCTCGCCCCGGCCGTGGGGGGCTGGTCACCGCGATGACGGCCGAGGTCTACCCGGGTACTCCGCTTTTCCAGCGCGCCGCGGCGGCGTTCGCCGCGTGCGTCCCCGTCGAACCGGCCGATGACGGCTTCTTCGGCCCGGCCAGCGTGACCTGGCGGCTGCACGCGGACCTGTCCGCGCCGGTGTCCGGGCTACGGTCGCTGCTGCTCCAGGCGCTGCACCCGCTCGCGATGGCCGGCGTCGACCAGCACAGCCAGTGGCGCGACGATCCCGGCGACCGGTTCGCCACCACGTCGGCGTACGTGCTGACCCTCACCTACGGGGACCGGGCCGCGGCGCGCGCGGCCGCGGCCCGGGTGCGCAAGGTGCACGAGCGGGTGAAAGGCATCGACCCGGTGACCGGGCTGCCGTACGCGGCCGGCGACCCGGCGCTGCTCATCTGGGTGCACGCCGCGCTCGTCGACTCGGGCCTGGCCGCGGCCGAGCTGTACGGCGCGCCGCTCACCCCGGCGGAGCAGGACCAGTACGTGGCCGAGATGACCGCGGCGGCCGAGCTCATCGGGATTCCCGCCGCCAGCTACGCCGAGGGCGGCGCGCCGGCGTCGGCCGCCGAGCTGGCCGCCTACTTCGAGGCCGTCCGCCCGTCCTCGCCACCAGCACGTCCACCGCGGACACCGCGGCGTACCTGCTCGGCATGCCCGACGTGGAGCCCGAACTCGCCGAGGCCTGGCAGGTGCTCGCGGCGGCGGCAGTCACCGCGCTGCCCGGCTGGGCCCGCGCCATGTACGGCTTCGGCGACGGGGGTCCGGCAGCGGGCTCGGTGCCGCCGACCCGCACGGAGGTCCGCCAGGTGCTTGGCGTGCTCAACGCGGTCTACCTCGGCGAGCCTGGCGTGCTCGAGGCACGCCAGCGGATCGCCCTGCGGATGCGCCAGGCCGGCCAGTGAGCAGGACAGCTTCTTCAGCGGGCCAGCGAAGCGTCGCCTCCGCTCCGTTCGGGGCGGGGCCGGTCTGATGGCGGGCTCCGCCATCGGCCCCGACGCGGACGGACAGCCGGGGCCTCCGGGGGATCTGGGGGGGTCGTCCTCCCGGGAAGACAGAGCGGGGGGGCGCGCCCCCGGGCGGAGACTGCGGGTCAGCCGCGGGCTGACCGCGATGCGGCTCGCCGCCCGCGGCGGCGCCCGGTACGCAGCGAGCGCGCCTCGCCTGTTCGCCGCCGCCGGGGAGCACCGCCAGCAGCTGCGCGACGACCTGGCGCTGCGCACCGCGCAGGACGTGGCGGACACGCTCGGCACGATGAAGGGCGTGCTGATGAAGATCGGGCAGCTCGCCAGCTACGTCGACGACGGCATCGCGCCGCCGGCCCGGCGTGTCCTCGGCCGGCTGCAGGACAGCGTGCCGCCGATGTCGCCCGAGCTGGCCGCGAGCGTCATCGTCGCGGAACTCGGCGACGCCCCGGAGCGCGTGTTCCGTGAATGGGACCCGCTGCCCATCGCGGCGGCGTCGATCGGCCAGGTGCACCGCGCCATCACGGCCGACGGCCGCGCCGTCGCGGTCAAGGTGCAGTACCCGGGCATCGCCGAGGCGATCTCCGCCGATCTCGGCAACGTGGCCCTCATCCGGTCGCTGCTCAAGATGGCCGTGCCCAGCCAGGACGTGACCTCGCTCATCGAGGAGCTGCGGGAGCGGATCGGCGAGGAGCTCGACTACCTGCGCGAGGCGGAGAACCAGCGGCTGTTCGCGGCCTTCTTCGACGCCCATCCCACCGCCAGCGTGCCGAAGATCATCGACGAGCTGTCCACCGCCCGGGTCATGACCAGTGAGCTGGCCGCGGGCGCGCGGTTCGCCGAGATGCTGACCTGGCCGCAGGAGGAGCGGGACCTGGCGGCGGAGACGATCTACCGCTTCACTTTCCGCTCGCTGTACGAGCTGTGCGCGTTCAACGGGGACCCGCACCCCGGCAACTACCTGTTCGAGCCGGGCGGTCGGGTCACCTTCCTCGACTTCGGCCTGGTGAAGCACTTCACTCCCGGTGAGCTCGACCCGCTCATCCAGATGGTCAAGACGCTGTGCCTGCGCGACGACCCCGAGGGATTCCGCCGGGCCATGGAGGAGGCCGGCTTCCTCCAGGCCGGGGCGCCGATCGGCACCGAGGAGGTGATCAGTCACATGTCGCTGTTCTACGAGACGATCCGCGAACGCGGCCCGCAGACCATGACCAGCGAGTACTCCTCGGCGGTCGCCCGACGGTACGTGGACTTCAAGAGCCCGCTCGCGGCGTACGCCAGCATCCCCCGCTCCTACGTAATCCTGCAGCGGATCAACCTGGGCCTGTTCTCCGTCCTCGGCGCGATGCACGCGACCGCCGACTGGCGCGCCATCTCGGAGGAGATCTGGCCGTTCGTGCAGGCACCGCCGTCCACGCCGCTCGGCGCGGCGGAAGGACCCTGGCTCGCGTCCCGGCCGGACCCGCGCCCCGTGGTCGGCTAGGCCCACGGCCGGTAAGTTAGCTGGCTTGTCTGCCTGCCAGGTGTTCGGGTGGATGCCGATGCGGCTGCAGATCGCAGCGGGACCCCGCTGGGTGAAGGTACGTCCGCACTCCCGGCGGCACCGGCCCGGCTGCCACGACGCCCGCGGTGCCGCGGCGGCAGGTTCGTGGTGCGCGAGGTGACGGCGTGCCTGGCGTTGCCCGCGGGCAGCCGGGCAAGGCGCCGCCGCCGGACTTGCCGGTAAACAAATCACAACCGGTAAACAAAAGTCGGGTAGAACGCTTTTTCTTTACCTCACGTGAAAAGTTTACCTGCGGGGAAAAGTTTACCGGTAAAGCAGCGCGGAGCAGGGACGGGTGATACGTGAGGCCTGCGCGGGCGCCCCGCGCGGGTGCCCTGCGCGGGTGCCCTGCGGCGGGTGCCCTGGGCGGGTGCCCTGGGCGGGTGCCCTGGGCGGGCGCCCTGCGGCCGCCGCGGCGGCACGGGCGGCTTGCCTGCGGCGGGCTCCCGGCGCCAGGCGCGCCCGGGCCGGACAGCCTTACTCCCCCCGGGGTCCCGCTGCCTTCGCGGCCGCGCCGGCACCTACCGCAACGCCTCGACAGCCAGCCGAACCAGTCAACTTACCGGCCTTGCGGCTGGGCCCGTGGCCAGCTAGGCCCGTGGCCAGCTAGGCCCGTGGCCAGCTAGGCCCGTGGTCAGCTAGCACTGCGGCGAGACCGGTAGGCGGCCACGTTGACCCGGTTGGCGCAGGTGAGGCTGCAGAACCGCCGCGAGCGGTTCTTGGACAGGTCGACGAGCACGTCCTCGCAGTCGAGCGCGGCGCAGCAGCGCAGCCGGGCGAGCTCGTCCGCGCGGATCACGTCCGCGAACGCCATCGCGGCGTCCACCGCCATGCGGTCGGCGAGCGGCGCGTCTGGCGAGGTCGCGTGGATGTGGTACTCCCAGCCGTCATGCCTGACCAGCTGGGGCAGCGCGCTGGCGTCGCGCAGCAGCGTGTTGACGAGGACGACCGCCTCGTCCACGGTCATGTCCCAGAGCGCGGCGAGCCGGGGCCGCAGGGCGCGGACGGCGTCCAGCTCCGCCTGGTCGTGGGTACGGCTGCCTGTCCACCGCCAGTGCGCCACGAAGGCGTCGAGCGCGGCGATGTCGGGAAGTTCCTCACCGCTGCTGCGCGCGGTGTTGACCAGGGCCGCGGTCGCGTTGAGCGAGGCCTCAGTGTCATGAGCAAAAAGCATTTGACCTATTTCACCGCCCCTGGTTAGGGTAATAAGTATAGCTGTTGTTCACCACTTACAGCTTCTCTGACGGCGACGGACGCGACGAGGAGCAGGATGATGCCGACCCTGCGAGCACCAGATGACCGGATCGTACCCGCGGCGGGCGGCGGGACGCCCGGCATCACGGCCGAGGGCGCGCCGACTCCGGACCTGCTAGCCCGGGACCTGCTAGCCCGGGCCCGGTCCCGCTGGGGCGGGGCAGGCCAGGGCGCCGGCATCGGGCTCGGGCTGGTCTCCGCGATGCTGTTCGGCACGTCGGGGACGTTCGGCTCGGCGCTGATCGGGGCCGGCTGGTCCCCCGCCGCGGCGGTGCTCGCCCGGGTTTGCGTCGCGGCGCTCACGCTCACCGTCCCCGCGCTGATCGCGCTGCGCGGACGATGGCGGCTGCTGCGCCGGTCCGCGCGGCTGGTGGTCACCTACGGCCTCGTCGGCGTGGCCGCCTGCCAGGTCTGCTACTTCAACGCGATCGCCCGGATGGACGTCGGCATCTCGATCCTGCTCGAGTACCTCGGCATCGTCATCATCGTCGGCTGGCTCTGGGCGCGGCACGGGCAGCGGCCACGGCCGCTGACCGTGCTCGGCGGGGTCGCGGCGCTGAGCGGGCTCGCGCTGATGCTCCAGCTGTCGGGATCGGGCGGCGTCAGCCTCGCCGGGGTGCTGTGGGCGCTCGCGGCGGCCGCCGCGATGGCCGTGTACTTCTTCCAGTCGGCGCAGAAGACCGGCGCCGACGGCGACGAGGAACTGCCCGCCACGGTGCTCACCTGGGGCGGGATGGTCGTCGGCGCGGCCGCGATCGCGCTGCTCGGGCTGGTCAGGCTGGTCCCCCTGCGGTTCAACGCGGCCGACGTGACGCTGCAGGCGGTCCAGGTCAGCTGGATAGTGCCAGTGCTCGGGCTGGGCGTGCTCGCTGCGGCGATCGCCTACGTCACCGGGATCGGGGCGGTCAGGCGGCTGGGGCCGAAGCTGGGGTCCTTCGTCGCGCATGGCGGAGGTGCTGTTCGCGGCGGGGTTCGCCTGGGTGCTGCTGCACCAGGTGCCGACAGGGATGCAGTTCCTCGGCGGGCTGCTGATCCTCGCGGGCGTCGTAGCGGTGCGACTCGACGAGTCCTGAGCCCCGCCGGGCCGCGCGCGTGACCATGGCGTCTCAGGGGGGCGCTGATACAGGCAGCCGCTCTCGTTCCTCCTGACTCCTTGGGGTGCGGCAGGGACGGAGCCGGGCGGCGAGGCGCGGGCGGGGACGCATCGCCTTGGGCGTGTTTGGCCGCAACCAGGCGGGAGTGTCGGGGCGGCCCCGTAGGATTTTGCCCGTGCCTTCCCCCACTGAGCCCCCCGACACTGGGCTTGCCGACACCGGGCATGCCGAGACTGGCGCTCCGCCCCCGCAGGCCGCCGACGTGCCGGACGGTGGGCGGCGCGCGGCGACCGTGCTGCACCGGGTGTTCGGCTTCGAGAGCTTCCGTGGCCGGCAGGAGGAGATCATCTCGCACGTCATCGGCGGCGGTGACGCGCTCGTGCTGATGCCGACCGGCGGCGGGAAGTCGCTCTGCTACCAGATACCCGCCCTGGTGCGCCCGGGGACCGGGATCGTGATCTCGCCGCTGATCGCGCTCATGCAAGACCAGGTGCAGGCACTGCGGCAGCTGGGGATCCGGGCCGACTTCCTCAACTCCACCCAGGACCCGGGGACGCGGCACGTCGTTGAGCAGCAGTTCAAGGCGGGCGAGCTCGACCTGCTCTACCTCGCGCCTGAGCGGCTGCGCTCGCCTGGCACGCTTGACCTGCTCGCCGCGTCCCGGATCTCGGTCTTCGCGATCGACGAGGCGCACTGCGTCTCTCAGTGGGGCCACGACTTCCGGCCCGACTACCTGGAGCTTCAGGTGCTGCACGAGCGCTGGCCGGACGTGCCGCGGATCGCGCTCACCGCGACCGCGACGCAGGCGACGCGGGAGGAGATCGCGATCCGGCTCAAGCTGGCCGGGTCGAAGCTGTTCGTGTCGTCGTTCGACCGGCCGAACATCCAGTACCGGATCGTGCCGAAGAACGAGTCGAAGAAGCAGCTGCTCTCCCTGCTGCGCACCGAGCACGCGGGGGAAGCCGGGATCGTGTACTGCCTGTCGCGTGACTCGACGGAGAAGATCGCCTCCTTCCTCACCGACAACGGCATCACCGCGCTGCCGTACCACGCGGGGCTTGACGCGACCACGCGGGCCGAGCACCAGGCACGGTTCCTGCGCGAGGACGGCCTGGTGATGGTCGCAACCATCGCGTTCGGCATGGGCATCGACAAGCCGGACGTGCGGTTCGTCGCGCACCTGGACATGCCGCGCTCGGTCGAGGGCTACTACCAGGAGACCGGGCGCGCGGGCCGGGACGGCGCGCCCGCGACCGCGTGGCTGACCTACGGCCTGGCCGACGTGGTGCAGCAGCGGCGGCTTATCGACTCCTCGGAGGGAAACCTCGCGCACCGGCGGCTGATGGCCTCGCACCTGGACGCGATGCTCGCGCTGTGCGAGACCACCGACTGCCGCCGCGCGCAGCTGCTCGGCTACTTCTCCGAGCGGGCGGTGGCCTGCGGCAACTGCGACACCTGCCTGTCGCCGCCGGAGACATTTGACGGCACCGTCCCCGCGCAGAAGCTGCTGTCCACCATCGTCCGGCTTGGCCGGGAACGCGACCAGCGGTACGGCGCGGGCCAGGTCATCGACATCCTGCTCGGCAAGAAGACCGCGAAGGTGTCGGAGAACGGGCACCACGAGCTGAAGACGTTCGGCATCGGCATCGAGCTGAACGAGTCGCAGTGGCGCGGCGTGGTCCGGCAGCTGCTCGCCCAGGGGCTGCTCGCGGTGGAGGGTGAGTACCAGACGCTGGCCCTCACCGAGGCGTCCGGCGAGGTGCTGCGCGGGCACCGGGCGGTTACCCTGCGCCGGGACATGCCGCAGCCGCGCGGCGCGCGCGGTTCCCGTGCCTCCGCTGCCGCTGCCTCTTCCGGTGCGGTGAAGCTGGCTGTCGACGAGCTGACGCCGGAGCAGGAGGCGGTGTTCGAGCGGCTGCGCGCCTGGCGCGGCGCGACCGCCAAGGAGCAGAGCGTGCCGGCCTACGTGGTCTTCCACGACGCCACGCTGCGGGCGATCGCGGTGGCCTCGCCTTCGTCACTGGCGGAACTGGCGGGGATCAGCGGCGTTGGTGAGGCCAAGCTTGCCAAGTACGGCGCGTCGGTCCTCGAACTGCTCGGGTCGTTACCCGCCGGGCGCTGTTGGCATGGCAGGCTGGGGCTTGTTTTCTTCCGCGACGGCTGGATGCTTGTAATCCATAGTCGCGCCGGGCGCGTATCCAAGCAAACCCATCAACTTCTCGTTCGCTTCCTTCTCTTCCCCTGTCGAGGCCGGAAGCTGGACGTGCAGCTGCTCGTAGAGCGCGAAACGGTTGAGATTTATGAGCGTTTCGAGAGCGGAGCCATAGTGGCCCGCCGCTATCACCGAGCCGCGATATGAAAAATACGCCAGGGCGTACGGGATGAGGGCGATCAGCACCCAGGCGCCATCACGACAAAGAAAGATAATCGCGCTCCCGGTCGCAACCGCCGAGAGGAAAACCATCCGCACCGCTAGATCCAGCTGCGAACGCTGGTCATTAACGTAATCGATATGATTAGGCGGTGCGATCAAAAGAAGGTGAGGCACAGCCTGAAGAGCGTCAATTCCGTACTGCTACCCGCCAAGGACTCGGCACGACGCAACACGTTACCCAGCCGGGTGGGCATAAACTCGTCAAAGCTCTCCGGGAACATGCTGCGGATGCGGTCTGCCTCGTCCCACCTAGACCGAATCGACGCACGCACTCTGTCCGCGGTCTCAGCGTCCGCCCCTTCCCCTGGGTCAGGGTTGTTCATCGCTTTTACGATTTCATCATTGAGTTTTCCGCAGAGCCACTGATAGTACAAGATTCGCCGGTATCGAATAGCCTGAGATATAGACCAGGTTCCCCAGTATCCCTCGAAGAACTGGACTATCGCGAACTGAATCGGGTGAATGAAGATACCAAGACCGACACCAAGGAATGTGAGTAGAACGACGCCTTCGACACCCAAGTGGGCGAGCGACACGAAGGCGTGGCTCCAGTCGGGCGGGTGGTCCCAGCTCCCTGACGCGACCAGCAAGTAGGCGAATAGTATGTAGAGAGAGGACGGGATGAAGCTGACTACGCTGAAATAGCGGCCAATTGAGTTAGCCACGCCAGCACTTGCATTGATTATTCCTCCGTCTGGCATAGTCATACCGCTTGAGGATGTTGGTGCTGGCTCTGTTCGCCGTCCTGGTAAAGGCGAAGGCAATGAGTGCAGTAGAAAGAGGCCTGGCCACACCGGTTGCACTTGTAGTTAAGCCCCCCCTGCCGGATGCCTTGCCCTCGGCAGCTCTGATAGGGGCAGGAAGCCGTCACGGGGGCCGCCGTCACGGGCGTTGCGGGCTTCGCTGGTTTGTGCCCGGGCGGCCGATTGGGAGGATTCATGTGGCCCAGTAGCGCGGCGAGCATCACCAGCATGCGCGACATCTGTGTAACCATCGGCCCCTTCTCCCGAGTGGAGCTTACGCCGCAATTGCGCCGACGTCGACGCTCACACCTGAACTCGCTGAACCAGTCACGCTGAACTGGCATGATGTGCGCATGTCCATCCGGAAGGCCCGCCCGCCAGCCTGCCGGTGACTCCGCGAGAACCGCGGTTCACTGGCAGCCGGGTTTCCCCGTGGTGTGGTCTGCTGATGCTGGTCGCGCTTCTGGTTGTCATCATCATCCGGGTGCCACCAATCGCCGCGAAATCCGCTACGGCACGGGCCAAGCCGAGCTCGACGGCTTCCGCCGCCCCATCCCTGGCCGGCCCGTTTACACGCAAGCCCTCGCCGACGCGCGTGACTTCACACGCAGGCCTGAACGGCGCTGTCCTGCCCACCTCGTTTGCGCGGAAAGACTTTCAGCGTGGGAATGCCGCTGGCGCGATTTTCGCCGACAGCCTGCTGAACGGCGCGAATTTCACTCATGCCAATCTGCGCGGAGCCGACCTGAGAGGCGCCTGCTTGCGCGGTGCCGTCTTCACCGCAGCCGAGCTCGCCGGGCGGACTTTACCGGAGCGGACGTGACAGGTGCAACAATCACGTCCGCTTCAGTATCGGTGGCAATAGGATGGAATCGATCGCGAATCCGGCGGCTTGCCCGCGGAACTGATCGGCGCGTACGGCTTACCAGCCTGAATTCAGCTGCCTGCACAACTCGAACTGTCGTACCATGCAAATGCCGTTAAGTTAGGCGGCGACCTGGGTGCGCTGCCGGGCGAGGCGCGAGCCGGCAGGCGGCGCAACCGCTGACCTCCTATCAGTTTCGGCTACTTTTTCGACTTCCTATCAGTTTCGGTCATTCGAGTGACCGGTTTGTCGGAAATATGACACCGGAACTGATAGGAAGTCGTCGGCGGGGAGGGACTCCGGTCGGTTGAAGCCACCCAAGAGAGCCTTAACTTAACGGCATTGGTCGTACCATGCAGCGAGGTCGATGTTACCGCTGTCGCGCTCTAGTTGTTTCAGCGGAGGTACTTGCTTGCCTTCCCGCAGCGCATGAATGTATACGTAGCGGCCACGCGGGAGCGTATACCCGGCGGAAATCTCGATATCGCGCTTTACCACACAGCAGTCAGAGCCGAGGGTTGCCTTGGTGTCTACCCAGAAAACGGCGCCCGGATTCTCTGCCACTGAGTTACCGAGGCAGACGACTTCACCGGCCCGGTAGTGCTTCCAGAACCAGCTACCGAAAAGGCGCTCATCCGAGAACGGAGGCCATTGCAATTCTGGAGCACCCGCGAGCGGCATGATCGCCCACGATGGCACTAGGTCCTCTGATTCGCTGGCATAAACGACGACAAGCGCGGCAACGGCGTCACCGTGAATCCATCCGAACAGTGACCCGTCTCGCGGGATGGGCACACCCTGGGTCAGGGCGTTGGCGAGCGTGCCGGAAACAGGCGTATCGTCGTCCGCCGAAATCTCCTGAACGTCCCCGCAGGCCAGAGAGCAACTGAGTAGACAGGACGACCGTTCCTGGAAAGAAGTCTGAGCACATAGAACACGGGGCCTTCGTGCACCATGAGAACCATCGAGCGAGCAGCCTCGCCGTCTTCGCCGGGATCGTCCGTTCGGACCGCAAGCGGATAGTCCAGGAAAAGCTTGCGAAGATTATTATAATGGCTACTGATGTCGACCATCGTCCTAGTCACCGCCAAAGCTCCCGGTCCCGCCCGAGTTACCCGGGCGCTAGCAGTCCAAACGCGGGCGGCCTTCACCTGCCAGGGGCTTCCTGCTCGCAACGGGCAGCCCGCGTGTAAGGTTCTGAATAGTTCAGACTTTCGAAGACTTGTCTGGTTCGAATCTACGTTCTACGTGATCACCTGTCAAGGCTCCTGATCGAATTCACATCGCGCTAACGATCGCGGCGCCGGTTCCCTTGACTTTGCCCCCAGGGGAGAGGTCAGCATGGCGGTCATGACGATCAAGGCGGTTGTGTTCGACATCGGCGGCGTGCTCGAGATCACGCCTCGTTCACTGCGAGACGTGAGCGAGGCGTGGGAGTCCCGGCTCGGCCTGGCCACCGGCGAGCTGAACGATCGCATGGCCGACGCCTGGCACGGGGGCGGCATCGGCACGGTCAGCGAGCGAGAAGTGCACCAGGCGCTCACCGAGCGCCTCGGACTCGATGAGCGGCAGCTCGCGGACTTCCTCGCTGACCTGTGGCGTGAGTACCTCGGGTCCGCCAACACGGAGCTGATCGAATACGCGCGCCGGCTGCGCCCGCGGTACCGCACCGGGATCTTGAGCAACAGCTTCGTCGGCGCACGGGAACGCGAGCAGGCCGCCTACGGGTTCGAGGACCTGGTCGACGACATCGTCTACTCGCACGAGTGCGGGCTGAGCAAGCCCGACCCGGCGATCTACGCCCTCGCCTGCGAGCGCCTCGCGGTTTCGCCGGCGCAGGTGGTGTTCCTCGATGACTACGAGCCGTACGTCGAAGGGGCCCGGCTCGCTGGCCTCCACGCGGTGCTTTACCGGGACAGCGACCAGGCCATCAGCGACATCGAGAAGCTGCTCGCGGCGTTACCGGCGGATCACCCGCTCCTCCGTCACGATCGCGGTGACCAGGTCAGCCGGGGTGACGTCGAAGGCGTAGTTGAGCGCGCGGGTGCCGTCAGGCGCGGCCCGCACGCCCGCGAAGGACGTGACCTCCTCATCCGCCCGCAGCTCGATGGGGATGTCCGCCCCGGTAGCGGTCGCCTCGTCGATGGTGGACTCCGGGGCGGCGACCACGAACGGGATGCCCGCCCGGCGCGCGGCGAGGGCCAGGGAGTAGGTGCCGATCTTGTTGGCGACGTCGCCGTTGGCCGCCACCCGGTCGGCCCCCACCACGACCGCGTCGGCGTGGCCTTGCGCGATGAGGAACGGCCCCGCCCCGTCGGCCGCCAGGTAGTGCTCGATGCCGAGCTGGCGCAGCTCCCAGGCGGTGAGCCGCGACCCCTGCAGCAGCGGCCGCGTCTCGTCCGCGATGACGTGCGCGAGGGCGCCCCGGTCGCGCAGCGCCCGGATGACGCCGAGCGCGCTCCCCCAGCCCAGGCAGGCGAGCGCCCCGGTGTTGCAGTGCGTGTGCACCTTGAGCGGGCCCGCGCCGCACTGTTCGATGAGGAACGCGGCGCCCCGTTCGCTCAGCCGCATGCTGACATCGACCGCGGCGTCGCGAACCGCGAGGGCGGCGGCCTCCACCGCGCCGGCGCCGCCGTGGCGCAGCGCCGCGACGGCGAGGACCTCGCGGCGCAGGTTGACCGCGGTCGGGCGGGCATCGGCGATCCGCTTGACCTCGGCGTCCAGCCGGGCGGCGTCCCATCCCTCGCGGCCGGCCTGCCGGACCGCGAGCGCCACGCCGAGCGCGCCGGCCACCCCGAGCAGCGGCGCGCCCCGCACGGCCAGCCGGACGATCGCGTCGACGAGCTCATCAACGGTGTCGATCCGCAGCACCTCCAGCCGGTGCGGCAGGGCCGTCTGGTCAATGGCGATGATGTGGCCGTCCTGCCAGCCGATAACGTCGTCAAGCACGTCGCTGCTCATGCCCCTGACGCTACCGTGGAGGCCCATCAGGACCGGGCCGACGCGCGGTCGCCACAGGGTTTGCCGGGCGGGTAACTCGAAGTAGGCGATGGTGCGGAACTCGATGCTGTGGCGGGGCTGGGTTGGCTTGGGCGGTCTTATCGTGGAACGCGCTATGCGGGACACGCCAGGCGCGGGAGTGGTCGCTGTCGTTCAGTGTGAAGAACAGGACCTCGTCGCGGGTCATGTCGGGGAAGTACCACCACTGGTGGCCGGGGCGGTGGTGGAACTCAAAGCCGCTGGTGCCGGGCGCGTCCTCGGGCATCTCCTGGTACAGGTCGTCGGGGATCTTGTCCACGAAGTACAACCGGTTGTCCAGGCCCTCGTCCGGGGCGACGCTCGTGTAGTCGCAGATGGCCAGCGGCCAGTCCTGCGGCGGCGGGCTGAACACGCGCCACAGGCTGGTGATGAGCGCCCGGTGGTAGCCGGGCGCGCCGGGGAAGTGGGAGGCGTAGGCGGCCTCGGCCCGGCCGCGCCCGCCCTTCACCGAGAAGTCGTCGTGCACCAGGGCGGCCTGCGGCTGGGAGGCGTTCTCGCCCGGGTCCGCGGAGCGGCGCAGCGTCCAGCCGAGCGGCGCCACCCGGCTGGCGCCAGTGTACGACCGCACGAACTCGGCCACCTCGGCGGCGTAGACCCGGTTCACCTCGTCGCTGTCGGTGAAGTCGGTCACCGCTGAGCGGTGCCCGGTGATCGCGAAGCCGTTGCGGTCGAGGGTGAAGTGGCCGCTCACCGGGCGCCCGTTGCGGATCGGCATCTCATGCGCGCGGTACGTCCCGGTGTTGACGCTGTTCCCTGGCGCGGTGAACCGGCGGAGCACGGTGGACTCCGGGGCCAGGTAGTGCAGTTCGCCGGTTACCGTCTGGACCGGTGCCTCACTGGTGGTCATCGCCGTCGCCGCCTCTCTGCCGTGTTCCCGCGTGTGCTATTGAACGGGCGGCGCGGCGAGATGTCCACCGGGGCAGCAGAACGGGGGCGGGTGCCACAATCGCGCCGACGGGAAACGCCCGGCGGGCAACAACCGGTGCTAGTCGAGGCTGGCGCGCCTGGCGGTGAGGAAGGCGCGCTCCGCCGCGTTCCCGGCCAGCGCGATGGCCCGGTCGTAGGCCGCCGCGGCGTCGGCGCGACGGCCGAGGCGGCGCAGCAGGTCGGCGCGGGTCGCGTGGTACAGGTGGTAGCCGTCCAGGTCCAGCGCGTCGACCTGCGCGAGCGCGGCGGCGGGGCCGGCGGCCTCGGCCAGCGCGACGGCGCGGTTGAGCGCCACCACGGGGGTGGGTGACAGCGCGAGCAACTGGTCGTACAGGGCCAGGACCTGCGTCCAGTCGGTCCGCGCGGCGGTCGCCGCGGCGCTGTGCACGGCGGCGATCGCCGCCTGCACCTGATAGCTGCCCGGCTGGTTCCTGCGCAGGCACTCACGGACGATGGCCTGCCCCTCGGCGATCAGCGCCCGGTCCCAGCGGCCGCGATCCTGCTCGGGCAGCGGCACCAGGTCGCCGGCCGGCGTGGTGCGCGCGGCGCGGCGCGACTCGGTGAGCAGCAGCAGCGCGAGCAGGCCGCGGGCCTCCGGCTCGTCGGGCATCAGCGTGACGAGCAGCCTGGCCAGCCGGATCGCCTCAGCGCACAGCTCCGCCCGCGCCAGGCTGTCACCCGCGGAGGCGGTGTAACCCTCGTTGAATACCAGGTAGACGACGGCGAGCACGGCGGGCAGCCGCTCGGGCAGCTCATGATCGTCGGGTACCCGGTACGGGATGCCCGCGTCCCTGATCTTCCGCTTGGCGCGCACCAGGCGCTGCGCGACCGTCGGCTCCGGTACCAGGAAGGCCCGCGCGATCTCCGGTACCTGCAGCCCGGCGATCAGCCGCAGGGTGAGCGCGATCCGCGCCTCGGGGGCGAGCGCCGGGTGACAACAGGTGAAGATGAGGCGCAGCTGGTCGTCGCGCACTGGTCCCTCCGCGAACTCTGGCCCGGGCTCGCCGAGCAGCGCGACCGCCTCGGCCTCCCGGCCCGGCCGCGCCGATTCGCGGCGCAGCCGGTCGAGCGCCTTGTTCCGCGCGGTGGTGACGATCCAGCCGCCGGGGTTCGGCGGGATGCCGTCGGCGGGCCAGCGCTCGGTGGCGGTGGCGAAGGCCTCCTGCACCGCGTCCTCGGCGAGGCTGATGTCACCGAAGACGCGGACCAGGGTGGCCACCGCGCGCCCCGCGCTCTCCCGGAAGGCGCGCTCGACGGCGGCGGGCCCGCGATCGGGCCGGGCCTGCGGGTCGGGCGGGGCCGCTGGGTCAGGCATGGCTGCCCGGCTACTCGTCGCCTGGGATGTCCTGGAACGGGCGGACCTCGACCGGGCGGCCGCACGCCTCCGAGCCGCGGGCGGCGATAGCGAGCGCGGCGTCCAGGTCGGCCGCCTTGATTACCCAGAAGCCGCCGATCTGCTCCTTGGTCTCGGCGAACGGGCCGTCGGTGGTGACGACCTTGCCGCCCGCGGCGCGGACCACCGTGGCGGTGTCCGGCGGGAGCAGCCCGCCGGCGAACACCCACTCCCCCGATGTCATGAGCTCGGCGTTGAACTTGTCCACCGCCTGGTACGACCGCTGGATCTCCGCCTCGGACGGCGCCGGCTCCCCCTCGATCATGTGCACGGCAAGCAGGTACTGCTTCATGGTGGCTTCCCTCCGTCGTGGCCGGCTTCCGCCGGCTCCTCATGATGGTCACGAACGGGCGGCCCCGCAATCGACAACGCCGGGAGGCGGATGCCCCGGCTGTCTTCTGGCGCGCCCCGGCTGGACAATGGAGCCTGGACAATGGAGGCAGGCGCACGGCGAGAGCGACGGGAGCACGCGGCGATGCGGTGGACGGACGGACTGCTCAGCGACCTCGGCCTTGGCCAGCCGGGGAACACGGGCCAGCCGGGGAACACGGGCCAGCCGGGGAACACGGGCCGGTCAGCGAGCACGGGAGCCTTCCCTGACGGAGCGGCGTTCCGTATCGAGATCCCTAGCGTAGAAGGGCCCCGCGTGCTCGATGCGGTGCTCGCCGCGGCCGAGGCCGAGGGCGTCACCGTCAACCGGGTCTCGCAGGGCAGCGGCGCGGTGCTGCTGCGCGCCAGCGAGCTGCGCGACATGGCCCAGGCGGGCCACGACACGGGGACCGAAGTGTGCCTGTTCGTCGGCCCGCGAGAGCGGTACGGGCCCGGCGCCCACCCGCGGTCACCGGACGGCGCCGCCCACGGCGACCAGGTACGCGGCGTCCGGCAGCTCCGCTACGCGCTCGAGGACGTGGGGCGCGCCGTCGAGCAGGGCATCAGGTCATTCCTCGTCGCCGACCTCGGGCTGCTGCGCGCGGTCACCGCCGCCCAGGCGCGCGGCGACCTGCCCGCGGCGATCGTGTGGAAGGTCTCGGCGGCGATGGCACCGTCCAACCCGCTCACCCTCCGCGTCCTTGAGGAACTCGGCGGCGGTGCAACCGGCGGCAGTGCAACCGGCGGCAGTGCAACCGGGGCGGGCATCGGGGGTGGGGCCATCGGGGGTGGAGGCATCGGGGGTGGAGGCATCACGGTCAACATCCCCTCCGACGTCACCGTCGCCGAGCTCGGCGACATGCGCGCCGCGTCCGGCGTCCCGCTCGACCTGTACGTCGAGTCGCCCGACGCGCTCGGCGGCATCGTCCGCGGCCACGAGCTCGGCGACCTGATCGCCGCGGGCGCGCCGCTTTACGCGAAGTTCGGGCTGCGCAACGCGGCCGGCGTCTACCCGAGCGGCCGCCACCTGGAGGCGGTCGCCGCCGCCAACGCGGCGGAGAAGGTGCACCGGGCCGCGGTCGCCCTGGAATGGCTGGACCGGCTGTCCCCCGGCCTCACCCAGTCCAAGCCGGGCGCGGCCGGCCTCGGCGTCCCCGTGCCGTAGCCAGGTCGCCGGTTCGTCCGGCCGGACGAACACGCCCGCCGTGTTTCGTCGTGACGGACGAATACCCAAGGTAGCCGTGCGCTTAATCTCGCCCCATGGCAAACCTGGATGAAGTCGGCCACTGGCTCAGCGAGAACCTGAGCGGCCTGCTCGCGAAGTACAAGGTGCCCGGGGCCGCGATCGGCGTCTACTCGGGCGGGCAGGTCATCGACTTCGCCGCCGGGGTGCTCAGCCACGCGACCGGCGTCGCCGCCACCACCGACTCGGTGTTCCAGATCGGATCCATCACCAAGACGTGGACCGGCACGCTGGTCATGCAGCTCGCCGACGAGGGGTTGCTCGACATCGACCAGCCCGTGGTCAGCTACCTGCCGGATTTCGTCCTGGCCGACAGCGACGCCGCCAAGACGATGACAGTGCGCCAGCTGCTCAACCACACCGCCGGGTTCGAGGGCGACATCTTCACCGACACCGGCACCAACGACGACTGCGTGGAGAAGTACGTCGCCACCCTGGCCGGAGACCCGCAGCTGTTCACGCCGGGTGAGATGTTCTCCTACAACAACGCCGGCTACTGCGTGCTCGGCCGGATCGTGGAAGTGCTGCGGGCCAAGCCGTTCGACCAGGCGCTGCGCGACCACCTGTTCGCGCCGCTCGGCCTCACCCACGCGGCCACCGACGCGAACTCGGCGATCTTGTTCCGCGCCGCCATCGGTCACCTGCCCAACCCGGAGGACCCGGACGGCGACCCGGTGCCCGCGCCGATCTACAACTTCGCGAAGTCCAACGCTCCGGCCGGCTCCATGCTCGCGATGCGCCCGCGCGACCTGCTCGCCTTCGCCGCCATGCACCTGAACAAGGGCGTCGCCGCGGACGGCGCCCGCGTCCTGTCCGCCGAGTCCGTCGCCGCCATGCAGCAGGTCGAGGTCACCCTCCCGCCGCTCGGCCTGATGGGCGACCACTGGGGCCTGAGCTGGGAGCTGTTCGACCTCGACGGCGAGGAGTCATCTTCCGGGGGGGCGACCCCCGTCCCCCGCCGGGTGTTCGGCCACGACGGCGGCACCATCGGGCAGAACGCGTTCCTGCGCATCGTCCCCGGCCCAGACACGCCAGGCACAGGCGCGCCAGGCACAGGCGTGGCCATCGCGCTGCTCACCAACGGCGGCAACCCGATCGGCCTGTACTTCGAGATCTACGGTCACCTCCTGGCGGAGCTGGCCGGCGTCGAGATCCCCGCCCACCCCCTCCCGCCGGCCGAGCCGCAGCGGATCGACGCGTCCAAGTACACCGGCACCTACGCCAACTCGGTGGGCAAGTCGGAGATCACCCAGGACGAGGACGGCCGGATCTGGATGACCGACACCCCGCTCGGCGAGATCGCCGAGCTGGTCGGCGCGGTCGAGCGCACCGAGCTCGTGCACCTTGAGGGCGACACCCTCATCCCGGTCGAGCCCAAGTACGGCATCCACCTCCCGCAGGTCTTCGTCGGCGACGACGGCAACGGGCGGTCCCTGTTCATCCACACCGGCCGGGCCATGCGGCGCGGCTAGCCAGTCCCCTCTCCCCGACCCCACCCCCGATCACCGGATCCGCGCGGCGCACGCGGCAGAACCCGGTTCATGGAACTTGCCTTTTCAGGAGGGCGAAAGTGCGAAAGAGAATTCTGACCACGGCGGCGGCGCTGTCCGCCGCCGCGGTCTCGGTCGCCGCCTGCTCGAGCGGCGCCTCAAGCTCACAGCTCGGCAGGCGGCTCGAACGCGAGCGCCGGCGCTCGACCGCGGCGCGTCGGCAAGCGCGCAGCTACGCCAGCGGCAAGACGGCCGACATCGTGCTGCCCAGCGACCCGGGCAGCCTCGACCCCCAGCTCGCTTACATCTCCGACGCGCTCGAGGTCGACTACTTCCTGTACGACTCGCTGGTCAACTTCACGCCGAGCGGCCAGGTCGAGTCGAACCTGGCGACCAGGTGGTCGGGCGACAGCACCAGCGCCTCCTACACCCTCAAGCCGGGCGTCACCTGCTCCGACGGCAGCCCGCTTACCGCGAGCACGGTGGCCGCGAACATCAACTTCATCTCCAACCCGAAGAACGCCAGCAGCCACGCTCGGCACCTGGGCACCGCCGGGCGCGGCCGCCACCGGCGACGACAAGACCGGCGTGGTCACGGTCAAGTCGCACGGTGCCTGACGCGTTCCTGGTCACCGACGTCGGCCAGGCGCTGATCGTCTGCGGCAACGGCATGAAGGACCGCGGCACCCTGAAGAACGGCGCGGACGGCACCGGCATGTACACGCTGTCCTCGGCGGTGCCGGGCAGCTCCTACACGCTGACCCTGCGCAAGGGCTATGCCTGGGGGCCGGGCGGCGCCACCTCCGCCACCGCAGGGGCTGCCCGCGCCGTCAGCCTTAAGGTCGTCTCCAACATGACGACCGCCGCGAACGAGCTGCTCAGCGGCCAGGCCAACATCAGCCAGGTCGTCGGCTCCGACACCCAGCGACTGTCCGGCCTGTACTCGCAGTCGGTGTACGCGCCGATGGGCGAGCTGTGGTTCAACGAGAAGCCGGGCGGCCCCACCGCCGACGTCGCGGTGCGCCGGGCGCTGACCCAGGCGGTCCAGCTCGGCCAGCTCGGCCAGGTGCTCAGCTCGGGCACCGGCAAGCCGGCCACCGGCGCGATCGCGCCCGGCGCTCAGCCCGTGCAAGGGCGACACGATCGGGTCGAACCTGCCGGCCTTTGACGCTGACCGCCGCCAAGTCCGCGCTGGCAGGCAAGAAGCTGACCATCGCGCTGTACTACCCGACCAGCCTCGGCACCGGCGCCACCGCGGCGGCGCACCCTGCTGCAGCAGACCTGGTCCCAGCTCGGGGTCACACGTCACGCTGCACGGCATCACCGACGCCGAGATCAGCTCGGAGATCGTCGCGGGCACCGCCGACTGGAACGTCGCGATCATCCCCGTCGGCCTGACCTCGCCGACCCAGCTGGTGGGGTTCGTGTCCGGCGCGACGCCGCCCAAGGGCGCCGACTTCGCCTACATCAACAACGCCGCCTACACCGCGGACGTGGCCAAGGCGTCGGCGACGGCCGGCCAGGCCGGCTGCCCGAGCTGGAACGCGGCGGAGACGGCGCTGTACAAGAACGTCGACCTGGTGCCGTTCGTCAACTCGGCGATCACCAGCTACGCCAAGGGCGCCACGTTCCAGCTCAGCCAGGGCGCATCCAGCCGTCCTCGATCCGGATGCTCGGCTAGGAGCGTAATCCAGTGACGGAGACTCCCCAGGCGCCGGCCGCGGGCCTGATCGCCAGGCGCAGGCCTGGCCGGCGCAGCCGGCCAGGCAGGCACCGTCGGCCAGGCAGGCAGCGTCGGCCAGGCAGGCACCGTCGGCCAGGCAGGCACCGCCTTCCTCGGTGACAGCCCGTGGCTGCGGTTCGCGGCCCGGCGCCTGGGGCAGCTCCTCATCTCGGCCCTGGTGCTCGTCACGGCGAGCTTCCTGGTCATCCATCTCGTCCCCGGCGACCCGGTCCGCGCGTCGCTCGGCCTGAACGCGCCGCAGGCACTGGTCAACGCCCGCCGGGCCCAGCTCGGGCTCAATGACCCGCTGTGGCTGCAGTACGGGCACTACCTGCGCGACCTCTTCGCCGGCCGGCTGGGCACCTCGATCGACTCGGGTATCGCGGTGTCGCAGGTGATCGGCCAGCGGCTGCCCGCCACCCTGGAGCTCGCCGGGTACTCCTTCGCCGTCGCGGTCATCGTCTCCGTTCCCGTGGGGCTCGTTCTCGGCGTGCTGACCAGGAACGGCCGGCGGCGGGGCCTTGAGCTCGCCGCCACCACCGGATCCGTGGTGATCGCCGCCGTTCCCGGCTTCCTGCTCGCGGTGGGGCTGATCTACGTGTTCGGCGTGACGCTGCACTGGGTGCCCGTGGCCGGCCAGTCCGGGCTCACCTCGTACCTGCTGCCGATCGCGGCCATGGCGCTCGGCCCCATCGCGGTCCTCGTCCGCATCCTGCGCCTCGAGGTCCTGTCCGCGCTGCGCGCCGACTACGTGCGCACCGCCCGCGCCAAGCGGCTGCCGAACTGGCGGGTCTACCTGCTGCACGTGCTGCCGAACGCGCTGACCGCCACCCTCACGATCGGCGGCCTGCTGCTTTCCGCCATGGTCGCGGGCACGGTTCTGGTGGAGAACGTGTTCGCCTGGCCCGGCCTCGGCCAGACCATCGTGACCTCGATCATCGCCAAGGACTACCCGGTCGTGCAGGGCATCGTGCTGGTCTACGGCACGGGCGTGCTGCTGGTCAACCTCATCGTCGACGTGGCGCTCGCGCTGCTCGACCCGCGTTCCACGATCAGGGAGGGCTGATGGCCGGCCGTAGGCTGACCCGCCGGCCGGGGACCTTTCGCAAGGCCGCCCGCACGCCCCTGGGCATCGCCTCGGGGATCTTGCTCGCCCTCATCCTCCTGCTCGCGATCATCGCGCCGGCCGCGTGGACGTCGCAGGCCAACGCGATCGACGTGCTCAACATGCAGCAGGGTCCCTCGGCGAAGCACTTGCTCGGCACCAACCTGCTCGGCCAGGACATCCTCTACCGCATCCTGGTCGCCGCCCGGCTGTCGATCGGGCTCGCGCTCGCGGCCACCGCGATCGGCGTGGCGTGCGGCCTGGTGCTCGGCACCGCCCCGGTGATCGTCGGCCGCCGCGCCGGGCGGGTCATCACCGCCGCGGTCAACGTCGCCGTCGCCTTCCCCGCGCTGCTGCTCGCGCTGTTCTTCGCGGTGATCTTCGGTGTCGGCGCGCGGGGCGCGCTGCTCGCCATCGGGTTCGCGCTCGCGCCCTCGTTCGCCCGGCTTGTCCGCACGCTGTCCGCGTCGGTGGCCGGCCTTGACTACATCGCGGCGGCCCGGATCTCCGGCGTCTCCAGATTCCGCCTGCTCAGCAGGCACGTGCTGCCGAACATCGGCGAGACCCTCATCGTCAACGCCACCATCGCCGCCGGCGACGCGCTGCTGTCCTTCGCGGGCCTGTCCTTCCTGGGACTCGGCGTCCAGGCGCCCTCCTACGACTGGGGCCAGCTGCTGGCCGACGGCCTGCAGGGCATCTACACCAGGCCCGCCGCCGCGCTCGCCCCCGGTGTGGCCGTAGTGATCGCCGGGCTTGCGTTCAACCTGTTCGGCGAGGCACTCGCGGTCGGCCTCGGCGCCGGGCCCGCCCGCCTGGGCAGGCTTCGCTCCGCGCTCGCGGCGCGCCCCGCGGCGGCCACGGAAGATCCAAAGCCAGCAGTCGCAACGGTCGCGGCGGACACCGTCCTGTCCGTGTCCGGGCTGCGCGTGGAGTTCCCCGGGGCCTTGCGTCCCGTCCGCGGCGTCAGCTTCACCATCGGGCGCGGCGAGGCGGTCGGCGTGGTCGGCGAGTCCGGCTCAGGCAAGTCGCTGACCGCGCTCGCGGTCGCCCGGCTGCTCGAGGAGCCCGCCCGTGTGTCCGCGGGCCGGCTGTCCCTGCTGGGCCAGGACCTGCTCGGCGGTGACCGGCAGGGCGCCGGCCGGCGCGGGGCTAGCGCGATGACCGGACGGGAGCTGCGCCGGTTCCTCGGGATACACGCCGGGCTGGTGTTCCAGGACCCGATGACGTCGTTCAACCCGGTCAAGCGGGTCGGCTCGCAACTCGCCGAGGTCGCCGCCGAGCATCACGGGCTGTCGCGGCGTGACGCCGCGGCCCGCGCCGTGGACCGGCTGCGGGCGGTGCGGATACCGCGGGCGGAGCGCCGGGCCAGGCAGTTCCCGCACGAGCTTTCCGGCGGCATGCGGCAGCGGGCGATGATCGGCATGGCCGTCATGGGCGAGCCCGCCCTGGTCATCGCCGACGAGCCGACCACCGCGCTTGACGTGACGGTGCAGCGGCAGGTGCTGCGGCTGCTCAAGTCGATCCAGGCGAGCCGGGCGGCGGCGCTGCTGTTCATCAGCCACGACATCACCGTCGTCGGGCAGGTCTGCGACCGGGTGCTCGTCATGTACGCGGGCCGGATCGTGGAGAACCTGCCGACCGCCGACCTGGCCGCCCACGCACGCCACCCGTATACCCGGGCGCTGCTCGCCGCGGTCCCGTCCATGGAGACGTCACGCGAGCTGCCGCTCGCCGTCATACCCGGGCGCCCCGCCGACCCGGGGAACCTCCCAGGGGGATGTGCCTTCGCGGCCCGCTGCCCGTTCGCGGACGCTCAGTGCGCGGCGGCCGATCCCGCCCTGGTCGCCGACGAGGCCGGCCGCGAGGTCGCGTGCTGGCACACCGACCGGGTAGCCGCCGCGGTACCGGCGGGCGGGACGGCCGCCGCGCAGCCCGTCGACCCAGAACCGGACGGCCCAGAACCGGACGACACTGAACCGGACGACACTGAACCGGACGACACTGAACGGGCCGAACCGGCGCGGGCCTGCGGGGAGGCATCGTGAGCGAGCTGCGGTTCGACAACGTGACCGTGCGCTACGGCACGGGCAGGCACGCGCACGTCGCCGCCGAGTCGGTGGACCTGGTGGTGCCGTCCGGGCAGGTGGTCGGGCTTGTCGGCGAGTCCGGTTCCGGCAAGTCGACCCTCGCGCGCGCCGCCGTGGGGCTCGTCGCCCCCGTCGCGGGCGCGATCCTGCTTGGCGGCAAGCCGGTGCCGCGACGCGGCCGCCGGCCACTGCAGATGGTGTTCCAGGACCCGTACGCGTCCCTCGACCCGCGGATGACCGCCGGGGAGTCGGTCGCCGAGGCCATAGCGCGCGGCGCGTGCGGCCGTGGAGCGGGCGGTGCTGGAGCGGGCGGTGACGCTGCCAATCGGATCCCCGGGGGCCATTCCGGGCCGGATCTCCGGGCGCGCCGCCAGGCGCCGCGAGGCGCAGCGGCTCGTCGAGCTGGTCGGGCTGCCGGCGGGCACCGTGGACAGGTTGCCTGGCGAGCTGTCCGGCGGGCAGCGGCAGCGGGTCGCGCTCGCGCGGGCACTGGCCGGCCGGCCGGACGTGATCATCGCCGACGAGATCACCTCCGCCCTTGACGTGTCCACCCAGGGCGCGGTGCTCAACCTGGTCAGGGAGCTGCAGCGGGAGCTGCGGCTGTCCATGCTGTTCATCTCGCACAACCTCGCCGTGGTGCGCTACGTCGCGGACTTCGTCGCCGTGATGTACCAGGGCCGCATCGTCGAGCACGGACCCGCCGAGGCGGTGCTCGGCAGCCCGGCGCACGCCTACACCAGGAAGCTGCTCGCGGCGGTGCCCGTGCCCGGCAGCAGGATCGACCCCGCGGGACTGGCCGACGACGGCGGGCTGACCGACGATGAGGACATCAGCATGCGGGGCGCCCCAGTCGTGACCTAGCCAGACCGGCATCGCCAAGCCCAGGCCCAGGCCATGGCCTGCCGCCCATCCCGGCCGACGACCCGGCCGCAGGGCGCGGCACCGCCATGCCGCGCACCAGTAGCCGCCGACCAGCGGCCGCAGACCAGGAGAACCCCAGTGACCCGACGCCAGCGCATCGCCGACCTCACCACGTTCGCCCTGCCCAGCCAGCCGGCGCTGTCCCCGGACGGCCGCGAGGTGGTGTACGTGCTCACCACCGTCGACGCCGCCGCCGACACGAACGTGTCCAGCCTGTGGCGCGCCGCGGTCCCCGCCTGCCGGAGCCGGCGCCGACGGCTGGCGCAGAGCCCGGCGGCGGCATCCCGGATCAACCGAGCACCGCGCGGCAGCTCACCACGGGCACCGCCGACGCCGCCCCCGCCTGGTCACCGGACGGAACCAAGATCGCGTTCCTGCGCGCGGACGGAGGCCCCGCCCAGGTCTGGCTGCTGCCCGCAGCAGGTGGCGAGCCCGAGCAGGTCACGTCGCTTCCCCTTGGCGCGGGCGCACCCGCCTGGTCGCCCGACGGGACCAAGATCGCCTTCGGCGCGGCCGTCGACCTGCACGCGATGCCGGGCGAGGATGACGCGGCCAGGGCCAGGCGCGCGACGGCCCCGGTGGTCACCACGCGCCTTGACTACAAGGCCGACGGCGCGGGCCTGCTGCGCACCATCCGCAAGCACCTGCACGTCCTTGACCTCGCCAGCGGCAAGGTCCGCCAGGTCACCGAGGGCGACTGGCACACAAGCGACCCGGTTCTGGTCGCCAGACTCGGCGAGCCTCGCCTTCGGGGCGGCGGCCGCACCCGACGCCGACCTGCGGTTTCGTGCCCCCATCTACACCGTCGACGTGTCCGCCGGCTTCGCCAGGCCCGTCGAGGTCGCACTCGCCGACGGATACGGCGCGCCGGCCGCCTGGACACCGGACGGATCCGCGCTGATCGTCATCGGCAGGAGCCGCGTTGGCGAGCCAGGCGCGGCGATCGGGCACGCCGCGCTGCTGCGGGTACCGCTCGACCCGGCGGAGAGCATCACCGACCTCGCCGGATCGCTCGACCGCAACGTTATGGGCGGCGCCCCCGGTTACCCGGGCGGCGTTCCCGCGCTCACCGACGGCGGGAACACGGTGCTGTTCTGCGTCCGTGCCCGGGGCTGCACCCACCTGTACGCGGTACCCGCCGACGGTTCCGCGGCGCCGCGGCCAGTCGCCGCCGGCCCGGCCATGGTCGTCTCGGGTCTGTCGGTGGCGGGCGGCAACGCCGCGGTCGCGATGGCCACGCCGTCCAGCTACGGCGAGATCGTCGTCGTCGACCTGGCCTCTGACGCCAGGACCGGTGTCACCGAGCACGGTGCCGGCCGGGACGGTGCTAGCCGGGACGGTGCCAGCCGCGACGATGCCAGCCGCGACGATGCCGATGACAGCCAGGTCGAGCTCTACCTCCGCGAGCCGCGGCAGTTCACGATCTCCGACGGGACGACCGTGGAGGGCTGGCTGATCCGCGACCCCGAGGCACCGGGGCCCGGGCCCCTGCTGCTCGACATCCACGGCGGGCCGCATAACGCGTGGAACGGCGCCGCCGACCCGGCGCACGTGTACCACCAGGTCCTCGCCCAGCGTGGCTGGACGGTGCTGCTGGTCAACCCGCGGGCGAGCGACGGATACGGCGAGGCGTTCTACACCGCCGCCGTCGGAGCGTGGGGCGTCGCGGACGCCAAGGACTTCCTCGAGCCGCTCGAGGAACTCGTCGCCGAAGGGACCGCCGACCCGGCCCGCCTCGCCGTCACCGGCTACTCCTACGGCGGCTACATGACCTGCTACCTGACGAGCAGGGACTCCCGGTTCGCCGCCGCCGTGGCCGGCGGGGCCGTGTCCGACCTGACAAGCATGTCCGGCACCTCGGACGCCGCGCGCGAGCTGTCGGACTGGGAGTGGGGCGCGTCCTCGCCCCGTGGCCGGGACTTCTCGGCCAGCGACCCGATAACCCGGGTCACCGACGTGACCACACCGACGCTGCTGCTGCACGGAGACGCCGACATCCGGTGCCCGGTCGGGCAGGCGGAGGAGTGGCACGTGGCGCTGCGCGAGCTCGGCGTGGACACGCAACTCGTCCGCTACCCGGGCGCGTCGCACCTGTTCATTCTCGACGGCACGCCGTCACATCGGATCGACTACAACCAGCGGGTGGTGGACTGGGTGGAACAGTACACAGGCACGAGCAAGCGGCCGAAGATCGACCTGTATTGTCAGGCCGGGGCACTGGCAGCGCCGTCTGGCGGTGCTCGCCGAGCGGCACAAGGTCCCGGGCGCGTCGCTCGGCATCCTGCGCATTGCTCCTAACCACGGGGGCGGAGCTGACGCGAGCACGGGCGGCAGGCCCGAGGAACTCGTCGAGGCCGCCTACGGCTTCGCGAACGCGCCGGCGAAGATCGAGGCGACCACCGACACGCTGTTCCAGATCGGGTCGATCTCCAAGGTGTGGACCGCCACCGTGGCGATGCAGCTCGTCGACGAGGGCAAGCTCGACCTGGACGCGCCGGTCGTCGAGGTGCTGCCCGAGTTGCAGCTCGCCGACGCCGAGGTCACCAAGGCGGTGACCATGCGGCAGCTGCTCACCCACACCAGCGGCATCGACGGCGACGTGTTCACCGACACCGGCCGCGGCGACGACTGCGTGGAGAAGTACGTCGGGCTGATGTCCGGCATCAAGCAGAACCACCCGAGCGGCGCCACCTGGTCCTACTGCAACTCCGGCTTCACGCTCGCCGGCCGGGTCATCGAGAAGCTCACCGGGCTCACCTGGGACGCCGCGCTGCGGGAGAAGCTCTTCGCACCGCTCGGGCTGGGGCACACGGTAACGCTGCCCGAGGAGGCGCTGCTGTTCCGCACCGCCGCGGGTCATGTCAGCACAGTGCATGCCGACACAGTGCACGCCGACACAGTGCACGTCGACACGGTGCAGAGCGACACGGGGGCGGAGCCGGTACTCGCCCCGGTGTGGCAGCTGCCGCGCTCACTCGGCCCGGCCGGGCTGATCACCTCCATCCCCGCCGACGTCCTCGCGTTCGCCCGGATGCACCTGTCCGGCGGCCTGGCCGCGGACGGTACCCGGGTGCTGTCGGCGGAGAGCGCCGCGGCGATGGCCGAATTCCAGGCCGAGGTGCCGGACAAGTACGTGCTCGGCGACTCCTGGGGCATCGGCTGGATCCGCTTCGGCTGGGACGGCCAGCGGCTCATCGGCCACGACGGGAACACCATCGGGCAGGCCGCGTTCCTGCGGATCCTGCCGGATCCCGGCAACGCGGGCGCCGGGCTCGCGGTGGCGCTGCTCACCAACGGCGGCAACACCCGCGACCTGTACGGCGACCTGTACCGGGAGATCTTCGCCGAGCTCGCAGGCGTGGCGATGCCCGCGCCGATCGAGCCGCCCGCCGTGCCCGTGGCGACCGACATCACGCCGCACCTGGGCAGCTACGAGCGGGCCGGCGTACTGATGGAGATCTTGCCGGGCCCAGTACAGACTCCCGCGGGCGAGATCGACGGACCCGTCTTCCGCACCACGATCACCGGGCCGCTCGCCGAGCTCACCCCGGGCGACACGGTGCACACCTACCCGCTGCACGCGATCAGTCAGGACCTGTACGTGGTCCGCGAGCCCGAGGCGCAGACCTGGGTGCCGATCACCTTCTACGCCCTGGCCACCGGCGAGCGATACCTGCACTTCGGCGCGCGCGCCACGCCCAAGGTGAGCTGACGTGGCAAAACACCCCGTGCTCACCCAGCCGGGGCCCGAGCGAACGGGGCGGGCGCCGCTCGTCGCCGCGATGGAGCGGCGGCTGCCCGCCATCCTCACCGACATCGAGACGCTGGTGCGGTGCGAGTCGCCATCCACCGTTCTGGATGCCGTGGCGCGCAGCGCGGACCTGGTCGCGGCGCTGGGGCGGCACCACCTGGGGACCGACCCCGAGCGGATCGTCATCGGCGGCCGCACGCACCTGCGGTGGCGGCTCGGCACTGACCTCGGTGCTGGCGCCGGCCGCTCCGGCGGCGTGCTTGTCCTCGCGCACCACGACACCGTGTGGCCGCTCGGGTCGCTGGAGACGCACCCGTTCGAGGTTCGTGAAGGGGTACTGCGCGGGCCCGGGTGCTTCGACATGAAGGCCGGCCTGGTGCTCGCGCTGCACGCGCTCGCGGAGCTCGGCAGTACCAGCCAGTCCAGTACCAGCCAGTCCGGGGCCAGCCAGTCCGGGCCAGGCGGGGTGACGCTGCTCGTCACCGGGGATGAGGAGCTCGGGTCGCCGACGTCGCGCGGGCTGATCGAGGCGGAGGCGGCGGGATGCCGCGCCGCGCTCGTACTCGAGGCGTCCGCGGACGGCGGCGCGCTGAAGACCGCGCGCAAGGGCGTGTCGCTGTACGAGGTGCGCGCGGTGGGCCGGGCGGCGCACGCCGGGCTCGAGCCGGAGCGCGGCGTCAACGCGACCGTCGAGCTCGCGCACCAGGTGCTCGCGGTCGCCGGGCTGGCCGACGCCGCGGCCGGCACGACCGTGACGCCCACGGCGCTGTCGTCGGGGACGGTGCCGAACACCGTCCCCGCCAGCGGAGCGTTCTGCGTGGACGTGCGGATGTGGGACACCGGCGAGCAGGCGCGGGTGCACGCGGCGATGAGCTCACTGCTGCCCGTGGTGCCCGACGCGGTGCTCCAGGTGAGCGGCGGGCCGAACCGGCCGCCGCTCGCCGCGTCGTCCTCGGACGCGCTGTTCGCGCTCGCCTCGTCGGTGGCCGCTGAGCTCGGCCTGCCGCCGCTGCGGTCCGCGGCGGTCGGCGGTGCCTCGGACGGCAACTACACCGCCGGGGTGGGCACGCCGACGCTCGACGGGCTTGGCGCGGTCGGCGGCGGGGCGCATGCTGACGATGAGCACGTGCTCGTCGACTCGCTGCCGGGGCGGGCGACCTTGCTCGCCGCGCTGATCGATTCGCTGCTCACCGAGGTGAACCCATGATCCTAGACCTGATCGCCGAGGCCGACGAGGCAGCCGTGCTGGCCGCCGGGGCGGCCGGGGTCGTCATCAGGGAGCTTGATTCGCTCGCCGAACTCGACGCGATGATCGCCTTGTTCGACGAGATCTGGGAGCCAGGTGACGGCAACTCCTCGCTGAACCTCGACGTGCTGCGCGCGATGACCAAGGCGGGCAACTACGCGTCGGGCGCCTACGACCTGGCGAGTGGCGAGCTGCTCGGCGCGTGCGTCGGGTTCTTCGGGCCGCCCGCGCGCGCGGAGCTGCACAGCCACATCGCCGGGGTGCGGCAGGCCGGGCTCGGCCGGTCGGTTGGGTTCGCGCTCAAGGTGCACCAGCGGGCCTGGTGCCTGCGCCGCGACGTGCGGGTGATCGCCTGGACCTACGACCCGCTGATCAGGCGAAACGCCTACTTCAACCTGGTGAAGCTCGGCGCGCGGCCGGTGGAGTACCTGCGGAACTTCTACGGCACGATGGACGATGCCATCAACGGCGGGACAGAGACCGACCGGATGCTCGTGCACTGGGACCTCGGCTCCGACCTCGCGGTGGCGGCGTGCGCGGGGCGCGGACAGGCGGCGTCGTTCGGGGCCGAGCGGGACCGCGGCGCCACGGTGGCGCTGTCGCCCGACCGCGGCGGTGCACCGCTGGACGGGCTGGCGCTGGACGGGCCCGCGCCTGGCGGTGCCCGGACTGTCCTTGTCGCGGTGCCCGCCGACATCGAGGCGATGCGGCTGTCGGATCCCGCGCTCGCCGACGCGTGGCGGACCGCGCTGCGCGACGCGCTGTCACCCCTGCTCGGCGGCGGCGGGCGGGTGACCGGGTTCGACAGGAACGGCTGGTACGTGGTTTCGCTAGGAGGAGATGTTCGATGAAACTGACCGGGGTTGAGCTGCGGCGGATCTCGATGCCGCTGGTGGCGCCGTTCCGTACCTCGTTCGGGGTGGAGACCACGCGGGACATCCTGCTGCTGCGCGCGGTGCTCGGCGACCCGTCCGGCGAGGCGGAAGGCTGGGGCGAGTGCGTCGCGATGGCCGACCCGCTGTACTCCTCGGAGTACGTGGACGCGGCGGTGGACGTGCTCAAGCGCTTCTTCCTGCCCAAGCTGTTCGCCGCCCCGCACGTTGACGGTTCCCTCGTCGGGCCGCTGCTCGAGCCGTTCAAGGGACACTGGATGTCCAAGGCGGCGATCGAGACGGCGGTACTCGACGCGGAGCTGCGGGCGTCCGGGCGGTCGTTCGGCCGGGAACTCGGCGCGGTGAAGGACCGGGTGCCGTGCGGCGTCTCCGTTGGCATCGCCAACTCGGTCGACAAGCTCCTGGACGAGGTCGAGGGGTACGTGTCGGCCGGGTACGTGCGGATCAAGCTCAAGATCCAGCCGGGCTGGGACGTCGAGCCGGTGCGCGCGGTGCGGACGCGGTTCGGCGACGACCTGCTGATCCAGGTGGACGCGAACACCGCCTACACCCTGCAGGACGCGCGCCACCTGGCGAAGCTGGACGAGTTCGACCTGCTGCTGATGGAGCAGCCGCTGCCGGAGGAGGACGTGCTCGGGCACGCGGCGCTCGCTCGCGCCGTGCGGACCCCCATCTGCCTGGACGAGTCCATCACCTCGGCCCGGACCGCCGCGGCGGCGATCGCCCTCGGGGCGTGCTCGATCATCAACATCAAGCCGGGCCGGGTCGGCGGCTACCTGGAGGCGCGGCGCATTCACGACGTCGCGGCCGCCAACGGCATCGCCGTCTGGTGCGGCGGGATGCTGGAGACGGGCATCGGCCGCGCCGCGAACGTCGCGCTCGCCGCGCTGCCCGGGTTCACCCTGCCCGGGGACACGTCGGCCTCCGACCGCTACTACAAGACCGACATCACGGAGCCGTTCGTGCTGGCCGACGGGCACCTGGACGTGCCGACCGGGCCGGGCATCGGGATCACGCCGCTGCCGTCCGAGCTCGCCGCGGTGACCACCTGGACGGAGTGGGTGGCGGCGTAGCTGGTCTGGGGGCATCTGTCACGGCCTGTCACCGGCAGCGGGTAGCGTTCTGTCAATGACCATGCGACCGCACGCCAGCCTGCACCGCGTCCTCGATGACCTCGGGTGGACGCTGCTCGAGCTGGTGTGCGCCGCGCCCGCCGGGGCCGGCCCGGACGAGATCGGCGGGGTCGCCATCCACGACCCGGTCGACGAGCCGTCGCTGTTTCGGCGGGCGCTGGTGCTCGGCGTCGGCGTGCACGCACCGCAGGACACCGCGGCGCTGCTCGCCACGCTCGGCAAGTACGAGGCGGCAGGCCTGGTGCTGCGCTCGCCGGTGACCGTCACCGCCGAGGTCACCGCGGCGGTGCAGGCGTCCGGCGTGCCGCTGCTCGGGCTGACCCGCGGCGCGTCGTGGACGCAGCTCGCCGCGATGCTGCGGTCGCTGCTCGCCGAGGGCGACGTCGGCGAGGACGGGGCGGAGACGCTCGGCGGCATACCGTCCGGCGACCTGTTCTCCGTGGCCAACGCGGTCGCCGCGCTGATCGACGCCCCGGTCACCATCGAGGACCGCTCGTCGCGGGTGCTCGCCTTCTCCGGGCGCCAGGACGAGGCCGACCCGTCCCGGGTGGAGACCATCCTCGGCAGGCAGGTGCCCGAGCGGTACTCGCGGCTGCTCACCGAGCGCGGGGTGTTCCGCGACCTGTACCGCTCCGATCAGCCGGTGTACGTGGAGCCGCCCGCCGACGGCGCCACGCTGCCCGAGTTCACCCTGCCCCGGGCCGCGGTCGCGGTGCGGGCCGGCGATGAGGTGCTCGGCTCCATCTGGGCCGCGGTGCGCGAGCCGCTGTCGGCGGACCGGGCGCGGGCGATGTGCGACGCGGCCCGGCTCGTCGCGCTGCACCTGCTGCGGATCAGGGCGGGCGCGGACGTATCCCGGCGGCTGCGCACCGATCTGGTGTCGACCGCGCTTGAGGGCGGTATCGGGGCGTTCGAGGCGGTGCGCAGGCTCGGCCTCACCGACCAGCCCGTCGTGGTGCTCGCCCTGGCCGTCCCCGACCCGGCCGAGCGCGCCCGGATCGCGGACGGACTCGCCATGCACCTGTCCGCCATCCACCCCCGGTGCGCCGCCGCGCTCGTCGGCGACGTGGCGTACGGGCTGATCCCGGTGTCCGCCGACGGCGCCGACGGGGCCGACGGGGCCGACGGTGAGGTGCGGGCGGTGCGGATCGCCACCGACTTCCTCGACCGGGTGGGCGACCGGTCCCGCCCGGTGATCGGCATCGGCCAGGTGGCCAACGACGCCGCCGGCCTGCCCGCCGCGCGGGCCTGCGCGGACCGGGCCCTGCGCGTGCTGCGCGCGAGCGTCGCCGGCCCTGGCGGTGGCGCCTTCCCCGGCGGTGACGCCGGCCTGCGCGTCGCCCGGCTGGCCGACGTGCACGCCGAGGCGCTGCTCATGGAGCTTCGTGACCTCGCCGCCGCGCACGGCGACCGCCCGACAGGCCCCGTGGCCCGGCTGTCGGCGTACGACGCCGAGCACGGCACCAACCTGGTCGAGACGCTGCGCGCCTGGCTGGACGCCTTCGGCGACGTCACCGCCGCCTCGGCCGCGATGTTCGTCCACACCAACACCTTCCGGTACCGGCTGCGACGGCTCGCCGAGATCAGCGGCATCGACCTGGCCGACCCGGAACAGCGGTTCGCCGCGATGCTGCAACTGCGGGCGATCTTCCCGGCGGGATAGCGGCCGCAGTATACGGAAGGGTTTTCGAGTCATGATCATACGCCGGGCCGCTAAACGAGGGCCTGGTAGACCAGTTGGCGCAGCTGGGAGCGGATGGGGTGCGCGGACGAGGGGATCAGCTGGGTGAAGAAGCTCACCGTGAGCTCCTCCGCCGGGTCGATCCAGAAGGCGGTGGACGCCGCGCCGCCCCAGGACAGCTCGCCAGCCGAGCAGACGTACTTGCCCGCGGCCGGGTCGAGTACGACCGCGAAGCCGAGGCCGAAGCCGACGCCGCGCTGCGGCGACTCGGCGTTCAGCGGGCGGCCGAACTGCTCCAGGTCCTGGTTGCCTGGCAGGTGGTTGCGGCCCATGTAGGCGACGGTGCGCGGGCTGAGCAGCCTCATCCCGTCGAGTTCGCCCGCCGGGCTGTCCTTGCGGTGCAGCAGCATCTGCAGGAACCGGTTGTAGTCGGCGGCGGTGGAGACGAGGCCGCCGCCGCCGCTGAGCATCTTCGGCGGCTTGCGTACCTCCTCGGCCAGCGAGTTGAACCGGCCCGCCTTGCCGTTCACGGCGCGCGCGTACAGCGCGGCCAGCCGGCCCAGGTCCTGCGGCCCTGCGTAGAACCCCGTGTCGGTCATGCCGAGCGGGCCGAAGATGCGCTGCGCGAAGAACTCATCGAGCGACTGGCCGGAGGCGACCTCGACGACGCGGCCGAGCACGTCGGTGGAGACCGAGTAGTTCCACTCGGCGCCCGGCTCGAACAGCAACGGGAAGGCGGCCCAGCTGTCGCACGCCTCTTCCAGGGTGCCCGGCCGCAGGCCGAGGTCGAAGCCGCCCGCCCGGTACATGGCGTCCACCGGGTGCTGGCGGTGGAAGCCGTAGGTGAGGCCGGAGGTGTGGGTGAGCAGGTGCCAGATCCGCACCGGCCCGGCGGCGGGCCTGGTGACCGGGCGCTCGTCGCTGCCGCCGGTGAAGACCCGCTGGCTGGCGAAGCTCGGGATGAACTTGCTCACCGGGTCGGTGAGCTCGAACGCGCCCTGCTCGTAGAGCATCATCGCGGCGACCGAGGTGACCGGCTTGGTCATCGAGTAGATGCGCCACAGCGTGTCCGGCTCGACGGGCAGGCCCGCCTCCGCGTCCCGCTGGCCGTAGCTGGCCACATACGCCAGCTTGCCGTGCCTGCTGACCGTGAGCAGCCAGCCCTTGAGCAGGTCGCTGTCCACGTACCGCTTGAAGTGCTCGTCCAGGCGGCGAAGCCGATCCGGCGCGAAGCCGGCCTCGGCGGGGTCAATCTCGATCTTCAGTTCACTCATGCCCAGTCACGTTGCCATATGACGGCGTTCGCCGCCAAGGGCGCGCATCCGGGCGGGCGCGCAGGTCGCGCGCCCGCCGTTACGGCCTCACTCCACGCAGAGGCAGAACGGGTGGCCCGCCGGGTCGAGGAAGACCCGGAAGGTGGTGCCCGGCTGGTACTCGTGCTTGGTCGCGCCGAGGGCGAGCACCGCCGCCTCGCCCGCGTCGAGGTCGTCCACGACCACGTTGAGGTGCATCTGCTGCGGCGCCTGCTGGGCCTGCCATTGTGGCGGGGTGTAGTCCTTGACCTGCTGGAAGGAGATGCAGTTGCTGCCGTCCGCCGGGCGGATGCTGGCCCAGTCGTCGGAGACGTCGGGCTTCCAGTCGAGCAGGGCGGCGTAGAAGGCCGCCATGGCGGCGGGGTCGGGGCAGTCGATGACGAAGCTCGGGTAGCGTGCGATAGCCATAGCGGGGACGCTACCCGCGATCACGGACGATCCAGTTCCTGGATGTGACCGCTTCCCCGCCGCCTCGGCGATGACGCGGAGGGACCGTCCGGCAATTTGCCCGCATATTTCCGGTAGCGCGGCGCGTGGCCCTCTCCCGTTCCGGCCGCGCTGCGGACAATATTGTGGGAGGACGGACGAAGCAGTTCGGAAGGCGGTCCACATCCATGCCCGAGCCCCTCATCAGCGACATCGACCTGTCGGATAACGCCTTCTGGGCGTTGCCGCCCACGCAGCGGCACGCCGCGTACGCGCGGTTGCGGGCGCTGGACCCGCCGCCGTTCTTCGAGGCGGGCGAGTCGCCGTTCGGCGTGCCGGAGCGCGGCTACTACGCCCTTGTCCGGCACGCCGACGTGGCCGAGGCCAGCAGGCACCCGCAGCTGTTCTCCTCCGCCGCCGGGGCTACCAGCATCTTCGACCTGCCGCCGGAGTTCAACGAGTACTTCGGCTCGATGATCAACATGGACGACCCGCGGCACGCCCGGCTCCGCCGGATCGTGTCCCGCGCGTTCACCCCCAAGATGATCAAGAAGTTCGAGGAGGACGTGCAGCGCGCCGCGAGCGTCATCGTCGACGAGCTGCTCCGCAACGGCCCGTGCGACTTCGTGCAGGCGGTGTCCGCCCGGCTCCCGCTCAAGATCATCTGCGACATGATGGGCATCGGCGACGAGCACTACGAGATGGTGCTGCGGAACACCAACATCATCTTGGCCGGCGCGGACCCGGAGTTCATGAGCGAGGACATGAACGAGGCGCTCACCCAGATCCTCACCTCGGGCGGTGACCTGGCGGCGCTGGTGACCGGGCTGGCCGAGCAGCGCGCGGCGGCGCCCGCCGATGACCTGGTGTCGTCGCTGGTGAGCGCCAACATCGACGGCGAGCAGCTCACCCCGGCGGAGCTCGCCTCGTTCTTCATCCTGCTCGTGGTGGCCGGCAACGAGACCACGCGCAATGCCATCTCGCACGCGCTGCTGCTGCTCACCCAGCACCCCGATCAGCGGGAGCTGCTGCTCGCCGACCTCGACGCGCGGATCGGGCCCGCCGTGGAGGAGATCGTCCGCTACGTGTCCCCGGTCATCTGGATGCGCCGCACGCTGACCGCGGACACCGTGATGAACGGCCACGCCTACCAGGCCAACGACAAGGTGCTGCTGATGTACCAGGCGGCGAACAGGGACGAGACCGTGTTCGGCCCCACCGCCGATCAGTTCGACATCACCCGCATCCCCAACCCGCACGTCGGCTTCGGCGCCGCGGGCCCGCACTTCTGCCTCGGCGCGCACCTGGCCCGCCGCGAGATTTCCGTCATCCTGCGCGAGCTGCTGACCCGGGTGCCGGACATCCGGCCGGCCGGCGAACCCGATTACCTGCTGTCCAGCTTCATCAACGGCATCAAGCACCTGCCCTGCGAGTTCGGCTAGGCCAATCGCATCGGCATGATCGCCCCGGGGCAGGTGGCAGGCCGTCGGCCCCGGCGCTGGTTGCCGCCCGCGGGCGGGTCCGCGGCCTCGCTCCCCTGGCCGCGAGCCACGGCGGATTTAAGCAGTTGGTTATATTTCTCCTGTTTGTCGCCGGCCGGTGGTGGGAGATGATGGGGCATGATCGTCGTGGCGTACATTGGCGCGGTCCTGTTCGGCCTCGTCATCGGGTGGTTCGGCGCCCGGCTGCTGGCGCGGCGGGCCGGCTCGGCGCATGTCTCGCACATCGCGGCGGTCATCGCCGTGGCAGGCGGCGGCGGCACGTGACGGTGATGTCCGGCGACCGCGGCCTGTTCGGCATGTACTCGATCGGCCTGTTCGCCGGCTTCATCGGTTACGCGGCCGTCTTCCACCGGCTGCACAAGGACCGGGCGAAGACCGCCGGCCTCCTCGGCGTGGACTCCCCCGACTAACACCAGCCGCGACGGGTCGGGCCAGGCCATCCTCAGGCCGGCCTGCTGCCGTTGAGCCTTGCCACGTCGCCGCCCGGGGCACCGGCCGGGCGCTGTTCCACGCAAACGCCGCCGCGCGCCTCGTAGAAGGAGCGGGCGGCGGCGTTCTGCTCAAGGACCCAGAGGTAAAGGCCCGACGCGGGCGCGGCCTCGAGGACGGCCTGCGCGGTCAGCGCGAGCAGCCGGGTACCCACCCCCTGGCGCTTCAAGTCGTAGCTGACGTGCAGGTTTTCGAGGAGCGCGCCCCAGGTGGGGTGGCGGCCGAGGATGGTGTGCGCCAGTCCCACTACCGCCTCGTCGCGTTCCGCGAGAATGGTGCGGGCGGTCGGGTCGGGGGCGGCGAAGCGGCCGGCCACATGTCGCCGAGGAAGGTCGCGGCCTCATCATCGAGGAAAGCGTCGGAGAAGGCCCCGCGGTAGTGCCGCCGCCAGCTGTCGGCGTGCAGCCAGGCGATGGCCGGGACGTCACCGGGACGGGCGGCCCGGTAGGTAAGTCCGGCGGCGGTGGCCGCGTCGGGCATGAAAGCTCCTCAGGCGTGTCCTCAGGCTCGGTCGAACTGCTCAGCCAGCGCCGCCGGCGCCCGCATCCGCCACGCGTCGGTCACCAGCTCGGCCAGGCGATCGTCGCCGACCTGGGCCAGCCGGACAAGGACCAGCGGCCAGCTGCCGTACTCCGGGGCGGTGAAGAAAATGTCCGGCTCGCCCAGCAGAAGCGCCTGCTTCTCGGCCTCGTCGCCCACGTAAAGCACCGCCACATCCGTCCTGATCCGCCGGGGCTTGCCCGGACGGTACTCAGGATAGGACCACACGAAGCCCCGGCCGCCGACCCGGAAGTCGAAGCCCTCGCAGTCGATCTCCTCCACGTGCGGCAGCGCCAGCGCCAGGCGGCGCACGTCCGCGTCGTCAGCCATCGGCAGTCCTCCCGTCGGCTCGCTCACCGCTCCCGGCCCCGATCATCCGGCCGCACCAGGGACAGGGTAGTGGCTGGGACTGACACTCAGCCCGGCCGGCGAGACCCGATCATCAGCACGGCCGCCGACGTGCTGGCCGCGCGGATCTCACCGCTGGCGATCATCGCGGGCAGTTCGGCAAGCGGGAACCACTCCATGCGCACGGTCTCGAAGCCAGGCTCGCCCCGCTGCCTAGCGCGGGAAGCCCGGTAGACATGGTGGACGGAGTCGGTCAGCCCGGCCGAGGCTTCCAGCCGCAGCAGGAGCTCCGGGTCTTCCGGTTCCCAGCCCGTTTCCTTGAGCGTCTCGCGCGCCGCGGCGACCGCGAAGTCCTCCGCCGGATCGGCCAGGCCGGAGGGCAGTTCCCAGCCCCACGTGCCGGGAATGAAGCGGTACCGCAAGATGAGCAGGACCCGGCCCTGGTCGTCCTGCAGCGCGGTGAGCACAACCGGGGGCAGGCGCAGCAGGTAGTGGTCGATACGGCGCCCGTCCGGTAGCTCGACGTCAGCCAGGCCCACCTGGAACCACGGCGTCCGCACGACGGGCTCCTCGCCCAGGGTCTTCCATTCCAGGTGAGGGTCGTGGCTGGTCATCATCGGGTCCTTGGTAACGGGTCGAGACTGGTCCGGCGGGTGCGGGTTGCGGGGTGGCTCCGCTTTGCGTCGTGGCTCTTTGCGTCGTGGTTTCAGCGGGGCGGGCAGCGGGCGGGCTGCTCGGGGCGGTGCGGCCGAAGTTACCGGTAAACAATTCACGGCGGGTAAATAAAAGACGTCTAGAACGTCTTTTCTTTACATCGGGTGAAAAGTCTTCTTCCTGAGAAAAGTTTACCGGTAGAACAGCGCGCTGCGGGGGCGGGTGGTGCCGCTAGAGCGGCTTCTCGAAGAAGTGGGTGGCCCAGGGGTTGTCGTTATACCGGTCGATCGCCTGATAGCCCGCCCGCTGGTACATGCCGATCGCTTCGGCGAGCGCGGCGTTGGTGTCCAGGCGGATGATCCGGTGGCCGAGCCCGCGGGCCTGGTCCTCCAGGTGCCGCAGCAGGCGGGAGCCGAGGCCGGCGCCGCGCCAGTCGTCGTGGACCCACATGCGCTTAAGCTCGCCGGTATCGGGGGCGATCGCCTGCAGGCCGCCGCAGGCCACGGGCTCGCCGTCGGAGAGCGCCACGACGAAGACGCCGAACGGTGGCACGAGGACCCTGGTGTCCTTCTCGGTCTCGCCGGACGGGTCGAAGCCGAAGCGGCGGCCGATCTCCGCGAAGTAGCGGCCGACCACGTCCCTGGCCACCGGTGATGCCGGGTCGGCCGGCTCGAACGTCACCGTGGCCGCGCGCACCAGCAGGTCGGCCTCGGTGAGGGCGCGGGCGAGGCGCTCCCGTTGCCGGGCGGTGAGCGGTTCGACGATCAGCCTGGCCCGCTCGTCGGAGCGGCGCTCCAGGTCCTGCCAGCGCCGCCGGCCCGCGTCGGTCAGGATGACGAGGCGGCGCCGGCGGTCGCCGGGGTCGGGGATGACCTGGATGAGGCCGTCCCGTTCCAGGCGGCGCAGGAGCCTGCTGAGGTAACCGGAGTCGAGGCCGAGCCGCTCGCGGAGCGCCTGGGTGCTCGGCGGGGCCTGGATGCTGGATGCGGCCCGGGTGACCGCCAGGGCCATCCCGATCTCGAACAGCAGGCGGGCGGGGCCGAGCGGCATGCCCGTGCCGAGGAAGGAGTCCTCGAGCACGCCGATGCGCTGGGTGTAGGACCGGTTGAAGCGGCGGACGACGGCGACGGGATCGGCCATGATCTCTGACTTTAGTCAGAGATCTGCGGCGGAGGCAAGCCGCCTCGTGGGGTGAGGTGAGGTGAGGTGAGGTGAGGTGAGGGGGGTGAGGTGGGGACCGGGCGGGTATGCGGGGACCGGTCGGTGTCCTACAGTTTGTGCCATGTCAGATCAGGAGCAGGCGGGGCAGGCGGCCGCGGGGGCAGGGCACGGGTCGCTGCGGGTGTCACACGCGGACCGGGACCAGGTGGCGGAGTCGCTCCGGGTCGCGGCCGGGGACGGGCGGCTGACCGCCGACGAGCTCGACGAGCGGCTGGAACGGGCGCTCACCGCGCGCACCTATGACGACCTCGTGGTCCTCGTCGCTGACCTGCCGGCCGCGGGGACCGAGCTCGCGCCGCTACCCGTGCCGCTTACGGCGCTGCTGCCGGGCGGTACCGGGCACGCACCCGCCAAGGAACTGGTCAAGATGCACACCACCAGCGGGCACAGCGAGCGGGTCGGCCGCTGGCCGGTGCCCGCCCGGATGGACCTCAAGGTGACCAGCGGGCACATCAAGATCGACTTCACCGAGGCCGTCATCACCCAGCCGGCGCTGCACATCGACGCCGACGTGCGCAGCGGGCACATCCTGCTGATCACCAAGCCGGGCATCGCCGTCGACCTGGACGACGTGTCCGTGCGGAGCGGGCACGTCAAGGTCCGGGCGCCGTGGGGCGACGCCGTGCCCGTGGTGCTGCGCGTCACCGTCGCGGGGACGTGCGGCAGCGGCCATATCCTCGCCCGGCCGCGGCGGCGGTCGTTCTGGCAGTGGCTGCGCCGCGGGCCCATGCCGTACGCGATCGCGGCCTGACGCGCCGCCTGCCCGAAGTCCGGTTCCCTAGTAAAACCAGGCCCTTCCGTACGGCCGCGAGTATTGCAAAGAAGTCTTTGCAAAGATAGCTTTGCAATATGGGTGACGGGATGAGCGCCGGAATGGGCGAGAAGCCGGGCGCGGGGATGGTCACGGGCGACGGGACGGGCGCGGAGACGGGCGCCGGCGAGGGGACGGGCGCGCAGTCCGCCGGGGGGACGAGCGCGGAGACGGGCGCGGAGATGGTTCCTGGGCGGACCGTTACCCGGCTCGGGGACGCCAAGGCGCTGCGGGCCTACGCGCATCCCGTTCGGATGAAGCTGATTCTGGCGCTGCGGACGCGGGGGCCGCTGACCGCGACGCAGGCGGGCCGGCTCCTCGGCGAGTCGTCGGGGACGTGCTCGTTCCACCTGCGCCAGCTCGCCAAGTACGGGCTGGTCGAGGAGACCGGGGAAGGAACGGGGCGGGAGAAGCCCTGGAGAGCGACCACCACCTCCACGGCGTGGGATGACGTGCAGCAGGACCCGGCGGCGGCGGCCGCGGCGGGCCTGCTCATCGAGGTGCTCGCCGAGTCGTACTTCACCCAGCTCATGCAGTACCTCGAGGTGCGGGAGCGGGAAAGCGAGGAGTGGCAGCGGGCCGCGATGATCGGCGACCGCTTCCTGTGGCTGACCGCCGACGAGCTGACTGGCATACAGCGTGGCATCAACGCGGTCACCGACCAGTACTTCGAGCGGACGGTGCGGCCTGAGCTGCGGCCACCGGGCGCGCGGCTGGTCACCGTGATGAACTTCGGGTTCCCCAACATGTCGCTGCGCGACGGGCCGGACGCGGCCCCGCTGGACCAGCCGGCACCAGGAGACCAGTCATGAGCACCGACGCGGCCGGGCCAGCGGGCCGGGCAAGCCCCGCGACCCAGGCGGTCCCCGCGACCCAGGCAAGCCCGGCCGGCGCCGCAGGCGCCAGGCGCGGGCGCCTGCGGGTGCCGCCGCTGCTGCGCGACGTGGTGTTCCGCCGTTACTGGAGCGCGTCCACCGTGTCCATGGTCGGGGACCAGGTCACCACCGTCGCGGTGCCGCTGACCGCGGTGCTCGCGCTGCACGCCGGGGCGGGGGCGATGGGACTGCTTACGGCGCTGGAATGGCTGCCCAGCCTGCTGTTCGGCCTGCACGCGGGCGCCTGGGCGGACCGGCGCGGGCGGCGGCGGCAGCTGATGATCGCCTGCGACCTGGGGCGCTGCGCGCTGCTCGCAACCGTCCCCGCCTGCTGGGCGCTCGGCGTGCTCACGCTCGGGCAGCTGCTCGCCGTCGTGTTCGCGGCGGGGACGCTGTCCATCCTGTTCAACGTCGCGGACCAGACGCTGTTCGTCTCGATCGTCGCGCCGTCAGCAGTACGTGGACGGGCAGTCGCTCATCTACGGCAGCCGGGCCATGTCGTTCGTCGTCGGGCCGTCGCTCGGCGGGCTGCTCACCCAGCTGCTCACCGCGCCGTTCGCGATCGTCGCGGACGCGCTCTCCTTCCTCGGGTCGGCGTTCTTCCTGCGCCGGATCAGCCCGGCGGAGCCGCCGGCGGACGACGGGAAGGGCGGCGTCACCGAGGGGCTGCGGTTCATCGCCGCCTCCCCCATCGTCCGGGCCTCGCTGACGGGCGTGGCGGTGGTGAACTTCTTCAACCTGATGTTCTTCGCGCTCGCGATGCTGTACGCGGTGCGGGTGCTGCACGTCAGCGCCGGACTGCTCGGGCTGATCCTCGGCTGCGGGGCGTTCGGCGGCGTGCTCGGCGCGGCGGTCACCAAGGCGGTCGCCGCCCGGATCGGCGTCGGGCTCGCCTACGTCGCCGGCGCGTTCGCGTTCACCGCGCCGCTCGCGCTCGTGCCGCTCGCGCCGGTGCCGCCCGCAGCTGGCCACGGGGCGCACGGCCCCAGCTTCGCGGTGATCGCGATGCTGTTCGGCGCGGAGTTCCTGTCCGGCTTCGGCGTCATGGTGCTTGACATCTCGATCGGCTCCATCTTCGCCTCGGTGATCCCCGACGCCGTGCGGTCCCGGGTCAGCGGCGCGTTCGCGGCCATCAACTACGGGACGCGGCCACTTGGCGCGCTGCTCGGCGGGCTGCTCGGGGCCGCGGTCGGACTGCGGCCCGCGCTGTGGGTCGCGGTGATCGGCGGCGTCGTCGGCGCGGCGCTGCTCGTGCCGTCGCCGCTGCCGCGCTTCCGCCTGCCCGACTGATGCAGGCGAGCGGAGCGGGCGCACGCCTCCGTTCTGGATAATCGGCAGGGAGAGCCCTTGACCGGCTTGGCCGGCGGCTTGAGCGCCTCGGCCAGTGCCTCGAGGTCGGGGACGGCCGCGAGCAGGGCGGCCGTCACGTGCGGCGGCAGGCCATGCAGGCACTGCAGTAGCACCTTGGTGCGCTGGGCGCGGACCCGGTCGTGCACCTGCTCGCCGGCCTCGGTGGCCGCGACGCGGGCGGCCCGCAGGTCGTCGGGGTCGGCCATGCGGCGGATGAGGCCGCGCTCATCGAGGACCTTGACGATCCGCGACAACATGGTCGGGTTCAGGCCCTCAAGCTCCGTCAGCTCGGTCAGGCCGAGCGGCCCGCGGACGCGGACCAGGGCCAGGACGGAGTACTGGGTCGGGGTGAGGTCCTCGCCGGTGGACGTGTCGTTGAGCACCCGGGCGAGCCTGGGGATGACCGCGCGCAGCCGCGCCACGAGTTCGGTATCCATCACGTTCCCTCTTTTGGGATATCCCTTGAATGCTTGCCAGCAAGCAACTAATATTAGCGGTCGTGAGCGTCGCGGAGGGCGAGAGGAGAACCAGCCAGCTCGTCCTCGGCGCGGCCGCCCCTCCCCCCGCGGGCCGGCGCTGGCTGATCTTCGCAATAGTCTCCATCGGGCTGTTCATGGCCTCCATCGACCAGACCATTGTGGCGACCGCACTGCCCGCGATGGAGAACGATCTGCACGCCGCCATCAACTGGAGCGGCTGGACGATCTCTGTCTACGCGCTCGGCCAGGTCATCGCCATGCCCATGGCCGGCAAGATCAGCGACATGTACGGCCGCAAGAAGGTCTTCATGGTCTCCGCGGCGGTGTTCACCCTCGCCTCGCTGTGCTGCGGCCTCGCGCCGAACATCGGCCTGCTGCTGCTCGCGCGGTTCGTCCAGGCGCTCGGCGGCGGCGCGTTCATGCCGTCGGCGACCGGGATCGTGGCCGACCACTTCGGCGAGCAGCGGGACCGCGCGGTCGGCCTGTTCATCTCCATCTTCCCGATCGGCGGCATGGTCGGGCCGGTGGCCGGCGGGCTGTTCGTCAACTACTGGTCCTGGCGCGGCATCTTCCTCATCAACATGCCCATCGGCATCGCCCTCATCCTGCTCACCGCGCGGTTCATTCCCGCCTCGGCCATCCGCCCGGCCAGCCGCATCGACATCACGGGGGTGCTGCTGCTCGCCGGGCTGATCGTCACGGGGATGTTCGGCATCAGCTACCTCGGCAGCGGCGCGGTGCCGCTGGACAGCCCGGTGTTCCTGCTCAGCGAGGCCTGCGCCGCGGTGTTCTGCTGCCTGTTCGTGCGGCACGCGCGGCGGGACGCGGCGCCCTTCGTGCCGTACCGGCTGCTGCGCGGGCGCGGCTTCGGCGTGATGAACCTGATCAACTACCTGTACGGCGCGGCGGCGCTCGGCTTCTCCGCGCTGGTGCCGTTGTACGCGACGGACCGGTACGGCATCTCCTCCCTCGGCGCGGGGACGCTGCTCACCGCGCGGTCCGTCGGCATGATCGGCGTCGCCGGGGCGGCCGCGCTGGCCCTGCGGCGCACCGGGGTCCGGTGGCCGATGGTGGCCGGATTCGTCATACTCGCGTGCGGCCTGCTGGCCATGGCCGTCCGGGCGCCGGTCTCACCGTATGCCTGGCTGGCCATCGGCGCCGCGCTCACCGGGCTCGGCATGGGACTGTCCGTGCCCGCCGCGAACAACGCCAGCTTGCAGCTCGCGCCCGACCAGGTGGCCGCGATCGCCGGGCTGCGCGGCATGTTCCGCCAGTCGGGTGCGATCACCGCGGTCTCGGTGACCACCGCGCTGATCGCGCGCACCGGCTCGCCCGCCGCGGGCGCCCTGGTCCAGTCGCACGTGCTGCTGGTGTTCGCGGCCATCCTGCTGCTCATGCTGCCGCTGGTGCGGCTGGTGCCGGAGCACCGCGGGACCTGGTAAGCCAGGCCGGACGGCGAGCGTCAGCCCAGCCGCCCGAGGAAGGCCAGCGAGCGGTCGAGCACCAGCCGGGTCGCGCCCGCATCGTAGGACGGCAGGGAGCTGTCGGTGAACAGGTGCTTGTCGCCCGGGTAGGTGTACAGCTCGGCCACCCCGGGGCCGAGGGCAGCGACCAGCTCGCGGGCGCCGTCCAGGTCGCCTTCCCCGGCGAAGAACGGGTCCTTGTCCATGCCGTGCACCTGGACCGGGAGCCCGGCGGGCCACGGGCCGAAGGACCACTCGGCGGACAGCGCGACGAACGACTCATACAGCAGCGCGCCGCGCGCGCCGGGGCGGGTCTGCGCGAACTGCTGCGCGGTGGCACCGCCGAACGAGAAGCCCGCGTAGACCAGGCCGGCCGGCAGCTCGGCCAGGGCTCCGGTGGCCCGCTCGCTCAGTGCCTCGTCGCCGATGAGGTTCACCAGCGCAAGGCCAAGCTCGATCGTCGCCGGGCACTCGCCGTCGAACAGGTCCGGGGTGTGCACGGTATGCCCGTCGGCCCGCAGCCCGTCGGCGAAGGCGCGGACGCCATCGGTCAGTCCCTGCACGTGATGAAACAGCACGACCTCGGCCATCGGTTCCTCCTGTCCTCCCGGGCCGTGGGAGTTTCCCGGGACATTACCAGGCCGGGATCCAGGTGCGCATCGTGGCGGGGCCGCGGTTGGCCCACTGGTGGTAGGGGATGAGGCGGACCCGGACGGCATCGCCCGCCCGCGCCGCCGGCTCCGCGAGGTAGGGCCAGCCGTCGGCGGCCGGGCGGCGGCGGTACACGTCGATGGTGGCGCCGGCCTCGTCGGTGGCGATGCTGTGCGGGTCTCCCGCAAGCTCGTTGACGGTCCATCCCGCGGGCAGGTCAACCGACTCGAGCACCAGCACGAGCGGCCCTCGCTCCACCGCGAACGCGCCCCTGGCGGCGTCGATGCGCGGGTCAGGGTAAGTGGCACGGGCGGCCGCTGGGAACGCGACGCGCACGGAGTCGCCGGCGCGGAACACGCGCCGGATTTCCAGCCGGCCCGGCGTCCGCGTGGTCGGCGTTTCGCTCACCACCGCCGCGCCTGACGCCCAGCCGGGGACTCTCAGCCGCAGGGTGACCTCGGCGGCGGGCGCCTCGTCGACGCTCACCACCACCGCCGCGCCGGCCGGGTAACCGCCCGAGACGCGCAGTGCGATCGTCCCCGCCGCCAGCGTCGTGGACACCTGGTAGTCGCCATACTGATGCAGCTGAACGCCGTCGTCGCTGGCGGTGGCGAAGTAGAGGCCGACGCTCGCCAGCGTGCGCGCGACGTTGGTGGGGCAGCAGGAGACCTCGAACCAGGGGGCGCGAAGCCCCGATTCCGCGCGATGGCTGAGCTCGTGCTCGTCAGGCGCCGGGCCGGGAGTCCGCTGGTGCAGCGTGTTCGCGTAGTAGAACGCGCGGCCGTCCGCCCGCGGCGAGGCGAGCACGTTGTTCAGCAGCGTCCGCTCGATCAGGTCGGAGTACTTGTCCTCACCAGTGGCCAGCAGCAGCCGCCAGCTCAGCATCACCGACGCTATGCCGGCGCACGTCTCCGCGTACGCGCGGTCGGGCGGCAGCTCGAAGTCGTCACCGAACGCCTCGTCCAGGTGGCGGGACCCGACACCGCCCGTGATGTAGGTGCGGCGGGCCACCCCGTTCGCCCACTGCTCGCGCACCGCGGCCGCCAGGCCGTCGTCGCCCGTCTCCGTCGCCACGTCAAGTGCGCCGGCGGCGAGGTAGAGCGCGCGCACGGCATGACCCCGCATCGTGGTCGCCCGGCGGACCGGGATGTCGTCCTGGAAGTACTCCGGCCCGAACCGGTGGATGCCCAGGGTGCCCGTTCCCCGGCGCTCGATGAACAGCCGGGCGAGCTCAAGGTAGCGCCGCTCTCCGGTCGCGCGCGCCAGCTCGGCCAGCGCCATCTCGATTTCCGGGTGACCGCACACGCCCGCCAGGCCGCCCGGGCCGAACTGCGCGTAGACGTGGTCCGCCAGGCGGAGCGCGACCTGCGGGATCAGGTCGTCATGACCGGTGCGCAGCCGGGCGACCGCCGCCTGGAAGAGGTGCCCGAAGCAGTACAGCTCGTGCCCGGCCGCGAGGTCGTGGTAGCGGGGCGGCTGCCCGGGCCGGCCGAAGCTGGTGTGCAGGTAGCCGTCCGGCTCCTGGGCCGCGGCCACCCGCGCCGCGAGCGCGTCGTAGCGGCGGGCCAGCGCGTCGTCGGGCTGCCGGCCGAGTTCCCAGGCCATGGCCTCGAGAAGCTTGTAGACCTCGGAGTCGACGAACTCGATGCCGGAATGCCCGCCGCCGATGACGCCGGCCGCCGCGCGGTCGAAGTTGCCTGTCCAGCCGATGCGCTCCATCCACGCCTCGCAGTGCCCGAGGATCGTGCCGGAGTTCAGCCGCTGCTTCTCCGCCCAGATGCCGCCGGTGACCTTGATCTCGTCGGCCCCGAGCGGGCGCCAGACCGGGGCGGACGGTTCGACTGGCCCACCCTGCTTAGCGGACGGCATCAAGTACCTCGGCTCCTTCACGGGCGAAAACGGGGATGCGGTCGGGCGAGACCGCCACCCGGATCGCCGCGCCGCCGTCGTGCCTGGCACCGGTCGCGGCCTCGATCCAGGTCGGCCCGGCCGGCAGGTAGACGTCGCGGGCGGCGGCCCCCGGCTCAAGCACGGGGGCGATGAGCAGGTCGGGACCGAACAGGAACTGGTCCTCGGCCTGCCAGGCGCCCGGGTCACCGGGGAAGTCCACGAACAGCGGCCGCATCGGCGGCAGCCCGGTCCGTGACGCGACGCGCATCTGCTCGTGGATGTACGGCCGCAGTCGCTCGCGCAGCCGCAGGGCCGCGACGATCCGCTCGTAGGCGTCACCGTAGGACCACGCCTCGTTCGGGCCGCCGGTCATCTCATGGCCGGTGGGGACGCGTGGCTGCCGGTCGCCGTGCAGCCGGAAGAGCGGGCAGAACACCCCGTACTGGAACCAGCGCGCCACGAGTTCCTGGTAGGCGGGATCACCCGGGTCGCCGCCGTGAAAGCCGCCGATGTCCGTCGTCCACCAGGGGATGCCGGAGATAGCGATGTTCAGCCCGGCGCGAACCTGCGTGCGCAGCGACTCCCAGGTGGCCGGGATGTCACCGGACCACACCGCGGCGCCGTACCGCTGCGCTCCGGCCCAGGCGGACCGGCACAGCAGCACCGTCGGCGGCTGCCCGGCCGCGGCCATGCCCTCGGCGAAGAGCCTGGCGTTGTCGCGCGGGTAGATTCCCGCGACTTCGGCGCCGGGGCCGGCGTACAGGGACAGGTTGCCCGGATGCGCCGGATTGAGCTCTGGCTCGGACGCGTCGAGCCAGAAGACGCGGATGCCGTGGGACAGGTAGTTCCGCTCGATCAGCTCCCAGACGCGCTCGCGCGTCCGGGGATTGGTCGGGTCGTAGAACGCCACCGGCATCGGCACGGCCATGCCCTTGTCCTGGATGACCTGGTGGAACTCGACGCCCTGGTCGGATCCGACCAGCAGGCCCTGGTCGAGGAGCTCGGCGTAGTTCTCCGACAGCGGTGACACCGTCGGCCAGATGGACACCATCAGCTCGACGCCGAGCTCGCGCAGCTCGGCGGCCATGGCGCCGGGATCGGGCCACTCGGCCGGGTCGAAGCGGTAGTCGCCCATGGCGGGCCAGTGGAAGAAGTCCGCCACGATCACCGACAACGGCAGGCCGCGGCTCCGGTACTCCCTGGCGACCGCCATCAGCTCCTCCTGCGTGCGGTAACGGAGCTTGGACTGCCAGAACCCGCTGGCCCACGCGGGCAGCTCGGGCACGTGGCCGGTGGCGTCCGCGTAGCGGGCGAGTATCTGCGCGGGAGTGGCGGCGGCCGTCAGCCAGTAGTCGATCTCGCGGCCCGCGACAGCCTGCCACCGGGTCGCGTTCTCCGCGAACTCGACCCGGCCGACGGCCGGGGAGTTCCATAGCAGCCCGTAGCCGCGGTCGGAGAGCACGAACGGGATGCTCACCTCGCCGTTGCGCTGGACGAGGTCCAGGGCCAGGCCCTTGAGGTTCAGCCGCCCGTGGGTTCGCTGGCCGAGCCCGTAGAGGCGCTCCCCCGGGTAGGCGGCGAACTGCTGGTGGATCTCGTAGGCGCCCGACCGGTTGCCGGTGAACACCCGCGCTCCCGGCATCCAGAAGTGCTCACGGCTCTCGGCGAGCAGTTCGGCGCCGTCGCAGTCGCGGAAGGTGATCAGCGGCTCAGGGAAGCTCTCCGCGGTGTCGAACGTGACCTCGGCGTGCAGCCGCCCGCTGACCAGCACCGCGCGCGTGCCCTCGATCTTGACGTCGCCCGCCGAGCCCGCCGGCGGGACGTCGCCGAGCGCGCCGGCGCTGTCCGCGGGCACGCGGTGCCTGGCGGCGCGCACGCGCACGCTGTCGGCACCCCAGGCCTGGATGCGGATCACCTCGTGCCTGTGCCGCACCTCGAGAATGCCGTTGTCGTTGTGATAGCTGACCATGCTGGCTTGATCCGTCCCACGTTGAGGGCGGGCGGCGCCGGGTCGCGCCGCCCGCGAAGTAGCAGAGAGTGAAGGCGCCGCGGCTAGTGCGTGACGGGCCTTGTCCGTGACGGGTCTAGTCCTTGACGGCCCCCGCGGTCACGCCGGCGGAGACATAGCGCTGCGCCATGACAAGCAGCACGGCCGCCGGGACGGACGCCACGACGGCGGTGGCCATGATCGCGTTCCACTGCTGGTTGTTGTTGCCGATGTAGGCGTAGATGCCCAGCGTGATCGGCTGCAGCGAGCCGCCGTTGTCCAGGGTGTTGGCGAACAGGAAGTCCGACCAGGACCACAGGAACGCGAACAGCGAGACGGTGATGATCGCGTTCCTGCTGACCGGCAGGACGATCGAGCCGAAGGTGCGCAGCGTGCCCGCGCCGTCAATCCGGGCGGCCTGCAGCAGCTCGTCGGGTATCCGCGACATGAACGCGCTGAAGATCAGCACGCCGAACGGCACGGCGATGGTCGAGTCGGCGAGGATCAGCCCCCACGCGGAGTCGAGCAGGCCGAGCTTGATGTAGATGGCGTAGAAGCCCATCGCCATGACGATCGCGGGGATCATCTGGGCGACGAGCAGCAGCAGGTTCACCGCGCCGCCGCCCCTGGGCCGGAGCTTGGCCAGGGAGTAGCCGGCGGGCGCGGCGAGCGCGAGCGTGAGCAGCACCGTGCCGACCCCGACGAGCAGGCTCGTGCCAAGGTAGGGCAGCTGCTGCCTGAGCACCACCGTGTAGCCTTCCAGCGTCCCGTCGACGGGGATCAGGTTGGGCGGGCTCTTGCGCATGTTCGACGTCTGCGTCAGCGAGACGTTGATCATCCAGTAGACGGGGAACAGCATCACGGCGGTCAGCAGGACGCCGATGGCGGTGAGCCACCGGGAACGACGCCTCATGTCGCCTCCAGGCGGTTTCTGGCGCGAATGTAGATGAGCGCGAAGACGACCGCGATGATGATCAGGATGTTGCCGACCGCCGCCGCGGAGCTGAAGTCGGGCAGCAGGGACCCGAAGCTGAGCTGGTAGGACCAGATCGCCAGCGTCGTCGACGAGGTCGCCGGGCCGCCCCTTGTCATGATCCAGATGATGTCGAAGACCTTCAAGGTGTAGACCAGGCCGAGCAGCAGGGTGATGGCGGACACCGGGCGCAGCAGCGGGAAGGTGATCCGCCAGAACCGCTGCCACCCGCTGGCCCCGTCGATCGCCGCGGCCTCGAAGATGTCCTGCGGGATGCTCTGCAGGCCGCTGTACATGATGACCAGGTTGAACGGGATGCCGATCCAGATGTTCGCGATCAGGACGGCGCCCAGGGACCACGTCGGGGAGGTCAGCCAGTCGATCGGGGGGAGCCCGACGGCCTGGAGGAACGCGTTCACGATCCCCGAGTCGCTGTTCAGCATCCACGACCAGGTCGACGCGGACACCAGCAGCGGCAGCAGCCACGGCACGAGGAACAGCGCCCGCAGCACGCCCGACACGGGGAAGTTGCGGTGGAAGAACACCGCGAGCGCCAGCCCGAACGCGAACTGGAAGGCGATCGATACGAACACGAAGATCGTGGTGTTGACGAGCGCGGGCGCGAACGTCGGGCTGGACAGGATGCTCGCGTAGTTGGCCAGTCCCGCGAACGGGGCGTTGCCGCTGACGAAGGACGTCACGGTGTAGCTGTGGATGGACAGGTCGATGTTGCGGTAGAGCGGGTAGGCGTAGCAGAGGCCGAGGTACGCCACGACGGGTGCGAGGAACCCCCATGCCGCCCACTGCGTGCTGCGCGGCAGCCCGGCCCGGTGCGCGCCCGGGCGCCGTGCCCACCGTGACGGGGCGGCCGAGGCCGCCCCGTCACGGTGGCGCACAGCCGACCGGCTCCTTGACCGCTCCGCTGTCATGACTTTCACGTCGGCTTACCGGGCTACTTGTTGAGTGCCGCCGTGGCCGCGGCCTGCGCTGTCGCCAGGGCCGCCGCGGGCGTCGCCGCGCCGCTTTCTGCCTTCTGCACCGCGGTCCACATCTGCTGGGAGATGACCGGGTACTTCGTGCCCAGGTTGTCGCCGGTACGGGCCTTGGCCACGCCCACCGCGGTGACCCACTGGGACAGCGTGGCGTCGGCGGCCACCTGGGCCTGCTGGCCGGCCGAGGTCGGCGCGACGTAGTTCAGCGTGTTGTCGGTCTTGACGATGTTGCCGGTCGCCGACAGGCAACTGACGATCTTCGCCGAGGTGGCGTAGCGCGCGGTGTCCTTCTGGACCGGGATGGTGAAGAACTCCCCGCCCGTGGGCACGGGCGCCGCCCCGCCGCTCTCGGACGGGATCTGGATGACCTTGGCGCCCATCGTCGCCGCGCCGGCCTTCTGCCAGGTGCCGTTCTCGGCGAACGCGACCTTGCCGGTCTGGAACTCCTGCCATGCGGTCGTCTGGGTGTCCTGGATCACGGAGTTAGGCGCGTAGCCGTCCTTGATCCAGGTCGTCCACAGCGTGAGGGCGGCGGTGGCCTGCGCGGAGGCGAGGTTGGTCAGGTTCGCGCCGGCGCCCCAGAACCAGGGGAGGAACTGGAAGCTGCCCTCCTCGGTGTTGATGCCGGAGAAGGTGATGCCCGTCTTGCCGATGGCCTTCACCTTGGCGAGCGCGGCGGTCAGCGACGCCCAGTCCTTGATGGAGGCCGGGTCGACGTGCGCCGCCGTCAGGATCGTCGGGTTGTAGTAGAGCGCCAGGGTGTTCGCGCCGATCGGCACGCCGTAGGTGCTGCCGTTGATGACGCCCGCGCCGAGGATGTTCTGCGCGATGGAGCCGGTGGACAGGCCGTTCTGCGCGGTCGTGGTGAGGGCGCCGGCCTTGGCGAGCGTGGAGACCACGGGGTTGTCGACGAGCAGGATGTCCGCTGACTTGTTCTGCTGTGCGGCCAGCAGGGACTGGGTGACGAGCGCGGTGGTGTCGTAGCCGGTGCGCTTGACCGTCACGCCGGCCTGCGTGCCGCAGGACTCGACCAGCTTCGTCCAGTCTGACGTGGCACTATACTGCGGGTAAGGGTCCCAGAAGGTGTAGGTACCGCCGCCGCCCGATGACGACGAGGCCGCGGAACTGCCGCCGCTTGAGCAGCCGGCCAGGGCTGCCGCGGTGGTGCCGAGGGCGAGCAGCGCGGCGCTGACGGCTCGCGCCTTGCGAGATACGTGCACGGTCATTCCTCTCTGAATGACCGGCTTCCGGTGCCAGCGGAAGCCGGGGGTTAACTGACGATATACAGCCGTGTTTGCACTTGTGCGGTATTTCACTGTGACGTTTTGGCTTTTGTTGTGTTTCGTCGTCGAACCGGTTCGACATTGCGGCGCACTTCCGGAAGGTGGCCGCGTGCTCGGTTAGCGGGTGCTTCCCCGGTCCGTGATGAGGGGCGCGACGAGTTCCACCCTTGGCGCGTTCGCGGCCTGCGGGCTGACCATCCGTTGCACCAGGGCCTGGACCGCCAGGCGGCCCAGCTTGTTCGGTGATGTCTCGACCGCCGTGTACGGCAGCGAGAACAGTCGCCCGAAATCTTCTGAGAACACGCCGACGACCGACAGGTCGTCGGGCACGCGGATACCGCGCGAGTACAGCACGGACGGCAGCGCGGCGATCACGGCGTCGTTGTGCACGATCATCGCCGACTCGTCCCTGGCGTCGAGAATCTGGTTGAGTTGCTCGTTGACGGCGGGCTGCTGCGTCTCGCCGTAGTACGAGCGGACCCGGATGCCGTAGCTGGCGGCCTGCTGCAGCGCCGCGTCGCGGAACCGCCACGCGTACGCGCCACCGCGCTCGTAGACGTGCCCGCGCGGGGTGATGAGGATGACCTCACGGTGGCCGCGCTCGGCGAGATGGTCAACCAGGATCCGGCCGGCCTCGGCGAAGTCAAGGTCGAAGACGTCGAAGTCGTCGGGATTGCGCGGCAGGCCGACCATCGATCCCGGCTGCTTCATCTTCCGTATCACCGGCAGGCGCTGATCCTCGTAGGCGACGTTCAGCAGGACCACCCCGTCCACCATCCCCGAGCTGAGGATCCGCTGGACCGCGTGCGGGCCGTCGGCCTCGGTGACCATGAGGATGTCGTAGCCGGCCTCGCGCGCGGCATCGGAGATCGGCAGGACGTACTGCAGCATCGCCGGCGAGAATTCATCCTCGAAGAACTGCACGAACAAGCCGATGACCATGGTCTGCGACGTGGCAAGCGCCCTCGCCCCGGCGTTCGGGGTAAAGCCAAGCTCCGCGATGGCCGCCCCGATGCGCTCGCGCGTCTCCCTCGAGATGCTCCGCTTGCCGGACAGCGCATAGGAGACTGTGCTCCGCGATACACCCGCGCGGCGAGCCACGTCTTCGATGGTCGGCACGGTCACCTACCTAATGTCGAACCGATTCGACCATGCTAACCATGCAAGTTACGCCGCGCAAGGTCCTTTCGACAGAAATCGGATCCTCGCCAAATCCCCTGCCTGTAAGGCAGATTCGCCTCATCTGGCACCCATCGCCAATGCTCGCTGGCCTTGTGTAGTCGAACGAAGGAGAACCGATTCGACTGGGTTGAAGTGCGACCCGGGCACCTCCGCCAACAGGTATCCAGCTAGGTAACTTTTTCCCGAGGTGAAAAGACGTTAGCCCGGTCGTAGATGTTTACCGGTCACCCGCGCGCAGCTTGCCGCCGGCCGGTCACCGAACGGGGCGTGCCGGTGATCAGCTCGCTGCCGCTCAGCGTCCGGACGCCGAGCGCGAGGACCAGCAGGCCAAGCACCTCGGCGGCCAGCGCGGCGGGTGAGGTGCCGAGGCGCTCGCCGAACAGGAAGGCGCCGAGCAGGACCGCGGTGACCGGGTCGCCGATCGTGAAGCCGGGCTGCGAGGCCGCCAGCGGGCCCGCCGACATCGCGTGCGAGGCGAGCAGCATCGCCGCCGCGCCGGCGACGGCAAGCACGTAGGGCGACCACGTGCTGAAGATGGCGGCGGGGCCGCCGGCCACGTGAGAGCTCAGTTCCTTGATCACGGCGGCGACGAAGCCCCAGGCGAGGCACCCCACTCGCGCCAGCGGGCCAGGCGGCCGCCGGCCCGCAGCACGAGGCAGCCGAAAACCCACAGCAGCTCAACCGCGAGTATCGGCTGAACGAGGGCGAGCGGGCCGAAGCGCAGCGCGCTCACCTGGAGCACGAACCCGGCGATCATGCTGGCGAAGCCGAGCAGCCAGGCAGGCTGCCTGGCCAGCCGGAACACGAGCAGCGGGTCGAAGCCGCGCATCTCGCCGTGGTCCGCGCGGCGCGCGCCAAGCCGCTGGCAGACCGAGGCGGTGGCGGTGCACAGGCTCGCGGCGAGTGCCAGCAAGATCGCCAGTTCCATCCGCGCGCAGCCCTGCTCTTCTCCCGGCACCTGCGATAGCGCGCCCCGCATGCGAGCGGGCGGCTACCGCCTCCTATGCCCGTCATGTACCAAATGCCGCCCGGGTAAACGTCACCTGGCCGCTAATGTCGCGCGGTCAGCGGTCCAGGCGGGACTGCAGGTCGTCGAGGCGGGCGTGCAGCAGCGCGATCTCCGCGGCCAGCACGGCGAGCGGCGACTCCCCCGCGTCTGACGGCAGGTCCGCCGCGCTGGCGGCCGCTGGGCCCGGCGCACCGGATTGCGGGTCCCCGGCCGCGGGAACATGAGCGCCCTCCGCGAGCGGGCCACCAGGCGACGACGCGTCGGCGAGCACTCCTTGCGCATGCGGCCCGTCGGCCGGCGGGCCGAGAGACAGCGGGCTCGCCGACAGCAGGCCGGCCACGCGCACCGGGCCGTCCAGCCGGGCGGTGAACTCCCGCAGGCTGAGCACCGGACGGCCCGCGGTGCACCGCGCGCAGGCCGGGGCCAGGTGCCGCCAGCCGATGATGCCGCTGCCGGCGTCGGCGAGCGCGCTGCCCGGGCGGCCGCAGGAGCACTGGGCGTCGAGCACCGCGACAACGCGCTGCCTGCTGTAGCGCAGCCCGCGCTCGTAGCGTATGTAGGAGCCGGATGCCGCCACCTGGAGCAACAGCGCCGAGCGGTTCTCCGTGGCGCAGTTGAGCGAGCGCGCGTCGGCCAGCGTGTGCAGGCAGTAGAAGCCGCAGCCGCACCAGCGGCGCGGCGGCAGGTGCCGCCTGTTCCACACGCACATGGCGTCCGCGGTGGCGCCGTAGACGTTGTGCGCGCCGAGGGTCAGGCCGGCGAAGCCGGCCTTGCCGCCGTCGGCGGACAACACGGCGTGCGCCAGCTTGTAGCCGGTGAACGGGCGGTCGGGCCGCTCGTCGCGCGCCTCGTCGGACGCCCATGAGCGCAGGCGGGCCATCGCTAGCCTCCGGCCGGTCGGATGAGCCTGTCGGGGACGCGCGCCACCGCCCGGCCAGGCCCCACTGAGAGTGAACACAGTGAGCCGGGCCCTGGCGGGCAGGCGGGAACGTCCCCGCGGATGATGACGGTTGTCATCGCGTACCGCGTCGTGCCGTCGCCTTGGGTCAGCTAACGGGGAGCGCGGACTCGGACGCGGGAGTAAGCGGCGTCTGCTCGGGCCGCTCCGCCGTGATCTCCTCGGCCAGTACCGTGTCGGCCTCGGTGTCCTCGACGTAGCCCGTTGCCTTTTCCTTGCCAAGACGCATGCTAGGTACCTCCTTGGTACTGCTGTACCCAGCGGCGGGTCACCCCCACACCTCGTCCACGGTATTAGCGGCCGGAGTACCACGCTCACGTTCTGCACCCCGATGAGCGGCTGCGGCGCGGGCGAGCAGCAGCCGGCTGACCCGGCCGGCCGCCGCGTCCGGTATCTCCCAGCCGGCGGCGGCGAGCAGGCCGGCGGCCTCCGCCGGCGTGAGCACCGAGCGGGCGGGCTCGCCGAACTCGGCGACCCGTGCCTGGAAACGGGCCCGGGAAGCCGGGGTCGCGGTGCCGGTCGAGACGCTGATGGCCAGGAGGCTGCCTGCCGAGGTGGCCTCGCGGAACCCGGCGAGTACCCGTTCGATGACCGGCCGGTCCAGGTAGACGGCGACACCTTCGAAAAGGAAGAGCGCCGGGCGGCCGGGGTCGAGGCCGGCGTCGCGCAGCGGGCCGGCCACCGCGTCGGCGGTGAAGTCGGCGGGGATGAACGCGACGTGCGACGCGTCGAGCCCGAGGCGGGCCAGGCGGGCCCGCTTGTCGGCCTGGGTAGCGGGGTGGTCCACCTCGAACCAGCGGGTACCAGGGCGCGCGTACCGCAAGGCGCGGCCGTCGTAGCCGGCGCCGCCGGTCACGACCTGCGTCATCCCGCGGTCAACGGCGTCCACCACCACCCGGTCGAAGAACGCGGTGCGCGCCCTGAGGTACTCGCGCATCCGGGTGCCACCGGGCGTCAGGCCGTCCGCGACGTCGCGGCTCAGCGCCTCGTCGGCCGCCGGGTCGCCGTAGCCCGCCGCCACCCGCTCGCAGGTGAGCCGGTACGCGGCGACGCCGCGCGCGGTGTGCGACGCGGAACCCTCTTTCATCGGCGCCTCCCACCGGGGAGGCTACCGCGCGATGAGGACGAACGAAGGCGTGGCAAACCCGTGTCGCACGGGACGACATGGCCTGATCGGGCGGAATCGGCTTAGATGGGAGGGTGACTGACCAGGAGTTGCGTTTGCGTAAGGCGACGCGGGACGAGTTCGACGCGTGGCTGCCCCGGCAGACGGCCGCGTACGCCGAGCTGATCGCGTCCTCGGGCGCGATGCCCGCGCAGGCGGCGCGGGACAAGGCGGAGCAGGACACCGGATGGTATTTCAGCCGCGGCTTCGGCACGCCAGGTCACTTCGTGTTCCGGATCATGGCAGGCGACGTTCCCGTCGGGTGGCTGTGGCTCGGCGTGCCCGGGCCGGATCCCGACCCGCGGATGGCGTGGGTGTTCGAGATCGAGATCGAGCCCGCGTTCCGCGGGCACGGTTACGGGCGGGCGGCGATGCTGCTCGCCGAGGCGGAGGCGCGGTCACGCGGTATGACGTCGCTCGGCCTCAACGTGCACGGGCAGAACACGGTCGCCAGGTCGCTGTACGAGAGCCTGGGCTACGAGGTCATGGCCGTGCAGATGAAGAAGCTCGTGTGACCGGGTTACCTCTGGTCGATCAGAGATTCGCATCAGTGCCGCCCGATAGAACAGGCGTTTGACAAGCGAACAGGCTTACGGTTAGGTTTTCCCTTGTCGGTGGCGTTCAGCAAGAACGTTCGGATAGAGGGGTCAGATCATGGGTCAGAAGACTGTCCGGTTTAGCGACCTGAGTGGGCAGCTCATCATGCGGGACGACGCGCTGGCGCGCATCGTGATCCACGAGCACCCCGAGCTGGGCGACGGGCCGGTGGAGATCGAGGCCCTGGCCGACGAGGCGCTCGCGATGGAGAAGGACGCGCTGCGGGTCGCGGTGCTCGACCTGTACCTGCCCGGCGAGGACCTGCCGCGCCGGGTGACGCTGGACGCCGAGGCCTTCGCCGCGCTGGTGACGGAGAAGTCCGCGGGCGAGATGCTGGTGGGCGCGCGGCCGGTCAAGCGCGCAGGGCGGCCGCGGCGCACCGCGTCCTGATCGGGTCAGCCCCGCCCCGGTCAGCCCCGCCCCGGTCAGCACTGTGCGGTAATGCTCGCGTACAGCGCGGGGAAGCCGGCCAGCGAGGGCAGCACGTGCGCCGCGCCGGCGGCGCGCAGCTCGCTCGCGCTGAACGAGCCGGTGGCGACGCCCACGCCGTGCACGTTCGCGGCGACCGCCGCCAGCATGTCCGCCGGGGTGTCGCCGACGTAGACGGCGGCGCCGAGGTCCGCGAGCACCGCCGCCTTCTCCGGCCCGTGCGCTTCTCCGAAGAGGTCGTCGGGGTCAAGCCCGACGCTGTTCAGGCTCAGCCGTGCGGTCAGCTCGGGCTTGGCGGTGATCACGACGGCCCGCGCGCCGGCCGCCCGCACCGCGGCGATCGCCTCCTCGGCCCCGGGCAGCCGGGTGGTGAGCGGCGCCAGAAGTTCCAGGTAGTGCGTCCGGTAGAGCCGCATGGCGTGCGCGATCTCGGCGGGCGGGAACCAGTGCGCGAGCTCGTCCTCGAGCTTGATGCCGAGACGGCTGTCCACCCCCGCCGGGTCGATCGCCACCCCGGTGTCGGCCGCCACGCCGGCGAACGACGCCATGATCGCGCGGCGGGAGTCGATCAGCGTCATGTCCAGGTCGAACCCGACCGGTGGCAGTGTTGGCGGCGCTGTCACGACGCGTCCCCGGCGGGGGGCAGCATCCGCGGCCTGGCGGCGAGGATCCCGGCGACGAGCAGCACGGCGTTGAACGCGAACAGCACCATGACCGGCAAGGTCCAGCTGCCCGTCGCCGAGTGCAGCAGGCCGACCTCGAGCGGGCCGGCGCTGGAGAGCAGGTAGCCGACCGACTGGGCGAGCGCGGACAGCGACGCGGCCGCCGCCGCGTGCGGCGCGCGGGCCGCGGTGAAGAAGACCGCGAGGCCAAGGGCCGCGTTCTGGCCGGCGCCGAGGATCAGCGCCCACCCGATCGCGCCGCCGAGCGGCGCGTACAGCAGGCCGGCCAGTCCGCCGGCCAGCGCGGCCACGGTCGGCACGACGAGCACCAACTGCGACCGCATCCGCTGTGCTATCACCGGGATGACCAGCGACACGGCCAGGTTGCCCACGCCCATCAGGGCGAGCAGCTCCCCGGCGTGCGCGGCGCTCACCCCGCGGTCGCGCAGCATGGTCGGCAGCCAGGACAGCGCCGCGTAGTACAGCAGCGACTGCATGCCCATGAAGAGCGTCACGTGCCAGGCGAGCGCGTACCGGTGCACCGCCACCCGGGCGGGATGGGCGGGGAGCGTTCCGCCGTGCGCTCTGGTGAACCGCGGTGCGGCCGTCTGCGGCAGCCACAGCAGGGCGCCGACTGCGGCCGGGATGGCGAGCCAGCTGAGGGTGAGCGCGACCGAGCCGCCGGTAGCCTGCCACAGCGGGACGCTGACCAGCGACGCGACGATCGCGCCCGCGGACAGCGCGGTGATGTACATGCCGATGAGGAAGCCGGCCCGTTCCGGCCAGCGCCGCTTGATCAGGCTTGACAGCAGGACGTTCATCACCGCGATCGCGCCGCTCAGCAAGATCGTGCCGGGGAAGAGCAGCGCCCTTGGCGCGACGCCGCGCGCGACAAGGCCGGCCGTCAGCGCGATCATCGCGCCGAGCAGGACCCGCTCCTCCCCCGCCCGCCTGGCCAGGGCGGCGGCGAAGCCGGAGACCACGCCGAAGCAGATAACCGGGGTGGCCGCGAGCAGCGAGACCGTCGCGCCTGACAAGCCCAGGCTGTCTTGCAGCTCGGGGAAGACCGGGGGCAGGCTGGTGATCGCGCCGCGCAGGTTAAACCCGAGCGCGAGCACCCCGACGACGAGCAGGGCACGCTCCAGCCGGACCTTCTGCTGGCCGGCGACGGCCGGCGGCGACTGGGCTCTGCTCACGAGTAACCAACCGTACCTTACGGGCGAAATCGGTTAGACGACGACTTATATCCTGGCTGGCGTGAGCAGGACGTGAGCACAGCCCGACGCGACCTCGACCGGAGGATCGCGCGGCTGGCCGTCCCGGCCCTCGGCGCCGTCGCCGCGGAACCGCTTTACAACCTCGCCGACACCGCGATCGTCGGCCATCTCGGCCGCGGGCCGCTCGACGCGCTCGCGATCGCCACGTCCGCGCTGTCGATCGTCGCCTGGCTCGCCATCTTCCTTTCTACCGCTACCACGACCGAGGTGGCGCGGCGCGCGGCGCGCGGCGAGACGCAGCTGGCGGGACGGGCCGTCGGCGCGGCCTACGCGGTCGCCGCCGGGTGGGGCGCGGTGACCGCGTGCCTCGTCGCCGCCGTCGCGCCGGCCGCGGTGACGCTGCTCGGCGCCCGGGGGGGCATCGGGCCGGAGGCGACGGGCTACATCAGGATCTCGGCGCTCGGGCTGCCCTTCCTCTACCTCTCCTACGCGGGCAACGGGCAGCTCACCGGGCTAGAGAACACCAGGACGCCGCTGCGCATCGCGGTCGGCGCGAACGTGGTGAACGTGGCGCTCGAGGCGTGGCTGGTGTTCGGACTGCACGCGGGGCTGCTCGGCTCGGCGTGGGGCACGGTCGCGGCGCAGGTGCTCGCCGCCGCGGCGTACGCCAGGGCATCGCGCCGCTCGGCGTGCCCGCCGGCCCGCCCGGCGGGGCGGGACATCGCCGCCGTGCTACGCGACGGGCACCGGCTCTCGGTGCGGACGATCGCGCTCGGCGTGGTGCCGCTCGCGGCGACCGCCGTCGCCGCGCGGCTCGGCGCGGTCCCGCTCGCCGGGTGGCAGGTCGCCTACCGGCTGTGGGGGCTGCTCTCGCTGTCCACCGACGCGCTCGCGGTGCCCGCGCAGGTCTACGTCAGCGCGGCCCTCGGCCGCGGCGACCGGGCCGCGGCCGAGGGCGCGGCGCGGCGCACGCTCGGCCTCGGGCTCGCGGCCGGCTGCGGGCTCGCCGCGGCGACCGCCGCGCTCGCGCTGGGCGCGCCGCAGGCATTCACCGCCGACCCTGCGGTACGCGCCGCCGCGGTCACCGCGCTGCTGTGCTCCGCGCTCACCCAGCCGCTCGCCGCGCTCGCGTATGTCTACGATGGCGTGATCCTCGGCCTTGGCGACTACAGCGCGATGCGCCGCGCGATGATCCTCGCCATCGGCGCCTTCGTGCCGCTTGCCGCGCTCGTCCTGCGGTTCCACTGGATCGGCCTGCCCGGCGTGTGGGCCGCGCTCGGCTGCTGGCTGGCGGCCAGGTCGCTGCTGCTCGGGCGGCGCTGGGCGCGGGCCGTCCGGGCTGACCGGCCGGTCAGGAGGCAGGCGGCGGGACAATGGCGTCGATCGCCGCGAGCTGCTCCGTCGTCGGTTCCCAGCGGCCGGCCGCCGCGTTGGCCTTGGCCTGCTCGGGCGAGGTCGCGCCCGCGATGACCGAGGAGCAGCCCGGCTGGGCGGCCAGGGCGCCGATCGCGATCTCAAGCAGGGACACGCCATGCTCCCTGCCCCAGTCGATCAGCGCCTCCACCTTGTCGAGCTTGGCGTCGGTCACGTAGCCGGCCCGGCGCGGCTCGGCGAGCCGGGAGTTCGCCGGGATGTCCTGGCCCCGGCGCACTTTGCCGGTGAGCAGCCCGTTGGCCAGCGGGAAGAACGGGAGCACGCCCACGCCGAAGTGGCGGGCGGCCGGGACCACCTCGCGCTCCACGTCACGTTCAAGCAGCGACCAGTGGTTCTGCGCGGAAATGAACGGCGCGTACCCGGCACTGAGCGCGCTGTGCGCGGCGTCGGCGATCATCCAGCCGGTGAAGTTGGAGTGGCCGACGTAGCGGACCTTGCCCGCCGTGACCAGGTCGTCGAGGGCGGCGAGGGTCTCGTCGATCGGGGTCACCGGGTCCGGGCGGTGCAGCTGGTACAGGTCGATGTGGTCGGTCTTGAGCCGGGCGAGTGACTTCTCCACGGCGATCTTGATGTAGCCGCGCCCGCCCTTCGCGCCGGCCGCCGGGCCGTACCCCATGTCCGCGTCGGGGTGCCCCCACTTCGTGGCGAGCACCACCTTGTCGCGGCGGCCCTTGAGCGCCTCGCCGAGCGCGCGCTCGGAACCGCCGTCCTTGCCGTAGGTGTCGGAGGTGTCGAGCAGCGTGATGCCCTCGTCGATCGCCGCGCTGACCACCGCGTTCGCCTGCGCCGCGTCGAGGCGGCCACCAAAGTTATTGCAGCCGAGGCCTACCACGGAGACGAGCAGGCCGGAGTCACCCAGGGTTCGATAGCGCATACCTGGATCATACGGAGGACGCTTGCCCGGCGGGCGCGGGGGCACTCGCCCGCCGGGAAACGCAGGCCCCGGCCGCACCGGACTGCCCGGTATTGACTCATCGGCCCTGGCGAAATCAAGTCAGTTAATTGCGCCGGCCGTTAGCCGTGATCGCCGCTCGATGGCCGGCCGGTCAATTGACGGTTATCGGCGGTGTAATTATTCCGCCCGCCCGTCCCGCCTTTGCTGGCCGGCCACTCTTCCGCGGTGGCTCCCGTGATGCCTTCCCGGGCCGCCGCGGGCCCGCGCGCCCGCCGATCCGCGGGGCTTGTGCATGCACCATTCCGGTGCCGTGCGGGCACAGCGGCCGCGTCCGTCCCCGGCGGCACGGCACCGTGCGCGCCGCCGGGGACGGCGCGGCGCCGCCGGGAATGGCTTGCCCGGTGAAGGTCGGATAGCCGACATGGAATGGCAGGCGATATGATTGGCCGACTGCGCGAGCGCGAACCCGCAACGCAATTGCGCTGTACCACCCAGTGATATCGGCCGCGCGAGCCAAGCTGCGAGTGCGTCATGCTGCGTGCCGGCGGTAATTGACGAGGAGGTTAGCGGCGTGCCTGAATCTTCGGACGGGCCTACCGTGCTACGCATCCTGCTCGGCTCTCACCTGCGGAGGCTGCGCGAGGCCAGAGGCATCACCGCGCGTCAGGCGGCTGGCAAGATCCGTGCGTCGGAGTCTAAGATCAGCCGGATCGAACTTGGCAGGAACGCGATCCGCGAGATCGACGTCCTCGACCTGCTCACCCTGTACGGCGTCGACGCCCGCGAGCGCGAGCAGCTGCTCGCGCTGGCCGAGCAGTCGAACCGGCCCGGCTGGTGGCACCGCTACAACGACATCCTGCCCGACTGGTTCCAGGCCTACGTCGGGATGGAGGAGGCGGCGCGGTCGATCCGCGTGTACGAGGCGCAGTTCATCCCCGGGCTGCTGCAGACGGAGGACTACGCGACCGCGGTCATCTCGCTCGGCGACTTCCCGCTCGAGCAGGCCGAGCGGCTCGTCGTGCTGCGCAAGGAACGGCAGCGCCGGTTCCGCAACGGCAAGCTCAAGCTCTGGGTCATCCTCGACGAGGCGGCGCTGCGCCGCCCCGTCGCCGGGTCGGACGTGCAGCTCGCGCAGCTGCGCTACCTGCGCGAGGCCTGCGCGAGGCCTGCGCTCACCTTGCAGGTCATCCCGTACGGCGCGGGCGGGCACGCGGCGCCGACCGGGTTCAGCCTCCTGCGGTTCATCGAGCGGGACCTGCCCGACGTGGTGTACGTCGAGAACCTGACCAGCGCGCTCTACCTCGACAAGCAGGCCGACGTGGACCGCTACCTGCTCGCGATGGAGCGCCTGTCCCTCGTCGCGTACGAGCCGCACGAGACCCCGCAGATCCTTGACGAGATCATCAAGCAGCTTGAGGCCGCGGACGACGAGTAACGCTCCGGCTACGAAGGGGCGTCACGCAGCGGCAGGACGGCGGGCCCCCGCGTCACGCGGGGGCCCGCCGTTCTCTCTCCCCCTGGCTTGTGTCGCTCGGCGAAGGCGCGAGCCGCCGGTCGGCAGCCGCTCGCCGAGTGTCGCAGCGCTATGCGACCGGCAGGTCGAACTCGCCGTTCTTCGCGCCGGCCAGGAAGGCCACCCACTCGGAGCGGTTGTAGACCTGCGGTGCCTTGGCGCGGTCCTTTGAGTCACGGACCGCGACACCGCCGCCGGGCAGGTGCGCCACCTCGACGCAGTTGCCGGCCGCGCTGAAGCTGCTCTTGAACCAGTGCAGCTCGTCCATTGTTGCTGCCATCGCTGTTCCTTCCCTTTTTGAGTTCCCCTTTTTGTGATGACCCGTGGCGATCACCCCTATCGCCACGGCCCCGTCAAGGCTCTTGTGCTACTTGTGCGATCAGGTCGGTGGACGCGCCCGGCGCCAGCGCGGCGGCCCGCAGCCGGTCGAAGGCCTCCACCTGGACCCGGACCTCCCGGTCTTTCTCCAGGTAGGTGGTTCCAGCCACGGACTCCACGTAGGCGACCTCGGAATCTGACCGGTTCGGAAACTCGAGGATGGAGAACGCGCCGGCGTGCCCGGCGTGCGCGCCGCAGGAGAACGGCAGGACCTGCAGGGTAAGCCCGGGCCTCGCCGCCATGCTGAGCAGGTGCTCAAGCTGGGCTCGCATCACCGTGTGCCCGCCGACCGGCCGCCGGATGACCGCCTCGTCCAAGATGGCCCACAGCTCGAGCGGGGGGTCGTCGTCAAACCGCCGCTGCCGCTCCATCCGCAAGGCGACCATGCGGTCGATCTGCTCGGCGCCGTGCCTTGGGAACATCTCGCCGAGCACCGCCCGGGCGTAGTCGGGCGTCTGCAGCAGCCCGTGCACCACAGACACCTCGTAGCCGCGGACGGCGGCCGTCTCGGCCTCCAGCCCCACGTAGATGTCAAATCCGCTGGGCAGGACGTCGTCGTAGGCGGCCCACCATCCCTTGCGGTGGCCTTCCCGTGCCATGTCGATGAGCACCTGGCGCTGGGCCGGGTCGACGACGCCGTACTTCTCGAGCATCTGGCTCAGGTACGCCAACTTGGTCGGCGCCTTGCCGGTCTCGATCCGCGACAGGGTCGAGGGCGCGACGCCGAGCTGGGCGGCCACCTCTTCGAGCTTGTACCCGTTAGACTCACGGAGCTTGCGCAACTCGGTACCAAGGCGACGCCGCCGCACGGTCGGTCCTGTTGTCATCAAAGATCCCCCCTCCTCGGCGGACACCGTGATTGCGCTGGCTGTCCAATCGGGCAGCGCGCAGCCTGACATGACCGGTGCGGGGCGACAACAGCACCATACCGGGAAACTTTCCGAGTTGAAATCCCATCCGCGATTTCATGGTTCAAACTTGCCTTACGCACTTGCGTGGCGTGGGCTTGCACGTGCATGATCGTGGTGGTCACGCCGTGCCGACGGGCGGTTTACGGCCGGTCGTGGGGGTATTCGACAAATGTCCTGAAACGGACAAAAGTCGTCTATAGCAAATATCAGTATTTAATGGTTTTGAGGGAATTTATGTGCGGTAAACCCGATACGGAAGTTCCGAATGCGCGACAACGGGAGGCAGGCGCAGATGGACACCCCCTTGAGGACTCGCCCCACACCCGGGCCGGTCGCCGCTCTTGAGCCGAGGCAGCGAACCGCGGTCCTCGGCTCGCTGACGATCCCTGGCCGGCCAGCGGAGGTCTCCGCCGCGCGCGCCTTCATCACCCGGATCATGGCGGCGACGGGCAAGGACCGGACCGTCGACTCCGACGCGGCGACCTTACTCACTTCTGAGCTTGTCACGAACGCCATCCAGCACACCGCGTCAGGCGCGGACGACGGGGCCGTCACGGTCGTCGTCATCGACGTGCGGGACGGCGTGCTCGTCGAGGTGATCGACGACGGCTCGGCGGAGATGCCCGTCGTCAAGAGTGACCTGCTCGCGACCGACGGCCATGGCCTGTACCTGGTGCAGCAGCTGAGTGCGCAATGGGGTTACCTGCGCGACCCGGGCGGCACCACGGTCTGGTTCCACCTCGCCGCCAACCCGGTCTTGTTACCTCCGGGCGACTGCGTTATCTCCGGTTACCTCGGGCGACTGCGTTATCTCCGGGCAGCGGGGCGGCCCGTGTTCTTGCCCCGCTTCTCGCGCAGCCGCATGGTGAGCTTGACCGGGGTGCCGGCGAAGCCGAAGTCCTCGCGGAGGCGGCGCTCGATGAACCGGCGGTAGGTCTCCTCGAGGAAGCCGGTGGTGAACAGCACGAAGTGGGGGGGTTTGGTGCCCGCCTGAGTGGCGAACAGCACCCGCGGCTGCTTGCCACCGCGCATCGGCGGCGGAGTGGCGGCGACGAGGGCGTTCAGCCAGGAGTTGAGCTGGCCGGTGGAGATCCGCTGCTCCCAGCCATCGAGGGCCTGCTCGATCGCGGTGACAAGGCGGTCGGTGTGGCGGCCCGTCGCGGCGGAGATGTTGACCCTGGGCGCCCAGCGGACGTGGTAGAGCTGGCGCTCGATCTCCCGCTCCAGGTAGTCGCGGCGCTCGAAGTCGGTGAGGTCCCACTTGTTGTAGGCGATGACGAGCGCACGGCCCGCGTCGGTGACCATGGTGAGGATGCGCAGGTCCTGCTCGGTGAGCGGCTCGCTCGCGTCGATGAGAACCACCGCGACCTCGGCCCGGTCGAGCGCGGACTGAGTGCGCAGCGTGGCGTAGTAGTCGGCGCCCTGGCTCTCCCTGAACCTGCGCCTGATGCCAGCGGTGTCCACGAACCGCCAGGTCGTGCCGCCGAGCTCGATCAGCTCGTCCACCGGGTCACGGGTGGTGCCCGCAACGGAGTCGACGACCGCGCGCTGCTCGCCAGCCAGCTTGTTCAGCAGGGACGACTTGCCGACATTCGGCAGGCCGATGAGCGCGACACGGCGCGGGCCCGCCTCGGCCTGCCGCTCGCGCGGCGCCTCGGGCAGCGCGTCGAGTGCCAGGTCGAGCAGGTCGCCGCTGCCGCGGCCGTGCATGGCGGAGACCATGACCGGCTGGCCGAGCCCTAGGGACCACAGCGACAGCGCGTCGGACTCGCTCTTGGCGTCGTCTACCTTGTTGGCGACGAGCACGACCGGCTTGCCGGCCCGGCGCAGGACCCGGGCGACCGCCTCGTCCTCGTCGGTGGCGCCGACCCGGGCGTCCACCACGAAGAGCACCGCGTCGGCGAGACCGACGGCGATCTCCGCCTGCTCGGCCACCTGGGCGGCCAGGCCCTCCGCCTTGGCCAGCCAGCCGCCGGTGTCCAGCAGGGTGAACTGCCTGCCGCGCCAGTTAGCGTCGTAGGCAACGCGGTCCCTGGTGACACCCGGCACGTCCTGCACCACCGCCTGGCGCGAGCCGAGGATCCGGTTGACCAGCGTGGACTTGCCGACGTTGGGACGGCCGACCACGGCGAGCACCGGCTGTCCGGCCGTGCCGAACCCGGCACCGCCGTCCGGCTCCGCGTCGGCCGCGGCGATGTCACTGAGATCGTCACCGACGTCTACCCAGCCGTCATCGCCGGCCTCAAACTCTGCCAATTTAACTCGCCTCGTTCTGCGTCAACTGCTCTTGTCCCCCGCGCACACCAGCAGGCAGCGCTCCCGCGCCAGCCGGGCGATCTCCCCGATGACCTCGCCAAGTGACAGCTCGGTCGCGTCGATGAGCAGCGCGTCGGCCGCCTTCTCCGACTGCGCTGAGTCGAGCCGGTCCCTGCGGGCCTGAGCGGCCTCGGTCTCGCCCGCGTCGGCGCTCAGCTCGGCGGCACGGCGGCGGGCCCGCGCGCCAGGGTCGGCGGTCAGGAAGACCTTGAGTTGCGCGGCGGGCGCGACGACCGTGCCGATGTCGCGGCCCTCGGCAACAATGCCCTGGCCGGCCGACGCGATGATCGCGCGCTGCCGGCGGATGAGGTGCTCGCGCACCGCGGGCACCCGCGCCACGGCGCTGACGTGCACGGAAACCTCTTTCGTCCGGATGTCTCGCGACACGTCCCGGCCGTTGACCCGGGTCCACGGGTCATCCGGGTCGGCGGAAACCTCGATCGACGGCTCCGCCGCGCGGGCCGCGACCAGCGCCGCGTCGCCCGTATCGGCGCCCTCCGCCATGAACCACCAGGTCAGTGCCCGGTACATCGCCCCGGTGTCCAGGTAGCGGAGGCGGAGCTCGCGGGCGACGCCCTTGGACGCGCTCGACTTTCCGGATCCCGACGGCCCGTCAATGGCGATGACCAGACCGTTCGGCGAGGAGATTCCCACCTAGAAATGGTACCGGGCGCGCGGCGCCTGCCGGTCAGACGCCAGGCGGTCAGCACGCCGGCACCCGCCCTGCTGCTCAGCAACGGCAGCAGGGAAATCCCTAGCCGCCGCTAGCCGCTCTTGCGGCGGAAGTTGCGGCGGCTCCCGGCCGGGCCGTGCGCGCCGTGGATCTTGCCGTCGTCGCGGCCGCCCTTGCCCTGGCCCTCGTTGTGCGCCTGGTGCTTGCGCTCGAGCGCCTCGCGGAACTTTCGCTTTGTCTCGTCGAGGTCCGGTGGCGTGGCGTGCTCGGTCTCTTCCGCTTCCGCGGCGGCGTCGGCCGCCGGCTCGGCGGCCTCGCCCGGCTCTGGCGCGGCTTCCGGCTGGGTCGCGGCGGACTCCGTCTCGGCTGGCACTGTCCCAGCTGCCTTGGCCGCCTTGCTGGTGTCCTGCCTCGCGCTCTTCGTCATGGCGTCTAGCTTCGCATACCGGGGGCTGGTTCGCGCGGCCCATTAACCGTGGCGCTGGCCAGCGCTGGTCAACCAGGGTGCGGGGCGCCGCAGGCGGCCGGCTGGCCGGGGCGCTAGCGGCGGACGGGCCAGCCGCCGGCCTCCATCGCGTCGAGCAGCGTGTCCGCCTGGTCAGGCCGGACCGAGAGCTCGGCGACGCCGACCGGCAGGCCGGGCGAGTGCTCAAGGCGGATGTCCTCGATGTTCACCCCGGCGGCGCCCGCCGCGTTGAACAGCCGGGACAGCTCACCGGGCTGGTCGGCGATGACGACCTGGACCACGGTGAAGTTCCGCTGCTGGCCGCCGTGCTTGCCTGGGATGCGGCCGGCGCCCGCCCGGCCCTGGTCCAGCAGGCCGGTGACCGCGGCGACGTCGGCTCCGGCGTCTCCCGTCCCCGGCGGCAGGCGCGCGAGCAGGCGCGCTACCTCCCCCAGGTCCTCCGCGACCGCCGCTACGACCTCGGCGACCGGGCCGGCGTTCGCGGACAGGATCTGGGTCCACAGCGCGCTGTCGCCCGCGGCGATCCGCGTGACGTCCCGCAGGCCGCCGCCGGCCAGCCGCAGCGCGTCGGCCGGCACGCCGGACGGCGCGAGCCTGGCGGCCATCGCCGCCGCGACCAGGTGCGGGGCATGCGAGACGAGCGCCACCCAGCGGTCATGGGTCTCCGGATCGGTCACCACCGGGTCCGCGCCGCAGGCCACGGCGAGCGCGGTCACGGCGGAGACCGCGTCATCCGAGGTCTCGGGCAGCGGGCACAGCGCCCAGGTCCGCCCGAGGAACAGATCCGACTGGGCGGCGGCGGGCCCGTGCTTCTCGCGCCCGGCGAGCGGGTGACCGGGCACGAACGACCCCAAGTCGCAGCGCAGGTCGCGAGCCTGCCGCGCGGGCAGCACCTTCACGCTTGCGACATCGGTGTAGACGTCCGCGACCGCGTGCTCCTGCATGAAGGAAAGCTCCCGGCCGACCAGGGCCGGCGGCATGGCGAGGACGGCGACATCGGCGATCCCCTTGGCGTCGCGCAGGTCCGGCACGACGATGCCTGCCCCGAGGTCGGCGGCGAGTTTGGCGGTCGCGGGATCGGCGTCGCAGAGGAAGACCTCGGTCCCGTTCTCCCGCAGCGCCAGCGCGACAGACGTCCCGATCAGCCCTGTTCCCGAGACAAGCACGCGCGCGGGTGCGTTCATCACCCTCCTCCCCGTTCCAGATCATGGGATTCCTACTGCGCGATGTCCAGGCGGAGCGCCGCGGCGCCGCGCAGGTAGACGTGCTGGATCTGCGCCCGGGGGCGGTCAGTATCCACGTGCGCCATCAGCCGGACGACGCGCGGCATCGCGCGGGCGACCGGGATCTCAGTCGCGCACATCAGCGGCACGGCGTGGAAGCCGAGCTTACGGGCGGCGAGGGCGGGGAACTCGGCGGTCAGGTCCGGGGTCACCGTGAACAGGACGCTGATCACGTCGTCGGGCGTGAGGTCGTTGCGCGTCATCACCGCGGTGACCAGTTCGGCCGTTGCGTCGAGGATCGCGTCCCTTTCATCGGCGTCGACCTGGATCGCACCTCGGATAGCCCGGACTGCCACGTATCCCACTCCTAACGATCTCGCGGAACTTAAAGGCTACTGCCGCTCGCGGCGCTAGAGGCCGACGGCGGCGTATAGTTCGCCGATCTCCTTCGTGGTGAGGTCCCTGGTGGCGCCGGGTCGCAGGCCGCCGAGCCCGATGGGTCCGACGGTGGTGCGCAGCAGCCTGCTCACCGGGTGACCGACCTCGGCGAGCATCCGGCGCACGATGTGCTTGCGGCCCTCGTGCAGCGTGATCTCCACCATCGCCCGGCCGCCGGACTGCTCAAGCACCCGGAACTTGTCGGCGACCGCGACGCCGTCCTCGAGCTCGACGCCTGCCTGCAGGCGGCGCCCCAGGTCCCGCGGGACCGGGCCGGGCACCTCGGCCCAGTAGGTCTTCGCCACCTCATAGCTCGGGTGCGCGAGCCGGTGCGCCAGCTCGCCGTCGTTGGTGAGCAGCATCAGGCCCTCGGTGTCGTAGTCGAGCCGTCCCACGTGGAACAGACGCTCGGCCCTCACCCCGAGGAAGTCGACGATCGTCTTGCGGCCGCGGTCGTCCGACATCGCGGTCAGTACACCGCGCGGCTTGTTGAACGCCAGGTACACCACGTCCTGGCGAGCCGGGATGCGCTTGCCGTCGACCCGGATGACCTGGTGCTCCGGGTCTACCCTGGCGCCGAACCGGCGGACAACCTGCCCGTCCACCTCGACCCGGCCCGCGCCGATCAGCTCCTCGCAGTGCCGCCTGCTGCCGACGCCGGCCGCCGCGAGCACCTTCTGCAGCCGGACACCGCCGGGGACGTCGGTGAGGTCGTCCCGTTCGCCCGCGTCGGCGGCGAAGTCATCGTGGTCGTCCAGGCCCATGCTGCGCAGCGCCCGGAGCCTGGCCCTCGCCTCTGGCGACAGCCGTACCGCCTCTGGCGACAGCCGTACTGCCTCTGGCGGCAGCCGCGCTTCCTGCGGCGGCAGCTGCGCGGTCCGGTCGTCGCCTGGCCCGCTACGCCCGCGTGCGTTCATTGTCCTCGATGTCCTCGATGTTCTCCGGAAGGAACGGCGCCAGGTCGGGCAGCTCGTCCAGGGACGCCATGCCCAGCCGCTCAAGGAAGTACCCGGTGGTGCGGTAAAGGATCGCGCCGGTCTCCGGGTCGGTTCCCGAGTCCTCGACGAGCCCGCGCAGCACCAGCGTCCTGATCACGCCGTCGCAGTTGACGCCGCGCACCGCCGAGACCCTGGCCCTGCTGACCGGCTGCCGGTAGGCGATGACCGCTAGGGTCTCGAGCGCCGCCTGGGTGAGCCGGACCTCCTGGCCGTCTCTGACGAACCGCTCCACGAGCGGGGCGCACTCCTCACGAGTATAGAAGCGCCAGCCGCCGGCTATCTCCCGCAGGTCGAACCCGCGGCGGTCGCCCGTGTACTGCCCGGACAAGGCGCGCAGGGCCGCGGCGACCTCGTGCCGCGGGCGCTCGAGGACCTGGGCGAGGAGCACCTCGGGGACTGGCTCGTCGGCGACCAGCAGGATCGCCTCGAGGGAGGCGTGCAGCCCGGGGGCGTCGTCGTCCTGCTCCCCGCCTACCGCTGGCTCGTCGGCGGCGGCTAGCCCGTCAGCGGCGGCCTGCGCCCCGCCCACGGACGGCCCGTCGGCGGCGACTGGCCCGTCGGCGGCCCCGTGCGGGCCTTGCGGGATCTCCCGGGCTTGGGTGCCGTCCGGGCCTTGCGCCCCCGCTGTGCCGTCCCGGCCTTCCTGGCCGTCATGGCCGTCATGGCGGCCGTCCGGCGGGCCTGCGGTGCTGCCGTCTGCGGTGCCGTCGCTGCTCATACGTAGTCCTCTTCCTGGGTGTCGGTGGGCCGCGCCGCGTCGCCGGCCGCGCCCGGCGGGGCGAGCAGGACCTCACGGTCGCCGCCCGTCCAGGTCACGTACAGCTCGCCGAGCGGCGACACCTGCTCGAACGCGACCGCGTCCTCCCGGTACAGCTCAAGCAGCGCGAGGAACGTGGCTACGATCTCGTAGTTGCCGACAGTGCCTGACAACGAGGGGCCGGAGGACAGCTGCCTGAACGATGCCCGCCCCAGGCCGCGCAGCCGCCCCGCGATGAGCACGGCCTGCTCCCTGATCGAGATGAACGGTGCGTGGATGTGGTCGACCGACACGACGGGCGGGGCCTTGGGCGCCAGCGCCCGGGCGGCCAGCGCGGCGAACTCCTGCGGGCCGATCGCGAACAGCACCTCGGGCAGCAGTTCGGCGAACCGGGGCTCGAGCGGGACCCGGCGCGGGAACCGGCGCGCCGCGGCCGCCATCCGCCCGGCGAAGACGGCGGCGGCCTCCTTGTAGGCGCGGTACTGCAGCAGCCGGGCGAACAGCAGGTCGCGGGCCTCAAGCAGCGCCAGGTCCTCCTCGTCCTCGACCTCGCCGCTTGGCAGCAGCCGCGCGGCCTTGAGATCGAGCAGGGTCGCCGCGACGACAAGAAAGTAGCTGACCTGGTCCAGGTCCCAGCCGCCGGAGCGCTGCCCGATGTAGGCGATGAACTCGTCGGTGACCTTCGACAGCGCGACCTCGGTGATGTCCAGCTTGTGCTTGGAGATCAGCGCGAGCAGCAGGTCGAACGGACCCTCGAAGACGTCGAGGTGCACCTCGAAGGCGCCGGAAGAGCGCGGCGCGTCCCCCGCCTCGCCCAGCGGCCCCGTGCCGCCTGGCCCCGTGCCGCCTGTCATGGTGCCCACGTTAACGAAGGTACCGCGTCCTCATCCTTGTCCTGTGCGTCCCGTGGGTCCTGCGCGTCCTGTGTCGGATCGGTCTCGGCCTCACGGCTAAGCCGGATGCGGCGGGCGATCAGGCTGTCCTGGCCCCGCGCGTCGAGGTCGGCGAGCAGGATCGCGATGGCTTCCCGCACCAGCCGCCCCCGGTCAAGTACGAACCCGAAGCGGCGCAGCTTGAGGCGCGCGTGCTCCAGGTCGAGTAGCTCGGCGGCGGACAGGTAGACGGTGATCTTCTGATCATGCCGTTCCCGGCCGGTCGCCTGGCGTTCATCCGCGGTGTCTGGCTGGGGGACTACAGGGCGGAATAGCTCCGCCACGCCGGGAACGCTTATCCGGCGTGTCCGTGTCCGTCCCCTGTCTGCCGCCACCGCTCGAGGACCTCCTTGGCGAGTTCACGGTAGGAACTAGCCCCCATCGACGACGTATCGAACGTCGTAATGGGCTCACCAGCAACGGTAGCGTCTGGGAAGCGCACGGTGCGGTTAATCACCGTATGAAATACCTTGTCGCCGAAGCCGTTCACGATGGAGCCGAGCACTTCCCTGGTGTGCAGGGTCCGCGAGTCGTACATCGTGCCGAGCAGGCCGTCGATCAGCAGGTCCGGGTTGAGCCTGTGCTGCACCTTGGCGATGGTCTCCATCAGCAGCGCCACGCCGCGCATCGCGAAGTACTCGCACTCAAGCGGGATCAGCACGCTGTCCGCGCAGGCAAGGGCGTTGATGGTGAGCAGGCCGAGCGACGGCTGGCAGTCGATCATGATGAAGTCGTAGTCGGGCACGACCTCCTTGAGCGTGCCGCCCAGGATGAACTCCCGGCCGACCTCGTGGACCAGCTGCACCTCCGCGCCGGACAGGTCGATGTTGGACGGCAGCAGGTCCAGGTTCGGCACGCCGGTCTCGAAGATGACGTCGCGCGCCTTGACGCCGCGCTCCATCAGCAGGTTGTAGACCGTGAGGTCGATGTCGTGCGGCTGGATGCCGAGGCCGACCGAGAGCGCGCCCTGCGGGTCGAAGTCCACAAGCAGCGTCTTCCTGCCCCGCTCGGCGACCGCCGCGCCCAGGTTGATGGTGGTCGTCGTCTTGCCGACGCCGCCCTTCTGGTTGCAGACCGCCACGATCCGCGCCGGGCCGTGCTCGGTCAGCGGCTTGGGCTCGGGAAAAGCGGGGAGCGGTCGACCCGTGGGCCCGATGTCTCCCGGCAGAAGCTCCACTACGCGTGATGCGGCCACCAGTCAGATCCTCCCGGGGCTAGAGGTCACGAACTGTTCGGGACACTAGGCCCGTTGTCAGGCGCTTTCAAGCAGGCGCGCCGCTGCTGGGCGGACTTTCCCGCTACGTAAGCGGAAAGCGCGGGGGTGGGACGCGGCGTAAACCTCGCGCAGCTTGTCCACCGTTATCAGAGTGTAGACCTGCGTGGTGGTCACCGAGGCATGTCCGAGCAACTCCTGCACGACGCGGATGTCCGCGCCGCCGTCGAGCAGGTGGGTGGCGAAGGAGTGCCGCAGGGTATGGGGCGAAACGTCGGGCTGGCCGGCCCGTGCGGCCGCCTCGCGCAGGATCCCCCACGCGCCCTGCCTGGTGAGCCGGCCGCCGCGGGCGTTGAGGAAGACCGCGGGGCTCGCCGTCCGCCCCGTTTTGCCAGCCGCCGCCTTCCCGGCCAGCGCCGGGCGGCCCCTGACCAGGTAGGCGTCAAGCGCCTTCACCGCGTAGCGGCCGACGGGGACGTAGCGCTGCTTGCCGCCCTTGCCGGTCAGCAGGACGGCGGGGTCCCGGCCGAGGTGGTCAAGGTCGTCCACGTCGAGGCCGGTCGCCTCGGAGATGCGCGCGCCGGTGCCGTAAAGGAACTCAAGGAGCGCGCGGTCGCGCAGCACCCGCGGGTCTGGGTCCTCGACGGATCCCGCGGCGTCGAGGACGTGCTCGACCTCCGCTACGCCGATGGCCTTGGGCAGCCGCCTCGCTGCGGCCGGCGGCGCGACCTCGCGCGCCGGGTCGTCGGCGGCGAGTCCCTGCTTGACCGCGAACGCGTGCAGGCCGCGGACGGCGACGACCGCCCGGCCGACCGAGCCGGCCGCGAGCGGCGCGTGCTCGTCGTCCCCGGCATGAAGCGCGCCGCGGAACTCCGCGACATCGAGTCCGGTGACGTCGGCGAGCCGCTGCCTGCCGCGCCCGTGCAGGAAGTGCAGGTACCTGCGCAGGTCACGCTGGTAGGACTGCACGGTGTTGTCCGCGAGCCCGCGCTCCACCATGAGGTACTGCAGGTACCCGCGCACCGCGCGGTCGACGCTAACCACGTCCGCGATCGTAACCGCGGATCGCCGCGGCCGCAGCGCGCTCCCGCCCTCGAGCGCCACGGCGGGCGCACCGTCGACGGCGTCACCGTCCGCGTCCTGCAGCGCATCATGGCCCTTGTCGCCGCGATCTGGCACAACGACGCCACCGGCCAGCCCGTCAGGCGCTCATTGCTGAGCGTAATGCGGTCGTCACACACGGATCATGGTTACCCTCGCCTCGTCTCCGCGGCCATCCATGGACTCACCAGTCCGGGACTCTTCTTGCTGTTATCCAACGACGGCCAGCCCGGCTCCGCCGCTTTGCATAGCCCAGGACCACCCATCCGCAGCCTTGCATAGCAGCGGGCTGGACAAATGCCGCAAACAGATCGTGATCATGGGCCTGCGCTATGCAAACAAGCGCGAACGCGGTCCCCGGCTATGCAAAGCCGAATCATCCGGGGGACGGTCGCGCTGCCGTAGAGATTTCTGTGATTGCTGTTGTTGGCGAGAAAACGTGAGGATCTCTACGGTCAGCTGGCTCGCCCCGCGGGAAGGCTGCGCCGCCGCAGAGACTGCCGGGACCGCCGTTGCCGGCGAGACGAACGCGAGGCCCTCCGCGGTCAGCCACGATCACCCGGGGGAGGCCGCGCGGACGTGACGACCATCCGCGGCGGCGGCCCGCGACGGGAACCCGCCAGGACCTCAACGGCCAGCGAGAGTATCGACCTCTGCCGTCACGCACCGATCATGGCCACCCTCGCCTCATTTCCATCCCCGCAGCCGTTCCTTGGACTCACTTGTCTCGTCCGTGAACAGCGTCGGGCGCGTATTCTCTACTTTTACTATTGACTTGATAGGAAATAGGCGGCAGCATGAAGGCATGGCACATGCGCAGTTCCCTGACCGCCGCCGCATCCGCCAGCGCGCGGTGCGCAGCGCTGTGCCGGGCATGCCGTCCGGCTGACTGCTGAGCGCCCGGCCTCCTGACTGGCCTGAGCCCCGCCGTTGCTGCACCACCAGGGGAGGTTCACCCGTCCCGCGGGCGAGGGGGAGCGCTAACGACGGCAGACGACCCCGCTTCCCTGGCCGGTCCTCGCTCCTTAGCGAAGCACGGCCCCCACCGGGGTGCACGGCATGCGGTGCGCCTCGGCGACCGGAGCGCAGGTGAGGCTGCCCTCGTGCGTGTTCAGCCCCAGGGCGAGGGCGTCGTCGTCGCGGAGCGCCTCGCGCCAGCCCCGGCCCGCGATCTCGAGCGCGTACGGCAGGGTCACGTTGGTCAGCGCGTAGGTGGAGGTGTGCGGGACGGCGCCTGGCATGTTCGCCACGCAGTAGAAGACCGAGTCGTGCACCCGGTAGGTCGGGTCGGCGTGCGTGGTCGGACGGGAGTCCTCGAAGCAGCCGCCCTGGTCGATCGAGATGTCGACGAGGACCGAGCCGGGCAGCATCCGGGACACCAGCTCGTTGCTCACCAGGGTCGGGGCCTTCGCGCCGGGGACGAGGACCGCGCCGATCACCAGGTCCGCGTCGACCACGGCGCGCTCGACCTCGTAGGCGTTGGACGTCACCGTCTGGAGGTGTCCCTGGTAGATGGCGTCCGCGCTGCGCAGCCTGGCGACGTCCCGGTCGAGCAGCAGCACCTCGGCCTGCATGCCGAGCGCGATGGCCGCCGCGTTCATCCCGGAGACGCCCGCGCCGATCACCACGACCTTCGCCGCGTACACGCCGGACACGCCGCCCATCAGGACCCCTCGGCCGCCGCCGTCCCGCTGCAGGTGGTGCGCGCCCACCTGCGGCGCCATCCGCCCGGCCACCTCGGACATCGGCGCGAGCAGCGGCAGCGAGCCGTCCGGCCGCTGGACCGTCTCGTACGCGATGGCGGTGACCCGCCGGTCGATCAGCGCGTCGGTGCACTCCTTCGACGCGGCCAGGTGCAGGTAGGTGAACAGCACCTGGCCCGGCCGCATCCGGTGGTACTCCTCGGGAACCGGCTCCTTGACCTTGAGGACGAGGTCGCCCGTGCCCCAGACGTCATCAGCCGAGCGCATGATCGTCGCCCCGGCCGCGGCGAAAACGTCGTCGGGCAGCGAAGAGCCCTCGCCGGCGCCCGCCTCGACGAAGACCTCGTGCCCGGCCCGGGTGAGCTCGTGCACGCCCGCCGGGGTGATCGCCACCCGGAACTCGTTGTTCTTGATCTCCGCGGGAACCGCGACCTTCATGAGCTCTCCGATTCAGTTTTCCCCGTCGGCGGCAGGCTCAGATCCCTGACGCATGCCTAGAGCTCTGGCGCGTCCCCGGGACGTAGCCCAGTAAACCCTTCCAAGCTGGCGGTATACCCAGCGAGCAGGCCGGTGATAGCTTCACCGTTGTGCAGCTTCCCGGCCAGCGCTAGCCGAACCGCCTCGGCCAGCGGAACCCACTGCGTGGTGAGGAACTTCTCCTCGTGCTCCCGCTGGTAACCGCGGTCAGGCCGCCGCTCAAGGCCGCGGGCCAGGAAGATCCGCACCCGCTCGTTGGTGAACCCCGGTGAGTTGAAGGCGTCGACGAGCACGTGCCACTCCCCTGCCCGGTAGCCGGTCTCCTCGAGCAGCTCGCGCCGGGCCGTTTCCACGAGTGGCTCGCCGGCGACGTCGCGGAGCCCGGCGGGGATCTCCCACAGCTGATAGCCGGCCGCGTGCCGGTACTGCCTGATCATGAGCACCCGGTCCGCCTCGTCGAGCGCGAGGACGGCAACGGCACCCGGGTGAGTCACCACCACTCGTTCCGCATGCTGGTTGTCTGGCATCTGAACCTGGTCGGAGCGGACCGTGAGCAGCCAGTAGTCGAGTTTGACCGCCGAGCTGGCGACCGGCCAGCGCTCAGGTGTGTCTTCCACGAGGCCGACGTTACCGCGCGACACTACCGCACTGCACTACAGCACAGCACTACCGCACGGGGCCCGGGGTCCGCGCTCACGCCGACGCTGCCGCGCGGGGGGCGGAGGCGTCGGCGCCCCTGGACCTCGCGAGGGCGGCGGCGATCAGGCCGGAGAACAGCGGGTGCGGGCGGGTCGGCCGGGACAGGAACTCCGGGTGGGCCTGGGTGGCGACGAAGAACGGGTGCGTCTCGCGGGGCAGCTCGATGAACTCCACCAGGCGGCTGTCGGGCGACAGGCCGGAGAAGACCAGGCCGGCCCGCTCAAGGCGCTCCCGGTAGGCGTTGTTGACCTCGTAGCGGTGCCGGTGCCGCTCCTCGACCACCGCGGTGCCGCCGTACAGCCCGCTGACCATCGTGCCCGGCTTGAGGCTCGCCGGGTACAGGCCCAGGCGCATCGTCCCGCCCATGTCCCGGTCGCCCGCGACGACGTCCTCCTGGTCGGCCATGGTGGCCACCACCGGGTCGGGCGTGGCCGGGTCGAACTCGGCGCTGTTCGCGCCCTCGATGCCGGCCAGGTCGCGGGCGACCTCGATGACCATGCACTGCAGGCCGAGGCAGAGGCCGAGGACCGGGATCTTGTGCTCGCGGGCGTACCTGATGGCGCCGATCTTGCCCTCGATGCCGCGGACACCGAACCCGCCGGGGATAAGGATGCCGTCCACGCCGTCCAGCTGCGGCGCCGCGTCGTCGGGGTTCTCGCAGTCGTCGCTGGTGACCCAGCGGATGGTGACCTTGGCGTCGTTGCCGAAGCCGCCCGCCCGCAGCGCCTCGGCCGGGGACAGGTACGCGTCGGGCAGGTCCACGTACTTGCCGACCAGTGCGATGGTGATCGAGCGGGCCGGGCGGTGCACGCGCCGCAGCAGGTCGTCCCAGGCGGACCAGTCGACGTCATGGAACGGAAGCTGGAGCTTGCGGACGACGTAGGCGTCCAGGCCCTCGCCGTGCAGCACCTTGGGGATGTCGTAGATGGACGGGGCGTCCGGGGTCGCGACCACCGCCTCCTCGTCCACGTCGCACATCAGGCTGATCTTCCGCTTGAGGCCGTCGCTGATCGGCCGGTCGGAGCGGGCCACGATCGCGTCGGGCTGGATGCCGATGGAGCGCAGCGCGGCGACCGAGTGCTGGGTCGGCTTGGTCTTGAGCTCGCCGCTCGGCCCGATGTACGGGAGCAGCGAGACGTGGATGAAGAAGCAGCGGTCGCGGCCGATCTCGTGGCGGATCTGCCGGATCGCCTCGAGGAACGGCAGGGACTCGATGTCGCCCACGGTGCCGCCGACCTCGGTGATGACCACGTCCACGTCGGGGCCGGCCATCGACAGGATGCGCGACTTGATCTCGTTGGTGATGTGCGGGATGACCTGAACGGTGTCGCCAAGGTACTCGCCCCGCCGCTCCTTGGCGATCACGCTGGAGTAGATCTGGCCGGTCGTGACGTTCGCCTCGCCGCTGAGCCTGATGTCGAGGAACCGCTCGTAGTGGCCGACGTCCAGGTCGGTCTCCGTGCCGTCGTCCGTGACGAACACCTCGCCGTGCTGGAACGGGTTCATCGTCCCCGGGTCGACGTTGAGGTACGGGTCGAGCTTCTGCATCTTGACCCGCAGGCCCCGCATCTTGAGCAGGCGGCCGAGGCTTGACGCGGTGAGGCCCTTGCCGAGGCTTGAGGCCACGCCACCGGTGACAAAGAGATGCTTGGTGTTAATGAGCCTTTGTGAGGCTAGCCTGGACTGAGTCACTGCAGCGGCCAAGATGTGCTCCCGTGGTCGACGATGTTGCGGTGCAAATCCGCAGGTCCACGGGCCACCAGGATAACATGCGGTGTTCAGGCCAGCCCCTGCCGGGGGAGATTGCCTGGTTCCGCGTGTCCGGGCGGGTGCCCGGGCGGGTGCCCGGGCGGGGGGCTCTCAGCCTCGCCGAACCGGGCCAGCGTGACCGCGCTCGCCACCGCGAGCAGGAAGCCGGCCGCCGCCACCGGGGTGAGGCCCGGGCGGGTCGTGTCGCCGAGGAACAGCACGCCGACAAGGGCCGGCGGCAGCGTCTCGGCGAGGACGACCGCCGAGGTCGCGACGGTCACGCTGCCGCCCTCGAGCGCGGTGGCGTAGAACACGAACGACACGATGCCCGCCGCCGCGACCGCGTACGCCGCCGGGTCACGCAGCAGGGTCAGCGGCGCGAAGCCGTTGAGCACCCGGGCCGCGATGCCGACGGCGCCGAAGCCGAAGCCCGCGATCGTGCCGAGCGCCAGGGTGCGCGCCGGGTCGCGCAGCACCCGCGCGGCGATCAGGCCGGCGACCCCGAGCACGGCGGTCGCGACGATCAGCGCGATCTTGAAGGCGCCGCCCGCGGTACTCGCGCCCTCCGCCCCGGCAGACGAGCCGAGCAGCCCGACGCCGGCCACCACGCCGCCGACGGCGAGCCATTCCCGCAGCGACAGCGTGGCCCCGATGACCACCGTGGCGACGACCGCGATCACCGCGAGGTTGGCCGCCACCATCGCCTGGACCGCGAAGAGCGGCAGCCGCCGCAACGCGACGAGCTGCGCGATGAAGCCGAGAAGGTCGATGAACATGCTCACGACGAACCGCCACTGGCGCAGCATGCGCGGCACCAGCCCCGCGTCCAGGCCGCCGGCACTCGCCTGGGCCTGCGACCGGAGGCTCGCCTCGCGCACGGCGACCGCCTGCATGACCGAGGCGACCCCGTAGCACAGCGCCGCGAGCACCGCAGCAATCAGGCTGACCAGCACAAGTCAAGCCTACCCCGCGCAATACTCAGGAAGTGGTCAGCTCACCCCCAGCCAAGGCTAGCGCAGCGCGCTTGCCGGACGGGCCTCCCAGCTGGTCCACAGCGGGCGGTAGCCCATCCGGTACCAGAACGGCGCGGACAGCGGGTTGACCTGGCTGTGGTGCAGCAGCGTGACGCCGATGCCCATGGCGTCGAGCTTCGCGTGCAGGTTCCTGACCAGCGCCGCGCCGAGCCCGGTGCCGCGCTCTTGCGCGTCGATGAACATCGTCTGCAGGTACGCGGCCGGCGACCGGGCGGTCATGCCGGCGATCCAGCCCGCGTCCTGCGGCGGCTGGGCGACGAGCAGTCCGACCGCGCGGCCGTTTCGCTCGGCCAGCCACGTCCAGGTGGCGGTGCGGGCCAGGCTGCCCTGGATCTCCTCACGGACTAGCCGCGCGGTGGCCTGCCGCCATACCGGCCCGCCGAAGTGCATGTCGAAGCGGATGAGCCGCAGTTCGAGGTCGTGCACCTGCTCCTCGTCGGCCGGCAGGCGGCGCGGATCGTCGCGCCGTACGCGGGGCGCGGCGGCTGGACCGGGCCGTTCGGCCGGGTGCGGGCGGCGATGACGGTGAGCGGCTGCAGGCCGTGCCGCAGAACGCCGGCACGCCGGTGATGTCCATGCTCGGCCACACGACGTTCGCGGACGTGTCGGGCCCCCTGGCGGCGCCGGTCTCGGCCAGGTGGTCGCGCCACTGGGTGAGCAGCAGGTCGGCGGCGGCCGCGACCTCCTGCCCGGGCAGCCGGGGAACCAGGGTGAACCGCTCGGCCGCGCCCCAGGTCTGGTTCAGCGACTGCGGCGGTATGTGCTGGTGCACGCAGACCCCCGAGCCCGGCTACTCGCCCGTTGTCGCCGTTGACGGTCAGCGGCTCGCCGCAGCCCGCGGGCAGCGTCCCGGGGTCGGGCAGCAGCGGGTCGATGGCATGCCAGCGCTTGCCGACCGCGCGGTTGATATCACGGACCGCCTCGCGGACCACCCAGGGCATGGACTACCTCCCGTGAAGGCGCGGCTGGAGCGGCGCCTTCGCGGCGCACTCTACCGTCCGGTAGGTCCTGTTTGACACGGATCGCCGCTAAGCACGCCGCCCGCGGCCCCTACCAGGGCCACCCTTAGCCGCGTGCTCAAGAAGCTTGGAGGCTGAGGGCCTAGTCGTGATCCGACACGGTTGGGGAACCTTCGTGGCCGAGACCCTGGGGATACCGAGGACCGCTAGCCCCTCGACGGTCCAAGTCTTTCCTTGAGCGACTGCTTAGAAGGTCGTTTCACGCAGGGGTCACCCTGCGCTTCCCAAGCTAGTGGCCGTCACTCCACGGCCGCTCTAGTCAGGAGGCGTAGCCCGTCAATGCCTCCCCTACCACAAGGTTCCGCTTTCTGTTACCTCGACATCGACGCTTCGTGTAATAGTCATTGCCGGGGACCCTTGAATGGAGATTACTATCTCATGTTCCCTCATTGAGAATTCGATCGATGGCAAACGACTAGGCTCTGGGTCGTGTTGGAGTAGCTCCATGAGTGGCGCACGCATGTACTTCTCGATAAATAGGGCCATAATGGATCCGGCACGGGTGTCTAGGTGACGCCAGGCGTCTTCCCCCAGGTAAACTTCGCCTCCACAGCTTCGATAAATCTGGGATAGTAGTGCGAGTTTATCGTTATTCGTGGCATCGAAGACGACGAGTACAGGAACGTATCCGGCAGCCTCTGCCTCTTTCGGGAAGGTAAGTTCTTCACCCCACCTGCCCTGCCCGGAGGCGGCGATCGTAACGCGGAGTTTGAATTCGTACGCCCATCTTCCGCTAACAGTTTCAAGGAGACAGTCGACCTGTCGGCCCTTAGTGGGTTCGTCGATTCTCTTAATCGGTGAATTTCTTGCTGATACGCTCACGCCTCCTAGCGCGCCCGCTAGGGCAGGTTCGAAGACATAGCCGGTTTCTTGTGCGGAACGATTGTCAACATCGTAGATCCATTTACGCCACACAAGCAGGGCCGTCAGAGTTTCCGGGCGCGCTTGACCATATTGAAGCATTGCCCTTGGTCCGATCTGCTCGATCCTCGGAATGCTCTGAGTCGAGAGTATGTTTGCGTACCGTGTGCGCCGTTTATGAAGTTCCGCAAGGCAATAGAAGTACGTATCCAAATCCGTCACGCCGCAGCCAACGAGCTTCTCGAAAAGAGGAATAGGTGACTGCGTGCTGCCGCGGAGCGTAAATTCCGACGGAGAGTCGACTTCATATAGCTCGGGCACTCTTGCACCGTAGCTCGCCAGCATCGACAGATCCTCAGGGATATCTGTTATAGCAGACCCCTCAATAACATCCCGTGCCGTGCGACATATAAGAGCGGCAACGGTGTCGTCTGCCATCCGGACGACTGGAGGTCCTTGGTCGACCCTGATGTGCCTAACGTAATTGGCCTGTTGTTCCTTGCTCAGTCCCACAGGGCAAGTTCTCCTCCAGCTAGATACCGGCTGGTGACCATCTTCACGACTTCAGCAAGCGCTGGCGACATTCCATCCGCGAGCGTTGCGTGGAACCTTACCAGCGCGCCTGTTCCTGTAGCCGGTAGATCGATATTGGTCAAATATTCGAGAACGGCAGATCCAATGTTCTCTGCGAACAGAGGCGGGACCGCGTTTCCTACGAGAGTGTGACGATCTGTCCGTGCCCCGCTAAACACAAAATCGTCAGGGAAAGTCTGCAGCCGTGCTGCTTCCCGGAGTGTCAGTGGTCGGTTCTCCACGGGATGCACAAACTCTCGTGCCGCGGCAGATGTGATCGCGCGAGCAGGCTCGTCCCCTGCAAGCCTACGCAGCCCAGCAGGAGCACCACCCCTGCGTTCGACGGGAGTGCCGTCCATAACCCGTCGATAAGCTCGACGGCGATACGATGGATGCCAAAGATGCTCCGGCAGATCACGCATACGCTGGCCGGGCAGAAGGGCAGCGATTCGTTCTTGATCAATTTCATTGATCGGCGGCGAAAAGTGCTCTGTCGGCCATCCTGGCAGTTCCGAAGACGGTGATGGAAGTCCCGACAGCGCCTGTTCCACATTGGGCGTCGGTATAAGTGGCTTGTCCATCGTTGCTCGGTGAACACCCGGTGCGCCCCAGGCATGGTGTGTGGGCATCATGACTGGTGGGTCCCCGGCCAACACTGCTATTGCAACCACTCGTTTCCGCAATTGCGGAACACCGAAGTTCGCCACGTTGACCTTCTCTAGGGACACGCGGTAACCGGCATCGATTAGAGGATCGAGCAACCCTATGACGAACTTCCCTTCCTTAGCCGTAAGGAAGCCTTCCACATTCTCGAAGACGATAACTTGCGGTTGTGTCTCAGCCGCAAGTCGTGCATAGACCGAAACGAGCGTATTCCGCTCGTCCTCTCCGTCCTTCGCCCCGGCTGATGAGAATCCTTGACAGGGAGGACCTCCACAGATTAGGTCCGGAGCAGTATCGAGATCAGCCTTAGCGAGTAGGTCAGCGGGAGTGAGGTCACGGGCGTCAGCATCCAGGACCGGCACTCCCGAGAAGTTCGCGGCAAAGGTGTCGACTGCCGGTCGCCAGTTGTCCGAACCAAGGCGCGTGTCAAACCCGGCACGTCCCAGTCCCTGGGTGAGGCCGCCTGCACCGCAGAAGAGATCGATACTCGTAGGCATGGGAGTTACGGTAGCCCAAGTCACCGACGGTCGAGGTGGAGGACACACAAGTCCCTAGCCATGTCCATCGAGCAAGAGCTATCGTGCCACTCCTCATCCGCTGAAGCATCCATCGCCACTGGTGCATGCCCCCGCAGCGCGTCAAGCCCGCGCTCGTAGGCCGAGTACGCGTGGTAGACGGTGCCCTCCTGCCGGGCGAACGCGCCCATCCCCGGCCCCTCTCGCCGGTGCGTCTGCCAGTCGGTGCCGACGATCGACTGCGCGAAGGCGTCCAGCGAGCTCCCCGCCGCCAGGCCGTCCGGCCGCAGGTCCGTCTTGCGGAAGTTGTAGCTGCCGGCGCCCGACTCCCACTCCTGCTTTGGTGTGCGCCACGCCGAAGTCGAAGTTGAAGTCGCGACCAGTTAGTCGCGCCGACACCTGGTCTATGGCGGCGGAGCTTGCTGGCGTATCGTGCGGATGACACGTGCGGCGCAGACTTCACCGATGCCAGCGAATGGCATCAGTGCTCACATAAGGCGCGGTACCCGCAGACGAGAGAGGGAGGAGCCCGTGAGCGAGCGGACCAAGTTCATCCTTGATGAGTCGCAGATCCCGGCCCAGTGGTACAACGTCATCCCCGACCTGCCGGCGCCACCCCCGCCGCCGCTGCACCCGGGCACCGGCCAGCCGGTCGGGCCGGACGACCTCGCGCCGCTGTTCCCGATGGAGCTGATCCGCCAGGAGGTCACCGGCGACCCGTACGTGGACGTCCCCGGCGCGGTCCTCGACGTCTACAAGCTGTGGCGGCCGACGCCGCTCTTCCGGGCGCGGCGCCTGGAGAAGCTGCTCAACACGCCCGCCCGGATCTACTACAAGTACGAGGGCGTCTCCCCCGCCGGGTCGCACAAGCCGAACACCGCCGTCCCGCAGGCGTACTACAACGCGGTCGAGGGGACCAAGCGGCTGACCACGGAGACGGGCGCGGGGCAGTGGGGCAGCTCGCTGGCGTTCGCCTGCGCGCAGTACGGGATCGACTGCGAGGTCTGGATGGTCCGCGCGTCCTACGACCAGAAGCCGCACCGCCGCACGATGATGCAGGTCTGGGGCGCGACCGTGCACCCGTCGCCGTCGCGGGCCACCCAGGCGGGGCTGGCCGTGCTCGCCGAGGCCCCGGACTCGCCCGGGTCGCTCGGCATCGCGATCTCGGAGGCGGTCGAGGCCGCCGCGGGCTCCGCCGAGACCCGGTACGCGCTCGGGTCGGTGCTCAACCACGTGCTCATGCACCAGACGGTGATCGGGCAGGAGGCCCTGGCGCAGTTCGAGATGGCCGGCGAGGCGGGTCCCGACCTGATCGTGGGGTGCACCGGGGGCGGGTCGAACTTCGCGGGGCTGTTCTTCCCGTTCCTGCGGGAGAAGCTGGCCGGGCGGATGAACCCGGTGATCCGGGCGGTCGAGCCGTCCGCGTGCCCGTCGTTCACCCGCGGCATCTACGCCTATGACTTCGGCGACACGGCCGGCTTCACGCCGCTGCTCAAGATGCACACGCTCGGGCACGGGTTCATCCCCGCCCCGGTGCACGCGGGCGGGCTGCGCTACCACGGCATGTCGCCGCTGCTGTCCCACATGTACGAGCTCGGCCTGTTCGAGGCGGTCGCCAAGCCGCAGCGGGAGTGCTTCGAGGCGGCGATCACGTTCGCGAAGGCGGAGGGGATCATCCCGGCGCCCGAGCCGTCGCACGCGATCGCCGCCGTGGTCGAGGAGGCCAAGCGGTGCGCGGAGAGCGGCGAGGAGAAGGTCATCCTGACCGCCCTGTGCGGCCACGGCCACTTCGACATGCTCGCCTACGAGCGGTACCTGTCGGGCGAGATGGTCGACTACGACCTGCCGCAGGAGCAGATCGACGCGGCGCTGGCAAATCTGCCGCCCCAAGGCTGAGCCCAAGGCCTGAGCCCGGGGCCGGGGAAAGCCCGCCCTCGTTCGGGATGAAAGATTGCGATCTCCCGAACGGGGGCGGGCTATGCCGGTTCCCGCCGCGTCACGTCGTCCGCTGTTATCTCGTCCACGGGGGGCGCAGCGCGGCTGCCGTCGCTCATCGTCGCCTCAAGGCCGGCCAGCGAGGTTACCCACGCCGCGCCGCCGCCGGGGCCGCCGTCCAGGCGGACCTCGCTGTCCGCGGGGACGTAGGCGACGTCCCCCGGGCGCAGCAGGTGATCGGTTCCGTCCATGGCGATGGTGAGCTCGCCGTCGATGCAGCAGATGACCTCCTCGCGGGACGGCCGGTGCGGCGTGCCGCCCGGGCCGGCCGGCACGTCAACCCGCCAGGCGCACAGCTGGTCGCTGCCGCGCGACGGCCGGACGTAGGAGCTGAACCGCACGCCGTGCGTCTCGAAGACGTCGGCGTCGCCGCTGGTGACCAGGGGCATGGGAATCCTCCTAGATAGACAACTTACTTGTCCATTTAGACAATCAGATTGTCTAAATTCTGTCAAGATACGGGCATGGCCCTACGGGGAACGCGGGGAGGATGCGGTGGGGATGCAGTGGCAAACGACGTGGAGAACTGGTCGGTGGCGACCGACGTGCTGCTGCTCGCGGCGCAGCTCACCGACGCTATACAGGACGGGGTCGCGCGCCGCGGGTTCACCGACGTCCGCCCGGTGCACGGCTTCGCGTTCGCGCGGATCAGCGCGGGCGACGCGACGATCGGCGCCCTCGCCGAGTACCTGGGCGTGACCAAGCAGGCGGCCGCTCAGCTGGTGCAGCAGCTCGAAGAACGCGGGTACGTCACCCGCCGGGCGCATCCTCACGACGCCCGCGCGGCGCTGCTTGCCCTGACCGGCCGAGGGGTCGCCTGCACCGTCGCGGCGCAGGAGGCGGCGAGCGAGGCAGTCGAGCGCTGGCGGCCGGCCCTCGGCGAGCGGCGCTTCCGCGAGCTGCAGCTCGCGCTGCGCGCCATCGTCCGCCCGGGACCGCTGCGCCCTGCCTGGTGACGGGGCCTGGTGACGGGGCCTGGTGACGGGGCTAGACCCCGGCGGCCTCCATGCCGCGCAGCTCGCGCTTGAGTTCCTTGATCTCGTCGCGGATGCGCGCGGCCGCCTCGAACTGCAGCTCCGCGGCCGCCGCGTGCATCTGCTCGGTGAGCTGGCCGATCAGCGCCACCAGGTCGCCGCGGGCCTCGCCCCCGCCGGCCAGCGGCGGCTCGCCCGCTCCCTGGGCGGCGGCGACGGGCGCGCGACGACAGGCCGGGGACGGGCGCCTTGCCGCGGGACTGCTGACGGCCGCCGCCGCCGATCAGCTCCTGCGTGTCGGCGTCCTCGCGGATGATCGCGTCGAGGATGTCGGCGATCTTCTTGCGCAGCGGCTGCGGGTCGATGCCGTTGGCGGTGTTGTAGGCGACCTGCTTCTCGCGGCGCCGGTTGGTCTCCTCGATCGCGTGCTGCATCGCGTTGGTGATCTTGTCCGCGTACATGTGCACCTCGCCGTTGATGTTCCTGGCGGCGCGGCCGATCGTCTGGATGAGGCTGGTGGGCGAGCGGAGGAAGCCCTCCTTGTCCGCGTCGAGGATCGCGACCAGCGACACCTCGGGCAGGTCGAGGCCCTCACGGAGCAGGTTGATGCCGACGAGCACGTCGAACTCGCCGAGCCGCAGCTCGCGCAGCAGCTCGATCCTGCGCAGCGTGTCGACCTCGCTGTGCAGGTAGCGCGCGCGGACGCCGTTCTCGAGCAGGTAGTCGGTGAGGTCCTCGGACATCTTCTTGGTCAGCGTGGTGACCAGGACGCGCTCGTTGCGGTCGGTCCTGATGCGGATCTCCTCGAGAAGGTCGTCGATCTGCCCCTTCGTCGGCTTGATGATGACCTGCGGGTCGACCAGGCCGGTGGGGCGGATCACCTGCTCGACGACCTCGCCGCCGACCCGCTGCAGCTCGTACGGGCCGGGGGTGGCCGACAGGTAGATCGTCTGGCCGATGCGCTCGGTGAACTCATCCCAGGTGAGCGGGCGGTTGTCGCTCGCGCTCGGCAGGCGGAAGCCGTGGTCGACGAGCATCCGCTTGCGGGAGGCGTCACCCTCGTACATGGCGCCGATCTGCGGCACGGTCTGGTGGCTTTCGTCGATCACCAGGACGAAGTCCTCGGGGAAGTAGTCGAGCAGCGTGTTCGGCGGGCTGCCCGCCTCGCGGCCGTCGATGTGCCGGGAGTAGTTCTCGATGCCGGAGCAGGAGCCGACCTGGCGCATCATCTCGAGGTCGTAGGTGGTGCGCATCCGCAGCCGCTGCGCCTCGAGCAGCTTGCCCTGCCGCTCGAACTCGGCGAGCCGCTCGGCGAGCTCCACTTCGATGCTGGCAGTGGCCCGCTCCATCCGCTCGTCGCCCGCCACGTAGTGGGTCGCGGGGAAGACGTACAGCTCCTCGTCCTCGCTGACCACCTCGCCGGTCAGCGGGTGCAGCGTGGACAGCCGCTCGACCTCGTTGCCGAACATCTCGATCCGGACGGCGAGCTCCTCGTACTGCGGGATGATCTCGATCGTGTCGCCGCGGACCCGGAAGGTTCCGCGGGTGAACGCGATGTCATTGCGGGTGTACTGCATGCCGACCAGCTTGCGCAGCAGCTGGTCGCGCTCCATCGTGTCGCCGAGCTTGAGGCGGAGCATCCGGTCGACGTACTCCTGCGGCGTCCCGAGGCCGTAGATGCAGGAGACGGAGGCGACGACGATGGTGTCCCTGCGCGTCAGCAGGCTGTTGGTCGCGCTGTGCCGCAGCCGCTCCACCTCGTCGTTGATCGAGGAGTCCTTCTCGATGTAGGTGTCGGTCTGCGGGATGTACGCCTCTGGCTGGTAGTAATCGTAGTAGGAGACGAAGTACTCGACCGCGTTGTGCGGCATCATCTCGCGCAGCTCGTTGGCGAACTGGGCGGCGAGCGTCTTGTTCGGCATCATGACGAGCACGGGGCGCTGCAGCTGCTCGGCCACCCAGGCGACGGTGGCCGTCTTGCCGGTGCCGGTCGCGCCGAGCAGCACGGTGTCCTTCTCCCCGTCGGTGATCCGCTCGGCGATCTGGGCGATCGCGGCCGGCTGGTCACCGGCGGGGATCATCTCGGTGACGACCTCGAACGGTGCCACCCTCCGCTGCAGGTCGGTTACCGGACGCACCACGCCTCCTGGACTCGTTCGCTTACTGGCAGCACGTCTCCCCGTGACGGCTCACAATGCCAACTCTACGTTGGGGGTCCGACATTCCGCCGCCGTCCGCGGTCGGCTCTCGCGGTCGGCTCTCGCGGGCGGCTCAGCCGCTTGCCATGGCACGGCGGCGGGCCTGCTCGCGCAGCCGGTCGACGCAGACCGCGACGGCGATCACGAGCGCCGGGTCCTCGCCGGGCTCGACCTCGACGCCGTAGGTGTCGCGGATATTGAACCACTGGCGGGAGATCCGGCCGATCGCCCGGCCAGCCGCCGTGAGCTCCCAGTTCAGGTCGGCGAAGTTGCCGGTCGCCAGCCAGGCGGTCCCGTCGGCGAGTGCGACCTCGTAGCGGTGCTGGAACAGGGAGAAGGCCGCGCGCTGCACCGTGGCGATCACGGCGCCGTCCCGTTCGATGTCCATGGTGGCGCGCAGCCGGAACGGCTGCTGCCTGATCATCGCGACCACGGCCCCCGAGCGGTCCGTCAGCTCGAACGTCTTGCGGAACTGCAGTGCGTGCCCGTCGACGTGGAAGACCTCGTTGCCGTCCTCGTCGGTGATCCAGAAGCTCGCCGTGAACGAGAACATCCGCTGCCGCACCAGATAGCGCATGCCTTCAGATTAACCGCTTTCGTCCGGTTTCGCCCGGGTCGCCGCCGCGGGCGGGGGGCCGGCGCCCGGGGCGGCTCGCCCCGGGCGGCCCGCCGCACCGGGCAGGTGCACCTGGGTACCCCTTCGACGGGGGGGCTGGGTTCCGGGTTTATTGGGGGATTAGCCCTATCGTTTCCCGCCCGGGTACCCGGCATGCTCGATCACATGCGAAACGGGGTCTTGACGATGCCTGGCCGGGGCCGGGCCGTGTGGTACGCGGGGTTCGCGGTGTACGCCGCCGGGGTCGCCCTGTTCAGCGGTCCCGGGCTGGACCACTGGTGGGGCGCGTGGGCGGCGGGCGGTTACGCGGTCGCCGCCATGATCACGGTCGGGGCGGCGGGGCGGGCGTGGTGCGCACGGCTCGCGGTCGCGGCCGCCATCGCGGGCGCGCTCGTGGCGCCGGCCCTGTGGCTGATGACCAGGGAGCCCACTCCCCCGGACGTCGCGGTGGTCGCACGGGCCGGCGCGCTGCTGCTGCACCACGGCACCCCCTACCTGCCGCTCGCCTCGCTGTCCGCCGGCGGCTGGCTCGCCTACAACCCGTACCTGCCGGTCATGGCCCTGTTCGGGCTGCCGGGAGCGCTCGGTGTGCCGGGCAAGACGTGGCCCTGGCTGATCGCGGCGACGTTCCTGCTGCTGTACGCGACGTTCCTGGTCACGCTCGGGCCGCGCGAAGGCGGGCGGCGGCGGGCCGCGCTCGGGCATGCCGCGTTCTGGCTCGCCTGCCCGGTCATGGCGTTCCCGTTGACGATGGGGATCACCGACCCGCCGGTGATCGCGCTGACCTGCCTGTCGCTCGCGCTGCTCGCCCGGGCCAGGCGCGCGGGCTCGCCCCGGCCCGGCCGCGGGCTCGCCGGCCGCCGGCCCCGTGCTTGCCGGCCCCGTGCTTGCCGGCCCCGTGCTTGCCGACACCGTGCTTGCCGACACCGTGCTCGCCGCGCTGGCCCTCGGCACCGCGTGCGCGATGAAGTACACCGCCTGGCCTGCGCTCGCCATCGTCGCCGTCATGGTCGCCGCGCGGGACGGCGTGCGCCCCGCCGCCCGGTTCGCGGCCGGCGCGCTGGCGACTGCCGCCGGGCTGGTGGCCGCGCTCGCCCCGGCCGCGCTGCGCCACCCGGCGTCGCTGCTTGAGAACACGGTGGCCTACCCGCTCGGGCTCACCGCGGCGAAGTCCCCCGCGCAGAGCCCGCTGCCCGGTCACCTGCTCGCGACGCTCGGGCCCGCCGGGCACGCCGCCGCCCTCGTCCTGCTCGCGGCCGCCGGGCTGGCCACCGTGGCATCGCTCGCGGTCTCGCCGCCCGCCTCGCCCGCCGCCGCCGCGCGACGGCTTGCCATCGGGCTGACCGCGCTGTTCCTGCTGTCACCGGCGACGCGCTTCGGCTACTTCATCTACCCGATCAGCCTGTACGCGTGGGCGATGCTGGCGGACGGGGAAGCGGCGCGCCGGGCGAGGCGCGCGACCGTTGACCTGGACCTGCCCGAGCTGGTCGCGGGCGGACTCGGCCGCAAGGCCGGCCTTGACGCGGCTGTCCCGGCCGGGCGGGCGGAATAATCGCGGCGCGCACCAGCCGGATCCCGGTCCAGGCGCTACGGCCTAGCCGCGGCGGGCGTGCCGTGCGGCTGGCGCTCGCGGAACGCCGCGGCCTTGACCCGGTTCTGGCACGCGGTTGAGCAGAAGCGCCTGCTGCCGTTCCTTGAGGTGTCCACGTATACCCGGTCGCAGTGCGGCGCGGTGCAGACGCCGAGCCGGTCGTGGTACTCCCCGCCGAGCACGATGGCCAGCCCGGTGGCGCATCCGGCGGCCCAGCCCTTCGCCGGGGAACCCTCGTCCGCGGCGTGGAAGTGCACGTGCCAGGGCTCGTCGTCGTGCCGTTCCAGGGCCGGGTGGGCGCCCGTGACGCGGAGCAGTTCGTTGACCTGCCCGGCCGCGCCGTCGAGATCGCCGACAGCAGGAGGTCTACCTGGCCGACCGGGAGGAGCGGTTCACCGCGCTCATCGATGCCGTCGAGGCGGGAGCCGGGCGGCCAGATCCGCTCGTCATCGACCTTGGCTGCGGGCCGGGCTCGCTGGCGGTGCGACTGCTTGACCGCCTGCCCGCGGCCACGGTGGTCGCGGTCGACACTGACCCGGTGACGCTGTCCCTCGGCCGCACCGCGCACGCGGGCCGGCCCGGCCTGCGGTTCGTGGACGTTGACCTGCGGGTGCCCGGCTGGGAATGCGGACTTGGCCTGGATCCCGGTCAGCAGGCGGACGCGGTCGTCTCCACCACGGCGCTGCACTGGCTCACCGGACCGGAACTCCGCGCGCTGTACCTGGCCCTCGGCGTCCTGCTGCGCCGGGGAGGGCTGTTCCTCGACGGTGATCACCTGCGGCTTGACCAGGGATCGGCCCCCGTCATCGCCGGGATCGAGCGCGCGCTTGAGGAGCGGGAGGCACTGCGCCGCTTCCCCGACGGGCACGCGGGCCGGGCGGACGACTGGGCGCAGTGGTGGCGGGCGGCCACCGCCGACCCGGCGCTCACGGATGCGGCCGCCGAGCGCGCCAGGCGGGGACTCGCCGCCTCCGACCACGATCAGGCGGATGGCGTACGGCTCGACACGCACGTTAGCGCGCTGCGTGCCGCCGGATTCGCCGAGGTGGCGACGATCTGGCAGCGCGGCGGTAACCGCCTGCTGTGTGCCGTCAGGTAGCGGACGGGATCCGTCACGTACCGCACAGGAATACGCCCGGCTTTACCGCCTAGCCGAGACGGGCGACGCCGGCGATCGTGTAGCCGCTGCGGGGCGGGAACGGCCCTTCCTCGCCGGGATCGGGATGCCACTGCCTGGCGTCGGTGATACCCGGGGGAACGAGGGCGAGGTCACCGAAGAAGCTGGTGAAATCCGCCACCGAGTGGTTGTAGGAGAGCGCCGCGCCGCCGGCGGAGTAGGCGGCGAAGCCCTGGTCAGCCGCGTCTCCGTCGCCGCGGCCGACAGAGAGCACGACGCAGCCGCCCGGCGCGAGGGCGGCGACGTAGCCGGCCACCAGGTCGCGCGCGGCGTCCGGCGGGAAGAAGTGCAGCAGCGCGCCCATCAGCAGGCAGGCGGGCCTGGACAGGTCGATGCCCGCGCTGACGGCGGCAAGCGTGGCGGCGACCTCGCGCACGTCGCTGTCCACCACGGTCACGCCGGGGTTGCCCTTGGCGGCGAGGGCCCGCAGGTGAGCGAGCACGACCGCGTTGTTGTCGACGTAGGCGACGTGCGGCTCGGGGATGACCGTCTGCGCGCTGCCGTGCGTGTTCGGCGCGGTGGGCATGCCGCAGCCGAGGTCGATGAACTGACTGATCCCCTGGCCTGCCGCCCACCTGGTGGCCCGGGCGAGGAAGTGCCTGTTCTCGCGCATGACCTCGGCCGAGATCGGGACCACGGCGAGCAGTTTCTCCGCGACTTCCCGGTCGACGGCGAAATTGTCTTTGCCGTTCAGCAGATAGTCATACACCCGGGCAATTGAGGGGGTAGCGGGATCAAAATCGGCCACGGCACCAAATGTAGCGGGTGCCCGTTCGGTCGCAGGCCGGATTACTGGTCAGGCCCCGGTCTCGTAATCCAGCCAGTTGCGGTGCGTCCCGTCGGCGTCGATGACCAAGTTGCCGGAGCCGGAGATGCCCGCGAGCTGGCCGGTGCGACTGGGCGCGGCAATCGCGAAGAAACTGGGGCCGACGGATCCGGGCGGTGTAACGTACAGCCCGCAAGCGAAGGGAGCGCCATGCTGCGGGTCGGGCTGACTGGCGGGATCGGGTCGGGGAAGAGCGCGGTGTCCGAGCGGCTGGCCGCCCTCGGGGCGGTCGTACTTGACGGCGACCAGGCCGCCCGTGCGGTCGTTGAGCCCGGCACCCCGGGGCTGGCGAAGATCGCCGCGGCGTTCGGCCCGGCGGTGGTGCGGGCGGACGGGTCGCTTGACCGGGCGAAGCTGGCCGGGATCGTCTTCTCCGACGAGGCCGCGCGGGGGAAGCTCAACGCGATCACCCACCCGCTGATCCACGAGCACATCCAGGCCGCCGAGGCGGCCGCGGTGGCGGCGGGCGGCCCGGGCACCATCGTCGTGCACGACATCCCGCTGCTCGCCGAGGGACAGCGCGCGGCGGACTTCGCCGTGGTCATCGTCGTCGACGTGCCGCCCGAGGTACAGGTCGCCCGGCTGGCCGGGCGCGGCCTGCCGGAGGATCAGGCACGGGCCCGGATGGCGGCCCAGGCGACCCGCGAGCAGCGGCTGGCCATCGCCGACATCGTCATCGACAACTCCGGCACCCTGGAGGACCTGGACCGCCGCGTCGCCGAGGTCTGGGCCGAGTTGCGCTCACGCGCGGAGCGGTGAGGCCGCCGCCGCGCTGACGAACACCATGGCCGCCTCTCTGCCGTCTCGGTTTCGTCACGACCACTCCCCCGTGGAACGCCGCCGGGCGCGGCTCCCGTCGAAGGTGTGACGGAAATCACCGTTGGAAGGGGGCTCCCAATGATGGGGAGACCAGGCGGGTACCGCGGGCTGGCCAAGGGCCTCGCGGTCACCGTGACGCTAGGCACCGCACTCACGGCGATGACAAGCTGCTCGGCGCAGGGGCCCGCCGCGCCCGTGCACCCGACGCCCGGGCACCCGACAACCGGCCAGCCGACGCCCGTGCACCGACGCCCGGGACGCCGACGGCACTGCCGCAGGCCAGCTGTGGAGGGGCCACCACGCACCAGCTCTCCGGCGCGACGCAGGTCTTGCGCGCTGACGCGGGGGCCCTGCCGTGCTTCGCGGCGGCCGCGCGGCAGTGCCAGAGCGCGAGCATCGCCATCACCGAGATGGGCGTGGACACCGGGACCAAGTACGTCTTCGCCATCGCCCCCGGCAAGGCGAACTGCCCGGCGACCGAGTGGAGCCAGGGCTATTCGGCCAACTTCGGCGGGTCCAAGCAGTTCAAGGTCGTCGTCACGCAGTGCTCGGCGGCCGCGCGGCCCGAACGGTGTCACCCTCGGCTGCGGCGGCCAGGACATCCTGATCCCGGCCACGGTCACGACCTGACCCGGTCACGGGTCACGACCTGCCCCGGCCACGGGTCACGACCTGCCCCGGCCACGGTCACGACCTGCCCTCGGTCACCACCTGACCGGTCCGACCTCGACCTTGGGCAAGGCTACGGCCCCTCACGGCCTGGCGGGCCGCGGCCGCAGGCCCAGGAGCGGATTTACCGGTAAACATCTCACGACGGGTAAAGAAAAGACGTTCCGAACGTCTTTTCTTTACATCGGGTGAAAAGTTTACCCGATACGAAAAATTTACTGGTAACCCTGTTGCCGCGGGGACGCGTGGTAAGCCGGGGCCGCCCCGCTGGGCACGCGATGCGCGGCTAGCCGTGAAACGGCGCTGCCCCGCCGTCCCGCGATGAGGCGGGGCGACGGGGCAGCGGTGACTTGCTTGGTAACCCTCAGCTCTGGCCGGAGAGCTTGTCGCGCAGGGCGGCCAGGGCCTCGTCCGAGGCGAGGGTGCCGGACGGGGCGTTGCTGTCCGGCGCGGCCGGGCGGCTGCTGGCGCGCGGAGCGCGGGGGGCCGACTGAGAGGTCGCGGCGGTGGCTTCGCCGCCGGTCTCTGCCTCTTCCTCGGCCTTGGCGCGGGACGCCTCCACCTGCACGCGGTGTGCCTCGAAGCGGGCGCGGGCCTCGGCGTACTGCCGCTCCCACTCCTCGCGCTGCGACTCGTAGCCGGGGAGCCAGTCGCCGCTCTCCGAGTCGAAGCCCTCGGGGTACATGTAGTTGCCCTGGTCGTCGTAGGTCGCGGGCATGCCGTAGAGCGTCGGGTCGAACTCCTCGCCGACGGCCTCGCCGACCGTGCCCTCGTTGGCCTGCTTGAGCGACAGGCTGATCCGGCGCCGGTCCAGGTCGATGTCGATGATCTTGACGAAGATCTCCTCGCCCACCTGGACGACCTGCTCCGGGATCTCCACGTGCCGGTCGGCCAGCTCGGAGATGTGCACCAGGCCCTCGATGCCCTCCTCGACCCGGACGAACGCGCCGAACGGCACCAGCTTGGTGACCCGGCCGGGGACGACCTGGCCGATCTGGTGAGTGCGGGCGAACTGCTGCCACGGGTCTTCCTGCGTGGACTTCAGCGACAGCGAGACCCGCTCGCGGTCCATGTCCACGTCCAGGACCTCGACCGTGACCTCCTGGCCGACCTCGACGACCTCGCCCGGGTGGTCGATGTGCTTCCAGGACAGCTCGGACACGTGCACAAGGCCGTCCACGCCGCCGAGGTCCACGAACGCGCCGAAGTTGACGATCGACGAGACGACGCCCTTGCGGATCTGGCCCTTGCGCAGGGTATTGAGGAAGGTGTGACGGACCTCGGACTGAGTCTGCTCGAGCCAGGCACGGCGGGACAGGACCACGTTGTTGCGGTTCTTGTCCAGCTCGATGATCTTGGCCTCGATCTCCTTGCCGACGTACGGCTGCAGGTCACGGACCCGGCGCATCTCCACAAGGGAGGCGGGCAGGAAGCCGCGCAGGCCGATGTCGAGGATGAGGCCGCCCTTGACGACCTCGATGACGGTGCCGGTGACGACGCCGTCCTCCTCCTTGATCCGCTCGATGGTGCCCCACGCGCGCTCGTACTGCGCCCGCTTCTTGGACAGGATGAGGCGGCCTTCCTTGTCCTCCTTCTGGAGGACCAGGGCCTCGATCTGCTCGCCGGTCTTCACGACGTCGTGCGGGTCGACGTCGTGCTTGATCGACAGTTCGCGGGACGGGATGACGCCCTCGGTCTTATAGCCGATATCGAGCAAGACCTCGTCTCGATCGACCTTGACGACGGTGCCCTCAACAATGTCGCCGTCGTTGAAGTACTTGATGGTCTGGTCGATCGCGGCGAGGAATGCCTCCTCAGACCCGATGTCGTTGACCGCTACCTTAGGGGTCTGGGTGGCTTGCGTGCTGCTCGTCATGAGTGGGTTGGCTCCGGATGCGGACAGGGATGAATAGTGTGCGCGGCGGCTGAATGCAGTGAACGCGCGGGACTTGCCGGGCCGGGTCGCGGCCACAGCACGCCCCGGCGGCCAAACCGCCAGTCGGCCCCCTCGTTGAGGGACCAAGTGGCGGTAACAAGACCGCACGAGGACACAGCGCAGAGTTCAGGGTATGTAGTTCTCGATGCTTGGTCAATTGAACATGGCTACAACTCGGCCACAGCTCAGCGGACAGCTGAGAGAACCTTGGACTCAGTATCATAGAACGCTGAGAATTTCCCCGCTGTTCCAGGCGCCGATCCGGTAGCCGGGCGCCTTTGGCCGGCCTTCGCGGCGCGCGCCAACCACGGGCCCATCGGGTAGACGGTCACACCGCCCGCCGTGGTGCCGCGCATGCCAAGCTTGCCCAGGTCCATCCACGGCGCCGCCCACGCCTGCTCCACGATGATCGCGCCAAGGCCCGAGGACCGGGCGTAGCGGTCGAACGTCCGGATCGCGGCTGCGCTGGGGTGGGCGAGCAGCGTGACGGCGTGCGGCAGCGCGTTGACGGGAGTCAGCGACGCGTTAATGTAGCCGCCGGCGATACGGAAGTAGAAGCCCGTGTCGGCCTGGAACAGCATCCCGGCGTTGCCCCGGCCGGTGAGGACGACGACGGTCTCCCCGGGGTGCAGGTACCGCCGGTACATGCCGTCGGTGAGAAACGCCGGGAGCTGGTTGACCGGCCTGCCCGTCGAGACCAGGGGATAGCCGCGCGGCACCGGCTGGACCGCGCCGTACGACGTGGGCGTGTCCGTCATGATCGCCGCGACGGCCAGCAGCCCGAGGCCCCAGCGCGCCGCCAGCAGCAGCCTGCTCTTGGACGGCACCGCGAGCCACAGCGCGAGGCCGAGCGCGAGGGCCAGCACGGCGAACACGATGAACCGGGACGGCTCGGCGCTGCGCGCGATCGGCAGGGCCCACAGCCGGGCCCAGGGCAGCGGATGGGTATGCCGCACGGTGGTGACGACCAGGTTGGGGCCGACGGCGAGCCCGGTCACGAACAGGAACACGGCGAGCAAGAGCAGGCTGATCCGGTTCCGCCAGGCGCAGACGGCCAAGATCAGCAGGATGACGATCAGCGGGATGCCGACGTAGTTCTCTATGCCGCCGTCGCCGATCCGGTTGGAGTAGCCGATCAGCGGGCCGAAGCCGAACAGGTGCTGCGAGGCCGGCAAGATCAGCCGCACGAGCGGCAGCGAGAAGGCGGGCTGCTGCCGGGTGAGGGTGCCCTGGTAATGCCTGAATGAGTAGACCAGGTACGGGGCGGCGAGCAGCACGGAACCCGCGTAGGCCAGCCCGGCCAGCCCGGCGAGCCGGGCCACCTTCCACCGCGCGGACCGTCCGGCGACCGCGAAGCCGGCGACAAGCGCGCCCGTGCACACCGCGGTCATCTCGGCGAACGCCTCGTTGAACGTGTAGAACTGCACGGCCATCGCAACCGCCAGCCAGGCCACGAACCAGGTCCGGCTAAGCGTCCCGTCCCACCAGCGCAGCACCAGGTACGCCATGAGCGGGAACAGCCCGATCACCGTGAGGTTGGGCTGGCCCTGCCAGTTGTGCATCAGCTCGTACGGGCAGAAGCCGTAGACGGTGCCAGCGAGCAGCGACGGCCAGAACCGGCCGGTTAGCCGGCGGGCGAGGACGAACGCCGCCCAGGCCGAGACCGGGGGAACGAGCAGGAGCACCACGTTGTACGACACCAGCACGCCGAACGCCGCCGTGACCGGCCACATCAGCAGGTCCACGGACGGAGCGGTGCTCGCCCAGGCCAGGCTGTAGCCGTGCGGCGCTCCGATCTGGCTGGAGAACAGGGGATTGATCCCGTGCGACACCGCGTAGGGCCACCAGCGCAGGGACCAGGCGTAGAACTGAACGTCCGTCCAGTACTGCCGGAGGTTCGGCTGGTTCAGGTGGCTCGCCAGCGGCAATCCGAATCCGACGACGAACACGGCCAGGTAGAGCGCGAAGGCGATCGCCCCCTGCGCGGCCGGGCCTGGGGTGCGGGCCGCGAGCGGCCGGGTGATCCTCGCCAGGAAGGGCGGGGCCGCCTGGGACGCGGCGGGCAGGGCCGGGCTCGGGTTCCAGTACCTCTGAGTGAGCGACATCCACCGGATCTCCATCGGCGCGAAGTGTCGGGCGTCAGCTAATGCCATCCCGCGGCGACGACAAGCCACCGTCAGTAAATATTCAGGAAATATTAAGACATTCTTCAGTCACCGCACGGTGAATCACAGGGTAGCAGCGCGGCTCAGGCCGGCGCGGCCGGGGCCGCCCCGCAGGAGACTCCGCCCGGCGGAGCCGGGCACGCGGGGGTACGGGGGGTCGTCCCCCCGGGAGATAGGCACTAGCCGAGCGCCCTCTTGCGATGGCGATCTTTGCCATCGGGCGCTCGGCTAGTGCGGGGGGTACGGGGGGTCGTCCCCCCCGGGAGATGGCACTAGCCGAGCGCCCGATACGATGGCGATCTTTGCCATCGGGCGCTCGGCTAGTGCGCGGCTTCCGCCCAGCTGCGGCCGGTGCCGGTGGAGACCTCGAGCGGGACCCGCAGGCTGGCGGCGCCGCCCATCTCGGACTTGACCAGGGCAGTCAGCGCGTCAAGCTCGCCGGGGGCCGCCTCGAAGATCAGCTCGTCGTGCACCTGGAGCAGCATCCGCGACTTCAGGCCGGCCGACTTCAGCGCGGCGGCGACGCGGAGCATCGCCACCTTGATCACGTCGGCGGCGGAGCCCTGGATCGGCGCGTTGAGCGCCATCCGCTCGGCCATCTCCCGCCGCTGCCGGTTGTCGGAGGTGAGGTCGGGCAGGTAACGGCGGCGGCCCATGATCGTGGACGTGTAGCCGTCGAGCCGGGCCTGGGCGACGATCGACTGCAGGTAGTCGCGGACGCCGCCGAACTCCTTGAAGTAGTCGTCCATCAGGCCGCGCGCCTCCTCGACGGAGATGCGCAGCTGGTTCGACAGGCCGAACGCGGACAGGCCGTAGGCCAGCCCGTAGTTCATCGCCTTGATCTTGGCCCGCTGCTCTTGGGTCACCGTGTGCGGGTCGACGCCGAACACCCGGGAGGCGGTCGCCGCGTGGAAGTCGTGACCGGACGCGAACGCCGCCATCAGCGCCTCGTCGGCGGACAGGTCGGCCATGATGCGCAACTCGATCTGCGAGTAGTCGGCGGTCAGCAGCGTCTCGTAGCCTGCCCCCACGACGAAGCCCTCGCGGATGCGGCGGCCTTCCTCGGTGCGGATCGGGATGTTCTGCAGGTTCGGGTCGGTTGACGACAGCCGCCCGGTCGCGGCGATCGTCTGGTTGAACGTGGTGTGGATCCGGCCGTCGTCCCCGGTCGCCAGGGTCAGGATGTCCACGAACGACTTGAGCTTGCTGACGTCCCGGTGACGCATGAGGTGCTCGAGCACCGGGTGCCCGGTGTCCACGAGCAGCTTCGTCAGCGCCTCGGAGTCCGTCGTGTAGCCGGTCTTGATCCGCTTGGTCTTCGGCAGGTCGAGCTCCTCGAACAGGACCTGCTGCAGCTGCTTCGGCGAGCCGAGGTTGAACTCGTGGCCGACGATCGCGTAGGCCGCCTGCTCGGCCGCCTTGACCTCCCCGTACAACGTCGCGGACATCTCGGCGAAGTGATCGGTGTCGGCGCAGATGCCGGTCCGCTCCATCTCGGCCAGGACGGTGACGAGCGGCAGCTCGATCTCGTTCAGCAGCCGGGTCGCGCCGCGCCGCTCCAGGTCCTCATCCAGCGCGGCGGCGAGGTCGAGCGTCGCCCGCGCGCGCAGCACGAGCGCGAGAGCCGCCTCCTCCTCCCCCGATCCGTCCAGGGTGAGCTGCACGTGGTCACCGGCGGAGTCGCTCAGCTCCTTGCCGAGGTAGCGCAGCGCGAGGTCGGCAAGGTCGAAGGTCCGCTGGCCGGGCAGCGCGAGGTATGCGGCAAGGGCGGTGTCTGAGGTGAGTCCATGCAGAACGAAGCCGTGCGATGCCAGCGCGTGCATCGGTCCCTTGGCGTCGTGCATCGCCTTGGGGCGAGCCTCCGACGCCAGCCACTCCCCCAGGGCGCGCTCGTCGGCGGGAGTGAGCGCGGCCGGGTCGAGGTAGGCGCCGGTGCCGTCGGGGGCGGCGATCGCGATGCCGGTCACCCGGCCCATGCCGCCCAGCCATTGGCCGTCAAGGGCAAGCCCCATCCGTTCGGGCGATGCGTGTTCCTCGAGCCAGCCGGCGACCTCCTCGGGACCGAGGACGGACGCGTCGACCTCGAATGCCGTCGGCTTCGCGGCTGGGCCGGCGGCGGCGGCGGTCTTCGGCGCGCCGGGCAGGCCGTCGGGGAAGGTCTGGTAGAGGCGGTCGCGCAGCACGCGGAACTGCAGGGTGTCGAAGAGCTGGTGGATCTTCTCGCGGTCCCACGGCTCGGGGGTGAGCTCGGCCGGGGTCGCGCCGACGACCTGCTCCGGCAGGTCGCGGAGCAGCGTGGTGAGCTCGCGGTTGTTCAGCACGTTGCCCAGGTGCTCGCGCAGCGCGTCGCCCGCCTTGCCCTTCACCTCGCCGACCCGGTTCACCAGGTTCTCGAGCGAGCCGAAGTCGGTGATCCACTTGGTCGCGGTCTTCTCGCCGACGCCGGGGATGGACGGCAGGTTGTCGCTCGGGTCGCCGCGCAGCGCCGCGAAGTCCGGGTACTGGGCGGGGGTGAGGCCGTACTTCTCCAGCAGGCCCGCCGGGTCGTAGCGCTTCATGTCGGAGACGCCGCGGCTGTTGTAGAGCACGGTGGTGGAGTCGGAGATCAGCTGGAACGTGTCCCGGTCGCCGGTGACGATCAGCACGTCGTCGCCGTCTTGCTCCGCCTGGGTGGCGAGGGTGGCGATGATGTCGTCGGCCTCGTAGCCGGGCGCGGACAGGTGCCGGATGCCGAGGGCGTCGAGCACCTCGAAGATCAGGCTGATCTGGCTGCGGAACTCATCGGGCGCCTTGGTCCGGCCCGCCTTGTACTCCACGTACTTCTCGTGCCTGAACGTGGGCTCGCCGCGGTCGAAGGCCACCGCGACGCGCGTCGGCTTCTCGTCCCGCAGCACGTTGATGAGCATCGCGGTGAAGCCGTAGACGGCGTTGGTCGGCTGTCCGGTCGTGGTGGCGAAGTTCTCCACGGGGAGCGCGAACCACGCGCGGTAGGCCAGCGAGTGGCCGTCGAGCAGCAGCAGCCTGTCGTTCACCCTTCGATCCTATGGCCGCGGCGTCCCGCGTCGCCGGGTCGCCTTCGCCGGCAGGCGGCGACACGCCGATGCTGCGAGATTGTTATCTACAGCGGACCGGTCACGGTCCGCTGCCAAAGCGCCTGCTGAGGCGCCCGGCGCCGGTCAGCGAGGCGCGGAGGATTGTCCTGTTCGCAGCCGCTATGCGGCCGCCGAGTTGTCACATCGGGGTCGAATGGCGGCAAATGGTGACGTACCTGGGTGAACGGACCGGAATCGGCAGGGAACCGAGGGCAGTCCATCGTCCGAACTCGACTTTGCCGTGGACACTCGATGTCGCTAACGTAACGACAGCGGACCCGGGGGTCCAAGTAGAGAACGTGTCAGCCCGGGGAAGGCGGACACGGTACCAACGGGTCCCCGGGTCCCCTCCTCGCTATTCAGCCTTCTCGTCACTCTTCGTAGTCGCGCTGAGCGTCCCCTCGATCACGGCCTCGGCGACCTTGCGCATCGTCAGGCGGCGGTCCATCGACGTCTTCTGGATCCAGCGGAACGCCTGCGGCTCGGTCAGCCCGTGCTCGGACTGCAGCAGGCCCTTGGCCCGGTCGAGCAGCTTGCGGACCTCGAGCCGGTCCTTGAGCGTGTTGACCTCTTCGTCAAGCGCCTTGATCTCGGTGTACCGGCTGACCGCCATCTCGATGGCGGGCACCAGGTCCGCCTTCGTGAACGGCTTCACAAGATAGGCCATGGCTCCGGCGTCCCTGGCGCGCTCGACCAGCTCTCGCTGCGAGAACGCGGTGAGGATCACCACCGGGGCGATCCGCTCGGCGGCGATCCGCTCGGCGGCGGAGATCCCGTCGAGCACCGGCATCTTGACGTCGAAGATGGCCAGGTCCGGCTTGAGCGCGGTGACCTTCTCCACCGCCGCCTCACCGTCCCCCACCTCGGCTACCACCGAGTAGCCTTCTTCCTCCAGCATCTCCTTGAGGTCCAGGCGGATCAGCGCCTCATCCTCGGCAATCACGACACGCAACGCATTCTGGCTCACGTCGTAGAGCCTACCGGGAAGCTGTAGATTGTCAGGTGAGCAGCGTGCGTGTTAGCCGGCGGTGCTCTGCCTGCCCCGGTACCCCAACGGCAGACAGGGACGGATCTCAAAACCCGTCAAAGTGTGGGTTCGAATCCCCACCCGGGGCACTTCGGACATGGATCGGCTCTCCGGTCAGGAACGCTGGCTATGACCAATCTCGCTCAACGGCGGTTTTGTCAGTGGCGGCGTTCATACTGCCGACATGTACAGCCCCGAGGCGCGACGACGGGCACTGACCCTGGTAGCGAGCGGAGCTTCTCTCCGGTCGATCAGCATTTCGACAGGCATCTCACGGGCGACCCTGCGCGAGTGGCGTGACGTTCCGGAGACGGACTATCGGTCACGAGCTCATTGTCCGCGGTGCGTCGAAAACCCCACTCTGCCGGAACCGCGCGCCGACTACGCGTACCTGCTGGGCCTCTACCTAGGCGACGGATGCATTTCCGTCGGCGGCAACCCCGCGAAAAAGGTTTGGAATGCTCCGCGTCATGTGCGCCGACGCGTGGCCGGGACTGATCCAGGAATGCTGTTCGTGCCATGCAGGCAGTCCGTCCGATGAACAAGGTCAGGCTGCAGCAGAAGCAGGGGTGTCAGGAGGTCTCAAGCTTCTCTCGGCACTGGCCGTGCCTGTTCCCGCAGCACGGGCCGGGCATGAAGCACACTTCGGCAGATCGAGCTCGACCGTGGCAGCAGCGGTCTCGTGGACCGTTTCCCTGGCGATTTCGTCCGCGGGCTGTTCCACTCGGACGGGTACCGGGGCATGAACCGGGTGCGGCGCCGCTGGCGGACGGGGACCGCTGGTACGAGTACCCGCGGTACCTGTTCAGCAACAAGTCGCTGGACATCCTGGGGCTGTGCGGGCAGGCGCTCGACCGGCTCGGCGTGCAGTGGCGGTTCGCGCGCTGGGACATGATCTCGGTGGCGAGGAAGGAAGCCGTCGCGCGGCTCGATGAGTTCGTCGGGCCGAAGTACTGACCCGGTGCCGTGCCTGGCCGCGGATGGTCAGCCGCGGGTGATGGTGATCTTGGTCCAGGCGCCCAGGTGGATGCTGGTCGCCGGGGCGGAGGGGGACGGAGGCGCCGGAGGGGACGTCCTGGCCGTTGACGGTGATGCCGTTTTCCGTGCCGAGGTCGACGACCGCCCAGCTGCCGTCGGGGGCGGGGACGAGCTTGGCGTGCAGGCGGGAGACGCCGGGGTCGCGGGGCGGGCCGATGAGGTCGATCTCCGGCTCGATGCCGCGGGAGACGCTGCGGCGGCCGATGCGGACCTCGGGGCCGGCCAGCGGGATGCGGCGCTCTGGCAGTTCGCCAGGGAAGCTGATCGACGCGGTGTCCTGCTCGTTGACCGCGCACACGCTGTCGTAGTAGGCGCGGTCCGTGGTCACCACCGCGGTCCAGGTGGCCGCGGCGGCGGCGGACCGGGGCGCGGGCGGCGGCGCGCGCGCACCTGGACAGGCCAGGCGGCGGGGTCGGGCTTCGCCTCGTGCCGTCCGGCTGGCGGGGTCAGCGGCAGCGTCGGGGAGACGGGGGGACGGGCCGGGACGGCGGTGGTGGGCGGCCGGGGGACCCGGGACGGGTCGTAGGGGTCCAGGCCGAGGGCCTCGCGCAGCGAGTCGGCGAAGTCGGCGCAGCTGGCGTACCGGGCGCCGGGGACCTTCGCGAGCGCGGTGTTGAGCACCTCGTTGACCGCGAAGGGCAGGTCCGGGCGGACCAGGGTCACCTGCGACGGCGCGGTTGACAGGTGCGCGTAGAGCACGGCGAGCGGCATTTCCCGCACGAACGGTACCGTGCCGCTGAGCACCTCGTAGGCCACGCAGCCAAGCGCGTACTGGTCGGCGCGGCCGTCGACCGGGTGGCCGTTGATCTGCTCAGGAGCGGCGTAGTCGGGGGTGCCGAGGAACTGGCCGGCGTTGGTCAGGGTGCCCGCGGACAGCATCGCCCTGGCGATGCCGAAGTCGGTCAGGTACGTGTGCTCGGGGCCGCCGTGCCGCGCGTCCACCAGGATGTTGCCCGGCTTGACGTCCCGGTGCACCAGGCCCTGAGCGTGCGCGGCGTCGAGCGCGGACGCCACCTGGGAGATGAACGCCGCCGCGCGCCGCGGCGGCAGCGCGCCATTGTCCCTGATCACCCGCTGCAGGGTGCCCCCCGCCACGAACCGCATCGCGATGAACTGCACGCCATCGGCCTCGCCCGCCTCGTACACGGGGATGATGTGCGGGTGGTCGACCGCCGCGACCGCCCGGGCCTCGCGGACGAACCGCCTCCGCAGGGCCTCGTCGCCCGCGAGCACCTTGAGCGCCACCACCCGGCCGAGACGCTCGTCGCGCGCCTGGTAGACCGCGGCCATTCCCCCCACGCCGACCAGCCGTTCCAGCAGGTACCCGGCCACGCGGGAACCCGGGGCGAGCCCGCTGAGCGGGCCGCCTAGCCGCGCTGGGGATTCCCCGGTCACCGTCCCTCCTCGGGCAGCTGTGACGTTTTCCTTCGTGCTCTTATTGTGCGGCTTGCACCGGCCTCGTTCGCGGGGCAGCAAAAGGAGCTTAGCGGTATTCCGCGAGCCTGCGGCTGATCGCCCACGCGCAGGAGAGCGCCATCAGCCAGCGACCCGGCGACCACCACCGCGGCCAGCGGGCTGAGCGCGCTGGCGCCCGCGCTGGCGGCAGCCTGGAAGACGCCCTGGTCGGCGTTGATCGCCGCCCCGATGCGGGCCTCGAGCGTGTCGTAGCCGGCGGCGGTGCCGCTTGGCCCGGCCGCGACGATGGCGGTCCGCTCCGCGGCGTACTGTGCCTTGGTGCCGAGGCTGTAGACGCGCCCGTTCGCCGCGTACCAGGCGGTCGCCTCCTGCTCGGCCTGCGCCACCAGGGCGGCGCCCTGGCCGCCTGGCTGCTGCGCGGCGGCCGCCGCGCCGAGCCAGCTGTCCGCGCCCGGCCCGACCTTCTTGCTCGTCGCGGCGAAGTCGTCGGCGAAAGACGCGTTGCCGCTGCGGGAGATGAAGTTGAGCACCGCGTCTCCCCTGATCTGCTGCACGCCGATCGACGCGAGCGCCAGGTTCTCCGCGGGCGCCGAGCCGTGCCCGAAACCCCGGCCGAAGTCCGAGCGGGCGGTGAGGAAGCCCGCGGCCAGCCACACGACGCTGATGATGAGCAGGACCGAGGCGAGGACGAGCCCGGGGCTGAGCATCCGGTTGGTGCGCCGGGCCAGCCACCGCTGCGCCCGGTACAAGACGATGCCGGTGATGATCGCGAGTACCAGGGCGGCGATCAGCGTCAGCCAGCCGGTCGCGTCGCCGCTCGCCGCGCTGAGCGCGGCGTTCTCCTGGGTGAAGACGGTGTTCGCGGCGGGCAGCAGCACGAGGTGCGCCTCCTCGGAGGCCACCTGGAGGAACGAGCCGCCGGTCAGCGGGAAGCCCGAGGCGTACTCCGCCTTCGCGCTGGCGACGTAGCTCGGCATAGGCGGGCAGCCCGCCGTTCAGCGCGGCGAGCGCGCTGCCCGCGGCCTGGCTGTCGCCGCCCGACCGCAACCGGGCCAGGTCGGTGGCGGCCGTCGCGATGTCGTGCTGGTAGCGCTGCAGCGTGGCCAGCGGCGGCTGGGAGCCGGCCAGGTACGCGGCGGTGATCGTCACGTCGGCGTCGGCGATCGCCTGGTACATCTGCCTGGCGTCCAGGCTCAGCGGCTCGTCCACGCTGACCAGCGACTGGGCGGCCGAGGAGTGCAGGTGGCGACCCAGCCGCCGAAGGCGCCCCAGGCGAGCGAGAGCAGCACCAGGCTGGCCAGCAGGGCACGCAGCGTGTCCGGGGTGCCCCGGCCATGACGGCGTGCTATCCCTCGGGTACCGCGGCGCGGCGCGGCCGGGGCGCGGCGGGCGGCGCGGCCGGCCGGGGGTGCTCGGGCGAGCGTGGCGGTCATGAGCCGATCTCCGCGATCTGCTGCTCGCCGAGCGTCACCAGCGGGCCGCTCAGCGGCTGGAAGCCGAGGTCTTTCAGGTAGGACGGGCCGTTCCCTGTGGTGATGACCCACCGCAGGAAGGCCCTGATCGCACTGGCCTTGGCGGCGTCCGGCTGCACGGACTTGACCACGGCGTACTCGTAGTTGACGATCGGGTAACCGCCGGCGGCAGGCCCGTCGATCATCGAGATCGTCTCGCTGGGCGGCGTGAGCGACACGAAGCTGGCCACCGCAGCCTTGATCGCGGGTGCCGTCGGCAGCGTGTAGACGCCAGCGTTGTTCTCGAGGCTCGCGTAGCCGAGGCGGCCCGCCAGGGCCTGGAACAGGTAGCTGATCCCGTTGTAGCCGATGCAGCCGGGCGTGTTCGCACAGGTGGTCAGCATCGCGGTGCTGTTCGCCGCGCCGGCTGCGGCGGCCGTGCCTGCCGTGCCGGGGACGGACGGCCACAGGGCCGTGGTGCCGTACCCGATCTGGCTGTCCCAGCCGGTGTCCTGGGTCGACAGGTAGCTGGTGAACAAGAAGGTGTCGCCGGAACTGCCGCAACGGTGCAGCGGCACGATCTTGAGGTGCGGCAGGATCAGGCTCTTGTTCGCGCCCAGCCCGGTGATCCCGGAGTCGTCCCAGTACTGGATGGTCCCCCGGTAGATCTCGGCGAGGACATGACCGTCCAGGCTGACGTGGCTGCCCTGGCTCAGGCCCGGGAGGTTGTAGATGACCGTCTGCGCCGAGACGGTCAGCGCGACGTTGAGCAGCGTGGGGCTCTGCACCAGGTCGCCGCTTGACAGGTAGGCGTCGGACGCGCCGATGTCGGCCGCGCCCTTGCTCGCCGCGGAGATGCCCGTGCCTGAGCTTGTCGACTTGATGTCGACGGTCACGTCCGGGTTTGCCTGGTGGTATGCGGTCGCCCACGTCTGGGCCTGCGGGGCGAGCAGGCTGCTGCCCGTCTCCGAGATCGTCGCCGACGAAGCGGCGAGCACGGCCGCGCCGGGGCCGGCGGACTGGGCCGGCCGGGTGGTGCTCGCGCACGCCGCGATGAGCACGGCGGTTCCCGCCGCCGTGACCGCGTACAGTGCGGCCGTGAACGGCCGATACCTGTGTCTTGCGTACGCCACCGTGAGGCCCCTCGTTCCCGCGGCGGCCGTCGCCGGCCGCCGAGTCCACCGGGTACGCGGCAATTGTTACCGGACGCGACGCCAGTGGTGGCCGCCAGATAAGACGATCCGGAAGATGTTCACTGGCATGTCATCTGGCGTTCACCCTGGGTGCCGCTAGGGGCCGCAGGTGAGCCGCAGTTCGGTCCAGGCGCCCAGGTGGATCCGGTCACCGTCGTGCACGGGGACGACCTCGCCGGCGGTGAGCTCGGCGCCGTTGAGCAGGGTCCCGTTCGCTGAGCCGGGATCGACGATGGCCCAGCTCCCGTCCGCGGCGCGCAGCAGGACCGCGTGCAGCCGGGATATGCCCGGGTCGGCCGGCGGGACAGACAGGTCGATCTCCGGGGAGATGCCGCTTGACGCGCTGTGCCTGCCGATCCGGATCTCGGCCCGGTCGAGCGGGAAGCGCCGCTGCGGGCTGTAGGCGGGAAACTCGATGCCGGCCGAGTCCGGGCCGCCCGCGGCCTGGACCATGTCGTAGTAGGCGCGGTCCGCGCTCACCACGGCGGTCCACGCCGCGCCGGCGCGCGACCGAGCGCGGCCGCGGACGCGAGCGACGCCGGGCACGGGGCCGGCCGCGGGACGGGAGACGGCCGGCCAGGGGTCGAACGTGGCCTGAGGGTCCGTGACCTGAGCGCTTGACGCGTAGGCACCAGGGACCTGAGCGCCCGGGGCCGCGGGCGCGGGGCCGGGCGGTGGCGGTACGGGCGCCGGCTGGCCGGCGTCGCTCGCGGGGGCCGCGAAGTCATGGCCGCACGACTCGCAGAACTGGCCGTCGCGCGGGGTACCGCAGCGCGGGCAGGACTGCGACCACCGGGGCGGTGCTCCGATGACCGTGCCGCCTGCCTCGGTGCCGTCGGCCGCGCGGCCCCCGGCCATGCCGCTTCCGGCCGCGGCGCCGGCCAGCCCGCGTCCGGGTCCAGGCCGGGTCCGAGGCTGGGCGCGGCGCCGATGAGGACCCCGCATACGTCGCAGAAGTCGCCGCTCGCCGACTCGTGCCCGGACGGGCAGGTCGCCACCGCTAGCCCTTCCTGACCCGGACCGTCTTGGTCGAGCGGGTGTCGAGCGCCATCTCGGCGGCGGCGTCGACCTTCCGCTTGAGCCGGACGGTGCCGGTGGCCTCGTCCACCACGTCGACCACCCTGGCAAGCAGCCGCGCCATGTCCTGGTTGCCCGCCTGGTGCGCGAGCGCGACGGCCCGGCCAAGGCGCGCGGTCGCGACTTCCTCATCGCCCCGCTTGTTCGCCTCCAGCCCTTCCTGGATCGCCGCGGCGAGCTCCGCCTGCCCCGTGTACCCGGCGACCCGCCCGTTGATCCTGGTGGACAGCGCCTCATCATCGGTCCAGGTCACCCGGATCAGCCCCTGCCCGAGCACCTCGCCCGCCGGGTTCGCGGCGGAGGTGGCGACCAGGCTGACCCGCCCGGCGAGCATCTCCTGGCCCAGGTTCGCCGGGTTCACCGTGACGGCCACGTGGTAGTCACGGCTCTCCCCCGCCGCCCACGCGCCGGTCGGGTAGTCGCCGGCCTGCGCGCCCGTGGCCACGCGGCGGTCGGTCAGGTCGTGCGATGGCCGGCGCGACCTGCTTGACGAACTTGACCGCCGCGGTCTGCGGCGTCCATACCCGCAGCGCCACGTCGGGCAGCTGCTTGCTCATCGCGCCGCGCATCAGTTCCTCGAAGTCGGCGGCCAGCCCGGCCGGGTCCACCACGATGTCGACGCTGCCGAGCAGCGCGGTGGAGACCTTGCGCAGCTCGCTGACCTCCCAGTCCGTGCCGACGCCCCGGCAGTCGCAGCGGAACGTGCCCTCGCACAGGGTGATCGCCGCGGCGAGCTCCTCGGGCTTCTCGTGCTGGTTCTTCCCGTCAGTGAGCAAGATGGCGTGCCGCAGCGTGGCCGGGCGAGCCCTGGAAGATCTGGTTCGCCAGCCGCAGCCACTGGCCGATCGCGGTGCCCGCCGCTGGCCCGCAGCTGCCGCAGCGCCGCCTTCGCCTCCGCCCTGGTCCGCTCGCCCGCGACCGCCATCGACCCGTCGGCCGGGTAGACCGGCCAGGCGGTGGAGGTACCCGCGACGATCGCGAACCAGGTGCCGTCCCTGATCACGTCCACCGCCGCCGCCGTCGCCGCCCGGGCCTCGGCGATCTTGGCCTGCGGGTAGTCCATCGACCCCGAGCAGTCGATGATCACGATCTCCGCACTGCCGCCATCGGGCGCCGCGGCGGCCGGGCCGCCGCCCGTCGCGTCCGCGGTGACGGTGACGATCGCGCTGACGTCACGCCCGCCGACCGGCAGGTACGGGTTCTGGTCGATATCCACGTGGAATCCGGGCAGGCCTGTCATCGTGCGCTCCTGTCTCCCGGGGGGACGACCCCCCGTGATCGCTTATCTCCCGGGAGCGCGGCCCCCGGAACCCCGTGCCGCCTCACACCCACGTCCTGGGCCGGACGGTGTTCGCCATGTCTACCAGTTCGACCCGCCGCTCGGGTACCAGGTTGGCGAGCGCGCGGTAGCCGCGCTCGAGCCCGAAGCGCAGCGCCCGCTCGTTTGGCTCGCAGCCGAGGATGAGCCGCCGGCGGCCAGTGCCGCCGCGTTACTCGCCGTACCTGGACGTGAAGTGGGCGCCGCCGCCGACACCCAGTCGAGCGCGGCGCGCAGGATCTCCACGGCGAGCTGGTGCCTGCGCGGGTCGTTGTCGTCGAGTGACAGCTTGCCGAGGCGGAAGTCGGCCTGGCGCAGGTCGGCCTCGGAGCGCCCGGCCCCGCCGGCGACGAGCAGCCGCACGGCGGCGATCTGCGCGGCGGCATGGTGGCTTGAGGTCTCCGGCACCGCGGCGATCGCGGAGATCGCCGCGACCCGGTCGCCGCCGGCCAGGAAGGCGCGGGCCGTGCCGAAGCCGGCGCTGACGCAGGACCGGTCGATGGTCCACACCAGCCCGAAGTAGTACCGCGCCGCGGCCATGTCGCCGGCCGCCTCGGCGGCGAAGCCGAGCGCCAGCTTGGGCGCGAGCTCACCGGGCAGCTCGTCGTAGACGGCGTTGAACGCCGCCCGCGCCCGGTCGGGACGGCCGCCGGCCAGCTCGCAGAGCCCGGTGTACCAGGCCGCCCGCCAGTCGGCCTGGCCGGGGGCCAGCTCGGCCAGGGAGGCCTGCGCCCCGGTCAGGTCGCCGGCGGCGATCAGCGCGCGGGCGAGCGCGAGCCGGGTCTCCGGTGACGCCGCGACCGCCGGCGGGATGCCCGCGTCGCCCGCGACCGCGCCGCGCAGCGTCTGCGCCTGCTGCGCGGGGTCGAGGCCGGCCAGCGTGGCCAGGTACCCGGCCGCCGGGTCGGAGCCGTCGGCGAGCGGGGCGGGCAGCCCGGCGATCACCTCGGCCAGCGGCGGCGCGGGCACGGCGAGGGCGCCGTTACCGTCCGCGGCCGCCGGGACCAGGTCGGTCCCGATGGCCCGCAGCTCGGGACTGAACAGGCCGGAGAACCACGGCCGGGGCTGCCCGTCGTCGACCGAGAGCACCTCGCGCAGCACGCCGGTGAGCTGTTCGGCCATCTCGCCCGCCGACTGGAACCGGCGGGCCGGGTCGCGATGGGTGGCGCGGTGCAGCAGCCTGGCGTAGGACGGGTACTGGGCGAGCAGCGGCTGGTCCTCGGGCAGCGTGAACTGGTAGCGGCCCTGGAAGCCGGTGAACTCGAAGGTGAGCACGGCCAGGGTGCGGCCCACCGTGTAGAGGTCCGAGCAGGGCGACGGCCCGTCGGTCTCGATCTCCGGTGCCTGGTAGCCGACCGTGCCGTAGATCGGGCCGTCGCCGTCGATGTACCTGACCCCGCCCATGTCGATGAGCTTGAGCTGCTCTTCGGTCTGGATGATGTTGTCCGGCTTGAAGTCACAGTAGACGAGCCCGCGGTCATGCAGGTAGCCGAAGGCGGGCAGGATCTCAAGCGCGTAGGCGAGCGCGTGCGCGAGCGGCACCGCGCCGCCGCGCTGCCGCGCGTCGAGGCGGATCTGCTTGAGCGACTTGCCGCCCACGTACTCCATCACGATGTAGCCGGCCGTCTCGCCGTCGCGGCGGCTGGCGTGCTGGACGGAGTTGTAGACCCGGACGATGTTCGGGTGCTCAAGCTGGGCGAGGAACCGCGTCTCGGCGACGGCCGCCTCCATCGCGTCGGCGTCGCCGGTGTTCAGCAGGCCCTTCAGCGCCACCCAGCGGTCGGCGAGGTTGCGGTCCCGGCCCAGGTAGATCCAGCCGAGGCCGCCGTGCGCGATGCAGCCGAGCACCTCGTACTGCCCGGCGACGAGCTCGCCCGGCACCAGCTTGGGGCTGAAGGAGTACCGGGTGCGGCAGTTGGGGCAGAACCCGTCGGTCAGGCCGGGCCGGCCATCGCGCGACCGGCCGACCGGCTGGCCGCAGTTACCGCAGAACCGCCGGTTCTCCGGGACCTGGGGGTTGGCGAGCACCGCCGTCGCCGGGTCGAGCGCCGGAACGGGCGGCACCGCGACGAGGCCTGCGCCGAGCCGGCCCGGGATGACCGGCCGCTCGACGAGCGCGAGCTTCGGCTGCCGGTGCCCGCCGATCCCGACCCGGCGCTGCCTGAGCCCGCGCTTCCCCAGCCGACGCTGCCGGTTCCCCCGCTGGCCGACCCGCCGCTTGGTGACCCGCCGCTGCCCGAGGCCCCGCTGCCTGAGCCGCCGCTGGCCGGCCCGGCGGGGCCCGCGCCGGCGTAGCGGACGTTGCCTGGCCCGGGGCCCGGCGACCAGCCGGCCGGATGGGCCACCCGGCCCGGTGGCGCGGCCGGGCCCGCGGGAGCCGCCAGGCCGCAGACGTTGCAGTACCCGTCCTCGATGGTCCCGCCGCACCCCGGCTGGGTGCACGCCGCTGCGGTCATTGCCGTCCCTCCGTCGCCCGGATCGCCCGCTGGTAGTCCGCCACGGCCGCCTCGGCCGCCGCCAGGTCGCATGGCGCCGTCCACAGGAGCTGGTACGCCTGCTCGTGCCGGGCGGCCAGGTCCGCGTTCTCGGCCGCGCCGAGGCGGGCGGCCTTGGCCTTGTAGGCGCGCAGCAGCCCGCGCAGCTCGTCCCGCTTGCCGAGCGCGGCCGCCGCCGCCTGGCGCAGGCCGGCGGTCTGCGCGCCCGATGCGGCCAGGTCCGCCTCGCACCGGTCGAGCTCCGCCGCCAGCCGGCTCCACTGGCCGCGCGCCGCGAGGGCGTCCAGGCCGGCCAGCGGCGGCTCCCCGATGTCGGGCGGGGGCGAGGGCAGCGCGCTGACCCGGGTCGCCGCCGCCTGCCATGCGGCGACGGCCTCCTGGCGGGCGGTGCGGGCGCCCGCCATGGCGGCGGTGAGCTCGTCGATCCGGTGCCGGGCCTGCCGTCGCACGCGGTCGAGCTCGGCGATCCGGGAGGCGAGCGCCGCGGCGCGCTCCCGCAGCCGGTCGGCGGACGAGGTGTCGGCGCGGCCGCCCTGGGTCGTCCCCGCGGGATCCGGGTGCCACAGGGCCAGCGGGTCCGCGTTGCTCGCGGCGCGCAGCGAATCCAGGTCGGCGGAGACCGCGCGGAGCTCAGCCTCGGCATCGGCGCCGAGGCCGGCCGCCAGCGGGGCGCAGCGGGCAAGGTCCGCGGCCGCCGCGTCGAACGGCGGCCCGAGGGCGGCCCATACCGACTCGACGGCCGAGGTCACCTCGGTTACCTGGGTAAACAGCCGGCGCATGGCGCCGACAGCGGCAGTGAGGGTGACGGGCGGGCGGGCAATGGCCGCCAGGTCCCTGCGGGCGAGCGGCACGGGAGGGCCGGGCAGCTGGATGCAGCCCTCGGTGAGCAGGTCGCTGAGCTCCGGCAGGTCCTTACGCGCGGGGCGCTTCGGCCCGGTGCCGAGCGCGGCGACCCGGTCGACGACGGCCGAGTAGGCCAGGAAGGTCTCCCACAGGGTGGCGAGCGCCACGGAGGCGGCCGCCCAGCGGTCCCGCGTCGCGCCGGACAGCGCCGCGCCCTCCAGCACCTGCTTGGCGAAGCTGCCGTCGAGCTCAAGGAGGTTCGCCTGGATGGCGTCCCGCTCCGCGAGCGCCGCGGCCACCCGCTCGGCGGCCGCCTGCTCGGTGATCACCGGGACCCCGCGCCTTCAGGCCGCGCCTGCCTGGCCGGCCCGCCCAAGCGCGCGCCGACCGCCGCCATTGATCCCGACATCCCGTCCCTGCTCCCGGCCGCAGCGCTGCCCATGACCCAGCTGCCGCGGCCGCGAGCCCGCGGGCACGCACCACGACAGGGTTCCTTTTTACCGTAGTACGTCCGCATTTCAAGCAGGCCCAGGCAGATATGCCGCAGCGTCGCCTGGAGCTAACCAGATGTTCACTACCTGGCCGCCCGGCGACCGGTGCGGCCGGCGGTCAGCCGCCCGAGCTGAACGCGGCGTCGAAGGCCGCCGCGGGCGGGTCGAAGTCGAACTGGCGCAGGAACGTCAGCGCCTGCGGCGCGCCCTGCAGCCGGTCCATCCCCGCGTCCTCCCACTCCACCGATATCGGGCCGGCGTACCCGATCGAGTTGAGCATGCGGAACACGTCCTCCCACGGCACGGTGCCCCGTCCGGCGGACACGAAGTCCCAGCCGCGCCGCGGGTCGCCCCACGGCAGGTGCGAGCCGAGGCGGCCGTTGCGGCCGTCGAGCCGCTTGCGCGCCTCCTTGCAGTCCACGTGGTAGATCCTCATCCGGAACTCGCTGAGGAAGGCGACCGGGTCGAGGTCCTGCCATACGAAGTGGCTCGGGTCGAAGTTGAGCCCGAAGGCCGCCCGGCGGCCGACCGCGTCGAGCGCGCGGTGCGCCGTCCAGAAGTCGTAGGCGATCTCGCTCGGGTGGACCTCGTGCGCGAACCGCACGCCCTCGGCGTCGAACACGTCGAGCACGGGGTTCCAGCGCTCCGCGAAGTCCGCGTAGCCGCGCTCGATCATCGCCGCGGGCACCGGGGGGAACATGGCGACCGTGTGCCAGATCGACGAGCCGGTGAAGCCGACCACGGTCCGCACGCCGAAGGCGGCCGCCGCCCGTGCCGTGTCCGCGATCTCGGCCGCGGCGCGACGGCGCACTCCTTCTGGCTCGCCGTCGCCCCAGATCCTGGGCGGCAAGATGCCCTGGTGCCGTTCGTCGATCGGGTGGTCGCACACCGCCTGGCCGACCAGGTGGTTGGAGATCGCCCAGCACCGCAGGCCGTACTTGTCGAGCAGCGCGTGCCGGCCGGCCAGGTAGCCGTCCTCGCGCAGCGCCCGGTCGACCTCGAAGTGGTCACCCCAGCAGGCGATCTCGAGCCCGTCGTAGCCCCACGAGCTCGCCAGCCGGCACACCTCCTCGAACGGCAGGTCCGCCCACTGCCCGGTGAACAGGGTAAAAGGCCGTGCCATCAGTGGACCTCTCTCATTCCGCGGTTCTCCGTATGTCCTGGCCGGGCGGCCGCATGGGGAGGAAGTTTCCTGGCTGGCCGACGGCGAGCGGGGTGAACGCGGTTCATCACACGCTCTCCCATGAGTGGCCGGACGCGGCGCTGCGCGCGACCGCGTCGAGTACCCGCTGTACCGCCAGGCCGTCAGCGAACGACGGCAGCGGCTGCCCGCCGTCCGCGATCGCCGTCAGCAGGTCGGCCGCCTGGTGCGTGAACGTGTGCTCCCAGCCGAGCACGTGCCCGGGCGGCCACCAGGCGGACAGGTAAGGATCGCCGCCCTCGGTGACCAGGACGCGGCGGAACCCGCCCGGGTCACCGCCGTCCCCGCCGTCGGCCCGCCGTCGCCAGCGCCGATCGCCAGCCCCGGAGTCGCCAGCCACAGAGTCGCCAGCCACTGTGAAGAACTCGAGCTCGTTGAGCCGCTCAAGGTCGAACGAGAGGCTGCCCGCGGAGCCGTTGAGCTCGACGCGCAGCCCGTTCTTGCGGCCGGCGGCGCACCGGGTGACCTCGAAGGAGGCGAGCGCGCCCGAGGCGAGCCGGGCGGCGAACACCACCGCGTCGTCGACCGTCACCGGGCCGGCCCCTGATCCGTCCGCGTACGGCCGCTCGGTCGTGAACGTCGCGGCGACCGCCGACACCCCGGTGATCTCATCGCCGGTCAGGTAGCGGGCCAGGTCGACGATGTGCGCGCCGAGGTCGCCGAGCGCGCCGGACCCGGCGCGCTCGGCCTGCATCCGCCAGGTCATCGGCGCGTCCGGGCTGGTGAGCCAGTCCTGCAGGTAGACAGCGCGGAAGTGGCGCAGTGTGCCGAGGCGGCCCTGCTCGACGAGCCGCCTGGCCAGGGCGAGGGCGGGGACGCGGCGGTAGTTGAAGCCCACCATGGCCCGGGCGCCTGACGGGTAGGCCGCGTCGGCGGCCGCCTTCATCGCCTCGGCCTCCGCGAGGGTGTTGGCGAGGGGCTTCTCGCACAGCACGTGCTTGCCGGCGGCGAGCGCGGCGAGCGCGATCGGCGCGTGCAGGTCGCCGGGCGCGGAAATGTCGATGAGCTGAACGTCGTCCCTGGCGATCAGCGCCCGCCAGTCCGTCTCGACCGCCGCCCAGCCGAGCCGTCCCGCCGCCGCCGCCGCGGCGGCCTTGTCCCGGCCGCAGATGGCGGCGAGCCGCGGCCGCACGGGGACGTCGAAGACGCGGCTCACCGTATGCCAGGCGAGCGAGTGGGCCCGGCCCATGAAGGCGTAGCCGATCATGCCGACGCCGATGGTGCCCGTATTCGCCCGCGTTGCCAGGGTCAGTGCGCTGTGACATATGGATCCCATTGTGGATCAAGCGGCGCCGGGGTGTCGAAGCGGCTCTCCACCGGCTCGAAGGCGGCGCTCACGGCAGATCGCTCGATGGCGGTCATCATCTCCAGCACGTGCAGCGCCAGCTCGCCGGACGCGCGGTGCGGTGCGCCGGCCCGGATGGCGCGGACCATGTTGATGACGCCGGTGCCGCGCCCGGCCGCCGCGCCCGGCGCGGGAATCACCGTCCAGTCGGCGTCGCCGGCCCGGCGGACGCGCAGGTCGCCGTCGAAGCGGTTCGGGTCGGGCAGCGCGAGGGTCGCCTCAGTGCCGGTGACCTCGACGAAGCCCGCCCGGTGCAGCGGCGAGTCCCAGCTGAACAGCAGGGAGGCGGCCTGGCCGCCGGCGTACTCGGCGAGCGCGGCGACGTAGGTGGGCACCGCGACGGCGAACTCCGTGCCCGCGCGCGGCCCGGAGCCGATGACGCGTGACTCGCTCGGCCTGCGCCCGATGGCGGCGACGCGATGCGCCGGGCCGAACAGCACCGCGAGCACGCTCAGGTAGTAGGGCCCCAAGTCGAACAGCGGGCCCGCGCCCGGCGCGAACAGGAACTCCGGGTCGGGGTGCCACGACTGCGGCCCGGGGCCCTGCAGCAAGGTGAGCGCGGACAGCGGCGTCCCGATGGCGCCGGAGTCGATCAGCCGCCTGGCCGACTGCAGTCCGGCGCCGAGCACGGTGTCCGGCGCGCAGCCGACGCGGACCCCGGCGGCCCGCGCCGCCGCGAGCAGCGCGCGGCCGCCGGCCACGTCGAGCGTGAGCGGTTTCTCGCTCCACACGTGCCTGCCCGCCGCGATCGCGGCGGCGGTCACCTCGGCGTGGGCGGCGGGGACGGTCAGGTTCACGATCAGCTGCACGCCGGGATGGGCGAGCGCTTCGGCCGGGCTCCCCCACTCGGGCACCCCGTACGCGGCCGCCTGCGCCTTGGCCCGGCTGGCGTCCAGGTCGGCGCAGATCACCACCGCCAGGTCGGGGAAGGCGGTGAGGTTGCGCAGGTACTGCTTGCTGATGTTGCCGCAGCCGATGACGCCGATGCCGAACGGCTCGCCCCTTGTCGTCGGGTCCGGTGTCGCTGGGTCGGTGTCGCTGGGTCGGTGTCGCTGGGTCCGGTGTCGCCGGGTAACGGGCCGCCGGGGGAACGGTCATCGGGCGGGCGCCGCGGTCGCCAGGCCGCGCGCGGTGAGCCACTCGACGCTCATCCGGACGGCGGTGAGCATGTCGGTGGCGCACCGGTCGAGCTCGACCACGTGCCACTCGGCGGCCGGCGCGGCGGCGAGGATCTCCGCGATCGGCATCCGCCCCGTGCCGACCGCGGTCATCGGGTCGTCCTTGGTGACCGGGCCGTCCTTCACGTGCAGGTAGCGCACCCGGTCGCCCAGCCTGCGAAGCAGCGCGGGGACGGCGTCCGGGTCCTGGCCGCCGACCGCCGCCCAGTAGGTGTCGACCTCGAGGAGCACGGCCTCGTCCAGCGCGTCCGCGAGTACCTCAAGGCCGGCCCGGCCATCGACCAGGGCGAACTCGAAGGCGTGGTTGTGGTAGCCGAACCGCAGTCCCGCGCCGGCCGCCCGGGCGGCGGCCTCGTTGAGGTCGCGGGCGAGCGCGGCGACCGCGGCGCGGTCCGCGAAGCGCGTCGCCGGCACCGACGGCACGATCACCGTGTCCGCGCCGACCCGCCTGGCCCCGTCGAGCAGCGCCCCGGCGTCCTCGCCGAGGGCCCGCGCGTGCACGGAGCACACGGCCAGCCCCGCCTCGTCGAGGTCCGCGCGCAGCGCGTCCGGGCCTTCTCGGACGTCGTACGGCTCGACGGCGCCGTAGCCGAAGCTCCTGATGGCCGTCAGCACCGCCTTACGGCCGTGGGCAAGCTCGTCTCGTACTGTGTACAACTGCAGGGCAGGCGGGTTGCTCGTCAATTCGTCGCGGCCTTTCACGCTCTTCGGTAGCCACCTCAACGCACGCTAAAGATGGCATTGAGACGTGTCAATGGGGCGGGCCGACACTGACGCAGGCGGGCAGGTGCGCGCGGCGGGGCGCCGGGCGGTGCGCGGGTGCGCGGGCCACGGGCCGCGGGCGGCTACCCGGTGGCGGGCTAGTGCGCGGCGGGGACCGTGACCACGGTGGGCGGCTCGGCGGCGGCGGGCAGCGGCGGGAACGGGATGATGACGACCGTGATGTTGTCGAGGCCGCCCGAGTCATTCGCGAACTTCGCAAGGTAGCTGGCGGCGTCGAGCGGCCGGGTCAGCGCGGCGGGCAGCGCCATGGAGGCCAGTTCCGCGGCCTCGGGGCGGTAGTTCCACAGCCCGTCGGAGCACAAGAGCAGCACGCCGCGCCCGGCGGGGGTGAACTGCTCGACGTGCGCCTCGGGGTCGGACATGTCGGCGCCGAGCCAGCGGGTGATCACGTGCGCCTGCGGTGAGGCGAGCGCCTCGTCCATGGACGCGAGGCCCGCCGCGACGATCTCCTCGGCGAGCGAGTCGTCCCGCGTGACGCGCCTGGACCCGCCGGTGATGTCCATGGTGTCGTTGGGGCCCACCGGGTGCGCCGGGCTCGCGGCGAGCCAGTACGCCCGGCTGTCGCCGACCCAGCACACCGTGACCTGCCGCTCCGAGACGACCGCGGACACCCACGTGGTGGCCGGCGCGCCGTGCCGGGCCGGCGAGTTCCGTGAGCGCCTGGCCGGCGGCCCTGACCGCCTTCAGTGACGTCTCGCGCGGGTCATCGCCTTGCCCCGCTCCCTCGGCGAGCAGCGTGATGCCGGAGTGCACCGCGGTCCAGGACGCGTCGTGCGGGCGGGGGGCGGAGGACACCCCGTCGCAGACGATCGCGACGACCACCGGGCCGTCGTCGTTGTCCGCGACCGCGAAGTGCATCGCGTCCTCGTTCCGCGAGTGCCGCAGGCCGCGATCGCTCACCCCGGCCACCTGGCCGAGGTCCTCTTCCATGTGGTCCCTGTCGGTTTCCATGTGATCCTTGCCCGCCACGACCCGGCGGCCACAAGACGGGCAGAATCCGTCCTCAGTCGCGGTAACCGGCTCCGCGGAGTCGGTCGAGCACGCCGTGCATACCCGTGCGCCTGGCGAATCTTCCCGCGACGTGGTCATAGCCGAATCCCCGCTCCTGTCCGCCTGGCGACACTCCGTTTCGCCAGGACATTAGCCTATGTCCGGCACGGTCAGGACGCCATTTTTTCCTTTTGCTCAGGGCATTGTTGGGTGAGCGTACGATTACGCCCTCCGGGGACCCGCCCGGGAGGGGTCGCGCCCGGGTACCGGCCCGGATCCGGTCAGGGGTACGGCAGGCTGATGGCGTCGCCGATGCGGTGCACGCGCAGCGCGTTGGTCTTGCCCGGGCTGCCGGGAGGGCTGCCCGCCACGATGACGATCTTGTCGCCGATGGCGCAGCGCTTCAGCCCGACGAGCGCCTGGTCGACCTCGAACACCATGTCGTCGGTGTGCCGCACGGTCGGCACGATGAACGTCTCGACGCCCCAGGTGAGGGCGAGCTGGCTCCTGATCGCCGGGTCGGTGGTGAACGCGAGCAGCGGGACCGGCGAGCGGTACCTGGCCAGGCGGCGCGCGGTCTCGCCGGTCATCGTGAACGCGACCAGGGCCTTGGCCCCGACGATCGCGCCGACCTCGGCGGCGGCCCGGGCGATCGCGCCGCCGGTGGTGGTGGGCATCCGCGACAGGTGGTGCTCAGCCCGCAGCGAGGACTCCTCCGCCGCCACGACGATCCGGCTCATGGTGGCGACCGTCTCGATCGGGTAGGCGCCGACGCTGGTCTCGGCGGACAGCATGACCGCGTCCGCGCCGGCCGCGATCGCCCCGGCCACGTCGGAGACCTCGGCGCGGGTCGGGCGCGGCGCGCTGATCATCGACTCGAGCATCTGGGTCGCCACGATGACCGGGCGGGCCCGCTCCCTGGCGAGCTTGATGGCCTGCGTCTGGATAGCGGGCACCTGCTCGAGTGGCAGCTCGACGCCCAGGTCGCCGCGGGCCACCATGATCCCGTCGAACGCGTCAACGATGTCCGGCAGTACCGCGACCGCCTCCGGCTTCTCGATCTTGGCGATCAGCGGGACGTGGGCACGGCCCATGTCGGTCATGATCTTGCGGGCCAGGTGCGCGTCGTCCGGCGAGCGGACGAAGGACATCGCGACGATGTCCACGCCGGTCGCCAGGGCCCAGCGCAGGTCCGCCTCGTCCTTGTCGGTCAGCGCGGGCGCGCTGACGTTGACTCCGGGCAGGTTGATGCCCTTGTGGTCGGAGACCTTCCCGCCGACGACGACCCGCAGGTGCACCCGGGTGCCGGTGACGCCGGTGACGTCGAGTTGCACGTTGCCGTCGTCGATCAGGATGCGGTCACCGGCCCGGACGTCCTCGGGCAGGCCCTCGTACGTGGTGGAGGCCTCATGCTGGCTGCCCGGGATGTCCTCGGTGGTGATGACGAACTCATCGCCGGCGTTGAGCCGCACCGGCCCGCCGGGGAACTCACCGAGGCGGATCTTGGGGCCCTGCAGGTCGGCGAGGATGCCGACGCTCCGGCCGGTCGCGTCGGAGCCGGCCCGCACCCGCCGGTACGCCTCAAGGTGGTCGGTCTGGTGACCGTGGCTCATGTTGAGCCTGGCGACGTCAAGGCCGGCCCCGATCAGCGCCGTGATCTGCTCCTGGCTTGAGGTCGCTGGTCCTAGGGTGCAGACGATTTTCGCTCGCCGGCTCATGGTGAATCCCCTCCCGGTGGTCTATACCACCTTAGCCCATCCCGGGCACGCGGTGATCGGGGTCACAAAACGTTCACCGCACCGTGGCCGGCTGTAGGCCAGGGGTCCGGCAGGCCGGGACCAGGGCAGCGCGACGCCGGCCGGGCGGGGTCCGCGCGGGCGCGGGCCGGGGGCGGCTAGCTCGCGTACCCGGCCGGGGGCGGCTGCGGCGCCGGGGTGCCGACCCAGGAGCGGTAGCTGGCCTGCCAGGCGCCGCTGGCCCGCTCGTTCTGGAGGACCGCGTTGACGAAGCGCACGAACTCCGGGTGCGTCTTGTCGATCGCCAGGCCGTACGGCTCGTTGGTCAGGTAGGGGCCGACGATCTTGGTGAACGGGTCCTGCGCCGCGAGCCCTTCCAGGATCGTGTTGTCGGAGGTGATGGCCGCCACCTGGCCCTGCTGCAGTTGGACGAGGCAGTCGGTGATGTATTTGACCGTGACGAGCTTCGGGTGGGCCGGGCTGTCCTCGACGGCGCTCACCGAGTCGGAGCCCTTGGTAGCGCACACCGGCTGCCCGCCGAGGTCGTTCAGGCTGGTCGCATGCGAGCTGTCGAGCACCAGCACCTGCTGGTGCGCGTCGAAGTAGACGGTGGAGAAGTCGACGAGCTTCAGCCGCGAGCAGAGGATCGTCATCGTGTGGGCGACGATGTCGACGCTGCCGTTGTTGATGTCGGGGATGCGCGCGTCGTCGGTGATCGCCTTGTACTGGACCTTGTTGGGGTTGCCGAAGATGGCCTGGGCCACCGCCCTGATCAGGTCGATGTCGAAGCCCTCGAAGTGCCCGTTGCGCGGGTTGAAGTACTCGAAGTGGTAGGTGTTCGCGTCCACCCCGGCGATGAGGAAGCCGCGGGCCTTGATCTTGGCCATGAACGAGCCGGGGGTGACCTGCGGCGGCCCGGGCGGCGGCGCCAGGCTCGACGCCTCGGGGTTGCAGGTGGCGGCGGCGGTAGCGCTTGCGGCCGGCGAGGCGGGCGCGGCCGGCGCCTGGGTGGCCGCGGAAATGCCGCTGGCCGCGGGACGGGGCGACGGGGCGACCGGGGCGGCGCAGCCGGCCGCGACGGCCGCGGCGGCCAGCGCCGCGAGCGCGAGCACGGCGGCCCGCGGGCGCGCCCCGGTAACGGCCGCCCGGCGGATTGTCGCACGGGTTCTGGCCGCCCGTGCCCCGGTGGGCTGCGTCCCTGCTGGCCGGGACTGGAAGCGGTTCACTCCTGCGACCTCCCTTGTCAGTGGTACTCGGCCAGGCGGCGGCCCAGGCCCCAGGCGCACGCGGCCGCCATGACCAGTGCCGCCGCGGCGACGCCGGGCATCAGGCCGGCGTAGGAGCCTGACGCCGACTGCGCGGTGGAGTTGAACACGGCCTGGTCGGAGTTGATCGCGGTGGTGAGGTCGCCGGTCAGCTTGGTGAACCACTGGCCGGCATCGCCGGACGCGGCGCCGAGCACGGACGCGACGGCGGTCGTGTGGTTGTTGTTGTCGTCAAGCGACCGGACCTTGGAGTGCGCACCGAACCAGCCCTGCGCGTCGGTGGTCGCAGCCGCGAGCGCCGGCGCCGCCGGGGTACCACGCGCCGCGGCCGCCGCGGCGCCAAGCAGCGTGCCCGGCCCGGGCCCGAGGGCATGCTGCTTGGCCAGGTAGTCCTTCTGGTAATCGTCGTCGCCGGTGTTGTCGATCAGGGTGAGGCTCTCGTCGGCGTGCGCCTCCTGCGCGGCGATGCTCACCTGGGCGACCGCCTGGACCGTGGCGAGCCCGCGCGCCTGCGCGTCGAGCAGGTCGCTGCGCGCGCCGGCGAACGCGAGGGAAAGCCAGCCGACCGACAGCACCACGACCACGCCGGCCGCGAGCAGGCCCACGTTGAACACCCGGTTGGTGCGGCCGCGCAGCCAGCGCGACGCCAGGTAAAGCGCGCAGCAGACGGCGAGGCCCGCGGCCACGGCGACGCCGATGAGCGGCCCCCCGGTCGCCTGGGCGCTGGCGCCGTTCAGGCTCGCGTTCTCCGTGGCGTACAGGTCCTGGGCGTTCAGCAGCAGCGTCCCGCGCATCAGCGCGGAGGCTTCGCGCAGGTAGGCGGCGCCGAGCGGCAGGCCGAGCCGGTTGTCGGCGCGGGCGGTCTCGATCTCGCCGTGGTAGACCGGCAGTTCGCGGGCCAGCATGCGCAGGTCCTGCGCGGCCGCCCCGGTGCCCGCCCCGCCCCGCGCGGTGGCGTTCTCGATCCCGCTGCTCGCCGCGGCGATGTCGGCCAGGTAGCGCTGCCTGGTGGCGGCGGGCTCCAGGCCGCCGGTGAGGAAGGCCGTCGCGGCGGCGTCGTTGGCGTCCGACAGCCGCGAGTAGATCTGCTGCGCGTCCAGGCTCAGCGGCTCGCGCAGGGTGACCACGCTGTCCGCCGCCGCCGCGTACTGGGTCGCGGTGAAGGCGGCGAGCGCGCCCCACGCCAGGCACAGCAGGACAAGGGCGCCGAGCAGCAGCCGCAGCCGACCCGGCGTCGTCGCCAGGTCAAGTCGCCGCTGCCGTAGCCGACCGGGCTCATCACGCCCGCCGTCCGGCCCGCGCGCACCGCAGCATGCACCATTTCGCCGCTCCCCAGCCAGAGCCCCCGCGTTCACGCTCCCATTGTGCAATTATTTGCCCGTTATATGGGGTAATGTCACCCTCTTGTTACCGAGCGCCAGCGGCGCGCCGGCCAGGCCGCCGGTTAACCGGTAAATATTTCACAGCGCGTAAAGAGAACACGGCTAGGACGTCTTTTCTCTACATCGGACGAAAAATTTACCCGATGGGAAATTTTTACCGATAAAACTGCTTAGTGCTGCGGCGCATGGTACGCCGGTGACCGTGTGGCTACATCAGCGGGCGCGCGGTGGGCGGGATCGCGACCGGCAGGTCGGGGCGGTCGAGGGCGCGCAGGTACTGGTCGACGGAGGCCGCGGCGCTGCGGCCCTCGGCGATCGCCCAGACGATCAGCGACTGGCCGCGGCCCATGTCGCCCGCCACGAACACCCCGGGCACCGACGTCTCATAGGACGCGGACCGCGCGACGTTGCCGCGGGCGTCGTACGCGACGCCGAGGTCCTCGAGCAGCCCCGGCTTCTCCGCGCCGGTGAAGCCCATCGCGAGCAGCGCCAGGTCGCACGGGATCTCTCGCCTGGTGCCTGGCACCGGCGCGAACCGGCCGCCGTCGAAGGCCACCTCGGTCAGCCGCAGCGCCCGCACCGCGCCGCTCGCGTCGCCGGTGAACTCCTCGGTGGAGACGGCGTAGACGCGCTCGCCGCCCTCCTCATGGGCGGAGGAGACCCGGTAGATCATCGGGTAGGTCGGCCACGGCTGGCTGGCCGCCCGGCTTTTGGGCGGCCGCGGCATGATCTCCAGCTGGGTGACCGACGCCGCCCCCTGCCGGTGCGAGGTGCCGAGGCAGTCCGCGCCGGTGTCGCCGCCGCCGATGATCACCACGTGCTTGCCCGCCGCGCTGACCGGCGAGTCGAGGCCGTGCCTGTTGGCCAGCGGCAGGAACTCCATCGCCTGGTAGATGCCGGATAGCTCGCGGCCGGGCACCGGCAGGTCGCGGGCGACCCGCGCGCCGCCGGCGAGCACCACCGCGGAGAAGCCCGCGAGCTGTGCCGCGGAGTCGATCGCCGCGCTGGTGACGAACCTGGTCCCCTCCGCCTCCATTTGCGCGAGCCGCCGGTCCAGGTGGCGCTTTTCCATCTTGAACTCGGGGATGCCGTAGCGGAGCAGCCCGCCTATGGCGTCGTCCCGCTCGAAGACGGTCACCTGGTGCCCGGCCCTGGTCAGCTGCTGCGCGGCGGCGAGCCCGGCCGGGCCGGACCCGACGACCGCGACGGTGAAGCCGGTGCGGACGAGCGGCAGGACGGGAACGACGCCGCCGTCCGCCCAGGCCCGGTCGACGATCTCGACCTCGACCTGCTTGATCGTGACCGGGTCTGCGTTGATGCCCAGCACGCACGCCGACTCGCACGGCGCCGGGCACAGCCGCCCGGTGAACTCGGGGAAGTTGTTGGTCGCGTGCAGCCGGTCGGCCGCGGCCGCCCAGTCCGACCGGTAGACCAGGTTGTTCCACTCGGGGATGAGGTTGCCGAGCGGGCAGCCGTTGTGGCAGAACGGGATGCCGCAGTCCATGCAGCGCGCCGCCTGCCGCTCGGTGCGGTCGGCCTGATGCGGCTCGTACACCTCGCGCCAGTCCGCGATCCGGACGTCGACGGGCCGCCGCCGCGGTGTCTCGCGGGCAGTCTTCAAGAATCCCTTGGGGTCACCCATTGCCTAATGCACCCTTACCCGTGCGCCGCGGCCATCACGGCCTCGTTGACGTCCCGGCCCTCGCGCTCGGCGGCCGACGCCGCTCGCAGTACCCGCTTGTAGTCCTGTGGCATGACCTTGGTGAACCGGTCCGCCGCCGAGTGCCAGGAGGCGAGCAGCCTCGCGGCCACCGCCGAGCCGGTCTCGGCCTGGTGCCTGGCCACCATGTCGGCCAGGAACTCGACGTCGGATTCGTCCAGCGGGTCGATGTCGACCATTTCCCTGTTCAGCCGGGCCGGGTTCAGGTCGAGCACGTAGGCGATGCCGCCGGACATGCCGGCCGCGAAGTTCCGCCCGGTCGGCCCGAGTATCACCACCCGGCCGCCGGTCATGTACTCGCAGCCGTGGTCGCCGATGCCCTCGGCGACGGCCAGCGCGCCGGAGTTGCGGACGCAGAACCGCTCGCCCACCACGCCGCGCAGGAAGATCTCGCCGTCGGTCGCGCCGTACCCGATCACGTTGCCCGCGACGACCTGGGTCTCCGCCTCGAACGGCGCGTCCGGTGACGGGGCGACGATCAGCCGGCCACCGGATAGGCCCTTGCCGAGGTAGTCGTTGGCGTCGCCGGCTAGCCGCAGCGTGATGCCCCGCGGTACGAACGCGCCGAACGACTGGCCGGCCGACCCGGTGAACGACACGGAGATCGTGTCGGCGGGCAGCCCCTCGCCGCCCCAGCGCCTGGTCACCTCGTAGCCGAGCATGGTGCCCACGGTGCGGTTGACGTTGCGGATCGGCAGCTCAAGTCGGACCGGGAGGCCGTCGGAGAGCGCGCCCTCGGCGAGCTGGATGAGCGTGTTGTCAAGCGCCCGGTCAAGGCCGTGGTCCTGCGCGGTCACCTGGTGCAGTGTCATCTCGGAAAGGGGCCTGCCGCCGCTTCCCGTTGCGCGCAGCACCGGGGACAGGTCGAGTCCGGCCGCCTTCCAGTGCGACACCGCGAGCGCGGTGTCGAGCAGGTCAACGCGGCCGACGGCCTCCTCGATCGAGCGCAGCCCGAGCGCGGCGAGGTACTCGCGCACCTCTTCCGCGATGAACTCGAAGAAGTTCACCACGAACTCGGGCTTGCCGGTGAACCGCTTGCGCAGCTCGGGGTTCTGCGTGGCGACGCCAACGGGACAGGTGTCCAGGTGACAGACGCGCATCATGACGCAGCCGGAGACGACGAGCGGCGCGGACGCGAACCCGAACTCCTCCCCGCCGAGCAGCGCGGCGATGACCACGTCCCGGCCGGTCTTGAGCTGGCCGTCCACCTGCACCACGATCCGGTCGCGCAGCTTGTTGAGCAGCAGCGTCTGCTGAGTCTCCGCGAGGCCGAGCTCCCAGGGCGCGCCCGCGTGCTTGAGCGAGGTCAACGGGGCGGCGCCGGTGCCGCCGTCATGCCCGGAGATCAGCACCACGTCGGCGTGCGCCTTGGAGACGCCCGCCGCGACCGTGCCGACACCCACCTCGGCGACCAGCTTGACGTGCACCCGGGCGGCCGGGTTGGCGTTCTTCAGGTCGTGGATGAGCTGCGCCAGGTCCTCGATCGAGTAGATGTCGTGGTGCGGCGGCGGCGAGATCAGGCCGACGCCGGGGGTCGAGTAGCGGGTCTTCGCGATCCACGGGTACACCTTGTGCCCGGGCAGCTGTCCGCCCTCGCCTGGCTTGGCGCCCTGCGCCATCTTGATCTGGAGGTCATCGGCGTTGACCAGGTACTCGCTCGTCACGCCGAACCGGCCGGAGGCCACCTGCTTGACCGCGGACCGGCGCAGGTCGCCGTTGGGGTCGGGGCTGAACCGCTCGGGGTCCTCGCCGCCCTCACCGGTGTTAGACCGGCCGCCGAGCCGGTTCATCGCGATGGCGAGGGTCTCGTGCGCCTCCGCGGAGATGGACCCGTAGGACATCGCCCCGGTGGCGAACCGCCGCACGATCGAGCTGACCGGCTCCACCTCGTCGATGGGGATCGATGAGGAAGCGGCAGCCTCCGTTTCCCGGTCGACGCCCTTGATGCGCAGCAGGCCGCGCAGCGTCTTGAGCTGCGCCGACTGGTCGTCGACGAGCGCGGTGTACTCCTTGAAGATCTCGTAGCGGCGGCTGCGGGTGGCGTGCTGCAGCTTGAACACGGTCTCCGGGTTGAACAGGTGCGGCTCGCCCTCGCGCCGCCACTGGTACTCACCGCCGGTCTCGAGCCGCCGGTGGGTGAGCCCGGCGCTGACGCCTGCCCCGCCCGTGCCGACCCCGGCGACCGCGGCGCGGCGGGCCGCCTCCTGCGCGAGCACGCCGAACCCGACACCGGACAGCCGCGACGCGGTGCCCGCGAAGCAGGTGCCGATGACGTCCTCGCCGAGGCCGATCGCCTCGAAGATCTGCGCCCCGGTGTAGGACGCGACGGTGGACACGCCCATCTTGGACATGACCTTGAGTACGCCCTTGCCGAGGGCCTTGATCAGGTTCCGCTCCGCTTTATCGGGCGTACCGGTGGCCGCTTGTCGTGGCCGCCGCTCCCCTGGCCGGCACTGGCGAGCTCGCCGCGCGCGGCCAGGTCGCGGACCGTCTCGATCGCCAGGTACGGGCAGACCGCCGCGGCGCCGTACCCGACGAGCAGCGCGATGTGATGGGTCTCGCGGGCGTCGCCGGACTCGACGATCAGGCCGACCCGGGTCCTGGTCTTCTCCCGGATGAGGTGATGGTGCACCGCGCCGGTGAGCAGCAGCGACGGTATGGGAACCAGCCGGCCGGGGGTCGCCGACGACGACTCGCGGTCCGACAGCACGATCAGCCGGGCGCCGTTGAAGATGGCCGTGGTCACCTCGGCGCAGATCTCGGCGAGCCGGTTACGCAGCCCGTCACCCGGGTTAGCCGCACTGGCGGCCGGGTCGAACCGGCCGTCGACGACGTGCGCGGCGAAGCCGGGCATGTTCCCGTTGTCGTTGATGTGCACCAGCTTGGCGAGGTCCTGCTCGCCGATCACCGGGAACGGCAGGACGACCTGGCGGCACGACGCCGGGCCCGGCTCGAGCAGGTTCTGCTCCGGGCCGGTGGTGGTGCTCAGCGAGGTGACGAGCTCCTCGCGGATCGCGTCCAGCGGCGGGTTGGTGACCTGCGCGAACAGCTGGGTGAAGTAGTCGTAGACCAGCCGCGGCCGGTCGGAGAGCACGGCGACGGGGGTATCGGTGCCCATCGAGCCGATCGGCTCCGCGCCGGCCCGGGCCATCGGGGAGAGGATGACCCGCAGCTCCTCTTCCGTGTAGCCGAAGGTGCGCTGCCGGCGTCAGCAGGTCCGCCGCGGTGGGGACGTGCCGTTCCCGGTCGGGCAGGTCGTCCAGGTGCACCTGGCCCGCGTGCAGCCAGTCCTGGTAGGGGTGCTGCACCGCGAGTTCGGCCTTGACCTCCTCGTCCTCGACGATCCGGCCGGCGGCGGTGTCGGCGAGGAAGATGCGGCCCGGCTGCAGGCGGCCGCGGCGCACCACGCGGGCGGGCTCGATGTCGAGCACCCCGACCTCGCTGGCCAGGATCACCAGGCCGTCGGCGGTCACCCAGTACCGGCCGGGCCGCAGGCCGTTGCGGTCGAGCACGGCCCCGATCACGGTGCCGTCGGTGAAGGCGATCAGCGCGGGGCCGTCCCACGGCTCCATCAGCGCCGCGTGGAACTGGTAGAAGGAGCGGCGCTTGTCGTCCATCTCCTCATGGTTCTCCCACGGCTCGGGGATCATCATGAGCAGTGCGTGCGGCAGCGACCGGCCGCCGAGGTGGAGCAGCTCAAGGCACTCGTCGAACGAGCCGGAGTCCGAGCCGTCCGGGTCGATGATCGGGAACAGCCGCTCGATGCCGCGGCCCGACTTCGACGCCGGGAACAGCGGGGAGGAGAGCATCGCCTCGCGGGCGCGCATCCAGTTCCTGTTGCCCTGGACGGTGTTGATCTCGCCGTTGTGCGCGACGTACCGGTACGGGTGCGACCGCGGCCAGGACGGGAACGTGTTGGTGGAGAACCGGGAGTGGACCAGGGCGAGGCTGCTCTCGTACCGCTCGTCGGACAGGTCAGGGAAGAACGGCCCAACCTGCGGCGCGGACAGCATGCCCTTGTAGACGATGGTCCGGCAGGACAGGCTCGCGAAGTAGACGCCCCCCGCAAGGCCCCCGCCGAAGTGCTCAACGCGCTTGCGCAGGCAGAAGGCGAGGCGGTCGAGGACCAGGCCGCTTTCGGCCGCCGTGCCCGCCAAGAACAGCTGCGCGAGGTGCGGCAGCACCTCACGTGCGCCGGGACCGCACGCGGCGGTGTCCACCGGGACGTCGCGCCAGCCGAGGACGGTCAGCCCCTCGTCGGCGGCGAGCTCGGCCACCTGGGCGCAGGCACGCCCTCGTTCTGCCTCATCGAGCGGCAGGAAGGCGAGGCCGGCGGCGTAGCTGCCCATCTCGGGCAGTTCGAACCCGGTTACCGCGCGGAAGAACGCGTCGGGAAGCTGGGTGAGGATGCCGGCGCCGTCGCCGGTATCCGGGTCGGCGCCCGCCGCGCCGCGGTGCTCAAGGTTGCAGAGAACGCGCAGGGCGCTGGCCACGACACCGTGGCCGCCCCTGGCCCGCAGGTCCGCCACCAAGCCCACTCCGCAGGCGTCGTGCTCGAACCGGCTATCGTAGAGCGAGCCCTGGACATCCTGCCGTTCCGGCAGGTCACCAGGACGCAGGGGAACACGGAAACGCCTCGGTCCCTCAGTTGCGGCAGGCACCATCAACACTCCTGTCGTCATATCTCCGCTGTACTGCGCTTGCTGCGGGGGACGACGCTGGCCCTGCTGCTGTGTAGGTAAGTTACATCCACATTACATGAGTGGTGAATCCCTTTCCAGAGCCGGCTTGTGAGCATTCTGGTGGGATTTGATGCGCATGTGACGCATGTCCAATAAGTGGATGACAGCGCCGGCGAGCTCCGTTGCGTCGCCGGGCACCGCGGGCGCGGAGCCCAAGGGAAGGACTGGTAGGTGAGCGATACCCAGCCGAAACAGGCCGAAACTGCCAATTTCACTGAAGATTGCAGGCATCGCGCGGGCGCGCGGTCAGCGCGGCCGTGGCCAATGTGGGGAAATTCTCATCCGCGGACCTGACGCGTGAGCGGCATCGCGGCGGAATGCGCTTCTTGCTGTTATCTTCGGCGGACGCCCTGGGCCAGGTCGGTGGTGAGGTCGCGGACGGCAGCGACCGCGTCGGCCGGGGTGGCGGCCTGGGCGAGGCGGCGGACGAAGGCGGAGCCGACGATCACGCCGTCCGCGAACGTGGCGACCTCCCTGGCCTGAGCGCCGGTGGAGACCCCGAGCCCGACGGCGGCCGGCAGGTGGGTGTGCTCGCGGATGCGCGCGACTACCCCGGCGGCGCTCGAGCTCACCGCGTCCCTCGCGCCGGTGATGCCCATCAGGCTGACCGCGTAGACGAAGCCGCGGCACAGCCCGGTGATCGTCGCGACGCGCTCGGGCGGCGAGGACGGCGCGACGAGGAAGACGCGGTCCAAGTCGTGCGCGTCGGACGCGTCGAGCCAGGGCTGCGCCTCCTCCGGGGTGAGGTCCGGGGTGATCAGGCCCGCGCCGCCCGCGCCCGCCAGGTCGCGGGCGAACGCGTCCACGCCGTAGTGGTCCACCGGGTTCCAGTAGGTCATCACCAGCGCGGCGGTACCCGCGTCGGCGATAGCGCTCACCAGGTCGAAGACGTCCGCGATCTTGGTGCCGCCCTTGAGCGCCCGGTGCACGGCGTCGGCGATGACCGGGCCGTCCATCAGCGGGTCGGAGTAGGGCAGGCCGACCTCGATGACGTCGGCGCCTGCCTCCGCCATCGCCAGGGCGGCCCTGATCGCGGTCTGCTTGTCGGGGAAGCCGGCCGGCAGGTAGCCGACAAGCGCGGCGCGGTCCTCGGCCAGCGGCCTTCTCGAAGGCGGCGGTGACGGTGCTCATGGCTTGGCTCATCTTCCCTCAGACACCGAAGTAGGCGGACGCGGTGGCCACGTCCTTGTCGCCGCGGCCGGACAGGTTGACCAGGATCAGCGCGTCCGGGCCGAGCTCGCGGCCGAGCTTCATGGCGCCGGCGACCGCGTGCGCGGACTCGAGCGCGGGGATGATCCCCTCGGTCTTGCAGAGGGCCGCGAACCCCTCCATCGCCTCGCTGTCGCTCACGCTGCGGTACTCGGCGCGGCCGGCGTCCTTGAGCCAGGAGTGCTCGGGGCCGACGCCCGGGTAGTCGAGCCCGGCCGAGATCGAGTGCGTGTCGAGGGTCTGGCCCTCGGCGTCCTGCAGCACGTAGGTGCGCATGCCGTGCAGCACGCCTGGGGTGCCCAGGGTCAGCGTCGCCGCCGACCGCTCGGGGCGGCCGTCGCCGTCGCCGCCGGCCTCGCAGCCGACAAGCCGGACGCCCTCGTCAGGTATGAACGCGTGGAAGACGCCGATCGCGTTGCTGCCGCCGCCGACGCAGGCGACCACCGCGTCGGGCAGCCGCCCGGCGTGGTCGAGTACCTGCTGGCGCGCCTCGATGCCGATGACCCGCTGGAAGTCGCGCACCATCATCGGGAACGGGTGCGGGCCGCCGACGCTGCCGATGCAGTAGTGGGTGTTGTCCACGGTGGTCACCCAGTCGCGGAACGCCTCGTTCATGGCGTCCTTGAGGGTCTTGGTGCCCGCGGTGACCGGCACGACGGTCGCGCCGAGCATGCGCATCCGCGACACGTTCAGCGCCTGGCGGCGGGTGTCCTCCTCGCCCATGTAGACCACGCACTCGAGCCCGAGCAGCGCGCACGCGGTGGCGGTCGCGACGCCGTGCTGGCCGGCGCCGGTCTCGGCGATCACCCGCGTCTTGCCCATCCGCTTGGTCAGCAGCACCTGGCCGAGCACGTTGTTGATCTTGTGCGACCCGGTGTGCGCCAGGTCCTCGCGCTTGAGCAGGACGCGCGCACCGCCCGCGAACTCGCTGCCGAACCGCTTGGCCTCGCTGAGCAGGGTGGGCCGCGCGGCGTAGTTCTTGAGCAGGTCCGCCAGCTCCGCGGTGAACCCCGGGTCGTGCCTGGCGGCCTCGTACTCCTTGGCGAGCTGCTCGATCGCCGCCATCAGCGACTCGGGTGCGAACAGGCCGCCGTAGGCGCCGAAGTGACCGGTCAGGTCAGGAACTGGGCTGATGTCGGGTTCTGCGGGTGCGCTACTCACGCCGCAAGATTACTGCCTGCGCGGGGGACGCCCCCCTGCACCCCCCGCAGGCTGACCTTAAAGCCGTGTGGCGGGCGTCGGCGAGCGCGGCATTCGCCGCGCTTACGGCCGCTCCCCGCGCAGCGCCGGGTGCGACCCGGCGGTCACCAGGTCGGCGACGGCGGCGCGCGGGTCCTTCTCGGTGACGAGGGACTCGCCGACGAGGACGGCGTCGGCGCCGGCGGCCGCGTAGGCGAGCAGGTCGTGCGGGCCGCGCACGCCGGACTCGGCGATCTTCACGATGCCCTCGGGGATCCGCGGCGCGAGCCGGGAGAAGATGCTCCTGTCCACCTCGAGCGTGGCCAGGTTGCGCGCGTTCACCCCGATGACCGTGGCGCCCGCGTCGACCGCCCGCTCCACCTCGTCCTGCTCGTGCACCTCGACGAGCGGCAGCAGGCCGATGGACAGCGCCCGCTCCACCAGCGAGACGAGCGCGGACTGCTCAAGCGCCGCGACGATGAGCAGCACCAGGTCCGCGCCGTAGGCCCGCGCCTCCCACAACTGGTAGGAGCTGACGACGAAGTCCTTGCGCAGCACGGGGATCTGCACGGCGCGCCGGACGGAGGCCAGGTCGTCCAGGGACCCGCCGAACCGCCGCTGCTCGGTCAGCACGCTGATCGCGCACGCGCCGCCCGCCTCGTAGTCGCCCGCGAGCGCCGCCGGGTCGTCGATCGCGGCCATCGCGCCGCGCGACGGGCTGGCCCGCTTGACCTCGGCGATGACGCTGACGCCCTCAGACTTGAGCGCGGCCAGCGCGTCGAGCGGTGACGGGGCCTGTCTCGCCATGTCCTTCAAATGCTCAAGCGAGACGCGCGACTGACGTTCGGCCAGGTCGGCACGTACCCCTTCGAGGATCTCGTCGAGCACAGTCACCGCGGTTCCGCCGTCTCCTTAAATCGGAAATGTTGCGCCACCGATGCTAGCTGCCTCGCGGGCAGGCTCCCGGCGGGCCCCCGGAAGTTTGCCTTCGCTATGCATTGGTCTTACGTTCACGTGGGGCACCGCGCCCCCCTGCGGCCGCTCTCCGGCCGGAGTCCCGGCGGCTGCGCGAGCGGGCGGCGTGGCTTTCCCCTGGTCAGCGCGCGGGGCGCGCGGGCGGCGGTGCGTTTTCCGCCGGGTCGTCCTCGGTCGGGTCTTCGCCGCCGTTCAGCGACTCCCACATCGTCGCCGCGTCGAGCGGCAGTTTTTGCCCGGCCCGCCCGGCCCGCCCGCCCCGCCCGGCCGGCACCTCCGGCTGCGCGCCCGCGCCGCGAGCTGCCGGGGCGTCGTACCTGGCGGACATCACCGGCCAGCCGGGGCCGCGCAGCGCCGTGGCCAGGCCCGCGATGAACACGAGCAGCGCGCCGGCCAGGACCGCGACGTGCCAGGGGGTGCCGGTCATGAACGCCTGCGCGGCCGACCCGGACACGACGAGCGCGCCCCCGCCCGTCGATCCGCTCGTGGTGGACCCGGCCGCACCGGAGACGGCCGCGGACTCGGGCGAGGCGACCTTGGACGCGGCCACGGAGACCACGGTCGCGGCGGTGACCGAGGTCATGATCGCCGCGCCCGCGCCCGCGCCGAACAGCGCGAGCAGTACCCCGGCCGCCCGGCGCAGCGCTCCCCTGGTGGCGATGACCGCGGCGAGGCCCGCCAGCGCGGCGAGGGCGAGCGCGCCGGCCAGCGGCACGAGGTCGGCACCTGACACGTTGACGACCTGCGGGGTGAGCGGCTTGGGCGGGGTGAAGACCGCCCGCGCCCACTGCTGCCTCACCGCCAGCAGGATCAGCCCGGCCCCGACGGCGCCGGACAGCAGGGCGAAGCCGTACTCGCGCCGTGCGGGATGACCCGCGGGCGCGCCGGGCGGCCGCGGCCGCTCATCCGGATTCCTCGCCGGCGCTCGTCGTCCGCATTCGCGGACGCACAGTGCTTACTGATTCGCTCGCAAGCTCGCTCATGCGCTGAGCGGTCTCCGGCCGCTCGCCGGTCAGGCTGTCGAGGACGTCGGCGTCGAAGCAGGTGCGGTCGCCGGTGTGGCAGGCCGCGCCCACCTGGTCCACCTTGACGAGGATCGTGTCGCCGTCGCAGTCGAGCGCCACCGACTTGACCCACTGCTGGTGCCCGGATGTGTCGCCCTTGACCCAGTACTCCTGGCGGCTGCGCGACCAGTAGGTGCACCGGCCGGTGGTCAGCGTGCGGTGCAGCGCCTCGTCGTCCATCCACCCGACCATCAGCACCTCGCCGGTGTCGTACTGCTGCGTGACGGCGGGGACCAGGCCGTCGGCGTCCCGCTTGAGCCGGGACGCGATCTTGGGGTCCAGGTTCGACGGCCGCACTGCCTCTGTCATCGTTGGGGCTCCTCATCGGGCTTGCCGCCCCGGTCCGGGGCACCGTTACAGCCTATGGTCCTCCCGCTCCGCCGCGGCAAGCGGTTTAACAGTCCGTCGCTTCTACCCGAGGTGTGTGCCGTTGACCAGCGCGTACGCTGTTCGAGTCGGAGATGCCGTCCGCGGTCTGTAGGCTGGCCCCGCGCTGGTTACTCGCGAGTGAGTGAGATTGCCAGGCTGGGCGCGAAGAGCGCTGCGGCCAAGATCAGCGGGTGCCTCCTCCTGTTGCACCGGAAGGCGGCGAACTCGTCCTCGGCCACGTCGAAGGCCTTAACTCCGCTTGAGTACCGGCCTTTGCGGACTTGCAGGGTGTGGTGTCCAGGTTCGACTGGCACCTCGATCGCCTCGTGCCATTTGACCGGCCCGACACTTTTACCGTCGACCACGACATCGAACGTGCCGCGCATGATCCCCGCGGGGTTCAAGAACGATTCCTGCGTGACTTTCAAAGTTGCCGACACTGCATTCTCCTAATCGGGTAGGCCGTCACTTCGCCTGGAGCCGGATGTCCCCGGTGCCGCCGCCTGTGCGGGGATTCCGCGGCTGGGCCTGGCCCCGGTGATGAGGCGCTCGCGGTCGAACAGCCGGACCACTACCAGACAGGCGGCACAGTCGATGGCCAGCAGGCCGCCGGCCAGGGCGGCGGCCAGCCCGAAGGTCGGGCTGATCACCTCGAACGACATCAGCGCGGCCACCGCGACCGGGGGCAGGCTTCCCAGGGTGGACAGCTGCTGCGCGACCCGGGTGTCGCTGACCCTGGCCGAGATCGCCAGTCCCACCCAGATCGCCCAGGCGGCCAGCAGCGGGATGAACACCAGCGTGGCCGCAGCTGCGGGGCGTGCCGCACTGCGGCGGCCACCGCCGGGGCGGCGGCGAGCTGGGTGATCGCGAAGAAGACGCCGAAGATCAGGTAGCCGAGGGCGACCGCGGGGATGAAGATCGCCGCGGCCTTGCCGATGAGCAGTTCGGCCCGGCTGACCGGCGTGGTCAGCACGGGCTCGAGGGTGCCCTGCTCGCGTTCCCCGACCACCGCGTACGCGCTCATGATCGCGGGCACGAGCACCGGGACCATCAGCGGGAGGAATAGCGATCTGTCGATCCCTTTGCCCAGCCCTGGGCTCAGCGCCGACGCCTTGATGGTGAGGATGGAAACGGTGGGGGCGACCAGGAATATCACGGGCAGCATGGCCGCCGTGGTGACGATGAGCCGGTTGCGCCGGAGCTCCGCGAGCTCCTTGCGGACGACCGCGCCGACGCGGGCGGTGCTCGCGCTCATCGCGGGCTCCCTCTCGGCGTCGCCGACCAGCCCAAGGTAGACATCCTCCAGCGTGTGCCGCGACTGAGCGATCGACAGCACGTCGGCCCCGGCCGCGACAAGCGCCCGGGCCACCGCGGGCGCCGCCCGCCCCAGTCCGACACGGTCAGCATGTAACCGGCCGGGCCGCCGCCCACCGGCTGGCATCTTCCACCCCTGCACGGCCGGGAGCCCGCCGAAGACCCGGCCGGGCTCGGGCAGCGCCGCGGCGACCGCGACGTCCAGCGACGCGGCGAACAGCTCGCCCGCAGATCCTCAGGCCGGCCGACGGTCGCAGGCTGGTGCTCAGGATCGCCACGCGGTCGCACAGCCGCTCGGCCTCCTCCAGCCGGTGGGTGGTCAGGAAGACCGTGACCCCGCGGTCACGCAACCCGGTGATCAGCCCGTGCACCTCGTGCGTCGCCACCGGGTCCAGCCCCGAGGTCGGCTCGTCAAGGAACATCACCGCCGGCTCGTTGAGCAGCGACCTGGCCAGCGCCGCCCGCTGCCGCAGGCCCTTGGACAGGCTCCCGGCCAGGTCATGCGCCCGGTCGGCGAGGCCGACCGCCGCGAGCGCCTCCGTGATCCGCTCCTGCCGCCGGGGCAGGCCGTACAGGCGTGCGAAGTAGTCCAGGTTCTCGGTCAAGGTCAGCCGCTGGTACAGCCCGGGAGACTCCGGCATGACCGAGATCCGCTGCCGGATCTGCGCAGCGCCGCCCGGCCCCACCGGGATGCCCGCCACCATAGCCGAGCCCGCCGTCGGCGAGATCAGCGTGGCCAGGATCCGCACCGTTGTGGTCTTGCCCGCCCCGTTCGGCCCCAGGAACCCGAACACCTCACCGCTCGCGACACTGAACGAGACGTCGGACACGGCGGTGCGCCCGCCGAAAACCTTGGTCAGGTGGCTGACCTCGATGGCCGCCGGCCGGGCGCGGGCCGGCGGTGCCGACGGGGCCTGTGTCGCGCTCACCGCGGGCATGCCTGCGGGCCGTGGGCGGTGAGGGTCGCCAGCGGGCAGACCGCCGTGCGCGGGTAGTAGGGGCCCATGACGGCCGCGGCCGCCGCCGGGTCGTCGGCCTGCGTGACGCCCTGGGGCGAGTGCGCGAACGATGAGCTGACCAGCATGTTCCGCAGGGCCAGGAGGTACACGCCAGCCGGGTGGGTGGTGGAGAAGGGCAGGAAGGTGACGCCAGGGACGCGGCTGACCGGAACGAGGCGGATTCCCACGCCGACGCACATCGACCAGTAGCGGACATCCTCCCCCCGGGCCGGCCAGGGCAAGGGACGGCTGCCGGGCGCGAACGTCGGCGCTTTCGCCGTGACGAGGACCACGTCGGGCTGATGGCGGGCGGATCAGGTAAGCCAGCACGTAGGAGGTGTCGACGTTGGCGAGCCCCGCGTTGTTGAATGTGCTCTGTGCGGGCTTGTAGAACTTCAGTTGGGGTGGCGGGGGCGCTGCGGTGCCCGATCCGCCCGCGCCCGCGGCGGAGGCGGCGGAGCCGCTTACCGCCGGGAAGTGCACGGGGACGTTGTGGCTGCCGCAGGCGGGAAGCGAGCGCGCCGCGCCTCCTTGTTCCACCGTCAGCACCGGAAGCGGCACCTGGGAGGAGTTTTCCCCGGCCGGCAGGTAGACACGGTAGATGAGGTAACCCGTGTGCTGGCTCGTGGTGCCGGCAGGCAGCGGCAGCGTGTTGGCCTGGCCCGGTGCGGGATCCGAGCGGATGGTCACCGTGAACCGGCCGCCGGGCGCGGCCTGCTGCCGCCAGGGATTGCGGCTGCCGGGCTGCGGGGCGATCCGGTAGTCGGGCAGCGACGCGCCGACACCGGCAGGCGTGTAGACCTCGACCGAGGCGTAACGGGCATCAGGGAAGCGGCCTGACAGGACGATTCGGGTGCCCGCAGACGCCACGATCGGCTGGCCAAAGTATTCCGCTGCCGCATCAGGGAACCCTGTGTTGTCCGTCTGCGCGCTTAGCACGTCCGGCCACGCGCAGGACATCCCGGTCAGGGTAACCGTCCGGCTGCCCCCCGCGGGAGCGGTGCTAGATGGCTGCGCTGACGTACATGCCGCCAGCGCCATCGCCAGGCCAACCGCCACCCCGATGACGCCAGCGACCCGGCCGGGCCAGCGCCGTCCCCAGCCGCGGCACGACCATGGCCTGGCCATTGCCTTTCCGACTGACCCGATGCTGGCCATCATTGACGCCTCCCTGCCCGCCGGGAACGGCGGTGTGGCGGTCGCTACGTTCATCATCTATTATAGAACGTATAGAACAGATGGAATAATAGTCAAGACCGCGGCCTCGCCTCGGGCGAGCGGCCGCCGGTCGGTCCGGCATGAGCGCTCGGGTGGGACGGCAGAGCGTCTGGGAGTACAATTTGTTCTATAACTGCTGTCGCATATGCCGTCGGGCGGGCGCCTCCTGCCGGGAGGAGAACCAGCGATGAGCGCGGCGGCGGTCAGTGAGATCCTGGAGGCGTGATGCTGCTCAGCATCGAACCGGATGGCCCCGTGCCCATCTACCAGCAGATCAGGGACCAGATCGTGGAGGCGATCGCCCGCGGACGGCAGCGGCCGGCTCCGCACTGCCGTCCATCCGGCAGCTGGCGGTCGACCTGGGCGTCAACTTCCACACCGTGAACAAGGGGTACGACCTGCTCCGGCAGGAGGGCCTGCTGCGGCTCGGCCGGAAGTCCGGCGCGGTGGTGCGCCGCGACGCGGGCAGCGGGCCGCCCGATCCCAGCTGGGCCCGGGACTGGACGGGCCGGCTGCGGACGCTGCTCGCCGAGGCCGCCGCCCAGGGGATGCCGGCCACCGACATCGTCGGGGAATGCCAGGCTGCCCTGTCGGATTTCGCCTTTCCCGCCGCTGCAGCGGAGGCGTGGAACGGAAGCGGAAGCCCGCCGTGAGCGCCTGGCCGCGGTTTCCCCCGTGCTGGTCGTCGGGGCGCTGACGTGCTCGTTGCCCGCGGTGACCCGGCCGACCCTGCAGTTCGGGGTCCGCGTTCCCCGTGAACGGGCGGGGGCGCCGGTTATCGGCCGGGAACGGCGGGCCTACTACTGGCGGACCGCGGCCATCGGCGTCTGCTGCACTCTCGTCGCGGTGACGGTGCAAGGCCACTGGCCACCGTGGCTGACTAGGATCATCCTGCTGCCGGAGCTGGCCGCGGACTTCGGCTGCTTCTGGATCGCGCGGCGCAAGATCGCCGCCGCCAAGAAAGCGGACGACTGGTTCGCGGGACTGCGGCAGACGGTCGTCGCCGATACCAGCTGGCGCACCGATCCGCCCCGCTTCCCGGTGCGCTGGCTGATCCCCGCCCTGGCCGTGGTAGCGGCGACCGCCGCCGTCGGCGCGCTGCGCTACCCCGGCCTGCCTGCCCACGTCGTCAACGGGTCCGGTCACCGGGTACCCAAGTCTGCCGTCACCGTCCTGGTCGTGGCCGGCCAGCTGTACTTCACCGCCGTGTACAGCGGACTCATGCTGATCATCCACCGCTCCCGGCCGGACATCGAGGCGGCCGACCCCGCGGCGTCGACGCTGCGCTACCGCCGCTTCCTCACTGCCTTCACCCGGGCACTGCTGACCATGGCCGCGCTGGCGGACCTCGGCCTGCTGCTGATCGCCCTGCCCGACTGGCAGGTCTACCGCCTCTCCGGCATCGGGCGGGCCCTGCCCGTGCTGCCGTTCGCGGCCGGCGTGCTGCTGCTGGGGGCCGTCGCCGCGCGGACGGGCCAGGGCGGGTCGCGGCTGAACGGCAATGTTCGCGGCCTCGCCCTGGCGGCCGGAACCGACCGGGACGACGACCGGTTCTGGAAGGCCGGGCTGCTCTACGTCAACCGCGACGATCCCGCCATCGTGGTCGGCGCCCGCTTCGGCGTCGGCTGGACGCTCAACTACGGCAACCCAGTCGCCTGGCTGATCATCGCCGGGTTCGTCGCCTGGTGGGCCAGCCTGGCGGTGATCGGGGTGGCAGCGGGAATGTGACCAGGCGCTAAGCGGCAAGGGGGCGGGGAGGCGGAGCACGCGTCCGTTCGGGACATGAGGACGATGAAGAAGAAAAGCCGCCGCGACCTTCCGGCGGGGGCGCGGGCCGGCGGCGGGCGTGACTGCGTCTACGATCTTCCCGTGACCTACGCGCAGGAGGAGAGGGCGGCGCTCGCCGCGCTGCTTGACGAGACGGGCCCGGACTCGCCAACGCTCTGCGAAGGCTGGCAGACCCGTGACCTGGTGGCGCACCTGGTGCTGCGGGAACGCCGGCCAGACGCCGCCGCCGGGATGGTGGGCGGCCCGCTGGCCGGGCACACCGCGCGGGTGCAGCGGCAGTACCTGGACCGGTACTCCTACGCCGAACTTGTCGCGCTGTTCCGGTCAGGGCCGCCGCGGCTGTCGGTGTTCGCGATCCCCGGCGCCGACGAGGCGGCCAACGCCGTGGAGTACTTCGTGCACCACGAGGACGTGCGGCGCGCGGCCGGCGACTGGACCGAGCGGTCGCTGGACGCGGGGCTGTCGGAGATGCTGTGGCGCCGGCTCAGGGGCGCCCGGATGTTCCTCCGCTCGGCGCCGGCCGGCGTAGTGCTCGCCAGGGAGACTCCGCCGTCGGGCGACCAGCCCGGCAAGCTCGACCTGATCGTCGCGAAGAACGCCACGCCGTCGGTGACCGTCACCGGCACCCCGGCGGAGCTGACCCTGTGGTCCATGGGCCGGGGCCGGGCCGCGCACGTCACCCTAGACGGGCCGGACGACGCGGTGGCGAAGCTCACGGCCTGGCGTCGTTAGAGCTTCGGCGTGTCACTGACCACTCTCGTCCGTCGCGGCGGGCCTGATAAAATCGCGGTCTTTGCGATCAGGCCCGACGTGGCGGACAGCGGGGGGTACGGGGGTCGTCCCCCCGGGAGACTTCAGTAGCGGCCGCCGCGACGGATCTCGCGCCGCCGGGAACCGCTGACCAGCTTGTACGCGACGTAGCCGCCGCCCCCGATGACCGCCACGAACAGCAGCGCGCCGAGGATGCCGAGGAGCATGTGGACCACGGTGTCCAGGATGAAAAAGACGATAATCCCGCCGATCACCACAGCGCCAATCTTGGCCCAGTTCATAGCGAGGCCCCTTTCTCTTCGGGCAGATTCGATAATAGTCGTATTGGCCGCCGGCCGGGCCGGCGGCGAAGCAGAGTCAGGGAAGACTCAGGGAAAACCCTGGGGCGACCGTGAACTTCCTTGGTGGGAAGGATGGACATGCAGGCACTAGGCATCGACATCGGCGGGACGGGAATCAAGGGCGCGCCGGTGGACCTAGCTACCGGGAAGCTGCTCGCCGACCGGAAGAAGATCGCCACCCCGTCCCCGTCCACGCCGGACGCCGTCACCGAGGTGGTCCACGAGCTCGTGCAGGCGTTCAGCTGGTCGGGCATCGTCGGGGCCACCTTCCCCGGGGTGGTGGTGGGCGGCACGGTGCGCACCGCGGCGAACGTGGACAAGACGTGGATCGACCGGGACGCCGCGGCGCTGTTCGGCAAGGCGACCGGCACCGGGGTGACCGTGCTCAACGACGCGGACGCCGCCGGGGTCGCGGAGATGACGTTCGGTGCCGGGGTCGGGGTCAAGGGCACCGTGCTGATGCTGACCTTCGGCACCGGGGTCGGGTCCGCGTTGTTCACCGACGGGACGCTGGTGCGGAACACGGAGTTCGGGCACATCGAGATCCGGGGCAAGGACGCGGAGAAGCGCGCCTCCGAGCACGCCAAGGTCACCCGCGACTGGAGCTGGAAGGACTGGACCGAGCGGGTGTCTGAGTACCTGCACCACATGGAGGCGCTGCTGTCCCCCGACCTGATCATCGTGGGCGGCGGGATCAGCAAGGAGTCGGACAAGTGGGTGCCGCTGCTCACCGGGGTCAGGGCGAAGGTCGTCCCCGCCGCGCTGCAGAACGACGCGGGCATCGTCGGCGCGGCGATGGCGGCCGCGGGCACGGCGGGCGGCGAGTAGGGGGCGCCCGCGGCGCGGGCACCGGGTAGCCGCCTGGCCGTGCGCCGGCGGTCAGAACTTGATCCACGACTTACCGGAAACGTCCACCGCGGAGCTGAGCGCGGCCTGCGCGTCGCCGAAGCTGAAGGTGCGCCGGATGATCGACGAGGGGACGATCGATGGCCGGCGATGAAGGCGAGGGTGTCACTGAAGTCGCGCGGGTGGTCGTAGATGATCGAGCCCATCACGGTGGCGTGGCCCCGCACGATCGAGGCCGTGGAGAGCGGGACGTCGTTGTCCGGTATGCCGATGAGCACCAGCGTCCCGCCGGTGCCGAGAGAGCGCAGCGCCTGCTGCGTTCCGCCGACGGAACCGGACGTCTCGAAGACCAGCTCGTAGCCGTCCCGCGCGGCGCTCGCGCGCCCAGGCTCCTGGCGATGGCGAGGCGGCCCTGGTGCGGCTCGACGACCGCGACGTCCGCGCCGATGGCGCGCAGCACGAGCAGCAGCAGCAGGCCCTGCGACCCGGCCCCCACGATCAGGCAGCTTGACCCGGCGGCGGCCCGGCCGAGGCGGGCGGCGTGCAGGGCGACCGTCATCGGCTCGACGCAGACCAGGTCCTGGTCGGCGAGGCCGGCGGGGGCGGCCACGCGAACTGGGCGGGGATCGCGGCGCGCTCCCTGAGCAGCCCCGGGACGTTGATCCCCAGGGACCGGCGGCGCGCGCACATGGCCGTCCGGCCGCGCAGGCAGCCGCCGCACTCGCCGCAGGGGTAATTCGGCTCGATGACCACCCGGTCGCCGACCCGGGCCGCCGCTCACGCCCTCCCCGGCCGCCACGATCGTGCCAGTCCCCTCGTGGCCCACGATCCAGGGGAAGTCCACCGCGCGCCCGCCGGACCAGACCGCGAGGTCGGAACCGCACAGCCCGACGCCGGTGAGCTCGACCACCACCTCGCCCCGGCCCGGCGCCGGCTCCGGCCAGTCCGCCGTCATGACGACCTCGCCGACGCGCGTGAGAACCGCCGCCTTCATCTGCCCGCCTTCCCGCCGCCCCGCGGCGTCATGCCGTCAAGACCATGGTCACGCGGGCTCCTCGGCGGACATGCGGACAAGCGCGTTCGCCGCGCCGTAGCCCGCGTAACCGGGCTCGCGGTCCACGATCTCGAACAGCACGCCGTCGCGGGCGGAGGAGACGTAGCAGTGACGCAGCGAGCGCCCCGCGGAGTCCTCGTCGTACAGGATGTTGCCGCGGCGGTAGGTCTCGAGGTCGGCGGCGCCGGTCCCGAGCCTGGCGGCCAGGTCCTCGTAGTAGTTGCCGGGCACCGGCAACATCGGCAGGCCCTGGGCGGCAACGGCGCGGCCGTTTCCATGATGTCAGCCGACCGGATCGCCACGTGCTGCCGGGGGTGCGGCCCGCTCCGCCCGCCGCCGAGCACCGGCACGTTGAGCACCAGCCTGACCGTCTCCGCCGGGGTCCCGCCGGCCAGCGCCTGGCTCCTGATCAGGCCATTCGGCGACGGCAACTCCTGGCTCTCCAGCGGCGCAAGCCCTAGCAGGCTCCGGTAGAAGAGCACGCTCTCATGGAAGAGCGTCAGCGGCAGCGCGAAGGCCACGTGGTCGATGCCGGTGAGCCGCGCCCGGGCGCGCGCGGCTGCTCATCGGCGCACGGGTCGAAGTCGCCGCGCCAGGCGCTGCCGTCCTCGCAGAGAAAGACCTCCACGCCGTCCGGAGCCTCGATGCCCACCAGGTCTGCCTCGTCCCAGTTCCGGTGCCTGGGCACCAGCGGCGCGCGCAGTGCCACCGCCCGCCGGGCGAGCGCCGCGGCGCCGCTGACGTCGAGGCCGACGGCGGCCACGGAGAACCGGGCGGCGGCGGGCCCGGCACGGCGGCCGCTGTTCACCAGGATCCGCGCCTCGCCCGCCTCCCACAGCTCGACGGGCTTGCTCCGGTGCAGTCCCGTCCGCCGCAAGCCCAGGCCGGTCAGCAGCCGTCCCAGGTCGCGGGCGGCATCGGGCAGCGCGTTGAACTCGATGAACGCGAAGCCGTGCAGGTCACCGCCGCCCGGCAGCGGACGCGGCGGCCGGATCGCCGGCGCCCGGGGGCGCGCCGGGGCGGCTTGCCCGCGCAGGCGGTCGCCCACGCGCTTCCTCCAGCCACAGCAGCGACCGGCGGCCGTCAACGGCGGTACGGAACGGGTCCGCCTGCCGGAAGATGTCGTTGAATATCTCCAGGGACAGCGGCCCTTCGTAGCCCGCGGCGAGCGCCCGGCCGACGAACGACACCAGGTCGAAGGAGCCCTGCCCGGGGAAGCAGCGGTAGTGGCGGCTCCACTGCAGCTCGTCCATGCGCAGCAGCGGCGCGTCGGCGAGCTGGAGCATGAAGAGCTTGCCCGGCGGGATCAAGGCGATCTCATCCAGGCTGGTGCCCCGGGCCAGGACGTGGAAGCTGTCCAGGCAGACCCCGAGCGCCGGGTGATCCGCGCGCCGCACGACCCGCCAGGAACGTACGTAGTCGCTGACGTGGGTTCCCCAGGCGAGTGCCTCGTAGGCGACCGTCAGGCCGCGGTCCCGCGCCTCGTCGGCGACCGCGGACAACTGCTCCGCCGCGAGGTCGTCGTCATCGACCGCCTGCGACGAGACGTTCGAGCACAGCAGGGCCATCCGCGCGCCCAGCCGCTGCATCAGGTCGAACTTGGCTCTCACCAGGCTCAGCTTCCGCCTGAACAGCTCCGGCGGCACCGCCTCGATATCACGCAGCGGCTGGTAGAGCTCGAGAACCAGGCCCAGGTCGGCCAGCCGCCGCCTGACTTCCTCCGGGGCCAGGGGCGCGGCGACCAGGTCCGGCTCGAACAGCTCGACGCCGGCGAACCCCGCCGCGGACGCCGCCGCCAGCTTCTCGCCGAGCGTCCCGCCGAGCGCGACCGTCGCGATGCTGTGGCGATGAGGCGCCTGGCCGAGACCAGGGAAGCCGGGCTGGCCGCCGGCAACGTCCACGTGCCCGTCCTCTCGCCAGTACGAGCAATGTACGAACTAGTACGTTACTTTATTAGAGGACAGCTTTGGGGCATGTCAAGAGGCCGCGAGCGGCGGGATGAACGGCAGTGGTGACGGCGGCGGCTGCGGTGCCGCACGGCGCCCAGGGGCGGGGGTTCTGCCGCGGAACCGGCCTGCGGGCCGCGCGGCGGTGGCCGGGGTTAGTGGCCAGGGTTACTTGCTGAGGTAGCTGACGACCATGTCCCCGACCATCCGCCGGTACTGGCCGCGGCGGGCCGGATCGAGCATGTCAACGCCGAACAGGGCACCGAAGGTGTGCCGGTTGGACACGCGGAAGAAGCAGAACGCGCTGATCATCATGTGCACGTCGATGGCCTCGACCGGCCGCGGGAAGACCCCGCTCGCGCGGCCGCGGTCAAGGATGCGCGCTATCACCGCGACGGCGGGCGTGCTGAGCTCGGCCAGCGCCGGGGACCTGCTGATGAACTCGGCGCGGTGGATGTTCTCGATCGCGACCAGGCTGATGAAGTCCTGGTGCGACTCGTGATGGTCGAACGTCAGCTCGGCCAGCGTGCGGATCGCCGACACCGGGTCCAGGTGGTCGACGTCGAGCTGCCGTTCGGCGTCACGCGCCGTGGAGTACGCGCGCTCGAGCACCGCGATGTACAGCTGCTCCTTGCTGCCGAAGTAGTAGTAGAGCATCCGCTTCGTGGTGCGGGTGCGCGCCGCGATCTCATCGACGCGCGCGCCGGCGTAACCGTTCCTCGCGAACTCGCTGAGCGCCACGTCCAGGATCTCCTCGCGGGTGCGCTCCGGGTCACGCTGCCGCTCGGAGCCCGCGGAGTTCATGGGGCCGGTCACGCGGCCGATTCTACCGTGAACGAACTTGAGGGTTCATTACCTGCCCGCCAGGGCTTTACAACGGCGTACGGTCGCGCTCAAATAATGAACTATCAGGTTAGTTCATGCCTCACCGGCCCCTGGCGTTCACCCGCCGTCCGTCTCCGCTGGAACATCACGGACGCCTGCCACGGCGTCTTCGATCTCCCCCACTCATGAGGTTTCACTCGGAGGGCACATGTCCATCAGGCAGAGATACCGCCTTGGTTCCGCTGTGTTTGGTTCCACCGTGTTCGGTTCCACTGTGGCCGTCGCCGCGGCGGTCCTGGCCGCCGCGGCGTGCAGCGCGCCTGGCGCGAGCAGCAGCAGCCCGCCGGCCGCCAGCGGGACCGGTGCCGCCTCAGCCGGCAGCGCGGCGGCTGGCAGCGCGGCGGCTGGCCCGATAAAGATCGCGGTGGTCGACGCGCAGAGCGGATCGTTGAGCGACCTCGGCCAGTTCGAGTGGCGCGGCGTCAGCCTCGCCGTCAACCAGGTCAACGCGGCCGGCGGCATCGGCGGCCGCAAGATCCAGCTCAAGCTCTACGACGACCAGGGCGACCCGACGGTCGGCACCGAGCTGGCGCGCAAGATCGCCAGCGACGGCGACATCGCCATGCTCGGCACCGCGGAAAGCGCGGTGACGATCGCCATGGCCCCAATACTCAAGACCGAGCAGATACCGAACATCACCTCCGGCCAGTCAGTCGGCCTGATCGCCTTGCACAGCCCGTACCTGTTCCTGAACGGCCCGACGGGCCTCACCTATGACGCCACGCTCGCCAAGTACCTGGTCACCACCAAGGGCTACAAGAAGATCGCGATGCTGACCAACAACGACTCCTACGGCACGGGCGAGGAGTCCTCCATGACCAACGCGCTCAAGGCGCTCGGCATTGCCCCGGTCGCGGCGAAGGTGGTGCCGTCGGGCCAGACCAACATGACCCCGGCGCTGACCTCCATCCGCGGCGCGGACCCGCAGGTGCTGTTCATCGGCGCCGAGGAGGCCCAGTCCGGGCTGATCGTCAAGCAGGCACGCGCGCTCGGCATGAAGGTGGTCATCGCGGAGGGGGCCCCGGCGGGCACGCCGCTGTTCCTGTCCACGGCGGGCGCGGCCAACGCCGACGGCACGATCGTGAGCTCCCCGTACCTGGGCAACCAGGCGAGCTCAGCGGCGCAGGCGTTCGCCGGCGCCTACGCCACCGCGTACGGCAGCGCGCCCGAGCTGCACGGCGCCAAGGCATACGACGGCGCGCAGGTCATGATCGCCGCGCTCAAGGCCTGCGGAGGATGCACCGGCCTGGCGCTCGCCAGTGCCATCCGCGCCGTGCGCTACTCCGGCCTGCTCGGCAACTTCGCCTACGACAGCTCAGGCGTCGGCATCTTCGCCACGGCCATCGGCATCGTCACCAACGGGGTCATCAAGCCGGCCAGCTAGCCCGGTGGTCAGCTAGAACAGCCATCCTCACTGGAGACAACGAAGCCGTGCAGTCTTTCTTCCAGACGCTCGTCAGCGGCCTGAGCTTCGGGGCGGTCTACGCCCTCGTCGCGCTGGGCTTCTCGCTGGTCTACCGGACCATGGGCCTGGTCAACTTCGCCCACGGCGCGGTACTGATGATCGGCGGGTACGTGGCGTCCACCTTCTACCTGTCGGCACGGCTGCCGTTCGCGGTGGCCGGGCCGGCCGCCATGGCGGTCACCGCCGCGATCGGCCTGGTCATCGAGCGGGTGCTGCGCCCGCTTGAGAACAAGGACTTCGACCTGATGCTCATCGGAACCATCGGGGCGGGCACCGTGCTGCAGGCGGCCGCCATCCTGACCTGGTCCTCGGCCGGGCGCGGGGTGAGCTCCCCGGTGCAGACGGCGCCGCTCGACGTCGGCGGCGTCCGGATTCCCGGCTACAACGTCCTGGTGATCGCGGTCACCGCGGTTGCCATGGTGGCGCTGACGCTGTTCCTGCAGCGCACAAAGCAGGGCGCTGCCATGCAGGCGGTCGCCATGGACCATGAGGCCGCCACCGCGGTCGGCATCCACGTCGGCCGGAGCAACGCGATCTCGTTCGCCGTCGGCGCGGCGCTCGCCGCGCTGGCCGGCGCGCTGGTCGGCCCGATGCTCTACGTGTCGCCGACGATGGGCGACTCCCTCGGCATCGACGGGTTCGCCGCGGCGATCCTCGGCGGCTTCGGCAGCATCCCCGGCGCCATCGCCGGCGGCCTTGGCATCGGCGTGATCGGCTCGTTCGCCGCACAGCAGTTCCAGGGCTATTCTGACCTGGTCACCTTCGTGGTGTTCACCGTGCTCGTGATGATCCGGCCCACCGGGATCTTCGGCGAGAGGACGGTGAACCGGGCATGAGCCGGCTTCCCGCGGCCGCGTCGCTTGTCCGGGCACTGCTTGTCCCGGCACCGCGGACGCCGCGCCTCGCGCGGGCCGGCGGCCTCGCCGTGCTCGCCGTGACGGCGTGGCTGCTGCCCTACCAGCTGAACGTCTACTGGATCAGCGTCGCGGACATCGCGATCCTGTTCGCGCTGCTCGCCGTCGGCATGGGCCTGGTCATGGGCATCGCCGGGCAGGTCAACCTGGCCCAGATCGCGTTCTACGGCGTCGGCGCGTACACCACCGCCATCCTGACCACCCGCGACGGCTACGGCTTCTGGACCGCCGCCGCGCTCGCCATGCTCGCGACGGCGCTGACCGGGATCGTCGTCGGCCTACCCGCGCTGCGCGTCCAGTCGCATTACCTGGGCATCGTCACCCTCGGGCTGGCCGTCGCGTTCATCGACTGGATCACCAACGCGCCGGTCACCAACGGCGACTCCGGCATCTCCGGCATCCCCACGCCGCCGCTGCCCGGTATCGACCTGTCCAGCCAGTACCTGTACTACTACCTGGAGCTCATCGTGCTGGCCGGCGGCCTCGCCTTCGGGCTCTTCGTGGTGCACACGCCGCTTGGCCGCCGGATGCGGGCGATGCGCGACGACCCGCTGGCGGCCGGCGCCGCGGGGACCGAGATCCGGCAGCTGCGGTTGATCGCCTTCGTCCTCGCCAGCGTCTACGGCGGCGCCGCCGGCGTGCTGTACGCCGGGATGATCGGCTACATCGCCCCGGAGTCGTTCAGCATCGCCGACATGTTCCTGCTGCTCGCCATGGTCATCATCGGCGGCAGGCAGTCCCTGGCCGGCTGCGTCATCGGCGCGGTGGTGCTCACCGTGATCCAGCAGCAGCTGATCAACCTCGCCGCCTACGCGCAGCTCGGCTACGGCCTCGTGGTGGTGCTCGTCGTCGTGTTCGCCCCGGCCGGCCTGGTCGGAATTCCCGGGCGGCTCGCCGCCCGCTACCGGCGATGGCGCGGGCATACCGGGATGAGCGCCGTGCTTGAGCCGTTCCGGGAGCTGCCCGCCCCAGTGTCCGTTACCGTGCCCCCCGTGACCGGCACCGTCGCGGGCACAGCGGCGGGCGAGATCCTGCTTGAGGTATCCCACCTGGTGCGCAGGTTCCGCGGCCTGACCGCGCTGGACGACGTCTCGCTGACCGTCCAGGCCGGCGAGATCCTCGGCATCGTCGGCCCCAACGGCTCGGGCAAGACCACCCTGTTCAACGTGATCAGCGGCTTCTACCGGCCGCACGGCGGCAGCATCAGGCTCAGCGGCCGGGCGATCTCCGGCGCCCGGCCCAGTCAGGTCAGCCGGCTCGGCGTGGCCCGCACGTTCCAGCACCTGCGGCTGTTCGGCAACCTGACCGTGGCCGACAACATGCTTGTCGCCCTTGACCGCACCCGCACCTGGTGGAGCTGGCGGTACCTGTGCCACCCGGCCGGCATCTGGCGTTACGACCGCCGGCTCAAGGGGCGGGCCGCCGAGCTGCTGGCCGTCTTCGGCCTCGCCCAGTTCGCCGGGGCGCTGCCTGGAACGCTGCCCTACGGCATCCAGCGGCGGCTCGAGCTGGCCCGGGCGGTCGCGAGCTCGCCGCGGCTGCTGCTGCTCGACGAGCAGCCGCCGGCCTGAACGGGGAGGAACGGGGGCAGCTCGCCGCGATCGTCAGGTCGATCAGGGACAGCGGCGTCACCGTCGTGCTCATCGAGCACAACATGGGCCTGGTGATGTCACTGTGCGAGCGGGTCATCGTGCTGGACAGCGGGTCGGTGATCGCCGCGGGACGGCCGGCCCAGGTCTCCCGTGACCCGGCCGTCCTCGAGGCCTACCTGGGCAAGTCGGCCGTGCGTGCCCCCCAGGCATCGGAGGCAGGGCCGTGAGAGGCAAGGTCATGAGACACGGGGCCGTGAGTGATCAGGAGCGGGCGCGGGGCACCGGGCCGGGCGGGCCAGGGCGCGGCGCGGGCGAAGCGCTGACGGTCCGCAATCTCGCGGTCAGGTACGGCGGCGTCTGGGCGGTCAGGTCGGTCAGCTTCACCGTGGCGCCGGGCCAGTCGGTCGGCCTGATCGGCGCCAATGGCGCCGGCAAGACCTCGACCCTGCGCGCCCTGATGGGGCTGACGCCGCGTGCGGACGGCGAGCTGCGCTTCGGCGACCGCGACCTGTCCACGGTGCCTGCCCGTGACATGGTGCGGCTCGGCATCGGCTACGTACCGGAGGGGCGGCACGTCTTCCCTGGGCTGAGCGTGGAGAAGAACCTGCTCCTCGGCGCCTACGCGCGCCGCTGGGACGGCACCACGCGGGAGACCCTCGGGTCGGTCTACGACCTGTTCCCCGTGCTCGGCCAGATGCGCGGCGGGCTGGCCGGGGCGCTGTCCGGCGGGCAGCAGCAGATGCTGGCCATCGGCCGGGCGCTGATGGCCAGGGCGGCCCTGCTGCTACTCGACGAGCCGTCCATGGGGTTGTCGCCCAAGCTGGTCGAGGCCATCGGCGAGACCTTGCGCCGGCTGCGGGACGAGGGGCTGAGCCTGCTGCTGGTCGAGCAGAACGCCATGCTCACGTTCGAGACCACCACCGACTGCCTGGTGCTCGAGAACGGCGAGATCGCGCTGTCCGGCACCGCCGCGGAGCTCAGCCGCAATTCCCGCGTCAGGTCCATCTACATCGGCCTCTGACGCTCCCGCCCTTAAGGCATGGCCACCCGCGCCCCGGGCCGGCGTCGCCGGCCCGGCGGTAGCGTTCGCGGATCTCGGCACCAAGACGCGGGGCCGAGGCGCCGATGACCGACAAGATGCGGCGCGGCACGCCGTCATCCATGGCAAGGAGCGCGAGGGCGATGTGCTCGGCGCCGAGCTGGGCGCCGGGGTGGGCTCGGGCCTCGCGGAGCGAGCCCTCAAGGCATTTCTTCGCCCGGCGGGTGAGCGGCATGTGCCCGGTGACGGGACCGGAGTCCCAGCCGGGGCGCGACCGCCGCCACCGGCGCGGCGCCGGGCGTCCGGCGCGAGGGCGGCCGGCCCGAATGCCGCCTCGACCCGCTCCCGCACCGCGTCGAGGTCGATGCCGATCGTGGTCAGCGCGTCACGGTCGCGGGCGTCGAACAGGCTGCCGCCGGGTGTGCTCCGCGGGCCGATCAGCCGGACGAACTCCGCCTCGACGCGCTCGGGCGTGACGCCCCGCTCGCGCAGCACCGCGCCGACCTCGCCGTCGGCACAGGCCAGGCCGTACAGCAGGTGCTCGCCGCCGATGAAGCGGTGCCCGAGGCGGCGTGCCTGCTCGGACGCCCGGACAACAACCTGCCGGGCGTCGCCGGTGAACTGCCTGGGCATTACCGCCTCCCTGTCCGGTGGCCGTGCTTGCGGTGCACCGTCTGCTTGGTGACGCCGAGCCGGGTGGCGATGTCCTGCCACGACCAGCCCAGTTTCCGCGCGTTGTCGACCTGGAGGATCTCCAGCCGTTCCGTGAGTGCCCGCAGGGCGGCCACCGCCCGCAACCCGATGTCCGGGTCGTTGTCGGCTGCGCCCTCGGCGATTTCCAGTGTGCTCTGCATGTCCGTCAGCATATGCTGACGATCTCTTCCGCGTCAACATATGCTGACGCGGAAACCTGACTAGCCCCGCCCGCGGCGGGCATGTCTAGAAGGCAGGGACGGCGCCATCAGGATCGGAGGCCGGGATGCTCGTCGAAAAGTCTATCGAATATTATCTGTTTACCTGCACGCGATGCGCAGGTCAATGGTTCGATAGCTATGCGGTCAGCCAGAATGTCGACGAGAGCGGCGACGTCCGGTCCTTCTACCGGCAGCACGGCGTCCCGTGCGAGGCCCCGGTCAGCGGGAACGTCGAGTGCCCGGAGTGCCACGCCACCAAGGCACGGCGGGACCCGATCTACGAGACGCACCCCGACTTCGACCCGGAGGAAGGCCGGCCACGCGCTGAGCGTGCCGCGGCCGCGGTCCGCGGAGGTCCTGCCCGGGCCCGCGGTGCGGCCTGCGGTGGCCGGCACCTGGCGCCGCTTCAAGTTCTCCGCGCTGGTCACCATGGACGCCTCCGCACAGTCCGGGCGGCGGTACATGAGCGGCGCCACCGGCCTCATGGTGCTCGCGCCGTCGGCCGAGCGGCCCACGCAGCACCAGCTCTTCCCAGCCGTGTTCTTCTCCGACGACGACCGGCCGCTGCGGCCCGGCGACAAGGGCGTCCCGGTCATCGTCTCGGTGCCCGACGACGACGCGCGCAGCCACTTCCGGCCCGGGCAGCACTTCATCGTGTGGGACGGGCGGGAGATCGGCCACGGCACGGTGGCCCTTCCCCTGGTCATGCAGTGGTGGTGAATGCCAGCGCGCCCGACGGGAGGGTGACCGGACGGGTGGTGAGCGGTAAGCGCACCGGGTAACCGGACGCGCGCAGCGCCCGCTTGACCTCGCCGACGCGCAGCGTGCCGAAGTGGAACACGCTGGCGGCGAGCACCGCGTCCGCGCCCGCCGCGACGGCGGGCGCGAAGTGAGCGACCGCGCCCGCGCCGCCGCTGGCGATAACCGGCACCGAGACGGCCGCCCTGACCAGGCGGATCAGCTCCAGGTCGAAGCCCGCCTCGGTGCCGTCCGCGTCCATCGAGTTGAGCAGGATCTCGCCCGCGCCGAGGCCGGTACCGCGCCGCGCCCACTCCACGGCGTCGATGCCGGCGCTGGCGCGGCCGCCGTGCGTGGTCACCTCGAACCCGCTGGGTGTCGGCGGGGTGCCTGGCCTGACGCGCCTGGCGTCCACCGACAGCACCACGCACTGCGCGCCGAACTGCCTGGCGGCCTCGCCGAGCAGCTCGGGACGGGCGATCGCCGCGGTGTTGAGCGACACCTTGTCGGCGCCCGCCCGCAGCAGCGCGTCGATGTCGCCGACGGACCGGACGCCGCCGCCGACGGTGAGCGGGATGAACACCTGCTCGGCGGTGCGGCGGACCACGTCGTACATGGTCTGCCTGCCGCCGCTCGATGCGGTGATGTCGAGGAAGGTCAGCTCGTCGGCGCCTTCCGCGTCGTAGCGGGCGGCGAGTTCCACCGGGTCGCCGGCGTCGCGCAGGTTCTCGAAGTTCACTCCCTTGACCACCCGGCCGGCGTCCACGTCAAGGCAGGGGATGACCCGGACGGCGACGCTCATACGGCCACCTCGCTGGCGCTCGGAGTCCGCATTCGCGGACGCGCAGTGCTTACTGATTCGCTCGCGAACTCGCTCACCGGGCCGCACCGCTCACTGCCGCGAGCGCCTCTTGCAGGGTGAACGCGCCGGCGTAAAGCGCCTTGCCGACGATGGCGCCCTCGACGCCGAGCGGAGTGAGGCCGGCCAGGGCGCGCAGGTCGTCCAGGCTGGACACCCCGCCGCTGGCGACGACCGGGGCCTTGGTGCGGGAGCACACGTCGCGGTACAGGTCCAGGTTGGGTCCCTTGAGCATGCCGTCCTTGAGGACGTCGGTGATCACGTAGCGGGCGCAGCCCGCGGCGTCGAGGCGGTCAAGTGCCTCGTACAGGTCGCCGCCCTCCCGCGTCCAGCCGCGGGCCGCGAGGGTCCGGCCGCGCACGTCGAGTCCGATCGCGATCGCCTCGCCGTGCCTGGCGATGACCTCGCGGACCCAGCCCGGGTTCTCCATGGCGGCGGTGCCGATGTTGACCCGGGCGCAGCCGGTGGACAGGGCGCGCTCGAGCGAGGCGTCGTCGCGGATGCCCCCGGACATCTCGACCTTGACGTCGAGCTTGCCGACGACCTGCGCGAGCAGCTCCGCGTTGGTCCCCCGGCCGAAGGCCGCGTCCAGGTCGACCAGGTGGAGCCACTCGGCTCCGGCGGACTGCCAGGCGAGGGCGGCGTCGAGGGGGTCGCCGTAGGAGGTCTCCGACCCGGCGGCGCCTTGCACGAGCCGGACGGCCTGTCCCCCGGCGACGTCGACGGCGGGCAGTAGAACCAGCGAGGTCACGGTGTCTCCATGGGTCTCAGGGTGGCCAGCCAGTTGGCCAGGACGGCCGCGCCCGCGTCGGCTGACTTCTCCGGGTGGAACTGGGTCGCCGACACCACGCCCTGCTCGACGGCGGCGGCGAACGGCTCGCCGTGCTCAGTCACCGTGACCTTCGCGCCCGCGTCGAGCAGCGGGGCGGCGTCGCGCAGGCGCAGGGCGTAGGAGTGCACGAAGTAGAAGCGGGTGCCGTCAGGGATTCCGCTGAACAGGACCGAGCCGGCCGGGGGCGCGACGGTGTTCCAGCCCATGTGCGGCAGGACCGGGGCGTCGAGGCGCTCGACGGTGCCGGGGAAGACGCCGCAGCCCTCGGTGCGCTGGCCGTGCTCCACGCCGGCGGCGAACAGCACCTGCATGCCGACGCAGATGCCGAGCACGGGCCGGCCCGCGTCGACCCGGGCGGCGATCACCTTCTCGCCGCCGATGCGCCGGATGCCGGCCATGCAGGCGGCGAACGCGCCGACGCCGGGGACGACCAGGCCGTCGCAGTGCATGGCCGCGTCGAGGTCGGCGGTCACCGTGACGTCGGCGCCGGCGCGGGCGAGGGCCCGTTCGGCGGAGCGGAGGTTCCCCGACCCGTAATCGAGGACCACGACCTTAGCGCTCACAGTGTATCCTTCCGCGTGCTACAATCGAATAAGTCGACGAGAGCCAAGTCGACATATAAGTAGCTTTCGAAGTGAACCGCGGCAGGGCATGCCGTGGACGCGCGGGGAGGCGACCGGGTCGCCGGGCCGGTGAACCGCGGACCAACGCACACTCTGTTGCGGCTGAAATCCGTGTCCTTCGGGGCGGAGGATGTCAAAGGACGCCCTTGGTTGACGGGACGCCCGCGGACCTCGGGTCGAGCGCCGCCGCGGCGCGCAGGGCGCGGGCGACGGCCTTGAACTGCGCCTCGACGATGTGGTGCGGGTTGCGGCCGTACAGCACGTGGACGTGCAGGCAGATGCCTGCCGAGTGCGCGAGGGACTCCCAGATGTGCCTGGTGAGCGTGGTGTCGTAGGTCCCGATCACGGGCGACATGCCGTCCGGCTCCTCGTGCACCACGTAGGGGCGGCCTGACAGGTCGACGGCCGCGCGGACCAGGGTCTCATCCAGCGGCACGAGGGCGTCGCCGAACCGCTGGATGCCGGACTTGTCGCCGAGCGCCTCCTTGAGCGCCTGGCCGAGCGCGATCGAGGTGTCCTCGACCGTGTGGTGCGCGTCGATCTCGGTGTCGCCCTTGGCGCGGACGGTGAGGCCGAGGCAGCCGTGCTTGCCGAGCTGGTTGAGCATGTGGTCGAAGAACGGGACGCCGGTCTCCACCGCGACCGGGCCGGGGCCGTCGAGGTCAAGCTCCACGAGCAGCGCCGTCTCCTTGGTCTCGCGGACCACGCGGCCCGTGCGGCTGCCGGGGACGGGAGGGTCGGGAGGGGCGGGGAGCGGGTGCGACGGCCGGGAGGGACGGGGCGCAGCTCATAGGGAGCATTCCTCCGTCAGGGCTTGCTTGAATGCGTCGTTCTCCGCAGGGGTGCCGACGGTGACGCGGAGCCAGCCCGTGGGGCCGGTATTGCGGATGAGGACGCCGCGGTCGAGCAGGCCCTGCCAGACGGCGTCCCGGTCGCCGAAGACGCCGAACAGGATGAAGTTGGCGTCGCTGTCGGCGACGGTGAGCCCGCGGCCCCGCAGCCAGTCAACCAGGTCGTCGCGGCTCCGCCGCAGCGCCTCGACGGTGGCCAGGGGCTCGTCCCGGTGCCCGATCGCGGCGCGGGCGACCGCCTGGGTGACCGTGGACAGGTGGTACGGCAGCCGCACCAGGAGCAGGGCCTCGATGACGGCGGGGTCGGCGGCGAGGTAGCCGAGCCTGGTGCCGGCCGCGGCGAACGCCTTCGACATGGTCCTGGACACCACCAGCCGGGGACGGCCCGGCAGCAGCGTGAGCGCGCTCGGGGTGCCCTCCCTGGCGAACTCGGCGTAGGCCTCGTCAACGACGACGAGCCCGGTGGCCGCGTCGTAGACCTCCTCGATGAGGCTGAGCGGAACCGAGGTGCCGGTGGGATTGTTCGGCGAGGTGATGAACACGACGTCGGGCTGGTGCAGCCTGACCTGCGCGGCGGCGGTGGACAAGCCGTAGTCCGCGTCGCGGCTGCCCTCCACCCACGCCGTGGCGGTGACCTGGGAGATCAGCGGGTGCATCGAGTAGGAGGGCTCGAAGCCGAGCGCGGTGCGTCCCGGGCCGCCGAACGCCTGCAGCAGCTGCTGTATGACCTCGTTGGAGCCGTTCGCCGCCCACACCTGCCGGGCGGTGATGCCGTGGCCGAGGTAGTCGGCGAGGTCCTTGCGCAGCTCGACGGCGTCCCGGTCCGGGTAGCGGTTGAGCGTGCGCGCGATGCCCGCGACCGCGTCCGCGATCGCCTTGCGCAGGTTCTCGCTCGGCGCGTACGGGTTCTCGTTGGTGTTGAGCTGGACGGGGACGTCGAGCTGCGGCGCGCCGTAGGCGTGCAGGTGCCGCAGGTCCGCGCGGAGCAGGCCGCGGATGACGTCGGCCGCGGTTTCCTGGCCGCTCATCGGGCCGCTCACTGGGCCGCTTCCCGCGGCACGCGGGCGCGGACGGCGGCGACGTGCGCGTGCAGGTCCTCCGCGCCGCCGAGCGCGTCGACCCGGCTGGCGACCGCCGCCAGGGAGTCGCGGTCGCACTCGATGACGTTGACGACCTTCAGGTACGGGTAGACCGACAGGCCGCTGGTGTGCCTGGCGGTGCCGCCCGTCGGCAGGACGTGGTTGGAGCCGGCCAGGTAGTCGCCGAGCGAGACCGGGCTGTACGGGCCGACGAAGATCGCGCCGGCGTTCCTGATCTGGCTCGCGACCTTGGCGGCGTCGTCGGTCTGGACCTCCAGGTGCTCGGGGGCCCAGGCGTCGGAGACCCGCCGAGCGGCGGCGAGGTCGTCGACCAGGACGTAGCCGGCCTGGCCGCGCAGCGCGGCGAGCACCCGCTCCTTGTGCGCGGTCAGCGGGACCTGGCGGGCCAGCTCCGCGCCGACCTTCGCGGGAGTGCCCGGGTCGGTGGTGATCAGCAGGCAGGCGGCGAGCTCGTCGTGCTCGGCCTGGCCGATCAGGTCGGCGGCGAGGTGGGCCGGGTCGGCGGTGTGGTCGGCGATGATGCCGATCTCGGTCGGGCCGTTCTCCCCGTCGATGCCGACGGTGCCGGACAGGATCCGCTTGGCGGCGGTGACGTAGACGTTGCCCGGCCCGGTGATGACGTCAACCGGGGCGCACTCGACGGCACCCTCGAAATCAGTGCCGTAGGCGAACATGGCCAGCGCCTGCGCGCCGCCGGCCGCGTGCACCTCGGTGATGCCGAGCAGCGCGCACGCCGCGAGTACGGCCGGGTGCGGCAGGCCGCCGAACTCCTTCTGCGGCGGCGAGGCGACGGCGATCGACTCCACGCCGGCGGCCTGGGCGGGCACCACGTTCATCACGACGGACGACGGGTAGGCGACGAGGCCGCCAGGTACGTACACGCCGGCCCGCTCCACCGGGATGAACCGGGTGGAGACCGTCAGGCCGTCGGCGGGCCGGCTGTCCCTGCGGCCGGGGACCTGCGCCTCGTGCACCACCCGGGCGCGGCGGATCGCCTCTTCGAGCGCGTCCCTGACCGCGGGGTCGATCGCGGCGAGGGCACGGGCGATGACTTCTCCGGGCACCCGGGTGCGCTCGATGTCCACCCCGTCGAAGCGACGGGTGTACTCGCGCACGGCCGCGCCGCCGCGGACGCGGACGTCCTCGGTGATCGGCTTGACGAGTTCCACGGCCCGGTCGACGTCGAGGGCGGCCCGCGGCAGCACGCCGTCGAGCGCCCGCCGGGTAAGCCCGGCCGCGTCGCGGCCCCGTAGATCGGTAATGGGCAGGTCAATGAGGATCGTTACGGGACTTGCCCCGCTGTCCGAAGTCACCTGCCTAGTCTACGAACGTCGCTGGCGGCGCGCGCAGCCGTCCGCATGCTGGACGCCTGGCGCCTGCTCAGTGGCCCCAGACGCGCTCCGACGCGAGCCTGGCGCCCTCGGCGAGGGCGGCGAACTTGGCCCACACCACCTCCGGGTGGGTGCGCTTGATGTGCGACGTCTGGGCGAAGCCGCAGTCCGCGCCGCCGATGACGTTCTCCCGGCCGAGGATCCTGGCGAAGCGTTCCAGCCGCTGGGCGACCAGGCGCGGGTGCTCGACCGTGGTCGTGTGGTGGGTGATGACGCCGGGGATGAGGATCTTGCCGTCCGGCAGCTTGGCCCGCTCCCAGACCTCCCATTCCCACTCGTGCCGCGGGTTGGCCGCCTCGATGGAGTACGCCCCCGCGTTCACCTGCAAGATCAGGTCGACGATGGCCTCCAGCGGCGCGTCGGCGACGTGCGGGACATGCCAGCTGCCGAAGCAGACGTGATAGCGGACCCGGTCCTCGCGGGATCCCGGCGAGCGCGTGGTTGAGCGCGTCCACCCGCAGCTGCGCCCAGCGCTGGTAGCTGCCCTCTTCCTGCTGGATGAGGTGGTCGTACATGTTGGCGAGCACGGCGTCGTCGACCTGGAGGATGAACCCGGCCTGGTGGATGGCGAGGTACTCCTGCCGCAGCGCCTCGGCGAGGGCGTAGACGAACTCTTCCTCGGTCTTGTAGTACTCGTTCACCCCGTTGTACGCCATGCTGGCCGGCGCGACGCTGGTGAAGAAGGCCTCGCGGTCCGCGAGCCCGGCCAGCGCGGCCTTGAGGTTGGCCAGGTCTCGGGCGATCGCGTCGTGACCGGTGTACGCGACCGGACCGACGCACGCCTGCGCGGGCGCGCCGGTGCGCGCGAACGGCATCTCCGGGTTGTCGGTGAAGAACTCCCTGAACCGCTCCCGGTCCCGGCCCAGCCAGTCGACCGGCATGAGCTGGCCGGGGCGGATCTCGAAGCCGGATACCCGGCCGATCGCGTACGCCGCCCAGCTCGACTTGCCGAATTCGCCGTCGTTCACGATGCTCAGCCCGACCTCCGCCTGCCGGGCGACCACGCCGGCGACCGCGGCCGTCAGCTCGCGCTCGTAGGCGGCGCGCGCGTCCGGTCCCGCGTCCGGTCCTGGCTCGTCGGCCAGTGCGTCCGGCCGGATCAGGCTGCCGGTATGAGTCGTCAGGAAGCCGTGTTCGCTGCGATGCACGGTGTGCCGCTCCTTTTCACTACCGCCGGGGCGCGCTGGCCCGCGGCCCGGACACGTCATTAACATCACGCGAACCGCGCTGCCCGCAAGATCCCCTGTGTTTCGCGCCAAGTCACGGCGCCCTCGTTAGGGCGATGAGGACGGCAAGGGGGCGGGCGGCCGGCTGGCCGTGGTGGACCGGCCCGACCCGCCGGCGGAGGCGGGCTTGCCCGTGGCGGTGAACTGACCCGTGGCGGTGGCGGTGGGCGGTCCCGCGGCGCTGGCGGTGGGGCGGCCCGTGGCGGTGGGTGAGGCGGCGGGGGGCGACTTGGCCGGTACCGGAGCGGACGGCGAGGCGGTGGGGGTGGCGGTCGGGACGGGGACCGGCGTCGGCTCCGCGGTGGCGGCCCTGGTGGCCCGGGGCTGCGGGCCGTGCGTGGCGGGCCGGGCGGGGCTCACCGGCTGCACGGACGCGGGGGACGAGCCCGCCAGGTCCGCGATTCCGGTCCCCGCGCCCGCCAGCAGGGCAAGCGCGCACAGCGTGCCCGTGACGGCGGCGGCCCGGCGGCGCCGTCGCAGCCGCCTGCCGCGGTTCATGATCAGCGCCAGGTCGAGCGGGCCGCCTGGGTCGTTCCCCGCCCGCAGCGCCTCGCGCAGGGCCTGCGAGTCCAGGCCGGTCACGGCCGCTCCCCTCCGATCGGCTGCGGCCCGACCGGCTGCGGTACCGCGTCGCCGTCGGCCCGGACGCGCAGCTTGGCGAGCGCGCGGGAGCTGGTGGACTTGACCGTGCCGACGGTGATGCCCAGGTCCCTGGCGACCGCGGCCTCGGGCTGGTCGAAGAAATAGCGCATGATGATCACGGCGCGCTCCTTCGCGGTGAGCGTGGCGAGCGCCCCGGTCAGCCAGTGGCGCAGCGCCACCTCGTCGGCCGGGTCGGGGCTGTGCCGGCGGTCGGGGAGGTCGCCGGCCGGGTACTCGCGCACCGGCGGCGCCAGCGGTCGGTGACGTGGTTGACCAGGACCTTGCGGGCGTAGGCGTACGCGTCGTCACGGCGCACCCGCGACCACGCGGCGTAGGTGCGGACCAGTGCCGTCTGTGCCGCGTCCTCGGCGACGTGCCTGTCGCCGGTGAGCAGCTACGCGGCGTGCCGCAGCCCCCCGTAGCTCGCCTGGGCGAATTCGGCGAAGTCCTCGTCTGCGGCTGTCATTCCGTCCTTTCCGCTGCCGGCCAACGGCTGGCGCGTCAGCGCCGCACTCGGCCCCGGTCGCGCTCAGCCCCGGTCGCGCTTGGGCCGGGTCGCGCCGGGGAGCGACCTGCTCCCGCTTGTCCTTATACGGACGAACGGTGCGGAAGGTTGCTGGCCGCCAGGCACAACTTTCCGCATGTCCCGGCGTATTTCCCGGTGTTGGTGCCAGCACGGGAACTACCTCGAGGAGCATGCAGGTGCGGTCATACAGCAAGACGAACCGGACGGCGGCAGGCTGGACGCTCGCGGTCGCGGCGGGCCTGGCCCTGGCGGGCTGCTCGGCGGCGGGGCCGACGGCCGGATCCGGTCACGCGGCGTCCGCCCCGGCGGGCTCCGTGAGCGCCCGGGCCAGCCAGTCCGCCGCGGCGATCACGACGAGCACGCCGCCGGCCACCCCGGGGACTTCGGGTACCGCGGCGGCGGGCCCGGCCGTGCCGACGGCCGTGCCGACGGCGGCGGTCACGGGGAAGGGCCCGGGCACGCCGACGGCGGGCCCGGCCGCAGCCCCGTCCGCCGCGCCCGTACCGGTACCGGCCAGGACGGCCCCGTGCATGGCCACGCCGGTCCCGAGCCCGACCCGGACCGAGACGAGCGCGCCAGTGCCGTTCCCGACGGGCGGGACGGCCACGCCGGTGCCGGTGCCAAGCCCGACCGGCAAGACCCGGTGCAACCCGCAGGCCGCCAAGGCCAGCGCGACGCCGACGGCGAGCACCTCGCGTCCCCGGTAGCCGGGCGGAAGGAGACGGGTGCGGGCGGCGGTGTCACCCGCGCCCGTTCCGGATCACTATCCGCATTGATGGCGCGGCCTATGTATTGCGGCCGGGCGCGGGCTCCTCTGTGATGGTAGGACCGCATCTACCACAGGGGGACGATGATCATGCCGAGCGGACCAGGCGTCCTGCACTCGGACGCGCGCATGGCGCTGTGGCGGCGTGCGCGGCACGCGGAGCTGTGCGAGACCACGGGAGCGACGGCACGGGCGCGATATTGCCGCCCGACGTGCTGGAGGGGCCGGGATTCCTGTACCGCCCGCGCCAGATACTGCTCGAGACCTGCCTGCCGGTCCCGGGGCGCACCGGGCCGACGCCCGCCACCGCGGCACCGCTAGCGCGCCTTGACCGGGCAGGCAGTTCGCTAACTTACCGGCCGCTCTTCTGGAGCAGGGCGGGTGCCCCACTCGGCGATCAGCAGGACGAGCGCGACGAGCAGCGGCCACAGCGCCAGGGCGCTTTTCGCCCCGAGGGCGAGCGAGGCGGGGAACAGCGTGCCCGCCGGGCTCGACGCGAGCTGCCTGTTAAATGAGGCCAGGCCGATCTGCCCGCCGGCCCACATCATGGTGAACGCGCCGGCCACCGCGCCGAGGATGAGCGCGAGCGCGACCGAGGCCCTGGCCGTCCCGTCGCGCGGTGCGACGGCGAGCCGGTAGCCGAGCACCCCGGTGAGCAGGCGGCGACCACGGCGATTACGCTGAACCAGACGTCGGCACCGAAGAACGCGCGGGTCTCCGTGTTGACGATCTGCGCGGTGCCCGCGCTGACCTCCTGGACCAGCACGCGGGGGGCGACCTCGCCCCAGATCAGGCCGCCGAGCAGACCGAGCGCCGCGCTGACGGCGAGCAGCGCTACGGACCAGACGGCGGCCGAGCGGACCATCGGGCGGGCACCTGGCGCGCCGGGCGAACCCGGTACCTCAGGCCGCTCTGGCACCATAGCCATCCCCGACATCACCTCTCGCTTCTCCCGTGATCGTACGCGGAAACGGACCGGACCGCGGCACCCAAACCCCCGGCGTGACCCGTTTGAGAGCTGGCTCTGCGGGCAGTCGACGGCGGCACGCCGACGTTCTGGAGGACACAGTGTCTGCTGGCACCATTATCGTGATCATCGTCGTTCTGGTGCTCGTGGCCGCGGTGGCGGCCGCCGCGAGCATGCTGATCAGGCGCAAGGCGGCCGGGCGGAGCATGCACGGCGCGGAGTACGACCGGCTGGCGAAGAGGTTGGCCCGCGCAAGGCGCAGGCGGAGTTCGCGAAGCGCCGCCAGCGCGTCGACGGGCTCGGCCTGCGGCCGCTCACCGACGAGCGGCGGGCCGCCTACACCGGCCAGTGGCAGGTCGCCCAGGAGCAGTTCATCGACAACCCCGCGCAGTCGGTGCGCGCGGCGGCGGCGATGATCGCCGCCGTCACGGCCGACCGCGGGTACGACGTCACCAATCATGAGCAGTTGCTGACGGACCTTTCCGTCTACCACGGGCGTTACCTCGACGGGTACCGGCGCGCGCGCAAGATCGCCGGCCGGGCGGGCGAGGCCCCGACCGAGGCCCTGCGGCAGGCGCTGCTCAGCTACCGTGCGCTGTTCCTCGACCTGCTCGGGTCGCCCGGCGACGGCAGGCGGGAGCTTGCCCAGGCGCCGGCGGAGACGGCGGCGGCGGTGACAGCGCCGGCGGAGACGGCGGCGGCGGAGACGGCGGCGGCCAGGTGGCGGCCAGGTGCCCGGCCAGGTGCCCGGCCAGCGGCCGGGGCAGCAGGTCACCCAGGGACGGCACTGGAAGACCAGGCGCCAGGAAAACGCGGACGGCGTGCCCGCGGCCCGGCCCTGACCGACGGCGCGGTACGGCCGTGGTGGCCGCGCCGCCCGGAGGCGGCGTGTGCGATCGGGCCTGAACGCCGGGCCGCCGCGACGGGCCAGGGTGATGAGGACCGCGAGATGACGCGACAAGACCATGCGATGAGAGAGGACACACGGCCATGAGCCTGCTGCGGAACTTTTCGCCCGGCGGCAGCGAGCCGGACGACGACGAGCAGCCGACCACGGCGGCGCAGCCGGAGGAGACAGCGCGGCCGGAGGAGACACCAGCGCCGTCGGAGGAGACAGCGCGGTCGGGTGGCGGCCACGCTCCTGGCACCGCCCGGTACGCCTTCTCCGGCCCGACGGCCGGGACCGCGGACCCGGTGCCCGGCACGGTGGTACCTGCTGAGGTCGTCCCCGGGCCCGACCTCGTGGAAGAGCCGACGCCGGCGCCCGCCGCCGAGGCCGCTGATCCCGAGGCGACACCGCCCGACCTGAAGACCCCCGCGGCGCAGGAGGCACCGTCGGCTGCCTTCGAGACGTCTGCCCCGGAGACCGTGCCGGTGCCACCGGTTCAGACCATGCCGTCGCCCGTGCCGTCGCCCCGGGCGACGGGCGAGGGCGAGCCGGCCGCGTCGCCCGCGGCCGCGGCTGGCCCGGACCCGGACTTCACTGGCCCGGCCTTCACTGGCCCGGCCTCCACTGGGCCGGACTTCACCGGGCCTGACTTCACTGGGCCGCTCCTGCGCGACACAGCGCTGCGCGCTCAGTGGCAGCGGGTGCAAGGTGATTTCGTCGATGACCCGCGGGCGGCCGTCAACGATGCCGCCGACCTGGTCGGGCAGACGGTGGAGACGTTGATGGAGGCGCTGCGGCTGCGGCAGCGGCAGCTGCGCGCGGTGTGGGAGGGCAGCGGCACTGCGGACGGCTCGCCGGCCGCCGCGATGACCCCGGGCGCGGACACCGAGCAGCTGCGACTGATGATGCAGCGCTACCGGGCACTGTTCAATCAGCTCTGCCGCCCTTCGTGACCCGCGTCATCCCGGACCGGGACGGCGGCCCGCGCTACGCGGTCAGCTCGCGCGCCTCGGGCAGGAGCGACGCCAGCGCGGCGATGCTGTCTTCCGTCCACGGGCCGCTTGGCGAGACCATGACGTGGCCGAAGCCGAGCGCGGCCAGTTCGCGGAGCCGGGCGCGCAGGGCATTCAGCCCGGCCGCCTTGCCGCCGGACAGGTCGACGCCGGCATTGACGGTCTTCTCGATCTGCGCGTAGTCCCGGCCCGCGTCGTCGCAGTGGCGGCGCAGGACGTCGAGCTTGTGCTTGAGGTCGGCCTCGTAGCGGGTGCCCGGCAGGTCGGTCAAGTGGCAGGCGTCACCGTACCTGGCCACCAGGCGCAGCGTCTTGCGCTCACCGCCGCCGGCGATGAGGACCGGCGGTCGCGGGCGCTGCACCGAGTTCGGTGAGTTCAGCGGCCTGGCCAGCTGGTAGTGCCGGCCCTGGAACGGGGTCTCGTCACCGCTCCACATCTGGTGAGCCACCTGGAGCAGTTCCTCGAGCATCTCGAAGCGGTCGGCGAGCGGCGGGAACGGGATGCCGAGGCCCTCTGCCTCCCACGGCGTGCCCGGCCCCTGGGGCTCCGGGTTGAATGGCGCTCCCGCGCCCACGCCGAAGTACATCCGCCCGCCGCTGAGCACGTCCAGGGTGGTGACCGTCTTAACCAGGACGCCCGGGTGGCGGTAGGCAACCGATGTGACGAGGGTGCCGAGCCGGATGTTCCGCGTCTGGCCGGCGAGCACGCCGAGGGTCGCGTAGGCCTCGGGCATCGGCGACTCCGGCGGCAGGCCGCCCAGGCGGATCATGAAGAGATGGTCCATCACCCACAGCGAGTCGAAGCCCGCGTCGTCGGCCTGGCGGGCGATGCCGGTGATCGTGGTGCCGAGTTCGCTGACCGGCACTGGCCAGGAGAAGTTGCCCAGGGCGAGCCCTAGCTTCATCGGCTTGTCCCCTTATTTGTTAGCCGGTTAATGAATTCAGCATATAAGCCGGCTAACGATTGCGCTCGCTATCGTCCGGTGAAATCGCCGGCGTACCCTTGGCATGCCATGCCTGAGACACGCGCCACGCCCGCCGGGGAGCCGGAGACCGGCGGCTACCAGCCGGGCGACTTCGAGGACGCCTTCCGGCTGGCCAAGCACGCCCTGGCGCAGGCGTCGACCAGCGTGTTCGCGCGGCACGGCGTCTACGAGGGCCAGCAGTTCGTGCTGCGCCTGCTGTGGCGGGAGGACGGGCTCACCCCGGGCCAGCTCGCCAGGCAGCTCGGGCTGTCGACGCCGACGGTGACCCGGGCGGCCACCCGGATGGAGGCATCCGGGCTGCTGCGCAGGGAGCCTGATCCTGGCGACCGGCGGCTGGTACGGCTCTGGCTCACCGCACGCGGGCGAGACCTCGAGCGGGTCATCGGCCCGGAGATGCTCGTGCTGACCGAGCAGACGCTCGCCGGCTTCAGCGCCGCCGAGCGGGCCGGGCTGATCGCGGCGCTGCGCCGCATTCACGCGAACCTCATCGCCGGCTGAGCCGAAGACGCGCTCACATGCGGTCGAACGGCTCCGGGTAGGCGAACTCGCCGCGCACGGCCGGGTCGTAGGCGGTCAGGGTGCGGACCTGGAAGTGCTCTTTCCACTCGGGGCGCTGCGGCGTGATGCCGTACTCGCCCGCCGGGCGGAAACCGAACCGCGGGTAGTACGCGGTCGAGCCGAGCAGCACCACCAGGGGCTCGCCGAGGGCGTCCGCCGCGCCGAGCACCGCGTGCACCAGCGCCTTGCCGACGCCGCCGCGTTGCCGGTCCGGGCGCACCGACAGCGGCCCGAGCGCGAGCACCGCGGCCGCGCCGACCGTTCCCCTCGTGCACAGCACGTGGCCGGCGATCTCACCGCCGGGGTCGCCGTCCGGGTCGACGGCGACGAGTGAGAGCTCGGGGATCCACGCCGCGCTGGCGCGCAGCCAGTCAACCAGGGGCGCTTCCACCGGGACGTCCTCCCCCGGCCTGGCGAACGCCGCCGCCGTGACGGCGCGGATCGACGCCTCGTCCCCCGCCAGTTCCCGTCGTACGAGCATGCCGGCACGATCCCAGGGACAAGGCCCGGGACGCAACCCGATTTCTTCCGTGACCGTGCGTGCCTGGGGGCGACTGCGCGGGGTGGGCCTCCGGGTAGGCCGGAAGGAGTCCACGGGTGCTTGTCGGGCGGCGCACGCTCCCGTTGGGGATGATCCTGGGGGTTAGCTGGCTATGCAGGAGGGGCCTAGGAGTTGCTTGAGGTCGGCGTGGAGGGCGGGGCTCGCGGTTACGCGGAGCTTGTCGTCTAGGCGGACGACGGTGGTCTTCTGGTTGCCGCGCAGGCGGAGGTGGACCTCCGTGGTGCCCGGGTGGGTGCGCAGGACGTCGCGGATCTGCTCGACGACGGGGGGGACGCAGCGGGTGACCGCGAGGTTAAGCACGAAAGGGGCGGTGCCGTCGGCCGCGATGCTCAGGTCGGGGATGGTCATGTCCATGGCGATGAGCTTGGGCACGTCCTCGCGGCGGTCGACCTTGCCCTTGACGATCACGATCGCGTCGTCGGCGATGGCGGTCGCGTAGAGCTGGTAGCTGGTGGGGAAGAACAGCACCTCGATCGCGCCGCCTAGGTCCTCGAGGGTGGCGGCGGCCCAGGCATCGCCCTTCTTGGTGACCTTGCGGGTGACGCCGGAGAGGATGCCGCCGATCTTGACGATCTGGCCGTCGCCCCGGCCGCGCTGCGCTACGGCGGGCTGCGGCACCGGGGCCTGCGGGCGGTCTTCCTCGTCGGCGTCCCCGTCCTCTTCGGCCGCGCCCATCAGCTCGGCGACGGAGATGTCGGTGTCCTTCGCGATGACGTGCTCGATCCCGAGCAGCGGGTGGTCGGAGACGTACAGGCCGAGCATCTCCCGCTCGAAGTTCAGCCGGGTCTTCTTGTCCCACTCGGTGTCGGGGACGGCCACCTCGAAGGCCGCGTCGGCCTCCTCGTCGCCGCCGAACAGGGAGTCCTGGCCGATCGCCTCGTTGCGCTTGATGTCGATGACCGAGTTGACCGCCTGCTCGTGGATGAGCGCCAGGCCCTTGCGCGGGTGGGTGAACGAGTCGAACGCGCCCGCCTTGATCAGCGACTCGATGACCCGCTTGTTGCACACCACGGCGGGGACCTTGCGCAGGAAGTCCGCGAACGAGGTGAACTCGCCCTTGGACTTGCGGGTCGCGACGATCGCGTCGACGACGTTCACGCCGACGTTGCGGATCGCGGCGAGGCCGAACCGCACGTCCTCGCCGACGGCGGTGAACGTGGCGACGGACGCGTTGACGTCCGGCGGCAGCACCTTGACGCCCATGCGCCGGCTCTCGGACAGGTACAGCGCGGACTTGTCCTTGTCGTCGCCGACGGAGGTGAGGACGGCGGCCATGTACTCGGCGGGGTAGTTCGCCTTCAGGTAGGCGGTCCAGTAGGACACCAGGCCGTACGCGGCGGAGTGCGCCTTGTTGAACGCGTAGCCGGCGAACGGGACGAGGACGTCCCACACCGCCTTGATGGCCGCATCCGAGTAGCCGCGTTCCTTGCAGCCCGCGTAGAAGGGCTTGAACTCCTTGTCCAGGATCTCCTTCTTTTTCTTGCCCATCGCGCGGCGCAGCAGGTCGGCCTGTCCCAGGGTGTAGCCGGCCAGGATCTGCGCCGCCCGCTGCACCTGCTCCTGGTAGACGATCAGGCCGTAGGTGGGCTCGAGGATCTCCTTGAGCGGCTCTTCGAGCTCGGGGTGGATCGGGGTGATGTCCTGCTGCTTGTTCTTGCGCAGCGCGTAGTTGGTATGGCTGTTGACGCCCATCGGGCCGGGCCGGTAGAGGGCGCCGAGCGCGGAGATGTCCTCGAAGTTGTCCGGCTTCATCTGGCGCAGCAGGGTCCGGTAGCCGCTTGAGTCGAACTGGAACACGCCGAGCGTGTCGCCGCGGGTCAGCAGGTCGTAGGTGGGCTTGTCGTCAAGCGTGAGGCTGAGCAGGTCGATCTTGATGCCCCGGTTGGCCTCGATGGCCTTGACGGCGTCGGCCATGATCGTCAGGTTGCGCAGGCCGAGGAAGTCCATCTTCAGCAGCCCGAGGTCCTCGCAGGTCGGGTAGTCGAACTGCGTGATGACCGCGCCGTCCTGGTGCCGCGTCCACACCGGGATGTGGTCGGTGAGCGGCTCGGCGGACATGATCACGCCGGCGGCGTGCACGCCGGGCTGGCGGATCAGGCCTTCGATGCCCTGGGCCGTGTCGATGATCTGCTTGACCTCGGCTTCGGTGTTGTACAGGTTACGGAGGTCGCCCGCCTCGCCGTAGCGGGGGTACTCCTCGTCGAAGATGCCCTTGAGCGGGATGTCCTTGCCCATCACCGCCGGGGGGAACGCCTTGGTGATGCGGTCGCCGAGGGCGTAGGGGAAGCCGAGGACCCGGGTGGAGTCCTTGATGGCGGCCTTCGCCTTGATCGTCCCGTAGGTGATGATCTGGGCGACCTTGTCCGAGCCAAACTTCTGCGTGACGTAGCGGATCACGTCGGCGCGGCCGCGCTCGTCGAAGTCGATGTCGATGTCCGGCATCGAGATCCGCTCGGGGTTCAGGAACCGCTCGAAGATCAGGCCGTGCACCAGCGGGTCGAGGTCGGTGATGCCCATCGCGTAGGCGACGATGCTGCCCGCCGCCGAGCCGCGGCCCGGGCCGACCGCGACGCCATTGTTCTTCGCCCAGTTGATGAAGTCGGCGACGACCAGGAAGTAGGCGGGGAAGCCCATCTGGCAGATGATCGAGATCTCGTACTCGGCCTGCTTGCGGCGGGTGTCGTCGATCCCGTCCGGGTACCGCTTCGCCATGCCCTTCCAGACCTCGTCGGCGAACAGCGCGTCCTCGGACTCGAACTCCTCCGGGATGGGGAAGCGGGGCATCAGGTTGACGAACTCGAACATGCCCGACGTGTCGACCCGGTCGGCGACTAGCAGCTGGGAGTTGCGGCAGCCCTCGCGCCAGATGTCATCGGTGCGGACCGCGTACATCTCGGCCGGCGACTTGATGTAGTAGCCGGTGCCGTCGAACTTGAACCGGTCGGCGTCGGCGAGGGTCTTGCCGGTCTGGATGCACAGCAGGAGCTCCTGCGCCTGGGCGTCGGACTCCTTGCTGTAGTGGGAGTCGTTGGTCACCACCGGCGGGATGCCGAGCTTCTTGCCGATCTCAAGCAGGCCAGTCCGGACCCGGCGCTCGATGTCCAGGCCGTGGTCCATCAGCTCGAGGAAGTAGTTCTCCTTGCCGAAGATGTCCTGGTACTCGGCGGCGGCCCGGAGCGCCTCCGCCTCCTGGCCAAGGCGCAGCCGCGTCTGCAGTTCCCCGCTCGGGCAGCCGGTGGAGGCCATCAGGCCGGCCGAGTGCTCGGCGATGATCTCCTTGTCCATCCGGGCCCACTTGGTGAGCCAGCCCTCGGCGTAGGAGCGGCTGGTGAGCTTGAAGAGGTTGTGCAGGCCCTCGTTGTTCCGGGCCCAGATCGTCTTGTGCAGGTAGGAGCCGGAGGCGGACACGTCGTCTTGCTTCTGGTGCGGCTGGCCCCACAGGACGCGGTTCTTGTTGCCCCGGTGCTCGGGCGCCACGTACGCCTCGATGCCGATGACCGGGGTGATCCCGGCTTCCTTGGCCTGCCGGTGGAACTCGGCCGCGCCGAACATGTTGCCGTGGTCGGTCATCGCCACGTGCGTCATGCCCTGCGCCGTGACCTCCTTGAACAGCTCCTTGAGCCGGGCGGCGCCGTCAAGCATCGAGTACTCGGTGTGCACGTGCAGGTGGGCGTAAGGGGTGTCAGCCATGCGTGATCATCGCCTCCTGCCGGTGCCTTCAGTTGTCACCGGGGCACGCTCCGCGCCGCCGTTCCCCCGGGTGCCGGGGGTTCGCGGTGCGGGGCTGCGCCGGTGTTTTAGCTACCTTAGCGGTTCGCGGGCATGGGGTGTTGGTACCGCGCCGGGGACACCGCCAACGCGGTGAGAGTACCGGCTTAGCCTGTCAGCAGGTGCGAGGAGGGAGCCCGGGCGTGTCAGTGGTCTCGGTCGTCTTCGATGTCGGTGAGACGCTGCTCGACGACTGCCGCGAGTTCGGCGCGTGGGCAGACTGGATCGGCGTGCCGCGGCACACTTTCTCCGCCGTGCTTGGCGCAGTGACCGCGACCGGGCGGGACAATGCGGAGACCTTCCAGTATTTCCGTCCGGGCTTCGACCTGGCCGCTGAGCGCGAGCGCAGGGAGCAGGCCGGCGCCGGAGAGGACTACGGGGAGGCCGACTTGTACCCTGATGTCCGACCGGCTCTGGCCGCGCTGCGCGAGATAGGCCTGTGGGTAGGCATCGCAGGGAACCAGTCCGCGAAAGCCGGCCGTACCTTCCGCGAGCTGCGCTTGCCCGCCGACTTTATTGCCACGTCTGCCGAATGGGGAGTCGCCAAGCCCGACCCCGCATTCTTCGCCCGTGTGATCGACGCCGCGCCAGGTAACCCTGGGGAAATCGTCTACGTTGGCGACCATCGTGACAACGACCTGGTCCCGGCCAAGGCTGCCGGGCTACGCGCTGCCCACATCCGCCGCGGCCCGTGGGGGCACCTGTGGGCGGACGACCCCCGCGTCGCCGAGCTCGCGGACTGGCGCATCAAGTCCCTGACCGAATTGCCCTCCCTGCTGGCCCAATGCCGTTTAACTCAAGGGACTGCCGGGGGACGTGAGCCGCATGGCCGGGTCGGCGGCTACCTGCTTGCCATGATCACGAAGGCTGGCTCTGGCTCAAACAATGCCACCAACACGGCAGCGGGGCCCGATGGTTGCGGCAACGAGCCGGCGACAGGGGGTTGCGGCAATGCCCCCGTGTCGTTGCTGGCCGGGGCGGGTGCGGCGGTGTCATGGTATCCGTCCTGGGCGGCGCGGACCGCGATGGCCGCCCGGCCGGCTCACGGGCTGGGCGCAGTCCCGGTGAAAGGCGCCGGCCGGCTGGCGCTAGGGCATGACGGCCGGTCCCGGTCGCAGCGGGCCGGCCCGGTTCCCCGCGGCCGCTGTGACGGCGGGTGAGGCGGGCCGGCTGCGCCGCCGGGCGCCGCCCGGCCGGGCTGAACGTCCCGTCCGCGATCTGCGCGCGGGCGGTTGCGGCTGCCCGGGCGTGCCTCGGGATGGTGGTGGCGGGCGCCTCCGGCCGGCCGCGCGGTGACCTGGGCCGCCGGCCGCCTCATGATCACGGTAACTCTTGCTTCCGCGGAACTTTTGCGCCTTATGAGTGTGCAGAAGTTCCGCGATCATGAAATCTCGTGCTGCCAGGGCTATTGCCGGTGCCCGTTGTCATACCCGGCGACACGGGTAACGAGATTTCCGGGCTGATCAGACGTTGCCGGTAGCTTCGATCGTGCAGGCGGCGGGTGAGGGTATGGGCGGGTCCCCCTATTACCGGCTCGTTGCCACAACCATCCGCCCGGTGTCAGCCCCGGGCCAGCAGGTGAGGCTGCGGTGACGCACGGTGCTCCCGGCGGGGTGCTCCCGCGGGGTGCTGCAGCGGGACCCGGCTAGCAGCACCCGGCCCGTCGGCCAGCCGGGCTGCGCTGATAGGCGCTGTGACGGGAGGTGGCGGGGGCGGCTGGGGTGTCTGCCGAGTCCCTTCTGGCCTGTCTCATATAACGGGAAGGTAACGCCTCGCTCGCGAGGATCGCGCGAATCCGTGCGGTTCCCCGCCGGTTTTCGTTAGTGCCGAGAGTTTGACACCATGTAGATGCCTAACTCTCGGCACTGAAATCGAAAGCTCCCACGCTGGAAACGGGCGCCCAGGACGCCGGGAGAGCGAGGAGGGGGCTCAGGCCCTCGTGGTGGGGGCGGTGGAGTGTGTGCGCGAGGGGATCTTGTCGGGGGCCGGGTTGATGCCCTTGGGCGCGGCCTCGTCGACGCGGAACTCCCACTTGGAGTGGCGGGTGGCGGTGACCAGGACGAAGGCCACGTGCCCCACGGCGGAGGCCTGCGGGCGGAAGGTGATGCCGCCCGGGCTGGTCCCGTCATCGCAGGGGACGCTCCACTTGAGGCCGATGCCCGGGCTCGACAGCGTGGCGGCGCCCTTGCCCTTGCAGTTCAGCCAGAACACCATGCTGGGCCTGAGCGTGACGTGAAACCCGCCGGGCTGGGTGCCGGTCTGCGGCTTCTGCACCTGCCTGTAAACGCTGTCTTCGAGGCCGTTGTACACCGTGGGCTGCGGGAACGGCTGGAAGCTGGTCGGCGGCGCTGTAACCTTTTGATGCTTCGGCACCGGGCCGACGGCGGGCGAGTTATACGTCGCGCCGGGCGGGGCCACCGAGCAGCCGGCCGCGAGTAGCACAGCGGCCAGGCACAGGCACGCGGCGAGCGAATTACGGAGCGGGAGTTGAATCCGCACGTTCATGCCACCTTCCGGGAGTTAGCTTTCTGCGGCCAGCACGTCGAGGGCGTGCGCGAGGTCATCCGGGTACCGCGTGTCAACGGGGACGAGTGAGCATCCCGGCCGCCCCGCCAGACGGACAGCCCCTGTCACCACAGTGGTGCTCAGCGGGCCGTGGCCGTACGGCGCGGGATCTTGTCCGGGACGGGGTTGATGCCCTTGGGCGCGGCCTCGTCGATGCGGATCTCCCACTTGGAGTTGCGGGTGGTGGTGACCAGGACGAGGGCCATGTGGCCGATGGCGGAGGCCTTGGGCCCGAAGGTGATGCCCCCCGGGCTGGACCCGTCAGTGCAAGGGACGCTCCACGTGAGGCCGATGCCCGGACTCGACAGCGTGGCGGTGCCCTTGCCGATGCAGTTCAGCCAGAACACCATGGAGGGCTTGACCGTGAAGTGGAAGCCGCCGGGTTTGGTGCCTGTCGTCGCCTTCTGCACCATCGTGTACACGTTGTTGCCGAGGCCGTTGTACGTATCGGGCTGGGGGAACGGGTGGAAGCCCGGCGTTTTCCCGTGCTGCACCGGGCCGACGGCGGGCGACTTGCGCGTGGCGCCGGGCGGGGCCGCCGAGCAGCCGGCCGCGAGTAGCACAGCGGCCAGGCACAGGCACGCGGCGAGCGAATTACGGAGCGGGAGTTGAATCCGCACGTTCATGCCACCTTCCGGGAGTTAGCTTTCTGCGGCCAGCACGTCGAGGGCGTGCGCGAGGTCATCCGGGTACCGCGACTCGAAGGTCACCTCGCGCCCGGTGGACGGGTGCTCGAAGGACAGCCGTACCGCGTGCAGCCACTGCCTGGTCAGGCCAAGGTGCGCCGCCAGCACCGGGTCCGCCCCGTAGAGCAGGTCACCGCAGCACGGATGACGCAGCGCTGCCATGTGCACCCGGATCTGGTGCGTGCGGCCCGTCTCCAGGCCGACGCTGAGCAGCGACGCCGCGCGGAACGCCTCCATGGTGTCATAGTGCGTGACCGAAGGACGGCCATCCGCGGTAACCGCGAAACGGCCGTCGCCTGACGGATGCCGGCCGATCGGCGCGTCGACCGTGCCGCGCAGCGGGTCGGGATGACCCTGGATCAGGGCGTGGTAGGTCTTCGCGACGGTCCGGTCGCGGAACGCCTGCTTGAGCGCGCTGTAGGCGGGCTCGCTCTTCGCGACGACCATCACGCCGGTGGTGTTCGCGTCGAGCCGGTGCACGATGCCCTGCCGCTCGGCCGCGCCGCTGGTGGACACCCGGTGCCCGGCGCCGAGCAGTCCGCCGATCACCGTCGGCCCGGTCCAGCCAGGGGTCGGGTGCGCCGCCACGCCGCGCGGCTTGTCGACCACCACGATGTCATCGTCCTCGTACAGGATGCCCAGGCCAGGTACCGGCTCCGCGGTAACGGGCATGGCGTCGCCCGGCGGCGGCGGCAGCGTCACGGCCAGCTCGGCCCCGGCCATGACCCGGTCGGACTTGGCGGCCGGCCTGCCGTCGACGAGCACGTCGCCGGCCGCGATGAGCTCAGCGGCACCGGACCGGGAGAAGCCGAACATCCGGGCGAGGGCCGCGTCGAGCCGCTCGCCGTCCAGGCCCTCGGGGACGTAGACGAGCCGGCCGGTCGCGCTCACGGCCCCGACGGCCCCGACGGATCGTCGCCCGGGCGGCCGCGGCGGGCAGGTCACCATCAACACGGGGCCCGTCGGCACCGCGGGTGCCGTCCAGGTGGTAGCCCCGCAGGGCGAGGATCACGGTCAGGATGCCGCCGCAGACGATCGCCGAGTCGGCCAGGTTGAATATCGGGTAGTACCTGGGCACCACGCCGATCCAGTCGACGACGTAGCCGCGGAAGAGCCCAGGTGCCCGGAAGATCCGGTCCCCCAGGTTCCCCATCGCGCCGCCGAGCAGCAGGCCGAGGGCGATCGCCCAGCCGACGGAATACAGCCTGCGCGCGGTCCGCGCGATGTAGACGACGACGCCGAACGCAATCACGGTGAAGACGATCGTCTCCCCGGTACCGACGCTGAACGCCGCGCCGGGGTTGCGGGTCAGCCACAGTGCCAGCACGTTGCCGAGGAGGTGGACCGGCTGGTCGGGGCGCAGGTGCGCCACGACGATGGCCTTGGTGATGAGGTCGGCGGCGAGCACGAAGGCCGCGACGGCGGCGAGCACGGCCATCCGGCGGCTGCGCGGCGGCGTGCCCGGGCCCGGTGCGGAGTCCTGCTCGTCCTGCTGGCCGGCCCCGTGTTCAGCGGCAGAGGGCACGACAGCGCTCAGCGGCGTTCCTGGCGCTGCTTGCACGCCACGCACAGGGTCGCCCGCGGGAACGCCTGCAGGCGGGCCTTGCCTATCGGCTTGCCGCACGATTCGCACACTCCATAGGTTCCGGCCTCGATCCGCGCCAAGGCGTGCTCGGTCTGCTCGAGCAGCTCACGCGTGTTGTTGCTCAGCGCGAGCTCATGCTCGCGCTCGAACAGCTTAGAGCTCGCGTCGGCCTCGTCGTCCCCGGCCTCGGCGACCGCGTCGCCAAGGCGGGCGGCGATCTGCGCCTGCGATTCGCCCAGCTCGGCTCGCAGCGCGGCCGCCTCCTTCTCCAGCTCGACACGGAGCTCGGCAAGCTCGGCGTCGGACCACGGATCCTCGCCGGGCCGCACCGGCAGATCGGCGGCACCGTGGTTGGCGGCACTGTGCGGCGCAGCGGTCATCTTCGGTTCCTCGATTATGAGATTCGGACAGACAACGGAGGATACGACGCGGCACGCCGCCCCGCAAACCGGTTCGGTGAGAGCAGAAAGTTTCCTCCGCATCGGCTCAGCTCATGGTCTCCGTGGACGTGCTAGCTGCCCAGCCGCCAGGAGGTTAGGCCGGCCGTCCGCGGAGTGTAACGGGGCGTATTCGCTATCCTGATGGCGCTGTGACGGGGGACGGCCGCCGCTGACGCTGGCGGAAGGGTTGCATCTGTTGGCTGGCGCAGCGTGTTCTAGCACTCATAACAAGGTTCTAGATAGTAGGCTTGGTTAGTCTGGTTATCGAACTGACTGTCGTTTTGGAGGTGCCGGGTGAACGGGCTCCAGGCGATCGCGGCCCCGTTCGTGGTGGCTGCGCCGTCGGGTGCGCGGGTGCGGACCCGGCTGCGGCTGCCGGCGGCTGATGCGGCGGTGCTGCGCGCGGCCGGCCGGCCCCTGGGGTCGCTGGCGTCTGCTGACCTGGCGGCCCGCTGCCGGGAGGGCGTGCTGGACGCGCGTGGGCGGGCGCGCTCGCGGCGGGAGCGGAAGCGGGCGCTGACGGCGGCGTCGAGCTCGCGGTGGGCGGGGGCGGTGACCCGCACGTCGGAGGACCAGTGGCAGCTGGCCTGGCGGAACCTGGGCGCAGAGGCGGCCTCGCTGCGGTCGCGGGCCCGGGCGATCGAGGGCAGGCTCGCCGCCCCGGCCGGCGGGCGGGCCGGGCCCGCGGTTACGCGACCCGGGCCGAGGGGTTCGGCAAGCAGCGGCGGCTGCAGGTGCTGAAGGCGCGGCTCGCACGCGGTACCGCCTGTCGTGCCCGGTCGTTTTCGCCTACCGGGGTGATGAGGTCGCGGCGCAGGCCGCGACCGGGGCGGTCCGCTACGACGTCAGCCTGAACCCGGGCACCGGGCGCTGGTACCTGGACGCGAGCTGGAAGACGGCGCCCGGCCCCGCCCCTGACCTCGCAGAACTCCGCGCGCACCCGGTGGTCGCGGTCGACGTGAACGCCGGGCACCTCGCCGCCTGGGCGCTCACCCCCGACGGGAACCCCGTCGGCCTCCCGGTCACGATCCCCCTTGCCCTGGCCGGGCTGCCCGCCAGCCAGCGGGACGGCCGCATCCGGGCCGCCGTCTCCGCCCTGATCGGCACAGCCCGGCAGCACGGGGCACGCGCGGTCGTGATCGAGAACCTGGACTTCACCCAGGCCAGGGCCTTGGGCCGGGAACGTGCCGGGAACCGCCCGTCGCGCGGCCGCCGCGGTAGGCGGTTCCGGGCACTGGTGTCCGGCATCCCCACGGCCCGGTTCCGGGACCGGCTCGCCCAGATGACCTTCAACGCGGGACTCGCGGTGATCGCCGTCGACCCCGCCTGCACCTCCAGGTGGGCGGCGCAGCACTGGCTCGCCCCGCTTCAGCATCAGACTCCGGTCCCCGTCAGCGGCCATCACGCCGCCGCCGTGGTGATCGGGCGGCGCGGCCTCGGGCACCGGGCGCGGCGACGGGAAGGCGTGACCAGCGGCGGCCAGCGGACCGCGGCCAGGAGAGCTGCCACCCGAGCACCCGGCAACCGGAGCACCGTGCCGAGGAACGGCGGAACCCGCCAGGCCTGCCGGCAGCCCCACCGCAGGCGCAAGACCGGACAGGCCCAGCGGGCACGACCACCCGACCAGGCAGCCGAAGACCATTCGCGGCCGCCGGACAGCCAGGACACGCTCCAGCTATCTCAATTAGGAACGGTGAAATGTCACATTCACAGCCGGAGCGCACCGTGTCACAGCCTGAGCGCAACGCGGGCGACCCGATGCCGGCGCTGCCCGCGCAGCCCGACCTGCCCGCGATCGAGCACGAGATGCTGGCCCGCTGGCGGCGGGCGCGGACGTTCGAGGCGTCGCTGCGCCAGACCCAGGGCGGGCCGCGGTGGACGTTCTATGAGGGCCCGCCCACGGCGAACGGCATGCCGGGCGTGCACCACATCGAGGCACGGGTCTTCAAGGACCTCTTCCCCCGGTTCAAGACCATGCAGGGGTTCCACGTCAACCGCAGGGCCGGCTGGGACTGCCACGGGCTGCCCGTGGAGGTCGCCGTGGAGAAGGAGCTCGGCCTTTCCGGCAAGAAGGACATCGAGGCCTACGGCGTCGCCGCGTTCAACCAGCGGTGCCGGGAGTCGGTGCTGCGGCACGTCGACGCGTTCTCCGCGCTCACCACCCGGATGGGGTACTGGATCGACCTGTCCGCCGCCTACCGCACCATGGACGCCGACTACGTGCAGTCCGTCTGGTGGGCGCTCAAGGCGATCTACGACAAGGGCCTGCTGGTGCGGGACTTCCGGATCAGCCCGTACTGCCCCCGGTGCGGCACGCCGCTGTCCGACCATGAGATGGGCCAGCCGGACGTCTACCGGGACGTCGCCGACCCCTCGGTTACCGTCAGGTTCACCGTGACCAGGGTGCCCGAGGGCGCGAACGCGCACCTGACCGGGGCGGACCTGCTGGTATGGACAACGACGCCGTGGACGCTCGTGTCCAACACGGCGATCGCCGTCCACCCTGAGGTGGAGTACGTGATCGCGCGCAAGAGCGGCGACGGTGACCGGGTGGTGGTCGCCGAGGCACTGTGGCCCCGGGTGCTCGGCGAGGGCTGGCACGTGCTCGCCACGCTCCGTGGCAGCGAGCTGCTCGGCGCCTCGTACGCGCCACCGTTCGGCATCCTGCCCATCACCGGCGCGCACCGGGTGGTCAGCGGCTCCTTCGTGACCACCGACGACGGGACCGGGCTCGTCCACCTCGCCCCGGCCTTCGGCGCGGACGACCTGGCGGCGATCCGCGCCGCCGGGCTGCCGGTGGTGAACCCGGTCCGCGCGGACGGGCACTTCGAGGACGGGCTGCCGCTGGTCGGCGGGCTGTTCTTCAAGGACGCCGACGGGCCGCTCACCGCGGACCTGGCCGAGCGCGGCCTGCTGTTCCACTCCGCCGCGCACGTGCACAGCTACCCGCACTGCTGGCGGTGCGGCACCGCGCTGCTGTACTACGCGCTGCCGTCCTGGTACGTGCGGACCACCGCGGTCAAGGACCTGCTGCTCGCGGAGAACGAGAAGACCACCTGGCAGCCGCCCGCCATCAAGCACGGGCGGTACGGCGAGTGGCTGCGCAACAACGTCGACTGGGCGCTGTCCCGCACCAGGTACTGGGGCACTCCGCTGCCGTTGTGGGAGTGCCCGTCGTCGCACGTGACCTGCGTCGGGTCGCTTGCCGAGCTCGGCGCGCTGGCCGGGCGGGACGTGTCCGGGCTTGACCCGCACCGGCCGTTCGTGGATGAGGTGACGTTCCCGTGCCCGCAGTGCGGTGAGCCCGCCGCCCGCGTGCCCGAGGTGATCGACGTCTGGTTCGACTCCGGGTCGATGCCGTTCGCGCAGTGGGGTGCGCCGCTGCGGAACCTGGCCGCGTTCGAGTCGGCCTACCCGGCGCAGTTCATCTGCGAGGCCATCGACCAGACGCGGGGCTGGTTCTACTCGCTGATGGCCGTGGGAACCCTGGTGTTCGGCCGGTCCGCGTACGAGAACGTTGTCTGCCTCGGGCTTGTCACCGACGAGGCGGGCAGGAAGATGTCCAAGCACCTCGGCAACGTCATCGAGCCGATGGGGCTGATGGACGCCCGTGGCGCCGACGCGGTGCGGTGGTTCTTCGCCGTGTCCGGGTCACCGTGGGGGCAGCGGCGGATCGGGCCCGCCGTGCTCGACGAGATCGTGCGGAAGGTGCTGCTTACCTACTGGAACACCGCGTCGTTCCTGGTGCTCTACGCGAACGCGGCGGTCGCGGGCGCTGGCCCGGGTTCGGCTGGCCCGGGTTCGGCTGGCCCGGGTTCGGCCTGGCCCCGGGTTCGGCTGGCAGAGCGTGGACGCCGGAGGCGGCGGCGCTCGCGCCGGCCCCTGGCTCGCGGCCGCTGCTCGACCGGTGGCTGCTGTCCGAGGTGCACGCGTGCATCAGGGACGTGACGTCCTGCCTTGAGGCGTTCGACTCGGCCGCGGCCGGGCGGCGGCTCGCCGGGCTCATCGACGACCTGTCCAACTGGTACGTGCGGCGGTCGCGGCGGCGGTTCTGGGCCGGGCCCTGGGCATCCCCCGACGGGGCGGCGGCGTTCGCGACACTGCACGAGGCGCTGCTGGCGGTGACGACGATGCTCGCGCCGGTCACGCCGTTCCTTTCCGATTACCTGTGGGGCGTGCTGCGGGCCGCGGACGCCCCGGCGTCCGCGCACCTCGCCGCCTGGCCCGCCTGCGACGAGGCGCTGATCGACGAGGAGTTGTCGGCGCAGATGGCGCTGACCCGGCGGCTGGTGGAGCTTGGCCGGTCGGCGCGCTCCGCGGCGACGGTCCGGACCAGGCAGCCGCTGGCCCGTGCGCTCGCCGGCGCGGCCGGGTTCGCCGCGCTCCCCGGTGAGCTGCGCGACCTCATCGCGGACGAGCTGAACGTGCACGCGGTCGACTCGCTCGACGTAGCAGGCGGTGACCTGGTCAGCTATGCGGTCAAGCCGGAGTTCCGGTCACTTGGCCGCCGGTTCGGCTCCTCGACCCAGGCGGTCGCCGCCGCGATCAGGGCCGCTGATCCCAGAGCGCTCGCGGACGGCACAGCCGCGGACGGGTCGGTGAGCGTGCCGGTCCCGTCGGTGGGCACGGTGACGCTGACCGCCGCCGACCTGGTGGTGACCCAGACGCCGCTCGCGGGCTGGGGAGTGGCCTCGCTGGCTGGCGAGACCGTCGCGCTCGACCTCACGGTGACCGCCGAGCTGCGCGCCGAGGGCCGCGCCCGCGAGGTGGTCCGGCTGATTCAGGAGGCGCGCAAGTCCAGCGGACTCGACGTCACCGACCGGATCGCGGTGCGCTGGGCGGCACGGGACGAGGAACTGGCGTCGGCACTCGCCGAGCACGCCCCGCTGATCGCGGGCGAGGTCCTCGCGGAGTCCTTCGGTGCGGGAAACCCCGTGGCTGGCGACGCGGGCCGGGCCGTGGACGCGCATGGCGAGGCCGCGCGCACGGCATGGCGTGGCCGGGCCATGGCACGAGCACGCGGACGCGGGGCTCGGCCTGCGCTTCTGGCTCGCCGTCGTCGGCCGAGCGGCCTAATCCGCGGGCTGGCAGGCGGCGCAGGGGGTGCAGCCGTCGGCCTTCGCCTGAGCAACCGGCAGCCGCTGGATGTCGTCATCGGGCATGAAGCGGATCAGGACGCAGTCCGGCTGGTGGTACCTGGGCACGCCGGGCAGCACGGCCACCATGGCGGCCGCGGTGTCCGGCCCGGCCTGGCCCGCGGACGGCGGCTCGCCGTCGGCGTCCCCGGTCTCCGGCTCGGCGGGCCCGGGCTCCTGCTCGGACTCCGTTTCCGTCTCTAGCCGGGGTTCCTGCTCGTCGTCCGTAGCCGCCGGGGCTGCCGTCTCGGCCGGGGCGGTGTCGCCGGCCGGGGCGTCGCCGACGGGGACGTCGCTGGCCGCGGTGCCGCTGGCCGCGCCGGTGCTGGCCGCGACTTCCCGCGTCGGGTCCTGGCCCGCGGGCGCCTCGGCCTCGCGGGGGCTCTCGTCCGGCTCCTCGTCGAGCCAGGAGTAGCGGGTCGGCCAGTCGTCGTCCTCATCGGCCGACGCCGCGTCCGCTGGTGCGTCCGTGGCGGGCGGGGCGGCGTCCGCCGACCGGGCCTTCGGCGCGAACCAGTTCGGCGACGCGGGCTCCGGTGCGGGTGCTGGACGGACGGGGCGGCGCCGGGGGCACCGCCGAGGGCAGGGACGGCGCGGTCGTTTCCGCCTGGCCGGCCGGCTCGCTCACGCCACGGCCGCTCGGCATCCAGTCCGGTGGGGGGCCGGCCGCGGTGCTGCCCGGCCAGGGCGGGGATGACCACTGGTCACGAGCCGACTGGGCTTCCCACGGCGGCATGGGGTCCCCGGCCCGGTTCGCCCCGTGCCCGTCCGAGGCCTGGCGCGGCGCGGACGGGTTCGCGGCGGCCTTGGCGGCGACGGGCGGCGGTTAGGCGCGGGTTCGCGGCGGCTTTAGGCGGCGCCGCTGCCTGGGCGGTCTCGCCGAAGGCGTTACCACCGAAGGCAGTACCGCCGAAAGCGGTACCGTGGCCCGCCGTCGGCCCCTGGAACGGGGCCGACGGCGGCACGGACACCGCTGGGCTGCGCTGTTCTGCCGCTACAGGGTGCTGATCCTGACTTTCACCGGCGCGGGCCGGCCGCCCAGGGGCCGCACCCGCGCTAGCGGGCACGAGCCCCTGTCTCTCCCCGAAAAGCTCCTCGCGCTTGACCACCACTCCGATGGCGAGTGCCACAAGCGCGACGGCACTCACCCCGATCGCGATGTAGACGAGCAGCAGCTTGCTGGTGGCAATGCCGCCAATGAGCACCCCGATGGCGACCGCGACCAGCGCGGCGCTGAACCGGATCACCTAGCTATCTCCTCGTGTCCCGGGCGAGCGCCGGAATGCTGCCGACCTGCGGTCAGCGGCCGTCTGGCCGGAAACCGACGTGCTCGGGCATTGCGTACTGGGCCGCCGTGGGCGCCGGGCCCGTCTGACCACCGCGCAGCGCTGGCTGGCCAAGGCCGACCGGGAGCTGCGGCGGGGCGGGCGGTGCCGCCGGGGGCATCGCGGGGAACTGGCCGCTGTCGGTGACGCCGGCCTCAAGGTCGCGGAGCTGGCCCTCCAGGTACGCCTTGAGCCTGCTGCGGTACTCGCGCTCGAAGGCGCGCAGGTCGTCAACCCGGCGCTCAAGCTCCTCGCGCTGCGTCACCAGGGAACCCATCGCCTGCCGGTGCCGTTCCTGGGCGTCGCGCTCCAGGGACTCCGCACGAGCCCGGGCGTCACCGGTGATCTGCTCCGCCTGGCGGCGGGCCTTGGTGAGCACCTCGTCGGCCTCGCGGCGCGCCCGGCCAAGCGTCTCGTCCGCTTCCCGGCGGGCGTCGGCGATGGCCTGGTCGGCGGTCTGCTGGGCGAGCGAGAGCACGCGGGCCGCCGTGTCCATGTTGTCCTCGACCTGGTAGGGCCGGTGTTCCATCATGGACTCTTGGCGACGCATCGGCTGGTCCATGGGCGGCTCGGGCATCATCATGTCCGACTTGGGGTCGGACAGCGGTGAGCTCAGCGCCATGGCTGGCTTGCCCCCGCCACGCAGGACCTCGGCCAGCTTCGACCTGAGTTCCTCGTTCTCCTGAATCAAGCGGTCAAGTTCAGCCTCAACCTCGTCGAGGAAGGCGTCAACCTCTTCCTCGTCGTAGCCGGGCCTGAGCCTGGTCGTACTGAACTGCTTGTTCCGCACATCCGCGGGCGTCAGCGGCATCTTGTCTCCTCGGCGCGCTTGGCTGTGTTCCTCAGCACCGTGTTCTCTGTAAGCACCGTGTTTCCTGAAGGCACCGTTGTTCCTCAGCACCGTACCTGATCAGCACGGTACATGGTTCAAAGTCGCGGCACAGCCACCTGCAGCAAAATCAGTACCACGATGAACAGGACCATGAAGCTCAGGTCCATAGACACTGTACCGAGCCGGAGGGGCGGGATGTAGCGACGTAGGAATTTCAGTGGCGGATCTGTGAGGGTGAAAATCGTCTCAGCGACCAGTTTGACCGGACGCGGGGGGTACCAGGGGCGCACGAACACATTGATCCAGGACAGGATCATGCAGCCGATGAGCACGACTAGGTACAGCGTCAGTACGTAGGTAAGGACGACCTTGAGGATCTCCATCGCAACACCCGTCATTGTCACCCGGGGACGCCCCCGGGCCCGCCTCGTGCCGCCCGCTAGCTCTGGTTGAAGAAGCCGCGCTCGGCGATGCGCGCCTTGTCCTCCGCGGTCACCTCGACGTTCGCCGGGGAGAGCAGGAAGACCTTGTTCGTGACCTTGTCGATGGACCCGCGCAGTCCGAAGATCAGCCCGGCCGCGAAGTCGACGAGGCGCCTGGCGTCGCTGTCGACCATCTCGGTCAGGTTCATGATCACCGGGGTGCCTTCGCGGAAGTGCTCACCGATGGTACGGGCTTCATTGTAAGTGCGTGGATGAAGTGTGGTGATCCGGGCGAGCTCGACCTGCCGGGGCGGAGCCTGCTCAAGCGGGTGCTCGGTCACATACCCGCCGTAGTCGGCCCGAGCCGACGCCGCCTCCATCACCGCCGCGGGCTCGTCGTACTCGTCGTACTCGTCGTACGCCTCGTACCCATCCTGATACCGGCGATCGTCCTCCACGAGGCCAAGGTAGACCGCCATCTTGCGCATCGCGCTGGCCATCCTTCAGTCCTCCGTCGCCCCAGAGCCACGCGTCGCCGCGTACCGAACAGCTTCATAATGCCTTACGCGACGGACATTACCGGACCGGCGGCCTTCTGTTGCCGAGCAACGCCGTACCAATTCTCAAGTGTGTCGCGCCGCTCGCGACGGCGGGCTCGAGGTCGCCGCTCATGCCCGCCGAGATGACGGTGGCGGACGGGGCGACGGAACGGATGACGGCCGAGAGCCGCCGGAGCGGCGCGAACGCCGAGACGGGTTCCATGGCGAGCGGGGCCACCGCCATCAGGCCGCCGAGGGTGAGCCCGGGCTCCGCCGCGATCGCCTCCGCCACCTCCGCTAGCCGCGCGGGCGGCACGCCGCCGCGCTCCTGGCCGGAGCCGGGCCGCTCATCCCTGTCGTGCCCGTCGTCGAGCTCATGCCCGGCCGGCGCGCCCGCGTCGGCCGGGTCGAGGCTCACCTGGACGAGGCAGGTCAGCTCGCGACCTGCCGCGCGCGCCGCGGCCCCTAGGGCATGGACCAGGCGGATCCGGTCCACTGAGTGCACCGCGTCGGCGTACGTGGCCACGCTGCGCGCCTTGTTGGTCTGCAGCTGCCCGATGAAGTGCCAGGTGACCGGCTCGCTCACGGCCGCCGTCGCGGCCGTGACGGGCGGCGCGGCCATCCCGGCGGCGGCGAACGCCGCGGCGACCTCCGCCGCCTTGGGCGCGGCCTCCTGGTCCCGGTTCTCGCCGAAGTCGGTCACGCCGAGGCTGGCCAGGGCCAGCACGTCGGAGGCCGGGTACGTCTTGGTCACCGCGATGAGGGTGAGCTCGCTCTCATCGCGGCCCGCGGCCACGCACGCGGCCGTGATGCGCGCGCGCACGGCCGCGAGACGGACCGCGAGCTCCGAACTCCGCTCGTTAGCGGAGGGTCTCACGGGTCACCTCGCAGCACGCGGCCGCAGGCCGCATTCGGGGGGTACGGGGGCGTCCCCCCGGAAGGTACACGGGTTGCGCGCCCGATACGATGGGGTTTTTGCCATCGGGCGCCCCTCGGGGCGGTCGCCTCGGGGGTAACCCGCGTCACTTGAGGAAGTCGGGAACGTCCAGGTCGTCTTCCTCTTCGAAGACCACGGGACGGCGGCGGCCCGCGTTCACGTCGAAGACCTTGTCCTGCTTGGCCGCCCGGCCGGGGTCCTTCCACCCGGGCCCGGCATCGCCGCCGTGGCCGGGCTTGGCGCCGTAGTCCTCGTCCTCGTCGGGCGAGACGAACGAGACCGGGGCGGGCACGTATCCCGAGGAGCCGTCTGCCCCGGGCTTGGCGGGTGACTCCGCGGACTGGGCCGTCCCGCTGCCCGCGGTTGTCCCGCCGCCCGGCTGCGTGCCTGCGCTGTGGCCGCCGGAGGGCGGCGGCGAATTGGTCCAGCCGGCCGGCTGGCTAGGCAGCGCCGCCGGGCCGTGCGCGCCTGCGGCCTCGTCCCGCGGCCCGCTCGCGCTCTGGGCGGCGGCGCCGCTCGCGCTCCCGTTGCCGCCCCAGGAGGCGCTGGCCGAGGCGGCCTGCGCGCCGTTCGACGTGCCGTGCCCGTTCCCGTTTCCCGAGGCGGGCGCGGTGGAACCCGCACCCGTTGCGGATGCGGCCGCGTGGCTCGATGACCCGCCGCCCGGCCCGCTCGACGGCCGGCCGTCGAGCAGCGAGAAACTAGCCGTCGAGGCGGGGCGGTTCGGCTGCTGCTCGTCGAAGCCGGCGGCGATTACCGTCACCCGCACCTCGTCGCCGAGCGCGTCGTCGATCACCGCGCCGAAGATGATGTTGGCGTCGACCGCCGCGGAGTTGGAGACAAGTTGCGCCGCCTCGTTGATCTCGAATAGCCCGAGGTCGGAGCCGCCCTGGATGGACAGCAGCACGCCGTGCGCGCCGTCGATGGAGGCCTCGAGGAGCGGCGAGGAGATCGCCATCTCCGCGGCGGCCACCGCCCGGTCGTCGCCGCGGGAGGAGCCGATGCCCATCAGCGCGGACCCGGCGCCGGACATGACGGACTTCACGTCCGCGAAGTCGAGGTTGATCAGGCCGGGCGTGGTGATCAGGTCGGTGATGCCCTGGACACCGGAAAGGAGCACCTGGTCGGCCGCCTTGAAAGCGTCGAGGACGGAGACGTGCCGGTCGGAGATGGAAAGCAGGCGGTCGTTGGGGATCACGATCAGCGTGTCGACCTCGGCGCGCAGCCGCTCGATCCCGGTTTCCGCCTGGACGGCGCGGCGCTTGCCCTCGAAGCCGAACGGGCGGGTCACCACGCCGATGGTGAGCGCGCCGAGCGCCCGGGCCACGCCGGCGACCACGGGAGCGCCGCCGGTGCCGGTACCGCCGCCCTCGCCGGCGGTGACGAAGACCATGTCGGCGCCCTTGAGCACCTCCTCGATCTCCTCGCGGTGGTCCTCGGCCGCCCTGGCGCCGACGTCCGGGTTCGCCCCGGCGCCGAGGCCGCGGGTCAGTTCCCGTCCGACGTCGAGCTTGACGTCCGCGTCGCTCATCAGCAACGCCTGAGCGTCGGTGTTAATCGCGATGAACTCGACGCCCTTGAGTCCCTCTTCGATCATGCGATTGACGGCGTTAACGCCGCCCCCGCCGATTCCGACGACCTTGATGACCGCCAGATAGTTCTGCGGTGCTGCCACGAGGAGGGTACCTTTCCGCTCGCTGCTACCTGCCCGGTCCGGCGCTTACCCGCCGTGCCCGGTCCCGGCCCTGCCCACTGCTGCCTGACGCCCGTTCAGCCGCCCGTCCGCGCCGGAATTCGCGGCGAATTTCGGTGCCGGCCGACGCCAGCCTGGAATTGCGGAACCCGCAACTCAGAACGCCGTCAGGTTTCACCTTCAGGTTGAGATTTAGAGTTTTATCTTCCCTGCGATTGATAGGGACAGTAGGGTGGTGAGGCAGCGTGGTCAACTCGCCACGCGGCGGGCTGCCCGCGTGTCGTCCCGCACATCAGCGGACCCCATCGGTAACCGGGTGACGACCGTTCCCGGCGTGCTCACGTCAACCTCGTGCGCGCTGCCCGGCAGCAGGACGGCGAGTTCCCTGTTCTTCTGCGCGGCATCGCTCGGGCTGCCCCACTGGACCGTCTTCCCGTTCCGCAGGTCGAGCGTCACCTGCTCGGTCCCCTCGGCCACCGGGGCCGCCTGCAGGGCCGTCACCTGCCCCGCCAGCCACGGGCTCAGCTCAGCGAGCACGGCAGCGGCGGTGGTGACCTCGGCGCTGCCGCGCAGCGCGGCGCCCGGCAGCGAGGTCTCGAGCAGCGGGAGCCCGGCAGGCAGCGTCCGCGTCCAGCGCACGATCACGCCGGTGGCGTCCACCAGGTCGTAGCCGCCGCCCGCCATCCGCACCCCCATGACGGGAGCGCGCTCGGTGACCGCGATGACCAGGCGATCCGGCCAGTCTTTAGCCACGGAGGCGGACGCCACCTGGGGAATCGCCTCGACCCTGCGGGTCACCGCGCCGGCGTCGACCCGCAGCAGCGGCGTGCCGAGCGGTATATCCGCGGCGGCGGTGACCTGCGCGGGCGAGAGCAAGTGGGTTCCGGTGACGGTGACCGAGCGCACGACGAGCATGCGGTTGCCGAGCAGCGCCCAGCCGACTCCGGCCACGATCGCGAGCGCGGCCAGCACGAAGAAGGCCGCGCGCCAGCGGGTCCGCGAGCGGCGCCGGCCGCCGGGCGCGCCGGGCACGGCACCACCGGGCACGGTACGGCCCGGCTCGGCCGCGGGGGCCGCGCCGGAGGGCGCGGACGGCGGCGCGTCACTCATCCTGCGCCCGGCCCTGCCCGCCCAGGGCCCGCGAGCCCTGTCCCCGCGATGTAGGCGAGCAGCAGCGGGCCCATCCTGGTGATGTCGCCAGCGCCCATGGTGAGCACCAGGTCACCAGGCGCGGCCAGCGCGGCCACGACCTTGGGCACGTCCGCGAAGTCCGCGACGTAGTGCGAGCCGCCTGGTACCGCGTCCGCGACGAGGCGGCCGGTCACCCCGGGCTCGGGGTCCTCACGCGCCGCGTAGACGTCGAGCACCACGGCCTCGTCCGCCAAGCCGAGCGCGGCGCCGAACGCGGCGGCAAAGATGCGGGTCCTGCTGTACAGGTGCGGCTGGAAGACGGCGATCACCCGTCCTGCGCCCGCCGTGCCCGCACCGCCAACGATCTCGCGCGCGGCGCGCAGGTCGGCGGCGAGCTCGGTCGGGTGGTGCGCGTAGCTGTCGAGCACCCGCACGCCGCCCGCCTCGCCCTTGGGCTCAAGCCGCCGCGCGGCGCCCCGGTAGCTGGCCAGGGAGCCGGCTGCCCGCGCGGGCTCGATGCCGAGCTCGACCGCGACGGCGAACGCGGCGGCCGCGTTCAGCGCGTTGTGCTGGCCGGGGACGCCGAGGCGCACGGTGGTGCCGGCCCAGGGCGTAAGTCCGGCGCCCGCGCTCACCACGAACGTCGTCTCCATGCCGCTGGCGGTCACGTCCGTGACGCGGTAGCCGGCCTCGGGTGACGTGCCGTAGGTGATGACGCGCAGTCCCAGGTCACGGGCGTGGCCGGCCATCTCCGTGGCGCCGGGGTCGTCGGCGGAGGTCACCAGCAGCCCGCCGGGTGCGACCTTGCCGAGGAAGGCGCGGAAGGACTCACGGTACGCCTGCTCGGTGCCGTAGTTGTCCAGGTGGTCCGCCTCGACGTTGGTGACGACCGCCACGTCGGGCGCGTACATGAGGAACGACCCGTCGCTCTCGTCCGCCTCCGCCACGAAGTACTCGCCGGCGCCGTCGGCGGCGCCGGCGCCGGTGGCGGCGAGCACCCCGCCGATCGCGTAGGCGGGCGCTGCCCCGGTTTCGAGCAGCACGGTGGTGATCATCGACGTGGTGGTCGTCTTGCCGTGCGTCCCGGTCACCGCGATGACCCGGCGGCCGGACATCAGCGAGGCGAGCGCCGCCGCCCGGTGCAGCACCCGCAGGCCGCGCCGCCTGGCCTCGGCAAGCTCCGGGTTGCTCTCCCTGATGGCGCTCGACACGACAACCGTGTCCGCGTCGCCGAGTTGCCCGGCCGCGTGGCCCGAGTGCACCCTGGCGCCCAGCGCCGCGAGCTCCTCGAGGGCGGCGGACGCGGCCGAGTCGCTGCCGGAGACCGCGGTGCCCCTGGCCAGCATGATGCGGGCGATCCCCGACATGCCCGCACCGCCGATGCCGACGAAGTGAACCCGCCCGAGCTCATCGAGCGGTACCGGCTCGGTGGGCGTGACCAGCCCCATCGCTACCTGGCCTGCCGGTGGCGGCCACCGGGCGAAGGCTCGCCGCCCGGCGCGGTGAACGGCGGCTGGCTGCCCGCGCCCGCGAGGGCGCCCGCGTCGCCGGCCGCCGTGCCTGCCCGCCGGGCGGCGACGACGTCGATGACCGCCTTCGCCAGCCAGCGGTCCGCGTCCCTGCGGCCGAGCGCGGCCGCCGCCTCGGACATCCCGGCCACCTGGTCGATGTCGGTCAGCACGGGGAGCAGCGTGGCCTTGATCCAGTCCGGGGTCAGCTCGGCGTCCTCGACGAGCAGGCCGCCGCCGCGCTGCACTATCGGCAGCGCGTTGAGCCGCTGCTCGCCGTTGCCGATGGGCAGCGGGACGTACGCGGCGGGCAGCCCCACCGCGGTGAGCTCGGCGCAGGTATTCGCGCCCGCGCGGCACAGCGCGAAGTCAGCCGCGGCGTAGGCCAGGTCCATCCGGTCCACGTACGGCACGGCGACGTACGGGACGTTGCCCGGCGCCGGCGCGCCGTCGCTCACCTGGGCATCCGCCGCGTTCTTGGGCCCGGTGACGTGCAGGATCTGCACCCGGGCGCTCCTGATGGCATCGACGGCGCCGGCCAGCGCCCGGTTGAGCGACCTGGCGCCCTGCGACCCGCCGAAGACGAGCAGCACGGGCAGGTCGGGGCGGAGCCCGAAGTACGCCCGCGCCTTGTCGCCGAGCGCGAACCGGTCCAGGTCGGCGATCTGCCGCCTGATCGGCAGGCCCAGGTACTTGGCGCCCCGCAGCTTGGTGTCCGGCTGCGCGGTGAACACGTGCGTGGTCAGCCGCGCGCCGAGCCGGTTGGCGATGCCAGGGAACGGGTTGGCCTCGTGCACCACGATCGGGACGTTGTGCCGCTTGGCCGCGAGGTAGGCGGGGGTCGCCACGTAGCCGCCGAAGCCGACGAGCACGTCCGCGTGCAGCCGGTCGAGTATCTTCCCCGCGGCGTGCACCGCGCCGGCCAGCCCGCCGGGGACGGTGAGCAGCTGGGGCGTTACCGACCTGGGCAGCGGCACCGCCGGGAGGAGCTCGAGGTCATAGCCGCGCAGCGGCACCAGCCTGGTCTCCAGGCCCCGCTCGGTGCCGAGGCAGGTCACGAAGATGCCCTTGTCCGCTTCGCGCAGCGCGTCGGCGAGCGCAAGTGCAGGCTCGATATGACCGGCCGACCCGCCGCCAGCAAGCACCACCCTCATCGCACGCTCCTCGCTCATCGCCCGCTCGCCTCCTGGTGCGGCGGGCCCTCATGATGCGGCACTGCCTAACGTCCCGCGCCGCGTCCCCTGGCGTAGCCAGCTTAGAGCGCGGCTCCCAGGAGAGGGGCCCCGCGCGGCCAACGCGTGGCTCGCTCCCGGCTCCCGCCGTGCGAACGACATGAGCATACCTAGCCCGACCATCGTCACCAGTACCGACGACAGCCCCTGGGACACCATCGGCAGCGGGACGCCGGTGATCGGGAACACGCCGATGACGGCGCCGATGTTCACCACGGCCTGGGCGACGATCCAGACGGTGATCACGGCGGCCAGCAGCCGGCTGAACGTGTCGGGCGCGCGCCGCGCCACCCGAAGCCCGGCGAAGGCCAGCCCGCCGTACAGCGCGGTGACGCAGAACGTGCCGACCAGGCCGAGTTCCTCCCCGATGATCGCGAAGATGAAGTCACTGTTGGATTCCGGCAGCCAGCCCCACTTTTCCCTGCTTGCGCCGAGGCCCACGCCGAAGACGCCGCCGGAGCCGAGCGCGTACCTGCCCTGGATGGCCTGCATCTGGCTGCCAGTCGGGTCGGTGTTCGCGGTGTCAAGGAACCCGGTGAGCCGGCTGACCCGGTAGCTCTCCGTCACCATGAGCAGCAGCAGCACCAGTCCCATGAGGATCAGCAGGCCGATGAACACCCGCCCGGGGGTACCGATGAACCACAGCAGCGCCAGGAAGATGATGAGCAGGATGGACGTCGTCCCGAGGTCCTCGCCCCCCATCACGAGCAGGGCGAGCACCCCGGTGCCCGGCAGCAGCGGCACGAGCATGTGCCGCCAGTCGGCGAGCATGCCGAGCTTCTCCTTGCGGGCGAGCAGGTCCGCGCCCCACACGGCGAGCGCGAGCTTGGCGAGCTCGGACGGCTGGAACCTGAGCGAGCCGGTGATGGCGATCCACCGGGTCGCGCCGTTCACGTGCGCGCCGACCCCGGGAATGAGCACGAGGCAGAGCCCGATCGCCGACACCGCCAGCAGCGGGTAGGCCGCGGCGCGAAACAGCCGGGGCGAGCACCTGGCCGCCACCCACATGACCGGGACGCCGACCACGATGCCCGCCAGCTGCACCATGAAGTCCTTGTAGGGCGACTCGTCACGCGACAGGTCGACCCAGGACGCGGTGGACAGCACCATGACAAGGCCGAGGCTCAGCAGCAGCGTGGTGATGCCGGCGATCAGGTAGTACGAGGTGAGCGGCCGGTCGAGCAGCGCGCGCGCCGCGCTGAGCCGCCCGCCGATGCTCGCGAAGACGGCCCGGGACTGGCCGGCGTCTTCTTCCGGGCCGGGGGCGTCCCGGGCCGGGCCGTCTTCCACGCTGACATACATGCCTTCTAGTTTCGGCGTTCCGTCCGCCCGCGCCCGGAACATCCGGCCGCGTGTCGCGTGACTAATTTTGAGCGCCGCACGTTTCCAGCGATGGAGCGACTCACGTGCTTCTTGCTGTTATCTTCGATACTGCTCAAGGCGCGCCGCCCCGCCCGGCCTGCCGGCGCGCCGCCTATCAGACGGACTTATGCCACCTATCAGATGATTCTATTTCGCCAATATCATGACAAATCACGCAATTCTTGTAACAATCGTGATGAAACTCAACTCATGGTGCCTATGTGACTAAAGACGTTGAATACCCGCCAAATCTTGCGCGGTGAAGATATTGTGCCCCGCCCTGCGGAGGAACACACTCGGGGCAATTACGTCCCCCTCAAAGTGGAGGCGATGCATATGAGTTCGGTTACCGTCGATAAACCGCCCCGGTCGGGCGGCTCCGGGTTCATCACGAGCATTCCGACGGATGACGTGCTGCCCAAGTGGCGGGCATGGCTTGTCCGGCACCCGATCGGCGGCTCGCTCCTTGCCGGGGCCGTCGCCACCCAGTTCGCGACGGTCTTCGGCGTCTGGTTCACTGGATTCGGGCTGCCGAGCGTGAACTGGCCGGTGGCCAACGGGGATCTCCTCCTCGGGATTTCCCCGGCAAGCGGCACCGCGCCCACGGCGGCGGTGTATTTCGTCGGAGAGCTCTCGCACTTTACTGACGGCGTGTTCTTCGCGCTGCTGTTCGCGCTGCTTTTCCACCCTCTCGTGCCGATACGTAACACCATCGGCGGAAATCTAATTAAGGCCTTCCTGTACGGCACGGTGCTCGCGGTTATCAGCGCGGGCTGGTGGGTGCCAACCCTCTACGCGCCGCACCACATGGGCTTCCTGTCGACCGCCTTCGGCTGGAAGCTGTGCTTCGCCATCTTCCTGTGGCACTGGATCTACGGTTACTTCCTCGGCACCGTCTACTGCCCGGCGCCGAAGGACACTCTCGAACCGGATCCCGCCGCCTAGCGACCAGGCATCGCATGGCCCCCGCACAGCACGACCGGGTGCGGGGGTCATCCGTGTCAGCCGCGTGTGCGCGGCGTGTGCGCGGCGTATCAGCGGCGGCTGGCACTGTCGGGAGCATGACAGATCTAGCGATTGAAGCCACGGGGCTTATCAAGGCCTTCGGTGAGACGAAGGCACTGGCGGGGGTGGACCTCACCGCGCGCAGGGGCAGCGTGCTCGCCGTGCTCGGCCCGAACGGCGCGGGCAAGACCACCGCCGTCCGCATCCTGGCGACGCTGCTGCGCGCGGACGGCGGCACCGCCCGCGTCAACGGGTTCGACGTGCGCAAGCAGCCGGAGAAGGTGCGGGAGAGCATCGGCCTGACCGGCCAGTTCGCCTCGGTTGACGACGACCTGACGGGCATGCAGAACCTGGTCATGATCGGCCAGCTCCTCGACCTGCCCAAGCGGGCCGCGCGGCAGCGCGCCGGGGAACTGCTTGCCTGGTTCGACCTTTCGCAGGCCGCGGACAAGGTGGCCAAGAAGTACTCAGGCGGCATGCGCCGCCGTCTCGACCTGGCCGCGTCGCTGGTGGGCAGGCCGCAGGTGATCTTCCTCGACGAGCCGACCACCGGCCTTGACCCGGCCAAGCGCGAGGACATGTGGGACGTGGTGCGCAGCCTGGTCAGCGACGGCTCCACGGTGCTGCTCACCACGCAGTACCTGGAGGAGGCCGACGCGCTCGCCGACGAGATCACCGTGATCGACCACGGGCGGGTGATCGCGCACGACACGCCGCACGGGCTCAAGCGCGTGGTCGGCGGACAGCGGCTGACCGTCCGCCCGGCCGACCCGGCCCGGCGCGACGACCTGCTCGACGTGCTGCGCGGCATCGGCGCTCAGTCGCCGGAGGACGACGGGCGCGGCACGCTGACCGTCCGGGTGGAGGGCGACGAGGTGTTGCCCGACGTGGTGGCGCGGCTGCGCGCCGCCGGGATCGCGGTCGAGGAGTTCTCACTGCACCTGCCGAGCCTGGACGAGGTGTTCTTCACCCTCACCGGGACCAGGTCAGGCGCTCACGACGAGGAGGCACTGGTATGAAGAAGCATCTGCGGCAGCTGCGGCACGCGCTCGTGCTGTGCAAGCGCAACCTGATCAAGCTCACCCGCACGCCCGAGCAGTTCATTGACGTCACGCTGCAGCCGATCATCTTCCTCTCGCTGTTCCTGTTCGTGTTCGGCGGGGCGATCTCCCATGGCTCGCGCCACGAGTACCTGCAGTTCCTGCTGCCCGGCCTGATCGGCCAGACGATCGCGATGAGCAGCATCTCGATCGGGCAGAACATGAACGCGGACATCGCCAAGGGCGTGTTCGACCGGTTCAGGTCACTGCCGATCGGTCGCTCGGTGCCGCTTGTCGGGGCGGTGCTCGCCGACTTCTTCCGGTACTTGCTGCTGTGCGTGATCATGGTGGGCTTCGGCTACCTGCTCGGCTTCCGCATCGCGACCAACCCGCTGCTGCTGCTCGCGGCGCTCGGCCTGTCGATCTGCTTCGCCCTGGCGTTCGCGTGGGTCTCGCTGTGGGTCGGCATGACGGTGCGCACCGCGGGCGCCGTGCAAGGCGTGATGTTCCTGCTCATCTTCCCGCTGTCGTTCGGCAGCAACGCGTTCGTGCAGGCCTCGACGATGCCCGGCTGGTTGCAGGCGTTCGTGACCGTCAACCCGCTGTCCCACCTGATCAACGCGGTGCGCGGGCTGCTGCTCGGCGGCCCGGTGGCCGCGCAGGTCGGCTGGACGTTCGCCTGGATAGCGGGGCTGCTCGTGGTGTTCTTCCCGCTGGCGCTGCGCGGTTACATCCGCAGGACGTGACCGCAGGGGGGACGCCCCCTGCACACCGGCCGCGGTTAGCGCCCATCGGGGTCAAGCCGCTCGATCGCCACGGCCCGGCTGAGCGCCTTGCCCCGGTGCGCGGCGCGGTCGAAGTGGTCGTCGCCGAGGGCCGCGCGCAGCTGCGGTACCAGTTTCACCGCCATCGGGTCGGTCGGGTCGTCGCCGCCGCGCACCACGGTTCTCGCCCCAAGCAGCTCGGCGGCCCGCTCGGGCTGGCCGAGCGCGAGGGCGAGCGCGGCAAGTGCGCCCGACACCGCTGCCAGCAGCGGCATGTCGCGGGCGGCGACCGCCGCGCGGTACGACCGGGTGGCGTGCACGCGGGCGGCCGGCAGGTCACGGTCTTCGATGGCGATCTGGGTGGCGGTGGCCGCCACCATGGCCTCCAGGTGTTCCCTGGCCGGATGCGCGGGACCGAACCGCGCGAGGATCAACTCGGTGTCCGCCTGCAACGGGCGCGCCGCGTCGATGTCTCCCCAGGTGACCTCGAACGCCGCCCACCACGCCGCCGCGATGCCCCGGTCGATCGGCGATCCTTCCGACTCCACGGCCAGCCTGGCCGACGCGGACAGCTCACGGGCCCTGGCCAGGTCACCGCGCCTGGCGGCGATCTCGGCGAGCCTGAGCGTGACCTGGGACAGGTCCTCGCGGTGCCCCAGTTCCGCGAGCAGCCGCCCGGCCTCGGCGTACGCCGCGACCGCGCCGTCCAGGTCGCCGTCGAGCGTCGCGACGTTGCCGATGGTGCGTAGCGCGGTCGACAGTCCCCAGCGTTCGCCCAGGACGCGGAACCGCTCCACCGCCTCGGCGGCGCAGCGTCGCATCTCGCCGAGGATGCCGCCGTTTTCCGCCGAGACCGCGGCCATCAGCCAGCCCATGGCGGCAAGCCATGGGTCCGCGGAGCCGCGTACCTCATCCAGGTACCCGCGCAGGCGCTCGTCGTCGTTGGCGAACACCGCGTACACCGCGCGCAGCAGCCCGGCGACCGGGTACTTGGCTATGTCAAGGGCGTCAAGCCGCTCGGCGAGGCCGTGGTAGGCGTCGGATGACCCGCCCTCGGTGACCGGGTACATCATGCTTGTCAGCACGTGCAGCGTCTGGGCGATGGTCCGCAGGCCTGCGTCCGCCTCGCCGGGCACCTCGAGTGCCTCACCGGTCCACTCCGCCATGTCCGATTCGTTGCCGAGCAGCAGTGTCACGATGCTGAGGGACACCGCCAGGCTCAGGGCGTTCTCCGCCTCTTCCTCGTCGCACCAGTAACGCAGCGCGGCGAGAATGTTGTCCTGGTCGGCGCGCAGCGTGGCCAGCCAGCCTATCTGGTCGCGGGTCAGCACCCGCGGCGCCGCCTCGGCCATCAGGTCGGAGTAATGCGCGGCGTGCCGCCGCCGCAGCCCGCCGACCTCGCCGCGCCCGGCCAGCTTCTCCGCGCCGTACTCGCGGATCGTCTCGAGCATCCGCAACCTGCGTCCCGTCGTGGACCGGCTGCAGAAGCGACTTGTCGACCAGCGACGAGAGCAGCTCATCGACCTCGGCGGCAGCCAGCTCACCGTCGGCGCACACCGCGGCGGCCGCGTCGCCCGCCGCCCCGGCGGGGAAGACGGAGAACCTCATCGCGAGCAGCCGCTCGGGCGGGGTGAGCAGCTCCCAGCTCCACTCGACGACGGCACGCAGCGTGCGGTGCCGTGGCAGCGCGGTGCGGCTGCCGCCGGTGAGCAGCCGGAACCGGTCGGCCAGCCGCACGGAGATCTCAGCGAGCCGCAGCGTGCGCAGCCGGGCGGCGGCGAGCTCGATCGCCAGCGGGAGCCCGTCAAGTCGCCGCACGATGTCGCTGACCAGCGGGCGGGTCTGGCCGTCCAGGGTGAAATCCGGGCTGACCGCCGCCGCCCGGTCGGCGAACAGCCGCACGGCGGGGTCTTCGGCAAGCGGCGGGACGACGAACAGCGACTCGCCGGTGATGCCGAGCGGTTCCCTGCTCGTGGCGACGATCCGCAGCCGCGGGCTGTGCGCGAGCAGCGCGTCAGCGAGGTGGGCGCACGCGTCGATGAGGTGCTCGCAGTTGTCGAGTACGAGCAGCGCGCGGGCGTCGGCGAGGCCCTCTAGCAGCCGGGTCCGTGCGTCGCGGGTGGTGAGCAACTGCGTGCCGTCCGGCAGCAGGCGCGACTCGCGCAGGCCGACCGAGCCGAGGACGGCCGCCGGCACGTCGGCGGCGTCGGTGACCGACGCAAGCTCGGCGATCCAGACTCCCTCCGGCCATGTCCCGTCCGGCCACCCGTCCGCTGCGCCGCCTGCCGCGCCGTTCGCCGTGTCGTGGGCGGCGTCGTCCCGCGCTCCGGCGGCGACCTCGGTGGCCAGCCGCGTCTTGCCCGCCCCGCCGGGGCCGACCAGCGTGACGAGCCGGTACCGCTCCAGTGTCCGCCGTACCTTGGCCACCTCTTCGTGGCGGCCAACGAAGCTGGTGAGCTGCGCCCGCAGGTTCGTGCGGGCGGGCACAGTGGTCCCAGGCACAGTGCTCCCAGGCACAGTGGTCCCAGGCACAGTGTCCCAGGCACAGCGGCCGCGGGTCCGGTGTTCGCAGGCCCGGTGGCGACCTCGCCGCGCAGGACCGCGAGGTGCACCGCCTGCAGCTGCGGTCCCGGGTCGATGCCGAGCTCGTCAGCGAGCCGGGTCCGCAGCGCCTCATAGACGGCGAGCGCGTCGGCCTGCCGCCCGGCGGCCGCGAGCGCCCGCATCAGCAGCCCGGTGAGCTTCTCGTGCAGTGGGTGCTCCGCGACGAGCGCCTCAAGCTCGCCGCGCCCGGGCGGCGCCCCGGCCCGCGTCGACCTCCCCGGTGAGGAAGGTCACCGTTGCCTCAAGCCGCAGCTCCTCGAGGCGGCGGGCGAACGGCTCGGCGAAGTCACCGGCGTCCGCGAGCGCGGGCCCGCGCCACAGCGCCAGCGCTTCGGCTGCCGCTCCTTGCGCGACGAGCCGCTCGAAGCGCAGCGCGTCCACGTCATCGGGCGTGACGGCCAGCCGGTACCCGGCCGCCGACTGCTCCACGGCCGCGGCGCCGCCCAGCGCCCGGCGGGCCCTGGATACCAGGGTCTGCAGCGCGTTAGCCACGTCGGCCGGAGGGTCGCAGTCCCAGACGGCCTCGGCGAGCGCGCCGGTGCTCACCGGCTGCCCGCCCGCCAGCGCCAGCCGGGCAATGAGGCCGCGCAGCCGCGCGCCCGCCACGGCGATGACGGCGCCGCCTTCGTCATGGACCTCGAGTGGCCCGAGTATCGCGACCCGCACGGCTCTATTGTGCCCGGGGCGGCGGCAAAAGGCGCCATGGCCACACTTCTTGCTGTTATCTGCGAATGGGGACGGGGCGGCCGCCGCGCCGTGGTCGCGCGGCGCCGTGGTCGGCGGGGCGGCGGGCGGCGGGCCACGGTACCGGACGAGTGGAACACGCGCCCGTTCGGGACAATGGTGGGGTGGAATCTGACTTTGACTTTGCTGTTGAGTCGCGGCTGGTGCACGGGGGGACGGAACGGGCGGCGGGCGCGCCGCTCGGGCCGCCGCTGATGCCGACCAGCGTGTACGTGTCGCAGGGTGACCCCGCCGGCGGGCCCGGCTACGGGCGGAACGGGAACCCGGGCTGGGCGGCGGTCGAGTCGGCGCTCGCGGCCATCGAGGGGCCCGGCGCCCGGGCGGTGACGTTCGCCTCGGGGCAGGCGGCGTCGATGGCGCTGATGCTCGCGCTGGCCGACGGGCGGGAGACGATCGTGTTCCCCACCGACGGGTACTACAACACGCGGGCGCTCGCGGGCAGGCTGCGGCCGCACGGGGCCCGCGCCGTGGCCGTTGACCTGCTCGACCTTGACGCGGTCGGCGCGGCGCTGCGCGGCGGGCCGGCCGTGCTGTGGGCGGAGACGCCGACCAACCCGCTGCTGCGCGTCGCCGACCTGGCGGCGCTCGCGGCGATGGCGGCGTCCGCGGGCGCACTGCTCGTCGTGGACAACACGGTGGCGACGGGACTGCTGCAGCGGCCGCTCGACTTCGGGGCCGCCGCCTCGGTGTACTCACTGACCAAGTTCATCTCCGGTCACTCGGACGTGCTCGGCGGCGCGGTCGTCACCAGGGACACGGCACTGGCCGACGCGGTGCTGTCCTGGCGGACCGACGGCGGCGCGATTCCCGGCCCGTTTGAGAGCTGGCTGGTGCTGCGGGGCCTGAAGACCCTGCCGCTGCGCATCGAGCGCGCGTCGGCGAACGCGCTCGCGGTCGCGTCGTTCCTGGCCGCGCACCCGCGGGTGAGCGCCGTGCACTACCCGGGAACGGCGCCGTCGCCCGCGGCCGTCAAGCAGATGCCGCGCGGCTTCGGCCCGCTGCTGTCGTTCGAGCTTTACGGCTCGCCGTCCGGGGCGGACGCGGTGATCGGCGCCGCGCGGCTGATCGTCCCGGCGACCAGCTTCGGCGGCGTCGAGTCCTCCTGGGAACGCCGCGCCCGGTGGCCGGGGGAAACGGCGCCGGAGACGCTGATCCGCATGTCCTGCGGCGTGGAGCCGGCTGGGGACCTGCTTACCGACCTGGCCGCCGCGCTCGAGGCCGGCGGCTAGCGGCGAGGCCGCAGCAGGCTCGCCGCTTGGCCGCCAGCGTGCGACCGCGCCCGACGCGCCTGCCTCAACGCCCGCTAACGCGTCGCCTATAAAGTAGAACTAATGTACGACCATTTAGTTGGCGGGCCTTGCCGTAATGACAGTGTCCGCGTAAAGTTAAGGCACAACTTAAATCGGGGTGACCTCGTTGGCATGGCAGGTCAAGGTAACCCATGAGTACGCGGCATGGTTCACCGAGCTGATCCAAGGCGATCTCGGCTCGGCGACACTGGTGGCTCAGGCCGTGGCAGCGCTCCGCGAAGACGGCCCGTCACTGCACAGGCCGTTGGCGGACCGCCTCAAGGGTTCGAAGATCCACCATCTGAAGGAACTGCGCCCAGGTTCTCGAGGACGTTCAGAGATCAGGATCATCTTCGCGTTCGACCCTACGCGTTCGGCCTTGCTGCTTCTCGGTGGCGACAAGGCGGGCAACTGGAAGCGGTGGTACCAGGAGAACATCCCCATCGCCGAACGGCTTTACATCGAGTACACGACGGACGGAGATGAGTGAGGTGCCCAAGCGGGAACCGCGAGACTGGGCAGAGCTTGAGCGCGAGTTGCACGCGGCCGGCGTTTCTCCGGCCGAGATCGAGTCGGGCGCACGCAAGATGCTCGCCCTTGCGCGCGGTACCCAGTTGGCCGACGCGCGCAAGGACATGGGCGTGACTCAGCGGGAAATCGCCCGCGAGCTTGGCGTGAGCATCGCCCGCATCTCGCAGATTGAACATGGCGAGGTGACCTCGCTCGATGTCATCGCCCGCTACGTCGAAGCGCTCGGCGGCCGTCTTGACCTGGTTGCCGACTTCGGAGACCGAACGCTACGGCTTCCCGTAACGGACGCGGGAAACGCAGCCTGACGGCCCGGAGACGCTGATCCGCATGTCCTGCGGCGTGGAGCTGGCTGCAGGGGCCCGTGATACGGCCGTGGCCGTCCCGGCCGGGGGCCGGCCCTTCCCCGGGGATTTCGAGAAGCGGCCGCCGACCTCAGCCAGGGGCAACCTGGGGACCAACCTCAGCCAAGGTGACCTGGGGAGCCGGCCCGCCGGAGAACCTGGGATGGGCCAGGGTTACTTGGGGAACCAGGCGACGTAGAAGATGCCGAGGCCCAGGGCCACGAACATGCCAGCGATCAGCCAGAAACGGACCACGATCGTGGTTTCCGCCCAGCCAACCTGCTCAAAGTGATGCTGCAAGGGCGCGATCTTGAATACACGGAACGGCTTTCCCGTTCGCCACTTGGTCATCTTGAAGACGCCCACCTGGATCACCACCGACATCGTGATGATCGCGAACAGCCCGCCGAGCAGGAGCAGCAGCAGCTCGGTGCGGGTGATGATGGCGAGGCCCGCGAGGACGCCGCCGAGGGCGAGCGAGCCGGTGTCGCCCATGAAGATCTTGGCGGGCGGCGCGTTCCACCACAGGAAGCCGAAGCAGGCGCCCATCACGACGGCGGCGACCACGGCGGCGTCGAGCGGGTCGCGGACGGGGTAGCAGTTGGTGGCGAGCGACACCGTGCAGTCGTTTCTGTACTGCCAGTTCCCGATGATCACGTAGGCGGCGAGGACCAGGATCGACGCGCCGGTCGCCAGGCCGTCGAGGCCGTCGGTGAGGTTCACCCCGTTGGAGGTGGCGGTGACCATGACCAGCACCCACACCACGAACAGCACCGCGCCGATCGAGACGCCGAAGTCGGCGAGGAACGACAGGTGCGTTGACGCGGGGGTCAGGTCGTAGCCGTCGGGGAAATGGATCACCAGGACCGCGAAGATCGCGCCGACGAGGGCCTGGCCGAGCAGCTTGGCGCTGCTGCGCAGGCCGAGGCTGCGGCGCATGAACACCTTGATGAAGTCGTCAAGGAAGCCGACGAACCCGAGCCCGGTCATCAGGAACAGCACGAGCACGCCCGAGGCGGTCATCGGGTCACCGGTGAACCAGTGCCCGAGCACGTAGCCGACCAGCGAGGCGATGATGATGACGATGCCGCCCATGCTCGGCGTGCCGGTCTTGCTCAGGGCAGGCGTGGCCTGAGCGCCGTCGAGCCGCATCGCCTGGCCGAGCTTGCGCTTGCGCAGCACGCTGATCGTCGGCCGGGTGCCAAACAGCGCGACGATCATCGAGATGGCGCCCGAGAGCAGGATCGTCTTCACTGGTCATCCTCCGCGAGCAGGCCGTCCGCTACTTCCCACAGGCCGGCGGCCTTTGATGCCTTCACTAGTACCACGTCGCCCGGGCGCAAACGGTTCTTGAGCTCCGCGACCGCGCTCTTCGGGTCGGGCACGGCGATCGCCTCGCCCGGCCAGCCGCTGGTGGCGCGGGCCCCGTCGAGCACCGGGGCGGCCCCGGCCCCCACGGCGACGACCACCGCCGCGCCCGACTGGGCGGCCAGCCGCCCGGCCTCCTCATGGCTTTGCGCTTCGATGTCGCCGAGCTCGGCCATGTAACCGAGCACGGCGATGCCGCGCCCGCCGTTGCTCGCCAGGTGAGCCAGCGCCTCGATGGCGGCCCTCGTCGAGTCCGGGTTGGCGTTGTAGGCGTCGTTCACCACGAGCACCCCGTCGGGACGCCGGGTGAGCTCCATCCGTTTCTTGCTGCGCGCGGTGGCCGCGCTGAGCGCGTCCGCGATCGCCGCGACCTCCATGCCCAGCTCCGCGGCCACCGCCGCCGCGGCGAGCGCGTTGGCGACGTGGTGGCGGCCGTGCAGCCGCAGCGTGACATTCGCGGTGGTGCCGCTCATGGCCAGGCAGAACGAGGCGCGGCCAAGCTCGTCAAGTCTGATGTCCGTCGCCCGCACGTCGGCGTCGCGGCCGGGTTCCGTGCTCGTGGTCACCACGCGGGCGCCGGTCCTCGCGGCCATCGCGGCGACGTTGGGGTCGTCGGCGTTGAGCACCGCGACACCGCCGTCGGCCGCCGCGGGCAGCGCTTCCACCAGCTCGCCCTTGGCCTTGGCCACCGCGTCGACCGAGCCGAACTCGCCGGCGTGCGCGCGGCCGACGTTGAGCACCGCGCCGATCCGCGGCGGGGCGATGCCGGCGAGGTAGGCGATGTGCCCGATGCCCCTGGCCGACATCTCCAGGATCAGGTACCTCGTCGCCTCGTCGGCGCGCAGCACGGTCAGCGGCAGGCCGATCTCGTTGTTGAGCGAGCCTTCCGGTGCTATGGCCGGGCCGAGCCGCTCGACCACCTGGCCGGCGAGGTCCTTGGTTGAGGTCTTGCCTGACGACCCGGTAATGCCGACGACGGCGACGCCGGGCAGCCGGCGCAGCACGGCGCGGGCCAGCGCGCCGAGGGCGAGGGTGACGTCAGGTACGACGATCACCGGCGCCGCCAGCCCGGGCAGCGGGCGGGAGGCGAGGATGGCCGCCGCGCCGCCCAGCGCGGCGGCCGCGGCGTAGTCGTGGCCGTCGACGCGCTCGCCGGGCAGCGCGGCGAACAGCCCGCCCGGCGCGGCCAGCCGGGAGTCGATCACCACGGGGCCGGTCACGACGGCGTCCGCGGCCGTGCTCGGGTAAACGTCGCCGGCGGTGATCTCGGCGATCTCCGCGACGGACAGCGGGATCATCCTGTGCCCCCGCCGCCCCGCAGCGCTCGCCATGACGACACCTCGCTGGCGCTCGGAGTCCGCATCGCGGACGCGCTGTATCCGATCCTGCGCTCGCTCATGAGGACACCTCGCTGGCGCTCGGAGTCCGCATTCGCGGACGCGCTGTACTTACCGATTCGCTCGCAAGCTCGCTCATGACCGGCCACCCGGGGCGGTATGGCGGGCCAGGGCGGCGGCCGTGACCACCGCGTCATCGAACGGCAGCACGGCTCCCCCGACGTACTGGCCGGTCTCGTGTCCCTTGCCTGCCACCAGCACCACGTCACCCTTCCCCGCCATGGCGGCGGCAAGCTCGATCGCCGCGGCCCGGTCCGGCTCGATGATCACCCGGGCCCGTTCCTCCTGTGGGATCCCCAGCACGCCCGGCAACATCTCGGCGAGGATGGCGAGCGGGTCCTCAGAGCGCGGGTTGTCGCTTGTGAGGATCGCCACGTCCGCGAGCCTGGCCGCGGCGGCGCCCATCAGCGGGCGCTTACCGCGGTCGCGGTCGCCGCCGCAGCCGAGCACCACGATCAGTTCCCCGCTCGTCACCGGGCGAAGCGCGCCGAGCACCGCCTCGACCGCGCCCGGCTTGTGCGAGTAGTCGATGAACGCATCGGGCAACTGATCGGTACGGGGGGTCGCCCCACCGGGAGACACGACTACCCGCTGCAGGCGGCCGGGCACGCCGGGGCAGGAGGCCACGCCCTCGACCGCGTCCGCCAGGTCGGTGCCCGCCTCGACGAGGGCCACGATGGCCGCGAGCGCGTTGGCCACGTTGAACTGGCCGGGCAGCGTGACGGAGGCGTCCGCCTCGACGCCGCCCGGGCCGATGACCCGGAAGGTGGACCCGTCCGCGCCGCAGCGGATGTCCGCCGCGCGCCACTCCGCCTGCGCGTAAGCGCCGGAGGCCGGGTCAGCGCAGAACGTGACGATCGGCACCGACGCCTCGGCCACCAGGCGGCGGCCGTACCGGTCGGCCACGTTCACCACGCCCACGCTGGAGTACGCCGGGGTGAACAGCTTCGCCTTGGCCCGGAAGTACTCCTCGAACCCCGCGTGAAAGTCCAGGTGGTCCTGGGAAAGGTTGGTGAACACGGCGACGCCGTAGCGGGTGCCCGCGACCCGGCCGAGCGCCAGCGAGTGGCTGGAGACCTCCATCGCGACGCCCGTCACCCGGCGCTCGGCCATCACGGCGAGCAGCGCCTGCAGGTCCGGCGCCTCCGGCGTGGTCAGCGACGCCTTGACCAGTTCGGCGCCGATCCTGATCTCCACCCCGCCGATGAGGCCGGTGCTGTGCCCGGCGGCGCGCAGCCCCGCCTCACACAGGTAGCTGGTGGTGGTCTTGCCGCTCGTCCCCGTCACGCCGATCATGGTCATCCGGTGCGACGGGTCGCCGTAGATCCAGCAGGAAACGTCGCCGAGACTCATCCGCGGGCTGGCCACCACGAAGACGGGCACGCCGGCGCGGGCCGCCCGGTCGCGGCCGTCCGGGTCGGTGAGGATCGCGACCGCGCCGGCGGCCACCGCCTGCTCGCTGTAGGCCGCCCCGTGGGTGCGGCTGCCGGGCAGCGCGGCGTACAGGTCGCCGGGCCGCACCGCCCGGGAGTCGAGCGTGACCCCGGAGAGAACGCCGAGTCCGCTGCGCATCCCGTCGGTTCGGCCCATGCCAAGCAGCTCTGCCAGCCCGGATAGCGGGCGCGGAGCGAGGCGGGCGGGACGGATCACGCCCAGAGGGTATCCAAAATCAGCGCGCGTTGAGTCGAACATAGGGAGCGACAAGTCCGGATTGAGGCTGTATCTGCAGTGTTTGCAGGGCGGCGTTCATCACGCTGTAGAAGACCGGCCCGGCCACAGTCATGCCGAAGTAGTCGTGGTTGGTCTTCGGGTCCTGCACGTTCACGGCGACGACGACCTGCGGGCCGTTGCCCGGGGCCATGCCGATGTAGCTCGACCCGTGCACGCACAGCGGGTTGGCCTTCGGGCAGGGATGCGCCGGGTCGGCCGACGGCTCGTTCGCCGTGCCGGTCTTGGCCGCGATCGCGTAGCCGGGGAAGTCACCCCACCGCTGGTTGGCCGCGTCGTCCACGGCGGGTACCTGCTGCAGGATCGAGATCAGCTCCTGGGCCGTCTTGGCCTGGATGACCCGCCGCGACGCCTGCGGCTTGGCCGGGACGTACTGCCCGGCCGCGTTGTAGGTGCCGGCCACCAGGGTGGGCTGGACCCGGACCCCGCCGTTGGCGATCGTCGCGTACACGCTGGCCATCTGCACGGCGTTGACCGAGATGCCCTGGCCGTAGGACAGGGTGTACCGCTCGTCTCCCGCCCACTTGGACGGCGGCGGGAGGGCCTGCGCCGAGTACGCGGCGTTCGGCTCCTCCCCCGGCAGGCCGAGGCCGGTCGGCTCGCCGAGGCCGAACGCCTTGAGGTAGTCGTACTGCACCTGCGGCGAGACGTGCCCTACCACCTGGGACATGCCGATGTTGGAGGAGTTCGCGATGATGCCCGCGATCGTGTAACGCTCGCCGGGCGACCACTCCGCGTCGTGGATCCACTGCCCGCCCCGGTAGATCTGGTACGGGATGTTATAGGCGCTCATCGGCGTCTGGCCGCCCGTCTCGAACGCGGCGGCCGCGGTGATCACCTTGGCGGTCGAGCCGGGCGCGAACAGGTAGGAGTCGGCCAGGTTGGTGGTCTGGCTCACGCTGTCGAACGTGTCCTGGTCGTAGGTGGGCCACTGGGCCATGGCCAGGATCGCGCCGGTCTTGGGGTCGATGATGACGACCGTGCAGTTGGCCGCGCGGGCCTTCTTGACCTCCTGCTGGCACGCCTGCTGCGCCTGGAACTGGAGCGCGGGGATGATCGTCAGCCTGATGGACTGGCCGTCCTTGGCCGGCGTGTCCTGCGTGCCGGCCAGCGGTATCGTCACGCCGTCCGCTCCGGTCTCGCCCTGCTCGCTGCCGGTGGTCCCGGTGAGCAGGCGGTTGTACTCCGCTTCGATGCCCGACTGGCCGGTGATCACGGCCGTGGACTGTCCGGTGATCACGTTCGCGGCAGGCTTGACGTTGGTGAAGCCGACCACGTTAGCGGTCGCGCTCCCGTCGGGGTAGGCGCGGACGAAGACCGGAGAGGCGTAGATGCCGGTGAGGCCGAGGCCCTGGATCTTCATCTCGTTCGCGGTTCGACACGCCCTTGGCGAGCACCACGTACCTGCGCGACGTCGGGTGGCGGAGCAGGTAAAGCAGCTGCGCGGCGGTGGTGCCGAGCGGGCCAGCCAGCTGCTGCGCGACCGTGGGCTGCTTCGCGTCGGGTATCTGCGTCGGGTCCGCGCTGATCGTGTACTTCTCGATGGTCATCGCCAGGATCTGCCCGTTCGCGCCGTAGAATCTTGCCGCGCAGCGCCGGCAGGGTGATCGTGGTCAGCTTCTCCGCGTTGGCCGCCGCCTTGTAGTAGCCCGACTGCAGGACCTGGATCTGCACCAGGCGGCCGGCGAACAAGGTCAGCACGATCGCGATCGACAGGAAGGTGATGCCGACCCGCCGTCCCGGCTCGCCGCGGCGGACGGTCAGCCAGCGGGGCGGGCGCCGCGGCGGGCGGCGCGGGCCGCCGGGCGGGCGAGTGCCAGGGCCCGGGCGCCTCGCGCCCTGGCCGCCTGGCAGCCGCGCGTTACTGGGCAGGCGGGGTTCCTGGCGGTGGTCGCCGTCCCTCGGCATCCTGGGGCCTGGTCCCGAAGTGCGGCCCGGCGGGATAACGGGGTTGGGACCGGCCCCGGCGCGCGGGTCACCCGGCCGGCGTCCGGCCGGCCCCTGGCGGCCCTGGGAGTCGGGCCTGCCCGTTCCCGGTCCCCGCCTCGTCACGGGGCGTATCCGGGAGCGTTGGCTGCCCCGGTCCAGGTAGGCCCGTCGTCGGTGACCTTGCCGGTCTTGAGGTTGACGAACATCAGCTCGCCGACCCGCCGCATGCCGAGCTTGGCGGCTCGCTCCTCGATCACCTGCGCCGACTGCGCCTGCGCCACCTGATCCTCAAGCGCCTGCCGCTGCCTGGCCAGCGAGCTTGTCGAGTCCTGCAGCTTGCTGATCTTGAAGGAACCTTCGGCGAGCGTGGTGCTGATCACAAGCGCCGAGATGAGCGCGCCGCCGAGCAGGCCGCACAGCAGCAGCACGAACGGCATCCGGTGCGGCGCGGCGGCCGCGGCGGGCTGCGGTGCCTGGGCCTGCGTCCCGGTGGCCTGCACGGGCTCGGCCTGCGCTGCGCGGGGCCCGGCCGGCCGCGGACCCGCGGGCCGCCTGGCCGGCGGGACGCGCCAGGGCGCGCCGGCCTCGGGTCGCGGCCGGGCTCCGGCGAGCCGCCCCGTGCCCGCACGCTGCGCGGTGGCGGACTCGGCGAGGCGCTCGGCGGTCGCCTGCGGCGCGACCCGCTGGTTCCGCTGGGCGGCGGCCGCGGGCCGCTGCGGCGGCACCGGCCGGGCCTGACGGCCGCGGCGCTGCTCCTGCGTCGCCTGCCCGGCCTCCGCCGCGCGGTCCTGCCCTGGCGCCGCGCGGTCCTGCCCTGGCCGTCCGCCGGGCCTGGCCATGGTCCCGAGGCCGCTGCGGGCGCCGTCTTCCCGTCGCTCGCTCCTGGCCACCGGCCGGATCTTGTCGCTCATGCTGCTCTCCCGACCCCGTATGTCACTCGACCCTGAGCATGCTTCTTGCTGTTATCTAGAACCATCTAGAACCTGGTCATGCGGGGCCGGCGGCCCGGGCAGCGGGCCGCGCCCGGCGTGGCCGCGGCGGCGGCTCGGCGGCTGGTCACGCGGCCTCCCCGAGGCGCTCGGCCGCCCGCAGCCGGGCGGACGCCGATCTCGGGTTCGCGGCCAGTTCCGCGTCGTCCGGGCGTTCCGCGCCCCTGGTCAGCAGGCGGAACCTGGGACTGCCCGCCAGTACCTCGCCCGCGCGGACCGGGACCCCCGGCGGGGTCTTGTCCGTGGTACGGGCCGTCAGTTCCCGCTTGACCAGCCGGTCCTCAAGTGAGTGGTAGGCCAGGGCGGCCAGCCGGCCGCCGGGCGCGAGCAGGTCAAGCGCGGCGGGCAGTGCCCGGCGCAGCGTACCGAGTTCGTCGTTCACCTCGATGCGCAGCGCCTGGAAGGTCCGCTTGGCCGGGTTGCCCCCGGTCCGGCGCGCGGGCGCGGGTATGGCGTCCTTGACGATACCGCTGAGCCGCAAGGTGCTGGTAATGGGCTCGCGTGCCCGCTCCCTGGCGATCAGCTCGGCGATGCGGCGGGCGAACTTCTCCTCACCGTACTCAGACAGGACCCGGGCCAGTTCGGGAACCGGGTACTCGTTGACCACCCGTTCCGCGGTCAGCGCGGCGCCCTGGTCCATGCGCATGTCGAGCGGGGCGTCGTGAGCGTAGGAGAAGCCGCGGCTCGCGTCGTCCAGCTGCGGTGAGGAGACACCGAGGTCGAACAGGACGCCCTGGACCCGGCGGTGGCCGGCCGCGGCGGCGATCTCGGCGATGCGGTCGTAGAACGCCTGCGCGACCGTTACCCGGCCCGGGTACCGCTCGGCGAGTGCGCGCCCGGCCTCGATCGCGGCCGCGTCCGCGTCAATCCCGACCAGCAGCAGCCCGGGGACCGCGTCAAGGAAGGCCCGTGCGTGGCCGGCCCGGCCGAGCGTGGCGTCCACGAGGACCGGGGGGCGGCCGCCGGGCGTGGGGCCGGTGAGCGCCGGCAGCAGGAGCGCGGCGATCCGGCCGGCCATCACCGGCACGTGCGCGTAGGCGTGCTCGCCCATGACCCCTCCGCTCCGCGGCGCTGCTCGACTGCTTGATGGTGCCGCGGCGCGTTCGGCTGCCGCGGCGGTGGCGACTGTCGCGGCACGTGAGGCGAGCCGTCGCCTGCCGCCGCCACTCCGGCCGCCCCCGATGCGGCCCGTCGCCGGTGCTACTGCTGTTCCTGCTCCTGCTGGCCGTCTTTGGCCCGGCGGGTTCTGGAAATCCGCGCCACTTCGTCCCTTCGGGAATCGCCCCAAGGGAGGTAACCGCCTGGCGCCGGGGAAGTGGTGCCAGGCTGGTAGTCCGGGTGCGGCTTCCAGACCCGCCGGACAGCCGGTGGTCGGCCTGTGCTCGGGCCGACGGTCAGAGAATTCCTGGCAGCACCTCCTCGGCGGCTTCGGAGAACGAGTCCTCCTGGGCGGCCAGGTAGGTCTCCCATGCCTGCGCGTCCCAGATCTCAAGCCGGGTGTTGGCCCCGATCACCACGCAGTCCCGGTCAAGGCCGGCGTAGGTGCGCAGCGCGGCGGGCACGGTGATCCGGCCCTGCTTGTCGGGGAGCTCGTCGGAGGCGCTCGCGAAGAAGACCCGGCTGTAGTCCCGTACCGCCTTGGCGGTCACCGGCGCGGCCCGCAGCGACTCGGTGATCCGCGCGAACTCGTCGCGCGGGAAGACGTACAGGCAGCGCTCTTGCCCCTTCGTGATCACGACTCCCCCCGAGAGCTCGTCACGGTACTTGGCGGGCAGGAACAGCCGTCCCTTCTCGTCAAGCCGGGGCGCGTGAGTGCCGAGAAACATTCGGTCCTCACCTCCACCCCTCCAGCGAGCCGGGCTTCGATGGCCATCTCACTCCACCGCGCCCCACTGTACTCCACATTCCTCCACCAGCACCAGCCTAAACCTGGTTCCCGGGACAGCGTTAGCTGCAAAGCAGCAGGTCAATGACGGTGGTGCAAAGTGGGGGAAGAACGCGTCCGACGCGGCGCGTCGCGAGCCGGTCCTCCGCCACAGGGACGGGAGATGCGGATGAGGCGGGAGTGCACTACCGCGGGTCCGGGGCCCGCGGGAATCGGTGGCGCGTGGAGGGTCGTCCAGGGACGCGCGCGGTGGGGCGCCGGCTGAGAGCGCCTGCGGCAAGGAGCGCGGCGGACAGGCGGCAGCCATGCCCTCGTTCGGCACGCCCCGAATTAACCCTTTTAGCGGAGAAAGCGCCCGTACCAGGCGAAAGCCTGGACCCGGGCGACATAGTTGGATATGTTCCCTGGCAGGGCACAGGCGTCCGGCGTGGCGAATTCGCGCCGGCACGGCATACTGTCAAGTAGACGAGGCGGTCTCCGGCGCCGGCGCTGCCGGGCCTTTTCGGGGAGGGCTTTTTGGTACTCGACACGGGGCGCGGCCAGCAGCGAGAGCTCGATGACCTGGTCGCCACCGCGCAGCGGATCGGGACAGCCATCCAGTCGGTTATCGACGGGAAGGCCGAGGCGGTCAGGCTCGCGCTTATCGTCCTGCTCGCCGAGGGGCACCTGCTCATCGAGGACGTGCCCGGCGTGGGCAAGACGATGCTCGCCAAGGCACTGGCCCGGTCCATCGACTGCACGGTGCGGCGGATCCAGTTCACCCCCGACCTGCTGCCCAGCGACATCACCGGGGTCAGCGCCTACAACCAGGAGCTGCGCGAGTTCGAGTTCAAGCCGGGGCCGGTGTTCGCGAACATCGTGGTCGGCGACGAGGTCAACCGGGCGTCGCCCAAGACCCAGTCGGCGCTGCTCGAATCCATGGAAGAGCGGCACGTCACCGTGGACGGCACAACGTACGAGCTGGACCGGCCGTTCATGGTGATCGCGACGCAGAACCCCATCGAGATGGAGGGGACCTACCCGCTGCCCGAGGCGCAGCGGGACCGGTTCACCGCGCGGCTCGCCATCGGGTACCCGACCGCGGCGGCCGAGCTCGAGATGCTCGACACCCACGGGTCATCATCGCCGCTCGACCAGCTCAAGCCGGTCGCCACCGCGCTCGACGTGCGGGCGCTCATCGAGGCGGTCCGCCACGTGCTCGTGGCCGGCCAGGTGAAGGAGTACATCATCTCGCTGTGCGCGGCGACGCGGGCCGCGCCCGAGCTGCGGCTCGGCGCCTCGCCGCGGGCCGCGCTGCACCTGCTGCGCGCGGCGCGGGCCCGCGCCGCGCTCGACGGGCGGGACTACGTCATACCCGACGACATCCAGTCGCTGGCCGGCCCGGTGCTCGCGCACCGGCTGCTGCCCACCGCCGAGGCCCTCGTGGAGCGGAAGCTGCCCGATCAGGTGGTCGCGCGGATCGTGGAGCAGACGCCGCTGCCGCGGCCCTGAGCGCGCTGGTGGTGGCGTAGCTGATGCGCGGGTTGATTGGGGCGCTGACGGTGCGGGGCCGGTCCTTCGTCGCCGCGGGGGCGGCGGCGATCGCCTGCGGCGTGCTCATACCCGAACCCGACCTCGTCCGCATCGGGCTGCTGCTGCTCACGCTGCCGGTGCTTTCCGCGTTCGGCGCCGGGCGGGCACGGTACCGGCTGTCCTGCGTGCGCACCGTGTCGCCGCCGCGGCTGCCCGCGGGGCAGGCCGCGTCGCTGACCATCCAGCTCACCAACGTCTCCCGGCTGCGCACCGGGCTGCTGCTCGCCGAGGACACCGTGCCCTACGCGCTCGGGTCTCGGCCGCGGTTCGTCTTCGAGGGGATCGGCGCGGGCGGCTCGCGCGCCTTCACCTACCAGCTCGGGTCCGAGACCCGCGGGCGGTACACCGTCGGGCCGCTTCGGGTGCGGGTCGCCGACTCGTTCGGCCTGGTATCCATCACCCGGGCGTTCACCACGACGTCGCTGCTGACGGTCACCCCGCGGATCATCCCGCTCGCCCAGCCGCCGGTTGGCGGGTTCTGGCTCGGCGACAGCGAGCTGGGTCGGCGGTCCATCGCGGCCTCCGGAGAGGATGACGCCGCGCCCCGGGCCTACCGCACCGGGGACAGCCTGCACCGGGTGCACTGGCGGTCCACCGCGCGGTACGGCGAGCTGATGGTCCGCCGTGAGGAGCAGCACTGGCGGAACACGGCGTCGCTCTTCCTCGACACCCGGCGGACCGCCTACTCGACCGCCATGTTCGAGCTCGCGGTCAGCGCGGCCGCCTCCATCGGGGTGCACCTGGCGGGCGAGGGCTTCGACACGCGGTTCATAACCGCGGAGGGTGAGGTGCCGCCGCAAGGCTCGTTCCGTGACACGCTGCTCGACACGCTCGCCGTGGTCCGGCCATCGCGCGCGGTTTCCATCAAGGCCGCCGTGCAGGCGCTCGGTTCCGGCGGCGGGCAGATCATGGCGGTGATCGGGGACCTGCCCGCCGCGCAGGCGCGAGAACTCGCCGCGGCGCGGCGCGGCGGCGCCGGGGTCGCCATCGTCCTCACGGAAGAGGGCGCGGGCAAGGACGCCGCGCAGGTACTCGCCGCGTCCGGGTGGCGGGTCGCGGTCGCGCAGGACGCCCCGCGGCTGACGGCCGCGTGGCAGCGGCTGCAGCGCGTCAGCCGGCCAGATGGCGTCACCTTGGCCGGCGGCGGGCTCGCGGTGACGGACGAGCCGGCCGCGGACGGGCCCGCGGTGCCGGACGGGCCGGCCGGCGGACGACGGGCTGGCGAGGGAGGCGGCGCATGGCTAGCCATCGCAGGACACTGGCCGCGGCCTGCGCGGTTATCCTCGCGTCCATCTCGCTGTACCCCATATTCACCGGGACGGCGTGGTTCTGGGCCGGGTGCGGGTCGGCCATGGTCGTCGCGCTCGCGGGCACGGCGACCCGGCTACGGCGGCTGCCGGTCCCGGTGACGCTGCTCGCGGGTGTCCTCGCACTGTTCCTGTACCTCAACCTCACCTTCGCCAACGCCAGGTCGCTGTACCACCTGCTGCCCACCCCCGGGTCGCTCGCGGCGCTGTTCCACACGGCCGGGCAGGGGTTCAGCGAGGCGTCCAGGTACGCTCCCCCGGTGCCGGGACTGCGCGGCATGGTGCTGCTCGCGGCCGCCGGCATCGGCATCGCCGCCCTGCTCACCGACCTGATCGCGGTCAGGCTCGGCCGCGCCGCGCTGGCCGGGCTGCCGCTGCTGCTGCTGTTCACCGAGCCGTTCACGCTCAGCGTGTCCCGCGGCTTCGTCGGCACCACGCTCGCGTTCATCATCGGCGTGGCCGGGTACCTGGCGCTGCTGTCGAGCGAGAGCAGGGACCGCATCCGCGCCTGGGAGCAGACGGACGCCGCCGCCCATTACGCGCCGGACACGCGGCCGCTCGCCGCCGCGGGACGGCGGGTCGGCACCGCTTCGGTGCTGCTGGCGCTGTGCCTGCCGCTGTTCATACCCGGGCTGCACACCACCCGGCTGTTCGGCGGGCAGCCGGGCATCGGCGGCAAGGGCGGGAGCGGCGCCGTGGCCGTCGGGTTCCCCAACCCCAATGTGCAGCTGTCGCAGGAGTTGCACGCCACCAAGGCATCGACCGTGCTCACCTACGCCTCGACCAGGCCTGACTACCTGCAGATCTACGTGCTCGACAAGCTCACGGACAAGGCCGGGTGGCAGTTGTTCGGCCGGCCAGAGTCGCTCGTCCCGGCCAGCCCGCGGCTGCCTGCGCCGCCCGGCCTCACCGAGACGGCCGGGGTGGCCAGCCAGCGCACCCGCATCACCATCGCCAGCGGCGTCGGCGACGACGAGCTCTCCGCGCTGCCCGTGCCCTACCCGGCCACGTCCATCTCGGTGAAGGGCAACGTGCGCGCGGACCGCGCCACGCTCATGGTGCTCGATTCAGGCGTCTCACTCAGCGGCCTCACCTACACGGTCACCAGCCTCTCCGCGGCACCGGGCACGCAGGCGCTCAGCGCCGCGCCGCCGGCGGCCGCGTCCATCACGTCGCATTACCTGTCGGTCCCCGCCGACTACGACCCGCTGCGCGGCCTGGCCCAGTCCGTGGTGCGGGCCGCGGGCGCGAAGACCCAGTTCGAGAAGGCCGTCGCGCTGCAGAACTGGCTGGCGGCCGGCGTGTTCAAGTACGACCTGAACGCGCCGACGGTGCTCAACGCCGCCGGCCTGACCAACTTCCTGGAGACGAAGAAGGGCTACTGCCAGCAGTTCTCCTACGCCATGGCGGTGCTCGCCCGGCTGCTCGGCATCCCGTCCCGTGTCGCCTACGGGTTCACGGCGGGGACACCGAACGGTACCGGCACCTTCCGGGTCACCACCCATGACGCGCACGCGTGGCCGGAGCTGTTCTTCCAGGGGTACGGGTGGCTGCGGTTCGAGCCGACTCCGTCGGGCCTCGCGGGGCAGGGCACCGCGTACGCGCCCTCCTACTCGGCCGCGCCGGGCGGCTTGACCGGGCCGCCGGGGCTGGCGACCGGGCCGACGAGCAGCCCGGGTGCCGTGCCCACGGGCCTCGCCTCCCTCCAGGGAATCCCGCCGAACATCCTGCAGGAGCTCCTCGGCAACGAGGGGCTCGGCGGCACCACGGCCGTGACCGGCCGCGGCACGGTGAGCCCGTGGGAGATCTTCGGCCTGGTGGTGGCCGGGCTCGTGGTGCTCGCGCTGATCGCCCCGTGGAGCGCGCGGCTCGCCGTCCGGCGGCTGCGCTGGCGCCGCGGCCGGCGCACCTGGCCGACCCGGCTCCCCGTCACCGGGACTGAGGGGACCTCTGTGACTACTGGGGCATCTGGGACGAGCGGGAGTACCGGGACCGCCGTGGCCGTCCGGCCGGAGGCGTCCGTCTTGTCCGCCAGGGAGGCCCGGGCCCGGGCCAGGGACATCGCCTGGGCGCACGCGGCGTGGCAGGAGCTGCGCGACGACCTCATGGACTACGGCGCCGGCTACCGGCCGAGCGAGTCGCCGCGGGCGGTGGCCACCCGGGCCGGCGACGGGCTTGTCCTGGCCGGCACCGCACGGGCAGCGCTCGGCCGCATCGCCATGGCCGAGGAGCGCGCCAGGTACGCGCCCGCGCCTGACGACGGATCGGGGCTGCGGGCGGACAGCGTTGCGGTACGCCGGGCCATCGCCGCCGCGGTGCCGCGCACGACCCGCTGGCGGGCCCGGCTGCTGCCCTCGTCCGTGGTCGGCCCGGCGCTGGCCACGGTCGCGTCGGCGGCCAACCCGTACCGCGGGAGGATCGGCATGGAAGGCAGCCGCCGGCTGGGGCTTGAACGGCTCGGCCGGTTCCGCCGCCGGGGCTAGAGTCCGCCCTCCTGCCGCCTGCGCCAGCGTTCGTCGAGCCGCTCGCCGAACGAGGCATGCCCCGCGGCTCCCCGCTTTGAGCGCTTGGAGCGACGGCGACGGCGCTTGCCCGCCGGCTGGCCCGGCGTGGCGCCCAATGCTACGGCGGCCATCTGCCGCCAGCTATTGAGCACCCAGATGCTGCACAGCAGCATGATGACGAATCCCGCGACGGCCAGGCCGATGATCGGCAAGACGATGCCGGCGGCGATCATGGCCGCGCCAAGAGCCAGGCCGACAAGCGCCTCTGCCACCCGGCGCCGGTAATGCACGCGGGGATCGCTAGAGCGAACAAGCCGCGCTAGCCTCCGATCCTCCCTGTAGAGCGCTTGCTCGATCTGCTCGAGCTGGCGCTGCTCATGCTCAGAGAGCGGCACGACGCCTCCCATAGAACCCGGGGGGTGGGGTGACTTTCACCTCACGTTAGACACCTGGTTCATTTCCCAGGATACGAGGCGCATCACACCCCTTGGAAGGGGCGTCCGCACGCCCGTCCGCGGAAGAATCACCCGATGGCATGAAAAGTGCCGCCGGCCGCACCGCGCCGGCCCCGAATCTGCTGGTGATCCGGTCGACCGCCTGCTCGGCTTCCCGCCAGCCCGCCGGGCGGTCACCGAACGCCAGCTGCCGGGCGGACTCCGCGGCGGGCCGCAGCCCGGCGGCGCGGACGCCGACGAGCCGCAGCCGGGCCCGGCTGTCGAGCCCCGAGCCCTCGTACAGCGCGCACGCGATCGCGTAGATCTCCCTGGCCACGTCGGTGGGCTCGGGAGAAGTCCGCGACCTGGTGATGGTCTTGAAGCTGGCGAGCCGCAGCTTCACCGTCACCGTCCGCGCCACGCAACCGGCGCCGCGCAACGCCTCGGCGGTCCTCCCGGACAGCCGCAGCAGCTCCCGCCGGATGACGTCGGGGTCGTCGACGTCCACGGGGAACGTCTCCTCGGCGCCGACGCTCTTCTCCTCCCGCCGCGGCAGGACAGGGCGTGAGTCCCTCCCCCACGCGAGGGCGTGCAGGTGCTCGCCCGCGACGCCGAACTCCCTGCGCAGGGTGGCGGCGGGCACGTGCGCGATGTCTCCCACGGTCCGCAGGCCAAGCCTGGCCAGGACCTCCTCCGCCCGGTCACCGACGCCCCACAGCGCGCTCACCGGAAGGGGGTGCAGGAAGTCCAGGAGCCCGTTGGCCGGCACCACGAGCAGCCCGTCCGGCTTGCAGCGCGCCGAGGCGATCTTCGCGACGAACTTGACCGATGCCACCCCGACGGAGCAGGTGATCGACTGCTGCTCGCGGACCTGACGCCTGATCAGCTGCGCGATGCTCGCCGGCGAGCCGAGCCGCCGCCTGGCGCCGGACACGTCGAGGAACGCCTCGTCGAGTGAGAGCGGCTCCACCGCCGGGGTAACGGCGCGGAAGATGGCCATGACCTCCCTGGAAACCTCGCCGTACAGCCCGTGCCTTGGCGGGATGAAGACCGCCTGCGGGCACAGCCGCCTCGCCCGGCTGACGGGCATCGCGCTCCGGACGCCGAACGCCCGCGCCTCGTAGGTCGCCGACAGCACGACCCCCCGGGCGCCGAGGCCGCCGACCACGACCGGCCTGCCCCGCAGCTCGGGCCGGTCGCGCAGCTCCACGCTCGCGTAGAACGCGTCCATGTCCACGTGCAGGATGCGACAGCCCACGTCGTCAGGAAGCACAGCATCATCGGACATGACTCACCTCCACGCCTGACCAGGCCCGATTCCGAGGCTACGGCATCCGGGCAGCGGGCCGCAGGCTACGGGGTCGTCCCCCCGGGAGATACCTTGCGCACCGGGCCTGATAAGATCGCGGTTTTTGCGTCAAGCCCGTGGAGCCTCGTCGCGATGTCCCGCAGCGGCGGGCAGCTGGCCGCGGCCTCCTCAAGCTCGCGCAGCGCCTCGACGGCGGCCAGGTCGGCGGGCGCGCCCGGCAGCAGGCCGGAGAAGACCCTTATCCCGTGCGCGTCCCCGACCTGCAGCCCGGCGCCCTCGATAAGCGCGGCGAGTTCGGGCAGCGTGAAGCGCCGCGCCAGCTGCGCCGCGCCGCGAGCCGGCGTCGCCCCGGCCTGCGGGCCCGGTGCGGTGCCTGAGGCCGGCCCGCCTGGCAGCATCGCCCGCGCCTCGGCGTACTTCCCGGCGAGCGCGCGGTGCAGGACCGCCGCGACCGTGTTAGCGGCGAGCACGCTGACCGTGCCGCCGGGCCGCAGCACGCGGGCGACCGCGGCGAGCGCGGCGGGCGGCGAGTCCACGTACTCAAGCACGTTGTGGCAGATCACCAGGTCCGCGCCCGCACTGACCGCGCCCGCACTGGCCGCGCCGGCACTGGCCGCGCCGGGCACGCCGACGAGGGCGGGCAGGTCGGCCGCCTCACCCTGGACCTCGGTGAGCGTGACACCAGCCTCGCCCGCCCGCCACTGCGCGGCGGCGAGGGCGTCCGGGCTCGGGTCCACCACGGTGACGCGGTGCCCCCTGGCGGCGATGCTCACCGCGAACCCGCCGGTCCCCGCGCCCACGTCAACGATGTCAAGGGCGGCCCGGCCCGTCTGCGCGACCCGCGCCGCGATGACGTCGGCCAGGACGTCCCAGACCAGCGACGACCGCGATCCGTCGCGCATGCGTTCTGCGTCCGGGCCGCGCATCCCCGGCACGGCTCTCGCGGGAACCTCTGCGGTCACTCTTAACCACTCCCCAGGTTGCCCGTCCAGGCTTACTGTCCAGTCTCACTGTAGTGCTGGCGGCCGGGCCACATGCTGGCCGCCTAGCGAGGTAGTGTTTGCTACCTTACGTATTTGTGACATAACCAATTAGTGACCGAGGGGAATGAACCCAGGACTGTAGTGTCCCGTTCTAACCATCGTGGGGACGTAATCGGAACGGTTCGCCAAACGGGCGAAAGCGACTCGCCGTCGTAAGCCAATGACCCCACCTGAACCATCCAGGACACGTATGCTCAACCGCATGCCAGCCGCCACCGAGCACCTTGAGCTTCCCCATCTCCGGCGCCTCCTCTGGACGTCCGCGTGGACGATGGCCGAGTCGGTCGGGCTGCCCTTCGGCACGTACATCGTGGTCACCGACGTGGTGAGCCCGGACGCAGGGCTGCTGGCCGGGACGACGGTGGTCTGGCTGCTGATAGCGCTCCGCAAGCTCGTCACCAAGTCGGTCACCGCGCTGCTGATGATCTCCGCGCTCGTGCTCACGGTGCAGACCGCGGTGGCGATCAGCACCGGCTACATGTGGATGTTCCAGCTCCAGTTCCCGCTGGGCAACCTGGCGATGTGCGTGATGTTCGCCCGGACCGCGCCCACCCGCAAGCCGCTGGTGGCCCAGCTCGCCGAGGAAGTCGTGGCGCTCAAGGAGCCGCATCCCGGGCTGCACCGCTTCTTCCAGGGCGCGACGTGGCTGTGGGCGGGGCTCTTCCTGCTGCTGACGCTCGGCCTGGCGGTCATGATGAAGACAGAGCCGTTCAAGCTCTTCATGCTGCTGTCCTCGGTGGTGACCGTCGGGCTGACCGTGCTCGGCGCGGGCATCTGCGTGCTGTGGTTCCTCGCCGTCATCCGCCGCCTCGGCCTGCGGCTGCACTTCACCGCCGTCTAGCCGTCGCTCAGGTAATCGGCGTAGTCGTCATCCTCGTCATCTTCGGCCCCCTCGACGGCGGAGGGGAAGGCGGACGCCTCCGGGTCGAGGGAGAGGGTGGGCTTGTCCGCCTTGAGGCGGGCGAGGAGGCCGTTCACGAACGCCGGGGAGTTGTCCGTAGACAGGTCCTGGGCCAGGGCGACCGCCTCGCTGATCGCCACGCCGTCCGGCACGTCGTCGGCCCAGAGCAACTCGTAGACGCCGATTCGCAGGATGTTCCGGTCGACGGCGGGCATCCGCTCCATGGTCCAGTCGACAAGGTTCCAGGAGATCAGCTCGTCGATGCGCTCGCTATGCGACGCGACGCCGCGGACCAGCTCGGCCGCGTACGGCTGCACCGGCACCTCGCCGAGCGACTGGCGCTCGGACAGCAGCTCGAGCGTGGGCAGGCCGCGCAGTTCCGCCTCGAAGAGGATGTCAAGCGCGCGCTTGCGCGCCTTGCTACGCGCGGCCATGTGACCCGCTACGGCAACCCGTCACCGGCATGACTCAGGCGCGGCCGAGGTAGGCACCGGAGCGGGTGTCGACCTTGACCTTCTCGCCGGTGGTGATGAACAGCGGGACCTGGATGGTCGCGCCGGTCTCCAGCGTCGCCGGCTTGGTGCCGCCGGTGGACCGGTCGCCCTGCAGGCCCGGGTCGGTCTGCGCGATGACCAGTTCGACCGCGGCGGGCATGTCGACGTACAGCGGGGTGCCGTCGTTGAACGCGATCGTCACCGTCTGCTCCTCGAGCAGGTAATCCGCCGCGCCGCCCACCACCGCCGCCGGGATGCGCGGCTGGTCGTAGTCGCTCAGGTCCATGAACACGAAGTCGCCGCCCTCGCGGTACAGGTACTGCATGTCGCGCTTGTCGACGTTGGCGACGTCCACCTTGATGCCGGCGTTGAAGGTCTTGTCGACGACCTTCCCCGACATCACGTTCTTCAGCTTGGTGCGCACGAAGGCGGGCCCCTTGCCCGGCTTGACGTGCTGGAATTCCACGACATTCCACAGCTGCCCCTCAAGGTTCAGCGTCATGCCGTTCTTCAGGTCGTTGGTGGTAGCCACGCGTCGTCTCCAGTTACAGGACCAGCGGCTGGCTGGTCGAAAGTCAGGATCCGGGTTCGGTCGCCCGCCGTCACGACCAGTACGTGCTCGAAAACGCCAGCCTCGATTACGCCAGCGCTCCGGACGCCGCCCCGCTGCGGGCGGGCAGGCACCAGGCTCGACGGTGACAGGAACCCGATCCGTCAGTTTACCCGCTCCACCGGCGGTCACAGGACGAGCAGTTCCCGGGCGGACGTCGTCAGGGACCTGGCCGCGCCGCCCGCGATTACCACGAGCACGTCCTCGATCCTGACCCCGCCGCGATCCGGCAGGTACACGCCGGGCTCGATGGTGACAGGGACCTGGCCGGCCAGGGTGCCCGTCCGGCCGTAGCCGAGCATCGGCGCCTCGTGGACCTCCAGGCCTACCCCGTGCCCGAGGCCGTGCTGGAAGTGCCCTGAGTGCCCGGCCGCCTCGATCACGTCGCGCGCCGCCGCGTCGACCGCTCCGGCCTCCACCCCGTCGGTGAGCATCGCGATGCCGGCCTGCTGCGCGAGCTCGACCAGGTCGTAGATCTCACGCTGCCAGCTGGCGACCGAGCCGACGGCCACCGTCCGCGTCATGTCGGCGTGGTAGCCGTCGTGCAGCGCGCCGAAGTCCATCGTCACCAGGTCACCGCGCGCCAGCTCCCGGCCGGTGGGCGCGTGGTGCGGGATGGCGCCGTTCGGGCTGGCCGCGACGATGGTGTCGAACGCGGGGCGCTCGGCACCAAGCAGGGCCATGGTGTGGTCGAGCAGGGTTGCCAGCTTCCGTTCGGACATCCCGGGGCGGATCTGCGGCAGGACCTCGGCGAGGGCCGCGTCGGTCAGCTGGCAGGCGACCGCGAGCTTCTCGATCTCGTCGGCGTCCTTCACCATGCGGAGCTTCTCGATCTGTCGCCCGAACGGGAGGGTGTCGATGCCGTCGGCGCCCGCTACCAGCTCCGCGTGCCGCTCGACGGTCATCTCGTGCGCCTCGAAGGCGAGGCGCCGTACCCCGCGGCGGGCCGCCGCGACGGCGAGCTTCGCCTCGATGAAGCGGTCGGTGACCAGCTCAAGGTCGGGGGCGTCGCGCAGCGCGGCGCCCGTGTACCGGGAGTCGGTCGCGAGCAGCGCGCCGTCGCCGTCCGCCGGCAGCAGCAGGGCGGCGTTGGAGCTGGCCAGGCCGGTGAGGTAGCGGACGTTCGGCCCGGCGGTGATGAGGGCGGCGTCCGCTCCGGTCTCGCGGACAAGCTGCCTGGCGCGGCCGCGGCGGGCGGCGTGGATCTCCGGCATGCCTCGACTCTAGCTCGGCGCCGGGCGCCGGTCAGGTGCGCGGCGTCCTCACCCGATCTTGCGGACGCGCCAGGCGCAGGCCGCGGCGAGCAGCAGCGCGGCCGTGAGGAACACGCCAAGCTCGCACCATTGCAGCGGCCAGTACCGGCTGGCCGGCTGGTACGTCACCACCTCGTGGTACGTGGCCGCGATGCGGGCGACGCAGTTGTGCATCGTGTCCGCCGCGCCCGGCGATGCCGGGACGTGGCTGGAGCCGCTGGCGAACGGGTTGACGATGCCGCCGCCCCCGCCGCGGCCGATGTCCGGGCAGTCGCCGGCCAGTACGCTGCCCGTCAGCCCGTCGCCCTTTCCATCGACGATCCCGATCGAGGTGACCCAGGCGTTCGGCAGGTCAGGTGCGGCGGGCTGCAGCGACGACGACGGCGCCAGGGGCAGGAACCCAGACGACCCGTAGCCGGTGGTCGCCGGGTCGAGGGCAAGCGCCTGGGTCACCGGGGGCAGCAAGACCGGGCGGGCCAGCAGCCGGAACGCGACCCGCGCCGCGGTGAACCCGGCGAGCGTCGCGGCCATCGCGGGCACCGTCCGGCGCAGCAGCGCGCCGAGGAGCACGCCAAGCGCGAACGCGAACGCGGCGTACCCGGCCGGCCCGATGTCCCGCGAGTCGAACGACCCGAACTGATCCAGGCCGCCGCGGTCAAGCGGGCTGGCCCACCAGGTGACCACCCAGCTCAGCAGGCCGGCCACGGCCATGCCCGCCAGCCCGCTGACCGCGAGCCGCAGCGCCAGCCAGCGGACCCTGGACACGTCCTGCGTCCAGGCCAGCCGGAACGAGCCGGACTCAAGCTCGGCGGCCACCAGCGGCGCGCCCCAGAACGCGCCGAGCAGGCCAGGGACGACGACGACCAGCACCGACAGCCACATCCGGAGCATGGTGCTTGTCCGGCCGTCGGCGAAGGCGACGATGGCGACGACGAGGACCGCCGCCAGGGCAATCAGGGTCTGCGCGCGGGCCTGCCGCCAGGCGAACCAAGTCATCGTGGCCCCTCCCGCAGGTAACTGACCACCAGGTCATCAAGGGACTTGGCGTGGTGATGGGCGGCGAGCAGCGCGTCGACCGGCCCGGCCAGCCGCACCTGGCCGCCCGCGAGCAGGATGAGGTAGCCGCAGGTCCGTTCCAGGTCGGCCACCAGGTGGGAGGAGAACACCGTCGTCATGCCCTGCCCCGAGGCCGCGACCGCCCTGGTCACTGAGTCCAGGAAGTCGCGCCTGGCCAGCGGGTCCAGGTTGGCGGCAGGCTCGTCGAGAACCAGCAGTTCCGGGCGCCTGGCCACGGCGAGCGTGAGCGCGAGTTGCGCCCGCTGGCCGCCCGACAGCCGCCCGGCCCGCTGCCGCGGGTCCAGGCCGGCCATCCACCCGGCGCCGGGCCAGGCGGGCGTCCCAGCGCGCGCTGAGCCCCTGTCCCATGCGCAGGTGATCGGCCACGGACAGGTCCGCGTACACCGGCGCGCCCTGGGCGACGAACCCGGCCCGCGGCCGGACGGTGATCGTTCCCGTGGTCGGCCGCAGCAGCCCGACGGCCAGCTCGAGGAAAGTTGTCTTGCCCGACCCGTTCGGCCCGACCAGCCCGACCACCTGCCCGGCCGGCACCGTCAGCGTGCAGTCCGCCAGGGCCCACCGTCGCCGGTAACGCTTGCCGAGCGCGTTCGCTTCTATCGCGTTGTCCACGAGCACAGATTTACGCTCGTGCCGGTGTCACCCCGGTGCCGGCGGATGACACCTGGCTGTCACCTTGGCCCTGGCATGCTGGTAGGGATGAGAGTGCTGGTCGTAGAGGATCACGAAGTTCTCGCCACGGCGGTCGCCGCCGGGTTGCGTCGCGAGGGCATGGCCGTTGACCTGGTCCTGGACGGGCACGAGGCGCTCGGCCACCTCGACCGCACCCGCTACGACGTGGTGGTGCTCGACCGGGACCTGCCCGGCGTGCACGGCGACGAGGTGTGCCGCCGGATCACCGCCGGGGACTCCGGCAGCCGGGTGCTGATGCTGACCGCGGCCGGCACCGTCCGCGACAAGGTGGACGGCCTCGGGCTGGTCGCCGACCGGGCACTGCGGCCGCTGCGGGCCATCACGTCCGCCGCCCGCGCGGTCTCCGCGAGCAGCCTGAACGAGCGGCTGAGCGTGGCCGGCGGCTACGAGGAGTTCCGGGAACTCAGGGACACGCTGAACGGGCTGTTCGCCCGCCTCGCGGCCGCGTTCGAGTCGCAACGGAGCTTCGTCGCGAACGCGTCCCACGAGCTTCGCACTCCCCTCGCGGCCGAGCGGACCGTCCTGCAGGTGGCGCTCGCCGATCCCGCCGCGAGCGCGGAATCGCTGCGGGCCGCCTGCGAGCAGGTGCTCCAACTCGGCGAGCAGCAAGAACGCCTCGTCGACGCGCTGCTCACCCTGGCCGCCGGCCAGGGCGGCCTGCGAAACCGGGAGCCCTTCGACCTCGCCGAGGTCACCTCCCTGGTGATGGCGAGCCGGCCGCCGAGACGCCGACCGCCGGGGCGTGCGCGTGGCCGCGGTCCTGCGCCCCGCCCTCGTCACCGGGGACCCGGCCCTGGCGATGAGCCTGGTCGCCAACCTGGTGGACAACGCCGTGCGGCACAACCGGCCCGACGGGCACGTCCAGGTCACCACCGGGATCCACGGCGGGCGCCCCCGGTTTTCCGCGTCGAATAGCGGCCCCGTCGTCCCGCCGGGTGACGTCGGCCGCCTGCTCGAGCCGTTCCAGCAACTCGACGGCGAGCGGACCCGCCACGACGGCGGCCACGGGCTGGGGATGGCCATCGTCGCGGCCGTCGCCAGCGCGCATTGCGCCGACCTCGCCGTGCGGGCCAGGCCTGAAGGCGGCCTGGACGTCACGGTGACGTTCCCGTCTTAGCGTCCTGCGAAGGACCAGCGCAGCCGCAGCCCGGCCGGGCGGCGGCGTCGCCAGAAAGCCGTGACCGCGGTGCGCGGGTGCCCGCCGACGACGCGTTTCTTAACGTCCAGGGTCGCCTGCGGTTCACCAATATTAACCGTCTTTAACGTGCCTGGGCGGATGCCGCCCGTTTACACTGAAGAGCGATTCAACCGGGACGAGCCGGGAGGTGCGGCATGGCAGGCCACGGCGCGGACGAGTTCCCCGGGCCTGGCATTGACACGTCGCGGCCGCACCCGGCACGGATGTACGACTACTACATCGGCGGCAAGAACCACTTCGCCGCGGACCGCGCGGTCGCCGACCGGGCGCTCGCCTCATGGCCTTCCGGGCGGATCGGGCTCCGTGAGAACCGGCGGTTCCTCGGCCGGGTGGTCAGGTACCTCGCGGCAGAAGCGGGGGTCAGGCAGTTCCTCGACATCGGCTCGGGCCTGCCGACCACGAACAACGTGCACGAGATCGCGCAGGCGATCGACCCGGCGAGCCGGGTGGTGTACGTCGACAACGACCCGATGGTGCTCGCGCACGCCCGGGCGCTGCTCACCTCCGCGCCCGAGGGCCGTACCGCCTACATCCAGGCCGACCTCAAGTCGCCGCTCGACATACTCAACTCGCCGGCGACCCGGTCGGTGCTCGACTTCAGCAAGCCGGTCGCGCTGATGCTCGTCGCGGTGCTGCACTTCCTCGCGGAGGAGGACAAGCCGGAGGCGGTCATCTCCACGCTGCTCGACGCGCTGCCGTCCGGTTCGTACCTGGCGGCGTCGCACGTGACGATGGAGCACGACCCGGTGGGCGTGGGCGGCGGGCAGCGCGCCTACCAGGAGGCCGGGCTGACCGATGCACGTACGCGACGCCGACGAGTTCGCGTCGCTCGCGTTCTCCGGCCTCGAGTTGGTGCCGCCCGGCGTGGTGCTGGTCTCGGAGTGGCGGCCGGACACGCGCGCGCCGCGGCCGACCCCGGGCGAGGTGTCCATCTACGGCGGGGTCGGCCGTAAGCCGTAACGGCTCAGTGAACGGGGACAGGCGGAGTACGCCCCCGTTCCGGAGCATGCGTTTCTTGCTGTTACCCGACGAGTTCGCGGATCGTCTCGATGTCCTTGACGCGCTGGGCGTGGCTGGCGCCGAGCGCGGTGACGTTGAGCGTGGTGACGCCGGCCTCCTGGTAGGCGGCGAGGCGCTCCTTGACGTAGCCGAGCGGGCCGATGAGCGTGATGTTCTCGACCAGTTCGGCGGGCACCAGGGCGGCGGCCTCGTCCTTGCGGCCGGCCAGGTAGGCGTCCTGGATCCGGTTGGCCTCGCCGGAGTAGCCGTACCGGCAGGCGAGATCGTGGTAGAAGTTCTTGCCGCGGGCGCCCATGCCGCCGATGTAGAGCGCCAGCGCCGGGCGGTTGATGTCGCGCAGGTGCGTGACGTCGTCGCCGATCGCCAACGGGGCGGCGGCGATCACGTCGAGCGGCGGCAACTGCGGGTCGCGCTTGGCCGTGCCCTCGGCGAGCGCCGCGTCCCAGGTGAGGCCCGCCTTCTCCGGGAAGTAGAAGATGGGCTGCCAGCCCTCGGCGAGCTCGGCGGCGAGGGCGACGTTCTTCGGGCCGAGGGCGGCGATGATGACCGGGATGCGCTGCCGGACCGGGTGGTTGATCAGCTTGAGCGGCTTGCCGAGGCCGGTGCCCCCGCTGGTGAGCGGGATGTCGTAGAGCTTGGTGTGATGGTCGAGGCGCTCGCGGCGCCAGACCGCGCGGCAGATCTCGATGAGCTCCCTGGTGCGGCCGATCGGGGCGTCGTAGGGCACCCCGTGCCAGCCCTCGATCACCTGCGGGCCGCTGGTGCCGAGGCCGAGGGTGAACCGGCCGCCGGAGACGAAGTCCAGGCCGGCCGCGGTCATCGCGGTCAGCGCCGGGGTGCGGGAGTAGATCGGCAGGATGCCCGAGGCGATCTCAAGTTGCCGGGTGCGGGCGGCGATGAAGCCGAGCTGGCTGACCGCGTCGAAGCTGTACGCCTCGGGCACGAAGACGATCTGCAGGCCAGCCGACTCGAAGTCCGCGAGCTCACTGACCGTCTCGGTGAACCCGCCCGCGTAGTTGAGCATCATCCCGACGCGCATATTCTGGCCTCCCTGCCGCTTGTGGCCGCTCGCTCGGCCGGCCATCGCCGGCCCCTGTGCCGATCGCCTGTGCCGATCGCCTGTGCCGATCTTGCCGTCACCGGGTGCCAATTTAACCTGCCGGTGGGGCGGAGGCTATCCCCTGGGTGCCGCGCGTACATCGCCGGTAGGTAGCTTAAACTCCATGGTCTAGACCACACTTGTCTAGACCACTCCTTGCGAGACCCCGGCTGTAACACGGAAACGGCATGCTAGTGCACATGGCGAGTACCGCTGACCCGTTGTCATCACGCACGCCGACCTGGCGTCGGCGCCTCAGCGCGAGCCCGCCTTCGTGTCGCCGATGGCCGGCGCTCGTCAAGGGCCGGCGCGAGCTCACCGCATCGACGTGCACGAGGCGGACCGGGTGCGCTCGACGACATCTCGCTGCTGTTCGTGATCGGCGGCGTCGGCGGCTGCGCGGCGCGGCGAAGATGCCCGAGGAGCCGGACGGCGCGGCCGCCGCTGTACATCTACTTCGACGTGCCTCAGACGATCGACCACGATCGTACCTGGGCGGCTGGCCCCGGCTTAGATAGCGTTACCCGGGCCTGGTACTCGAACTCGCCGCAACTACGGGATCCACGCAGGTGCTCGGCTTCAGTGACGGCTTCCGCGGCATGGGGGACATCGACCTGGCGGCGCTGGCCAGCCATGACGTGGACTTCGTGCTGATACCCGAGCTGCCCTTCCGTCTTGACGGTCCGGGCGGGTTCCTCGGCAGGCTGCGGGACCGGGTACGGCGGCGTGGCCATGCCGTCGTCGTGGTGGCCGAGGGCGCGGGCCAGGACCTGTTCGACTACGACGGCGCGGTGGACGCGTCGGGCAACGCCCGGCTCGCCGACATCGGCGGCCTGCTGCGGCAGCGGATCATCGCGGACTTCGCGACCGCCGGCGAGGAGCTCAGCCTGCGCTACGTCGACCCGGGGTATGCGATCCGCAGCGTGCCTGCCAACGGCTGGGACGCGGTGTACTGCCTGCGGCTCGCGCAGGCCGCCGTGCACGCCGCGATGGCCGGGCGGACGGCGATGGTCGTCGGCCGGTGGCACGGCCGGTTCGTGCACATCCCGATCTCCGTCGCCACCGCCGGCCGCAACCAGGTCGACCCGGACGGCGACCTGTGGATGTCCGTGCTCGAGGCGACCGGCCAGCCCGTGCGGCTCTTAACTCCCGGGACGACCCCCCGTACCCCCGGTGCGCGCCCGATGGCTCCGCCATCGTATCGGGCGCGCGCCCTGCCCAGGCGCTCAGTCCAGGGCGGCGAGGATGTCGGCGCTGATGTCTTCCGGCGACCGGCCGTCGACGTCGGCCGTGAGCGTCGCCACGGCCGAGTAGGCGGCCTGCCGGCCGGCGAAAACGTCGGCGATGTCGCGCCTGGCGAGCATCGGGCGGCCGCCGTCGCCGCCGACCCGGTTGAGCGCCTCGGCGTAGCTGACCCGCAGGAAGGCCACCGGCGCCGCCGCGAGCAGCTTCCTGGTCAGCGCGTGCTCGACCGCGCCACCGCCGAGCGCGAGCACGATGTCGGGGCCGTTAAGCAGGTCCGCGATCACCTGGTGCTCAAGGGCGCGGAAGGCGGGCTCTCCGTCGTCGGCGAAGACCTGCCGGATGGGCTTGCCCGCCCGCTCTTCGATCACCTTGTCGCTGTCGGTGAACGGAACGCCGAGCTCCGCGGCGAGCAGGCGCCCCACCGTCGTCTTGCCCGCGCCCATGAACCCGACGAGGACGATCACCCTTTGCCCGGCCCGCCGGGGGATCCCGTGGTGCCGTCCTGGCGGGTTAGCTCGTCGATCGCGCGGAGGGCGAGGACGTAGGACTGGAAGTGGAAGCCCGCGATGATCCCGGTCGCCGAGCCGGTGATCACCGACTGGTGACGGAAGTCCTCGCGCCCAGAGATGTTGGAGATGTGCACCTCGATGAGCGGTGCGGTGCGCATCTTGACCGCGTCCATGACGGCGAGGGAGTAGTGGGTGAACGCGGCGGGGTTGAGTACCACCGGCAGGGCGTTGTCGCAGGCCTCGTGGATCCAGCCGATCAGCTCGCCCTCGAAGTCGGTCTGCCGTACCTCGACGTCGAGGCCGAGTTCCCGGCCGGTCCGCTGGCACAGCTCGGTCAGGTCGGCGTAGGTCGCCGTGCCGTAGATCGCCGGCTCCCGCTTGCCGAGGCGGCCGAGGTTCGGCCCGTTAAGCACGAGCACCCGGCGCGCACCGGCTTCCCGCGCGGTTTCCGCGGTCATACCGCCACCGCCTGGTACGCCTCGGCCAGGAGGTCCTCGGGCGGGCTGTCGTAGCTGACTGGGTTTCCCACGCCGTTGAGTACTATCATGCGCAGCCGGGCGCCGCGGGCCTTCTTGTCCAGGGACATGGCCTCGCGCAGGGCCGGCCAGGCGGAGCGCGGGTAGCCGACCGGCAGCCCGACGGAGGTAAGCAGCTCCTTGTGCAGCGCGACCTCTCGTTCCGTCAGGCGTCCCGACAGCCGGCCGACCTCGGCGGCGAACACCATGCCGATCGCCACCGCGTCGCCGTGCCTGAAGGTGTACCGCTCGAGCTTCTCGATGGCGTGCGCGAGCGTGTGCCCGTAGTTGAGCGTCTCGCGCAGGCCCGACTCGCGCAGGTCGGCGGAGACCACGCGGGCCTTCATCGCGATCGCCCGCTCGACGAGTTCCCTGCTGTGCTGCCCGTGCGGCGTCGCCGCGCCGCCCGGGTCCGCCGCCACCAGGCGCAGGATCTCGCCGTCCGCGATGAACCCCGCCTTGATCACCTCGGCGAGTCCCGCCACGTAGTCTTCGCGCGGCAGCGTCTCCAGGGTCGCCAGGTCGGCGAGCACCCCGGCAGGCGGGTGGAACGCGCCGACCAGGTTCTTGCCCGCGGCGATGTCGATGGCGGTCTTGCCGCCGACCGCGGCGTCGACCATGCCGAGCAGCGTGGTCGGCAGGTGCACGACGGCGACCCCGCGCAGCCAGGTCGCCGCGGCGAACCCGGCCAGGTCGGTCACCGCTCCCCCGCCGACGCTGACCACGCAGTCGGTCCTTGTCACCTTCGACTCGGCCAGCCAGGACCAGAGCCTGGCGAGTACCGCGACGTCCTTGGCCGCCTCGCCGCCCGGCACCTCGGCCGATGCCACCCGGTACCCAGCCTCACGGAGCGCGCGGCAGGCCGGGCGGGCCACCGCGCCGACCCGCTCGTCGTGGATCACGGCCGCCGTCTCCGCCCGCTTGCCCACCAGGCCGGGCAGCTCGCTCAGTATGCCGGTGCCGACGACCACCTCATACGGCTGCTCCCCGCCGACACCTATCCGCGTCTCGCTCATCCGCGCAGCCGCTTGGCCAGGTCGGCGGCCACCTCCTCGGGGGCCAGGTCGTCGGTGGACACGGTGAGCGACGCGAGTTCGGCGTAGACCGGGCGCCGCTCCTCGAGCATGGCGCGCAGCCGGCCGCGCGGGTTGCCAGGGATCACGACGCGGGGCCGGTCCAGGCCTGTGCGCTTGGCGACGGTGGCGAACTCGGCCTCCAGGTAGACGACCACCTGCCCGGCGAGCATCCGCCGCACGTCGGGGTCGAGCACCGCGCCGCTGCCGAGCGCGAGCACCCCGCCCTCGGCCTTGACCTGGTCAAGCCCGCTCGCCACGGCACCGCGCTCGAACCCGCGGAAGGCCAGTTCGCCGTCGTCCACGAAGATGTCGCCGACCGGCTTGCCCGCGGCCCTGGCCACCAGCGCGTCCGTGTCCGCGAACGGCACGCCGAGCGCGGCGGCGAGCAGGCCGCCGACCGACGACTTGCCGGCCGTGGGCGGGCCGATGAGGACGACAGCGCGCCCGGCTTCCCGCCGCGGCGGCTGGCCTTGCCCGTGCGTGCCTTGCCCGTTCGCGGCGCCTTGCGCGGCGCCGGGGCCGGCCATCAGGAGATCACCAGGCTCTTGAGGTAGCCTTCCGCGTTCCTGCGCAGCTCCTCGACGGTGTCGCCGCCGAACTTCTCCGTCGCCGCCTCGGCGAGCACCAGCGCCGCCATCGCCTCGGCGACCACGCCGGCCGCGGGCACCGCGGTGACGTCACTGCGCTGGTTGATCGCCTTGGCAGGCTCACCGGTCGCAACGTCGATCGTCTCGAGCGCGCGCGGCACGGTCGAGATCGGCTTCATCGCGGCCCGCACCCGGAGCACCTCGCCGGTGGACATGCCGCCCTCGATGCCGCCGGCCCGGTTGGTGCGCCGGCGTACCCCGTCGGCGTCGAGGTAGATCTCGTCGTGCGCACCGGAGCCGCGGCGGCCGGCCGTGGTGAACCCGTCGCCGAATTCCACCGCCCTTGATCGCCTGGACGGAGATGAGCGCGGCGCCGAGCCGCGCGTCGAGCTTCCTGTCCCACTGGGTGAAGCTGCCGAGCCCCGGTGGCAGCCCGTACACCACCACCTCGACCACGCCGCCCAGCGTGTCGCCGTCCCTGCGGGCCGCGTCGACCTCCGCGACCATCCGCGCGGACGTGGCCGCGTCCGCGCAGCGCACCGGGTCCTCGTCGATCCGCGGCCGGTCGGCGGGGGCCGGCGGCGGCGTGCCGTCCGGCACGGTGACCGAGCCGAGCGCCACCACGTGCGAGACGATCTCGACGCCGAGCGCTTGCTCGAGCATTCTCCTTGCCACCTCGCCGAGCGCGACCCGCGCGGCCGTCTCCCGCGCGCTCGCCCGCTCGAGGACCGGCCTGGCATCGGTGTGCCCGAACTTCTGCATGCCTGCCAGGTCCGCGTGGCCGGGACGCGGGCGGGTCAGCGGGGCGTTGCGCGCCTGATTCGCGAGTTCCTCGCCGGAGACCGGGTCGGGCGACATGACCGTTTCCCACTTGGGCCACTCGCTGTTGCCGACCCGGATGGCGACCGGCCCGCCGAGCGTCACCCCGTGCCGCACGCCGCCGGTGAGCTCAACCTCGTCCTGCTCGAACTTCATCCGCGCGCCCCGGCCGTCGCCGGCCCGCCGCCGCGCGAGGGCCGCGGCCACGTCCTGGCTGGTGACCCGCACTCCCGCCGGCACGCCGTCGCAGATCGCCGCGAGCGCCTTCCCGTGCGATTCTCCCGCCGTCAGCCACCGAAACATGCTGATCACCCTACCGGCAGCGGCGGCCCGGGATCGCGCCAGGCCACGGCGCCGCCGCGGAGAAAGACCGGCGGTTAGCCGAACCGGACCGCGATGCCGCAGCGCAGCCGGGGGGCGAGGCGGGCGGCGATCGCCGCGGCGGCGGCCCGGGCGCCTGCCGGGTCCGCCACGGTGAGCGTGACGGTCAGCTCGGCGTCGGGACCGCCCGGCCCGAGCGTGAAGTCGCGGGTGACCGCCGCGACCTGGGCGCGGACGTCGGGGTCCAGGTGCGGTGGCGGCGGCGGCGCCCCGCCCGCCATCGCCGCGAGCCGGGCTCCCTCGATCACCAGCGGGACCGGTCCCGCCACGTCGATCACGACCGCGTCGGCTTGCTCAGCCGTCACGGCGGGCCACAGGCGGCCGGCGGGAACGGGGACGGGGCGCGCGTCCGCGCGCCAGCGGCTGATCGTCTCCGTGCCGGTGAACGCGATGACCGCCTTGCGGCCGTCGTTGCCGATCAGCGTCGGCAACGCCATCTCCGTCTCCTTCTCACCCTCGGCCCCCGCAGGCGTGGCGTCCCCGGCATCGCCCGGTGCCGCACCACCGTGCCGCGCGCAACCAGGCTGCGGGGTCCCGGAGTCATCCGGCCGGGCACCCGGCTCGACCGGAACCGCGACCACCGGCACGAGCAGGCGGGTGGCGGCGATGGCGGTCAGCGCCGCCTGCTCCGTCGCCTGGCCGGCCGCGTACGCGGCGAGGACCGCGGTTACCGCCGGGTCGGCGCCGCCGGCGTCGCCCGCTGGTCTGGTCACTGGCACAAGGGCGACCCTACCGCCGCTCGCGGCCGTCCAGCGCGGGTGAGTGGCCGGCCGGGGCCCAGGTGACGGCCCCGCGCCGGGGCAGGCGCTGGATACCCAATGTAGCCAAATCCATGAAAGGCGTATTTAACCGTGAGTATCGTCAAACTCCACGGCAGAATCAGTTGAGTGCATGTGCCCGGATGTGGGAGTCTCTTGACCTGCAGCTATGTGCAGGCCACCACCAGGACACCGGTTATCCGGACCTGAACTTCGGCGCAGGGGGAAGGAGGAGATCCGTGGGTTCGGCACGCGAGCCGGCGCAAGCCGCGCGGGTTCTTCCCGGCACGCCGATGAGAAAGGTCGTGCCGCCCAGGATGGTCGGGCCGTACATGAGCGGCCAGCGCGGAGTGATCGCCGGGTACGTGCACCGGGCCCGTGACGTCGTCTTGCGTAACCCCGCGGACGCGTTCTACGCGCTCGGCCTGGGCTATGAGGGCTCTGACTTCTCGCCTGACCTGACGGAGCTGTACTTCCTGTGCTGGCAGGCGAGGGAAATCGACGGGTACGTGCCGGTCAGCGCGCGCGGCGTGCCCGGGCGGGCGGAGTTCTACCTGGAGCCGATCCAGATACCCGTCGGCACCTCGCTGTGCCGGCTTGCGGACGCGGGCGAGGAACCAGTCGTCCGGTATGACGGCCTGGCCTGGCGGCTGCCGAGGGAGGGGTAAGTCCCCATGCGATACCGGCTCATGGCCTCCTACCTCGGCGCTTCGTACCAGGCCGCGGTCGGCCCGTCCGATCACGACGTCACCCTGTTCGCCGCGCCGCCGCCGCCGGAGGAGCACGGCTTCTCCCCCGCGCCTGGCGGCATCTGGCGCAAGCAGGTGCGCCTTAACGATCTCGACGGCTTGTGGGAATCGCGGCCCATCGGGTCCTACCACGGCGAGCCTTGCCTGGTCCTCGATGACCTCGGCGACCGGCTGCACATCGTCTACCTGGGCATGGACTCCAAGCGTGCCGCGCAGCTCGGCTACTGGGAGGTAGACCGCGGCGTCTTCGAGGTCGTCGTGCCCAGGCACGACGTCACCGACCTGGCCGAGGAACGGCACGAGTTCCCGATCGCGCTGCTGCTTTCCGCGCTGCCGAGGGCGCTCGCTGCCGGGGACCCCGGCAGTGCCGGGCGCGGATTCGACCAGCACGTGACGGGAGCCGCCCCTGACGGCGCTGTGTCCGGCGGGATGACCGGGTGGAACGGCCAGACGGCCGCACCGCAGCCGGCCCGCGGCCAGCTCCCGGCCGGCGGCCTGGCCCAGCTTCCGCGGGCGCCGCTCCCGCAGGCCCAGCATCAGCAAGCACAGTCCCAGCAAGCACAGTCCCAGCAAGCCCAGTCCCAGCAAGCACAGTCCCAGCAAGCACAGCCTCCGTCGGGGCAACCCCCCGCGAGGCCGCAGCAGCCGGCCGCGGCGGGCCAGCAGTTCCCGTCGGCCCGCCCGTACCAGCTGCCCGCCGGCCCGGAGCGCGGCGCGGGACTGCCCGGCGCTCCCGGCCCGGCCACGGCGGCCAGCGCACTCGGCCAACCGGGAGTTTCACCGCGAGGCGAGACGGCGCCCGGCTCCGCGCCGCATCTTTCTGGCGGGCAGCCGGCACTGGGCGGGCAGCAGTACCCCGGGATGGCGGCCGGGCCAGGCGCACCGTACTCGGCCGCCGTCCAGCCGGGCGTCCCTGGAGCGCAGCCCGCGGCCATGAACCAGGCACAGCCGCCCGCCGGGCCGCCGTTGCCTGGCAGGCCGCAGCTACCCATGGCGCAGCCTGCCCTGGGAGCACAGCACTCCCTGGGAGCACAGCCATCCTTGGGAGCACAGCAATCCCCTGGGGTACAGCAGCCATTCGCGCAGCAGTTCCCGCAGCCCGCGCCGCTCGGCACGCCGCAGGCGCCGGACGTGGGCCAAGGCACAGGGCCACAGCAGGCACCGACGGCACAGTCCGCCCTGCCCGCCCAGCCCACGCCGACCCAGCCCTCGCTGACCCAGCCCGCGCCGACCCAGCCCTCGTTGACCCAGTCCGCGCAACCCGTGACGCCGTCGGCACAGCAGGCACCGGCCGCCGTGGCGGCGTGGCACGGCTCGCCGGCGCCGGACGGCAGCGGCACCTGGTACTTCCAGCCTGGCCCCGATCCGCAGGGTACGGCGGCTAGCGGCTACCCAGTCAACGGGATGCCGCAAGCCGGCTATGCCCAGCCCGGCCAGGGCACCGCCGTGGCCGCGCCCTCCGGGGGGCCCGCCGGGACGCAGCAGTACGCTCAGCCGGCGCCGCAGACACCCGTTCCCGCGTACCAGCAGGCACCGGTCGCGGCCGGGCAGCCGCAGGCCGGGCAGCCTGCCCAGCTGGCGGCGGCGTCTCCGGCAGCGCAGCACGCACCGGCCGCGCCAGCACCGCAGTTCCTACCGCAGCCATCGCCGTCAACGCAGCAGGCACCGCTCTCCGCTCAGGCCGCCGGGCCTGCGAGCCTCGCCGAGCCCAAGGCGCAGGCACCCGCCATGACTTCGGTACCGCCGACGCTGCCCCCGGTCGCCGCGGCGGGCGCGCCGCCGGGGCCCGCCGCGACCCCGCTCGCCCCCCCGCCGACGCCCGCGCCCTCGGCGGCTCCGGTATCAGCGGCCGCCGCGGCGGATGTCATCCGGACCGGCCCACTCGCCCCGGCGCCGCCCCCGGCGCCCGGGCAGCAGTCGCCTGGCGGCCTGGCGGCCGGAGCGCTCGGTAAGCTGACCGGCGCGGTACGGGGCCGGCGCGCGGCGCGCAAGCCGCGGCTCGCCATGTCCGCCATCTTTGCCGACCTGGTGGACATGGCGGATATCCCGCGGTCCGCCTACGCGGTCGACGAGGAGGTTACCGGGGCCATGTGCCTGTTCAAGACGGACGGCGGGTACGAGGTTTTCAGCTGCGCGGAGGACGCGCGACATGAGGTTCGGTTCTTCGAGGAGGAGGAATCGGCCTACTTCTACCTGTTTGGCGTGCTCGCGGCCGAGGCGCTGCGCAATGGCCGGCTGAGCCCGCGGCGCGGCTAACCCTTCCCGTGCCCCGTCCGTCCGCGTCGCGTGCCGTGGCGCGGCTTATGACATGTGAAACCAAGCCAAGATCAACACAACTCAAGATCACGAAGGAATGACAGAACCACTCCGGTGAGGGTAGATTCTTAATTGCCGACGGGGCTGACGGTCCCCCGCTCCCCAAGCAGCCCCGTCGGCCCTTCTCCATGGAAACGAAGCGCTGGTCTCACTACGTGAGAATGCAAAACCGCAGCGCAAGGGCGGGTTCTGAATGGTGAAGACGCTGCGCAGAAACGCGTTTCTCCTCGCGCTCACATGCCCCACATAATGTCAATTCGCGATCCTAGGGCATGATTGACAGTCGAGATATTAAAAGATCCTTACGATTACGATGATGGCGGAGCGGCGCGCGTCGGTGCATGGCGCGACGCGGGGTCCGTATGCTGATCGGCATGACGATCCCGCTCACCGGCACGCAGTATGAGATCGAGGCCGGCGACTACCGCGCGACCGTGACCGAGCTTGGCGCCGGGCTGCGCGGCCTCAGGTTCGGCGACACCTTCCTGGTCACCGGCTTCGACGCCGATGAACTCCCGCCGCACGGCGCCGGCCAGCTGCTGACGCCGTGGCCGAACCGGGTGGACGGCGGCCGCTACGTCTTCGACGGCGAGGACCAGCAGCTGGCCCTGTCCGAGCCCGCCCGCGGTAACGCCATCCACGGGCTTACCCGGTGGATGCCCTGGACGAGGACCGCGCATGACCGCGGCGAGGTGACGCTGCGCTGCCTGCCGCACGGCCAGCAGGGTTACCCGTTCGCCGTGCAGACCGACGTGACCTACCGGCTTGACGCGGAGTCCGGGCTGCACGTCACGGTGACCGCGACGAACAAGGGCAGCCGCCCGGCGCCCTGGGGTACCGGGACTCACCCGTACCTGACGGCGGGCACCGCGACGATCGACGAGTGCGAGCTCGAGCTGCCCGCCGACCGCTGGCTGCCCGTCGATGACCGGCTCATCCCGGCTGGTCCCGCCCAGGACGTGACCGGGACGGGCTACGACCTGCGCGCGGCGCGCAAGCTCGCGGGCATAGAGCTCGACCACGCCTTCACCGGGCTGCGCCGGGAGCAAGACGGCCTCGCCTGGGTCCGGCTGACCAGCGGCGAGCTGACCACGGCCATGTGGATGGACGCCGCCAACACCTGGCTCCAGGTCTTCACCAGCGACCCGCTCGAGGAGGAGCTGCACCGGGCCGCGGTGGCCGTCGAGCCGATGACCTGCCCGCCGAACGCGTTCGTCAGCGGCGAGGACCTGATCGTCTTGCCGCCGCGCGCCTCCGTCACGGTCCGCTGGGGCGTCCAGGCCCAGTAACCGGGCGCGGCTCAGCCTCCGGGCAGCGGGTGCCCAGACAGGGCGCCCGCGATGCAAACCTGGCCCTGACTGGGCGGCTACGAGGTCTTCGGCTGCGCGGAGGACGCCCGGCACGAGGTTCGGTCCTTCGAGGAGGAATCGGCATTCTTCTACCGGTTTGGCGTGCTCGCGCCCGAGGCGCTGCGCAATGGCCGGCGAGCTCGCGGCGCGGCATGGCGAGCGGGGCGGGCATCGGTAACCGGCCCCTGGTCAGTCCCCGAGCAGGGCCGCCCGCAGCCGGGCCAGGTCCTCGGGGGTATCGATGTCGTCGGGGCTGCCGGTGTCCCCGCATTCCACCAGCGTGACGAGGTTCGGGTGCGCGCGCAGGAACGGCCGCGCGCCCGCGTCCCCGGCCGCCGCCTCGGTCACGGCCGGCCAGTGGACCCGGTCAATGAGCACCGGGTTACGTGGCTTGCCGTCGTAGGCGGCGATCGCGACGGTAGCGCCGCTCGCGTGGGCGGCGATCAGCCTGCGCACCGCCGCCGCCCCGACGAGCGGCTGGTCCGCCAGGGCGATCACCGCGGCCGCGGCGTCACCGTTCGCCAGTGCCCGCAGTCCGGTCGCCAGCGAGGAACCCATGCCGGTCAGCCAGTCGGGGTTTTGCACGCTGACCACACCGGGAATCTGGACCGGAATGGCCCCGGTCACCACGATCACCGGGTCCGTCCCGCCGTCGCGCAGCAGCGCGACGCCTCGCTCGGCCAGCGTTGACCCGGCGAGCTCGACGGTCGCCTTCGGCTGCCCGAGCCGGGACCCGTCTCCGGCGGCGAGCAGTATTCCCGCGACATGTTCGGCCATGGCCTCACGGTAGTTGACGAGCGACCCGCGGCCGGCACCGCCCGCGACGAAGATCGGGACGCCATTGCACCGCGCAGGCCGGGCGCGACTTTTCAATTAGCTTGAAGGTCGTAGACACTTCAGGTAGTTTGAAAGTCATGACGGCTCTTCCCGCTGAGGCCACGCTCAGCGACCTGCTGAACAAGCCCAAGGCAACGCTGGCCCGGCTGGCCGGCAGCCGGCGGCTGCTGTTGCACCGGCGCGACGCTGAGGACCTCGTCATCACCACGGCGGAACGGGCGGCCGCCGACAACGCCGTGGTGCGCGACACGACCCGGCTCTTCAGGGAAATGATCAGGAAGGACCCGATGGTCATGACGCTCGCGGTACAAGTGCTTCCCGCGGTCTTCCCCTGGGTGCGGCACCTGCCGGAAGACGCGCGGCAGGAGTTCGCCGCCGAGTGGCTCGAGGCGCTGAGCACGGCGGGGGAACTCGACAACGGCGCGGCCGTCGAAGGCATCGTGGCCGCGTGGAAGTACACGGCCGAGATCTGCTCCGATCCGGAACTGTACGCTCTGGCGACGCGCGAATACGACGAGTTCGACGACTACGGCCCGGTGCCTCCTCCTGAGGTGCCTGAGTGAGCCCTAGGCGAGGGGACCGGGTAGCCCCGCCGCCTGGGCCAGGAGACTGGGACATCCGTTTCCATGACAACGATGCCGCACGAGGCTGGGAGGAACTCTGCCGCCAGGCTCCGGGCAACACCTTGGCGGCGTGGCGGATCATGCGGCGAAACCCGACGCCGTGGGCGGGCTCACAACGCCATCACCGTCTCAGGAACCCCTGGTCACCCGTGAAAGTTGGCGGCAAGCCCTTTGACCACTGGCAGATCGAGGTTACCGGCGGCGGGCGGGTCTGGTACCTGGTGGACACTGACAAGGCCACGATCTGGATCGACTACGCCGGACCGGGCCACCCGAAGGCCAGTGAGTGAAGGCACGGCGTAATCCATTCGCAGCCGGGCGCGGGCGCGAGTTAGGGTCGCACCATGCCGCCTACCGCCCACCTCCTCGCGTTCACGGTGACCGCGTTCATCATCATCTTGATCCCCGGGCCGAGCGTGCTGTTCACCGTCAGCCGGGCGATCGTGCTCGGCCGGGTGGCCGGCGTCGCCACCGTGGCCGGTAACACGGTGGGCGCGTTCACCCAGGTGGTGGCGGTGGCGTTCGGCATCGGGCCGCTGATCGAGCGCTCGATCGTGCTGTTCACCGTGCTCAAGCTGGCGGGCGCCGGCTACCTGGTATTCCTTGGCGTCCAGGCGGTCAGGCACCGGCACTCACTGGCCGAGGCGCTTGGCGTGCAGGTGGAACGGAAGACCACCGCGCGGATCGTGCTCGACGGGTTCACGGTCGGGGTCACCAACCCCAAGGTGATCGTCTTCTTCTCGGCCATCCTGCCGCAGTTCGTGGACCGGCAGGCAGGTAACGTGCCGGCCCAGATCATCGTGCTCGGCGCGATCTTCGCCGGGGTCGCGCTGCTCAGCGACAGCGGATGGGCCCTGGCGGCCGGCACCGTCCGCGCCTGGCTGTCCCGCTCCCCGCGGCGTCTTGCCCTGCTCGGCGGCGCCGGCGGGCTCGCCATGATCGCCATCGGAGCCCGGCTTGCGTTCACCGGACGGCGCGACTAGGCCGCGGCGCGTCCTGCCGGCCCGCCACGAGAGGCGCGGACGGATGCAGAGACGGCCGCACCCGTTCTGATTACTGCCTTAGCTATCCGGCGGTGACCCGCTCGTCGTGGTGGATGCGGCCATCGGTGTCGGTGAGCGCGTGGCCGGTGCCGCCCCAGCGCAGCTTGATGAGCTCGGCGGCGATGGACACCGCGGTCTCCTCCGGGGTGCGGGCGCCCAGGTCGAGTCCGATCGGTGAGCGCAGCCTGGCCAGCTCGCCCTCGGTCATCCCGATGGCGCGCAGCCGCTCGAGCCGGTCCTCGTGCGTGCGGCGGGAGCCCATCGCGCCGATGTAGCCGGCCGGGGTGCGCAGCGCGACCTCGAGGACGGGGACGTCGAACTTGGGGTCGTGGGTGAGCACGGCGATCACCGTCCGCGCGTCCACCTCGGTGCCGGCCAGGAACCGGTGCGGCCAGTCGACCACCACCTCGTCGGCGTCGGGGAAGCGGGACCTGGTCGCGAAGACCGGCCGCGCGTCGCAGACAGTCACGTGATAGCCGAGGAACTTGCCGACCCGGGCAACGGCGGCGGCGAAGTCGATCGCGCCGAACACGAACATCCGCGGCGGCGGCGCGAACGAGTTCACGAACACCGCGAGCTCGTCACCGCGCCGCTCGCCGTGCTCGCCGTAGTGGCGGGTGCCGGTCAGGCCCTGGGCGAGCATGCCGCGCACGTCGTCGTCGACCGCGGCGTCCAGCCGGTCGCCCGCGCCCAGGCTGCCGGTTGACCCGCGCGCCGGGTCGCCCCAGATGACCCGGCGCGCGCCGACCTGGCCGGGACCGGAGATCACCGTGGCCACCGCCACCGGCTCGCCGCGCTCGACGGCCTGGTAGATGTCACCGAGCTCGGGGAACGTCGTCTTGTTCACCGGCTCGACGAAGAGGTCGATGATACCGCCGCAGGTCAGGCCGACGGCGAACGCGTCGTCGTCGCTGAAGCCGTATCGCTGCAGCACCGGCTGCCCGGTCTCGGTGACCTCCGTGGCCAGTTCGTAGACCGCACCCTCGACGCAGCCGCCGGAGACGGAGCCGATCACCTCGCCGCCGTTCTCCACGGCGAGCGCGGCGCCCGGGTCTCGCGGCGCGCTGCGGAACGTGCTCACCACCGTCGCTAGGCCGAACGTCTCGTCCGCGGCCCACCATTTGGTGATCGTGTTCAGGATGTCGCGCACTGCCCACCTCGAAGTCTCACTGGTACTACGACGCTACCGAGCGGCGGCGTAACCCGCTACGGCGTCTTTAGCGACTGCTTAACTCAACCCCTCGCAAACGCCGAATATGCCGCCGCTGCCGGCGGCGCCGGTCAGCGTGCCGTATTGCGCCGCAGCGGCACCGGGCCCCTACTCGACGATCTTGGAGATGGGAATCTCCAGGATGTCCCGCGCGCCCGCCGCCTTGAGCGCGGGGATCAGCGTGTTGACACTGCGCTTGGCCACCACCGTCTCCACCGCGTTCATGCCCGTGTTGGCGAGTGTGGTCACCGTCGGCGAGGACATGGCCGGCAGCATCGCGGTCACCGCCGCGAGCTTGTCCCCCGCCACGTTGAGCTTGAGCAGCACCTGGCCGCGGGCCCGGATGGCGCCGCGCAGCAGCAGCGCGATGTCCTCCATAGCCGCCCGCTTGTCGGGGTCGGCATAGGCTGCCGGGCAGGCCACCAGCTCGGTGTAGCTGGTCAGCAGCGTCTCCAGGATGCGCAGCCCGTTCTTGCGCAGTGAGGAGCCGGTCTCGGTGAGGTCGACGATGGCGTCGACGATGTCCGGGACCTTCGCCTCGGTCGCGCCGTAGGACGGCACGATCATCGCCTTGACCCCGTGGCTGGCCAGGAACCGCTCGGTCAGCGACGGGAACTCGGTGGAGATCCTGATGCCTTCCGGCAGGTCCTCGACCGACCGCCAGGTCGCGCCGTCCGGCACGGCGAGGACCACGCGCACCGGGTTGGAGGTCGCCTTGGAATACTGCAGTTCGCCGAGCGAGGCGACGTCCGCCTGCGTCTCGGTGATCCAGTCACGCCCGGTGATACCGATATCGAACAGGCCGCGCTCCAGGTAGGAGGGGATCTCCTGGGGCCGCAGGAAGCGCACCCGGTCGATCCTCGGGTCATCGATCGAAGCGTGGTAATCGCGGTCAGACGACCGCCGCACGGTCAGGTCCGCGGCGTCGAAGAGGTCGAGGGTGGCTTTTTCGAGTGAGCCCTTGGGCAGTACCAGCGAGAGCATGGGGAAGTCCTTTGTTATCCGAACGTGCGCGTGTCTATCCCGAATCGAAGGCTGGCTCCTGACGAGCGAAGCGCTGCATCTCCCGGGTACCCGCCGGGCTCTCGCTGGAGCCCCGGATAGAGGCACCCTCGCCGACGCCCGTCGCGGCGAACGGGCCTGGTAAGATGGCGGTCTTTGCCATCGGGTCCGGGCGTCGCGACATCGGGGGGGTACGGGGGGTCGTCCCCCCGGGAGACAGCAGCGCGGCTAATGTCGCGAATGCTCGTTCTGGGGAATGTGCCCGCAGCGCAGGTCGCGAAGCAGGATGGCGGTGTCAAGCGCGGCCACGACTGCCTCCCATCCCTTGTCCTCGCTGCTGTCCGGCAGCCCGCTGCGAGCGCGGGCCTCCTCGGCCGTGTTACACGTTAGCACGCCGTTCCCGACGGGCGTGCCCGAGTCGAGCGCCACCCGGGTCAGCCCGGCGGTCACCGCGTCGCACACGTACTCGAAGTGCGGCGTGCCGCCGCGGATGACCGCGCCAAGGCAGACGACGGCGTCGTAGTGCTTGGCCAGCTCCTGGGCGACGACGGGCAGCTCGATCGCACCTGCCACCCGGACCACGAGCACGTCGGTCACGCCGCAGGCCTTGGCCGCCGCGGCGGCCCGGTCCACCAGGGAATCGGTGATCTCCGCGTGCCAGCGGGTGGCGGCGATGGCAAGCGCTATGTCGTTCGCCGCCACGGCCGCGAGCGCGGGCGCCCCTGCCCGCTCATACGGATTCCTCGCTGGCGCTCGTCGTCCGCATTCGCGGACGCACAGTGCTTACCGATTCGCTCGCAAGCTCGCTCGTTAGGAGACCTCGGCTGCGGGCAGGTCCCGCTCGTCAAGCGACTCGAGCTGGTGACCGAGGCGGTCACGCTTGGTGGTGAGGTAGCGCAGGTTCTGCGGGGTGGCCACCGCGGGCAGCGGAATCCGGGTCACGCCGAAGCCGTGCGCCGCCAGGGCATCGACCTTCTCGGGGTTGTTCGTGAGCAGCCGCACGGAGCGGACGCCCAGGTCATCGAGCAGTTGGGCGGCAGCCGAGTACTCGCGGGCGTCCACCGGCAGGCCGAGCTTGAGGTTGGCGTCCACCGTGTCCTCGCCCGCGTCCTGCAGGTTGTAGGCGCGAAGCTTGGACAGCAGGCCGATGCCGCGGCCCTCGTGGCCCCGCAGGTAGAGGACCACGCCGCGGCCGTGCTCGGCGATCTTGGCCATGGCGGCGTCAAGCTGGGCGCCGCAGTCGCAGCGCGCAGAGCCGAACACGTCGCCGGTGAGGCACTCGGAGTGGACACGGGTGAGGACGTCCTCCCCCGCTTCGATGCCCCCCTCGATCTCGCCAAGGACAAGGGCGAGGTGCTCCGCGCCGTCCACGTCGGAGCGGTACCCGTAGGCGCGCCAGTTGCCGTACGCGTTCGGGATCACCGTCTCCGCGACGCGGGTGACCAGCCGCTCGGTGCGCCGGCGGTGCTCGATGAGCTGCTCGATGGAGATCAGCGCCAGGCCATGCTCGTCCGCGAACTCGCGGAGGGCGGGCAGCCGCATCATCGTGCCGTCGTCGCGGATCACCTCGCACACCACGCCGGCCGGCGGTAGCCCGGCGAGTACGGCCAGGTCAACGGCGGCCTCGGTGTGGCCGCGCCTGCGTAGCACGCCGCCTTCCTCATACCGGAGCGGGAACACGTGGCCGGGACGCACCAGGTCGGCCGGGCCGCTGCCGGAACCGGCGAGCAGCGCAATGGTCTTCGCGCGGTCCGCCGCGGAGATACCAGTCGTGATGCCGTGGCGCGCGTCCACGCTGATGGTGAAGGCGGTGCCGTGGTGCTCCTGGTTCTGGCTCGTCATCTGGGGCAAGTTCAGCCGCTCCAGGTCAGCGCCGAGCATCGGGACGCAGATCAGGCCCCGGCCGTAGCGGATCGTGAAGGCGAGCAGTTCGGGCGTGGCCTTCGACGCGGCGAAGACGATGTCCCCCTCGTTCTCCCGGTCGGCGTCGTCCACCACGATCACCGGGCGGCCGTCCGCGATGTCCTTGATGGCCCGGACCACGTTGTCGAGAGGTATGACCGAGTCGGCCGGAGTGGGCAGCTCTTCGTCTGTGTTCTGCATGCTCAGCTCATCTTGCGTCGGTTGCGGTAGTGGCGGGGTCGGCATGGAGGCGGATGTCACGGTGGTGAACCGCGCGGCCTGCGTCGCTTCCGCGGTCATCGGGTGCCGCCAGGGAGTGTTTGATCATCTTGCTGTCCGTCGTTCGCTCCGGCCTGTCGGGTACGGCCAAGATGATCAAGCATTTTTTCCGTGTACTTGGCGATCACGTCCACCTCGAGGTTGACCTCGGCGCCCGGCTGCTTGGTGCCGAGCGTCGTGCGCTTGAGGGTCTCGGGGATCAGGCTGACCTCGAACCAGTCGTCGCCGATCGCCGAGACGGTCAGGCTGACTCCGTCGACCGTGATGGAGCCCTTGTGCACCACGTACCTGGCCAGCCCCGCGGGCAGGCCGATGCGGACGACCTCCCAGTCCGGCCCGTCCGATACGATGCCTCCGCCATCGGACGGGCCCCGGGGGGTACGGGGAGTCGTCCTCCCCGAAGACAACTGTGGATCGCGGCTGACGATGGTGGCCGTGCCGTCGGTGTGTCCCTGGACGAGGTGGCCGCCGAGCCGGTCAGCGAGCCGGACCGAGCGCTCCAGGTTGACCCTGGTGCCAGGGCTGACGGACTTGAGGCTGGAGTGCCGGAGTGTTTCCCCCATGACGTCGGCGGCGAACCCCGTCGGCGTCGCCGACCCCTGCGGCGCTTGGCTGCCCGTGGGGGCCGACCGGGAGGTGATGAGCCCGGTGACCGTCAGGCAGACGCCGTTGACGCAGATCGAATCGCCCAGTTTGGCGTCTTGGGTCACCACGGCGCTGCGGACATGGATACGTGCGAAATCGCCGAGATGCTCGACCGCCTCGACCTCGCCGAGGTCCTCCACGATGCCGGTGAACAACCGCGTCCTCCTCCGGTCCGGCTCCGGGGGACGCGACTGCCTGCCCGCTCCTGCCGTGCCCGCACGTGCGGCGCGATATAACGCCGCCGGGCACGGTCGGCACCGGCCGGCCGCGCGCGCGCTACCTCCCATCCGGACTTTAACCGTCGGTCCCGGAGTTCCACCGGGTCAGCCAGCCCTGGGGCTGGGTCGCGGACTGTCACCGCCGGTTCGGAGTTTCACCGACCCCGGAGCACGCTTACTTCCGCTAACCAGTGTGCCACACGCGGTATTCCGCAGGACAGGCGAGATCACGACGATTACCTCACACTGCGCGGTATCGCCTGCGGGGGCCTGACCCCCTGCTCCCGGTCAGTGGGTCAGCCCGCCTGGTCCCGCGCTGCTCAAGGGCACGGTTCCCTTGACCCGGAGGGAGCATGCTTGCATAGCCCACGCCCATGATCATCCGTGTTTGCATAGCCGGGGCCCATGATCACGATCGATTTGCGTCAAATGTCCAGCCCGCGGCTATGCAAACATGACGGATTCGCGGTCCCGGGCTATGCAAAGCCAAGATCATCCAGGGACAGGTTGCGGGCGTGCGGGATTTCAGGTTGGGGGCTTGCGGGCGTGCGGGATTCAGGGTTGCGGGCGTGCGGCGGGGAGTGATGCGGAACTCTACGGCCAGGCTGTCGCGGCCAGAAGCGGGCGCGCAGGCAGGGCCGCCGCCCGGCTCGCGCCGGGCTGGCGGGTGAACCTCAGCCGGACAGGCGGGTGACGGCGCGCATCTTGTCAGCCGGACAGGCGGGTGACGGCGCGCATCTTGTTGGTCGCGTCAAGCGCGGCGACCTTGTACGACTCCGCGAGTGTCGGGTAGTTGAAGACCGCGTCGACCAGGTAATCGACCGTGCCGCCGCAGCCCATCACGGCCTGGCCGATGTGGATCAGCTCGGTGGCGCCGGTGCCGAACACGTGCACGCCGAGCAGCGTGCGGTCTTCCGGGGAGACGAGCAGCTTGAGCACGCCGTAGGAGTCGCCGACGATCTGGCCCCTGGCGAGCTCGCGGTACCTCGACACGCCCACCTCGAACGGGACGCACGCCTCGGTGAGCTCGGCCTCGGTGCGGCCGACGAAGCTGATCTCGGGAATCGAGTAGATGCCGATCGGCTGCGGGACGCTGCTGGTGCCTACCCGCTCGCCGAAGGCGTGCAGCGCGGCCAGCCTGCCCTGCTCCATCGACGTCGCCGCGAGGGCGGGGAAGCCGATGACATCGCCGACCGCGTAGATGTGCTCCACCTTGGTGCGGAAGAACTCATCGACAGCTATCCGGCCGCGCTCGTCCGCGGCGAGCCCGGCGGCGGGCAGGTTGAGCCGGTCGGTCATCCCCTGACGGCCGGCGCTGTACAGGACGGTGTCGGCGGGGATCCGCTTGCCGCTGCGCAGCACGGTGATGGCACCCTCCGGGTGCGCCTCAACCGAGGCGACCGTCTCGCCGAAGCGGAACGTCACGGCGAGGTCGCGCAGGTGGTACTTGAGCGCCTCGACGACCTCCTCGTCGCAGAACTCGAGCATGCTCGTTCGCTTCTCGACCACGGTCACCTTGGTGCCGAGCGCGGCGAACATGGACGCGTACTCCATGCCGATCACGCCCGCGCCGACCACCACCATCGAGCGGGGCACCCTGTCCAGGTGGTTCATGCCGTCGGAGTCGATGATCGTCCGGTCGTCGAAGGCCACGCTGGCCGGGCGGGCCGGCTTGGTGCCGGTGGCGATGACGATCTTGTCCGCGGTCACCTTGCGCACCCGCCCGCCGACGTCCTCGACCTCGACCGCGTTCGGCCCGGCGAAGTACCCCATGCCCTGGATGATCGTGACGCGGTTGCGGGCGAGCTGGCTCCGCACGACGTCGTTCTCCCGGCTGACCACGTGGCTGGTCCGCGCCATGAGGTCGGCGACGGTGATCTCGTCCTTCACCCGGTACGCCTGGCCGTAGATCTCCCGCTGGCCGGTGCCGGTCAGGTAGAGGATCGCCTCGCGCAGCGTCTTGGACGGGATCGTGCCGGTGTTGACGCACACCCCGCCGAGCATCTGCGGGCGCTCCACCACCGCCACCCGCAGGTCCATCTTCGCGGCCGCGATGGCCGCCTTCTGCCCGCCGGGCCCGGAGCCGATCACGAGCAGGTCATAGTCATGCACGGTACAAGTCTGGCCGGTACGGGCGGGAAACTGAAGCTTCGTTACGTACCGTTCACAGTCGCCCTCCCCTGCGCCTTGCCCGCGCGGGCGCAGGGGCGTGCGGTAATACTCGAAGATCGGGTGAAACCGCCGGCCACCAAGGAAGCGTCTAACCGGTGTCCGGAGAAACGAGGCACCGCCATGAGCACACCGAACGTACCGAACGCAGCGCCGCGCCGGCCAGGAACGCGGGCGTGGGCCGTCACCGCCGCGCTGCTCGCCGCCGGGGCACTGGCCGCCGGCTGCGGGACAACCCAGGCGGGCGCGCCGGCCGGCGCGCCAGCGCCCACGGTATCCGCGACGGCCGCATCCGCCGCCCCCTCAGCCTCGGCCACGCCGTCCTGGTCGACCGGGTCGGCCGGGCCGGCCGCGCCATCCGGGTCGGCCGGATCGGCCGCGCCCGTGCCGACGGTGAGCGGCGGGCGGGTGACGCCGGGCGAGCCCGCCTGCGTCGGGTGGCCGGCCAGCGCGCCGCGCGCGAGCCTGCCGGCCTCGTTCGTGCCGGTGGCCGTGGAGCGGTGCCTGAAAGGCATCGAGACGGTCCCAGGTAAGGGCCTGTGGCAGACCGCGACGCTGCAGCGCGCCGACAGCGACCTAGGTGCCCTGGTCAGCGCCCTGCACCAGCCTTCTGGCACACACCAGCCCGGCACCGCCTGCCCCATGCTCGCCATCATCCCGCCGCAGGTGGTGCTGATCAGCGCGACCGGGCAGGCACTGGTCCCCCAGTTCCCGGTCAGCGGCTGCGGCCTCATCAAGTCCCAGGTGCTCGCGGCCCTGGCCGCGCTCCCCTGGCGCGTGGTGTCCGTCCGGCTGATCGCGCCGGTTCCTGAGGCGTCGGGCAGCGGAGCGGTGCCGTCGGGCCCGGCCCGGTAAGGCCCTGGCCCCGGCGGGCGCGGCCCGGCGGCGGTACGGCGCGGCCACGGGCTTAGCCGGCGGCCGGGAACCTCCGTACCATGGCGTTCATGGCGGTTACGGCGGTTATCTTCGACTGGGGCGGGACGCTTACCCCCTGGCACTCCCTCGATCACGAGGCCTTGTGGCGCGACATCTGCGCGCCGCACTTCCCGCAGCCGCAGGCGGTCGCGACCGCGGCGGCGATCCTCGCGGCGGAGGCCGGGTTCTGGAGGCAGTGCGAGACCGAGCACCGCAGCGCCACGCTTGATCACGTCTTCGCACGGGCCGGGGTGACGCCGCACGCCGCCCTGATCGACAGTTACTTCCGCGCCTGGGAGCCGCACACCTACACCGATCCCGAGGTGGTGCCGCTGCTGCGCGAGTTGCGGCGGCGCGGCATCAGGACGGGCGTGCTCTCAAACACCATGTGGCCCCGCGAGCAGCACGAGCGGGTGTTCCACCGGGACGACGTGCTCGGGCTGATCGACGGGGCGGTCTACAGCAGCGAGATCCCGTGGACCAAGCCGCACCCGGAGGCGTTCCGCGCCGCGATGGCCGCCGTCGGGGTGACCGACCCGGCCTCGTGCGTCTTCGTCGGCGACCGGCCGTACGACGACATCTTCGGCGCCAAGAGCCTCGGCATGCGCGCCGTGCTCGTACCGAACTCCGCGGTGCCCGCCCATGACGGCGCGCTGCCCGACGCGGTGATCAGCCGCCTCAGCGAGCTGCTCGCTCACCTCGACGACTGGTAAACGGGGCGCAGGCGCACTCCCGGCTGCGGTGGTCACAGAAATTCCCGGAAAAAGTCCGTGCGAAGTTGTTGGCTCTGCGCTGGGACGCTCCTCATACATGAGGAGGGCGCGAGATCGGCTAGGTGCCCGGACCGGCCGCCTACAGGGGCAGGGGGCCGACCGTGCCGAACTTGGCAGGCCCGGGGAGACCCCGGGCTGGAGTTTTTTAAGAGGGGGCTCCAGCTCGGGCTCCCCACGGGCCGCAACGTCCGCGGGGGACGGCGGGGCGCCGTGCCGCTGCTAGGGGGCAGCGGCCAGCGCCCCGCCGTCGGGTCGGCGCCGCGGGTCCCGGACTGCCGAACAGGGGAGGCAGGCCGGGCCCGCTGGTCTACGTATAACTACCGGTTGATTACAAGTTGTCAACAAGCACCGGGCCGGACCGGGGCGAAACGGCTACGTTGAGCGAATGGGTGATAGCGAACTTGTCACGTCGATCGTGGCCGGCGACCCCGAAGGTCTTGCCGCCGCGTACGACAAGTACGCGGCCGACCTGTACGGCTACTGCCGGACGCTGCTGCGAGAGCCGGATGATGCCGCGGACGCGGTGCAGGACACGTTCGTCATCGCCGCGTCGAAGCTCGCCGGGCTGCGCGATCCTGGCCGGCTCCGCGCCTGGCTGTTCGCCGTGGCCCGCAACGAGTGCCTGCGACGGCTCAAGTCCCGCCGCCAGGCGACGCCGCTGCAGGACGCGCCCGAGGTGGCCGATGACAGCGCGGACGTCAGCGCCGGGGCCGAGCGCGCCGAGACCGTCGCCCTGGTCCGCGCGGCCATCGGCGGGCTGAACGACAGCGAACGCGACGCCATCACCCAGCTCTGGCACGGCCTTGAGGTCTCCGAGGTGGCGGCCGTGCTCGGCGTGTCACGCAATCACGCGTACGCGCTGTTCTCCCGGGCCCGCGAGCAGTTTGCGGCCTCCGTCGCGGTCCTGCTCGTGGGCCGCGCGGGGCGCGGCGACTGCGCGGTGCTCGACGGCCTGCTCGGCGACTGGGACGGGCGGCTGACCGCGCGGCTGCGCAGGCGAGTGGGACGGCATATCGACCAGTGCCCGGTGTGCTCCGACCGGCGGCGGCAGGAGCTGACCCCGGCCCTGCTCTACGACATCGCGCCCGGGGCGCTGCTCGGCATGGCGGCCAGCCAGGCAACATGGGGCGGCGCAGGCGCGCTGAGCGGCCCACTCGCCGACGTCCGGGCCGAAATGCTACGGCTGACCGCCGGGGCGCCCGCACCACGCGGCAGCGCAGGCCGCCGCCGGGCACAGCATGCACTCGTTCGGTGCCAGCGGTTTCCCTCGGCCGGTGCACCTCGGTCACCTGGGCCTGCTGCCCAGGCACCTGCCCGTGGCGGGTGTCACTACCAGCGCGGCGGCCGCGGCGGCCGCGGTTGTCGTGGCGACCGCCGTCGTGCCGCACGGGGGGCCGGCGCAAAACCGCCCAGGCGGCGCGCGGGGACCCGGCACGGTGGCGCCGGCCATCGCACCGCAGCCCGCCCCGTCCGCGGCGCCGACGGGCGCGGCCACGACGGCGAGGACGAGGCAGCGGGCCGGCGGCCGCCGGCCTCCACCACGGTGGGCGCGCCGGCGGCCAGCCCGCCGCTGGCGAGCGGCGGGCCGAGCGGGCCGACGGCCACACCGTCCACGACCTGGCCGACGGGCGCGGGCGCCGGCCGCCAGTCGGAAACGGCGACGGCGACCACGAGCGCGCCGGCGACGCTGACTCATGGGACGCTGACCGTGTTCACCTAAGACGGTGCTGCTCAGCCCGGCCCTCGGCGGTTCACTCACGATCACCGCCAACGGCGGCCCGGTGGGCTGGATGATCACCGAGCCCGCGAGCCTGATCGGCAAGCTGACCGTGTGGCCGGCGTCGGGAACCCTGAACGCCGGCGACAGCGCCACGGTCACCATCACCGTGACCGGGCTCGTCACGCTGGACGCGCGACTGACCGTCAACCCGGGCGGGCAGCAGGTGACTGTGCTGCTCGGGCTCGGCTGAGCGGCGCTCAGCCGGCCCAGCCGGCCCGCGCCGTCGCCCGTGCCGCCTGCGCGCGCAGGTCGCGCACGGCCTGCGCCGGGTCGTGCGCCCCGTAGACCGCCGACCCGGCGACGAACACGTCCGCGCCCGCCTCGGCGCACCGCTCGATGGTCTCCTCGGCAACGCCGCCGTCGACCTGCAGCCAGATCTCACGGTCCGGGTGCCCGCACAGCGCGTTGCGGGAGGCGAGCATGGCCCGGGTGCGGCGGATCTTGGGCAGCACCATGTCGAGGAACTTCTGGCCGCCGAAGCCCGGCTCCACGGTCATCAGCAGCACCATGTCGACCTCGTCGAGCAGGTCCTCGTAGGGCTCGATCGCGGTGCCCGGGTTGACGGCGAGGCCACTGCGGGCGCCGGCCGTCCTGATCGCCCGCAGCGTGCGGACCGGGGCCTTGGCGGCTTCCGCGTGGATGGTCACGCTGCCCGCGCCCGCCTCCGCGTAGGCGGGGGCGTGCCGGTCGGGGTCGGTGATCATCAGATGGCAGTCGACGGGCAGCGCCGCGTGCTTGAGCAGCGCCTCGACCACCGGCAGGCCGAGGGTGAGATTCGGCACGAAATGGTTGTCCATCACGTCGACGTGAAGCCAGTCGGCGGTCTCCTCGACGGCCTTCGCCTCGTCGGCGAGCCGCGCGAAGTCGGCGGAGAGGATGCTAGGCGAGATCTGAACGGCCATAGTTGGGTAGCTCCGTGCCAGGCATGTGTTGGGACCCGGAATGTCACACCTCGTGGTTAGCATTCTGCCTTAGGTTTCATCACCTCCCTGACGGCGGGGCTCCGTCGGGAAGTCTCATCCCCGGTGATGCCGGAAGGGGTACCAGTGCAGGCTGATCTTCTTGACCGGGTGCGCAAGCTGCTCACCAAGGCCGAGGACGAGGGCTGCTCGCCGCCGAGGCCGAGGCGCTGACCACCAAGGCGGCCGAGCTGATGGCCCGTTACGGCATCGACCGGGCGCTGCTCGGCGCGCTGCGCCCGGAAACCGACCGGCCGACCGACCGGGTGTTCACCCTTGGCAACCCGTGGGGCGACGTGAAGCGGCACCTGCTCGCCGGCCTGCGCCACGGCGCTGCGCTGCCAGTGCGTGCAGACCCGGCACGAGACGGGCGCGCGGCTGCACGTCTTCGGCTACCGGTCGGACCTGGAACGCGCGGACATCTTGTTCACCTCGCTGCTCGTCCAGATGGCCCGGGCCCTCGCCAGGCAGCCGGTGCCCGGCTACGGCGGCGAGGCACGGGCGTGGCGGCGCTCCTGGATGCTCGGCTACAGCTCGGCCGTGGTGGCGCGGGTCCGCGCGGCCGAGGAAGCCGCGGCGGCCGCCGCGGACGGCGACGCGGGCGAGGCCGCAGAGGCCGGCCAGTCGGCGGCGCTCGTGCTCGCCGACCGGTCCCTGACCGTGCGGCGGCAGGTCACGGCGGCCTATCCCCGGCTGCGGAAGGCGCGCGTCACCTACTCGGGCAGCGGCTACGGCGACGGGTACCGCGAGGGGCAGCGGGCGGACATCGGTGAGCCCAAGCTGCGGTCGCGCGCGGCCGGCGCGCTCGGCCGCTGACGGGGCCCCGCGCAGGCAGCCGCCCGCGATGCTGCGGAACGGGAGCGGGTGACTGCAACCCGCCATCCGATTCCGTGGCGCTGAGCAGCCCTTTCCCATTGCGGTGCCCGCGGTAATGATCACGATGCCGAGCTATCGCAAAAGGCGGCTAAGCCACGCCGCACGGCGAGCTCCGAGCATAATGCCGAGGAAATCCGCGTTCCGCAAAAATATCAATCTTTCCGCATTGTTCTGGCGCATCGGTCCTGGATGCCGGGACAGCGGGGCCCCGGGGTGACCGGGCGGAATTAGCGGGGGCGGCGGTGGTGACGAAATTCGGTGAACGGCTTCGCGTACGCGGCGATCCGCGGCGGCTCAGGAGCATGCCGAGCGCCGGCAACTCGCCGCGAGCGGCGCCGTGACGACTCCTTCGGCCACCGGCCCGGCGGGCGGGTTCCGCTCAAGAGCGGGTTCCGCCGCGGGGCCAGGACGCTCCACGGCCGCCGCTCCGGCGACCTCACGCCCGGTGACCCAAGCGGGCTCTCGCTCCACGCGGCCCGCGAGTTCCCCGCCGAGCCTCCGCCGGGCAGTCCGTCCACGTCCCCGGCCCACAGCCCCACCGCCAGTCCCCCGGCGCTGAGCAGCCCTTTTGGATTGCGCGCCCGCAGAAATGATCAGGATTCCGGACCTTCTCGAGCCCGCCCAACCGGGACGACTCGGGGCGCCCCCCGGCCATGGCGGCAAAGACATTCGCGTTTGGCTTTAAATGTCAAACCCTTTCACATTATTGTGGTGCACCGGGACTGGAGTGGCACGGCGGTAGGGGCTGGAGTGAGGCGGCAAGAATTGCGGGGACGGCGTTGACGAAATTCGGCGAACGGTATGAGCTGATCAGGCGCGTTGGCACGGGAGGCATGGCGGAAGTCTGGCTGGCGCACGACGAGGAGCTAGCTGGCCGGCCGGTCGCGATAAAGATCATGCACAAGCACATGCTGCCCAACGAGGATGACGTCGCGCGATTCGAGCGCGAGATGCGATTCGCCGCCCTGATGGCCCACCCGAATATCGTGACCGTCTACACGACGGGCACCTGCGACGGCGCGCCCTTCCTGGTGATGGAGTACCTCAAGGGGCACGACCTGGAAAAGGCGCCTCCCGCCGACGACGCCGAGGGCATCGCCGGGATCGGCCGCGACATCTGCCGCGGCCTCGCGTACGCCCACGACGAGGGCGTGATCCACCGGGACATCAAGCCGGCCAACCTGTTCCGCTGCGAGAGCGGCCAGGTCAAGATCACCGACTTCGGCGTGGCCAAGGCGGTCAGCGAGACGGCGCTCAGCACCGCCGTTCTCGTCGGCACGTTCGCCTACATGCCGCCCGAGCGGTGGCGCGGCGAGCCGTCGGCCGTCAGCGGTGACATCTGGGCGGCCGGCTGCGTCCTTTACCGGCTCATCTCCGGCCGGGCGCCGCGGCTGCTGCCCGACGTCGGCCACTATGCCGCCGCGGCGACACGCGGCGAACCGGTACCCGACCTGCGCGACATCAGCGACGCACCCGACTGGCTCACCGGCCCCGTGATGGCCATGCTCGACGACGACCCCGCCAGCCGGCCGACCGCGAGCGAGTGCGTCGAGGCGCTTTCCGGCGCCCCGTTCTGGGTCCCGTCTCCCAGGCTGCCCATTGGCGACTGGCGCCTTTCCGGTCAACTCGGCCAGGGCGAGCCCGCGGCTGACCCGGCCGGCGGCGCGGCGAGCGAAGACCCGGTGACCGCTCCGGTGGCGCGGCGGGCCGCCGCGCGCACGGCCGCCGGCCGTTCGCGACGGCTGAACCGCGGGGTCACCGCCATCGGCGGCACGGCATTGCTGCTGCTCGCCGGGTCGCTCACCGCATGGCGGCTCAGCACCTCCCCGCCGGCGGCCGGCGCCGCGGCGGGCGGCGCCACATCGCCTGCCGCCAGCCATGCCGCCGCGGCGGCCGCGCCGGCGTCCGCCGCGCGCGCCCCGGTCAGGCTCCCCCGCCACGGCGCCGCCTGATCCTGCCTCAACCGTCGCCCCAGCGCATGCCCGCTCCGGTTCCGCCGCGGGTTCCGCGTCCGCGCCTCCCGCCGGTTCCCGCCCGGCCTCGCCGAACGGTTCCCCGGTCCCCTCGTCGGCGAGCACACCGATGCCCGGCCCCTCGGACAGCACGCCGCCCTCGAGCACGCCGCCCCTGGTGCCAGTGCCCGACGTGATCGGCCTGAACTTCAACCGGGCGCAGCGGGATTTGCAGAGCGCCGGGTTCACGGTCGCGGGCGTGCGCAACTCGAAGGGGAACAAGGTGATCAGCGAAAGTCCTTCCGGCGAGGCGCCGGAAGGCAGCGTGATCACCGTTACGTACGGGAAGTGAGCCTGCGGTTCACCGCCCGCGGCGGGCCCGCGGTAACGCCGGCGCCTCCGGTAACGCTTAGCTATTCGGGCTAGCTCGCCTGCCGGTCTTGTCACACTATTCGCAACACCGCGCGGGGCGGCGGAGCGGGATAGAAGGGGCGGGCGTGGCTAGCTTCGATGAGCGGTACCAGCTGATCAGGCGGATCGGTGCCGGGGGCATGGGGGAAGTCTGGCCGGCGCACGACGAGCAGCTCGCCGGACGGCCCGTGGAATTCGGCCCGTCGGCCACTTCCTATCGGTTTCGGTCACTTTTGCGCCCGCTATGTCCGATATGGGACGCAGAAACTGATAGATAGTGGCCCGAATTAACCCCGTTGACAGGAATTTACCGGTAAAACCGCGCGCTTGAAGGGCGCGGTCCGTAGCGCCGACGTCCAGGCGTGCGCCGTCCACGTCGCCACGAGCAACATGCGCCACGAGCAACAACGCGCCACGGCATGCTCGCCTTGCGGCGGATGAACGATCCATGTGACCTGTGTCATGTCATCGCGCGGTAGAGGTTCGGGGCTCGGCTTGTCGGATCTACCAGTACAGCGGTTGAGGTCCGCGGAGCCTCGCAGCTATTCCCTCCGGGAAACCCGTTATCGCCACGATGCGAGCGGTCGCACGGAGGGAACATGCCTATCCGGACTGCACGCTGAGAGGGAGCCATGGCGACGTACAGCACCTTGAGCATCACCAGGACCAACATTCTGACCAATAACGCTAGTGAATCCGTTATCGTCACCCTGACCCCGCTGACCCCGTACTTCGATACGGCGCCGGCAACTTCTTCGGCACTCAGCCGTTGGCCTTTCCCGTCAAGCGGGGAAACGCGGGTGCCGAGGTCGTGACGCCGCGGCCAGTCCCAGGCACCCCACATACCGCCCCGTCTCCGGTCCGTGTCACCAACAGGGGCAGCCAGGTGACGTTCAGCTGGCCGAAGGTGGGCGGCGCCACCAAGTACGGTCACCCGGCCTTCCGCTGGACGACGCGCGCGGGCAACGCTCGCGGCTGGGGGACCGTGGGGCACCAGACACACTCACTGCCTGAGGTAAGGGGGGAAGATGACCACCACAGATAGCGGATTGCATCACGCGCGAGCCGCCGTAGCGCAGCCTGGCCTTCATCGGCGGGGGTGGACGGTGTGCTGTTCCGGCGGCGGGATCCGGTCGGCCGCCTACAGCCTCGGCGGGCTGCAGAGGCTGCGAGCGGAGAATTTCGGAGCCCATGAGGATGATCTCGTCATAGGCGTCTCCGGTGGCTCCTACATCGCGGCGGCGATGACGCTGGCTGATACCGAGCTCAATCGCGAGGGATCCGGCAAGAAGCCCTTCGATCCGGGGTCACGCGAGGAGGATCGGCTTCGTAACAACACGCGCTATCTCGCGCCGGACGGCAAGACCATCACCCTCGGGCTGCTGTCGCTGCTTTACGGCTCGTTCGTCATCTCGCTGATCCTCATCGCGCCTGTGTTCGTCGTGGCTCATGCCCTGGGCTGGCTGTTCAAGTGGGCGAAGGTGCTCACGTGGGCAGACCAGCAAGGTCTGCCTGCTGTTCGGGTGACCGAATGGTGGTGGTGGGCGTGGCCAGCTGCCGCAGCGTTCGCGTGCCTGGTGGCCTTCGCCGTATGGCACCGGCATGTGGGCGGGGCTAAGCACTTGACGCACTCTCAGGCCGTTGGCTGGCTCGCTGCGGCTGCCGCCGTCCTTGCCGTGGCGATGATGGCGGTCCCGTTCGCCGCCTGGTGGCTGGACGAGCTCATGCTGCGGATTCCCGGCGTGGTCATGTCGACCGCGCCGCTGACCCTTATAGCGCTGCTCAGCACGTTCGCCGCGCTGGGAAGGTCCGGCATCGGCCAGGCGCGGCGGTGGGCCGGGCAACTCAAGGACATGCCGGGCGCCGCCTGGCCTGCTAGGCACGACCGGCGCCTGGGCGCGACGGACGCTGCTGCCATGGCTTGCCCTCACCGTGATTGTCCTCGTGGCAGTCATCTCGACCCTCGTGTGGGCATATGACGGTGCGCGGTTCGGCGTGATCGCCTCCCAGTGGGTACCCGTAGCGATCGCCGCAGCCGTCGTGCTGTGCGGCCGGTTCGTTGACGTGAACCGGCTGTCCATGCATGACTTCTACCTGTGGCGCCTGGCCGCTGGTTACGGGTGCGAGAGCACCCCGAGGCTATCTGGGCTGAAAGACCACCGCCGACTAGTCATCGCGGCAACTGCGAACGTCAACGAACCAGGCGAGACCGCAGGTCAGGGCGCGGCATGCCTGACGTTCACCCCAGACCACGTCACGCTCTGGGGAGGATCAGGTCAACCGTCCCAAGCGGCGACGAGTGACATGGAGCTCATGGCCGTGCCGTTCTGCATGAGCATCTTCAATATCGTCGCGCTGAGCGGGGCGGCCATCTCGCCGCTCATGGGCCGGGCGACGCGGGCTGCCTTCCGGCTACCGATGACAGTAGCCAACGTCAGGCTAGGGCAATGGCTTCCGTCGCCCACCGTCGTGTCGAACGCGAGCGGGTACCTCAGCTCGCCTCTTCGGCCTGCAAAGCACATGCGAGCGCGGTGCCAGTGGTGGCTACTGCCGTGGTATGCCATGCCGCATCCTCGCTGGGCTCTGAAGAAGCGTGCGCACAACGACGAGGCGGAGCCTGGCGACCAGCTAACCACGGAGACCTCCGGTAAGCCGACGAGCAAAGAGAGCGGAAGGGAAGCGTTTCTGTGGGCGAAGTTGCTCGAATTCCGTAAGCAAGCAGAGGTCGATGCCGACGTTCACACCGACAACGGCGTCCTGCGCAGGCTCACGGGTGCCTGGCTCGGGCGCGAGCGTGCCTGGCGCAGGCTCAAGGCACAGGCTCTGCACCGGTGGCTGCAGCCGAGCCTGGGGCTGTTGTGGGCGGAGACCCTGGGGCACTGCAGCTATCGCCAGACCTGGATGTACGTGACAGACGGCGGTCATTACGACAACCTCGGCCTGGTGGCCGCGCTACGGAGCGGCGACACGATTGATCACCCACTGAATGACCGCATCGTCGTGCTTGACGCCTCGGGCGACCCGACCAACCACTGGCCGACGATCGGACGGGCCATAGCCCTAGCCCGTGTCGACGCGAAGGTGGCAATAGACCTCGACCCCAGCACGATGCGGCCGGATGCGATGCAAGGCTCCAGGGGGGCATCCCTGGGTAATGGTGAGGTACGTCGGCCCTGGGCGCCGGGGAGCTTCAAGGCTACCGACGAGAAGCGCCACGGCCGTCTATGGGTGTGCAAGCTGGGATGGTGGCGCACCTCGTCCTGGGATATCTGCGCGTATGCCTCGGCGCATACCAACTACCCGTGCGACAGCACTATGCACCAACTCTACGACGCTGACGAATTCGAAGCATACCGAGCCCTGGGATATCAGGCTGTAGAAGACGCCATCAAACATGGCCAACTGAGCCTGAACCGCTTTAACGGACAGGCTGGGTAGGCCCTGGCGAGATCCTCCGGTTCCGATGGGCGCGCATAGCGCACGATACGACACCCGACCTGGCCGCGCACGCTACGGCCGGGGTAGCGTGCCGGATATGGAACACGTGAGGCTGGGGCGGAGCGGGCTGCAGGTGTCACGGCTCTGCCTGGGGACGATGACGTTCGGGCTGCAGAGCGACGAGGCGACCGGGTTCGCCATCATGGACAAGGCGGCCGAGGGCGGGGTGGACTTCTTCGACACTTCCGACGCCTACCCGCTCGGCGGCGACCTCGCCAGCCGGGGGCGGACGGAGGAGATCATCGGGCGCTGGCTGGCCGGCAAGCGGGACCGGTTCATCATCGCCACCAAGTGCTTCGTGCCGATGGGACCGGCACCGATGGACGGCGGCAACTCGCGCAAGCACATCATGGCCGCGGTGGAAGGGTCGCTGCGGCGGCTGGGGACCGATTACATCGACCTGTACCAGTTGCACGGGTACGACAAGAACACGCCGATCGACGAGACGCTGTCCGCGCTTGACGACCTCGTGCACGCGGGCAAGGTCCGGTACATCGGCTGCTCGAACTTCTACACCTACCAGCTGGTGCGCGCCGTCGGGCGGTCGCAGACGCTGGGCCTTGCGCGCTTTGACTCGGTGCAGCCGCGGTACAACCTCCTGTTCAGGCAGATCGAGCGGGAGATGCTGCCGTTCTGCGAAGAGGACGGGGTGGGCGTGATCTCCTACAACCCGATCGCGGGCGGGCTGCTGTCCGGCAAGCACAACGCGGCCGCCGCCCCGCCGGAGGGCAGCCGGTTCACCCTCGGCAACGCCGGGCCGATGTACCAGGACCGGTACTGGCACGAGCGGGAATTCGAGACGGTCGCGGCGGTGCGCAAGCTCGCGGACCAGGCCGGGGTGCCGCTCGTCACGCTGTCGGTCGCATGGGTGCTCGCCAACAAGGCGATCACCGCGCCGATCATCGGGGCCAGCCGTCCGGAGCAGCTTGACGCTTCGCTCGCCGCCGCGAGCTACTCAATCGAGCCCGACCTCAAGGAGCACCTCGACGACCTCACTTACGAGTACCGGCTCGGCGACGCCCCGCGGTAGCCGGAGGAGCGCTGCGGGATCAGCCTTCTCGCCTTGGCATTGGCGGCCGGCCCGGTTTCCTCGCCAGTACCGCGTGGACGGGTACCCGCCGGTCATGACGGGCCGCGTCGAACGCCGGGCGCCACTCGTCCACCGGCACCAAGCCGGGTTGGACCAGCTCAAGGCCGTCGGCGAGGGCGGCTACCTCGTCGCGTGAGCGGAGGGTGACCAGGAGCGACGACGTCCTGTTCCACTCGCCGGCTGCGGCGGCCAGCGCTGGATCCAGATCACTCGCCACATGGCATAGCGCGAGGTAGCTTCCCGGGGACAAAGCCCGTAGCAGCGCGGCCACGACGGCGGCGGCCCGCGCGGTGTCCGGGATGAACGGGAGCGTGGACGGCAGCAGCACGGCCACGGGCTGCCGGAAGTCCAGCGTCGCGGCCGCCCCGGCCAGGAGCGCGCCCGGGTCGGTGAGCTTCGCGTCGAGCGCGGCGAACGCTCCCAGCGACGTCGACCTCCAGAACGCCCGCACGTGTGACAGCACCATCGGGTCGTTGTCCACGTAGACAACCCGGCATGCCGGGTCAACCGACTGGGCGATCTCGGTACCGCTCTGCACCCGGGGAAGCCCGGTGCCGACGTCGAGGAACTGCCGTATGCCGGCCTTGAGCGCGAGAAACCGCACGACGCGCTGGTGGAAGGCGAGGACAGCGGGCACGATCGCCGCCATCGCGGGCGCCGCCGCGATCATGGCCCATGCCGCCCGCCGGTCGGCTTCAAAGTTGTCCCTGCCGTCGTTCAGGTAATCCGCCACCCGGGCCGCGTTGGGTGCGCCGGTGTCGATCCCCTCGGCCTTCGGCCGGCCGACCGCGTTAAGGTGCCTGTCGTCGATCATCCCGTCCCCCCTGGACCTGTTCGCTCTCGACAGCGCTGCTGTGACGTCAACGGCGACGGGCAGGCATGCGGTCCCTCAGGAAGGTTCCCTCCCCTTCACCCTCCTCAGCGCATGCTTAACGCCACGTCACCGTTGACGTCACCAGTAACTGAGACACGTGTCAAGACGAAAAATGGTCATGCGGCACGATATTTTCTCGCTAAGTTGGCTACATCGGCGATGTGCTGGAGGTGCGAGGGCCCGTGACCGAGCCGCTGCTGGCTGACGTGACGCTGTTGTCTCTCGCCCAGGCGGGCGACGGGGACGCGTTCGGCAAGCTCACTAACCCGTTCCGGCGTGAGCTGCAGGTGCACTGCTACCGGATGCTCGGCTCCGCGCATGACGCAGAAGACCTGCTGCAGGAGACCCTGATCGCCGCCTGGCGCGGGATCGGCCAGTTCGAGGGACGGTCCTCGCTGCGCGCCTGGCTGTACCGGATCGCCACCAACCAGTGCCTCAACTCGCTGCGTGGCGATAAGGCCCGCGCGCTCGCGGCGCGGCGCGGCGCACCGCCGCCGCAGGGCATTACCGGAGCGGGCGCGGCGGGGCTGCCCGCACTGCCCGAGATCGCGTCCGATGACGAGCCGACGTGGCTCGAGCCCTACCCGGACGAGCTGCTCGCCGGGCTGCCGGACGCCGCGCCCGGCCCTGAGGCGCGCTATGAGTCACGCGAGTCGATCTCACTCGCCTTCATCACCGCGCTGCAGCACCTCACGCCGGGACAACGCGCCGCCCTGGTGCTCCGTGACGTGCTCGGCTACCGGGCCGCGGAAGCCGCGGAAGTCCTCGACTGCAGCCTGGACACGGTCAACGGGTCGCTGAAACGGGCTCGGGCCGCCCTGCCCGCGTTGCTTCCCGCGGATACGCTCAGCCAGGCGCCGCTGCCCGGGTCGGTCGCCGAGCGCGAGGTCATCGGCCGGTTCACCGACGCCTTCGAGCGCGGCGACGTGACCACGCTCGTCTCCATGCTCACCGACGACGCATGGCTCACGATGCCGCCGTGGCCGCTCGGTTTCCGCGGTCCGGCCGCCGCCGCCGGCCTGCTCACGACGCTGGTCTTCCAGGGCGGCACCCTCCGCTTCCGCCTCCTGCCCTTCGGAGCCAACCGGCAGCAGGCGTTCGCCTGCTACGTCTCCGACGGCGTCGCGCCCGTCGCCAGCGGCCAGGGACTGATCGTTCCCACCCTGGCCGGCAACCGGATCTGCGGCGTCACCCGCTTCCTCGACAACGACCTGCTCGCCCGCTTCGGCCTCCCCCCGTCACTCCCCGGATAGCCGACACGGACCACCTGAGCCGACCGCACCACATCTTGCGGTGCGACCTGCCCGCGCAACTTATACCGCGATTTGGTCAAATTCTTGGGTGAAATATCCCTTTTGTCCCACACAAACGCGGTATAAGTCCCGTGGCGGATGGCGGACGGCCGCCCCGGAGGCGGGGCGGCCGGTGTCGGGTGACGGTGGCGGGCGGCCGGTGGCGGATGCCCGGTGGCCGGTGGCGGGTGGCGGTGGCGGATGCCCGGTGGCGGGTGGCGGTGGCGGGCGGACGGCTAGGCCGGCGCGCGGCGGAGCAGGGCGATGAAGATGGCGTCCGTGCCGTGGCGGTGCGGCCACAGCTGGGCGAACAGCGGGTTCGCCGACCGCACGCCCGGGACGCCGGGTAGGGCCGCGGTGGCGTCGAGGACTTCGGTTCCCGGCCGGGACGACACCACGTCGGTTACCACGTCTGACGTCTCGTCCGGGACCGGGGAGCAGGTGACGTAGGCGACGACGCCGCCGGGACGGACGGCGGCCAGGGCGGAGCGAAGCAGGGCACGCTGGAGCGCGGTGAGCTCCGTGAGATCGGCCTCGGTCTTGCGCCAGCGGGCCTCGGGACGGCGGCGCAGGGCGCCTAGGCCGGAGCACGGCACGTCGAGGAGGACCCGGTCGAAGGCGCCGGCGGCCCAGGGCGGCTTGGTGCTGTCGGCGACGAGCACCTCGAACGCGGGCGGCTCCCCTGGGATGTTACGGCTCGCGGAGGTGAGCGCGCCGCGCACCAGGGCGGCGCGGTGCGGGTGCAGTTCGGCGGCGGTCAGCCGGGCGCCGCGCTCGGCGGCGAGGCCGTAGAGCAGGCGGGCCTTGCCGCCGGGGCCGGCGCACATGTCCAGCCAGGACTCGGGTCCGCCATCGCGCTGGCCGTCGCCTTCGCCTGCGCGCGGGCTGACCGGAGCGCGGGCCAGGGCCAGCGCGGCCAGCTGGCTGCCCTCGTCCTGGACGGCCGCGGCGCCCGATTCGATGAGCGGAGCCGGGTCGCCCGCGGCGAGCGTGAACGCGTACGGTGACCACTGGCCCGGCGCGGCGTCGGCCGGCATGACGTCGTCGCGGGGCGGCCCGGCGGGAAACGCGGCGAGGGTCACCCGGGGCCTGGCGTTGCCCGCGGCGAGGGCGGCCTCGAGCTCGGTGACCACCGGTCCCGCTGGCACCGCCGCATCGTGGCCGTCTGGCGGGTCGGCCACGGCGGTGCCGTCCGCGGCGGCGGGCAGGCCTGGTGCGCTGAATGGGCTGGCGGCGGACTGGCCGAGGGCGGCGCGGTAGGCGGCGACGATCCACCGGGGATGGCTGTAGCGGACCGCCAGGTTTCCGTCCGGGTCGCTCTCCGCGTCCGGGGCGACGATATCCAGCCAGGCGGCCAGGTCGCGGGTAGCGACGCGGCGCAGCACCGCGTTGACGTAGCCGGAAACTCGGGGGCCCGCCACCGACCTGGCCAGGTCGACCGAGGTGGCGACGGCCGCGTGAGCGCCGACGCGAGTGCTGAGCAACTGGTGGGCACCGAGGCGCAGTACGTCGAGTACGGGCGGGTCGAGCTTCTCTAGCGGGCGGTCGCTGCACGGGGTCAGCACCGCGTCGTAGGTGCCCTGGCCGCGCAGGGTGCCGTAGGCCAGCTCGGTCGCGAGCGCGGCGTCGCGGCCGGCGAGCTGACGGTCCGCGAGGAGCCTGGGCAGCAGCAGGTTGGCGTAGGCCGCGCGCTCGCGGACCGCCGCGAGGACGTCGTAGGCGGTGCGGCGCGGGTCCGCGGTGCGCGGGGACCTGGAGCGGCGTGGCGCACCGCGCGTGGCTGCTCCCCCGGGGCTGGCCATCCCGGTTCCGCTCGCCTTCCCGCCTTTGCCGACGGCCGACCGGACCTCCGCTGCGGGCTCTTCGTCCGCGCGGTCGGGCCTGATACGATCGCGGTTTTCGCGATCAGGCCCGGCCGCGCGGACATCGGGGGGTACGGGGGGTCGGTCCCCCCGGGCGATCGGACGAGAGCGGCGCGGGCGGTAGTTGCCCATGTCAGGCCAGGCCCAGGGTTGGTGGCGCCGCGGCGCGCAGGCCGCGGGCCCAGTCGGCGGCGGGCATGCGGCGCTTGCCCTGCGGCTGGACGTCGCCGAGGCGTACCGGGACGGTACCGGTGCCGACGTAGACGGCGTTGCGGTCGATGCGCAGCTCGCCGGGCACCAGCCCGGTACCGCCCGATGCCAGCCCGGCGCCGGCCGCCTTGGTGACGGGCCACAGCTTGAGCCGGCCCGTGCTTGATCGACCCGTGCCTTCACCCGTGTCGTACTCGGTCCAGGCGCCAGGGTCGGGCGTGCAGCCACGGACCTGACGGTCGATCAGGTGCGCGGGGAGCTTCCAGTCGACGCGGGCGTCGGCCGCGGTGAGCTTGGGCGCGAAGCTGACGCCGTCCGCTGGCTGCGGCACGGCGCGGATCGTGCCGTCCTCGATCGCGTCGAGCGTGCTGACCAGGAGCGCCGCCCCGGAGACGGCGAGCCGGTCAAGCAGGTCGCCGCTGGTATCGGTCGGGCGGACCGGTTCGGTGAGCGTGCCGTAGACCGGGCCCGCATCGAGTTCCTTCACGATCAGGAATGTGGTCGCGCCGGTTATGTCGTCACCGTGCAGCACGGCGTGCTGTACGGGGGCCGCGCCGCGCCAGGCGGGCAGCACGGAGAAGTGCAGGTTCACCCAGCCGTGCCGCGGGATGTCCAGGGCCGCCTGCGGGAGCAGCGCGCCGTACGCCGTCACCGGGCAGCAGTCGGGCGCGAGACCGCGGAGCTTATCGAGAAACCAGCCCTCGTTCGGGCGGGCCGGCTTGAGTGTCTCGAGCCCTAGCTCTGCGGCGAGCTCAGCCACCGGCGACGGTTGCATTCTCTTGCCGCGCCCGGCAGGCGCGTCCGGCCGGGTGACGACCGCCGCGACCGAGTGCCTTGACGCGGCGAGCGCGCGCAGCGTGGGCAGCGCGGCCGCCGGGGTACCTGCGAAGACGAGCCGCACGGGCGCGCTCCCTAAGAGATCCGCTGGGTGGAGTGCGGCGAGACCCTGACCTCAGGCACCGGCAGGCCGGACCATTCGGCCTCGCGGATGGCCTTCATCGCGAGCTTGCGCTGCTTCTTGTCGAGCCTGTCGATGAACAGGATGCCGTCCAGGTGGTCGGTCTCGTGCTGGACGCAGCGGGCGAGCAGTTCGGTGCCCTCGACCGTGACCGGGTCGCCGTACATGTTGAAGCCGGCCGCGACCGCCCGGGGAGCGCGTGGCGTGGGGAATTGCAGGCCGGGCAGGGACAGGCAGCCCTCGTCATCCTCTTCCTGCTCACCGTCCAGCTTGAGTACCGGGTTGACGAGGTGCCCGGGCTCGTCGTCCACGTGGTAGGTGAAGACGCGGAGGCTGACCCCGATCTGCGGTGCGGCCAGGCCGACGCCCGGCGCGTCAAGCATGGTCTCGGTGAGGTCCTTGACGAGGTTGCGCAGCTCAAGGTCGAAGTCCACCACGGGTTCCGCCGGAGTCCGCAGCACGGGGTCACCGAACAGCCTGATTTCCCTGAGCAACTGGTGTCCCCTTCGAAAAAGGCCCCATGGCAAGCGCGTGTTTACCTTTCGATTCTATCGGCGCGCTAGATCGCCCCGGTCTAGATCAGCCCTGTGTTGACCGGCTCTGGCTAGATCAGCTCTGGCGGATCGAGCTGGACGCGGACACCGCCGCCCTCCTTGCGGGCGCTACGGCCGGCCTGAGCCGCCTGCAGCGCACTGGCCAGCGCGGCGCCTTCCGACCGCGGGACGCGGACCAGCGCGCGCACCTGGTCATCCCCCTGCTGCACTGGCTGCTCCACCGGGACCGGGCCGAGTACCTCAAACGCACTGCCCTTGGCGGCAAACGCACTGCCCTTGGCGGCACTGCCTTCGAAAGCGCCGCGGAGGCCGGCGATGACGGTGGCGACGGCGGCGGGCTCCCCGGTCACCGCGGCCATCCGGACCGCGGGAGGGAAACCGAGTTCCGCGCGCTCGGCCAGGTCACGCTCGGCGAACGTGACCGGGTCCCAGCGGATCAGCGCCTGGGTCACGGGCAGCGCCGCGTCCGCGTGCACCAGGACCGTGCCATCGGGGCGGACCAGCGCGGCGGCGGCCAGCCAGCGGCGCAGCGTCTCCTCCCCCGCGCGCAGGCTGGGGCGGGAGAGCAGCGCCCAGCCGTCAAGTAGCAGCGCGGCGGCGTAGTCGGCAAGCGGCTCCGCGCCGGGGGTCGCGATCACCAGGGCAGGCGATGAGGGGACCCGTGGCAGCACCAGGTCGCCGCCGGACGTTTGGACCTTGACGCCGGGAAAGGCGCGGCCGAGCTCTTCCGCGGTGCGGACCGCGCCGGTAATGGTGGCGCGGAGCTTGTCGTGCCCGCAGCGCGGGCAGCGCCAGCCGCCCGGTCCCGTGCTCCCCGGTCCCGTGCTCCCCGGTCCTGTCGCCAGCGCGCCGCACCAGCGGCAGTCCGGGGCGGCGCGCGGCCCGGACAGTCGCAGCGGACCGTTGCACTGTGTTTCCCGCCCGGCCCCGGCCTCGCCGACCTGCCGCGTGCACCTGGCCTGGGCGCGGCACCGGGCGCAGGCGATCCCGGCGAGGTAGCCGCGCCGTGGCACCTGGATGAGTACCGGGCCGCTCCGCAGCGCTTCCCTGGCGGTGCGAAGTGCGAGCGTGGGCAGCCGCGCCGTGGTCGCGGCCTCGTCGCGCGGCAGTTCCCTGTCGTCAGCGGCCGGCCTGACCCGCGGTGCGGCGCTGCGCAGCAGCTGACGGCTCGGGACAAGCTCACGGGCCCAGCCGGCCTGGACCAGCTGGGTGAGCTCGGTGGTGCGGGCGAACCCTCCGATCAGGGCGGCCGCGCCGGCCCGGTGGGCGCGGAGCGCGAGGACCTCGCGGGCGTTGGGATACGGTGCCCTGGGCTCGGCGTGCAGGTCATCGCCGTCATCCCAGAGCACCACCAGGCCGAGGTCCCGCACCGGGGCGAACGTCGCGGCCCGCGTGCCCGCGACGATCAGGGCCTCGCCGTGCAAGGCGGCGAGCCAGCGGCGGTACCGCTCGGCGGGGCCGAGATCGGCGGTGAGCGTGACGTAGCCGGCCGGCTGGACGGTTTCGCCGGCCGCCGATGCTGGGGCTGGGGGCGGGGCCGCCTGGTGCACCGCGGGGACAAGCGCCGCCAGCGCCTCGTCGACCCGGGCCAGGTCGCGGGCGTCGGGGACCACGATCACCGAGCCGCGGCCCGCGCTCGCGGCGGTGACGGCGGCGCGCGCGATCTCCTCCGGCCACGCCGCCCCGGGCAGGGCCGTCCAGGCCGCCCGGGCCGGGCGGCCCGCCGCGACCGCGGCGAGGAACGATGGTCCTGCGGGGTACCTGGACCAGGGCCCGCCCTCCGGGCGCGGTGGCCGGAGGCAAGCCGCGCCGCCCGGCGAGCCGCAGGCCGCCCGCCGCGCGGTGCCCCGCTTCGCCGCGGCGGTCTCGGTGGCCGCGTGCCGCTGCGGCACCGCGAGCCGGAGCACGTCCGCCAGGGTGCCCGCGTACCGGTCGGCAACGGCGCGGGCCAGGCCGAGGATCTCCTCGGTGAGCACCTGCTCGTCGGACACCACCTGGTCCAGGTAGCGCAGGCGGTCCCGATGCTCGCTCTCTTCTGCCCGCTCCAGCAGGAAGCCGTCGCATCGCTGGCCGGCGAACCTGATCCGCACCCGGACACCCGGACGCGCACGCTCCGCGAGCCGCTCAGGGACGAGATAGTCAAACGGGCGGTCGAGATGGGCAAGCGGAAGATCGACAGCGATCCGGCCGACCGGCCGGTCGGCGGCGGGCCGCAGTGTCCGCGCGTCCTTCGGTTTCGCGCGCCCCGCGCCGGGGGGTTTCTGCCCCTTTGCCCGCTGTCACGTCGGCGGTGGCGACTCGCGCGGGCAGGTCGGACAGCAGCACGCCCGTCGTCCCCTCGTCCCACGTGTCTGCCATCACTCCGTCCTACCAGATGCGGACGGCCTCGCACGTGACGCGAAGAGGGCTGTCCTCGCCCCGGTTTGACTCCGGGATCCCGCACCGCGGCTCGCGAGCGCGGGTAACTTCGCGCTGCCGCTGTGCACCGCGAGGCGAAAAAACGCGAGCGGCCGGGCACGGGGAGCCGCAATTACCCGTGCCCGGCCGCTCGCGGGCCTGCCTGCCAGGCCCGCGCGGCGGGCCTGGCTGGCAGAGCCATCAGCGGGCTCGTGGCCTCGTTCAGGCTTGTATCAGCCCACGAGGTAGTCGAATTCTCCGGAGCGCAGTGCACTGATCATCGCACGCACGGCGGTCGCCGGGTAGATGAGCGCCGTACCCTGCGGGTCGCGCGAGTTGCGCATCGCGACGGTGGCCGGGTCGAGGCGGGCGAGCTCCACGCATGCCCCCTGGGAGTTGCTCCGCTGGCTCTTACGCCAGATCGCGCCGTCGAGCTGGGTGGCGCTGATCCCGTTGTGAATGTCCTGCATGGTTCTCGTCTCCTGACGGATTTCAACCCCCGGCCGCAGGGTGGCATATGCCATCACGGGACCAGAGCGCTGGACCGGCCGCCACTACGGCCGACTCCGGTTCTTCTTTAGGTCGCCCCCCCAGACTTACGGTAACAGCCTAGCGCATGCACGTGCATCCGCATGGTATTTAGCACTTTCATACGCATACGCATCTGCACGGCATGGATGCCTAGGTACGCGACGCCGCAGGAACCGGAGTCACTTTTCGTAATAGCAGCAGGTGAAATAGGCAACGGCGGTTCGACGTACGCCGCATCCCGTCGGCCGCCCATGACAGCGATGTCACCGACGGCACTCAGCAGCGGCGGCACGCTACCGCCGAGCAGTGCGATTGTACCTATGAGTAATCGCTTGTGCACGCACAGACGCGCGATTGGGTAGCGAATGTCGACGCGAAGTGAGGTGGTGACGCGGGCGGTATAACACCGCGGCGCGCAGCGCGGCGGCGCGGTCGGTGCGCTCCCAGGAGAAGTCGGGTTCGCTCCGGCCGAAGTGACCATAGGCGGCGGTCTGCGAGTAGATCGGGCGGAGCAGGTCGAGGGCGGCGATGATGGCCCGCGGGCGCAGGTCGAAGACCTGGGTCACCGCGTCCTGTATCCGCTCCACGGACACCTTCTCCGTGCCGAAGCACTCAATGAACAGGCCTACCGGCTTCGCCTTGCCGATCGCGTAGGCGACCTGGGCCTCGCACCGGTCGGCCAGCTCGGCGGCGACCACGTTCTTGGCCACCCAGCGCATCGCGTACGCGGCGCTGCGGTCCACCTTGGACGGGTCCTTGCCGGAGAACGCCCCGCCGCCGTGCCTGGCCATGCCGCCGTAGGTGTCGATGATGATCTTGCGGCCGGTGAGCCCGGCGTCGCCCATCGGGCCGCCGATCTCGAACCGGCCGGTCGGGTTGACGAGCAGGCGGTACCCGGAGGCGTCGATGTCGAGCCCGGCGAGCACCGGGTCGACCACGTAGTCCTTGACGTCCGGGGTGAGCAGTTCCTTCAGGTTGATGTCGGGCGCGTGCTGGCTGGACACGACCACCGTGTCGAGGCGGACCGGCTTGTCGCCCACGTACTCGATCGTCACCTGGGTCTTGCCGTCCGGGCGCAGGTAAGGGACCTGGCCGGACCGGCGCACCGCGGACAGCTGCCGCGCCAGCTTGTGCGCCAGCATGATCGGCAGCGGCATCAGCTCCGGAGTCTCCCGGCTGGCGTAGCCGAACATCAGGCCCTGGTCGCCGGCCCCCTGCCGGTCGTAGTCGTCGACGCCCTCGCCCTCGCGGTACTCGAACGCGTCGGTGACGCCCTGGGCGATGTCCGGTGACTGGGACCCGATGGAGACCGACACGCCGCAGGACGCGCCGTCATACCCCTTGGCGGACGAGTCGTAGCCGATCTGCAGGATCTTCTCGCGGATGATGCCGGGGATGTCCACGTAGGTCTTGGTGGTCACCTCGCCGGCCACGTGCACCTGCCCGGTGGTGATCAGCGTCTCGACCGCGACCCGGCTCGCCGGGTCGTCCTTGAGCATCGCGTCCAGGATGGCATCGCTGATCTGGTCAGCCATCTTGTCCGGGTGGCCCTCGGTTACCGACTCTGAGGTAAACAGCCGACGCGCCACGTCTTGTCTCCATCCGCATTGTGCAACTGGCCTGGTCGAGTTTAGCCTCAACTCGGCTGCGATCGCGCCGGGGCGAGGCACGGGGGCGAGGAGTGCCCCGCACCTCTACGGTCAGCCAAGACGGGCCGATACGAGGGTCAGTACATCCGACGGCCAGGGCGTCTTTCGAACGGCGGGTTATAGCCGGTCGCGGTGCCGTCCGCGCCTAGCACGAGCCACTCGTTCTCGGTGCGCGCCGAAGCCCTGGCCGTTGCCTACCTGGTTGACGACCAAGAGGTCGCAGCCCTTGCGGGCGAGCTTGGCGCGGGCCGCGTCCGGGTCGGGGTCGGTCTCGGCGGCGAAGCCGACGATCACCTGGCCCGTCCGGGCCGTCCTCGCGGCGGCGCCTGGACAGGTCGGCGAGGATGTCCGGGTTCTCGGTCAGTTCGATCGGGGGCGGGAGGGTGCCGTCCTTCTTGATCTTCTGCCCGGCCCGGGCCGACCGGGCGGAAGTCGGCGACGGCGGCGGTCATGATGACGGCGTCGGCGGACGGCGCCTCGGCCAGCATGGCGGCGTGCATGTCCCGGGCCGAGACGACCTTGATGACCTTCACGCCCGCGGGGTCCGGCAGTTCCACGTTCGCGGCGACCAGGGTGACGTCGGCGCCTCGCCGAACCGCCGCACTGGCGAAGGCGTAACCTTGCCTGCCGGTTGACCAGTTGCCGAGGAAGCGGACGGGATCGAGTTCCTCACGGGTGCCGCCCGCGGAGATGAGCACTCGCTTCCCGGTGAGGGAAGGGCCGTCATCCAGAACGGGGGCGTGGCTGTCGCCGGAAGCGGACTCGATGACCCTGACCGCGAGCTCGAACAGCTCGGCCGGTTCCGGCAGGCGGCCCTTGCCGGTGTCCTTGCCGGTGAGACGGCCGACGGCCGGCTCGACAACGATGGCGCCACGGTCGCGGAGCGTCGCGACGTTGGCCCGAGTAGCAGGATGCTCCCACATCTCCGTGTGCATCGCGGGCGCGTAGACCACCGGGCAGCGGGCCGTCAGCAGGGTCGCGGTGAGCAGGTCGTTGGACAGGCCGGCCACGGCGCGGGCGAGCAGGTCGGCGGTCGCGGGGGCGACCATGACCAGGTCAGCGGTCTGGCCGAGCTTCACGTGCGGCACGTCGGAGACGCCCGTCCACACGTCGGTGGCCACCGGCTCGCCGGACAGCGCCGCCCAGGTGGGCTCGCCGACGAAGCGGAGCGCGTCACGCGTCGGGATGACCCGCACCGCGTGCCCGTTCTCCCTGAGCAAGCGGAGCAGCTCACAGGCCTTGTACGCGGCGATGCCGGCGCCAACGCCGAGGATGACGCGCGCCACCTACTTACTCCGCTGCCGTCGTTGTCCGCGGGGTCTGGGGGTCGTCCCCAGGAGATATAGCGCGCGATCCCGGGGAAGGCGACCGTAGGTCGACAACCATGGTTCACCGATCGCGCCCTGCTAGCCCTCGGTCGCCTCGACCTTGAGCAGGCCCTCGCGGGCCTCGCGCAGCGCGATGGACAGCGGCTTCTCCTGCACGCGGGTCTCGACAAGCGGGCCGACGTACTCAAGGAGGCCCTCGCCGAGCTGCGAGTAGTAGGCGTTGATCTGGCGAGCCCGCTTCGCGGCAATGATCACCAGCCGGTACTTGCTGTCAACGATCTCGAGCAGCTCGTCGATCGGCGGGTTGATGATGCCGTCCGCACCCTGGGTCACAGCCACGTGTTGCCTTTCCTCAAAGATTAGGGTGTTCCGACCTTCTTCATGCCGCCTGCGCCGCACGCCCCAACCTGCCGAGGGCATCAGGATGAAGACAGGTCACTCGTTACCGTTAATCAACGTTACCATCTGCCGGCAAACCTCATCGATCGAAGTGTTGACCAGCGACACGTCGAACTCGCCGGCCGCGGCGAGCTCTTCCCGCGCCACCGCCAGGCGCCGCTCCACCACGTCGGGCGGCTCGGTGCCCCGGCCGGACAGCCGACGGACGAGCTCGCCCCACGAGGGCGGCTCAAGGAACACGAACAGCGCGTTGTCCTTCATTACATCCCTGACTTGCCGGGCGCCTGCCAGGTCGATCTCGAGCAGGGTCGGGAGGCCCTGCTCGATCCTTTTCCGCACGGGCCCGGCCGGGGTGCCGTATTTGTTGCCAGCGAACTCCGCCCACTCGAGAAGCTCGCCGGCGCTGACCATGCGGTCAAACTCCGCGCTGTCGACAAAATGATATTCCCGCCCGTTCACTTCCCCCGGCCGCGGCCGTCGAGTAGTAACGGAAACGGAAATCCAGACCTCCGGACTGCGCTGCCGCAGTTCCGCGACGACTGTGCTCTTACCGACCCCGGAAGGGCCGGAGAGCACAGTCAGCCGCGAATTCTTCCGACCCGCGGGCAGGCTGGCGTCTTCCGGCGCCGCATTATTTAGCGCGGCAGCGGTTCGGCGCGCCTCACCGCCGGGTGCTTCGGCCATGCCCTCGCACCCGGGACGGCCGCGCCGACCGCCTGCCTAGCCCGCTAGCGACCTCAGAGGTCCGCACCGAACTCCTGCTCAAGGGCGGCGCGCTGGTTGGCGCCAAGCCCCCGGACGCGGCGGGACTCGGCAATGCCGAGCCGCTCCATGATCTGCTTCGCGCGGACCTTGCCGACGCCGGGCAGCGACTCAAGGAGAGCCGAGACCTTCATCTTGCCAATGACGTCGTCGGTGGATCCGTCCTTGATGACTTCGGAGAGAGTCACCGCGCCGCGCTTGAGGCGATTCTTAACGTCGGCACGTTCCTTGCGCGCTATCGCCGCCTTCTGCAAGGCCTCGGCGCGCTGTTCGGGAGTGAGGGGAGGAAGAGCCACTCGGGTCACCTCGGGTTTCGTCGAAAAAAAGGTTGGACGGGAGGGGAAACTAGCGAGTCAAGTACCCTTTCGGCAACGCGAACCTCCGTTTATGTCATCACAAATCCAAATATACTACTCTGCACACACGATTCGCTACCCAGAGTAGTCAATAGCAGGTCCCGAACGTTATCGCGCTCTCGCGGAGTGATAGCCGCACCACGCCTCACGCCCTTTCGCAATCCCGTCGCAATCTGGGAAAAATGCTCTATTTGTCCGTTTCGTTCGCCGCCGCGCCAATGCCCGTGACCAGTGGGCCGCGACCCGCCGCGGCCGCGCCGCCGGAGCCTGCGAGACGGCGCGCCGACGGTGCCCGCTCGGCCGCCGCCGGCCCGGGTACGGCCGTCCCGGCCGGCGGCCCGGGCCGCCCCGGCACCCGCCGTGGCCGGCCCGCCGCCCGCCTCGGCAACCGCCGCCTCCACGATACACGCAGCGAAGAAGGCCGGACGTACCGCCGCAAAGGCGAGGCAGGCAGCCGGGCGGGCGATTGGGCAGCCCGCACGGGCGGCCGCCGTCCGCGGGACGCGCGGATAACGCTGGCGCCCGCGCGCCGCCGCCGCCGCACCCGACCGCCCGCAAAGTGACATATGCGCCTTATGGTGAATCACTAACTGTTTTCCCATAATCCAGGATGTTCCACGCTCACCTAGTCCCGAGAGGACATTTTACCTACCGCAGCGTTCCGATCACAGTGCAGTTCCGATGAATCGTCGCAGGTAGGGTTTGTTACGCCGAACATACCTCCGGTCAAATGGCGACGTCTGATGTCAGTGTGGCCGCTGAGACCTTCGTCTGCCACCCAGATCGCCGGACTGGGGCTGGCATTTCGCCGTGTTCGCGGCCCACTCGCCCGCTCACCGAGGTGTCCGCGCGGGAGGCGCGCCGCGGGTCAGCGGGCCGCGACGGCGCGCCGCAGCGACATGGCGATCGCGGACGCGGCGGCGCCCGGGTCAGCGGCCCTGGTGATGGGGCGCCCGATCACCAGCAAGTCCGCGCCCGCCTTGAGTGCCTCCACCGGGGTGGCGATTCTCGCCTGGTCGTCGCTGGTGACCCCGGCCGGGCGGATCCCCGGCGTGATGAGCAGGATCTCCGGGCCCACCTCGGCGCGGACGGCCGCGACCTCCTGAGGGGAGCAGACCAGGCCGCGCGCGCCCGCCGAGACGGCAAGCGCCGCCATCCGGCGCACGGCGTCGCTCACCGAGCCGCCGACGCCAAGGTCGGCCAGGTCCTTGCCGCCGATCGAGGTCAGCAGGGTCACCCCGGCGACCAGCGTCTCCGGCGCGGCCTGCACGGCCGCCTTGATCATGTCCGCGCCGCCCGCCGCGTGGACGGTGAGGATCTCGGGCCGCAGCTTGGCCACCGCCCGGGCGGCTCCCGCCACGGTGTTGGGTATGTCATGCAACTTCAGGTCGAGGAAGACCTGGACGCCGCTGCCCCCGCGTACCGTGGCGACCACCGCGGGGCCGTACCGCAGGTACAGCTCGAGGCCGATCTTGACAGTGGACACGTACGGCGTGACCAGCGTCGCCCAGTGCGCTGCGACGTCGATGTCCGGCGCGTCGAGCGCGACGGCGACTGGTGCCTGCGTTTGCACGTGATTCTCCTCTCTCGGTGGGGTTCTCGAAGGTGCTCCTGGCGCTCTGCGCGGCGCGGTCACCGGCGCGGGCGGGGCCTGGGCCGTCCCCGACGGCTGTCCCGGGCCGGGTCCGTGGTCCTGGCCCCCGCTGGCCACGGCGGGCGCCTGGGGCTGTCTCTCGGGGAAGCTGACCGCCGTGGCGACGGCGACGGCCCTGGTGGCCCGCTCGGTCAGTGCGGCGAGGCTGGCGCGCAGCGCTGTCCGGCCCGGTCCGTCGCCGTCATCGGACTCCAACCGGGCGCTGAGCGCCAGCTGTTCCGCCTTGAGCTCCTGGTGCGCGCCGGCCAGTTCCGGCCAGTTCCGCCGGGACCGCGAAGGCGCGCCGCCGCCGGTCGCCCGCGCCGGCCGCCGCGGTGATCAGTCCCATGATCAGCGCGCCCAGGTCGCGCACCAGGCCCGCAAGCTCCCCGAGCAGGTCACCTAGCTCGGCGAGCTCCCGCAGGTCCGCTGCGGAGCTCTGCGGTCCGCCGGGGGGCATCTGCGCCCGGCGGGCGTCGCCGGCGTCCGCGAGCCGGGTTTCCGCGCCGCTCGCCTGGGTGTCCGCCGTGCTCGCCCCCCTCCATCGGGCGGAGAGACGGGAGGTGCGGGCCGCCGGGACCTGGGGTGACTCCGTGGATGACCGCGTTCCCCCGGGAGATGGCTGCTCCTGATCGCCGGACCGCACCATGGCCGCTCCCCGTTAGTGCCTCGCTATACCCAAGTATGACGCTCGGCCGCGTAGCCGGCCTGGTGGGCCCGGCCGATAACGTCCGATACCCGGTCGACCCCCCGCGCGGTCAGCTCTTCCTCGAGCTCACGCTGGATGCGAGAGCAGGCCGACGGGTCGTGGAAGAGCACGGTGCCGACGGCCACCAGTGAGGCGCCCGCCAGCAGCAGCTCCAGCGCGTCGCGCCCGGTCCGCACGCCGCCGCAGCCGATGAGCGGCACGTCGGGCAGCGCCTCACGGACCAGCCACACGCAGCGCACCGCGACCGGCCGGACGGCCGGCCCGGACAGGCCGCCCGCCAGCCCCGCGAGCGCGGGCCGGAAGGTCACCGGGTCGATCGTCATGCCGGGGACGGTGTTGATCATGGAGAGCCCGTCCGCGCCCGCCGACACGCACGCGCGGGCCACCGCCACGATGTCGGTCACGTCCGGGGACAGCTTGGCGAAGACCGGGATGTCATAACGGGCGCTGCCCCGGACCGCGGCCACGACGGCGCCCGCCGCGGCGGGGTCGTGCGCGAACGGGCGGCCCGCCGTCGCGGCGTCCGGGCAGCCGAGGTTCACCTCGAGCGCGGTCACCCCGGCGGCGTCTGACAGCCGGGCGGCGATCTCGCCGTACTCGCGGGCGGTGTGCCCGGCGACGCTCACGACGGCCCGCGCGCCCCGCGACAGCAGCCAGGGCAGGTCGCGCTGCAGGAACCCGTCGAGCCCCGGCCCCTGCATACCGACCGAGGAAAGCAGGCCGCTTGGCGTCTCGGTCATCCGCGGCGATGGATTGCCCGCCTTCGGCTCAAGGGTGACCGACTTGGTGATGAACGCGCCGATCCGCGCCACGTCGGTGAACTGCGCGAGCTCCCGCCCGGTGCCCGCGCAGCCGGAGGCGGTGATGACCGGGCTCGGCAGGTCCAGGTGCCCGATGCGCGTCCTCAGGTCAGCTGGCATGGGTGCGCTCCCCGCTGGTCGGCTTCGGTTTCCAGCCGGGAGCCCCGAGCGCGTCGAAGGGGATCGTGCCTACGTCGTCCCAGCGCACCAGGTCACCGCGGAAGACCGGGCCCTCGGTGCACGCGCGGACCATGCGGGTGATGCCGTCGTTGCCCACGGCGGGCAGCACGCAGCCCATGCACAGCCCGGTGCCGCACGTCATGGCGGGCTCGGACACCAGGGCCTGGACCGGGATGCCGTACCGGCCCGCCATGGCGCACACCGGGCGCAGCACCGCGGTGGGCGCCGACGCGTAGATGACGTCGGTGCGCGCCTGCTGCACGACGGTCGGCAGCATGTCCACCACCGAGCCGCGTGACCCGAGCGAGCCGTCCGCGGTGGCGATGACCGCCGAGCGGCCGGTGCGCCGCGCGGTCAGCGCGCCGAACACCCGGTCCGCGCTTTCCGCGCCGAGCAGGTAGTCGGTCTGCGAGCCCCGCTCGGCGAGCCGGGAGGCCAGCGCGAACAGCGGCGCGGCGCCCTGCCCGACGCCGAGCAGCAGGCAGGACACGGGATCGCGCGGCACGGGGAACGGGCGGCCGAGCGGCCCCACCACGTCAAGCACGTCACGGGCCCGGCAGTCCGCCAGCCACTGGGCGCCCGGCTCACGGGGCAGGAAGACGAACTCCACCGTGCCGCCGTGGTCGGGCCGCACGTCGTGCACGGAGAACGTGCGCCGGGCCAGCATGCCCGACTCAGGGCCGCCGACCGCGATCGCGATGAACTGGCCGGGCTTGAACCTGGTGGCGATGGCCGGGGCGACCACCGTCATCGCCACGTAGGCGTCGACGCGGCGCACCGTGAGCACCGTGCCGCGCACCTGAACCGGCGCCGCACCGCCGTCCCGGTCGTTCCCTGCCATTCGGTCGCCGTCCAGTTCCTCAGCTATGTCCGTTTATCACGGGATTACCTGACCGAAGTTAACCACGCAGGGCCCTGGCGTGCTCCTGGAGGGAGCGGACGCCCATCTCACCGCGGATGGTCGACTCGATGCCCTGGACCGCCGCCGCCAGCCCGGCCACGGTCGTCACGCACGGCACGCCCCTGCGGACCGCCGCGGTCCTGATCTCGTAGCCGTCGAGCCGTACCGCCGCCGAGGCCGCCGACGCGGTCCCCGCCGACACCGTGCCGAAGGGCGTGTTCACGATCAGGTCTACCTCACCGTCCAGGATGCGGGCGACCACGGTCGGTTCGCTGACCCCTAGTTCGTTGGCAGGCCCCGCGCCGTCGCTCTGCTTGCGGACGATCTTGGCACGAACGCCGTTCCTGCGCAGTACCTCCGCCGTCCCTGATGTCGCCCAGATCTCGAAGCCGAGGTCCGCGAGCCGCTTGACCGGGAACACCATGGCCCGCTTGTCCCGGTTGGCGACCGACACGAAGACCCGCCCCTTGACCGGGAGCGAGCCGTACACGGCCTCCTGCGATTTCGCGTAGGCGGTGCCGAACGACTCGTCGATGCCCATCACCTCACCGGTGGAGCGCATCTCCGGGCCGAGCACGGTGTCCACGCCCGCCCCCGACGCGTCACGGAACCGGCCGAAGGGCAGCACCGCCTCCTTCACCGCCACCGGGGAGTCGAGCGGCAGGGTGCCGCCGTCCCCGCTGGCGGGCAGCACACCGGATTCGCGCAGCGACGCGACGGAGGCGCCCATCATGACGAGCGCCGCCGCCTTGCCGAGCGGCACCGCGGTGGCCTTGGACACGAAGGGCACCGTGCGCGACGCGCGCGGGTTGGCCTCGAGCACGTAGAGCACGCCGGCCGCAAGCGCGTACTGGACGTTGAGCAGGCCGCGCACGCCGACACCGTGCGCGATCCTCCTGGTCGCCTCCCTGATGGCCTTGATGTCCGTGTTGCCGAGGGTGATCGGCGGCAGCGCGCACGCCGAGTCGCCGGAGTGGATGCCGGCCTCCTCGATGTGCTCCATCACGCCGCCCAGGTACAGCTCCTCGCCGTCGTACAGCGCGTCCACGTCGACCTCGATCGCGTCGTCGAGGAAGCGGTCGATGAGCACCGGGTTGACGTGGCTGCCGTGCCCGCCGCCGCCGTGCGCGACGCCAGCCACATGAGCCGCAGCCGCGTGCGCCGCGGCCGCGCGGCCCACGTAGGCGCGCAGCGTGGCCTCGTCGTAGACGATCTCCATGCCGCGCCCGCCGAGCACGTAGGACGGGCGGACGAGCACCGGGTAGCCGATCTCCGCCGCCGCGACCGCCGCCTCGTCCGCCGACAGCGCGACCTTGCCGAGCGGCGCGACGAGCCCCGCTTCGGCCAGGACCTCGGCGAACGCGCCGCGGTCCTCGGCGGCGTGGATGGCGGCGGGCGAGGTGCCGACGATCGGCACGCCCGCCGCCTCGAGCGCCCGGGCGAGGCCGAGCGGCGTCTGCCCGCCGAGCTGGACGATCACGCCGGCCACCGGCCCGGAGCGCTGCTCGGCGTGCACCACTTCGAGCACGTCCTCCAGGGTGAGCGGCTCGAAGTACAGCCGGGATGAGGTGTCGTAGTCGGTGGAGACGGTCTCCGGGTTGCAGTTGACCATCACGGTCTCGTAGCCCGCCGCGCGCAGCGCCATCGAGGCGTGCACGCAGGAGTAGTCGAACTCGATGCCCTGGCCGATGCGGTTCGGGCCGCTGCCGAGGATGATCACCTTGGGGGTGTCGCCGTCCGGCACCTCGTCGCCCTCGTCGTAGGTCGAGTAGAGGTACGGGGTGCGCGCCGCGAACTCCGCCGCGCAGGTGTCGACGGCGTGGTAGACGGGGCGGACATCGTGCAGGTGGCGCAGCGCCCGTACCTCGTCGGCGCGGATGACGCGCAGCTCGGCGATGGCGGCGTCGGAGAACCCGGCGGCCTTCGCCGCCTGCAAGAGGGGCTTATCGAGCTGGGCAGCGGCGGCGATCGTTCGGGATTGCTCCCTGATGTTCTCAAGTTGCTCGACGAACCACGGGTCGATGCCGGTGACCTCGGCCACCGTCTCGGGGGTTGCCCCGGCGCGCAGCGCCTGGAGCATCGTGTTGAGCCTGCCGTCGTGCGGGGTGCGGCACCTCTCGAGCAGTTCGTCGGCGTCGTCGCCTGGCTCCGCGTGTGAACCGCAGCGGCCCGGTGGAGCTCTCCAGGCTGCGCTGCGCCTTCTGCAGCGCCTCGGCGAAGGAGCGGCCGATCGCCATCGCCTCGCCGACCGACTTCATGTGGGTGGTGAGCGTGGGGTCGGCGCCGGGGAACTTCTCGAACGCGAACCTGGGGATCTTCACGACCACGTAGTCGAGGGCCGGCTCGAAGGACGCCGGGGTCTGGCCGGTGATGTCGTTGGGTATCTCGTCCAGGGTGTAGCCGATGGCGAGCCTGGTGGCGATCTTGGCGATGGGGAACCCGGTGGCCTTGGACGCGAGCGCGCTGCTGCGCGAGACGCGCGGGTTCATCTCGATGACGACCATGCGGCCGGTCTTGGGGTGCACCGCGAACTGGATGTTGCAGCCGCCGGTGTCGACGCCGACCGCGCGGATGATCTTGATGGCGGTGTCCCGCATGACCTGGTACTCGCGGTCGGTGAGGGTCATCGCGGGCGCGACGGTCACCGAGTCGCCGGTGTGCACGCCCATCGGGTCGACGTTCTCGATCGAGCAGACGATCACCACGTTGTCGTGGCGGTCGCGCATCAGCTCGAGCTCGAACTCCTTCCAGCCGATGATCGACTCCTCGAGCAGCACCTCGGTGGTGGGGCTGGCGTCCAGGCCGGTGCCGGCGATCCTGCGCAGGTCGGCCTCGTGGTAGGCGATGCCTGAGCCGAGGCCCCCGAGGGTGAACGAGGGGCGGATGACGACGGGAAAGCCGAGGCCCCCGTTGCCGTACACGGCCTTGAGGCACTCGTCGATGCTGTGGCAGATCACCGAGCGCGGCACCTCGGCGCCGAGCCCGGTGACGATGCCCTTGAACTTCTCCCGGTCTTCGCAGGCCTCGATCGCGTCGATGTCGGCGCCGATCAGCTCGACGCCGTACTTCTTCAGCGTGCCGCTGGTGTGCAGCGCGACGGCGGCGTTGAGCGCGGTCTGCCCGCCCAGCGTGGGCAGCACCGCGTCCGGGCGCTCCTTGGCGATCACCTTGGCAAGCACCTCGGTGGTGATCGGCTCGACGTAGGTGGCGTCGGCGAACTCCGGGTCGGTCATGATCGTCGCCGGGTTTGAGTTGACCAGGCTCACCCGGATGCCTTCTTGCTTGAGCACCCGGCAGGCCTGGGTGCCCGAGTAGTCGAACTCGCACCCCTGGCCGATCACGATCGGCCCTGAGCCGATCACCAGGACGGACTTGAGGTCTTGGCGGCGCGGCATGGCTTACTTCTCCCCCCGGTGCATCAGGCCCGTGCTCATGAGTTCAGCGAACTGGTCGAACAGGTCTACCGCGTCGTGCGGGCCCGGGGCCGCCTCGGGGTGGTACTGAACGGCGAAGGCGGGGCGCTCTAGCAGCCGCAGGCCCTCGACCACGCCGTCGTTCAGGTTCACGTGGGTGATCTGGGCCGCGCCGAACGGGGTGCCGAACGGCTTGCGGGCGCCTTGCGGCACGTGCGCCCATCGGTTCCGCCAACCACGGTTCCGCCAACCACGGGGCCGCCAGGGGCCGCACCACGGTCCCGCCGCGCCGGCGCCGCCTCGCACTGGCGTCGACCCCCGCCTCGACCTCGCCCGCCTCCGCCGGGAGCGCCGCGGCGAAGCCGTGGTTGTGGCTCGTGATGTAGACCCGTCCGGTCCCCAGGTCCATGACAGGCTGGTTCACGCCGCGGTGGCCGTAGCGGAGCTTGTAGGTGTCTAGCCCGATGGCCCGCGACAGGATCTGGCTACCGAAGCAGATGCCGAACAGCGGCACGCCGGCCTCGAGGACGCCGCGCATCGCGCTGACCGCGTAGCCGGCCGCGGCGGGGTCGCCTGGGCCGTTGGAGAAGAACACGCCGTCCGGGCTCGCGGCCAGGATGTCGGCGGCGGTGGAGGTCGCCGGCATGACCTTGACCTCCATGCCCCGCTCCGCCATGCGCTGCGGGGTGGCGGCCTTGATGCCGAGGTCCACGGCGGCGACCCGGTACCTGACCGGGGTGCCGCTCGGCGGCGCGACCGTGTACGGCTGCGGCGTGGTGACGATCCGCGCCAGGTCGGCGCCGGACATGCCGGGGCTGGCCAGGACGCGCTCGAGCAGCCGCTCCGGGTCGTCCTCGACGGTGGAGACGGCGGCGCGCATCGCGCCGTGCTCGCGCAGCCGCATGGTCAGCGCGCGGGTGCCCGCCACCGCGATACCGGGGATCCCCTGCGCCTTGAGCTCGGTCTCCAGGCTCCGCCTGGCCCGCCAGCTTGACGCGATCCGCGACGGCTCGCGGACCACGTAGCCGCTCACCCAGATACGGTGGCTTTCCGGGTCCTCGTCGTTGACGCCGGTATTGCCGATGTGCGGCGCGGTCATCGTCACGATCTGGCCGCAGTACGACGGGTCGGTGAGGGTCTCCTGGTAGCCGGTCATTGCCGGTGTTGAACACGATCTCGCCGAATGACTCGCCGGCGGCGCCGAACCCCGTGCCGCGCAGCGTGGTGCCGTCCTCGAGGACCAGCATCGCGTCCGGGCTCGCGTTACTCATCGGGTTACCTTTCCGTCGAGGACCGTCGGCGTGCCGCGCAGGAACGTCGCGACCACCGCGCCGGGCAGCGGCAGGCCGGCGAAGGGGCTGTTGCGGCTCTTGGAGGCGTGCGCGGACGGGTCCACGGGCGTCTCGCCTGCGGCGGGGTCGTACAGCGTGATGTTGGCGGGGGCACCCGCGGCGAGCGGCTGGCCGTGCCCCGGCACGCGGCCGATGGCCGCCGGGCGGGCGGACATCCGGTCCGCGACGCCCGCCCAGTCAAGCAGGCCGGTGTCGACCATGGCCCGCTGGACAACCCGCAGCGCGGTTTCAAGGCCGGTCATGCCGTTGGCCGCCGCGGCCCACTCGGTCTCCTTGGCCTCGACCGGGTGCGGCGCGTGGTCGGTGGCCACGCAGTCGATGGTGCCGTCGGCCAGGGCTCGGCGGAGCGCGTCCACGTCGGTTCTCCCGCGCAGCGGCGGGTTGACCTTGAAGACCGGGTCGTAGTCCGCGGCCAGGTCGTCGGTGAGCAGCAGGTGATGCGGGGTGACCTCGGCGGTGACCCGCCAGCCCTTCGACTTGGCCCAGCGGATGATCTCCACGCTCCCGGCGGTCGACACGTGGCAGACGTGCAGCGCGGCGTCGACGTGCGCGGCGAGCAGCACGTCGCGCGCGATGATCGCCTCTTCCGCCGCGGCGGGCCAGCCGGCGAGGCCGAGCCGTGAGGCGACCTCGCCCTCGTTCAGCTGCGCCCCCTCGGTCAGCCGCGGCTCCTGGGCGTGCTGGGCGATCACCCCGTCGAACGCCTTGACGTACTCCAGGGCCCGGCGCATGAGCAGCGGGTCGGCGACGCAGAAGCCGTCGTCGGAGAACACCCGTACCCGCGCGGCCGAGTCGGCCATCGCGCCGAGCTCGGCGAGCTGCTTGCCCTGCAGGCCGACGGTGACCGCGCCCACCGGGCGCACGTCCACGTACCCGGCCTGCTCGCCGAGCCGCCAGACCTGCTCGACCACGCCCGCCGTGTCGGCGACGGGCTCGGTGTTGGCCATCGCGTGCACCGCGGTGTACCCGCCGAGCGCGGCGGCCCGCGTGCCGGTCTCGACCGTCTCGGCGTCCTCCCGGCCCGGCTCGCGCAGGTGCGTGTGCAGGTCGACGAGGCCGGGCAGCGCGACGAGGCCGCTCGCGTCGAGTACGGCCGCCCCCGGCGCGTCAAGGCCGGAGCCGACCGCGGCGATAACGCCGTCCCGGAGGTGGATGTCGGCGGGCACCGCCGGCGCGACCGGTGACCATCGCTGACACCCCTGATCAGCCACTCGCGGACGCACTGCCGTCGCTCGCAAGCTCGCTCATGTCAGCCGCCTCCTGCGCCGCGCCGCCGAGCATCAGGTACAGCACCGCCATGCGGACGGTCACGCCGTTGGCCACCTGCTGCACGATGGTGGAGCGGGCGGAGTCGGCCACCTCGGCGGCGATCTCGACGCCGCGGTTCATCGGGCCCGGGTGCATGACGATGGCGTGCTCGGGGAGCAGCGCCATCCGGCCGACGTCAAGGCCGTAGCGGCGGCGGTACTCGCGGACGGTCGGGAAGAAGGCCGCGGACATCCGCTCCTGCTGCACCCGCAGCATCATCACCACGTCGCTCTTGCGCAGCTCGGAGTCGAGGTCGTAGCCGACCCGGCACGGCCAGGTCTCCACGGCGTGCGGCATCAGCGTGGGCGGGGCGACCAGCGTCACGTGCGCGCCGAGGGTGGAGAGCAGCAGCACGTTGGAGCGGGCCACCCGGGAGTGCAGCACGTCGCCGACGATCGTCACCCGGAGCCCGTCGAGCCCCTGGCCGCGCCGTTCACGCCCGCCGAGGCGCTGCCGCATGGTGAAGGCGTCGAGCAGCGCCTGGGTCGGGTGCTCGTGCGTGCCGTCGCCCGCGTTGACCACGCTGCCGCTCACCCAGTTGGTCAGCCGGCGCGGCGCCCCCGAGGCGGCGTGCCTGATCACCACGGCGTCCGCGCCCATCGCCTCCAGGGTCAGCGCGGTGTCCTTGAGCGACTCGCCCTTGGCGACGCTCGACCCCTTGGCGGAGAAGTTGATCACGTCGGCGGACAGCCGCTTGGCCGCCGCCTCGAACGAGATCCGCGTCCGCGTGGAGTCCTCGTAGAACAGGTTGACCACGGTGCGGCCGCGCAGCGTGGGCAGCTTCCTGATCGCCCGGCCGCCGACGCTCTCCAGTTCCTCGGCGGTGTCCAGGATCAGTACCGCGTCGTCACGGCTCAGGTCGCCCGCCGAGATGAGGTGCCGCTTCACCGGTCCCCCTCTCCGAGCAGCACCGAGTCCACCCCGTCGAACTCCGCGAGCTGGACGCGCACCTTCTCGCGGTACGCGGTCGGCAGGTTCTTGCCCACGTAGTCGGCCCGGATCGGGCAGCTCCCGGTGGCCGCGGTCGACGAGCACCGCGAGCTGAACCGCGCGCGGCCTGCCGATGTCGTTCAGCGCGTCGAGCGCGGCGCGGATCGTCCGGCCGGAGAACAGCACGTCATCGACGAGGACCACGGTCTTGCCGTCCACCCCGTCGGACGGCACCTGGGTGCGCTGCAGCGCGCGGGCCGGCCGCAGCCGCAGGTCGTCGCGGTGCAAGGTGACGTCGAGCGAGCCGACCGGGGCGGGCGAGCCCTCGAACTCCCCGATCCGCGCGGCGAGGCGGCGGGCCAGGTAGACGCCGCGGGTCGGGATGCCGAGCAGGACAACCTCGCCGCCGCCGTGCGTCCGCTCCAGGATCTCGTGCGCGATGCGGGTCAGCGCGCGCCGGATCTCCTCGGGTGTGAGTACCGCTTTCCAGCCCTGGGGTTCTTGCCCGCCAGGGACAGCCGCGGCCCGGCTGTCTGGGCGAGGGGTAGCTTGGCCGGCGAGATCGCCTTGATCGCCTGGGCCGCCAGGGCCCGGCTCGTGAACTGGCTCAGGTCGCATCGCGCACACCAGTCACGACCTCCTTCCCCGTCTCACGGGACGGTCCTTAAAGGATGCCTTCGTGTCGCAACGGTATCAGGTGCGTTAACGCAGGGTGCGCCCTGGTCGCCGCGTGCGCGGCATCCCCGCGCGGCGGGTACGCGCGCCGGGCGGCCAAGCACCGGCCGGCGAGGCACAGCGCGGCAGTGGCCGCGGCGCCTTCCCTGGGGCGCGACACGGCCGTTTCGCGACTGATGGCAACACAAGTAACACGGAAAGTCACTAGACTAGTGGGACCCCGGAACGCAGTACATCCCCCTGCGTAACTTTCCCGCCCGCCGTTACGACAACCCGGCCCGGCGACGGCCCCGCACCAGCGCCAGTCGGCCTCATTCAGCGACCCCGAGAGATGTGATTTGTATCACATTGGACATAGACCGCCATAACGTTCCGAGAGCGCGATCCACCCCCGCTTTGACCCCTCTGTGCACGGGAAAGCCGGTTACAGCGGGGGTTGTCGCGTTTCTGACGGAGGGTAGATATCGGCAGGGAAGGGCAATGCCGGTTACTGGACGAGTTCAGCCAGTTTTTGCCATTCGGCTTGACCTTGTCGCTCTTGCCGCCTACCGTCACTGTGCGTAACCGTTACCGTAAGCGACGACTGGCCGGGAAACCGAGGAAAAATGCCATCTGAGTACGCTAAGACCCTGGGCGCGCGACTGCGCGCCATCCGCACCCAGCAGGGGCTGTCCCTGCACGGGGTTGAGGAGAAGTCCCGCGGCCGGTGGAAGGCCGTCGTCGTCGGCTCGTACGAGCGCGGCGACCGGTCGGTCACCGTCCAGAAGCTCGCCGAGCTGGCCGAGTTCTACGGCGTTCCCGTCTCCGAGCTGCTGCCCGGCGACGCGGCGCCGACCCCGATCGCGACCGCGCCCAAGCTCGTGATCGACCTTGAGCGGATGAACCAGCTCCCCAAGGAGAAGGTTGGCCCCCTCGCCCGCTACGTGGCCACCATCCAGGCCCAGCGCGGCGACTACAACGGCCGGGTGCTGTCCGTGCGGCACGAGGACCTGCGCTCGCTCGCGGTCATCTACGACAAGTCGCCGGCTGACCTCACCGAGGAGCTCATCAGCTGGGGCGTGCTTGACGCTGACGCGCGGAGCAACTCGATCGAGTCCTTCTGACGCTGGGCCACCTGACGCTGGGCCACCTGACGCGGCGCGCCGCTCGCCGCCGTAACGGCGGTCCTCGCGGCGGCACGTTCCGCTAGGGCTGAGCGCCCCTGCCGTCCACCCGGCATGACCCGGCGACCGCCGGGTGGACGGCACAGGTCACCGCGCCGCCCAGCGGGCGCAGAGGGGCCAGTCTCAGCCGGGGGCTCCCGCCCGCCTCGTTATTCCTCCCCGCCCGCTCGTCCTTCCCGGCCCGGCGGCGGGGTGCCAGGCGGAGCCCGCTGAATTCGACCGCTTCTGGCCAGCACCGCTCCCCCGCCAGGGCAAGTCCAGCAGGCTCCTCAGCTGGCCGGCCGCAGCGACAGCGGCAGCATCGGCTCGCTGTCAAGGCCGAGCGCACGCTCGGCAACGCTCAGGAACGTGGCCGCGTCGCGCAGCAGGTCGTCCGCCTCCCGCGCGCTCGCCGCCCGCGGCAGGCCCGCCTCCGCCGCGGCCCGCTTGGCCGCGCTCGCGGCGAAGAACGCCGCCCATTCCGCGAGGGCCGGCTCGACCTGCGGCAGCAGTTCCCAGACCGACCTGGGCCGGCGGCGCCGCGCGCCGGTTCCCGGCTCGCCCCGTGCCGCCACGATCGCCGCCGCCGCGCGCAGCGCGGCCAGGTGCGCGCCGATGTAGCGCGTCCCCGGGTCCGTCTCCGCCTCCGCCTCGGACAGCCCGAGCCGCGCGGTGCGCAGCAGGCTCAGCGCCGCCGCGGGCACCCGGCTCGGCAGCGGCATTGCATTGCGGTTAGGCGCTCCCGCCGCCGTCAGCGTGCTGATCATGGTCATCACTCCTCCAGGAGATGCGCCGAAGTCCCCGTCAGCCGGGCTGGCCGGCAGCGCGGCCGGGTGATCCGCCGGCCGGGCGAAGCGCTTCCCCACGCCCCGCCCGGCCGGCACCGGCCGCCAGGGGTCGCGGCGACCGGGAGTCAACCCCTATTATTCGAACACATTCTCATTCGAACACAGGTTCGCGCCAAAGTCCAGTCCATTTGCTGACGAGTTCGAAGTTACCGAGAGGGTCTGACATTCCAGGGTCACGCACCCGCCGCCTGGGGATCGCCCGCCGGCCGGGCCGGATGCGCGGCCTCGCGCCTGGCGCCCGGCGAGCGTGCCGGGTGATCTAGTCTTTGGCTGGTGAGGGTCACTGCATGAGGATCGCCTACCGTGAGCTTGAGCCCGGTGAGTTCCGCTCCTCGATCCGCGCGCTCGTCGCCGTGTACGCGGCCGCGATGAACCCGCCGGACCGGACGCTGTTGGGGCGGGAAGCCATCATGGAGCGGCACGCGGCGAGCCCGGGGTTCCGCGGGCTAGTCGCCCAGGCCGACGGCCAGGTCGCCGGGTTCACCTACGGGTTCCACGGCGAGACCGGGCAGTGGTGGCACGACATGGTTGCCGCCGCGCTCGCCTCGCGCTCGGGCGTGGCCGTCGCCGAGGCCACGGGACCCGGCATCACGGGGCCGGGCGGGTGGCTTGACGACTCCTTCGAGATCGCCGAGCTGCACGTGCTGCCGCGCTGGCAGGGCAACGGGATCGGGCGCTCGCTGCTGCTCACGGTCGCCGACGGCCGTCCCGAGCGGACCGCGGTGCTCTCCACCGCCGACGCGCCGACCCGGGCACGGCGGCTTTACCGGGCCGTGGGGTTCACCGACCTGCTTACGGACTTCCGGTTCTCCGGGAGCGAGCCGCCCTACGCGGTGATGGGCGCGACGCTGCCCCTGGCCGCGGACACGGCGCTGTCCCGGCCGCCGAGCCCGAGCAGCTGGTAGATCTCCGTCGTCGCGCGCGACGCGTTCAGCGTGATGAAGTGCAGGCCGGGCACCTGCTCGTCAAGCAGCCTGGCCGACAGCCTGGCCGCGTAATCGACGCCGATGCTCCTGACCTTCGTCGCGTCGCCGCGCCCGTCCGCCGCGCGCAGCTGGTCGAGCAGGCCGACAGGGACCTTGCAGCCGCCGAGCTCGATTTGCCGCTCGAGCACGCGCATGCTGGTGACCGGCATGATCCCCGGGATGATCGGCACGTGGCAGCCGCGGGCCGCCACCCGGTCCCTGAGCCTGAGGTAGTCCTCGACGTCGAAGAACATCTGGGTGATGGCGAAGTCCGCGCCCGCACGGCACTTCTCCACGAAGTGCCTGGTGTCAGTCTCCTCATCGGGCGAGCGCGGGTGCCGCTCGGGGAAGGCGGCCACGCCGACGCAGAAGTCGCCGGAGGACTTCAGCAGCCCGACGAGCTCCCGCGCGTGGGCCAGGCCGTCGGGGTGCCGTACCCAGGGCGCGTTGGGGTCACCGGGCGGGTCACCGCGCAGCGCCAGCACGTTGCGGACGCCGACGCTCGCGAACCAGCCGATGACGTTGCGCAGCTCCGCGACGGAGTGGTTGACCGCGGTGAGGTGGGCCATCGGGTTCAGCTGAGTCTGCTCGGCGATCGCGCCGGCCACCTGGACGGTGCCCGCTCGCGTGGACCCGCCCGCTCCGTACGTCACGGAGACGAACGACGGCTTGAATGGCTCGAGCCGGCGCATGGCGTCCCAGAACTGCCGCCCGCCCTGGTCGGTCTTCGGCGCGAAGAACTCGAACGAGAACGACCGGCCCGCCTTCAGCGCGTCGGTGATCAGCGGTCTAGGCGGCGTCCCGACGCGGCGCTGTGCTTCCTGGGGCGCATGCGACGGCACTTGCTGTCGCGGTCTCGGCGGCATGTGTTTTAGCATAACCCGAAGGTCAAGTTTCTGTGCTGCGACCACAAGTTCCGGATCGGCCGGGCAGGCCGGAACCCTGGGACGGGGAAGCCAGGGCACGCAGGAACCTGGGCACCCCGCGGTGACCGGTCATGCCGCCGGCGGGCGCGCCGGCGGCTCACGGCGCCGTAATGCGGGCACGCCGGTAACGCGGACGGCCGGGGCCGCCGCGTTACCGGCGCGGTCGCTATCTAGAAGGCCAGGGCCTGAGCGCGGCGGTTGACCTCGGTGCCACGGCGGGCGTAGAGGGCCGCGATCGGGGTGCCGGGGAGCGTCTCGTCCGCGGTGAACAGCCAGCGGAGAGCTTCGACGTCCTCGAACCCGCAGTCGAACAGCACGGTGAGCGTCCCTGGCAGGCCCTTGACGATCTGCGCGCCGTCGATGAAGGCGGCGGGGATCGCGCGGTCACCGCCCGCCCGGGTGACGGCGATGAGCTTGCGGTCACGGAGGAGCTGCTTCACCCGGCTGACGGGGAGGCCGAGCCGTGCGGCTACCTCGGGGAGTGACAGCCATTCGCCGACGAGATCGTCAGCCACGGGGTTTATCTGTGTCACGAGTCCAATGTCCCACGCCCGTGCCGGTCCCAAACACCCGACATTCCATCACGATAGAGAATCCTCCTCCTGCTCAGCGGGATCAATTCGCTCACTCCAGGCGGCGGCGCGGGCAATCAGCCGGTCGGCGGCGGCCCGCGGGCCGTCCGTCCGGATGGTGAACAGCACCGGGCTCACCGCTCGGCGCGGGTGCGCAGTCCGGCGAGTTCGTACTGCCAGCCGCCCAGGTTGCCTTTCAGCTCGTCTTCGCGCAGCGCATCGGGCAGGTCAAGCGACGCGAAGCCGCTCTCCACCACCGTCACGCCCGTCTCGTCGCCTACCGGCTGGAGATAGAACTCCACCAGGGTGGCCCGGCCCGGCGCGGGCTCCGCTCCGCCGAAGGCGCTCGCCCAGCGGAAGGAGGCGTAGCCGTGCGGCTCGAGGCGGACGACGTCGATCACGTACGGCCTCGCGTCGCCGCCGTAGGCGACCGGCACCCGGCCGGGGCCCCTGGCCGGGTCGGCATCGCTTCCAGGCAGCCACCAGCCGGGCCGCGTGACGATTTGCCAGACCTTGTCCTGCGCAGCGCGAATGGTGATCCGCTGCTCGATACGGTCTTCCACGACAACCCCTCCCTCGTCCCGGCCAGCTGAGGGGCCGAGTCTTCCATGAGCCATCAAATTGGCGCAAGTCGACACTTGCGGATACAGGCAGGTGAGAGATGCCCCGCCGCGCGCCTTCCGCGGCAAGGGCTCCGCGACGGCGGAACCGGGGAAGCACGCGCACGTTCTGGATACCAGAAGGCGGCGGGGAAAGCGGAACGCGGGGTGCCGCTTTTACCGAGATACCTGCGGAGCTGGGCCAATCCCTGCCATGATCGGGGGCGCGGCGGGGCGTGCCCGCGGCCAGTGCTCACGACAGGCAGTGCTGACAAAGTGATTAACACCGGCCAAAACCGCCGATAGGCACCGTAAAATCGCCGTGATGGAATCTGCCCCCGCGGACATGCTTACCGGGCGGATGCTCGACGGGCGTTACCACGTCCGTACCCGCATCGCGCACGGGGGCATGGCCACCGTCTATCTCGCCACCGACACCAGGCTCGACCGTGAGGTGGCGCTCAAAGTCATGCACGCCGACCTGGTGCGTGACGACTGACTTCGTGGGCCGGTTCATCGGCGAGGCCAAGTCCGTGGCCAAGCTGTCCCACCCGAACATTGTCGGCGTGTACGACCAGGGCGCGGACGGGCAGTACCTGTACCTGGTCATGGAGTACGTACCCGGGCGGACGCTGCGCGCGCTGCTGCGCGAGCGGGGCTGGCTGCCGTGGCAGGAGGCGCTCAGCGTCATAGACCCGGTGCTCGCCGGGCTCGCCGCGGCGCACCGGGCCGGGATCGTGCACCGGGACGTGAAGCCGGAGAACGTGCTGATCACGGCGGACGGCCGGGTCAAGGTCGTGGACTTCGGCCTCGCGCGGGCCAGCGCGGCCGTCGGGAACACGCGGGCCGGCATGATCATCGGCTCCGTGTCCTACATCGCGCCCGAGCAGGTCACCGGGGCGCCAACCGACGCGCGGACCGACGTGTACGCCGCCGGCGTCGTGCTGTTCGAGATGCTCACCGGACGGGTCCCGTTCTCCGGCGAGTCGCCGCTCGCGGTGGCGTACGCGCACGTGAACAGCGACGTGCCCGCGGTGAGCACGCTCGCCGGCGGGATCCCGCCGGGGGTCGAGCAGCTCGTCGGGGCGGCGACGAGCAGGGACCCGCAGCTGCGGCCGCCGGACGCCGAGGTGTTCCTGCGGGTGACGCGAGGGCTGCGCGGCATCGCCGACCCGGCCGAGCAGGCCGTCACCGGGGCCTGGATGCAGGCGCCGGCCCAGACGACCCCGTACGGCCAGCCCAACCCCTACGCCGGGGCCGGCGCGGCCCACCCGGGCGGCGTGCCCGCCGGCTCGCACACCATGGTCGTGGGCCCCGGGTACGCCGGCTACGACGGCGCGGGGTACCGCGCGGGCGGGCAGTACGACGCGGCGCTGCCCGCCGACGACGTTGGCGCGTACCGCACGAGGCGGGAGCGGCACGGCGACGAGGAGCCGTTCCTGCAGCGGTGGCTGTTCAGCAGGCGGCTGGTATACCTGATGGCGGCCCTGTTCGCCGTGGTCGGGCTGTGCGGCGGCGGCTGGTGGCTGACCTCCGGCCGGTACGCGCACGTGCCCGCGGTGTCCAAGATGACCGAGGCGGCCGCCACGCGGGCGCTGCAGCTGGCGGGCTTCCAGGTGCGCACCGGGTCGCGGGTGATCGACGACAACGTGCCCAAGGACGAGGTGATCAGCACCTCGCCGTCCGGCCGCGCGCTGCCCGGCGCGACCATCGTGCTGACCATCTCCTCCGGGCCGCGGATGATCAGCGTGCCGTCGATCCCGGCGAGTGACTCGGTAGGACAGGCCGAGGCGGCGCTGCGCGCGGCGGGGCTGACCGTGGCCGCGGCCACCAAGCCGGTGGGCGCGCAGAGCAACCCGGTCATCGGCCAGGTCGCGGGCACGGTCCCGCCGGCCGGCACCTCCTGGCCGGAGAACAAGCCGGTGGTGGTGGAGGTGGTCGCCGGGCTCGCGCTGCCGAACCTGGTCGGCCAGGACATCAACGCGATACAGCAGTGGGCGACCGCGAACCAGCTCACCCTGCAGCCGGCGACCGTGCAGAGCAGCCAGCAGCAGGGCACCATCGTCGCCCAGTCGCCCGCGGCCGGCACGCCGGTGCGGCCGGGGCAGGCCATCAGCGTGCAGGTGTCCGCGGGACCGCCCGGGGTGCCCATCCCCGATGTGCAGGGCGAGAACTGCGGGCAGGCGCAGCAGCAGCTTGCGCAGGCCGGGTTCACCAACGTCACGGTGCAGCAGGGGTTCTTCCACAGGAACCAGGCGACGGGCACCAAACCGTCCGGGCAGGCACCGGCGGACACGCCCGTCACGCTGATGTGCGGTTCGGATAATCCCTTCTGATGCCGCGACGCGGATCGCCCGCCAAGTCCGGGCATGCACGCGATATCGCTACCCTGAAAGGACCTCGGTAGCGGCGCTGGCCTGGCCGCCGGTATTCGGCCGGGCAGTCACTCGGGTGGAGGGAGGGCTGGGCAGATGGTTGTGGTGATGGCCGCGGACGCTTCAGCGTCCGATGTAGACCATGTGGTGAGCGTGGTGCGCGACGCGGGCGGCGAGGCATTCGTCAGCCGCGGCGAGTCGCGCACGATCATCGGGCTGAGCGGCGACATCGAGCGGTTCGCCGCCACGCTGAACCTGACCGGGCTGCCGGGAGTCGCCGACCTGGTGCGGATCTCCGTCCCGTACAAGCTGGTCAGCCGGGAGCACCGGCGGGAGCGTTCCGTCATCCGGGTGGCCGGGGTACCGATCGGCCCGGACACGCTGACCGTGATCGCCGGCCCGTGCGCGGTTGAGACGCCCGAGCAGACCCTGGCGGCCGCCCGGATGGCGCGGGCGGCCGGCGCGTCGCTGCTGCGCGGCGGGGCGTTCAAGCCCCGTTCCTCGCCCTACGCCTTCCAGGGCCTCGGCGAGGCGGGGCTCGAGATCCTCGCGGAGGTCCGCGAGGAGACCGGCCTGCCGATCGTGACCGAGGTGATCGACCAGCGCGACGTGGACCTGGTCAGCAAGTACGCGGACATGCTCCAGGTCGGCACCCGCAACATGCAGAACTTCCCCCTGCTGCAGGCGGTCGGCGCGGCGGGCAAGCCGGTCATGCTCAAGCGCGGCATGTCCGCCACCATCGAGGAGTGGCTGATGGCCGCGGAGTACATCGCGCAGCGCGGCAACCTGGACATCGTGCTGTGCGAGCGCGGCATCCGCACCTTCGAGAAGGCGACGCGCAACACCCTGGACATCTCGGCGGTGCCGGTGGCGCAGCGGCTGTCGCACCTGCCGGTGATCGTCGATCCCTCGCACTCCGGGGGCCGGCGCGACCTGGTGCTGCCGCTGTCGCGGGCCGCGATCGCGGTCGGCGCCGACGGCATCATCGTCGACGTCCACCCGCACCCCGAGACCGCCCTGTGCGACGGCCCGCAGGCGCTCATCGAGTCGGACCTGCGGGAACTCGCCTCCGTCGCGCTCCACCTGTCGCCCCTGGTCGGCCGGACGCTGACCCCGGCCCCGCCCGCGAACCCCCGCCACGCGTGAAGCGCGCAGCCCGCCACGCGTGAGGCGCGCAGCGCCTCACATCGGGGGGTACGGGGGGTCGCCCCCCGGGCGGTACTGCTGTGCGTGCTCCGCGAGCTGCTCGGCGAGCTCGTCCGCGTCCAGGCGCCCTTCTATGCGCCGCAAGTCCTCGATCTTCGCCCGGGTCTCCGCCCTGCGCGGGGTGAGCAGCGTGCAGCAGTCCTGGTCAGGCAGCTCCGAGATGGCCAGCGTGCCGAGCCTGCGCGCCTCCGCCATGATCTCGGTCTTGTCCCAGCCGAGCAGCGGGCGCAGGATCGGCAGCCGGACGGCGTTGTCGAGCGCCGTGATGTTCGGCAGCGTCTGGCTGGACACCTGACCCAGCGAGTCCCCGGTGACCAGCGCCGTCGCGTTCAGTCGCGCGGCGAGGGCCGCGGCCGTCTTGAGCATCAGCCGCCGCTGCGCCATCACCTGGAGCCGTCCCGCTCCCGAGCTGGCCAGCGACTGCTGCGCCTTGCCGAACGGCACCACGTAAAGCCGCGACGCCCCCTGGAACCGGTCGAGCCCGCGGACCAGCGCGTAGGCCTTGTACACCGACTCGGGCCCGGTCAGCGGCATGCCGGAGAAATGCAGGAAGGTGCAGCGCAGCCCGCGCTTCATCATCCGGTACGCGGCGACGGGCGAGTCGATGCCGCCGGACATCAGCGCGATCGCCCGGCCGCTCATCCCGACCGGCAGCCCGCCCTGCCCGGGCTGCCCGCCGGTGAAGACGAACACCTCCTGGGTGTCGACCTCGACGAAGACCTCCGTGTCCGGGTGCTTGAGCGACACCGGCAGCCCGTGCGCGGCCCCGACCTCCGCGCCGATCAGCGCGTTCAGCTGCTCGGAGGTCAGCGGGAACCGCTTGTCGCGGCGCCGCGACCGGACGGCGAACGCGCCGCTGTCCGGCCCGGTCAGCGCCACCGCCGCGGCGACCGCCGCCTCGGTCGTCTTGTCCACCCGCAGCGCGCGGCAGACGCGGACGATCCCCGGCACGTCGGCGGCCCGCGAGGCCACCTGGTCCACCGCCGCCGCGTGCTCGGCCGGGGTCAGGCCGTCGCGCGCCACCCGCAGCACGAGTACCCCCTCGCGCAGCACGAGCTCGGCGCGCACCCCCGTGCCGCGCACCGCCGCGCGGAGGTTCGCGTGCAGCATCCGCTCGAACTGCTGCCTGTTGCGTCCCTTGAGGAAGATCTCGCCCTGCTTGAGCAGCACGCACGGCTCGCCTGCGACCAGTCCCGCGGCCCCGGCGGCGGTGACCGGATCGGTCATGGTCATCTGCCTAGTGTGCCAGTTCCGCCGCCGCGTCAGGCCCGTCTCAGCCCGCGCCTGCGCAAAGCAGGAAAAATACAGAAGATACCGAACGGTCGCGGGCGATCCCGGCCCGCCGCCGCGGCACCTCTCGCGCACGGTGACGCGGGGGCACGCACCCCTGCTCAGCGGGGGCACGCCCCCGGGCGAATGATCTCGCTGCCCTCCTTGCCCGGTACGCCTTTGCGACATAACGTGTTGCCGTGGATGTCAACGAGCGGGACGAGATCAGCGCGTCCGTGGCGGCCCACGCCGAATTGGGGCCACGGTACGACTCGGCCGTCGCCGAGGGCCTCGTCGAGCGGATCGGCGACGAGATCGACAAGCGCATCGACGCGCGGCTGTTCGGGCCGTCCGGCCCTGGGCAGCAGGCGCAGCAGCAGACCGGCCAGCTGCCCGGATACCAGGGGTCGACCACGTACCTGGGGCCCGTCGCGCCGCCGCCCGCCCGTCCCGCCGCCGTGCCGCCGCCTGTCCACGCACCCTCCCGGGGCGGCGCGTTCAGCGGGGTGGTCCTCGGCCTCGGTTCGATGGGGCTCGGCGTCGGTGCCACCAGCGTCGTAGTGTCTCACCACCCGGGCGGCGTCGCCGACGTCCTCATGGTGCTGCTGATCTGGGTGATGATCGCGGTCATCAACGTCGCCCACTCGCAGCGCAGCTAGCCGCGGACCGGCTTACCGGCCGGAAAATAAATTGCCTGGTCCCGGCGTTGCCGCATAAGCTCAACTGCTCTTCCCCTGCTTGTGAAGGATTTTCGTCATGCGTTGGCCTGCGCCCGGTCGCCGGTATCAAGTGCTCGCCATCCGTGACTTCCGGCTCCTGCTCGCCGACCGGCTGCTCGCGCCGTTCTCCGTCGGGTTCTCGATGGTCGGTGTCTCGTTCGCGGTGCTCAAGGTCACCGGGTCGACGGCCGACCTGTCCTACGTGCTGGCCGCCCAGGCCGCGCCGATGCTGGTGTTCTCGCTGCTCGGCGGGGTGTTCGCGGACCGGTTCAAGCCGCAGTGGGTCATCTTGGCCGGCAACCTGTGCGTGATAGCCGGCGAGGGGGCGTTCGGCATCATGATGCTGACCATGGGTCATCCTCCGGTGTGGGCGATGGTGGGGCTCGAAGCGGTCAACGGGGTGGGCGGCTCGGTGTTCTACCCGGCGTCGCAGGCGCTGCTTCCCCAGATCGTGCCCGAGACGCTGCTCCAGGAGGGCAGCTCGATCAGCCGGCTGGTAATGAACATCGGGCAGATGACTGGGGCCGCCGTGGCCGGGGCGGTGGTCGCGGTGGCGGGACCTGGGCTGGCGCTGACGCTGTGCGCGATCGGCATGTTGGGCACGGTGCCGCTGATGCTGGCCATCAAGGGCAGCCGCGTGCCGGGACGCGCGGCCGCCGATAGTCCCGGCCTGCTCGCCGAGCTTCGCGAAGGGTGGGCCGAGTACCGCCGCCACACCTGGCTGTGGGCGACGAGCCTGCAGTTCTGCCTGGTGATGATGGCCTTCAACGGCGCGTTCCTGGTCCTCGGGCCCGTGGTCGCCCGGGCGCACCTGGGCGGACCCGCCGCGTGGGGCGCGATCTCCGCGTCCGACGCGCTCGGGCTGATCGCCGGCGGCCTGGTGTCGCTGCGGTACATACCGCGGCGGCCGATGCTGTTCGTGGTGCTCACCGGCGGCTCGATCGCCATCACGCCGCTCGCACTCGGGCTGGTGCTGCCGCTGCCGGTCATCTGCCTGTCGGCGTTCGCCGTCGGGCTGCTCGCCGAGGTGATGATGGTGCAGTGGACGGTCGCGCTCGCCACCCGTATCCCGTCGGACAAGCTGGCCCGGGTGACGTCCTACGACGCCTTCGGCTCGCTGGCGGCGATGCCCGCGGGCGCGCTCGCCGCCGGGCCGCTCGCGGCGCGGATCGGCGTGTCCGCGACGCAGTTCGCGGCCGCGGCGGTGATCGTGGTGTCCTCGGCGCTGACGCTGATACCGCGGGACATCTGGACGTTCCGCAGCGGCGACAGTGCTCATGGACACGGGGCGCGCGGCGGCGTGACGTATGGGTATGGCGATGTCACGGACGGCCTCGTCCTCGACGAGGCGCTCTCCCCCGCTATCGCCGCGGCCGCTATCGCCAGTGCCCCAACGGGAGCGGACCCCTGCTGAGCACGGTCCTGATGGCGAACGTGGACCTCGCCTCGGTCACCCCGGGGATGGCAAGAACCTGGTCGAGTAGCAGCAGCTCGTAGCCGGCCAGGTCCGGCACGACGGCCTCGATGAGGAAGTCGTCCGAGCCGGAGACCAGGTAGCAGGCGACCACCGCGGGGATGGCGAGCAGCGCCTCCTCGATCACCGAGGAGGTCGCGCGGGAGTGCCCGTCGACCTTAAGCCCGATGAACACGGTCAGGCCGAGGCCCGCGCGCGCCCGGCTGACCTCGGCCCGGTACCCGGCGATGATCCCGTCGGCCTCCAGTGCCTTCACCCGGCGCAGGCAGGCGGACGGTGACAGGCCCACGGCGTCGGCCAGGTCCACGTTCGCGATCCTGCCGTCTCGCTGGAGGCGGGTCACGATGGCACGATCCACTTTGTCGGGAATATGATCCGGCATGTTCCTAGGCTAAACCAGTTCTTTGCGCAACTTCATGCCGTTCATGGCCGGAAGCGGAGCAATATTTGCCATCGCGTGCGGCCCGTTTTGACGCAGTATCGGGGCATGACGGAAACCCTGGCGCCGGCGGTCCGGCGAGCGCGGCGGTCCCGGCGGGCGCTGCGCCCGTCCCGGCCGGGGCTGACGACGGCCCGCGGCGCCGCGCTCTACATCGGCGCGCTGCTCGGCCCCGGCCTGCTGCTGCTCCCCGGCCTCGCCGCGGCGGCGGCGGGCCCGGCGTCCGTACTCGCCTGGGCCGGGCTGCTCGTCCTGTCCGGCTTGTTCGCGGTCGTCTTCGGCGCGCTCGGGCGCGGCTTCCCTTCCGCGGGCGGGGTCATCGGGTACGTCCGCGCCGGCCTTGGCCCGCGGGCCAGCAGGATCGCCGGCTGGTCGTTCCTCGCCGGGGTGGTGGGCGGCGCGCCGGTCGTCTGCCTGATCGGCGCCGGCTACGTGACCGAGCTCACCGGCGGCGGCACGCTCACCAGGGCGCTGATCGCCGCGCTGCTGCTCGCCGTGGTGCTGGCACTCGCCGCCGGCGGCCTGCGCACCTCGGCGGGCGCCCAGCTGCTGCTCGTCGCGCTGCTGATCGTCGTCGTCGTCGTGGCCGTCGCGGGGTCGGCCGGCCAGTCGCGCGCGGCCAGCTGGACGCCGTTCGCCCCGCACGGCTGGCAGGCCGTCGGCCACGCCGCATCGGTGCTGATGCTCTCCTTCGTCGGCTGGGAGGCGGCCGCGCCGCTCACCACCCGGTTCGCCGACCCGGCGCGGCAGCTGCCGCGCGTCATCGGCATCGCGCTCGCCGTCACCAGCGTGCTCTACCTGGGGCTCGCGGTCGCCACGATCGGCGTGCTCGGCACGGGCGGGGCGGGCGGGGCAGGAGCAGCGACCGGGGCGCCGCTGGCGGCGCTGCTGCGGGACGCCGTGGGGACGGCGGGGACGGCGGTCGCCGCCGTCGCGGCCGTCGTGCTGGCCCTCGGCGCGGTCAACGCCTACGTCAGCGGCGCCGCCGAGATGATCCGCGAGCTAACCCGGCGAGGGGCCGCCGGTCCCTGCTCTCCGGCCGGTGCCGGTGCCGGTGCCGGGACGGCACGGCCCGCGCCCCGGTTCCTCGCGGCGGTGGCGCTGTCCGGCCTCGCGGTGATAGCGCTGTACGGGCTCGGCCTGGCCAGCCCGGAGGCGCTCGTAGCGCTCCCGACGACCCTGTTCCTGGTGGTCTACCTCGGCTGCATGACCTCGGCCGTCCGCGTCCTGCGCGGTCCGGCCCGGCTGGCGGCGGCGCCCGCCGCAGCGATCGTCGCGCTCGTGCTCGGCTACTGCGGCTGGGCCCTGCTCGCCCCGGCCCTCGTCGCGCTGGCGGTGCTCGCCTGGCCTGCCCGATACATAGGCCGCAGCAGCGCTGGGTATAACGGCGCGCAACCCGTGTTCAGCCGGACACGTCATCGCGAAGGTTGTCGCCGCCAGGTGCGGCACGCGCATGAATCACAGTGAGCCGAGTCGATATTTTGGTCCTCGCTCGATTCATTTCGTGCCATTTGGTACTTTTTCCGGCTTCATGGACATAGGTCGCGCGAGTCGCAATTCGCACCTGGGGCGCCGCCAAGCCTAGAGAGGTTGAAGATATGGCTTTGCTTGAAGTTCTGACCGGCCACTTGTCAAGTGGCTCCGTTGAGCGCCTTTAACGGCGTGCGGCCGGCGGCAGCCACGCCGCCGTCTAATCAATCGACTGTCTCCTCGGATTCCGCGTCCGCGCTGCCGAGCTGGCTGCTGATCGCATTGTTCGTGCTTGTGATCCTCATGGTCATGGCGATGTTCACCGTCACGGCCTACAACTTGACCACAACAAGCAGGACCTTGCACAGGGTCACTCGCCGGAAAAAGGGGGAGAACCCACTGGATGTGAAAGCCTTGAGCCACTCCGAATTCATTGGCACTCTAATTTCGTCTGTACATGAAGGCGCGCGCACCACTCGGACGACCCTAGCAGTCGTCAGCTTCTCGCTGCTCGGAGTGGCTGTCGTCGCGGTATTCGGGCTGTCGGGGCAGGGCGTACGCGATCTGCGCAACCAGGTAATCGGCGCGGTCACCACATTGGTAGCTGCCGTAGCTGGCTTCTATTTCGGATCCCGGACCGCCCAGTCCTCCTCATCCGCCGCAACCGGCCAAGGACAGAACAAGCGTAAGCCTGACCCGAATAACCCGCCTGGGGACGCCGCAACCGGCCAAGGACAGGACAGCCTCAAGCCAGACCCTGAGGTTGCCCCGGTTTGACGGACAGGCTCCATAAGTGGTCAGGCTAATCGCCTGATGTTTTTGTGGCGGTTGTTGTCGCCCGCCTGGCGCCGGCCCTGGCCGGCGCCAGGCCCTGGTGTCGAAGAGCTCGCACTTGAGGCGGATTGCCACGCTCACCTGGAATGTCAGACCCCCGGCGTAGCGTGAAGCCATGAACCTCCCCAAGCGCCGTTCCGGCCGCCGTGGCCGTCCCGAGTGCCCCGGCCACGCGGCGAAGGCGGACGGCTCGGGCCGGGATCCCGAGCACGCGGCGTACATGAGCTGGGTCGCCAGCACGGTGGGCGAGCACGGCTGGGCGATCTCCGGCCGGCACGGCGACGAGGCGGCGCCGTCATGGGCGTACAGCGTGGGCATGTGGCTGACCTGCCAGGCGCCGGAGCTCGTGCTGTGCGGCCTGCCGGTGGACAACGCCGCGTCCATCATCAACGCGATCGGCGCGCGGGTCGCCGACGGCGCGGAGTTCTCCCCCGGCGATGTGCTCGACGGCGTGTGCCCCGCGCCGCTTACCCTCCGCCCGGTCGAGGACAGCTGGCGGGCCACCTCCGGCCTGCTCGCCATCTCCGATTCCTTCTACGGCATGGTCAGGCCCCCGTACCTGCAGGTCGTGTGGCCGGACAAGAACGGCAGGTTCCCCTGGGAACCTCGATTCCAGTCCGCGTTCGACCGGATGCAGCCGCTGCTCTGGCTGCACCGTGACGACAATCCCCCCTCGGCGTGGACCCGCCTGGACCAGCTCACCTGACGGAGTTCGCCCCTTGCCGCCAGGCTGCTCGCCCCGGCGCGTCTTGGCAAGCCGCGAGGGCGGTGCCGCGCGGCACCGCCCTCGCGGCTTGCGGCTTGGGCGTGACTAGACGTTCCTCGCGTAGCTGCGGAAGGTCCTTACCGAGATCGCCAGCGCGATGAGGGCGAGGATGAGCAGGCTGCCGCAGCGGACCGCTACCGCGGACCAGTCGGGGCTCGCGGACAGGGCCGAGCGGCCGATCTGGACCTCCCAGTTGAGCGGGTTCCGCGAGGCGATGGCCTGCATCCAGCCAGGGAGGAAGCCCGGCTGGATGAAGGCGCTTGACAGGAACATCAGCGGGAGCATGAAGAACGTGTAGACGCCGATGACCGCCTCACGGGCGCGCAGCAGCATGCCCGTCATGTTGGACAGCGCGCCCCAGAACACGCCCACCTCAATCGACGCGACTACCAGGACCACGATGCCGAGCGCGCCGCCCGGGTAGCGCGCGCCGCCCGCGTAGCCGAGGGCCACGATGATGAGCGTCTGCACCGTGGTGCTTACCGCCTGCTCGGCGACCGAGGCGTTCATGATCGCCAGGCGGCTCGCCGGGGTGACGAGGAAGCGGTTGAGCGTGCCGCGGTCGATCTCCTCGATCATCGCCATGCCGGCCCACATGTTGCTTGACATCGCGTTCATCGCGACGATGCCGGGGATCAGGTAGGCCAGGTACGAGCCCTGGTAGCCGAAGCCGGGGATGTCGATGACCTTGCGGAACATCTCGCCGAACAGGAACAGCCAGATCACCGGCTGTATCACGCCCATCGCGAGCACCGCCGGCTGGCGGCTCAGCGCGCGCAGCTTCCTGCCGGTCAGCCACCACGTGTCGGAGGCGACGGTGCTGGCGGCGGGTGCAACACGCACACGTTCTGGGTAGGTCGTAGCGGTCATCGGCCCGCCACCTCCGCAAGCCGCGTCGCGTCGCTGTACCGGCGGCCCGCGTGGCGCAGGTACACCTCGTCCAGCGAGTCCACCCCCAGGCCCCGTTTGAGCTGGCCGGGGTCGCCCTCGGCGACCACCCGCCCGCGGTCCACGATGGCGACGCGGCCGGCCAGCCGGTCCGCCTCGTCGAGGTAGTGCGTGGTGAGCAGCACGGTCACCTGGTCGGCCGTGGCCAGGGTGGTGATCTCGTCCCACATCGCCGCGCGTGACTCCGGGTCGAGCCCGGTGGTCGGCTCGTCGAGGAACAGCACGCGCGGCTGGTGCACGAGGCCGAGGGCGACGTCGAGGCGGCGCTGCATGCCGCCCGAGTACGTCCGGACGAAGCGGCCGGCCGCCTCGGTGAGCTGGAAGCGGTCGAGCAGTTCGTCCGCCCGCGCCCGCGCCGCCCGCGTGGGCATGCCGTACAGGCGCGCCTGGAGGACCAGGTTCTCCCGTCCGGTGGCCGCCGGGTCGGCACCCGAGCGCTGCGCGACGACGCCGATGACCCGGCGGGCCTGCGCCGGGGCCGCGATGACGTCGATGCCCTCGACGGCGGCGGTGCCCTCGTCGGGGCTTGCGAGGGTGGTGAGGATCTTGACGGTGGTGGTCTTGCCGGCACCGTTCGGGCCGACGAGGGCGAAGATCGTGCCCCGGCCGACGCCGAGCGTCAGCCCGTCAAGCGCCTTGACCCGGGTCTTCCCCGGTCCTGGGTAGGTCTTGACGAGGCCGCGCGCCTCGATAGCCGGCGGGGCTGGTGGTGCCGGCTGACGGGGGGTGCGGGGGGTGCTGGGGGTCGTCTCCCCGGGAGGTGACTGCATGGTGGTAACTCCTCGTTACTGGACTGGTCGTGCTTGCCCAGCCCGGTGCGGAACCACCCGGCATACAATCGTGATTGGGCCTCGATGCCTGCCGGTTACCGCAAGGGACTGGTTGGTGAGGTTGCGACCTCGGTTCGCGGTGTTGGAGCACCGCGGGCCGGGGTCGTTCTTATGTTTCCTGGTCGCTCGTTTCCTGGTCGCTGTCCGCGCCGTCGTCATGGCGCGGCTGCTCGTCGTCCCACCCCCTCATCGCACGCTCGTCGAGCTCAACGAACTCGGGCGGGACCTCGCCGGTCTCGTGCATGCGCCGCCAGGTGTCGACCCCGCTCATGGTGCCCGTCGACGATTTCGCCGATGACCCCGCGCAGCCAGCTGGCCTCGGCGACGCGCATGGCGAGTTGGTACTCAGACTCGATGAGCAGCGCCCTGGGCAGCCGTTCGGCCCACAGCGTCAGGTCGGCCTGCTGCCTGGCGTTGTCCTTGTCCAGCGTGGCGAGCCGCGTGGTGAGCAGGCCGATCACCTCATCGGGCGGCAGGATGCCCGCCTCCGACAGCGCGGTGACGAACCCGCCGCGCTCGTCCTGCGGCACGCTGAGCAGGTCACTCAGCCATTCGCGCAGCTCCGCAAAGCCCAGGTCGGTGATCTGGTACGTGGTGCGCTCGGGCTGCCGCCCCTCCCGCCCGGTCCCGGACTCCCTGATGAACCCGTACTTCTCCAGGTTGGCGACGACCGTGTAGAGCGAGCCCCAGTTGATCTTGAAGTTCTGGTCCTTGCCGCGCGCCCGCAGTGTCTGCGCCATCTCGTACGGGTACATCGGCCGCTGCGCGAGCAGCGACAGCAGCGACAACGCGAGCAGGTTGCCCACCTTCCGCCGCTTAGCCATCGCCGCCTCCAGTCGCTCGTCCACGAGTACTCGTAGACGAGTATACGGTCAGACTGGGGCGAGACTCAAGACCTATCGCGAAATCGTCGTCTTCTCGCCTGGCGAGTGCCGCGGTTCGGCGTGCTAGCCAGCCAGTCGCTGCGGGGCGAATTGCGCCGCGCCGCCGGGCGTGGGCCGGGCTTCTCGTAGAGCATGCGCGGCGCCGTCCCCCGATGCATGGGCCGCCGCGCTGCCCTGCGCAGCGCCGCCTCCACAGCCCGCCCACCGCACCGCGCCGGGCGGGCTGTACAACTCGGCAGGTAGCATGGGCTCCAGATCGCGCCGCAAGCGGACACGACCCGTCGGCCCGTCCCCGGCGGCAGAAGCGTGTCGCCGCCGTCGAGCAGCTGCCGGATCCGCTCCGCCAGCACGGGGCTCGGGGCGGCCTGATCGGGACGCGTAGGCAGCCCCGATCGGCGCGGCAGCGGGGCGTCGCTGCATCGGGTGGTCCGGTGAGCGCGGGAGCGGGGGCGCGGCGTTCGGGGCCGCGGGACGCATTGGACTAGTGACACCCCGTGCCTAAATGCCACCATCCTTCTTCGCGCGCCAACCGCCCGAAGCGGCACGGTCCCGCCCCCCATAAAGAAGTCATCCGAACGGGAGCAGGGTTATCCGCTTCCGTTCGGATGACTGGGGTTGATGTCCGGGACGGTGACGGTCAGCCGAAGAAGACCTCGGATTCGGCGTAGCGGTCCGGTGGGACGAGCTTGAGCTCGCGGGTGGCCTCGGCCAGCGGGACGCGGACGATCTCGGTGCCGCGCAGCGCCACCATGGAGCCGAAGGCCTCGTCGTGCACCGCGGCGACCGCGTGCAGGCCGAAGCGGGTGGCGAGCACCCGGTCGAAGGCGGTCGGGGTGCCGCCGCGCTGGATGTGGCCGAGCACCGTGCAGCGGGCCTCCTTGCCGGTCCGCTTCTCGATCGCGTTGGCGAGGTACTGGCCCACGCCGCCGAGCCGGACGTGGCCGAAGGCGTCGAGCTGGCCGGACTGCAGGGTCAGGTCCTCCTGCACCGGGTGCGCGCCCTCGGCGACGACCACGATCGGCGCGTACCTGGTCTGGAACCGGTGCTCCACGTAGCCGATCACCTTGTCGATGTCGAACGGGCGCTCGGGGATGAGGATGACGTTCGCCCCGCCCGCCAGGCCCGCGTGCAGTGCGATCCACCCCGCGTGGCGGCCCATGACCTCGACGATCAGCGCACGGTGGTGGCTTTCCGCCGTCGTGTGCAGGCGGTCGATCGCCTCCATCGCGATATTCACCGCGGTGTCGAAGCCGAACGTGTAGTCGGTCGCCCCGAGGTCGTTGTCAATGGTCTTCGGCACGCCGACGACGGGAATGCCATCGCTGTTGAGCCGGGCCGCCACCCCGAGCGTGTCCTCGCCGCCGATCACCACCAGGGCGTCCACGCCAAGGCCCGTCAGGTTGTCCTTGATTCGCTCGACTCCGGTGCGGCCCGGTCCCGTTTCCTTGAACGGGTTGGTCCGCGAGGAGCCGAGTATGGTGCCGCCGCGGGGCAGGATGCCGCGCACCGCGTTCACGTCCAGCGGCATCGTGTCGGCTTCGAGCGGACCCCGCCAGCCGTCACGGAACCCGACGAACTCCAGACCGTACTCTTGAATTCCCCGCCGTACCACCGCGCGGATCACCGCGTTCAGCCCAGGGCAGTCGCCGCCGCCGGTAAGCACTCCCACTCGCATAGGACAAAGCCTATGCCGTCGATGAGGCTCTTGCGGTGCGGCCCGCGTGAATACCAGCGATGCAATCGTTAACATTGATGAATCCGTTGCTGGCGGTACCTCTTTCGGCGGCTCTCCCGCCGGCAGCGGCTCCGCCTCCGGTACAGGCTCCCCCGCCTGCAGCCGATCTTTCGCCTGCTGGGCATAGATATTGACGTATTCCTGGCCGGACAGCTTCGCGATCTCGGCGATGATCTGGTCGGTGACCGCGCGCAGCGCCTCGCGGTCCGTCTCCCGGCCGTAATACCTGGAGAACTCCATCGGCTTACCGAAGATCACGCCCGGCCTGATTCCGAACTTCGGGTTGTGCGAGCCAGGCGGCAGGAATTCGAAGGTGTGCATCATCGCGCACGGCACGACGGGCGCGCGGGACTCCAGCGCCAGCCGGGCTACCCCGGTGCGGCCCCGGTACAGCCGCCCGTCGGGCGAGCGGGTGCCCTCGGGGTAGATGCCGAGGACATTGCCTTCCGCCAGGACGCGCAGCCCCGAGCGCAGCGCGCGCTCGCTGGCCTCGCCGCCCGTCCGGTCGATCGGGATCTGCCCGACGCCGCTGAAGAACGCCCGGCTCACCAGGCCCTTGATGCCCTTACCGGTGAAGTACTCGGACTTGGCGAGGAACACCACCTTGCGCGGCAGCGGCAGCGGTCCGAAGAAGTGGTCGGCGAACGACAGGTGGTTGCTCGCCAGGATCACCGGCCCGTGCCGGGGCATGTTCCGCCGCCCGCGTGACCACGGCCGGAACACCAGCCAGAGCGACACGCCCAGCGTGTACTTCGTTACCCAGTAGAACACGGATACATCGTCCCACGTCCCGTGAAATCTATGGGACGATGCAAGGGTGTCGTCAACAACACCTGAGCCGGGTCCGGCTGACACCGCGCCGTTCGCCGCGGACGGCGGCCCGGCCGGGGTGCTCGTGCTGCACGGGTTCACCGGCTCGCCGCGCACCGTCCGGCCCTGGGCCGAGCATCTGGCCGCCGCGGGGCTGACGGTGCGGGCGCCGCTGCTCCCCGGGCACGGCGGCAGCTGGCAGGAACTGGCCAAGACCGGATGGACGGACTGGTACGCGGCCGCCGAGCGGGCGTTCACGGAGCTGTCGGCCCGCTGCGAGCAGGTGTTCGTCGCCGGGATCTCGATGGGCGGCTGCCTGTCGTTCCGGCTGGCGCAGACACAGGGTGACCGGGTGAGCGGGCTCGTGGTGGTCAACCCGTCGCTGGCCGGCGACAGCCCGCTGATCCCGTTCACGCCGCTGCTTAAGTACCTGATCCGGTCGGTCCCGTCGATCGGCGGTGACATCAAGAAGCCGGACACGCAGGAGGGCGCCGCGAAGCGGACCCCGGTCGCGTCCGTCGCGACCCTGCCCGCGATGTGGAAGACAACGGTGGCGGAACTCGCGTCGGTGACCCAGCCGGTGCTTGTTTACCGCTCTACGGAGGATCACGTGGTCGGGCCGGCCAGCATGAAGGTGCTGACCGCGGCGCTGCCTTCCGCTGAGGTGCGCCCGCTCACCAACAGCTACCACGTCGCGACGCTTGACAACGACGCTCCTGAGATCTTCGATGGCACTCTGGCATTCGTCCAGAAGCACAGCATCGAGCGCCAAAACGGGTAAGACTTCAAAGGTGAGCGTTCCGCGTCCCGCGCAGCATCGGTCCCGTCGGGGTGGTCCCGGCCTGGGGACGGCGTGCGCCGTCGCGGTGGAGACAGTTCAGGTGACAGGGGTACCCCGGAGTCCTGGTCCGCGTGGCGCGGGCCGATACGATGGCGGTCTTCGCCATCGGCCCGCGCCACGCGGACATCGGGGGGTACGGGGGGTCGTCCCCCCGGGAGATAAGCGCATTGGCTGACGGGGACGTGCCGGGCGGGACCGGCGGTGGCGCGACGGGCGGAGACGGCGAGGAAGCCGCCTGGCTGGACCTGGTTGCCCGGTTTGACGCGCCCGCCCCCGCCGCCGAGGAGGCCCCCTGGCCGGACCGGGAAGACCTGGCCGGCCCGGTGCACGTCACCCCGCCCGCCATGCCGCCCACCGTGCCCGAGGCGCTCCCAAGAGAGCCGCCCACCAACCCGACCGGGCTGCCCGGGCTGCCGCTGCTCGGCGGCGCGCCCGCCATGCCCGGCCAGCCGGCACCGGGCGCCGCGGCGCCAGGCCAGCCGTGGTCGCCGCTCGGCGCCGGGCCCGCGGGACGTACCGCCGGCCGACGACTCCGCCGATGACCACTACGTTCCGCCGGCGCCGCCGCCGCTGCCCAGGCTCGACCCGGTGACCAAGGGAGGCTGGGTCGCGCTATTCGGCGGTCCGCTCTACCTGCTCATCAGTACCGCCGTCGGCGCCACCATCTCCGGGCTCGCCGCCTTCCTCGCGGTCGCCGCGTTCGTCGGCGGCTTCGTCATCCTGGTGCTCCGCATGGACAACGGTCGGCCACCCGACTCCGGGTCCCACGACGACGGTGCCGTGGTCTGAGGCGCCGTGGTCTGAGGCGCCGTGGTCTGAAGCGCCGTGGTCTGCGGCGGGCCCGCCCCCCGTGCTGCTACCCGTGCTGCCCGGGCTGCGCGGTACGTCCGCAGGCCGCTGCGAGGCCCGCATCGCCGCGTCGAAAAGGCCGAACGCGTCCCTGGTCAGCCCGGCCAGGGTGTCGCCCACGCCGGCGAACTGGCCGCCGAGGTTGGCGGTCGACCCGCCCGAGTCACGGTACCTGCGAGCCGCCCGGCAAATGGGGCACCACTGGCACTCCGGCGGCTCGTCGGTCAGTTCCTCGGTCGTCGCCGTATCCCAGACGTCACCCTGCTTGGCGCCGCCTCCCCCGCCGAGCGTGGACCTCACCCGGGACGCCACCTCCCGGCCGATGCTCTTGGCGCCCGTCCTCATCAGCCACCGCTGGAAATCACCAATGGGATCGCTGCCCGGATCAGTGCTCATACAGGCAGACTAGCTCTCCGGCGGCACTAAAGCTCCACCACGTACGGGACGCGGGTCGCACGGAAGTGCCCGACGTTGACGCATTCGGTACGGCCGACGCGTATCCGGCGCACGAGCGGGTTGTGCACGTGGCCGAAGAGGGCGTACCTGGGCTGGGTTTGGCGTATCAGGTCGAGCAGCGCGGCCGACCCGGTCTCCATGCGGCGCGCCTTCACGTCGTAGAGCAGCTCGGGGACGGCGGGCGGTATGTGCGTGCAGATCACGTCCACCGCGCCGACGGCGTCCAGCTTGGCCGCGTACGCGGACTGCGGCACCTCGTTCGGCGTGCGGTACGGGGATATCAGCCCGGCGCCGACGAACCCGAACGTGACCCCGCCGACCTCCGCGCGGCCGCCGTCTAGCACGTGGTGCCCCGGCTTGCGGTAGGTGTCCCACAGCCGCGGGACGTCCACGTTGCCGTAGGTGAGGTAGGCGGGCTCGGCGAGCGCGCCGAACAGGGCGGCGTACTGCTTCCCGATCGCCTCCTCGGTCAGGGTCCGCAGGTCGGTGCCGCGCTCGGCGGCCAGTCGGGCCGCGATCCCGGCGGTGAGCTGCCTTGCCTCGTCGAACCGGCGCGCCGTGCGCAGGCCGATGTACTCCCTGGCGTGCTCCGCTCCGTAGATGTCGGCGAAAATTCCCTGGCTGTGGTCCGCGTAGTCGAGGAAAAGGAGCATGTCACCGAGGCAGATCAGCATGTCAGCGCCGTCGCCGGCCGCGGCGAGCGCGTCGGCCGTTCCGTGCACGTCGCTTACTACATGGACCTTCATGGGATAAAACATAGACTCGGGTCGACGAACCTCCTCATCCGGCGGCGTCCCGGCCCGCCCGGCCTTCCGTCAGAAGGCCGGATGAGCAGGGTTCGCGGAGAAACGGAGAGGTCCTTGCGCGAGTACAGCATTCCTGCCCTGGCGGAGATCCCCGCGACACGTATGCGCGGCGGACGTCGTGACGCGCCGCGCGGCGGAGCAGCCGGGCGCCGTCATGCTGCGACGTAAGACGGCCGACGGCAGCTGGGAGGACGTCACCGCCAGCCAGTTCAGGGACGAGGTGCACGCGCTCGCCAAAGGGTTCATCGCCGGCGGCGTGCAGGTTGGGATGCGCATCGCGCTGGTGTCGCACACCAGGTACGAGTGGACGCTGATCGACTACGCGCTGTGGACCGCCGGCGCCATCGTGGTGCCGATCTACGAGACTTCCTCGGCGGAGCAGGCCGAGTGGATCCTGGCCAACTCCGAGGCCCGCGCCAGTCATTGCGGAAAACGATGGTTTTACCGGGCTGATCGGCGGGGCACGGGACCGGCTGCCTGCCCTTGAGCACCTGTGGCTGCTCGAGTCCGACCTGCCCGCGCTGACCGCGGCCGGGGCCGGGGTGAGCGCGGAGACGGTGGCCGAGCGCGCCAGCTCACGCGGCGCGGCGGACATCGCCACGATCATCTACACCTCGGGGACCACCGGGCGGCCCAAGGGATGCGAGCTCACGCACGGGAACCTGCTCGCCGCCGTGCGGAACGCCTTCATGGGGCCGCTGTCGGCGATCCACACCGCCGAGGCGGCGTCCACCCTGCTGTTCCTGCCGCTGGCGCACGTCTTCGCCCGGGTCATCGAGGTCGGCACCCTCGAGGCCGGCATCGTGCTCGGGCACTGCGCGGACATGTCGAACCTGCTGCCCGAGCTCGCGTCCTTCCAGCCGACGTTCGTGCTCGCCGTGCCGCGCGTGTTCGAGAAGGTCTACAACGGCGCGGAGGCCAAGGCACTAGCCGAGGGCAAGGGAAAGATCTTCGCCCGCGCCGTCCAGGCCGCCGTCGCCTACAGCCATTCGCTCGACTCAGGTCGGACACCCCTGCGGCTGCGGGCCGAGCACGCCCTGTTCGACCGGCTGGTTTACGGCAAGCTCCGCGCCGCGCTCGGCGGCCGGGCGCAGTGGGCGATCTCCGGCGGCGCGGCGCTCGCGCCGCGGCTCGGGCACTTCTTCCGCGGCATCGGCGTGTCCATCCTCGAGGGCTACGGGCTGACCGAGACCACCGCGCCGGTGTCGGTGAACCGGCCGGAACGGCAGAAGATCGGCTCCGTCGGCCAGCCGATCCCCGGCGTCGCGGTGCTCATCGCCGACGACGGCGAGGTGCTGACCAAGGGCGCGTCCGTCTTCCCCGCCTACTGGCGCGACGAGACGGCGACCAAGGACGCCTTCACCGCCGACGGCTGGTACGCGACCGGCGACCTCGGCGAGCTCGACGACGAGGGGTTCCTGACCATCACCGGCAGGAAGAAGGAGATCATCGTCACCGCGGGCGGCAAGAACGTCGCGCCGGCCGTGCTCGAGGACCGGATGCGGATGCACTCGCTGGTCTCGCAGTGCATGGTGGTCGGCGACGGGCGGCCGTTCGTCGGGGTGCTCGTGACCATCGACCCCGAGGCGTTCGGGCCGTGGAAGGCCAGGCACGGCAAGCCCGCCGATGCCGGAGTGGCGGACCTGCGGGACGACCCTGACCTGAACGCCGAGGTCCAGGCGGCGGTCGACGACGCGAACAAGGCGGTGTCGCGGGCGGAGTCCGTCAAGAAGTTCCGGATACTCGACGGTGACTTCACCCAGGAGCAGGGGCACCTGTCCGCCAAGCTCGGCATCAAGCGCGCGGTGCTCGCCAAGGAGTTCGCCGCCGACATCGAGGCCCTGTACGCGTAACGCCAGGCGCCCCGACATGAGGCACCCTAACGAGAGGTGCCTGCCCCGAGACGCCCGCCTGGGGCCTGGCGGGCGGTTAGCCGTCGATGAGGGCGCGCAGCCGGGAGGCGATGAGATCCCAGTTCCAGTCGCGCTCCACCCAGGCGCGGCCCTTCTCGCCCATCGCCTTCGCGTGCGCCGGGTCGAGCAGCAGCGCGGTCAGCCGGTCCGCCAGGGCCTGGACGTCGCGGCCGCCGACCACGTAGCCGGTCTCTCCCTCCAGGATCGCGTCCGGTGCGCCGCCCGAGTCGCCGCCGACGACCGGCAGGCAGGCCGCCGACGCCTCCAGGTAGACGATGCCGAGTCCTTCGACGTCCAGGCCGGCCCGCCTGGTGCGGCACGGCATCGCGAAGACGTCGCCCGCCGCGTAATGGGCGAGAAGTTCCCCGTGCGGCACCGGGCCGGTGAAGTACACCGACGAACGGGTGGTCGTCGCCGTCTCCCGCGCGGCGGCGCCTGAGGCGGGGCGGCCGGACGGGGCGGTATCGGCCGGCGGCCAGGTGGCCAGGCCCAGGCGCCTGGACAACTGCCTGACGGACGTCGCGTGCTTGCCGCCGCCGACGACGAGCAGTGCGGCCTCGGGCACCCGGGCGAGCACCGACGGCCACGCCCGCACCAGCGTGTCCTGGCCCTTGCGCGCGACGATGCGGGACACGCAGACCACCACTGGCCGGTCCGCGAGGCCATAGCGGTCCCTCACCGCCTGCCGGCCGCCGGGGTCGGGGCGGAAGGCGCCGGCGTCCACGCCGGGGTGCAGCCGGGCCATCCGGGCGGCAGCGGCCGGCGTGAGCGCCCCGGCGACGCGGGCCCTGAAGTACTCGCCCAGGTAGGTCATGACGTCGGTCTCGTCGCCGATGCGGCGCAGCAGCTGCCTGGCGCCCGGCAGCGCGGCCCAGCCTGCCTCGTGCCCGTGGGTGATCGCGATGGCCCGCCGCACGCCGGCCTTGCGCAGCACCGGCGTGATGAGCCCGAGCGGCGCCGAGGCGCCGAAGATGACCACCTCGGCCCGCCGCGACCTGGCGAGCTGCGCGGCCCGTCGGCGCACGCCAGGACCGCCGATCATCAGCGAGGTCGGGTGCCTGACCACCTCGAACGGCTGTGCGGCGTCGAACGCGGCGTCGCCCTCCCACTTCGGGGCGTAGACGGTGAGCCTGTCCGGGTCCAGGCGCAGTGCCAGCTCGTGAACGAACGACTGAATGCCGCCCTGCCGGGGCGGGAAGTCGTTGGTGACGATCAAGGTACGCCGCATAACGCCTGCCAGTGTAGGTAAGACCCCGGAGGGGCCGACCGCCGCCTCACCACCCGCCACAGCAACCGTCTCCTCACTCGAGCCGACGGGCCCGGCCACCGCCGACGGACCGCGACTTTCTATCGGTTTCTGCCTCCGGCCGCGACTTTCTATCAGTTCCCGGCCTCTCTATCGTTCTGCGTCCTCGGGACCACTCTCTATCAGTTTCTGCGTCTCAAACCGGGACATAACGGTCGGCAGAATGACCGAAAGTGATAGAGAGTGGAAAGTCGGCGGCCAACCGGCTGGGCGTGGCCGGACCGGGCCGGCTGGCTGGCCCCGGCCGGAACCCCGGCAGCGGGCTCTTGCCACGTGCGGGGAGTGCAGGGGGTCGTCCCCCCGCGGGAATCAAGGCCTTGCGGCGCCGTCGAAGCTGCCTGCGTACCAGGAGTCTTTCATCGAGAGCTCGCGGACCGGCTGGCCTTGCGTCGGGGCGTCGATGATCATCCCGTTGCCCACGTACATGGCGACGTGCCCGATGCCGTTGTAGAACAGCAGGTCGCCGGGCTGGATGGCGGACTGCGCGATGTGCGGCAGCGCCGCCCACTGCGAGTAGGTGTCGCGCGGGACGGTGATGCCCGCGGCCGCCCACGCCTTCAGCATCAGACCGGAGCAGTCGAAGCCGGCGCCGCACGGGCCGGTCCCGCCGTAGACGTACGCGCAGCCGAGCTGCTTGAACGCGAAGGCCACCGCCGTGTCCGCCTGGGTACCCGTCGGGCCGGCGTAGACGGCGCTGGTGATGCCGCCGCCGCTGCTGACGGTGCCCTGCTGCACCTGGGCGAGCTGGGCGCCGGTCAGCGTGCTGAGTATCGACTTCTGCTTGGACAGCAGCGTCGCGATGTGGTCCTTGGTCTTGCCCATCTGCCCGGCGAGCTGCGCGATGCCCTGCTCGGTGCGCTGCTGCTCCTGCTGCGCAGAGGCCAGCTGGTCGGCGTCGGCGAGGAAGCCCTTGGTCTCCGTGTTCCGCGTCCCGGCGACCTGCAGGATGAGCGACGCCCGGGCAAGCACCTGGCCCGGGTCTCCCGAGGTCAGCAGGCCGGCCAGCGACGTGGAGCCGGAGTCCTCGTAGGCGGAGTCGGCGATCTGCACGACCAGCTTCCGCGCCGCCTGGTACCGCGCCTGCCCGCGAGCGAGCTGCTTGTTCACCTGCTTCAGGCGGGCCTTGGCCGCGGTGAGCTGCTCCTCGGCCTGGTCGTACTGCTGGTTCGCCTTGTTGAACTCCCCGGTCAGGGTGTTGATCGTGGCCTGCACCTGGGTGATGCTCGGCTGCGGCTGCGCGCCCGCGGCCCGGGTGACCGCCACGGCGAGCCCGCCGGCCAGCAGCAGGGCCGCGCCGACGGCGATGGCCCGACGGGACCTGCGCGCACTTGCACCTAGGTGCGTGCGCAGTGTGACGTCCATGTCTCCTCACCCTGCTCGCAGCCAGATAACCGTCGACACGTTATTGAGTGGCTCATGGGGACATCAACCAAGTTGTGGCAATTGTGACCATTGGGTGACCAGCCGGGCCCGGCCCGCCGCGGCGGGCCCGGCGCACGCGGCGGACGTGCGCGCCTGAGCCGGAATGTCGGTGGTTCACCGTACGGTGGTGATCATGGCTGACGTCGTTGTGCCCGTTCCCGGCATCCGGTCCGCCCCGCTGGCCTGCCTGGACTTCACGGTCGTGGACGTCGAGACCACCGGGTGGGCGCCGACTAGGCCGGCATCACCGAGATCGGCGCGGTGCGCGTGCACGACGGCAGGGTGGTCGCCGAGTACAGCTCACTGGTCAACCCAGGAACGCCCGTCCCCCCGGCGATCACCGAGCTGACCGGGATCAGCGACCCGATGCTCGCCTCCGCGCCGCCGGTCGCCGCGGTGCTGCCCGGCCTGCTCGCCTTCGCGGAGGGCAGCGTGATCGCCGCGCACAACGCGCCGTTCGACCTCGGCTTCCTCACCGCCGCGTGCGCGGGCATGGGGCGCGCCTGGCCCGCCTTCGAGGTGCTCGACACCGTGCGGCTCGCCAGGCACCTGATGGCCACGCCGGAGGAGGTGCCGGACAGGAAACTGGCGACCCTCGCCAGCTTCTTCGGTACACCGGTACGGCCGTCGCACCGGGCGCTCGACGACGCGCGCGCCACCGCGGCCGTGCTCGGGCGGCTGCTCGCCCGGCTGGCCGACCGCGAGGAGATCGGCACGCTCGACCAGCTCAACGCCTGGCTGGCCGCCCGCGACGCGGAGGCGGCCGCCAGGCCCGCGCCGGCGCCCGGGGCAGCCGGTAGGGGCCGGAAGGCCGCCGCGGGCGCGGCACGGGCCGCTGCGGGCTGGCTGGCCAGGCTCCTGCGCGCCGCGCTTGGCCAGGCGAGAGCCGCCCCCCGGCGATAACCGGGGCAGGCCGGGGATATGGTAAGCCGCGATATCGCTTTTCTGACCGGGAGGCAGCCTGTGGTCACCGCCATCGTCTTGCTCAAGGCCGAGATTCACCGCATCCCAGAGGTCGCGCAGGTCATCGCGCAGCTGCCGTCGGTCAGCGAGGTGTACTCGATCACCGGGGACTATGACCTGATGGCGATCGTCCGGGTCCGTGCGCACGACGAGCTCGCGGACGTTATCCCCGGCGGGCTCAACAAGGTGGACGGCGTCACCGCGACGCAGACGCACATCGCGTTCCGCACCTACTCCCGCCATGACCTGGAAGCCGCCTTCTCGATCGGGCTCGCCGAGTAGCCCGCCGGGTAGCGGCGCGGAGTAGCCGGATGGGCAGGCGAAGCACGCCCCCGTTCTGACTCATCGGCATCGGCAAGCGGGGTGGCGAAAAACGAAAGGGCCCCGGCGCTTTGGGCACCGGGGCGCTTTCTTGTGGCTGCTAACCGGGCTAGTGCTCCTCGTGGCCGCCGCCGATCGCGGCGTGCTCGCCGCCTTCGAGCTCGCCGTGCCCGTTGCCGTGCCCGTTGCCGTGCGGCTCCGGCATCGCGACGGTCTCGGTGAACGCGCGGTTGGCGAGCGCGCGGGCCCGGCCGAGCGGACCCCGGGCGGCGGGCTGCGGCACGCCGTTGGCGTCCGTCTCCTGCGGCGCCGGCAGGGCCGGGGGGACGCGCTTCGACTCGATGACCGCGCGCTCCTCCTCGGTGAGCGGGCGCTCCTCCTCGATGAACTCGCCGCTCGGGAGCTGGCGGATGATGCCGATCTCCACGCCGTGCGCGAGCATGTGGGCGTCCTTGCGCTGCAGGCCCAGGCAGATCCGTTTCGTCACGTAGTAAGCGCCGATGGGGACCACGAAGAACGCGACGCGGGAGATCCAGGTGATCGTGTACAGCGGGACCTGGAACCGGTTGGCGATGACGTCGTTGGCGCCCTCCGCCCACAGCACGCCGTACCAGCACACCACCGCTACGCCGATGCCGGTGCGCACCGGGGCGTTGCGCGGCCGGTCGTTGATGTGGTGGAACGACTTGTCGCCGGTCGCCCACTGCTCGAAGAACGGCCATAGGGCCGCGAGCGTGAAGAAGGCCCCGATTATCAGCAGGCCAGGGATGAGCACGGAAAGCGACAGCGTGTGCCCGAGGAAGTTGATCTCCCAGGCGGGCATCATGCGCAGCGAGCCCTCCAGGATGCCCATGTAGAAGTCGGGCTGCGACGCGGAGGAGATCGCCAGCGGCGTGTACGGGCCGTACAGCCAGATCGGGTTGATCTGCGCGAACGTCGAGAGCGCGGCCAGCGAGCCGAAGATGAAGAAGAACCAGGCCTGGCCCTTGAGCAGGAAGTACGGGAAGAACGGCGCGCCCACCACGTTCTTCTCCGTGTTCCCCTTGGCCGGCATCTGCGTGTGCTTCTGGTGGAACATGATGAACAGGTGGGCGGTGACCAGCGAGAGGATGATGCCCGGGATCAGGAACACGTGCAGGATGTACATCCGCGGGATGACCGCGGTCCCGGGGAACTCGCCGCCGAACAGGAAGTACGACAGATACGTCCCGACGATCGGGACGCCCTCGAGCACTCCGCCGAAGATCCGCAGGCCGGCGCCGGACAGCTGGTCGTCGGGGAGCGAGTAGCCGAACAGGCCCTCGATCAGGCCGAGCGTGAACAGCCCGATGCCGATCAGCCAGTTGATCTCGCGCGGCTTGCGGTACGCGCCGGTGAAGAACACCCGGAGCATGTGCGCCATGAGCCCGACCATGAACATGATCGCGGCCCAGTGGTGGATCTGCCTGATCAGCAGGCCGCCGCGGATGTCGAACGAGATGTTCAGCGTCGAGGCGTACGCCTGCGACATCCTGATGCCGTCGAGCTTGACATAGGAGCCGTGGTAGGTCACGGGGGCGGCCGACGGGACGAAGAACAGCGCCAGGTAGGTCCCGGTGAGCAGCAGGATCACGAAGGACCAGAGCGCGATCTCGCCCAGCATGAACGACCAGTGGTCCGGGAAGACCTTCTTCATCAGCACCCGGACGCCCTTGGCGCCGTGGAACCGGTCGTCGAGCCACGCGCCAACGCCGTTGAGGGCAGGCGGATCTTGACCGCGTCGCTTTTCACGTTGTCGCTCATCCGCGCTCCCAGAAGCTCGGGCCCACCGGCTGGGTGAAGTCGCTGGCCGCCGCGATGTACCCGTCAGCGTCCAGCATCAGCGGCAGCTGCGGCAGCGGGCGCGGCGCCGGGCCGAAGATCACCCAGGCGCCGTTCGTAGCATCGAACGTCGACTGGTGACACGGGCACAGGATGTGGTGCGTGGTCTGCTCGTACAGCGCGACGGGGCAGCCCACGTGGGTGCAGATCTTGGAGTAAGCGACGATGTTGTCGATCGTCCAGTTCACCGAGGCGACCAGCGTGCCCCCGTCATAGCGGTCCGGCCAGCTCATCTGCCCGGGCTCGAACTTGATCAGGATAACGCCCGCCTTGGCGAGGGCGTTGTCGTCGTCCTGGTAGCCCTCGGGGATGACGGTGATCATGCTGCCCGGCGTCGAGATGTCCGCCGGGCGTAGCGGGTTCAGGCCGCCGAGCGTGACCACGCGCTTGCCCTTCCGCCACACCGTGTGCCGCAGCTGGGTCTGCGGCAGCGGGCCGAGGTCACGCAGCAGCACCAGCGGCGCCAGCGCCAGCGGCGCGGTGGCGAGCAGCATCGTGCGGCGCAGCAGCGGCCGCTTGGTCACCTGGGACATCGCGGCGCCCTCGGCGAAGTCCTTCTTGAAGGCGGCGCGGTCGGCCGGCGCCGAGTTCAGGTCGTGCCGCTCCTCCTCGATCTCGATGTCCGGGGTGAGGTGCCGCACCCAGAGGATCGAGCCGGCGCCGAGCGCGAGCAGCGCGACCGAGAGCGACAAGCCGAGCCACAGGTTCGAGCGGAAGGCCGCGACGACCGGGTCGGCACCGCCCGGGATCGTGGCGGTGCCGACCTCGAAGGTGACGTAGGCCGCGATGAAGCCGCAGCCCGCTAGGAAGGCGAGCACGAACAGGGCCGCGACCACCCGCTCGGCGTTCTTCGCGTGCCGCGGCGCCGGCGGCTCGGCGGAGAACGCCGGCTCCGACGGCTCCGGGGCGATGTCAACCGCCGTCGGGGCGGGTGACGGAGTGCCGATGACCCGGCGCGGGCCTAGGGGCTCCTCCGGCGTCTCACTCATGACTGCTGCTCTCCGATTCGGCCTTGAGGTGGTCCCGCCGCTTCGCGGTGAGCCACATGGCGATGAGCACGAGGAAGCCGAGCCCGCCCAGCCAGCCGAGCAGGCCCTCGGTGACCGTTCCCGTGCGGCCAAGCGAGAAGCCGCCGGGGTTGGCCTCGTTCCGCGTAGCGTCGATGTAAGCGATGATGTCCCGCTTCTCGGCCGGGGTGATCGTCCCGTCGCCGAAGACCGGCATGGCCTCGGGGCCGGTCAGCATCGCCTCGTAGATCTGGGTGGGCGTGGACGCGTTCATCGACGGCGCGTTCTTGCCGTAGGTCAGCGCGCCGCCCGCGCCCGCGAAGCCGTGGCACTGCGCGCAGTTCGTGCTGAACAGCTCCGAGCCGAGCGCCGTGTCCGCGCCTGCCGTGGAGACCATCTCCTGGCCCGGGATCGCGGGGCCGCCGCCGAGCGAGGCGATGTAGGCGGCGATGTCGTAGATCTGCGCCTGGGTGAACTCCTCCTGCGGCTTGCGGTCGTTCTCCGCGCCGAGTTCCTTGGCGGGCATGCGGCCCGTCGACATCTGGAAGTCCACCGCGGCCGCCCCGGCCCCGATCAGGCTCGGCCCGACCTTCGTGCCCTGGGCGTCGAGGCCGTGACAGGAAGAGCAGCTGCTCCTGAACAGCGCTTGCCCCTGTGCGACCTGGGTCGATTGCTGGGCGGGCGCCGCCGCCGACGCGCCGCCTGCGGAGAAGGCGCCGTACAGCGCCCCCGCCATGACGAGGCCGCCGGCGACCGCGGCGTAGCCAGCGGCCGGGTGCCTGCGCCGGGAGATGATCGAACTCACTCCGTGTCCCCTGCTTACTGGATGAGGTAGATGGTCGTGAACAGGCCAATCCAGACGACGTTGACGAAGTGCCAGTAGTAGGACACGACGATCGCGCTGACCTGCTGCTCATGAGTGAATCTCTTGGCGGCGTAGGTACGCCCAAGCAAGAAGAGGAACGCGATGAGACCGCCGGTGACGTGCAGCCCGTGGAACCCCGTGGTCAGGTAGAACACCGAGCCGTAGTTGCTCGACGAGATCGTCAGGTGGTCATCCCTGACCAGCTGCGTGTACTCGTACCCCTGGCCCAAGACGAAGTACAGGCCCATGAGGAAGGACAGCACGTACCACTCGCGCAGGCCCCACTTCGCGACGTTCCAAATCGACGCCGCCCGCCTGATCTGGCCACGCTCAACCGCGAACACGCCCATCTGGCAGGTCACGCTGGACAGCACGAGCACGGTCGTGTTCGTCGAGCCGAGCGGGAGGTTCAGGTTAGCGAAATCATGAGGCCAGTGCAGGCCCTGGCCTTTGTCGACCGAGCGGATCGTGAAGTACATCGCGAACAGCGCAGCGAAGAACATGAGCTCGCTGGACAACCAGATGATGGTGCCCACGCTCACCAGGTTCGGCCGGCTGGCTGGGGTACGCGGTACCGCCTCGGTCACGGATGCTGTAGCCACGATGGTCATTATTACGACACCCCGTAGGGGATGCGCAGCCGACCCCCGGTTTTGGTCGTTTCGATGAGAGAACGCTGAAGGCCCGCAGCGGTACGGGCGCCGCCGCGACACGGGGACACGGGGATTACCCGCTGGCCGCGACATCGGGGGTACGGGGGGTCGTCCCCCCGGAAGACACTAGGATCTGCTGCATGAAGGTCGTTGTGTACAGTCACGACGCCGACACGCGGGCGGCGATGAAGCTCGCGATCGGCTCATCCCCGGCCCCCGACGCGCCGGAAGCGGAGATTATCGAGGTGGCGACCTCGCCCGCGCTGTTCCGGCTGCTCGACGCGGGCGGCGCGGACGTCATGGTGCTCGACGGCGAGGCGCAGCCGGCCGGCGGCATGGGCATCAGCCGCCAGGCGAAGGACGAGATCTATAACTGCCCGCCGGTGCTGCTGATCATCGGCCGCCCCGACGACCGCTGGCTCGCCACCTGGTCCAAGGCGGACGCGGTAATCAGCCACCCCATCGACCCGGTCGCGCTGGCCAGGGAACTAGCCGCGCTGATGCGTTCCCGCGCGGCCGTCACAGCTCAGTAACAGAATCCAGCGCGTCGTTCCTCTCTCCCCTCCATCCTTTCGAATGGGTGCTGACCGATGGACACACCGAACTGGCCCGCGCTGATCCGCGCGCTTATCGGCAGGCAGGCGCTGACCGCCGAGCAGGCCGCCTGGGCCATGAACGAGATCATGGAGGGCGCCGCCACCCCGGCGCAGATCGCCGGGTTCGGCGTGGCGCTGCGGTCGAAGGGCGAGACCGCCGCGGAAATGTCTGGCCTGGCCGCGTCGATGCTCAGGCACGCGACCCCGATCAGCATCCCCGGGCCGGTCACCGACCTGGTTGGCTCCGGCGGCGACGGCGCGCACACGGTCAACGTGTCCACGATGGGGACCATCGTGGCCGCCTCCGCCGGGGTGGCGATGGTCAAGCACGGCAACCGGGCGGCGTCGTCGGCGTGCGGCGCGGCGGACGTGCTCGAGGAGCTCGGCGTGATGATCGACCTGCCGGCCGCGGCGACAGAAACGCTGTTCGCGGAGACCGGCGTGGCGTTCCTGTTCGCCGCGCTCTACCACCCCTCGCTGCGGCACGCGGGCCCGGTGCGCAGCCAGCTCGGCGTGCCGACCGCGTTCAACTACCTGGGCCCGCTCACCAACCCGGCCCGGCCGTCCTCGCTCGCGGTCGGCGTCGCTGACCCGGCGATGGGGCCGGTGCTGGCCGGCGTGTACGCGGAGCGTGGCGTCTGCGCGCTTGTGTTCCACGGCGGCGGGCTCGACGAGCTCAGCACCACCGGGCCGTCCTCGGTCTGGATCGCCGCCGACGGCGCGGTGACCGAGACCTCCTTCGACCCGGCGTCGCTCGGGCTCCCCCGGGCGACCCTGGACGACCTGCGCGGCGGCGACCGGGCGCACAACGCCGCCGTGGCCCGCGCCGTGCTCGCCGGGCAGGCCGGCCCGGTGCGGGACATCGTGCTGCTCAACGCCGCGGCCGCGATCGCCGTCGCCGAGGGCCTCGGCCCGGTGGCCGCCGCCAGGACCGCCGACCCGGCGGTGACTGCCGCCGCGACGGGCGAGGCGCTCGCCAAGACGCTGTCCGAGGGCCTGGCCCGCGCCGCCGCCGCCATCGACTCCGGCGCCGCCATGGCCCTGCTCACCCGCTGGGTAGACACCAGTAGCCCGCCTCCGCCGCCCGCGCGTGGCGTTGCAAGCCCGCGGCGCCCAAACCCTGCTGCCTCGCGCCGAGAGACCGCGCGGCGGCCGGGGCGGCGGACGGGGGGACTCGGGTCTAGGCGGGGTCGCCGGTTAGGGAGAAGGTTTGCAGGCGGCGGGTGGCCAGGTAAAGGCCGCCTATGGTGATCACGGTGCCGAGGATCAGGGACGTGGACAGGCCAAGGCCGGCCTGGAGGTCCTGGTCGGGGTAGATGGCGTTGGCGACGCCGAGCGCGTAGTGGGCGATCGACAGGATGCGGACGCCGCCCACCACGTTGCTGAGCACGCCCTCCCAGATCGCGACGTACAGCAGCCCGAACGCGATCGCCCGGGTGGTCAGCACCGAGGCGAGCACGAAGACCGCCGCGTAGACCACCGAGCCGACCAGGGCGCCGACGAACAAGGCCCAGGCCAGCTTGCCCGAGTTAGGTGCGAGCAGGCCCGCGACAAGCTCGGGCACGGCGGCGAACAGCGCGGTGAGGCCGGCCGCGACGGCGAACTTGGTGATGATCACGTCTCGCCGGGGCACCGGGGTGGCGAGCAGGTGCACCACGCTGCCGTCGTCGATCTCGGCGCCGAGCACGCCGGTGCCGATGATCAGCGCGGTGAGCGGCAGCAGCACGGAGAAGCCGAAGGTGCCGAGCACGTTAGCCGGCCAGGGCGCGCCCGCCGGGTGAGACGCGCGCAGCACCAGGGTGAGCGCGATCAGGACGACCGCGGGGATGGCGAACAGGACGGCCCGCCTGCGGCCGAGCGTGGCGCGGACCGTGATGCCCGCGATTACCGGATTAAGCATCGCAGAGTCTCCTAGTTCGCGATCAGGTAGCCGAAGACGCTTTCCAGCGACTCGTCGGTCGGCAGCAGCTCGGTCAGCCGGATGTTCTCGTCGCGGGTGATGACCGCGATCTGCTCGCAGAACGCGCCGAAGTCCGACGTCCGCACCTGCAGGCCGTTGCCGGTCAGCTCGACCGCGTGGGTGTAGTCCCGGCCGACGAGGGCGGCCGCGAGCCGCCGGTCGTCGGTCGTCTTCACCCGGAACACGTCGGGCCGGCTGGTCATCAGGCGGCGGATGGCGCGGAAGTCGCCGGACGCGGCGAGGCGGCCGGCGACCATGACCTGGATCGTGCCGGAAAGCCGTTCCACCTCCTCCAGGATGTGCGACGAGAAGAGGATCGTCCTGCCCTCGACGCCGAGCCGGGAGAGCAGGTCCATCATGTGCAGCCGCTGCCTGGGGTCCATGCCGTTGAACGGCTCGTCGAGCAGCAGGATCTCCGGGTCGTGGACCAGGGCAGCGGCGACCTTGATGCGCTGGCGCATGCCCTTGGAGTACGTGGCGATCTTGCGGTGCTGCGCATCGGCCATCTCGGTCAGGCCGATCGCCCACGCGGCCGACCGCTGCGGGTCGGGAAGCTTGTGCAGCTTCGCGGTCGCGGTGACGAACTGGGCGCCGGTAAGGAAGGCGTAGACCGAGTCGCGTTCGGGAACGAGGCCCAGCCTGCGGTATACCTCCGGGTTTCGCCACGTCGCGGCGCCGTCCAGGGTAAGCGTCCCCTTGGACGGCGCGAGGAACCCGGCGATCATGTGCAGGATCGTCGACTTGCCCGCGCCGTTCGGGCCGAGCAGCCCGGTGACGCCGGGGCCGATGTCCATCGTGATGTCGTTGACCGCCACCACGTTGCCGTACCAGCGGCTGACATTGCGGAACTCGATGACACTCATGACAGGCGGGCCCTCCGGTAACGGGCGGCCAGGCCGTAAGCGCACAGCCCGACGATGACGATCAGGACGAGGGCGTAGACCGCGCCGAAGGCGCCCACCTTGGGCACGTTGTCACCGAAGCTGGTGCCGCCGAGCCACCGGCGCACGCCGTCGAACAGGGTGAACGGGCTGAACAGGCCGGCCACCTTCTCCCCGAGGGTGACGAGCGGCTCCCCGCCAGGTGCCCTGGGCCCGGCGTTGACGGCGGCCTGGGTCTCGACCTGCAGCAGGATCTCCGCGAGCGTGTAGGTGAGCAGGAACACGATCGCCACCGCCCCGGTCGCCAGGCCGCGGCGGGCGCTCAGCGACGCGAGGAACAGGCTGATCGCGGCGAGCGACACAGCCCACATGACGCCGAGCAGCAGGCCGGGGATCAGCGCCCTGGTCTGCGCCCACACCGCCGCGCCGCCGTGCACGTTGACGACCGAGCCCACGTACAGCAGGAGCAGCGGCACCTCCAGCACGGCAAGGCACGCGGCGGTGAACCCGAGGTACTTGGCGAGCGGGTAGTCGCCCGGCTTGATCGGCCGGGAGAAGTACAGCGGCAGCACCCGGTTGCGCAGGTCGCGGCTGACCAGCTCGGGGGCCTGCACCGCCACGAACACGGTCATGATGAGGTTACGCAGCACCGGGGTGTAGCTGTCGTAGTCGACCACGCGAGGGTTGCCCCGCGACATGGCGAACGCGTTGACGATCGCCGGCAGGCAGATCGCGATCATGACGATCACCGGGACGATCTTGGCCTTCGCGCCCCGCCCGAGGCCGAACGCGGACCGGAAGCTGTGCCAGGCCAGCGCCGCGACGATCCGCTGCCTGCCGAGCCGCGGGCCGTCGTAACGCTGGTAGCCGAGGTCATGGATGACGCCGCCCGCGGCGGGCGGCCTGCCGGTGCCTGACGTCTGCGCTGAGATCGACTCAGTGGGCATCTGCGGCCTCCAACTGACCGTGCTCGCCTGAATGGGGCTGACTTGACAGGGCCTCGTCGCGGAAGATCTCCTCGACCTGGTGGCGGCGCTGCTCAAGCCGGCTGAGCGGGAGGCCGAGCGCGGCGACGCTGTCCCGTACCGCGTCGTAGGTGTCGTCGCCGGCGATGGGCACGAGCACCGCCCGCTGGTACGGCCGGGCGGGCAGGCCGCGGCGCGCGAGTTCCTTAAGCAGTGCGCCGGTGCCCTCCTCCACCTCGATGAGCAGCGTCTGGCTCGCCCGGGTGAAGCTGTCGATCGTGTCGGCGCGCAGCAGCCTGCCCGCCTCGATCGCGACGAGGCCATCGCAGATCCGCTCGATCTCGCCGAGCAGGTGGCTGGCGACCACGATAGGGATGCCGAACTCAGCGCCGATCCGCTCGATCAGCTCAAGCATCGCGTTCCTGCCCGCCGGGTCGAGGCCGTTCGTCGGCTCGTCGAGCAGCAGCAGCCGCGGGTCGCCAACGAGGGCCTGGGCGAGCTTCACCCGCTGCTTCATGCCGGTGGAGTAGGTGCCGATCTGCCGGTAGCGCTCCTCGTGCAGGCCGACGTGGCGCAGCGCCTCGGCGGCGCGCTCCCGCGCGGCGGTGGCGGGGAGGCCGGACATGCGGCCCATGTGCGTGACGAACTCGGTCGCCGTGATGTCGGTGGGCAGGCAGTCATGCTCGGGCATGTAGCCGACAAGCTGCCGGATCCTCATCCCGTCGTTGACGCAGTCGTAGCCGAGTACCTTCGCCATGCCCTGCGTGGGCTCGAGCAGGCCGAGCAGGACCTTGATCAGGGTCGACTTGCCCGCCCCGTTGGCCCCGATGAGGCCGGTGACGCCGGGCGGGAAGGCGACGGTCAGGCCCGCGAGCGCGGTGACGTTGCCCGGGTAGACCTTGGTCAGCGCGCCTGTCTCAATCACGGGGGCCTCGATCACCGGGCCGGCCGTCGGATGCGGGCCGGCTTGCCCCGCCGGCGGGGATGCTCTCATGGCGCCTAGGGTGCCAGGATCGCGGGCCCGGGCGCGTCCCCTTTCGCGGTGATATCGGAGGAACCTTGCGCCGCGCCGGTCAGCATCGCGGGCTACTCCCCTGGGATGAGGCGCTCGGCGCTTCTGACGGATATCGTACGATTGTGTGGCCCGAACGCGACATACCGTCTCCGGTCGACGACCGCCGGGCGTCGGCGTACCCCGCGTACCCGGGAAGCGGGCCGTTCCGGCCGCCCCGCCCGCCGCTGACCAAGCGGATGCGGCGCGGTCACTGGATCGCGCTCGACTGCGTGGTCGGCGGTTTCGCGGCGGTCTCCGGCGCGGCCGTAGCCGGGCACGCCCTCTCCAGCGGGCCGAAGGCCCCGCTCCTCCTGCTGCTCCTGGCGGTCATCTTCATCCCGGTGGGACTGCGCCGTAAGGCACCGGTCCCCGCGTTCAGCGGGCTGGTGATCCTCGGCGTGCTGTTGTCCGGGCTCGGGCCCGCGCTGCCGGCGCTGATCTTCCTGTCCGCCGCGTTCGTGCTTTACACGGTGACGGTCGAGAGCCGCAGGCGGTCCGGGCTCGCCGCCCTCGGCCTGCTGCTCGCCATCATGGCGTTCGATTCCGTCGCGGGCGGCATCAGCAGCCCCCGGTCGCACGTCGGCCCGGGCGACCTCATCCCTGTCGCACTGGCGGCCATCATCGCCTGGATGACCGGGTCCTCGGTGCGGCAGCGCCGGCTGTACGCGGTGACGGTGCAGCAGCAGGCGGCGAACAGCGCGGTCGCCGAGGAACGGCTGCGGATCGCCCGGGAACTGCACGACGTGGTGGCGCACAGCATGTCGGTGATCGCCGTCCAGGCGGGCTACGGCCAGTACGTCATCGACGTAAGCCCCGACGGCGCCAGGGAGGCGCTCGGCGCGATCCAGGCGACGAGCAGGGATGCCCTCGATGAAATGCGCCGGATGCTCGGCGTGCTCCGCCAGCCGGACACCGGTCGCGCCCCCGCCGGATCCGGCCAGGCCGGGATCGCGGCGGCCGGGCTGGGACAGGCCCGCCCGGGCCGCGCCGTCGCGGCCACGGCACAGCCCGGGGCGGCGCCGCTCGCGCCTGCGCCGGGACTGGCGGGCCTTGAGCGGCTCGTCGCGCGCACCTGCGGCGCCGGGGTCCGGGTCACCGTCGAGTTCTCCGGGCAGCCACGGCCCGCGCCCGCGGGCGTGGACTTGTCGGCGTACCGGATCATCCAGGAGGCGCTCACCAACGTGGTCAGGCACGCGGGAACCGGCGCGGTATGCGTGGTGAACCTCTGCTACACCGACGCCGACCTGGTCATCCGGGTGACCGACGACGGCGGCCTGCCCGCCGGGCTCGGCGCGCCCGGCATCGCGGCGGCCGGCACCGGGCACGGGATCATCGGCATGCGGGAACGGGTGCACCTGTGCGGCGGCACCTTCGACGCGGGGCCGCTGCCGGGCGGCGGCTTCGAGGTCACGGCGGCGCTGCCGCTGCCGGCCGCGGGCGCGCCCGCCTGGGATGACAGCGCCGCCACGGGCGGCGGGGGCGGCGTCACGGAGGAGACCGGCGCCGTCCGCGCCACCGGCGCCGCCTTCGCCGTCGCGGTGGACGGCAGCGGGGAATGACCATCTCCGTCGCGGTGGCCGACGATCAGGCCCTCGTCCGGGCCGGCTTCTGCGGCATCATCGCCGCCACGCAGGGCCTCGCCGTGGTCGGCGAGGCCGCCAACGGCGCGGAGGCGGTCGCGGCCGCCAGGTCAGCCAAGCCCGACGTGCTGCTGATGGACGTGCGCATGCCGGTACTCGACGGGATCGAGGCGACCAGGCAGATCACGTCCGCAGCCGAGTCCGCCGACGTCCGCGTCATCATCTTGACCACCTTCGACCTCGACGAGTACGTGTTCGGCGCGCTGCGCGCCGGGGCCAGCGGCTTCCTGCTCAAGGACACGCTGCCGGAGGACCTGATCACCGCCATCCGCGTCGTCGCGGCCGGCGAGGCACTGCTCGCGCCCAGCGTCACCCGGCGCCTCATCAGCGAGTTCGCCAGGACTCCCGCGCTCGGCCTGCCCGGAGCGACGGCGCCGGGGCTCCCGGCGCACCCGGGCGCCGCGAGTCACCGGCCGGGCGGCCCGGCGGCGGGCGGGGGCGTGCCGTCCGCCGCCGGGCCGGGTCGCGGGGCGCGGGTCACCGACTTGCTCACCGACCGCGAGTGCGAGGTGATGCGACTCGTCGCGGTCGGCATGTCGAACGGGGAGATAGCCGACCACCTGCGGATCTCCCCCGCGACGGCGAAGACGCACGTCGCTCACCTGCTCACCAAGCTGGACGCGCGGGACCGCGTCCAGCTCGTCATCATCGCCTACCAGGCTGGCCTGGCACGCGCGGACCCGCCACGCCCCTGAGCGGGCTTCCCTGCGGGGGAAGCCCGCGGCGGCTCCGTGCGTCGGCGAGGCGATGCCGCTGCCCGGTCCGGCCGTCGCCGTCCGCGCCGGACCGGGATAGGGCCTGCCTGCCGGCGGCCTTAGTACTGGTCGGGTGAGTCCACCGCCTCGGTGAGGGTGACCTCCGGCGGCACCGGGTCGGCGCCGAGCGTGCCGATGAAGGCCTGCAGGCTGGGGTCGCCGAAGAACCGCTCGAAGTGCTGCGGTGACTCCCACTCGTCCACCACGAGGACGAAGCCGTCGCCGACCCCGAAGCGGTGGTGGATACCGCCGGCCGCCATGGCGCTCTCCCTGAGCTTCGCGAACTCATCGGCGCGGCCGGTGAGCGCTTGGCGGAACGTCGCGGTGTCCCCCGGGAACTTGACGGTAACGAGCACGCTCATTGCCTGAACCCCTCCCTGTACTCGGCGCGCCGTCCTGGCACGCGTACCTGACTTCCCGGGTACGTCACCGCCGCCGGGCCCGGATCACAATCCGGATCAAATTGCCCGGGGCGGAGTGATCCGGCGCGGCGCCCGGCGACGTATCACTGGCAGGTACGTCGCGTGGGCGGAGGAGGCGGGGTGCTTACCGCGGGATTGCTGGAAGAAGACTCGCCCGCGCTGGCCGTGGCGGGCCATTGCCGGCGCTGGCGACCGCGTTAGCCTCCAGCATGTGGGGGACAGTGACTCGCTGCTCGCGGCGCGCCTGGGCGCCGGGGATGATCGGGCCCTGGCGGAGGCTTTCGACCGGCTTGGGCCGGCCGTATACGGCGGCGCGTACCGCGTCCTCGGCGATGCCGCCGCCGCGCAGGATGTGGTGCAGGACGTGTTCGTGGAGCTGTGGAGCCGCCCAGGCCGGTATAACCCGGCCGCCGGGCCGCTGCGCGCCTACCTGGTGCTGCTCGCCAGGCACCGGGCGGTGGACGTCGTGCGCAGCGAGCTGCGCCGGGTGGCGCGGCAAGAGCACAGCTACCGGCTGGGGCCGCGGCAGCCGGATCCCACGCCGCTCGACGAGGCGATGGAGTCCGAGGCCGCCGCGGCCGTCCGGGCCGCGGTGCGGCGGCTGCCCGACAGCCAGCGGCGGATCGTCGAGCTCGCCTACTTCGGCGGCCTTACCTGCCGGGAGGCCGCGAAGGCGGCCGGGATCCCGGAAGGGACGGCCAAGTCGCGCCTGCGGCTGGCACTCGGCAAGCTGGAAACGATGCTCGACCGTGAGTTTTTGGAGTCAACATGACGGGCGAAGAGCGCTCCCCGGCGCTGCCCACGAGTCCGGTACTGCCCACCGGCCTGCGTGAACGTGTCATCGCGGCCGCCCTGCTCGCGCGCGCCGCAGGCCGTCCCGACCCCGTGCCCGAGCCGATCTCCCCCGACGAGGCTTATCGCCGCGCGGCCAGCGCCTTCCACGAGCTGCTGCGGGAACTGCCCGACGCGGACTGGGCGCGGCCCGCGCTGCGCGACCTTGACGTGCAGGGCCTGGTCGGTCATCTCACCGGCGTCGAGGAGGACGTGCAACGCTGCCTGGCCGGCGACCCGGCGGTGGCCGCGGCCGACCACGTGGCGTCGACGCAGGCCGCGGCGGTCCGGCAGGCCGGGCGACCGCCCGCGCAGACCCGTGAGGAGTGGCGGCGGGCGGCCGAGCGCACCCGCGCGCTGGCGCGGGCCAGCGACCTGGACGCCGAGGTGGCGGTGCACGGCCTGCGCATACCGCTCAGCCTCCTGCTCATCGTCCGGGCGTTCGAGCTGTGGGTCCACGACAACGACATCCGCCAGGCGGCCGGGCTGCCGCCGTCGGTACCCGACCCCGCCACGCTGGGCCTGATGACCGAGGTCGCGGCCCGGCTGCTGCCGCACGCCGCCGCCCGGACCGGTGTCGACGAGCCGATGAGCCTGCACCTGGTCCTGACCGGGCCCGGCGGCGGCACCTGGGACATCCCGATAGGGTCGGGAGGGTCGGGAGGGTCGGGAGGGCCGGGAGGGGAAGGCAGAGCCGAGCCCGCCGACGTGGTCATCGTGTCCGACGCGGTCGACTTCTGCCGGCTGGTCGCCAACCGGGCGAACCCCGCCGGACTCGACGTGCACATCACCGGCGATGCCGGGCTGGCCGCCGCGGTACTCGCCGCGGCGCCGGCGCTCGCGCTCGACTGAGCCGCCGTCGCGACGGGTGACCGGCCGCTGTCACCCGCGCGACGACCAAGTACCCGCGCTGACGCCAGCCGAGTCAGCCGGCGAATGGCTGAAGTAGCCCCGGTAGTACTCGAAGACGAAGCCGATGGCGGTGAAGACCAGGGCGAGCATGCCGATCAGCACCAGCCACCAGCCGATCGCCGCGCCGAGCGCGGTGACGGAGGCGGCCAGGCCGACCCACAGCGGCCACCAGCTGTGCGGGCTGAAGAAGCCCACCTCGCCGGTGCCCGCGGCGATCTCGCCCGCGTTGTCGTCCTCCGGGCGGCGCGGCAGGCGGCGCCCGGTGAACAGCACGTAGAACCCGGTGAGCAGGGCCAGGCCGACCGCCAGGGCCAGGGCCGTGGTGCCGGTCGGGTCGTAGGAGACGTACCAGTACACGATGTCGGCGCCGCCGAAGAAGACACCGCAGCCCAGGAAGAGCCAGCCTTCGACCTTCATGTGAGATACACGCCCCTACTTCTTAGCAGCGCTGATCGGCGGGATGGCCTGCTCGACGCCCCGCGACGCCGCGCCGGCCAGGATGTGCGGGTAGTGCACCTCGAACGCGGGGCGCTCGGAGCGGATCCGCGGGATGCGGTAGAAGTTGTGCCGCGGCGGCGGGCAGGAGGTGGCCCACTCAAGCGAGGAGCAGTAGCCCCACGGGTCCTCCTCGGTGACCTTCGCGCCGTGCTTGGTGGTGACGTAGACGTTCCAGATGAACAGCAGCACGCTCGCGGCGAGCAGCCAGGAGCCGACCGTCGAGATGACGTTCAGCGTGGTCACGTCGCCGGGCAGGAACGGGTAGTTCGCGGTCCGCCTGACCTGGCCCTGGACGCCCGACCAGTGCTGGACGAGGAACGTCATGTTGAAGCCGATGAACAGCAGCCAGAACTGGACCTTGCCCATCGCGTTGTTGAGCATCTTGCCGGTCATCTTCGGCCACCAGAAGTACAGCCCGGCGAACATCTCGAACAGCACGGTGCCCGCGAGCACGTAGTGGAAGTGCGCCACCACGAAGTAGGAGTCGGAGACCGCGAAGTCCATCGGCGGGGACGCCAGGATGATGCCGGTGATGCCGCCGAACAGGAACACGATCAGGAAGCCGATCGTGTACAGCATCGGCGCCTCGAAGGACAGCTGGCCCCGCCACATGGTGCCCGCCCAGTTGAAGAACTTCACGCCGGTGGGTATCGCGATCAGCAGCGTCATGAATGAGAAGAACGGCAGCAGCACCGCGCCGGTGGTGAACATGTGGTGCGCCCACACCGTCATCGACAGGCCGGCGATGGCGATCGTCGCGGCGATCAGCGTCTTGTAGCCGAACAGCGGCTTGCGGCTGAACACCGGCAGGATCTCCGTCGCGATGCCGAAGAACGGCAGCGCGAGGATATAGACCTCGGGATGGCCGAAGAACCAGAAGAGGTTCTGCCAGAGGATCGCGCCGCCGGAGTTGGCCGAGAAGACCTGGGCACCGAGGCGGCGGTCGATCTCGAGGACGAGCAGCGCGGCGGCGAGCACCGGGAAGGCGAGCAGCACCAGGATGGAGGTGAGCAGCGCGTTCCAGGTGAAGATCGGCATGCGGAACATCGTCATGCCCGGCGCCCGCATGCAGAAGATCGTGGTGACGAAGTTGACGCCGCCGAGGATGGTGCCGAGGCCGGACAGCGTCAGGCCCATGATCCACATGTCCGCGCCGACGCCCGGCGAGTTCGTCGCGCTGGTCAGCGGCGCGTAGGCGTACCAGCCGAAGGCGGCCGAGCCGCCGGGGGCGAGGAAGCTGCCCAGCACGATCAGTCCGCCGAACAGGAAGAAGTAGTAGCTGAGCAGGTTCAGCCGCGGGAACGCCACGTCGGGCGAGCCGATCTGCAGCGGCACCAGCTCGTTCGCGAACCCGACGAACAGCGGGGTGGCGAACAGCAGCAGCATGATCGTGCCGTGCATGGTGAACAGCTCGTTGTAGATCTGGTCCGACAGGAAGTTGCTCGTCGGCGACATCAGCTGGATGCGGATGAGCAGCGCCATGATCCCGGCGAACAGGAAGAACACGAACGACGTGATCAGGTACATGTGCCCGATGATCTTGTGGTCCGTGGAGGAGAGCCAGCCGGCCAGCACCGAGCCCTTGCGCTCGGTGCGCTGAGCGCGGGCGGCCGCCCGCAGCGCGGCCGGGTTTTCTAGGGTCGTCACTGAGTGCTCCCTGAAGCCGAATTCTGGATCGCCTGCTGCTGGCTGATCCATGCCTTGAACTGCTCAGGCGTCACGATCTTGAGCGTGAACAGCATCCTGCTGTGGTAGAGGCCGCACAACTCGCTGCAGTGCCCGGTGTACGTGCCGGTCTTCGTGGCGGTGACCGAGAAGTGGTTCGGGTGACCGGGCACGACGTCCCGCTTGAACAGGAACTCAGGCACCCAGAACGCGTGGATCACGTCCGGCGAGGTCAGGTTGAAGTTGACCGCCTCGCCAACCGGGATCTCCAGCAGCGGCATCGCCTTCTCGTTCTCGGCGTCGGTCAGCTGCGGGTTCCATATGTACCCGTCAGTGGTGACGGACCCGCCGCTGGCGAGCTTGTACTGCGGGTAGTTGAACTCCCACGACCACTGGAAACCGGTGACGTTGACCGTCACGGCCGGGTTGCTGGGAATCGCGTCGATGTTGTTCTCGTCCTTGGCGGTGTAGTAGAAGAGCACCGCGATCAGCACGAACGGCACGACCGTGTAGAGGATCTCGATCGGCATGTTGTAGCGCACCTGGGGCGGGAGCTTGTCGCCGCGCTTGCGGTGGAACATCACCGCCCAGAGGATCATGCCCCACACCACGGCGCCGACGAGCAGGCCCGCCACCCACGACCCCTGCCACAGGGTGAGCGCGATCGCGCCCTGCTTCGTGATGGGGTTGGGGAAGCCCATACGGGTGAAGTCGTTATTCCACGCGCAACCAGTGAGCGGGAGCAGCATGGCGGCAAGCGCGCCGCCGCGCACCGCGTTCGCCCGGCGGCTGCGCGGGGCTCGCGTGCGGTGGCCAGTGCCGGATGATCCGGTACCCCGCGGGTCAGTGCTGGGTGTCCCAGCCCCGCGCGGGGCTGGACCGCGCCCGCCTGGCGCGGCCTGCCGGCGAATCAGAGTCAAAGGAGCGCCTTCCCAACAACGTCGCCCGGCCGCCTGTTATCTCCTTCAGGCGCCGGTCTCCGGTCTTCTACAGCGTGTCGTGCAAACAGTATCGCGCGCCCGCCGCGGCTTGCAGGGGACCCCCGGCGTTCGCGGCAGCCGGCCGGGAAACCGGGGCACCGACCGCGGGCGAGGTACATCTTTGCCCATTCACGGGCGTAACCGGGTGGGGGCGGGGGCACTATGGATGTGTGAGGGTCATCGCATGAGCCGCGTGCCGTGGCTGGGCCGTGGGAGCCGGCCTGCTGGACGGCATGCCGCCGGCCCGCGCGGGCGCGCGGGAGCCGAGGCCGGCCAGCAACCCCCGCAGCCCGACACCGGGCCCGCCGCCACACCAGACCGGCCGCCGAGGCCAGCGCCGTGGTCCCCCGGTTCTGTCGGCTACCTTGGCGCGCCGGTGATGGCCGACCTGCCCCGCGATCCGCTCGTGTCGCCGGTGACCGATGCCGCGCGCGCCGCCTCGGCCGCTTCGGCGGCAGCGCTGCCGGACGCGATCCCGCCCGGGGCCGCGCCGGTCCGCACCATCGACGCACTCGGTCGCAAGTGCCCCATCCCGATCATCTGGCTCGCGCAGCAGATCGGCGACGTCCCGGTCGGCGCGGTGATCGCGGTGCTCGCCGACGACCCCGCCGCCTACTCCGACATCCCGGCCTGGTGCGAGCTCAAGTCGCACGACTGCGCGTTCCGGGTGGGCTACGCGACCGGCTGGTCGTTCGGCGTCCGCCGCCGCTACTGACCCGCCGCCGGGCACCGTCATACCGAACGGACGAGCTCTTTTCTCCTGCTCCGCCGCAAAGACCGCCGACCGAAATCGTCAGGAGAAAAGAGCTCGCACTGGCTTCGCCTGTCCCGTTACGCGCGCCTGAAGCGGTCGGTGATCCGCGGGTCCGATTCCCACCAGGGGCGGTCCGCCTCGCCGGGTTCGTCCGCCTCGGTGGCTGTCACGGTGGCCGCGGCACGCTCGGCGTCGCGCGCGTCGAGGACGGCATCGATAGCCGCGGCCTCCTGCCTGTCCGCGCGCATCATCTGGATGAGCTGGACGGCGAGGAACGGCAGGCCCACGAAGTCGCCGAGTATCCAGATGATGCCGCCGCCGATGACCTGGGCGGTGGCCAGGCTCGGCCCGTAGGGATAGCCGACCGCGTGGTAGTGCGCCGCGCCGATCAGGGTCTGGGACGCGATGACGGCGATGCCGAAGAACGCGTCGCCGATCACCTCGGCGGCGGTGATCCACATCGCGACGCCGTACGGGTACTCCTTAGGCACCGGGTCGACGCGCAGCAGCGTCCAGAAGAACACGTACCCGGGCACCAGCAAGACGAGGTAGGTGAGCTCGCGCACCGTGCCGCTCGCGAAGACGGCTGTGTACCAGGACGTGAAGTACATGGTCATCGGCACCGCGACCAGCAGCAGCGTGGTGATCGCGGGGAACGTCACCACCTTCGCGGCCCTGCTGCGCACGGCCCGCTCGACGCGGTGCCCGATCTTCGGCTGCGCCTCGCACAGGAGCGTGAGCGGCTTGCCCATCGCCAGGAACAGCGGGACCACGAGAACCAGGAGTACCGTCTGCGTGGCGCGGGGGTAGAACAGGACGCCCTCGTAGACGCCGGGCCACGCCATCGTCGCGATCAGCAGGAAGCCCAGGCCGAGCATGACGAACGCGAAGGTGCGGCCGCTCCCCCACGGTGCGCCGTCCCGCCTGACCTTGCGCGCGGACGCCACGTACCAGGCACCGAGCGCCACGATCAGCACCAGCATCGGCACGTCAAGGCGCCACTGCGTGAACGCGGTCGTGAGGGTCAGCTTGGGTGGTCCGCTGTAAGCGGTCGCGAGCGCGGCCATACCGTAAAACTACCCCCTGTCGTAGACGCCCGCGATGCCCCGGCACGGAGTTCGGGCCGGATGGTTGCGGCAACGGTCCGGCCATAGGGGGTTGCGGGTTGTCGGCAATGCCCCCGTGTCGTTGCCGGCCGGGGCGGGTGCGGCGGTGTCCTGGTATCCGTCCCGGGCGGCGCGGACCGAGATGGCCGCCCGGCCGGCTGACGGGCTGGGCGCAGTCCCGGTGAAAGGCACCGGCCGGCCGGCGCCAGGGCATGACGGCCGGTCCCGGTCGCGGCGGGCCGGCCCGGTTCCCCGCGGCCGCTGTGACGGCGGGCGAGGCGGGCCCGGTCCGCGCCGCCGGGCGGCTCGCCCGGCCCGGCTGAGCGTCCCGCCGCGATCTGCGCGCGGTCGGTTGCGGCTGCCCGGGCATGCCTCGGGATGGCGGTCGCGGGCGCCTCCGGCCGGCCGCGCGGTGACCTGGGCCGCCGGCCGCCTCATGATCACGGTAACTCTTGCTTCCGCGGAACTTTTGCGCCTTATGAGTGTGCAAAAGTTCCGTGATCATGAAATCTCGTGCTGCCAGGGCTATTGCCGGCGCCCGTTGTCATGCCCGGCGAGCACGGGTAACGAGATTTCCGGGCTGACCAGGCGTTGCCGGTAGCTTCGATCGTGCGGCGGCCTGTGAGGGTATGGGCGTGTCCCCCTATAGGCGGATGGTTGCCGCAACCAGCCGCCTACCAGCCGGGGCTTAGTGGCCCGCCGGGGCTTAGGGAAAGCGAATACCCCGCACGGAGGAGATGGCTGCTCCGTGCGGGGTATTCGGTGTGGTGCGGGTTGCCCGCTTGCTGAGGCCGTCAGGCCGGGAGGTGAGCCGCCAGGTCGGCGGCCGCTTCCTCGCCGTAGGAGTGCTTGGCGCGGTCGGCGAGGGCAGCCGGGGTGAGGTCGTACTCCTGGGGGCCGACGACCTCCAGGCAGTGCACGGCCATCAGGTTGCCAAGCTGGATCGCGCGCTCCACCGGCAGGCCCCACGCCGTGGCGGCGAGGAAGCCGCAGCGGAACGCGTCGCCCGAGCCGGTCGGCTCGACGAGGATCGCGTCCTTGACCGGGCCGACGACGACGGGGGCGGTGCCCTTGCGCTCGACGCGGGCGCCGGCCGCGCCGAGGGTGATGATCCGCGTCTCCACCCGGTCCAGGATGTCCTCGCCGGTCCAGCCGGTCTTCTGCTCGATGACGGCTTCCTCGTACTCGTTGCAGAACAGGTACGCGGCGCCCTCGATCAGCGTGCGCATCGCCTCCCCGTCAAGGAAGGCGACCTGCTGGGAGAAGTCGGCGGCGAACCGCACGCCCGCGGCACGGCAGTCGGCGGTGAACCGCTGCATCGCGGCCGGGTCGCCCGCGCCGATCACCACCAGGTCGACGGCGTTAGCGCTGGCGAGCGAGATGATGTCGATCTCGCCGTCCTCGCTCATCGCGCCCGGGTAGAACGAGGCGATCTGGTTGCCCGTCTCGTCGTTGGTAGCGGTGAACCGGGCCGTGTGCCTGGTCGCCGACGTGCGCACGCCGGAGGTGTCCACGCCGTGCGCCGTCAGCCAGGACGCGTACTCGGCGAAGTCCTGGCCGACCGAGCCGACAAGCAGCGGCCGCAGGCCGAGGCAGCCGAGGCCGTACGAGATGTTGCCGGCCACGCCGCCGCGCCTGATCTCCAGGTCGCCGACGAGGAAGGAGATCGAGATCTTGTCCAGCTTCCCGGCGATGAGCGTGTCGGTGAACTTGCCAGAGAACATCATCAGGTGGTCGGTGGCGATCGACCCGGTGACAGCTATCCGCATCGTGGGGAGACTCTATTCAGCTTTGTGGGGCCAGCGGGCCCGCGGGATTAGTGGAAGGAGTCGCCGCAGGCGCAGGAGCCGGTCGCGTTCGGGTTGTCGATCGTGAAGCCCTGCTTCTCGATGGTGTCGACGAAGTCGATCGTCGCGCCCATCAGGTACGGCCCGGACATCTTATCGGTCACCACGCCGACGCTGCCGAACTCCTTGACGATGTTGCCGTCGAACGCGCGCTCGTCGAAGTACAGCTGGTAGCGCAGGCCCGAGCAGCCACCCGGCTGAACGGCCACCCGCAGCCGCAGGTCATCCCGGCCCTCCTGGGCGAGCAGCGCGGAAACCTTGCTCGCGGCGGCCTCGGTAAGGGTGATCCCCTGCTGCGTCACTTCGTCCTGAACGGTCATCTGTGACTAGCTCCCGTCGTAGAAATGCCTGTGTCTGCTCTGCGGGCCGCGCACGCGGCACCGTCGTTCGCATCAACTGTATGCACGGCGCGGACATTCCTGCCAGGCGGCGGTGACATTCACGTCACAAGCCGGGCCCGCTCCAGTCACAAGCCGGGCGCGCCGTAGATGGGGAACCAGCGGGACATGTCCTGCTCGATCTTGAGGTCGTCGCCGAGCACGCCCTTGACCTCCAGCTCAAGCGCCATGTCGTGGTCGTCCTGGCGGCCGGACAGCGGGGCGAACGGGTAGAACGCGCCGCGCTTGTACAGGTAGACGAGCGCGAGGCTGCGGTGACTCTCATCACGGAAGGCGACGAGGGTACACAGCAGCTGCGGGCCGTAGCCGTTGTCGACCAGGGTGGTGTTCACCGCGTGCAAGTCGGTGACCAGGGCGTCCATCTCATCGGACATGTGGTTGCTGACCAGCCAGGTGTAGCCGTAGCTGTCCCTGGTCACCTCCACCGGGAGGCCGCCGCCCGGCTTGCCGTTGTCCATGTCGAGAAGCTCCTGCACCTCTCGCTGGACGTCGGCGAACGTCTTGCCCGCGACGGCCTTGAAGGCCACCGAGCCGGACCCGGTGGGGGTGAAGCCCATCGCCGCCTGGAGCTGTATCGCCGCCGACGGGAGGCCGAACAGGTCGTCGAGCTTCGGCTGGACCGGCTTGGTCCGGCCGAGGATGGTGTCGAGGAAGCCCATGTCCTAACCTTCCCGTGTTCCTGGCCCGGTTACCCGATCCCGGCTGCCCGGCTTACCTGGCGTCCGGCGTGGACTGGTTGAGCTGGGCCTGCACCTTCGCCAGCTCCTCAAGCCGCTTCTGCAGCGTGGGGTGGGTGGAGAAGAGGTTCGCCATTGACTTGCCGTTCGGCTTCAGCGCGGGGGCGAAGAAGAAGGCGTTCAGCGGCTCCGCGGAGCGCAGGTCCTTGGTCGGGATCCGCGCGATGCCGTCGCTCACCTTGCGCAGCGCCGACATCAGGGCGGCCGGGTTGCCGGTGAGCAGCGCGCCGCTGCGGTCGGCGGCGAGTTCCCGGTACCGGGACAGCACCCTGATTAGCAGGAAGCTGATCGCGTACACCAGCGCGGAGGCCACCATGATCAGCGGGATCAGCATGGCCGTGCTGTCGTTGTTGCCGCCGCCGCGGCGCCCGCCGCCGAAGAGCTCGGAGTAGAACGCGAACCGGACCAGCAGGCCCGCCACGATCGCCAGCAGGCTGGCATACGTCATGACCTGGACGTCCTTGTGAGCCACGTGGCTGAGCTCGTGCGCGAGCACGCCCTCGAGCTCTTCCTTGTCCAGCCGCCGCATGATGCCGTCGGTGACGCACAGCACGGAGTGCTTGCTGTTGCGGCCGGTCGCGAAGGCGTTCGGCAGCTCGGTGGGGGCGATCGCCACCCGCGGCTTGTCCATGTCCGCGAGCGCGCACAGCCGGTCCACGATCGCGTGCAGCTCCGGCGCCTGCTGCGGGGAGACCTCGCGGGCGCCCGCGGCGGCCAGCGCGATCTTGTCGCTGAAGAACAGCGAGATGAACGCCGAGCCGCCACCGAAGACCAGGGCCACCAAGATGATCACGCCCGCGCTCGCGTGGGCGGCGGCCATGAGGCCGATGATCAGGGCAACGAATGCTACGAAGACCAGGCCGAGGAGGAACATCGTCGCGGTCATCCGCACGGTCAGGCCCCGGTCGGGCGCGTATCTCGTCCGCGTCGCCATAACGCACCTCCGCTTCAGCCAGGCGTGCGACTTGTCGGGGTTCGCCGCGTCGCGCCCGGTTGTCAATGGCAATCTATCTCAGTAACGCTGCCGGCTCCCGGGGGTTTCCCGGTGCGCCGTCCCGCGAGGGAAGCCCAAGCGAGATCTATCTCAATCTATCCGTAGAACGCTGAGGGCAAGCTGAATCGTTCCGCTAAGCAGCCTCAACGGGCCCGGAGACGGTTCTGCCCACGGCGAAGCGCGTGAACGACGCGGTTCGCCGTGGGCAGCTGTTCCGGCTGTTGCGGCTCCGGCTGTTGCGGCTCCGGCTGTTGCGGCAGGGACGGCCTCCCCGGACTGCTACGGCAGGCCGATGGAATCGCCGGGGATAGTTCCGTCCGCGAGGAGCTTGCGCACCTCGTCGAGGGTGGCGTCGGAGAACGGCAGGATGTAGTCGGCCGTCACGATCTCGTCCGCGGCGAGCGGCACGCCCGACGTCCGCACCAGCGAAACCGCGGCGCGCAGCGAGGCGGTGAAGACGGCGGCCTCGTCATCGCGGACCGCGGCGTCGAGGTCCTTGTCAAGCGCGGTCAGCTTCGCGGCAACGTCGTTGTCGACCCGGAACTGGCCCTCGCCGAGTATGCGGACGATCACGAAACGTCACCCGCCTCCTGATCGGCCGACTCGGCCTGCGGCTGGGCCGGGGCGGCGCCGTTGCCCTCGATCTGCTTGGGGGCGCTGGCGGCGATCTCGCCCCTCATCCGCGCCAGCTCGGACTCGACGTCGCTGCTGGCGCCGATCTTGTCGAGCTCCGCCTGAATGGCGTCGGTGCCGCCGCCCACGTGGTCCTCGAGCGCGCCGGAGGCGAGCAGCTCGTCGATCGCGCCGGCCCTGGCCTGCATCTGCGCCGTCTTGTCCTCGGCGCGCTGGATGGCGAGGCCGACGTCCCCCATTTCCTCGGAAATGCCGGAGAAGGCCTCGTTGATGCGGGTCTGCGCCTCGGCGGCGGTGTACGTCGCCTTGATGGTCTCCTTCCGCGTGCGGAAGGCCTGCACCTTGGCGTCGAGCCGCTGCGAGGCGAGGGTCAGCTTCTCCTCCTGCTCCTGCAGGTTGGCGAACTGGCCGTCCAGGTCGGCGTACTGGCTCTGCAGCTGCGCCTTGTTCTGCAGGGCGGCCCGCGCCAGGTCCTCGCGCCCCGCGCTGAGCGCGCTCCTCGCCTGGGCGTCGCGCTTGTTGATCTCCTTCTGCAGGGAGTTCATCTGGAGCTCGACGCGCTTGCGCGACGTGGCGACGTCCGCGACACCACGCCGGACCCGGGTCAGCATCTCGACCTGCTGCTTGTAGGAATAGTCGAGAGTCTCGCGAGGGTCTTCCATCCGGTCCAGCGCCTTGTCGGCCTTGGCCCGGAAAATCAGCGAGACTCGCTTCATCACGCTCATAGACGCGGCCGTCCCCTTCGTTTACCTGAGCGCCGCACCCAGCGGCACCTGCGACCAGGCGACGGCGATTCGCCGCCGGCTCACCGCAATCAACCCTACGCGCTGCCGCGAGTGGTAGCCACTTATCCTCTGCCGAAACCCCGCAGAGAAACGGGGCAAACCACCCCGTCGCGACTAGGCCGTCCCGCGGTGGGTGAAACAACCACTAAGCTATGCCCGTGTTCCGACGTAACAACGCCGGGGCTACCGAAGGCAAGGCCCAGGGTTCTCAGAGTCCGCCGGGCGCGCAGACCCCGGAAGCCCAGGAAAAGAGCAAGCCCGCCGCGCCGGCGGGCAAGGGCCGGCCCACGCCCAAGCGCAGCGTGGCCGAGGCCAGCCGGTACCGGACCGTCACCGGCTCCACCACCAGCGGTCGCGGGCCCGCCAAGGCACCCGACCCGAGGCGCAAGCTCACGCCGCAGGAGAAGGCCAGGGCGCGGGACGACCGCAACCGGCAGCTCCAGGCGATGCGCAAGGGCGAGGAGTGGGCGCTCGGCCCGCGGGACCGCGGCCCGGCCAAGCGGCTCGCCAGGGACTTCGTTGACGCGCACCGGCGGCCGATGGAGTTCTACATGTACGCGCTGATCGTGCTGATCATCGCGCTCTTCGCCGGCCGGTCCAACACGGCGCTCGGCAACTACATGCAGATCTTCCTGCTGGTGATCATCGCGGTCATCGCGGTGGACGCCTGGCTCCTGCGCCGGTCGATCTTCAAGGTGGTGCGCGAGCGGCTGCCGAACGAGTCGACGCGGGGCCTGGCGTTCTACGCCATCATGCGCGCGCTGCAGCTGCGCCGCTTCCGCACCCCGGCACCGCGCCTGCGGCCGGGCGACCAGTTCTAAGGCCCGTGGGCCCCGTTACCGCACAAGGCTTATCGCACAAGGCTTATCGCACGGGCGTGGACCGTCGCCCCGCTCCGGGGCCGCGGTCCACGCTCATCTTCCGGTGCCCGACTTCAGCTTTCCGGGTGCAAGGACATCGGGCCGTACTCCTTGCGGGTGTCATCGAAGAGGGTGACCTGGTCCACCCCGTTGTCGACCAGCTCGTGCCAGTTCTCGCCGAGCCAGCTCTCCGCTTCTCCCTGGTTGGCGAAGATCGCCTCCTGCAGCCCCGCGCCGCTTACCGCGGCGCCGTCCGCTTTCTCGTACCGCCAGGTCCAGGGCATCAGGCCGCGCCTCCTCATCCTCACAGCGTCATGCGAGGTTAGCATCACGCCTTCCTCCGCTAACCGCCTGACCCGGCTCGCCCCTCCACGGGTCGGCTCAGGCGGTTAAGCGCGGAGGCAGCGGTCCTGCTCAGGCGCAGAACAGGATCGCCCAGACCGCCTTGCCGCGGCCTGCCACCGGGGACCAGCCCCATACGTCACAAAGCGCGTCGACCATCTGCAGGCCGCGGCCGGACTCCTCCACCGAGCCTGGCACCCGGAGCACCGGGGCCGAGTCTGAGGGGTCAAGGACGGCGCAGATCACCTCGCCGGTACGGCGGACCAGGCGCAGCCCCAGGTTCTCCGCCACCTGCCTGCGCGACAGGTCGCCCGCGGCCGCGTGGGTCACCGCGTTCGCGACGAATTCTCCGACGATGGTCTCCGCGTCTTCCGCGAGGAACGCAAGGCCCCACTCGCGCAGCGTGTTCCTGGTCAGCCTGCGGGCCATCCGCGCGGACTGCGGGCCGCGAGACAGCGGGCAGCCAACCGCCGCGGGCGAGTCCCACCAGTCCGCGGGCATCCGCATCATCCGCGGGCGCCTGGGTGCCGGCGCCAGCCGGGCGGACGCATCGAGCGGCTGCTTGGCGGCGGGGTGTACCCGCGTGCGGGTGGGCAGCGTTTCCAGTTGGTGCAGACTCATCGTGACCCCGAGGAGCTGTCTGCGTCATCCGGGTGATTGACGCAGACACATCATGGCGCATGAGCCCATGCACCTGCAAGGGCTACTGCACGGTCAATATGCACGTGCAGGTTAACATTGCGTCAATATGCACGTGCAACTTAACGTTGCGCTCGCGCGCCCCTCATCTGCCCGGCTACCACCAGGACGACAATGCCGATCGATATCCACAGCCCGTACCTGGAAATCTCCTGCGCGACGGACACCGCGCGCTGCCCGAGCTCGTAGCCGAGGCCGGCCAGCATCCCGGCCCACGCCAGCGAGCCGATCGCGTCAAGGACGAGGAACGTCACCCAGCTCATCCCCGTCCACCCGGCCACCGCGTAGACGATCGCGTTGGGCAGCGGCAGGAACGGCGTGATGATGATCGCGGGCCAGGTGAACTTGGGACCCCAGCGGTTGACCCGCTCGACGAACTTGAGCCCGCGCCTGCGCTGCCTCTCGCGCTGCCCGGCGAACAGGTGGATGACCCGCTCTCCCCAGAGCCGGCCCACCAGTAGATCAGGTCGAACTTCATCAGCCCCGGTACCGAGGCGAGCAGGAGCACGGTGAGCGAGCCGTGCCCCGTCCGCGCGAACGCCGCGGCCGACACGATCCCCTCGGTCGACCCGTTCAGCAGCACGAGCAGCACCGGGTGGGTGCCGACGAGGCTGGCGCGGAACGGCAGCAGCACCAGGTAGTAGATGCCGCTGAGGGTGATCGCCGCCCAGCACGCGATGTCCACCCGGCGCGGCCTGCCCTCCCAGGGCAGCCGCGGGTCGCTCCACGGGTCGGCTGGCGGCGCGGACACGGGAGCCGGCGCTGTACTGCCGGCGCTGTATCTGCCGACACTGGGTCCGCCTGCTGCTCGGCCGTCATCGCGGCCGCGGGCGTGTCTCCCGCTGTCGGCTCGTCAGTCACGGAGTTACGTTATCCGCGAGCAGTACCTGATCACAAACGCGTCTCACCGGCGGAGGCACCCATGTCAGGCCAGGCCGGACTGGCGGCGCCCGCCACGGCCGCCCGGATGGCCGCCCCGCCCCCGCACGCTGCGCGGCGCGGTGACGGCGGAGCAAGCCTCCGTTCTGAATCCCGGGTTCGGTGATTTCGACCTTGAGCCCCCGCGCAGGCAGCGGACGTACCGGCCGGAACTCAAGCGGGCCGGGCTTGTTTTTGCTGTTATCCGGCTGTTTCGAGCTCCCGCCCGCGCGCCGAGCCTTTCCTTGCCGTTATCCGGGGTCGTCCCCCCGCGGGCAACTCAGCGCTTCTCGAACTCCAGGAAGTCGCGCTCCGCCGGGCCGGTGTAGACCTGGCGCGGGCGGGCGATCTTGGTTACCGGGTCGCGCACCATCTCGCGGTAGTGCGCGATCCAGCCGGGGAGCCGCCCGATGGCGAACAGCACGGTGAACATCTTGGTGGGGAAGCCCATTGCCCGGTAGATAAGGCCCGTGTAGAAGTCCACGTTCGGGTACAGCCTGCGGCTGATGAAGTAGTCGTCGGACAGCGCCACCTCCTCCAGCTGGGTGGCCAGGTCAAGCAGGTGATCGTTCGGCGCCAGCTTGGTCAGCAGCCGGTCGGCGGTGGCCTTGACGATCCGGGCGCGCGGGTCGTAGTGCTTGTACACCCGGTGGCCGAAGCCCATCAGCTTGACGCCAGGCTCCTTGTCCTTCACCCGGTTGACGTACGCGTTCACGTCGCCGCCCTGGTCGCGGATGTCCTCAAGCATGTCGAGCACCGCCGCGTTGGCGCCGCCGTGCAGCGGGCCGAACAGGGCGTTGATGCCGGCCGAGATGCTGGCGAACAGGTTGGCCTCGGAGGAGCCGACGACGCGCACGGTGGAGGTGGAGCAGTTCTGCTCGTGGTCCGCGTGCAGGAGGAACAGCATGTCCAGGGCCTTGGCGACCTCCGGGTCGACCTCGTACGGCTCGGCCGGGATGCCGAAGGTGAGCCGCAGGAAGTTCTCCACGTAGCTGAGCGAGTTGTCCGGGTAGAGAAGCGCCTGGCCGACCGACTTCTTATAGGCGTAGGCGGCCAGCGTCGGCACCTTGGCGAGCAGCCTGATGGTGGACAGCTCGACGTTCGGCTCGTCGAACGGGTTGAGCGCGTCCTGGTAGAAGGTGGACAGCGCGGAGACCGCGCTCGACAGCACCGGCATCGGGTGCGCGTCGCGCGGGAACCCGTTGAAGAAGTCCTTCATCTCCTCGTGCAGCAGGGTGTGCTTGCTGATCTGCGCGGTGAACTGCTCGAGCTGCGCCTGCGTGGGCAGTTCGCCGTAGATGAGCAGGTAGCTGACCTCAAGGAAGCTGGACCGCTCGGCCAGCTGCTCGATCGGGTACCCGCGGTACCGCAAGATCCCCGCGTCCCCGTCGATGTACGTGATCTCGGAAGAGCACGCGGCCGTGTTAACGAACCCGGGGTCGAGGGTGACCATCCCGGTCGTCGCCAGCAGCTTCGTCACCTCGATCCCCGCGGAGCCCTCGGTTGCGGGTTTCACCGGAAGGTCGAGTTCACGGCCTTCGCCGTAACTTAGCGCTACTATCCCATTACCGGACGGTGCTTCGGGCATTCGCGTCCCTTTCACGCTTTACACGGGACGCGCACATGATGAGCGGCCGGGATCGCCGGTCGCGGCGCCGCCCCGTTTAGGGTCCTCATGTCTTATACCCGTACGCTAGTCCGCCTTATGCCCACCTGAAACCGCGAGGGTATGGGAGAACCATCACAGTGCTCCCGCGGGGGGACGCTCCGACCCGGTCATGGGGCCTGCGCGGCCCCCCTCGCCGCTGGGGACGCGCACCCCGCCGTCATGGGGGGGCCTGTCGCGGCAGCCCCATCGCGCCCCGCGGCGGGGCTTAATATGCGGGCATGAGGTTCGCGATCGCCATACCGCAGGACTGCGCCGACGGGTCGTTCTCTCCCGCGGACTTCCGGTCCTATTTCGCACGGGCCGAGGAGCTCGGCGTGTTCGAGAGCGCCTGGGCGCAGGAGGGGCCACTCGGCGGCGCGCCCCGGTTGTCGCCGCTTGAGGTGATGACGTACGCCGCCGCCTGCACGACGAAGCTGCGGCTCGGCTGCACGGTCTTCGTGACCACCCAGCACAGCCCGGTGCACCTGGCCAAGGCGATCGCCTCGCTTGACCAGATGTCCGGCGGGCGCGTCGAGGTGGGGGTGGGCTCCGGCGGGCCGCGGCGCCCCTTCGGCGCGTTCGGCATGTCCGGTGACCGAGTATGTGGCCCGGTTCACCGAGGGCCTGGCGCTGATGAAGCAGCTGTGGACGTCGCCTTCGGTGACCTTCGACGGAGAGTTCTTCCAGCTCTCCGGGGCGATGATGGAGCCCAAGCCGTTCCAGAAGCCCTATCCGCGGCTGTGGTTCGGCGGTTCCGCGGAGACCGCGGTGCGGCGCGGCGTGCGGCTGTGCGACGGGTTCTTCGGTGCGGGGTCGTCGACCACCGAGGCGTTCGCCGGGCAGGTGGCCGTGGTGCGGTCGGCGCTGGCCGGCGCGGGCCGCAAAGAGGGATTCGGCGACGGCGAGTTCCCGGTCGCGAAGCGGGTCTACCTCGGGATCGACTCATCCGACGGGGCGCGCGCGAGGGAACGAATGAACGCGGCGCTCGCCGCCATGTACGGGCAGCGGGTTCCTGCCATCGAGGCGGCCGCGGTGGCGGGCACACTGGCCGAGTGCCTGGCGGGCGTCCGGTCGGTCATCGCCGCGGGAGCCGAGATGATCCTGTTCACGCCGCTGTTCGACCTGACGGAGCAGATGGAGCTGATCGCGGCGGAGCTGATCCCCGCCCTCGGCTAGCCGCGCCCGGGGCGGCTAGCCGCGCCCGGGGCGGCGGGCTAACGGCCTAGCGGGTGCCAGATGGTCTTGGTCTCCAGGGTGGCGAACATGCGCTCCAGGCCCGGCTCCGCGGACCAGTCGCTGGCCGGGAAGCGGACCACGCGCTTGAGGTTGCCCGCGGCGGCCACGGCGAGGTCATCGGCCAGCGGGCCGGGTGCGCCGGCCAGGTCGATCGCGTTCACGTCCTGGTGGGCCGCCAGCCAGGGAGAAATCTCGGCGACCTCGCCGGTCAGCACGTTTACCACGCCGGCGGGCAGCTCGGCGGCGGCCAGCGCCTCGGCGAAGGCGACGGCGGGCAGCGGGTAGCGCTCGCTCGCGACGAGTACCGCGGTGTTCCCGCTGACGATCACCGGGGCGAGCACGCTGACGAGGCCGAGCAGCGCGCTGTCCGGCGGGGCGAGCACGGCGGTAACGCCGACCGGCTCGGGCAGCGAGACGGTCCCGAACGGCCCGGCTACCGGATTGACGGTGCCGCGCACCTGGGTGATCTTGTCCGCCCAGCCCGCGTACCAGGTCCACCGGTCCACCGCCGCGTCCACCTCGGCGGCCGCCGCCTCGGCGGCGTCCATTTCGGCGGCGTCCGTTTCGGCGGCGTCCGTTTCGGCGGGGCCGCCGCCGGCCCGGCTCAGCTGGGCGGCGAACGCTTCGCGGTGCGCCGCCATGACCTCGGCCACCCGGTAGAGCGCCTGGCTCCGCTGGTAGCCGGACGCGCGTGACCACGCGGGGAAGGCGGCGCGCGCCGCCACGACCGCGTCGCGGGCATCGCGGTCGGCCGCGAGCGCGGCACTGGCAAGGAAGACGCCGTCCGCCCCGTGTACCGCGAACGTCCGGCCGCTCGCCGCACGAGCGAAGGCACCGCCGATGTAGAGCCGGTGGGTGGTGCGCGGAACGGCACCCCCGCGGGCCGCCGGGCGGGGTGACGCCGGGCCGCCACCGGACGGCGGGGGTCGGACGGCGGGGGTCGGGCGGCGGGGGGTCGGGCGGCGGGGCGTCAGACATCGGGTGTCCACGCGCCGGGCAGGTCGAGGTAGGCCTCAAGGCCGTGCCTGCCGCCCTCCCGGCCGAACCCGGACTCCTGGAAGCCGCCGAAAGGCACCGCGGGGTCGAGCCCGCCGAACGAGTTGACCCAGACCACCCCGGCCCGCAGCCGCGCGGCCAGCGACGCGCTCAGCGCGCCCTGCCGCGTCCAGACGCCGGCCGACAGCCCGTAGCGCGCGGCGTTGGTCCGGTCGACCACCTCGTCGGGCGCGGCGAACGACGACACGGTGAGCACCGGCCAGCAGAGCTCCTCCCTGGCGATGCGCTGCTCCTCCGATGCCACGGCGAACATGGTAGGCGGGAACCAGAACCCGCGATCCGGGGGCTCGTGCGGCGCCGACCAGCGCACCGCCCCGTCCGCCTCCGCCGAGCGGGCGAGCTCGGTGATCTTGTCGAGCTGGCCACGCGAGTTGACCGCGCCGATATCGGTCGCCTCGTCGAGCGGGTCACCGGAGCGGAGCGCGGCCATCCGGCGCCTGACCGCCGCGACTAGGTGGTCGTGCGCCTCCTGCGCGACGAACACCCGGGAACTCGCGCAGCAGGCGTGGCCCTGGCGGATGAAGACGCCTTCGACGATCCCCTGGGCCGCCGCCTCGATGTCCGCGTCCGCGCACACGATGTTCGCGGACGTGCCGCCGAGCTCGAGGGTGAAGCGCTTGCCCCACAGCGCGGCGGACTTCGCGATCTCCTTGCCGACCTCGGGAGACCCGGTGAACGCCACCTTGTCGATCCCCGGGTGACCCGCGACGAGCTGGCCGGTCTGCCCGTCGCCGGTGACGATGTTGACCACGCCGGGCGGCAGGCCGGCCTCGGCGCAGATCTCCGCGAACGCGAGAGCGGTCAGCGGCGTGCTCTCGGCCGGCTTGAGCACCACGGTGTTCCCGCACGCCAGCGCCGGGGCGATCTTCCAGGCGAGCATGAGCAGCGGTGAGCTCCAGCCGATGACCTGGCCGACCACGCCGAGCGGCCGCGGCAGTGTCGGATTCGGCAGTGTCGGATTCGGCAGTGTCGGATTCGGCAGGGCCGCCGCGGTCCCGCCGAACCCCGCGTACGCCAGCTTGTCCGCCCACCCGGCGTGATAGAAGAAGTGCGCCGTCACCAGGGGCAGGTCCACGTCGCGCGTCTGCCTGATCGGCTTGCCGCTGTCAAGCGACTCGATGACCGCGAGCTCCGGCGCCCGGTCCCGCAGCAGCCGCGCGATCCGCAGCAGGTACCTTGCCCGGGTCCGGCCCGGCATCACCGACCAGACCCGCTCGTACGCCTGCCTGGCGGCCGCCACCGCCCGGTCCACGTCCTCCGTCGCTGCGTGCGTCACCTCGGCGAGCACTTCCTCGGTGGCCGGCGAGACCGTCTTGAACACCGCGGATCCCGGCACGAACGAGCCGCCGATGAACAACCCGTAAGAGCCGCGCAGCGATACCGGTGAGCCGCCCTCGGCCGCGCCGTACTCAAGCCCCGTCACGACAAGCCGCCCTAATGAGCGCGCAGGACACGGTGGTGTGCCGCTGCCACGCTCACCGGAAAGACCCACCCTCTGGAACGCGCGCCTGCCGTCCAGAACATGCCGAACAGGTCAACGTTGATAACCCCCGTATGCATGGCTAGCGTGACCGGAAGCGTAGCAGCGGCCGTGGCCTGGCCGACAGGGTCTGGACGAAGTCCGTTCTGACCAGTGTTGACTTGTGCGGCGGTATCAGGCTCGTGCGGCGGCCTCGATCGCCCGGCCGAACGCGAGCACTCGCTCCTCCGTCGCCGCGATCACCTGCATGGACGCGATCACCCCGTCGGCCGCGGGTAGCGGGAGGGTAAGCGCGGGCAGCCCGGCCAGGCTGACCGGCGCGGTCAGCGCGGTCAACCGGAAGCCGTGCCCGCCGAGCAGCGGCGGCGGCCCGAGCAGGGTCGGCAGCACGAGCACGGGGTGGTCGGCGAGCAGCGCATCGAAGCTGGCGCCCACCGCCGTCCTGCCCCGCTCCGCGGCTGCCCGGTCGGCGGAGGAGAACCGGGCACCGCGCTCAAGGTTGCGCCGCACGTGCGGGCTTAGCTGGCTGAGGTACGGCATCAGGTAAGCGTTGGACCTGAACCCCTCGGCATCGATGAGCACGGTGATGGCGCTGAGCGCCGCGTCGTAGTCCCACCCTGGTACGTGCGTCACCGCCACGCCCGCCGCCGCGAGCGCGCGGTCGACGGCCGCGTCGACCGCCGGGTCGGTGCCACCGGTCGCCGCGGGCACCGTGATCCGTCCCGCCGTCAGCTCACCGGTCGCGTCGGGCGCCAGGAACCCGGGTTCGAGCAGCCGCATGCCGGCCTCGACCGCCGCCACGTCCGGCCCGAGCGGTCCAACGGTGTCCAGGGACGGCGCGAGCGGGTACACCCCCTTGACCGGGACCCGGCCGTACCTCGTCTTGAGGCCGGCTACCCCGCAGCAGGCCGCGGGCACCCTGACCGAGCCGCCGGTGTCGGTACCGAACGCCACGTCGGCCTCGCCTGTGGCGACGGCCACCGCGGACCCGGACGACGACCCGCCAGGCAGCCGCCTTGGGTCTCGCGGGTTAACCGGAGTGCCCGCCCAGTGGTTGATGCCACTTGCCGACCAGCACAGCTCGGTGAGGCCCGTCTTGCCGACGATCCGCGCGCCGGCCTCGCGGGCCGACGCAACCACCGCCGCGTCGGCCACGGCAGGCTCGGCCATCTCCGCCACGACCGGGCAGCCCGCCGTCGTCGGCAGCCCCGCCATGTCGATGCAGTCCTTCACCGCGAGCCGAGGGCCGACGCCGTTGCCGTCCGCACCCGTGGCGATGCGGATCACCCAGGTACCCATCCCCCCATGATCACCCTGCTAGCTGAAATTAACATAAACGGACGCCCATGCGGGTCCCTGTAAAGGGCAAACGCACCCGGGTAAACCCCCGCATAAGCCCCCGGTCACGCGGGCCAGGCGACGGGCGCGTTTCCTGGCGGCGGCATTCCGCGCCGCGGATAGGGTTAGCGGCATGCGGTTGGCCAGGGATGCACGGGTCGCGGTGCTCGTCGATGCTTGCTGCGTGCTCGTTTTCGTGGTGATCGGGCGCGCGAGTCACACCAAGGGCGAGGCGCTTGCCGGGATCGCGTCAACCGCCTGGCCGTTCCTGTGCGGGCTCGCGGCCGGCTGGATCGCGGGCCGGGCCTGGCGGCGCCCCCTGGCGATCAGCCCCGCGGGGGTCGTGATCTGGCTGTGCACGGTGACGCTCGGCATGATCTTGCGCGTCGTCTCCGGCCAGGGGACGGCCAGGCCGTTCATCGTCGTCGCGCTCGCGTTCCTCGGCCTGTTCCTCCTCGGCTGGCGGCTGCTCGCGAGGCTCGCCGCCCGCTAGCGAGCGCTACCGGGCGGCGACATCGCTAGGCAGGGGCCGCTAGGCAGGGGTCGCTAGGCAGGGGCGTGGGACGGGAGGCGGCCCGCAAGGCCGAGCGGGTCGCCTGCGTCGAATCCGTCCGTCACGTTGGCGATCTCGGCGAGCTCGTAACTGCTGAGCACCTCGACGGACAGGTTGTGCAGGCGGTGAGTCTTGGCCGCGCAGCAGTCCGCGAGCAGGGTGACGGGGAAGTCACGCATGAACGCGGAGCGGGCGGTCGTCTCGACGCAGATGTTGGTGACCACGCCGCAGATCATCAGGGCGGTTACGCCGAGGCCGCGCAGCAGCGGCTCGAGGGACGTCCACTGGAAGGCGTCGAAGCGGACCTTGTCCACCACCAGGTCCTGCGGGCCGCAGCCGAGCTCGTCGCACACCTCGGCGTCCCACGTGCCGACGGCCAGCCCGGACACGCCAGCGAGTTCCGGGCTGTTCCTGATGAGTGCCGCGCCCTCGTCGGGGCGCCCCGGCCGGTACACGTGCCTGGTGAAGACGACGGGGATGCCCGCCGCGCGCGCCTGGCCGACCGCGACGGCCGCGTTCGCGACGGCGTCCATCGCGCCTTCAAGGCCGCGGCCGATCCGCGGGAACGAGCCGTCCGGGTGGCAGAAACCGTTCTGCATGTCCACCACGAGCAGCGCGTATCGGTCGTTGTCCATCAATCGCTCCTTTTCCTGCGTCGCCCTAAGCTAACACCAGGCGAGCCCGCGCTGGCGAGCCCGCGCTGGCGAGCCCGGCATCCGCGCGGAGACCGTGCGCGAACGCGGGGATCATGCGGGACGCGAAGACCGTGCGCGAACGCGGGGATCATGCGCGGACGCGGGGATCATGCGGAATGGCGAACCACCCGGGGCTCGCGGCGGTCCACGACGCGGCGGAGAAAACCGGGCTGGCCGGCGAATAGGCCAGCGATCTGCGGGCAGCCGGCCTGGTGACCCTGTTACCTAGCCGAAGGAGCATTCTCCGATGGCAAGCGAACTCAAGGGCCTACGGGTCGCTTTTCTTACCTCCAACGAGGGTGTGGAGCAGGTAGAACTCACCGCTCCCTGGCAGGCGGTCAGCGACGCCGGCGGCACGCCGGAACTGATCGCGCCGGAGAGCGGCGACGTTCAGGGCTTCAACCACCTCGACAAGGCCGACAAGTTCCCGGTGCAGCACACGTTCAAGGACGTGGACCACACCGAGTACGACGCCGTCGTGGTGCCCGGCGGGGTGGCCAACAGCGACTTCCTGCGCACGGTGCCGGCCGCGGTCAGCTTCATCCAGCGAATGTTCGATGCGGGCAAGCCGGCCGCCGTGATCTGCCACGGCCCCTGGCTGCTCGTCGAGGCCGACCTGGTGCGCGGCCGGACGCTGACGTCCTGGCCGAGCCTGCAGACCGACGTCAGGAACGCGGGCGGCAACTGGGTGGACACGCAGGTGCAAGTCTGCCCGGCCGGCCCGAACACCCTGATCACCAGCCGCAAGCCGGATGACCTACCGGCCTTCTGCGGAACGCTCACGCAGGTCTTCTCCCGCCAGGGGCAGCCCGCGTGAGCGGTGATCCCTGCTAAACGGTAAGGCCAGCCGGGCGTTGCGCGGTGCGCCCGGCTTGGGGAGCGCCTCCCGCGGTTCCCGCGAACCGCCGGGAGGCGCTTCCTCGCTCTCCGCCTCTCGCCTCTGATCCGTGAGGACCGGCAACCCGCCAACCCGCAGCCCACGCAAATTCTCACCCCCAGCGCGACCACGCCCCGGCGGGAGATGGCTGACCGTGGAGATCTCTCACGTTTTCTCGCCAACAACAGCAGTCGCAGAAATCTCTACGGCAGCGCGACCTTCCCCGGGATGTCTTTGCATAGCCGAGGACCACCAATCCGCATGCTTGCATAGCCGCGGGCTGGACATTTGCCGCAAATCGATGGTGAACATGGGCGCCAGTATGCAAACCTGGATTTGCGATGGTCCTGGGCTATGCAAAGCCAGGATCATCCAGGGGAAGGTCGCGCGGAGGTGAAGATCTTTCGCGGTTGCCGGCCTGCGGCGGGAATTCGTTAGGAGTTCTACGGTCAGCTAGCCCGCCTTCGCGAACGGCCGCGCTGCCGTGGGGATACGACGGCCGCGCTGCCGTGGAGATACGTGTGATTGCTGGTGCGGGGCGGAAGGGTGAGGATCTCCACGGTCCACCGGCCTGCCCTGGAGATCCCGTGATTGCTGGTGCGGGGCGGAAGTGCGGATCTCTACGGTCAGATGCCGGGGGCCGCGACGGCGGCAGCCCGTACTGGCGCACGTCGCGGCCGGCACGGGGTCCGTGAGGCAGCGAAGAGCGCCTGTCGTCTTAATCGGCGAGTTCCGGGTCGTCCCGCGCGGGGGTGGGCGGCAGCGCGGCGGAGCCCGTTCCGGCCGAGACGGCACTGGTGGAGACGGCACTGGTGGAGACGGCACTGGTGGAAACGGGAAGCGCCTTGGGGCCAGGCGCGCTCAGCGCGGGGCGCTCGCCTGGGCCGAGGGGTATCGCGTGCACGGACTGCACGGCGTCCCTGGGCAGCGGCCAGTACTCGTCCGCCGGCAGGCCCAGTGCCTGAGGACCGGGCCGCCCCTCGGCACCCGGGGGTGCCGGTCGGCGCCACGACGCTGTTCCGTGAGCCGAGGCTCGGCGGCCTGCGAACCGGCCTGGCTGTGCGACCCGGCCCGGCCCGGCGGGCGGCGGGGGCCGGTGCGGCCGCGGGCGGCGGAGGTGCGGGCGGCGGTGCGGGCGGAGGTGCGGGCGGAGGTGCGGGCGGAGGTGCGGGCGGGGCGGCGCTGACCGCGGTCTCGAAAGCGGCGCGGAGCTTGGCCAGCTCTCCGCCTGGATCGGTGAACCAGGCGGTCGACCAGAGCCGGTGCACGTGCCAGCCGAGCCGCTCCAGGTGCTCCTTGCGCAGCCGGTCGCGGTCGCGCACGCTGCCCGAGTCGCGGTAGCCCGCGCCGTCGGCCTCGATCGCGAGGATCATCCGGGCCGGGTCGTCCGGGTGCGCGGCCGCGAAGTCGACCCGGTAGCCGCCGACGCCGTACTGCGGCACCACCGTGATGCCGAGCGCGGCGAGCCTGGCCGCGACGTCCGAGTGGAACGCGCCTGCTTCGCCGCCGGCGTCCTGGGCCTGCTGGCCGTCACCGCCGGCGTAGCTCGCGGAAGATACCGGCACTGGCACGACGGGGACACCGCCGGCCCGCGCGTACTCCAGGTACTCGGCGAGCATCCGGGCGCCGGGCGCGGTCAGCCGGGACGGGTCGACGTCGTGGCTGGAGAACGAGCTGACGACGGTGAGCCTGCGGCGTGCCCTGGTGGCGGCGACGTTCAGCCTGCGCTCCCCGCCGTCGCGCAGCAGCGGCCCCCACTGGTAGCGCATCCGCCCGTCCGGGTGCTTGCCGTAGCCGACGGAGATGATGATCGCGTCCCGCTCGTCGCCCTGCACCCGCTCCAGGTTCTTGACGAAGAACGGCTCGGGCACGTCTTCCGCGAAGAACGCCTCGAGGTCCCTGGCCGCGTCCCTGGCCGCCGCGGCGGCCGCCACCGCGGCGGTGCCCGAGGACCCGGCGGGCGGCGGCGGCACGGGCGGCGCGGCGGCCGCCGCGGTGAGCGCGGCGCGCAGCGCGCCATCGACGCGCTCCGCGTGCTTGACGCCGAGGGCGATCACGCCGAGCGACTCGCCCGGGCGGGTCCGCGCGTGCTCAAGTATCAGCCGGACCACCTCGGCGACCTCGGCCGCCACCGTGTCGCCCGCGCCGTCCTGCCCGACAACCACGTGGCGCAGCACGTCGTCACGGGCCACGCCGGGGAACGTGGTCAGCGCGCCGCCGTAGATCCGGTCGTTGGAGAACGCCACGAGGCGCTCGTCCCGGCTCCGGTAGTGCCAGGTCAGCGGGCAGGTGGGGAGAAGCGGCCGTAGCGCGTCGAGCACGGACTCGAACCCGGCGCGCAGCGAGACGAGCCCCTCGTCCGGGTCGTCGTCGTCCGGGTCGCCCGGGTCGATCTGGTGGAAGAAGCTGGTCGGCGGCAGCTGCCGGTCGTCGCCCGCCACCACCACCTGGTGCGCCCTGATCATCGAGCCGATCGCGTCGGCGGGCACCACCTGGCTGGCCTCGTCGAAGATCACCAGGTCGAAGAGCCGGGCGAGCGGCAGGACCTGGCTGACCATCAGCGGTGACATCGCCCAGCACGGCTTCAGCGCGAACAGCACGTCGCCCGCCTGGTCGAGCAGCCGCCGCAGCGGCAGGTGCCCGCGGCGCAGCGCCGCCTGCTTGCGGACGACCCGGGCCTGCAGCGGGTGCTGGTCGACGGTCTCGCGCAGCCGCCTTGCCCATGCGCCGCGGACCCGCGCCCGGTTGGCCGTCAGGTGCTCGGCGTCGTAGCGGCGGAAGTCGGTGGCGAGCTCGTCGAGGGCGACGCCCAGGTCGTGCCCGGTGCCTTCGGCCCCGTAGTCGGTGTCGCGGACCCGGATCTGGTCGAGGATCGCCCGGTACCAGGCCCAGTCGAACGCCGCGGTCACCAGGTCGGGCGCGGTCAGCCCGGCACGGTCCCCGTTGACCTGGCCGTTCGCGGCCCGGTGGCCGGCCCGCACGCGTGTCATCGGCCAGCCCGGTGCTGGCCAGCATCGCCGTCGCCGGCCAGCGGCGCGATCTCATCGAGCAGCGGCCCGAGGCTGAGCCTGGCGAAGTGCCCGGCGAGCTCGTACAGCCTGGGCAGCCGCCACGGCGTCTCCTGGTCGGCGACGAGCGCGGCGAGGGCGGCGTCCGGGTCCGCGTCGAGGCCCGCGAGCGGTGCGAGCGCGGCGAGGTCCGCTAGCTGGCTCATCCACTCCTGCCAGGCCCGGACGAGCGCCGGGTAGTCCCGCGGCAGCCGCGGCTCGTCGTCCGGCGCCACGCCGGGCAGCTCCTGCCACCGCGCGCGGACCTGACGGCGCAGCGTCCTGCGCTCGAGGAAGCTGTGCTTGCCCTGCTCCAGGTCGTTCAGCTGCGCGAGCAGCCCGGTCAGCGCCACCCGCTGACCGTGGCTGGCCAGCAGCTCGTCGGCCGGCAGGCCGAGGTCACGGCAGGCGGTGGCGAGCTGGGCCGTCGCGGCGGGCAGCGTCCTGCTGCCGATGGCCACCGCGAGGTCCACCGCGGTGCGGGCCTGCTCGCGGCCGCGCAGCGGCGCGCCGAACCAGGGGGTGCTTCCCGGGGTGAACCCGAAGCCGCCGAGGCGGGTGAACTCGCGCAGCTCGTCACGGACCTGCTCGGCCACCTCGGCGGTGATCCGCTCCGGCGCGGCGAGCCGGGTGGCGACGCGCGCCTGCTCCGGCAGCCCGAGCAGGGCGGACTGCACCTGGTAGGCGGACAGCCGCCACGGCTCGTGCGACCGGTGCAGCGCAGCCGCGTGCCTGGCGAGCCGGTGCTGCCGGTCGGTCAGCCGGCGGTGCAGCGCAGAGGTGTCCGGGTCGGCCGCGCGGGCCGCCTGCTCGAGCGTCGCGCCCAGGCCCGCGGCGATCCGCTGCCGGTCGCGGGCACCCTCGTGGATGTCGAGCACCAGGTCGGCGAGTCCCGCGGCGGCCAGCCGGGAGAGCACCGCGTCGATCGCGGCCCGCTTCTCCGCGACGAACAGCACCTTCCGGCCGCGGGCCACCATGGCCGCGATCAGGTTGGCGATCGTCTGGGACTTGCCGGTGCCGGGCGGACCGTGGATGACCAGGCTGCGCCCGGCGAGTACGGCGTCGATCGCGGCGCGCTGCGAGGAGTCGGCGTCGAGCACGGAGAAGTCGGCCACCGGGTCGTCCGGCCCAGCAGAATTGAACACCGCAGAATTGAACGCCGCGGAATCGAACGCCGCGGAATCGACGGGAATCACACCGCGGAATCAGGCACCGCGGAACCAGGCACTGGCGCATTCAGCACCGGCACATCCGGCACCGCCCAGGCGGTGCCGGGGTCGTCCGTGATGTCAGGGCTGGCGTCCGGCGCGGCGACCAGCTGCTGCGCGCGGGGGTCGCCGGCGATCGCCGCCACCAGGTCGCTGTCGGCCAGCAGGTCGCCCGCCGCCTCGAGGTCGCGCACCATCGGCAGCTTCGCGTAGGTGAAGGTGCCGATGACCATGCGCTTGTCGATGCGGAAGCCGGGGACCTCGGCGTCGCGGGCGGCCCTGGCCAGCTGGCCGGCGATGCGGTCGGGCGCGGGCTTGTCGATCACCGCGTCGAAGACGGTGGCCAGCTTGTGCAGCAGGACCGGGTTCACCTCGGTCTCTTCGTCAAGGCTGAGGTCGAAGTCGTCATACCTGGCGCGCGTCGGGCTGATCGTCAGCGGGCGGAGCAGGACAGGGGCGGCGGGCTCGAGGAAGAGCTCGTCCCACCGGGCCAGGCCGGTCGCGAGGTAGCCGGCCTTGATGCCGCGCTCCTCCTGCAGCTCGCGGGCCTTGCGGTAGATCGCCTGCATGCGGCGGATGGCGTCGGCCCGCACGTCGGGGTCGCCGGGGAACAGCTTGCTGAGCCTGATGCGTCCCGTCTTCTCGAACCGCTCGACGGCGTCCGGGTCGGCGTCGGCCAGGTCGAGCGTGCCCGCCCTGCGGTCCTTGTAGTACAGCAGCGTGTTGCGGCCGCCGAGGTCGGTCAGCCCGTCGATCCACTGCCGCTGCGCGGAAGCGACCAGGGCGGCGCGCCGCGCGTCGCCGGCGTCCCCGTGGTCGGCGTCCCCGTGGTCGGCGTCACCGTGGTCGGCGTCCCCGTGGTCGGCGTCCCCGTGGTCGGCGTTACCGTGGTCGGCGTTACCGTAGTCGCTGGATTCGTACTGCTCGGGGGGGTCGCTCGGCTGGGTCACGTGGCCCTCCGCGGTCCTGCGCTAGCGCGCTCATGGGGAGCCTTCGGCTACCCCGGCCAAGCGGGGGGTAAACCTCGCATAACGCACTCCGCCGGGGCGGTCACGGAGGCGGACGGCGAGCGGAGCGGCGGCACTGCTCTCGTTCTGGCCCTGCGCCGACCGGGACCTGCGGCGGCGGGTCAGCAGGCCCGGCTACCGCGGCGGCGGTGACCTTCGCCTTTCCCGCGGCCTGCTACTGGCCGCTGGCGGCCGCGGCCACCAGCTCGAACGAGCGCAGCCTGTCGGCCGGGTCGTGCGTCTGCGTGGTGATCATCAGCTCGTTCACCTCGGTGCGCTTGACCAGCTCGGTGAGGCCCGCGAGCACCGTGTCCGGCGCGCCGATGTGCTGGGTGGCCTGGCGGTCCTCGATGAAGGCGCGCTCCAGGTCCGAGTACGGGTGGGCGGCGGCCTCCTCGGGAGTCGGCATGCGGCCCGGGCGGCCGGTCCGCAGCCGCAGGAAGGCCAGCGCGGAGGCGCCGGCCAGGAACCTGGCCCGCTCGCCGGTGTCCGCGCAGACCACGCCCGTGGCGATCATGCTGTACGGCTCGCGCAGCTCCGGCGACGGGCGGAACGACCTGCGGTACAGGTCGAGTGCGGTAAGCGTGTTCTGCGGCATGAAGTGGTGCGCGAACGCGAACGGCACGCCAAGCGCGCCGGCCACCTGCGCGCTGTAGCCGCTGGAGCCGAGCAGCCACAGGTCGGGCCCGCCGCCCTCGCCGGGGACCGCGTGCACCTGCCGGTAGGGGTGGTTCTCCGGCCAGCTGCCGGTAAAGAAGCCGATGAGGTCGGTGAGCTGGCGCGGGAAGTCGTCGGGGCCCCGGCCTTCGGAAGCACGGCCCTCGAAAGCACGGCCTTCGGAAGCACGGGGATGCAACGCCTGCGCGGTGGCCTGGTCGGTCCCGGGGGCACGGCCGATGCCCAGGTCGATACGGCCGGGATGCAGCGCCTCGAGCATGCCGAACTGCTCCGCGACCACAAGCGAGGAGTGGTTCGGCAGCATGACGCCGCCCGAGCCCACCCGGATGGTCCGCGTCGCGGCGGCGATGTGCGCGATGAGGACCGGCGGCGAGGAACTCGCGACGCCGGGCAGGCCATGGTGCTCGGCCACCCAGAACCTGGTGAAGCCGAGCTCTTCCGCCCGCCTCGCGAGCGCGACGGTGGCGCGCAGCGCGTCGCCCGCCGTCGAGCCCTCAGGGATCGGCGCCAGGTCGAGCACGCCGAGCGGGACGCCGGCGATGGTCAGCGGGGTGCTCGCGTCAGCCACGCCAGTGGGCAACGCCGGCGGGCGGCCCGTTCTTCCGCACGTGCCATCAACACGGGCCCGATCAACCTTCATCGACCGTTCGTTTGGGTGTAACGGCGTCGTAGCTGAATTCGAACGCCGTGTAGCGATCTTGGAATCATGAGGATCGCGATCATTACGGAGTCGTTCCCGCCTGACGTTAACGGCGTCGCACACTGCGTAGTGCGCGTGGCGGAGAACCTCGTGCGCAAGGGGCACCAGCCCCTCATCATCGCGCCGGAGTCGGGGCGCTGCGCGGCGGACGCCGATGACCGGCTCCCCTACCCCGTCGAGCGGGTGCCGTCCGTCCCGCTGCCCGGCTACCCGACCTTCCGGCTCGGCCTGCCCACGCCGGCTACCCGCAAGGCCATCGTCCGGCACCGGACCGAGGTCGTGCACCTGGCCAGCCCGGTCGCGCTGGGCGCGTGGGGCACCCGGGTCGCGCGGGCCGAGCGCCTGCCGACGATCGCCGTCTACCAGACGGACCTGCCGAGCTACGCCCGCGCCTACCACCTCGGCCGGGCGACCGAGGCGTTCGCCTGGCGCTGGCTGCGCGACATACACAACGCGGCGGGCCGCACCCTCGCCCCGTCCAGCATGACCGCCGCCGAACTGCACTCCCGCGGCCTCGAGCGGGTCTGGCTGTGGGGCCGCGGCGTGGACAGCGAGCGGTTCCGCCCGGTGCTGCGCGACGAGCGGCTGCGCGCCGAGATCGCGCCGGGCGGCGAGGTGATCGTCGGCTACGTGGGACGGCTGGCGATCGAGAAGCGGGTCGACCTGCTCGCCGCGGTCGCCGCGCTGCCCGGGGTGAAGCTGGCGGTCACCGGCGGCGGGCCGATGGAGGAGGAACTGCGCGCCGCGCTGCCTTCCGCGGCCTTCCTCGGCATGCGCTACGGCGCTGACCTGGCGCGGATCTACGCGTCGCTCGACGTCTTCGTGCACACCGGGCCGTTCGAGACGTTCGGGCAGACGATCCAGGAGGCGTCAGCGAGCGGCCTGCCGGTCGTCGCCCCCGCCTCGGGCGGACCGCGGGACCTCGTGGCCGACGGCGAGACGGGGTACCTGATCCCGCCGGGCGACCCGGGCGCGCTCGCCGCGGCGGTGCGGGAGCTGGCCGCCGACCCGGCGCTGCGCGCCCGGCTCGGCGCGGCGGCGCGGCGGCGCGTGCTCGGCCGCACCTGGCCCGCGCTCACCGACGAGCTTCTCGGACACTACGCGGCCGTCATCGAGGCGGACGCGCCGCCCGCCCGGCTGGCGGCCTAACCGTGACCACTCGCTTCCTGGCAGGTGACGCATGACGCGAATCGTGACGCTCGGCGACTCGATCACCCTCGGCATGGGCGACCCGGCGCCCGACGGCGGCTGGCGCGGCTGGACGCGCCATCTCGCCGCCGGGCTGCCCAAGCCGGAGCTGCACAACCTCGCGGCGATCGGCGCGCAGGCCAAGCACGTCGAGCGCGACCAGCTCCCCGACGCACTGCTGCTGCGACCGCACGTCGCCAGCGTCGTCGTCGGCATCAACGACACGCTGCGGGCCGGGTTCGACCCGGTGCGGACCGGCCAGGCCACCGCGCGGACGGTCGCCGCGCTGACCGCGAGCGGCGCGACCGTGCTCACCATGCGGCTGCCCGACCCGGCGCAGATGTTCGGGCTGCCGGCCGGGCTCGCCCGCCCGCTGTCGCGGCGGATGCGGGCGGTCAACGCCGAGCTCGACCGGATCGCGGCGCACTACGGGACGGTGCACTGGGACGCCTCGACCGACCCGGAGACCTACGACCGGCGCAACTGGTCGGTGGACCGGCTGCACCCCAACGAGCGCGGTCACCGGCTCATCGCCTGCCGGATGTGGGACCGGCTCGCCGCGGCCGGCGTTCCCGTGGCCAGCCGTCCCGGCGCCGAGCCGACCAGTCCCGCGGCGACCCGGGGCGACGACGTGCTGTGGATGGCGACCAAGGGGACTAAGTGGTTCCTGCGCCGCTCGGTGGACCTTATCCCCTACATGCTCTTCATGGCGGCGCGGGAGGCGCTGGTCCAGCCGCGGGAGGCGGCCGGCGCGGGGGTGCCCGACTGGCTGCCGCCGGCTCGCGGTAGCCAGGCCAGCATCCAGTCGGGCATCCAGGCGGGCATCCCGTCGGGCATCCCGCAGACCGCGGAGCCGGTGGCCGAGTAGGTCACTACGGAGACCGCATTTCGGTGCTCCGAGATGCCATCCGGCGCGTGCATTGTCCCGGTTAAGCACTTACGCTTTGATGGCGATGAAAGCAGGGGCGGACGGCCGCGATCTGGTACCGCCGTTGCTGCGGGACCGGGTGTTCCGGCGTTACTGGGGAGCCTCGACGGTGTCGATGTTCGGCGACCAGGTCTCGTCGATCGCTATCCCGCTCACGGCTGTCCTCGTCCTGCACGCCCGGGCCTACGAAATGGGCGTGCTCACCGCGCTGCAGTGGCTGCCGAGCCTGCTGTTCGGGCTGCACACCGGGGCCTGGGTGGACCGGCGCGGCAAGCGGCGCCACGCCATGATCCTCGCCGACATCGGCCGGGCCGCGGCGTTCGCGACGATCCCGCTGTGCTACGCGCTGCACGTGCTGACCTTCACGCAGATGTGCGTGGTCACGTTCGTGGCCGGATCGCTTTCCGTGCTGTTCACCGTGTCCGACGGGACCCTGTTCGTGTCGATCGTGGAGACGGGGGAGTACGTCGACGGGCAGTCGCTGATCTACGGGAGCCGGGCGCTTTCCTTTCTGGGCGGGCCGTCGGTCGGCGGGCTCCTGGTACAGGCGCTGAGCGGGCCGTACGCCATCGTGGTTGACGCCCTGTCGTTCCTCGGGTCGGCCTTCCAGCTCGGCCTGATCCGGCCGAAGGAGCCGCCCGCCGCCGACGGCGAGGACGGCCTCACCGCCGGGCTGCGGTTCATCGTCGCCTCCCCGATCGTGCGGGCGTCGCTGACCGGCGTGGCGGTGGTCAACTTCTTCAACCTGATGTTCGAGGCGCTGTTCCTGCTGTACGCGGTGCGCACCCTGCATCTGCGGCCGGGGCTGCTCGGCGCGGTCATCGGGGCGGCCGCCGTCGGCGGCATCGTCGGCTCCCTGCTGTGCAAGCGGCTCACCGCGCGGCTCGGCGCGGGGCTCGTCTACGTGGCTGGGTGCCTGGTGTTCACCGTCCCGCTCGCGCTCGTCCCGCTCGCCGCCCCGGGGCCCGGCGCGCTCACCCTGCTGCTGCTGTTCGCCGCCTGCTCGTTCAGCGGCTTCGGGGTCATGGTGCTCGACATCAGCATCGCGGCGATCTTCGGCGTGGTGATACCCGACACGATGCGCTCCCGCGTGTCGGGGGCGTTCCAGTCGATCAACTACGGGACCCGGCCGGCCTGCGCGCTGCTCGGCGGCTGGCTGGGCAGCATGCTCGGCCTGCGGCCCGCGCTGTGGATCGCCGTGGCCGGCGGCGTGCTCGGCTCGCTGCTGCTCGTCCCGTCGCCGCTGCCGCGCTTTCGCCTGCCGGCTTAAGGGCGGCATGGCTGGGGGTGCCAGGGTCACCGGCTGCCCTGGTCCGTGCTTGCGCGCCCGATACGATGGCGCCCTTTGCCATCGGGCGAGCAAGCGCGGACATCGGGGGTCCGGGGGTCGCCCCCCGGGTTAACAGAGCGTGCGGAGCAGGCGGACCGGGGGCGAGCCGTGGGCGAGCATGCTGTCGTGCGCGGCGCGCTCGGGCAGCCCGCGGCCGAGCAGGTCGGCGGCCAGGTCGGCGACCTCGGTGTAGCCCACGTAGTAGGTCGACAGCTGGGCCGAGGTGAGCTGCGCGCGGCGCCACTTCCCTGACGCCTCGCCGTCCTCCTGGAAGCCGCGCCCGGTCATCAGGGTCATCGCCTGCGCCTCGGTCAGCCCGTGCGCGTGCACCCGGGCGTCGAGTATCGCGTTGATGATCATGCGCAGCTGCATCTTGAGCTGCTGCATGCGGACCGCCGCCGGGTCGCCCTCCCCCGGGTACCCGTGGGCGGCCATCAGCTCCTCCGCGTAGACCGCCCAGCCCTCCACGAACGGCCCCGACCAGAGCGCGGCGCGCAGCCTGGTCGCCCCGGTGAACCGGCGCGAGTGCTGCAGCTGCAGGTAATGGCCGGGCATCGCCTCGTGCACCATCAGGTTGTGCACCATGTGCCGGTTGTACTCACGGTAGAAGGAGGCGACACGCTCGGTCGTCCAGTCCTTGGGCGTCGGCGAGACCGCGATGAACGTCGCGCCGGGTACCGGCTCGAGCGGGCCGGGCGGGTCGCAGTACGCGACCGCGATGCCCCGGTTGATCTCCGGCATGTCGATGACCTCGACCGGGTTGTCATGCAGCGTGACCAGGTCGTGGTCGCGGACGAAGGCGACCTGCGCGGCGAGCGCGTCCGCGCAGAAGGCCAGGATCGTCGCCTCGTCGGGCGCCGCGGCGCTCAGCCGGGCGAGTACCTCGCGGGGACTGCCGCCGAGCCGGCCTGCCACCTCGGTGATCTCGCCGGTGACCCGCTCGAGGTCGGCCTCGGCCCTGGCCAGGATGGCGTCGGCGTCGGACGCCGCGGACAGCGCGAGCGACAGCTTGCGTGAGAACAGCTCCCGCCCGATGCGCGGGTCGGCGAACCCGGCGCCGCCGGCCGCGGCGTCATCGCCCGCCAGCCGGGCCGACAGCCAGTCCCTGTGCTCGGCGAGCGCGGCGAGCGCGGCGGGCCGCAGCCGCTCGACGTCGGCGATTACCGTGCTCGCCGCGGCGCTGGCCGCCCCGTCGCCGGCGTTGGCGGCCTGGTGCAGCGCGGCGTTCACCTCCTCGGTGACCAGGGTGATCGTCCCGCCGAACTGGGCGATCGCGGTCTCCAGGTGAACCTTGGGCATCCGCCCGAGCGGGCCGCGCGCGGCTTGGAGAGTGGCCGGGACCGCGGCGAGCCGGCCGGCCAGCGACCGCAGCCGGTCACCGAGCGGTGCGTAGTCCCTGGCGAGCAGCGTGTAGATCGCCTGGCCCGGGTTCGCGAGCAGTGGGTTCCACTCGTGCTCGCGCAGCTCAGTGATCTCGAACAGGCGCCGGGCCACGTCGTTGCCGAGCACGGCCGCGTCGACGAGCAGTTCCTTGCCCAGGCCCGCCTGGTCGATGGCGGCCAGCCGGGCCGCGAACTCCTGCAGGCCGCGGCGCTCGTCGTCGAGCGCCGCCTCGCCGCGCTCGGGGAGCCGGTGGTCGTAGCGGTGGTCGCCGAGCTCGGTGGCGATGTCGGGGTGGCGGTGCGCCAGGTCGTCGAGGTAGTCCCCGGCCAGCTGACGGAACTGTGCGGTGGCAAGCCCGGCTTCCCCGGCCGGCCGGCCGGGGAGGTGTCTGCGCTCACGTGTGCTCCTGTCGAAGGACATGGGTCGTCATGCGGGCCGCCACGCACGCAATTAGCGAACATCGTGCCTCTCCAGAGGCGGTCCCGCAAGCACGGGGGCGCGCCGGGCGAATACTGCCCGGTCACGGAACGCCGGCTGCTGGGTTTCGCTGAAGATTGAGCGAAGTTGGGGTTTCGCGGAACAGGGGTGGCCGGCGAAGCGTTAGGCTGCTACGGGGTGGCATAGCTGACAGGGAGGGTGTTGTGGTTTCACCGTCGGGTTGTGATTTCACCGTCGGGGAGCGGCGGGTGCCGGAGTTTCCTGGCTCACGACGGCTCTTCGCGTGATTGTGAGCGGAGTCCAAGGTTGCTGAGGAAAACCTCAGCTAACCAGTAGGTCAGGCTCATGGTCTCTTCGGGGTCCGCCAAGGTTTGCGACCGATCCTTCCTGTGTAGCTAGCAGCAGGGCTGACGACCGGAGCAGAGAGCAAGGCTGCGAAGAGGATTCGGGGTAGAAGACCAATGAGTGAGCCATTCGCACAGTACCCGTACGGGCAGCACCTGCCCTACGGGCAGTACCCGGAGCCGCCGCGGCGACACCGCGGCCGGACGTTGCTCGGCCTGACGGCGACCGCCGTCGTCGCCGCGGGGGTCGGCGCGGGGGCGGCCCTCGGGCTGTCGCACGGGTCCGCCCCTGGGTCGACCGCGACGTCGACCTCGAAGAACGAGCTGTCCACCGCGCAGATCGCCAGCCGGGTCAACCCGGCCATCGTCGACGTCACCTCCACGCTCGGCTATCAGCAGGCGACCGCGAAGGGCACCGGCATCGTGCTGACGTCCAACGGCGAGATCCTTACCAACAACCACGTGATCAGCGGCGCCACCTCGGTCAGCGTCACCGACATCGGCAACGGCAAGACGTACAAGGCGAGCGTGGTGGGCTATGACGAGTCGCAGGACATCGCGGTGCTGCAGCTCTCCGGCGCGTCCGGGCTGACCACCGCGTCGACCACCGACTCCTCGACGGTCAAGGTCGGCGACAGCGTGGTGGCGCTCGGCAACGCGGGCGGCAAGGGCGGTACCCCCTCGGTGGCGCCGGGGGCCGTCACCGCGCTCAACCAGGCGATCACCGCCACCGACGAGGGCTCGGGCTCGTCCGAGCAGCTCACCGGGCTGATTCAGACGAACGCCGCCATCGAGGCCGGCGACTCGGGCGGCCCGCTGGTGAACTCGCACGCCCAGGTCATCGGCATCGACACCGCGGCCTCGACGAACTACCAGTTCGGCGGCAACGGGAACGGCGGGTTCGGCGGGAACGGGGACGGCGGGTTCGGCGGACAGGGCGGCTTCGGCGGCTCGGGCTCGGGCTCCTCGGGGTCGTCCGGCTCGGGTAGCGGGTCCATGACGCAGGGCTACGCGATCCCGATCAACACCGCGCTGTCCATCGCCAGGCAGATCGAGGCGGGCCAGGCATCCTCGACGGTGCACATCGGCGCGACCGCGTTCATCGGCCTGCAGATCGCCAGCCAGCAGTCGAGCTACTACCAGGGCGTGGTGCTCGGCGGCGCCCAGGCGGGCACCCCGGCGGCCGCGGCGGGCCTCGCCCAGGGCGACGTGGTGACCGCGCTCGACGGAAAGCCGGTCTCCTCCGGCACCCAGATCCAGCAGATCCTCGTCGGGAAGCACCCCGGCGACAAGGTGAGCATCGCCTGGACCGACACCTCGGGCCAGTCGCACACCGCGAACATCACGCTGACGAACGGCCCGGCGGCCTGACGAACTCGCCCAACCCGTCCGGCAGTGCCTGTGCCGCCGGCCTCGCGACAGAGGCCGGCGGCACAGTGCGTTCTGGCCCGGGGGCGGATTAGTCGGCGGCCGAGCCGAGTGAGGTGAACAGGGCGGCCCGCGCCTGGGCGAGGGCCGCCTGCATGGCGCCGCGGAGGACCGGCTCGCCCGGGACGGAGGTGGGCAGCACCGCGGGGCGGGCCAGGCACAGCCGGGGAATCTCGGCCTCCACCCGGGCGGCGAGCTCGCCGGCGCCGGCCTCGCCGACCGTGCCGCCGAGGACGACGAGGCCCGGGTCGAGGACGGAGCAGACCGCGGCCACGCCGATGGCGACGCGGTGCGCGAGGTCGTCGAGGAACGCCCTCGCGGCCGGCGCTTGCGGGTCGCGCGCCAGCTCGGCCACCGCGGCGGCCACCGCGTCGGCGGGAGTCGCGCCGCCGAAGCCGTGCTCGGCGGCCAGGGTGTGCACCGCGAGGCCGCCGGCCAGGGCCTGCAGCCCGGACTTGCCCGGGTGCTCGTTCCCCGCCGGGAGCGGCGCGCCGTGCACCGGCATCCAGCCGATCTCGCCCGCGGCACCGCCGACGCCCCGGCGGACCCGGCCGTCGATGACCGTGGCGAGGCCGAGGCCGGTGCCGAGCCAGATGAACGCGTAGTCGTCCAGCCCGGCCGCGACGCCGTCGGCGCGCTCGGCCATCGCGGCGAGGTTCACGTCGTTCTCGATCACCACCGGGGTGTGCAGCATCTCGCGCAGGGCGTCGAGCACGCCCTCGTGCCAGGTGGGGAGGTTCACCGCGAGCCGCGGCGCGCCGGTGCGCGGGTCGAGCACGCCGGGGATGCCGAGCACGACGGCGGACAGCGCGGAGAAGCCGATGCCGGCGCTTCTACAGGCGCGGCCGATGGCGTCGCGGACCATGCCCACCGGGTCGTCGGCCCCGTTGGGGTCCACGCTGACGTCCGCCACCCGGCGCCCGGTCACGTCCGCGACGGCGGCGCTGACCAGGTCCTGCTCCACGTACAGGCCGGCCACGTAGGCGCTTGACGGGACGACGGCGTACAGGGCGGCATTGGGGCCCCGGCCGCCCGCCTGCTCGCCCGCGGTCATCACAAGGCCGCGTTCCTCCAGCCTGGCGAGCATCTGGGAGACGGTGACCTTGGACACGCCGGTGCGCTCGGACAGCTGCGCCCTGGTGAGCGGCCCGTCGGCGAGCAGCAGCTCGAGCGCGGCCCGGTCGTTCAGCTCGCGCAGCAGGCTGGGCGTGCCCGGCTTCTGCCGCTGCACGCCCGCGGTCGCGCCCGCGGTCGCCTTCCCCTCGGGCTTCCCGTCGGGCTTCCCGTCGCCGAGCTGAACGGTCATCGGTCCGACCCCCCTGTTGCCCATCCGGCCGCCAAACCCGGACAAAAATTGATATAAGTCGACATCTTGCCAGAACAAGATGCCCGGTCCGCCGGGTCACCCCACGCCCCCGGTCCGCACCGGGAGGTACGGGTGGTCGCCCCCGCGGAAGACAACCGCGGGGTACGGGGGGTCGCCCTCCCGGAAGACAACAACATCAGCGTTTCCCCTCCGACGAGATACCACGGGTCACGGCCGACCACAAGGTAGACGGCCTTTGTTAAGTTCTGGCAACAGGCCTATCTTATAGGAAAGTTTCCAGTTAGTTTCTGTGCATCGGTCATACAGCAAGTCTGACCGCAAGAGTTCACCCTCGCAGAAGGAGTGCCAGCAGTGGGACTCAGGAAGAGATCGGCCGCGCTCGGCGCGGTCGCGGGCGCCGCCGCGGCGGCGCTGGCAATCGCCGGCTGCAGCTCAGGCGGGTCCACCAGCTCGTCTGCCCCGGCCGGCAGCGCGGCAAGCAGCACGTCGTCGGCCCCCTCGACGCTCACCGTCTGGCGTATGGGCGGCTCCGTTCCCTCCCAGGTCACCTGGATGAACGGCGTCATCGCGGAGTTCAAGAAGGAGTTCCCGCAGTACGCCAAGACCCAGGTCAAGGTCGTCTGGGTCCCGTGGGGCAACCGCACCACGGACTGGAACAACGCCCTGTCGTCCGGCAAGAACATCCCCGACATCACCGAGCTCGGCAACACCGACACGCCCACCGAGGCCGCGAGCGGCATCCTCGCCCCGCTCAACAGCCAGCTGAGCAGCTGGTCCGGCACCTCCGGCCTGGTCAAGGGCATGCTCGCCAACGACACCCAGGACGGGACCACCTACGCCGTGCCGTGGTTCGGCGGCGTGCGCGCCGTGTGGTACCGCACCGACCAGTTCAAGAAGGCCGGCATCACCAGCACGCCCACGACCTGGGCGGAACTGCAGGCCGACGCGGTGAAGCTGCAGCAGGCCTACCCGGGCACCACGGGCTTCGACGCGATCACCAACGACACCAACGCGTTCGCCAGCTTCATCTGGGGCGCCGGCGGCCAGATCGCCACCCAGGACTCAAGCGGCAAGTGGACCGGTAACCTGACCGACCCGAAGACCGAGGCCGCGATCAAGTACTACGTCGGCCTGTACACCACGGCCAAGGTCTCCTCGTCCAAGTACCTCGGCGAGACCGAGCTCGGCGTCGGCCGGCGCGACCTCCGGCGGGCCGAACGAGGACTTCGGCCTCGGCAAGCTCGACATGTACATCGACGGATCGTGGGCCAAGGCGACGCTGCCGAAGAACTCGGTGGACACGGCTAACATCGCGTCCTTCCCGATCCCCAGCCAGAACGGGCCGGACCCGGCCCCGGTCTTCGCCGGCGGCTCCGACCTCGCGGTCTTCAAGACCAGCCCGAACCAGCAGGCGGCGTGGGACCTGATCTCGGTCATGGACAACCCGGCCAACTCCACCAGCTTCGCCACGCTGTCGGGCTTCTTCTCGCCCTACTCCGCGCAGATCGCGGCGAGCGAGAACACCGGCGGCGCGTTCAACGCCGGCTTCGCCAAGGCCGCGCTCAACGGCCAGACGGCTCCGCTCAACGCCAAGAACTGGCCCACCGCCGACAACGGCAAGCTCAACATCATCCCGACCATGCTGAAGTCGCTGATGCAGGGGGCGCCGTTCGACTCCACCGTCGCCGCCGCCAACACCCAGCTGGCGAACGCGCTCAACACCGGCAGCTGAAGCTAGCCGTACCTTCCTATGGTGACCTCTTCGCACAGCCGGCCGGGGACCTCCTCCCCGGCCGGCTCCACCCCCAGCCTTCGGAGCCTGGCGGTCCGCGTAACACAGCCGTCCGTTCGGTATCTCCTTCTTCTGTCCTGTCATTTCTTCAGCAGCGGGCCGGGATCTGGATCAGGAAGCACAAGGCGGGCCCCTACCTGCTGCTGCTCCCCGCGACCGCGGTCATCGGCGCGCTGATCTTGTGGCCCGCCGTGCAGGTCGGGCTGTTCTCCTTCCAGGACTACGGGCTGATGCAGATCAGCGGCGTCCTGCCCGCCCACTGGATCGGGTTCTCGAACTACAGCCAGATCCTGCACGACTCGGAGTTCTGGCGGTCGCTGCAAGACCAGCGTGTACTTCGCGCTCGTCGTGGTGCCGCTCACCCTGATCGCCGGGACGCTCGTCGGGCTGCTGCTCGTGCGGCTCGGGCCGAAGATGCGCACGTTCGTGTCCGTGTCCGCGCTGCTCGCCTGGGCGACGCCGGCGGTGTCCGCGAGCGTGATCTTCGTCTGGCTCGTCGACCCGGACGGCGGCGTCGTCGACTGGGCGCTGGCCAAGCTCCCGTCCTGGCTGGGCGGCGGTGCGCACTGGGCCGGGTTCTCCTGGACGAACGCGACGCTGCCCGCCTACACCGTGCTGACCGTGATGCTGGTCTGGACCGGCTTCCCGTTCATCGCGGTCACCGTGCTCGCCGGGCTGCGCACGCTGCCGTCGGAGTTGCTCGAGGCGGCGCGGGTGGACGGCGCGGGTGCGTGGCGGACCTTCTGGAAGGTGACGTTCCCGATCTTGCGCCCGGTGTTCCTGGTGCTGGCGCTGCTGTCCACGATCTGGGACTTCGGCATGTTCACCCAGGCGTACATCGTCACCGGTGACCTCGGGAACCGGGACGAGTACAACCTCGGGCTCTACGAGTACTCGCAGGCGTTCACCCAGCCGCCGCACTACGGCCTCGCCTCCGCCGCCGCGTTCGTCCTCACGATCATCCTGCTCATCGTCACGGTCGGGTACGTCCGTGCCGCCATCAAGCAAGGGTCACTCGCATGACGCGCAAGGCCGCACTGAACCTGGCCGGGCTGCTCGTCGCCCTGTTCGCGCTGTTCCCCGTGCTGTGGATGATCTCCACGGCGTTCAAGCCGGCCAACGAGATGTACTCGCTGACCCCGCACCCGATACCGCTGCACCCGACGCTGGCGAACTTCCGCAACGTCTTCAGCGGTTCGGTGATCGGGATGTCGTACTGGAACTTCCTCAAGAACAGCCTCTTCGTCACGATCGTCTCGGTCGCGGTGTCGTCGCTCGTCGGGCTGCTCGCCGCGATCGCGCTCGGGCGGTTCAAGTTCAGGTTCCGCACCACCTACCTGATCATGCTGCTGATCGTGCAGCTGCTGCCGCAGCAGGCGCTCGTCGTCTCGCTGTTCATCGACTTCCGCAAGCTCAACCTGCTCGACAGCCTCGTCGGGCTGATCGCCGTCTATACCGCGTTCGCGCTGCCGGTCACGATCTGGATGCTGCGCAACTTCGCGGCGACCGTGCCGAAGGAACTTGAGGAAGCGGCGGCGATCGACGGGGCCGGGGCCTGGACGCGCTTCTGGCGCATCCTGCTGCCGATGGTGTCCCCCGGGCTCGTCTCCACCAGCGTGTTCGCGTTCATCTTCGCCTACAACGAGTTCGTGTTCGCGCTGACCTTCCTCGGCACCGACACCGCTAAGTTCACCCTGCCGTTGTACGTCCAGTACTTCTACGGCCAGAATTCCACCGACTGGGGCGCGATCATGGCATCCTCCACCCTCTTCACCATCCCTGTCCTCGCGTTCTTCCTGCTCACCCAGCGCCGGCTGGCGAGCGGCCTGGTCGCGGGCGCGGTGAAGGGATGACGGCTCTCGATTCCCTGGAGCCACTGGAGCCAGATTTCGACCCGGGGCTCGCCGCGCTCGCCGACGCGATCCTCATCCCGCCGTTCTTCGGCACTACCCCACCGCCGTGGCTGCTGCGGGCGCTCGGGCGCGGGCTCGCGGGCGTCACCCTGTTCGGCTCGAACATGACGGGCGACACCGCCGCGATGACCGCGGCAGCTGCGCGGCGCGGCGGTCACCGAGCCCGTCATCGCGATCGACGAGGAGGGCGGCGACGTCACCCGGGTGACGTACACGTCAGGTTCGCCCTACCCGGGCAACGCCGCGCTCGGCGCGGTGGACGACGTGGCGCTCACCAGGTCCGTCTACGCGGCGATCGGCACCGACCTGGCTCGGCTCGGCATCAACACCGACCTCGCGCCGTGCGCCGACGTGCTGGCGCCGGACGGCAGCCTGGTGGTCGGCACCCGGTCGTTCGGCGCCGACCCCGCCCTCGTCGCGCGGCACGTCGCGGCCGCGGTGGCCGGCCTGCAGTCGGCCGGGGTCGCCGCCTGCGCCAAGCACTTCCCCGGGCACGGCAGCACGGCGGGCGACAGCCACCGGGAGCTGGCCACCGTGGCGGGCACGCTGCAAGACCTGCGCGTCCGCGACCTGCCGCCGTTCGTCGCGGCCATCGGCGCCGCCTCGCTCGCCATGATGCCCGGGCACCTGCGGGTGCCCGAGCTGACCGGTGAGCTGCCCGCCACGCTGTCGCCCGCCGCCGTCACCGGCCTGCTCCGCGGCGAGCTCGGCTTCGACGGCGTGGTGATCTGCGACGCCCTGGAGATGAAGGCCGCGAGCGCCGCCTTCGGCATCCCCGAGGCCGCGGTGCTCGCCGTGCTCGCCGGGACCGACCTGCTCTGCCTCGGGCGGGACACCGACGAGGCGATGTACCACGCGGTGCGCTCCGCGCTCGCCGACGCGGTGAGCACGGGCAGGCTCGCCGCGGAGCGGCTCGAGGAGGCGGCCGCCCGGGTAGCCAGGCTGCGGGTGCGGCTCGCCGCGGACCGCGACGCCTCGGGCATCCCGGCCGACGGCGCGGTCGGCGCGGGCGACGGCATCGGGCTTGTCGCCGCCCGGCGCGCGCTGCGCGCTCAGGACCGGTCCCCGGGCCGCTCACCGACCCGCTCGTCGTCGAGGTCGAGCCGGAGGAGAACATCGCCGCGGGGCGGTTCCCCTGGGGCTTCGAGCCGTGGGCGGAGGTCCGCCGCGTCGAGGTGACCGGCGGCGACGGCACCGGGCCGACCACACACCGCGGCGACCAACACCGCGGCGGCCGCCATCCTCGCGGAGGCCAAGGGCCGGTCCCTAGTGCTCGCGGTGCGGGACGCCCGCAGCGTGCTCCCGCTGGTCAGCGAGTTGGTCAGGGCGCGCCCTGACGTGATCCTCGTGGAGATGGGCGTGCCCGCCTGGACGCCGCCGCCGCAGACCGCGTACCTGGCCAGCTACGGCGCGTCCCGCGTCTGCGCGCAGGCCGTCGCGGAGGCACTCGGCCTGCACTGACCCCGGCGGCAGAGGACCACCTGACTGCCCGGGCAGGCGGCCGGGCGGCGAGAATGGGCTCATGGTGGATGTCAGGAGCAGGGTGCCCGGTGCGGCGGGTGTTCCTCCGCTTTTCCGTTACGCCGCCACGGCGGTGGCGGTGGGGCGGGTGGGGCTCGGCGTGGCCGCGCTTGCGTGGCCTTCCGGTGCCGGCCCGCCCGTGGGTGGGCTCGTCGGCGGACGAACTGGGCGCTCAGGTGTTCGGGCGCGCGCTCGGCGCGCGTGACCTGGCGCTCGGTCTCGGCGCGCTCGCCGCGGCGCGGAAGGTGCCCGCCGACCCCTGGTCGGCCGGCGCGTGGTTTGCCGCGGGGGCGCTGTCCGACGCCCTGGACGTGGCGGTGACGGCGGCGGCGTGGCCGCGGCTGCCGCGGTTTACCCGGTGGCTGGTGGCCGCGTCCGCGGGCGGCGCGGCGGTCGCCGGCGCCGCCGGGACGGTAGCGGTCCTCCTGGAGGGCATGTCCCCGGCCGTCGTTTAACCGGGAACTAGCGCGGCAACTGGCAGCCCGGGCTAAATCGCCGGGGTCGCCCTGGGGATGATGGCGTCGGTGCGGGTACCCGCGGGCAGCGTGCCGTAGGCGCGGCCGCCTTCGGCGGACAACCGGGTGGCGGTGAAGGCGTCGGCGACGGCCGGGTGGCCGTGCCGGATGAGCAGGGACGCCTGCAAGGTGACCGCGAGTGACTCGGCGAGGCGGCGGGCGGCTTGCTCGGTCGGGTCGGCGGCGTCCTTGCGCAAGCGTTCTATCGCGTGATCCAGGCGGCGGTCGGCGCCCCGGGCCTGGTCGAGCTCGGCGAAGAAGGCTTCGGCCGACTCCGGCTGGCGGGTCAGCGCGCGCAGCGCGTCGAGCGCGGCGACGTTGCCCGAGCCCTCCCAGATCGACTGCAGCGGCGCCTCGCGGTACAGCCGGGGCATGCCGGACTCCTCGACGTACCCGTTGCCGCCCAGGCATTCCAGTGCCTCGGCGGCGTGCGCGGGCGCCAGCTTGCACACGTGGTACTTGACGGCGGCCAGGGCCAGCCGCCGGAACGCCTGCTCGCCCGGGTCGCCGCCCGCCGCGCGGTCGGCCGCGGCGGCCAGCCGCATCGCTACCACGGTGGCGGCCTCGGACTCGATGGCCAGGTCGGCGAGGACGTTGGCCATCAGCGGCTGGTCACGCAGCTTCCGCCCGAACGCCGTGCGGTAATTCGCGTGGTGCGCCGCGTGGATGACGCCGAGGCGCAGGCCGGTCGCGGCGGCGAGCACGCAGTCAAGCCGGGTCGCGTTGACCATGTCGAGGATGGTGCGCACGCCGCGCCCCTCCTCGCCGACCAGCCAGGCCGTCGCGTTGTCGTACTCGACCTCGGCGGAGGCGTTCGACCGGTTGCCCAGCTTGTCCTTGAGCCGCTGCAGGTGCATGGCGTTGCGCGTGCCGTCGGACCGGACCGCGGGCAGCAGGAAGCAGGTCGGGCCGGACGGCGCCTGGGCGAGCACCATGAACAGGTCGCCCATCGGGGCGGACGTGAACCACTTGTGGCCGGTGATGCGGTACGTGCCGTCGGCCGTCAACGTAGCCGTCGTGGTGTTGGCCCTTACGTCGGAGCCGCCCTGCTTCTCCGTCATGGACATGCCGGCGGTCAGGCCGCGCTTGGCGGCCGGCGGCCGCCGGCCCGGGTCATAGGCCGCCGCCGCGAGCAGCGGCTCGAACTGCGCCGCCAGGTCGGGGGCGTGGCGCAGCGCGGGGACGATCGCGTAGGTCATGGAGACCGGGCAGAGGTGCCCGGCCTCGGCCTGGCCCCAGACGTAGAGCCCGGCGGCCCGCCTCAGGTGCGCGCCCGGCTGCTGGTCCCGCCACGGGGCGGCGTGCAGGCCGTGCCCGATCGCGGTCGTCATCAGGTCATGCCACGCCGGGTGGAACTCCACCTCGTCGATCCGGTGGCCGTAGCGGTCGTGCGTGCGGAGCTTAGGCGGGTTCTCGTTGGCGAGCCTGCCCTGCTCCTGCGCGTGCGGCGCGCCGGCCAGGCGGCCGATCTCGCTGAGACCTGGGACGGCTGCGTCCGCGCCGAAGGCGGCAAGGGCGGCCAGCAGGGCCGGGTCGTCTGACGCGTCGTAGCCGACGAGCGGCGGCGGCTGGTTGGTGACCTCATGCGTGGGCATAGGCCGAATCTAGGCGGTCAGCCGCGCGGCCATCCAGTCGGCCATCCGGGAGCGGGACTCGAACGCGCGGTTGGTGACGCCGTGGCTGCCGTCCGGGTACACCACGAGCTCGGCCGTCTTCACCTCCTTGGCCAGGCGCTCCTGGTGGTAGGCGGGGGTGATGGCGTCCTTGACGCCGGCGACGACGAGCAGCGGGGTGGCGATGTGCCTGGCGGCCTCCTCCAGGGTGAGCTTGCCCGCCAGGGCGCGGGCCTCCGCCTCGGACCGCGCGCCCGAGCGGGCCTGGAAGGTGGCCCGCGTCTGCGGCGGGAGCCCGTCCCAGTCCAGGTCAAGTCGGTACGGGGCGGCCAGCGAGACGACGGCCTTGAGGCGCTTCTCGTAGGCGGCGGCGCGGGCCGCGTAGTAGCCGCCGAGGCTCACGCCGAACAGGCCGATCCTGTCGGAGTCCAGGCCCGCGCGGTCTTGCAGGAAGTCCACCGCCGCGGTGGCCACCTTCTCGTACGCGGGCTCGATGGGCAGCTCGTACTCGGACTCCCCCTGGCCGGGGCCGTCGATGGCGAGGGTGGCCAGGCCGCGGGCCAGGAAGTACTCGGCGGTCGCCTGCAGTTCCTCCTTGACCGAGTCAAGGCCGGGGACCATGATCACGACCGGCGTCCTCGCCAGGCCGGTCGCGGGCGGTACGCGCAGGTAGCCGGGCAGGGTGGTGCCACCGTAGGGGACGTGCACCAGCTCGGCCGGCGGGCTGAGCGCGGGGGCCGCCCGCCGGAAGCAGGCGACGGCCCGCTCGTGCGCGGCGCGCTGCTGCGCCGGGTCGTCGGTGAACACGAACTTGCCCCAGTGCCAGGCCAGGGCGGCGCGCTGCCAGGCGCCCGCGGCGGTCTGCCGCTGCCCGGCGTCATCGGCGGCCTCGGCCAGCTGCTCGTAGCGCGTCGCGGTGACGCCCCACTCCCGGCACCAGTCGGCCCACCGGGTGATCCGCGCCAGGGTCGCGGTGAAGTCGCCGTAGTCGGTGCCGTTGGAGGTGAACCGGTAGCCCCACTGGGCGAGCGCGACGGCCACCCTGCGGTCGGGTGCGCCGGGTCCAGCGTCGCCGGTGTCCGCTGCCTGGTGATCATGCTGATCGTGAGCCATTGGACGATCCTAGGCGCAGGCGGCCGGAGTGGATAGCGAGGCAAACCAGGCGCTCGGGCGGTCAGCGGTTCCGCGCCCTCGGCGACAATAGGGGTATGACCGAGCCACAGCAGGCCATTCCCGCTACCCAGGCGACGGCTCAGTCAGGGCACCGCGTGGACCTCAAGCGGGCGGACGCCGCTGCGTCAGTTCCTGCGCACGGAGACCGGATCCGCCACCATACTCGCGTCGGCGACCGTCATCGCGCTCATCTGGTCCAACGTCGGGCCCGGCAGCTACGACAAGCTGTGGGCGGCCGAGCTGTCCATGCGGGCGGCCGGCCACGGCATGACCATGGACCTGCGGCAGTTCGTTAACTCGGGGCTGATGGCGCTGTTCTTCCTCGTCGTCGGCCTCGAGGCGCGCCGCGAGTGGGACATGGGCGAGCTGCGGGTACGCAGCCGGGTGGCGCTGCCGTTCCTCGCCGGGCTCGGCGGCATGCTCGTCCCGATCGCCATCTACCTCGCGCTGAACGCTGGCAGGCCGACGGCGCACGGCTGGGGCGCGGCGATGTCCACCGACACCGCCTTCGCGCTCGGCGCGCTGGCCATCGCGGGCGGCAGCCGGCTACCCGACCGGGTGCGCACCTACCTGCTGACCTTCTCCGTCGTGGACGACCTCGCCGGCCTCGCGGTCATCGCCGTCTTCTACAGCAGCGACGTGCGCTGGCTACCGCTCTTGGCCGGCGCGGCGCTGCTGGCGGTCTACGCGGCGGCGACGAGGCGCGGCGTGGGCAGCGGCCCGGTCTACCTGCTGCTCGGGCTCGCCGCCTGGGTGGCCTTCTTCGAGTCCGGGGTCGACCCGATCGTCTCCGGTCTGGTCATCGGCCTGCTGACCTGCGCCTACCCGGCGGCGCGCGAGGACCTGCAGCAGGCCACCGACGCCTTCCGGCTGTTCCGCGAGCAGCCGACCGCCCGGCTGGCCGCCGAGGCCCGCGAGGTGGTGCGCGGCGCGATCTCGCCGAACGAGCGGCTGCAGGAGCGCTACCACGGGCTGACCGGCTACGTGATCGTCCCGCTGTTCGCGCTGGCCAACGCGGACATCAAGATCAGCGGCTCCTTCCTGGCGCACGCCTACACCTCGCCGGCGACGCTCGGCATCATGATCGGCTACATCGCGGGCAAGCCGATCGGCACCGCGGGCACCGCGTGGCTGGTGAGTCGCGTCACGAAGAAACGCCTGACGCCTCCGGTCGGCTGGGGCGCCGTCGCCGGCGTCGGCGCGGTCGCCGGCATCGGGTTCACCGTCGCCCTGCTGATCGCCTCGCTCGCCTTCACCGGCACGGAACTCGCCGAGGCCAAGCTCGGCATCCTGTCCGGCGCGATCATCGCCACGCTGCTCACCTGGGCGTGGTTCCGCGGCGTGAATAAGCTCTCGCCGCGCACCCGGCTGCGCGCGCTGCTCGGCACCGCGACCACGGTCACCGACCTGGCGGTACCAGTCGACCCGGAACGCGACCACATCCGCGGCCCGGTTCAGGAGGCGCTGGTTACCCTGGTCGAGTACGGCGACTTCGAGTGCCCGTACTGCGGTCAGGCCGAGCCCGCCGTCCGCGAGCTGATCAGCCAGTACGGCGAGCTGCGGTTCGTCTTCCGCCACCTGCCGCTCACCGAGGTGCACCCGCACGCGCAGCTCGCCGCCGAGGCCGCCGAGTCCGCGGCGGAGCAGGGCGCCTTCTGGGAGATGCACGACGCGCTGATGGATCACCAGGGCGCGCTGAGCTTCGCCGACCTGGTGCGCTACGCGGGCGACCTCGGCCTGAACACCGAAAGGTTCGCCGCCGACCTGCGCAAGCACGTCGGCGCCGCCCGGGTGGCCGAGGACGTCGACTCGGCGGACCTGGCGACCGTGTCGGGCACGCCGACGTTCTTCATCAACGGCAACCGCTACTACGGCGCGTTCGACCTGGCCGCGCTGTCCGAGGCGGTGCACACCGCGAAGGCGCGCGCGGTCATCGGCGCGCGCTGAGGCGCCACCTGGCCGCAGCGCAGTGAAAAGATATCGAAGCACCCAGGGGATGCGGACGAAAGGCGGTGGCGTGACCGACAGCCATAACCGCGGCAGCATCGCGATCGCCGGCGGGTACGTCGTGCCCGTCGAGGGCGCGCCCATCGACGGCGGCACGGTGCTGATCATCGACGGGCGGATCGCCGCGGTCGGCGGCCCCGACCTCAAGCCGCCGCCCGGGGTGGACGTCCGCGACGCGTCCGGCCGGTGGGTGCTGCCCGGGCTCGTCGACGCGCATACCCACCTCGGCGCGCGGGAGGAGGGCGAAGGCTGGGCGGGCCACGACACCAACGAGCTGACCGGCCCGGTCCAGGCGCACGTCCGGGTGCTCGACGCGATCAACCCGGCCGACGAGGGGTTCCGCGACGCCATCACGGGCGGCGTGCTGGCCGCCGGCGTCACCCCCGGTTCCGGCAACCCGATCGGCGGGCAGACGGTCGCCGTCCGCTGCTGGGGACGGACGGTCGACGACATGGTGCTCCGCTCCCCCGCCGGGATGAAGTCCGCGCTCGGCGAGAACCCAAAGCGGGTGCTCGGCGAGCGCCGGGTGAACCCGTCCAGCCGGCTCGGCACCGCCGCCGCGATCCGCGCCGCGCTCGTCGACGCGCTCGGCTACCTGGAGAAGGAAAAAGACCTAGATCAAGGTCAAGAGCCGCAGCCAGAACGGGAGCGGCCTGCTCAGTCCCGCGACCTGAAACTCGAGGCGCTCGGCCGCGTGCTGCGCAGGGAGATCCCCTGGCGCCAGCACTGCCACCGCGCGGACGACATCGCGACGGCGCTGCGGCTCGCCGACGAGTTCGGATACGACCTGGTGATCGACCACGGCACCGAGGGGTACCTGATCGCCGACAAGATCGCCGCCGCCGGGGTGCCGGTGGTGACCGGGCCGCTGATCACCGCCAGGTCCAAGGTCGAGCTGCGGAACCGGACGATGGCGAACCCCGGGCTGCTCGCGGCGGCCGGGGTTACCGTCGCGATCGCCACCGACCACCCGGTCGTCCCCGTTCACCTGCTGATCGTCCAGGCGGCCCTCGCCGTCCGTGAGGGCCTGGACCGGGACACCGCGCTGCGCGCCGTCACCATCACCCCGGCCCGGATCATGCGCGTCGCGGACCGGGTTGGCTCACTTGAGCGCGGCAAGGACGGGGACGTGGTCCTCTGGTCAGGCGACCCGTTCGACGTGATGTCCCGCGTCGAGTCCGCCTACATCGGCGGCCGTGAGGTGTACCGCTACGACCACGCGTCGCGGTCCGGGGTCTTCGCGGCACCATGACTGGCGGGCCTGCCGGATGCGCGCCGGCGGCGCAACGGTCCCTGAGGGGGTCGCATCGCCCCGGCGTAGCAGTCCCTGAAGCTGCCCTGTTCAGCGGGCTGCTACGCCTCGTGACCTACGTGGTAGTGAAAGTGCCGGTGGCGAGCACGGTCCCGTCGGCGGAGACCAGCCGGGCAGCGGTGAGCTCCCCGAGGTCGCCCGGGTCGGGGCTGCCCCACGAGCCGTAGCCGTCGGTGAGCCTGAAGGACCCGATCGTGGTGAACCGCCCGTGCGCGTCGGTGACCTGGCAGGTCACCATCTCGTTCCCCGATCCCATGTCGACCGACATGTAGAGCCACTCGGGGTCGCGATCGTAGTAGAAGACCTGCCCGACGTGCTGGCTGGTGCCCGACACCAGGCTGGCCCGGTTAAGCGGGCTGGCGGCAGGAGCCGAGCCGACGCCGACGCGCCAGCCGCCAAGGCCGGCCGCGATGACGGCGAGGCACACCGCCGCCGCGGCGAGGGCGCGGCGCATCCGGCCTGGCCGCCTGGCGGCGCCGGGTCCGGCCGGCGGCGCGCCGGCTTGCCTGGCACCAGGTCGCGCCGTGTCTGCGCCGACCCGGCGGTGACGCGGCCCGTCCTTGGGGCCTGGCGCCCGGACCGGACGCGCGTCCCTGCCGCCCTGGTCGCCCTCCTCGTCCAGACGTTGCTGCCTGTCCCGGCTGTCCCGGCTGTCCCGGCTGTCCCGTCCGTCCTGGCCGTCCTGGCCGCTCCGGCCGCTCCGGCCGTCCTGTCCGTGCTGGCCCGCGGGCGCGGGCAGCCCGAGCCGCTGCAGCACCCGGGTCTCGAATCCGGCAGGCGGCTCGGCTTGCGGCAGCAGCGCGCGCAGCCGCTCGGCGGTGCCCATCATCTGCCGTACGTCCTCGCGGCATGGGTCGCACGTGTCCAGGTGCGCGATCGCGACCGCGCGCTCGCGGCCGGTCAGCACGCCGAGCGCCAGCTCGGCGGCCACGTCGGCCAGTTCCGCGCATGTCATGTCATTAAGCTCATTCATCTCCCGCCTCCTCCGGGAGGAAGGCGGCCCGCAGTCTTTGCATGCCGTCTCGTATCCGTGTCTTCGCGGTGCCAAGGGGAATTCCCTCGCTGTCGGCGACTTGTTTCGCCGTCATGCCGTATATCCCGGACATGGCCACCGCCCGCGCCTGCGGCGCGGGCAGCCGGGTGAGCGCGCGCCGCAGCCCCGCCGCGCTGTCGTTGGCGACCGCCAGCCGCTCCGGGCTCTCCGTCATCGCGGCGAGCAGCACCGGCAGGTCGTCCGGGTCCATCGGCACCGCGGACCGGGCCCGCACGACGTCGATCGCCAGGTTGTGGGTGATCGTCGTCAGCCATGCCCGGACCGAGCCGCGCCGGGAGTCATACAGCGAGGCGTGGCGCCATGCCTGCTCGAATGCCTGCTGCGCGACATCCTCAGCGGTGCCCAGGTCGCCGGTGACCGCCAGCGCCACGCCGAAGACGATCCGCTGGAAGCGGCGCACGAACGCCACTGCCAGCTCGGCGTCGCCCGCGCCCAGTCCGGCGAGCAAGCCCTCATCGGCCTGCCGCTCACTTGCCGTTCCCATAACTCCTATTGTCGGCGCAACTCAGGTCCTTGTGGGCACCCGTGACGAATTGCTCGCCACCGGGGCCGACGATGCGAGCGCGAGCACGAGCGCGGCGACGAGCAGCAGGAAGGCGGCGGTGAACTCGACGGCCAGGGAGAGCGTCGCGTAGTCCACCGACAGGGTCTCCTTGAAGCCGAACAGCCCGACGTTCGCGCTGAGCAGCAGCCCGGCCGCCGTCGCGACGCCGGTCACCGCGCCGGCGGCGAGCAGCGCGAGCCAGCGCAGCGCCACGATGGCCAGCGCGAGCACGATGCCCACGATGGCCTGCACGAGGAACAGCGGCCCGATCACGCTGACGTCCTTGTAGCCGTCCGACCACAGCATCAGGTGGATCACCGCGGACCAGACGAGGAACCCGGCGCCGGCCGCGGCCAGCGCGAGGACCGTCCAGCGGGCGATCCGCGAGCTCAGCGCGCCAGGCCCGCGGAGCAGGAACTGGATGACGTTTTCGCGGTTGAACACGACACATACCCCCTAGGTGCGTCAGGAAGATCCGATTGTTGTAGTGGTGATCGTCGTCCGCCGGCGGTAGCCGGCGAAGGCCCGCCGGGCGGCCGGCCTGGCCGGCCCGAGGGTGGCGTCGGCGCCCCCCTCGGGCCGGGTCTGGCCGGATCCCCTCATCCGGGTGAGGTAAGTCGTCATCGGCGGGTCATCGATCGCTGCGTCAGTACCCGCCGCCGACGGCGCTCTTGCTCGATGGGGGCGCGGCAGGCGCGGCCCCGCCGCCGCTCGCGGTGAACGAGCTCACGGACGCGGTGACGTCGCTGCCGCTCGGGGAGACAAGCCACCACTTGGCGCCGAACGAGTCGCTGCCCTGGCCGCTCGCCATCCCGGCGCCCGAGTCGCCGGCGTAGTAGTACAGCGGGTGCCCGTTGTACGTCACCTGCTTGGTGCCGTCCGGCCTGGTGCTCGTGCCCAGGTCGCTGGCGCTCGCGCTCCCGGCGGCGGTCACGCTGCCCGTGGCCGTCACCGGCGGCCAGGCGCTCGCGCACGCGCCCGAGCAGGTGGAGGTGTTCCCGGTGTCCTTGACCCACAGGTACACGGCGCGGCCCGAGCCGTCGGTCAGCACGGCGCCCCCCGACGTCGAGGCGGTCCTGATGACCGTGGCGCCTGACCCGCTCGCCGCCGGGCTGGCAGGCGCCGAGCTGCTGCCGCCCCCGCTGGAGCACGCCGCGGCGAGGACCGCCACGGCGGCCGCGCCGCCCGCGCCCGCGGCCAGCCGGGCCGCCGGGGACATCCGCATCCACATGGGCTTTTCCATCTGTCCCTCTCCTCCTAGCGCGGTAGGGCCGCGCCAGCTAAGGCGCCCCAACAACTGTCGATACAGATACGGGACCGGAGAGAAACGGGATTGGATGCCGGGCAGGAAACCAGGAAAAAGTTGCCAATTAGCAACCAACCAACCGGCACCGGGCCGACCAGGCACGGGAGTCGTCAGGCCAGCGGCGCCGCGGGCGCGCCCGGGACGGCGCGCTAGTCCCGGGGAACGGTCTCGCGCAGTTCGCGGAAGGCCTGGGTGAGGCGGGGCAGGGTCCACGAGGCGTTGAGGCCGCTGGGGTTCGGGAGGATCCAGAGGCGCGCGGTGCCGAAGAGCTCGGGCTGGGGGCCGAGGAGGGCCTTGGGGCGGGCGAAGGCGGTGCGGTAGGCGGTGACGCCGGCTATGGCGACGACGCGGGGACGGCGGTCTTCGACGAGCGCGCGCAGCCTGGCGGCGCCCTCGCGCAGCTCGGCCGAGGTCAGCTCGGCGGCCTGCGCGGTCGCCCTCCGCCCTCGGACAACCCGCGCCACGACCTGCACCTGCTCGCCATCGAGGCATGGCAGGCCATCACCCGCCGTCAGCCCACCCTCCCTCCTGTACCAGGACATGATCGACGTGTTCGGCACCGGCAACGGCATCTCGCCGGTCGAGCAGCTCAAGAAGCACCTGTGAGCGCACCCCGAGCGTCCACTCGGGGGCCTTCAGCGGGGCCTCGGCCCGGAGAGCGTAGCCGTAGCCCTCGCGGCCCTGGCGCCCGAACTGGACCGCGCCAAGTGCATTGTGAGCCTTAGTGAGCGAATGGGAGTTCTAATGATAGGCTGCCTAGCGTGAACCTCACGGAGTGGGCGCGGTTGCAGGGAGTTCACCCGCAGACCGCGTACCGGTGGTTCCGGGAGGGGACCCTGCCGGTGCCGGCGGTGCGGGTGAACTCCCGATCCGTGTTGGTCGCTCCAGATGCGGTGACCGCAGCCGCCGGGGAAGGCGGCCTCGGCCTGTACGCGCGGGTGTCGTCACACGACCAGAAGGCCGACCTTGACCGGCAGGTAGCCAGGCTCGCGGCGTGGGCCGCACAGGCTGGCCAGCCTGTCGCCAGGATTGAGGCGGAGGTCGGCTCCGGGATGAACGGGGCTCGGTCGAAGGTCCGCCGGATGCTCGCGGACCCGCGCGTCCGTACCGTGGTGGTGGAGCACCGCGACCGACTCGGGCGCATGAACACGGAACTGGTGGAGGCTGCGCTGTCGGCTCACGGCCGCCGCCTCGTCGTGCTGAACCCGGACGAGGTCGAAGACGACCTGGTGCGGGACATGACGGAGATCTTGACGTGGTTCTGCGCCCTCTTGTACGGCCGCCGGTCGGCCCGGAACCGGGCGGAGAAGGCGCTGCGGTGCGCCGCCCGTGATGTTGGGCCGACGTCCCCGGAGGTGACCGGGTGAGCAGTGCACTGCGTGAGATCGCCGCCCCGTATATCGCCGCGCCGCCGACCGGGGCACGAGTCCGGACCCGTCTGCACGTCCCCCCGCGCGACGCCGAGGTACTGACCGCCGTGGGCAGGCACCTCGGGGTGCTGGCCGGGCGTGACCTTGCCGCCCGCTGCGCGGAGGGAAAGCTGGACGCCGCCGGGCGTGCCGCGTCCCGACGGGAGCGGAAGCGCGCCCTTACCGCCGAGTCGTCGTCGCGGTGGGCCGGGGCGATCACGCGGACCAGCGAGGACGCCTGGCAGCTTGCCGCCCGGAACCTCACGGCTGAGCGGTCCACCCTGAAGGCCCGCGTGCGGAAGATCGAGGCCCGTGCCGCCGTCCCCCCCGGTGAGAAGCGCGGCCGACTGGCCGGGTATGCCACCCCCGCCGAGCGTCATGGCAAGGTCACCCGGCTCAAGGCCCTCAAGGGCCGGCTTGCCAACGTTGAGCAGTGGATCGACGATGGCCGGGTATCCGTCACGCGGGGCGGACGGCGGCTGATGCGTGCCCGCCTTAACCTCGCCGACGCCGGCCTGACCCTGCCTGAGTGGAGGGAGCAGTGGGACGCGAAGCGCATGTTCCTCACCGCCGACGGCGAGAAAGATAAGGCATGGGGCAACGAGACACTGAGATGGCACCCGGACGAGGGCTGGCTTGAAGTCAAGCTTCCGGCCCCGCTGGCGCACCTGGCGAACCGGCCGCGCGGCCGGTACCGGCTGGAGTGCCCCGTCCAGTTCGCCTACCGGGGTGATGAGGTAGCCGCGCAGGCCGCGACCGCCGCTGTCCGCTATGACATCTCCTATGACCCGGCGCGGGGTCGCTGGCATGCGGATGCCTCATGGAAGGCCCAGAGCCAGGACCCGCCGGCGCTCGATGACCTGACAGCCGCGCCCGTGATCGCGGTGGACGTGAACAGCGGGCACCTTGGAGTCGCGGTCGTCGCGGCGGACGGGAACGTCGCCGGGACGCCGTTCACGATCCCGCTGCCGCTGGCCGGGTTGCCTGCGACCGCCCGCGACGGCCGGGTCCGCGCCGCCATCTCGCGCATGATCGCGACCGCCAGGGATGCCGGGGCGCGGGCCATCGTGATTGAGGACCTGGATTTCACCGAGGCACGGACCGAGGGCCGCGAGCGCACGGGGAGCCGCCCGTCGCGGGGGAAGCGCGGGCGCGGGTTCCGCCGCATGATCGCGGGCATCCCCACCGCGCGCCTGCGCGACAGGCTCGTCCAGATGACCGCCAACGCCGGCCTCCACGTCATCGTGGTCGATCCGGCGTACACCAGCAGGTGGGGCCAGCACTGGCTCCCCCTCCTGCGCAAGCACCACCCAGAGGTTTCCGGGCACCACGCTGCGGCGCTGGTGATCGGGAGACGCGGGCTCGGCCACCGGGCCAGGAACCGCGCGACAGGGAACCATGCCGCCCCGGAGGACGCGACACGGCCAGCCCAGGCGCGGATCAGGAAACCCCCGGAAGCCAGGCCCACACCAAGGAAGCCCGCCATCCCACGGGGCACCCGGCAGCCACACGGCGGTAAGACCGGCTTGCCTCACCGGATCACGGCGGGCAACCAGGTGCCCGAAGACCGTTCGCGGGCACCCGCCGAGCCGCTACTTACTATTGCTCGGTGTTGAGGAACGGTTGATGCCGGTGAACAGCACGCGGAACGGGTTCCCCGGCGCGGGCAGCACGTCGGGGATGGTGGCGTTCTTCGCCGCCTCGAGGTCAAGCTTCACTGCAGGTGGTCGCGCCAGGAGTGGGTTGGCTGGTAGCCGAGAAGCCCGCTGGCGCGGGCGGTGGACAGCAGCGACCCGAACTCGGCGACCTCGCCGGTCAGGGGGATGTCGGGGAAGACCTCGGCGAGCAGGTCACGGGACGGGCGGTTCATCACCGTGTCGGCGGCGGCGATGATGACGTTATGGCTGCCCGCCACGTCCGCCTCCAGGCCGAGGCGGCAGGCCGTGGCGACGTCGCGGACGTCGACGTAGCCCCACAGGTTCCACTTGCGCGCGTGCGGGTCCGGCCAGTAGGAGGGGAACCGCTCGTACTCCTGCGGCTCCATGATGTTGGAAATGCGCAGGCCGACGAGGCCGATGCCCGACCAGCGGGAGATGTGCTCCGCGACGGTCTCGCTGGCGACCTTGGACAGGGCATAGGTGGTTGACGGGAACGGGAAGTGCTCTTCATCGACCGGCGCGTAGCTCAGCGTGCCCGGTGCGCCCGGCGACTGCTCCGCGCCGTGGCCGAACGGAAGGCCGAGGGTGGTCTCGCTTGACGCCCACACGACCCGGCGCAGGCCGAGCGCGGCGGCGGCGTGGAAGACGTTGAAGTTCATCGTCGTGTTGGCGTTGAACGTGACCGCCGCGGGCGCCAGGCCGGGGGCCGGGATGTTCGCCAGGTGCACGACGGCGCCGGCGCCGCGCAGCACGTCGGTGACCTGCCCGTAGTCGGTGAGGTCCGCCCGCAGGACGCCCTGCGCCCGGGCGTCGCCGACCGCGATGTCGGTCGCGAGCACGTCGTAGCCGTGCTCCCTTAGTTCCCGCACGGCGGCCCGGCCCGCCTTGCCGGCCGCTCCCGTAACGCAGACCCGCCCCAGTGAATTCGACATACTGACGAGCCTAGTGCGCCGGCCCGACCTTGGCTTAACCAGCACCGCGGCTGGCCGGGACGCGCTCGGGCTCGGGCGGCGGGCCCGGCGGGGTGCCGTCACCGAACGGGCGGCCGCCCAGGTCTTCCCGGTGGTGCGGCGCGAGCCAGCCGGACCGGTCCGGGCCGCCGGGGACGATGCCGGAGGGGTTGAGGTTCTTGTGTACCAGGTAATAGTGCTGCTTGGTCTGCACGAAGTCGATGGTGTCGCCGAAGCCCGGGGTCTGGAACAGGTCGCGGGCGTAGGCCCACAGCGCGGGGAACTCGATGAGCTTGTTCCTGTTGCACTTGAAATGGCCGTGGTAGACGGCGTCGAAGCGGGCCAGGGTGGGCCAGAGCCTGACGTCCGCCTCGGTGATCGTGTCGCCGACCAGGTAGCGGCGGGTGGCGAGCCGCTCCTCAAGCCGGTCGAGCCGCGCGAACAGGGCCAGGTAGGCCTCGTCGTAGGCCTGCTGGCTGGTGGCGAACCCGCAGCGGTAGACGCCGTTGTTCACCTCACGGTAGATCGGGTCGGCCACCTCCTCGATCTCGTCGCGCAGGGCGTCCGGGTAGAGGTCGGGTGCGCCGTCGCGGTGGCAGGCGGTCCACTCGCTCTCGAAGTCGCGGGTGATCTGCCGGAAGTCGGACGTCACGACCTTGCCGCTCGGGATGTCGACGACGGCGGGGACGGTGACGCCGCGGTCGTAGCCGGGCACCGCCTTCTCGTAGGCCTCCCGGAGCCAGTGGATGCGCAGCACCGGGTCCTTCTCCCCCGGGTCGAGGTCGAACGTCCAGGAGCGCCAGTCGTGCGCCGGCCCGCAGATGCCCATGGACAGGGCGCCCTCCAGGCCGAGCAGGCGGCGGACGATCATGGCGCGGTTGGCCCAGGGGCAGCCGCGCGCCACGACGAGCCGGTACCGGCCGGGCTCGGCCGGCCAGCCGCCGCGGCCGTCGGCGGTGATCCGGCCGTCCAGGTAGGTGGTGTCGCGCTTGAAGTCGCCGGCGTCGCTCATGGCTCAACCCTAGACCGGGGCGCGGTTTTCGGCTCGTTGATCCGCACCCGGTCGGCGGCGGCCAGGTCCTCGAGCAGCACGCGGGTGACACCAAGCGATACGCCGCAGTGCGCGGAAAGCTCCGCCACCGACTGCGCGCCGCAGGACGCCCGCTCGTACAGCCGCCGTGCCTCGGGCGACAGCCGGAGCGACGCCGCTGGGTCGTAATGCTCGACCGAGACGAGCGTGTGCACGTACAGGCGGTGCCGGGTCCGGGTCCGGCCGCCGGTCAGCACGTAGGGCCGGACCCAGGGGTTGGCGCTCATCGCCCGGCGCCTCCGCCCATCAGGTTCCGCCGGCGCAGGTCGTCGCGGAGCTGTGGCGTCAGCACGTGGCCGACGGCATCGACAAGCTGCGCCATCTGGTGCGCCACCACGCCGAGGTTCGCGCCCTCTCGCACCAGGACGGCGAACCCGGCCAGGCTGCCGATGCCCATGAAGAGGAAGTGACCGGACGGGAACTTGAGCATCACCTGGTCACAGCCGGGCTCGCCGACCTTGCCCGCTATGTTGTTGCCGAGGCTGATGATCCCGCTGGTCATCGCGGCGAGCGGATCGGCCAGGTCGGGCGGCATGCCGCCGGCCGCGATCAGCGGCAGCCCGTCGGCGGAGACGATGAGCGCGTGGGTCACGCCCGGCGTCGACGCGGCGAAGTTATCGATGAGCCAGCCGAAGTCCTGTGGGTCACGTGGCAGCGCGGCCTGACTGGTCACTGCTGTGTCTCCTCTTCAGTGGCGGTGCCGCCTGCGCTGGCCTGAGCGGCACTGGCCTGAGCGGCACTGGCCTGAGCGGCACTGCTGGCGGCACCGAGGGCGAAGGCGCTGAGCTCTTCGGCGAAGGCGCGGCGCGCCGCCGCCTGCTGCTCGGGCGTCCGCACCGCGGCAGGCTGGGCCGGCTTGGGTCGCGGCTCGTCGCCGCGCAGGCTGGCGCGCTTCCGGCGGGGCAGCTCGCCCGGCTGGCGCGGCTGGTCGCGGTCGGGCAGCTCGGGCGGCTCCCATGGCGGCGGCTGCTGCGGCCGGGCCGACTCGGCGCGGGCCAGCCCGGTGACCGCGGCGGTCCGGGTGGCCGGCGGCGACGCCTGCCCGGCGGCTGGCGCCGGGCGGCGCTGTGCTTGCTCCGGCGGAACCTCGCAGAGCAGGTGCGGCGGGACGGTCACCATGACGACCGTGCCGCTGTTCGGCAGCGGGCGCGCGGCGAGCCGGACGCCGACCGAGTGCTTGCGCGCGATCCGGTGCACCACGGGGAAGCCGGTATGCCGCCCGGTCCGGTCGTCCACGTCCGGTACCGGGCCGGCGAAGGCGGCGTTCAGCGCGGCGACCTGGTCCGCTCCGATGCCGATCCCGCTGTCCTCGACGCGGAACATCACGCCGCCGTCGTCAAGCAGGTGCCCGCTCACCGTGACCGTCCCTGGCGAGTACCTGGTGGCGTTGTCGAGCAGGGCCGACATCAGCGAGCCGATGTCGTCGGCCGCGAAGCCGAGCACGGCCAGGTCGGTGACGCGCCCGACCGTCACCTGGGTGTACCGCTCGATCCCTGAGGCCGCCATCCGGATGATGTCGAGCAGCGAGGTGGTGAAGCCGGCCAGTTCCTCCTCGCTGCGCCCGGCCAGGGTCCGCAGGTCGCGGCTGGCGCGGCGCATCCGGGTGACCGCGTGGTCCACCTGGAACAGGCGCCGCAGCCGTTCCGGGTCGCCCTCGTCGGCTTCCAGCTCATCGAGCGAGGCGCGCAACTGCTCGGCGAGAACGAGCAGGTGGAGCCCGAACTGGTCGCAGATGTCCGGCCAGGGCCCGTCCGTCTGCGGTGCCTGGGCCTCCGGCCTGGCCGGGTCGGCGCGCGCGTCGCGCGCCGCGGCGGGCCCGGGCGCGGCGGACCGCTCCTGGGCGGGCGCCTGAACGAAGCCGGCGGGGCGAGCAGGGCGACCGCCCCCGGCTCGGACCAGCCCCCCGCCGGCCGGACATCGCCCGCGGAATCCTGAGTTCCTCCAAGAAGGCGTCTGAGGCTCCACCGAGTCATGGCCGCAAGCTCTTCCAGGTCGTCTTATTTACGGACGTTGTTCAGATTGGCACAGACTGCGGGCAATCGCGGGGGATTGCGGCGGTAACCCCCAACAGCATCGGCAAATTCTCAGCTAACCGCGCCACTCTATCCGGGCAATAATTGCCATAGGCAACAAAGTGCATATAACCGACATAGTGGTAAAAAATCCCGTCGGACCTGGGTCACAGGCCGGCCGCGGCGGCCATCCGGCGCACGATCTCCGCGAGCACCGGGCGCGGCGTCGCGAAGTTCAGCCTCACGTGGCCGTCGCCGCCCTCACCGCAGGCCGCGCCGTCGGTCAGCATGACCTGCGCCTGGGCGAGGAAGAAGTCCGCCGGGCGGCCGAGCGCACGGTAGTCAAGCGCACGGCAGTCCAGCCAGGCGAGGTAGGTGCCCTCGGGCGGCAGGAAACCGACCTGCGGGAGATGCTCGGCGAGCAGCGCGGCGAGCAGCGCGCGGTTCCTGTCGAGGTAGCCGACCACGTCGTCCAGCCAGGGCCTGCCGTCGCGGTAGGCGGCGATGGTCGCCCACGCGCCGGGAGTGGACGCGCCGTGCTCGAAGGTGAAGCCACGCTCCGCCCAGGCGGCGGCGTCCGCGTCGTTCGTCAGCAGCAGCTGCGCGCACTTGAGGCCGGGCAGGTTCCAGCCCTTGGATGCGGCGACGCCGGTCACCGCGTGCGCGGCGGCGGCCGGGCTGACCGAGGCGTAGGGGATGTGCGCGTGCCCCGGGTAGATCAGCGGCGCGTGGATCTCATCGGCGAAGACGCGGCCGCCGTTGGCCTCGACCACCTCGGCGACGGCGAGCAGCTCGCAGGCGGAGTAGACCCGGCCGACCGGGTTGCACGGGTTGCACAGCACGAGCAGGTGCCCGCCGCGCTTGAACGCCGCGTCGATGCCGTCGATGTCGAGCACGTGGCGGCCGCCGTCGCTGATCATCGGGACCTGGATGATCTCCCGTCCCGCGCTTCGCGGGTAGGTGAGGAACGGCATGTAGGCGGGCGTCGGCAGGATCACCGGGCTGCCCGGGCGGGAGAACACGGTGATCGCGGCGGTCAGGCCGGAGATCACGTCGGGCAGCGGCCTGATGCGCCCGGGGTCCACGTCCCAGCCGTAGCGGTCCCGCTGCCAGCCGGCGCACGCGTCCGCCATCTCGGCCACCGCCCGCTCGGTGAGGTAGCCGAAGTCGGCGCGCCTGATCGCGTCGAGCAGCGCGGCCTCGACCGGCGGCGCCACGCCGAAGTCCATCTCGGCGATGAACGCGCCGATCACGCCCGGGCCACCCGCCGTCCACTTCCAGCTACCGCGGGCGCGCAGCTCCTCCATCGTGGTCCGGTCGATGACCTCGGCGAACGTGTCCATGGCCCCTGCAGCGGTCGTGGCGGTCCGTGCGCCCGCCCTGCAGACCACTGTAACGGCGCGGTACCCGCCCGGCCGTGCGGGAACCCGCGCGCCGGCGCCCGCCATCGGGTCGCCGGGCTAGCCGTCGGCTGCGTCCGTGCGCTTGTGCCGTCCCGTGGGACGCGCCTTGAGGTCAAAGCTGGCCAGTTCGGCGAGGCTCAGCCTGGCCGCGTTCATATAGCGGTCGAACACGCGCAACATCAGGTATTGAGCGCGCTCAAGGCTGCTGGCCCGGCCGAAGGGGCCGCCGGCCAGTTCGTCGGCGCACCATTGCCAGCCGGCGTCGGAAAGCTCGTGCACGAACCCCCGCCCCGGCTTGTCCGACTCGACAAGCTTGAGTTCGTTGAGCTTGCGGCGTTCCCGGCCCTCGAGACGGATGCCGATCAGCGCCTCAAGCTCCGCGTTGGAGAGCTTGCGCGCCTGCGAGAGCAGCGTGAACAGCACGGCCCGCTCCCTGGCGGACAGCTCCTCGTGATGCACAGTCGGACAACTCCTATCGTCGCCAGGGAGAACCGGAAATATACCTCGTCTACTGCCGTTCGCCCTGATGATCTGCCGCGGCTAGGCTATCGGGGCGAAAGGGCTGATTCTAGAGCTACACGCCATTGCAAGCCCACGAAAGCGAGAATTTTCGGGACGGGCGGGGATTCGTCCGCACCGCGCCAGGACCGGTCCGGCCCGGCGTAAGCTGTGGCAATGGCGTTTGGTGGCTGGCCGGCGGAGGCGCTGGCGTTTTACGCGGGCCTTGAGGACGACAACTCCAAGGAGTACTGGACGAGCCGCAAGGCCGTGTACCAGGAGAAGGTGCTGCGGCCGATGGAGGAGCTGCTCGAGGAGCTGGCTCCCGAGTTCGGCGAGACGAAGATCTTCCGGCCGTACCGCGACATCCGGTTCAGTCACGATAAGACGCCATATAAGACGCACATCGGGGCGACGCTCGGCTCGGCCTGCTACGTGCAGCTGTCGGCGGACGGGCTGTCCGCCGGGGCGGGCCGGTGGCACCTGGAGCCCGACGAGCTCACCAGGTACCGCGCCGGGGTCGCCGGGCCGGACGGCGCGGAGCTCGCCGCGATCGTCGCCGCGCTGTCGGCGGACGGCGTGGAGGTGCACGGGCACGGCACGCTCAAGTCGGCACCGCGCGGTTACCCGGCCGACCACCCGCGGATCGACCTGCTGCGGCACAAGGGGCTGACCACGTGGCGGCACTGGAATGCGGAGCCCTGGCTGTCCACCCCGGCACCCCTGGAGAAGACCAGGGAGTTCTTCGCGGCGAGCGCGGCGTTCTGCGACTGGCTCAGCTCGCACGTCGGAGCGTAACGGCCGCCGCTGGCGCCCCGGCCAGCCGAGCGTAATTCGCTCGCGCCTGGCCTGGCCGGCGCGGCACCATGAACGCCATGGTGCTGGTACGCGAGATCACGGCGGACGACTGGGAGCTGATGCGGGACGTGCGGCTGGCCGCGCTCGCCGAGGCGCCGCACGCGTTCGGCTCGACGTACTCGCGCGAGGCGGCCTTCGGCGAGCCGCAGTGGCGCGGCCGGATCAACGACCGGTCCGTCAACTTCTTCGCCCACGTTGCCCGCGCCGTGCCAGGAGCCCGCCGGGCTCGCGGGTGTGTATCGTGGAAGACGGGGCCGCGGACCTCGTCTCCATGTGGGTACGGCCGCGGCTGCCGCGGCCAGGGGGTCGGCGAGGCGCTCGTCGAAGCGGCGGCCTCGCTGGGCGCGGGCGCGCGGCTTCCGCACGCTGTTCCTCTGGGTCACCGAGCCGAACCGACGGCCTGCGGCTGTACGAGCGGTGCGGGTTCGCGGTTACCGGCGAACTGCAGCCGCTGCCCTGGGACCCCGCGGTGGCCGAGATCCGGATGAGCCGGGCGCTCTAGCCTCAGGCCGCCGCGGGGCGTGCCCGCCGGCCGCGTCAGGTGGTGCGCAGGGCCTCGGCTGGTGACAGGCGGGCCGCCCTGACGGCCGGGTACAGTCCGGCCAGGGCGGCGATCGTGACGGCGGCCGCCACGGCGCCGGGGAGTGCCTGCGGCGGGATCAGCGGCGTCCAGTGCCGCAGGCCGGGCCACGATCGCGGTGAGCGCGGCGCCCGACGCCGTGCCCGCGGTGCCGCCGAGCAGGCCGAGGAGGATGGCCTCGGTGAGGAACTGCGCGGCGATGTGCCGCCTGGCGGCGCCGAGCGCGCGCCGCAGGCCGATCTCCTGCCGGCGTTCGAGCACCGCGATGACCATGACGTTCGCGATCCCGATGCCGCCGACGAGCAGCGCGACCGCGCCCAGGCCCGCGAACAGCGCGGTGGACGCCGTGGCCACGGCGAGCCGCGCGGTCAGCGCGGCCGACGGCTGGCTGACCGCCGCGCCTCCCGGGGACCTGCGGGTCGGCCGTCGGCCCGAGGAGCGCGGCGACCTGGGCGGTCGCGTCGACGTCGGTGCGGACGTAGATCCGGCTCGGATGGCCGTCGTAGCCGAGCAGCGCGGCGGCGACGGGGAAGCCGACGAGCGCGGACCGGTCGATCTCCGGCGCGAGCGGCAGCGGGTTCAGGATGCCGGCGACGGTGAACAGGCGGCCGCCGATCAGCACGCGGTACTGGTGACCGCCGGCGTCGGCGGCGGGGATGCCTAGCGTCTGGGCCGCCTGGGAGCCGAGCACCGTCACCGGGTACCTGCTTGTGGCGGGGTTGAGGAAGACACCCTGGCGGACGGTGCCGCCGAGCACGGCGAGCAGCGACGGGTCCGCCGCCCTGGCCGCGAGGCCGCCCGTGTCGAAGACGGGAACCTTGCCGGTGCGGTACACGCGGGCGGTGGTGACGATCGCCGTCGGCGCCGCGTGCTCGACGCCGTCGACGCGGCGGATCATCGCGGTCGCGGTCGCGGGCAGCTCGGCCTCCTGGCCGCCCAGTGTCTGCCCGTTGGTCACGGTGAGCAGGTTCGTACCGAGCTGGTCGATCTCGGCGAGGAGCGCGGACTGGCTGGAGCGGGTGATGCCGAGCACCGCGACGAGCGCCGCGATGCCGATGGCGATGCCCAGCGCGGAAAGCCCGGCGCGGGCGCGGCGGTGCCGCAGTCCGGCCAGGCAGGTCCGCAGCATATCGGCGGCCCGGACCGTGGAGCGCCAGGTGTGCGGCGTCGCGGCCTGCGGGGCGGCCTGCGGTGTCATGAACGAGCACTTCCTTCCTTGGCGCGGGCCTGCGTGGTGACGTCGGCGACGACGCGGCCGTCAAGCAACTCGATCCGGCGCGGCACGGCCGTCGCGATCGCCATGTCGTGGGTGATGACGACGATGGTCACGCCGTGTTCGGCGTTGAGTGCCCGCAGCAGGGCCATGATCTCCTGGCCGGTGGCCTGATCAAGGTTGCCCGTGGGCTCGTCGGCCAGCACGATGGCCGGGCGGCCGACGAGCGCCCTGGCGATCGCGACCCGCTGCTGCTCGCCGCCGGACAGCTGGCGCGGCCGGTGGGTCATCCGGTGGCCGAGGCCGACCAGGCTCGAGCATCGCGGCGGCGGCCTGGTTGCGCCGCCGGGCCGCCATCCCGCGATACAGCAGGGCGGTGGCCACGTTGTCAAGCGCGGTCAGCGAATCGAGCAGGAAGAACTGCTGGAAGATGACGCCGACCCGGAATGCGCGGAGCCCGGCGAGCGCACGGTCGTCGAGTTCGGAGAGATCCTGGCCGGCGATGCTGACCGTGCCCGCGGTCGGCCGTTCAAGCCCGGCGGCCAGGTGCAGCAGCGTGCTCTTGCCCGAGCCCGACGGGCCGACGATGGCGGCGAACTCGCCCGGCATGACATCGAGGGTGACGCCGCGCACCGATTCGACCGGGGGCGTCGCCCGGTAGCTCTTGCGCACGTCGAGCAGGCTGAGCGCCGGGGTCTGGGCAAAGGCGGCGCTCATCCTTGCGCCACCGTCACGGACAGGCCGGCCGCCAGGCCTGGCCCGGTGACCGCGACAAGCCCGCTCGCGTCGTCGAACAGGCCGGTGCTCACCGGGATCAGCCGGCCGGGTCACGGCGCCGCCGGCGACCTGAACCTCGTACCCGCCGCCGGGCGCGGCGAGCAGTGCGGTCACCGGGACCGCGAGGACCCCGTCGGCGCGCTGCCCGGTGATCGACACCTGGACCGGCGCCTGGTCGAGCCCGGCGGGGACCGGGGACGCCATGGTGACCGTGACCGGGATGACGGCGGCCGCGCCGCTGCCGCCCCCGGCCGCTCCCCCGCCCCCGCCCGCAGCCGCCGACCCGCGCCGCTCGTGCTGCCGCCGGAACCCGCGTCGCCTGGCGACGTCGCGACCGTGCCGACGGAGCGGACGGTGCCCTTCACCGTCGTCGTTCCGTCCGGGAGGGTGACGAGCACCTGGTCGCCCGGGCGGACGACGGGACCGCCGACGGCTAGCCAGACCTGAACGGCGGGAGTCAGCGAGGTACCTGACAGCACGCTGGCGCCCGCGGCGACGGTGGCGCCGAGCGGCTGCGCGACCGCGGTGACCCGCAGCGGCCCGGGCAGGAACGCGACCTCGCCGAGCGGGATCGTCCCGGTGACCACCAGGCCGCGGGCCGCCTGCCACCGCTCGACGGCGGCCTCGGTGGACCAGCCGAACTGGCCGTCGGCGGGTCCCGGGCGGAAGCCGAGCGCGGCCAGGTTCCGCTGTAGCTGCTCGACGTCGGGTCCTCGTGACATGCCGGGCGCGAAGGTGCGCCAGGCGGGGACAGAACCGTACAGCAGCGTCACCGGCTGGCCGTCGGCGGCGAACAGCGGGTGTCCCCGGCGCACCACGTCCCCCGGAGCGGGCAGCCAGGTGAGCAGCCCGCCGCTGGCCTGGTTCGCGACAGTGAAGAAGCCCAGGTAGCCAAGCGTGCCCGCGACCTGCTGGCGGGCCGACAGGTCGGTGCGCAGCACCGGGGCGGTCGCCACGGGAACGGCCGCCGTGACCGCCGGGTGCGTGCCGCCCGGCCACAGCCCCCGCGCCGCAAAGCCGGCGACGGCCGCGAGCGCGATCCCGGTGACGGCGATTGCCGCCGGCCGGCGGCGGACGGCCAACGGCGCGGGCTGCGGGCCCGGAGCGAACTCCTCACCTGCCGGGGGTTGCGTGCCGGGCGCGGCATCCGTGCCCGGCACGCGGTCAGGACGCGACTGCGTGGACATCGATGTGCCCGCTGCTCGGCAGGTACCGCTTGCAGGCGTTCCCCGCAGCCTGGCCGGCGGGGCTCTTCGGGTTGACCGACGGGGGCAGCGGGAACGAGCCGTCCGGGTCCGGGTCCGGCCAGTTGGGCACGCCATGCTGCCTGATGCACTCGGCCAGCCGGACGAGCTGCTGGAACTGTGCCTGCGGGACGGGCGGTGAGGCGTTGCTCGACGGGAACAGGTGCTGGCAGGCCTGCTGGGTGCTCGCCGGAGCCGATCCGGGCGAGACGGCGAAGTGCCAGCGGCCGTCGCTCGGGTCGTAGACCGGGTTGGGGAACGAGGGATCACCGTGCGTGCGGTAGCAGGTAACGATCGACATCGGTCTCGTCGTCCGGCGTGCTTGACGACGTGACAGCCGCGGAGTTGGTTGCGCCGCCGACGGCGGAGCACCCGGCCAGGGCAGCCGCCAGGATGACGCCGGACGCGAGCAGCGTCCGGCTCCGGCCAGGGCAAGTGAGCTTAGTCATGTCGGTCCCTTCGGGTCATCGGGCACCCGCTGCGCTGAGGCTGCGTGACGTGAGCCACCCGAGCGGCATCGATTTGCCGCGAGTCCGAGCCTCGCAGCGGCGGCGGGGCCTGAGCATCGCGGAGCGGAGCGAACTTGCCTCCCCCATTCCGGGCAGTGCTTCTCCCCCCGCAGCGGGTAGAGGGGCGCTGAGCTGGCAGTTACTGTTATCGCGGTACCGTCAGAAGGACGAAGGGGCCGCGATGACCAGGCGCTGGGGGCTGCAGGCCACGATGACCGCCACCTACGTGGCGGTCACCGCCGGGGTAGTGCTGCTCACCGAACTGGTGATCTTCGGTGTCGCCGCGCTCAGCCCGCCGACACCGCTCACCCCGCAGGCGGTCCAGGGACTCGCCCAGGTCACGGCGCAGGGCCTCGCCGCGAAGATCGGGAAGACCGACACGAAACTCACTGCGCAGCAGCCAGCTGGCCTCGCCGCCGACCTGGTCACCGCGGGCGCTTCCGTCGCCGCTGGTCAGGCGCGACCCGACGGCGACGGCGGTGTGGTAATCCCGCAGCTCACGACCGCCGCGTGCGATCTGGCCCCGGCGTCCTTCGCCGTCATCGTGTCAAGCGCCGGCACTGTGCTCGGCTCCTCCTACCCGGCGTGCTACCCGCGCGGCAGCCGCGGCTCCGACGCGCAGGCGGGGGCGGCGCGCAAGGTGCTCGCCTCGTTCGTCCGCTGGCCGGTGGCGGACAGCGGGCAGGCGCCGCTGCCGTCGGGAAACGTCGTGTGGGCGGCCGCGCCGATCACGGCGCCCCGCGGCGGTAAGCCGTCCGCCGTCGGCTCGCCGTCCGCGGCGCCAAGCGCGGCGGGTACAGGGGCGAGCGGCGAGACCGTGCTCGGAATGCTCTATGTCGAGGTTCCGGCCGTGGCGCCGGGGATCGGCGGGGTCACCGTCTCGCCGGGCCTGGTCAGGACCGGCGCGGTGCTGCTCGCCGCGGCATTCCCGGTCGGGCTCGCCTTCGGGCTGCTGTCCACCAGGCGGCTGACCCGGCGGCTCGGCCGGCTCGCCGCACTGAGCCTGCGGGTGGCCGACGGGGACTTCGGGCTGCGGGTGCCGGTCCGCGGGCACGACGAGGTAACCCGCCTTGAGGAGAACTTCAATAAGATGGCGAGCCAGCTCCAGGCCTCGCTCGACGCCACCCGTACGCTCGGCGAGGCCAACGCCAGGCACGCGGAGCGCACGCGCATCGCCCGCGAGCTGCACGATTCCATCTCGCAGGAGCTGTTCTCGCTCAGCGTGCTGGCCGGCGGGCTGCGCCGGGCCCTGCCCGCAGGATCGACGGTGCTCCCCCAGGTGGAGATCATGGAGCGCACCGCGGGCGACACGATGCGCGAGATGCGGTCGCTGCTGCTCGCGCTGCGCCCGGTCGCCCTTACGGAGGACGACCTGCCCGGCGCCCTCGCCGGCGTCTGCCGGTCCTACGCGGAGCGGCTCGGCATCCCGGTCAGCGCCGAGCTCGACCTGACCGGGCTCGGGCCGGACGGCCTGCCGCCCGCGGTCGAGCACGCGATCCTCCGGGTGGCGCAGGAGGCGGTCGCCAACGCCGCGCGGCACGCCAGCCCGGCCCGCATCGCTGTCGGGCTCGAGGCGAACGGCGCGTGCGCGGTGCTCGAGGTCGCCGACGACGGGCGCGGCTTCGACGTGTCCGCTCCGCCGCGGGACGGTGACGGCCGCGGTCTCGGCCTGCGAACGATGCGGGATCGGGTCACCGAGCTGGGCGGCCTGCTTACGGTCGAGAGCGCGCCGGGCCAGGGCACGCGGGTCCGCGCCTCGTTCCCGCTGCTCGCGGCGAGCCTCACCGTGAGTGGCCGCACCGGTGAGGGCGTCGCCGAGGAGCTCCGATGATCCGGGTGCTGATCGCCGACGATCACAAGGTCGTCCGCCAGGGGCTGCACTTCCTGCTGTCGAGCGAGCCGGGGATCGAGGTGGCGGGCGAGGCCGCCGACGGCGCCGCCGCGCTCGACGCGATCCGCGCGCTCGCCCCGGACGTGGTGCTGCTCGACCTGCTCATGCCGCGCCTCGACGGGCTCGGCGTGCTCGCCGCGATGCAGGCCGACGGGCTGAGCGCGGCCGTCCTCGTGCTCACCTCCTCGGCCGACGACCAGCACCTCGTCCAGGCGCTGCGGGCAGGCGCGCTGTCCTACCTGCCGAAGACCGCGGGCGTCGACCAGGTCATCGAGGCGGTGCGGGCCGCCGCGCGCGGCGAGAGCGTGCTGCAGCCTTCCGCGACCGCCCGGATGCTGCGCGAGCTGCGGCACGCCGCCGCCGACCCGCTCGCGCAGCTGACGCCGCGGGAGACCGACGTGCTCAAGGGCCTGGCGCAGGGCCGGTCCAACCGGGAGATCGCACGGGCGCTTTCCGTCTCCGACGAGACCGTCAAGAGCCACGTGTCCAGCATCCTCGCCAAGCTCGGGCTCGCCGACCGCACCCAGGCGGCCATCTTCGCGCTGCAGCGTCACCTGGTACCGCTCGACCGGGCGCTCGGGCCGTGAGCTCCGGGACCGGGAAGTTCAGCGCCCAGACTTTCGACAGCTCATGGATGTCAAACTCTCGGCACTGACGAAAGCCGGAAACGGGCGTGGTTGCTGTGGCTAGTGCGGGTTGTCGGCGAACTCGGCGCGGACGCCGAGCAGGCGCACGGGACGGCCAGGGGTGAACTTGGCCAGCGCGGCCGCGGCGGCCTGCTCGATTCGGGCCCAACTCCGGCGTTTCGTTCAGGGGAAGCGGCTCGCCGTGGCGGCTGCGGTATGCCGGGCGGCGACTGCTCACCCGGGGCGAGCGGCACGCCGTGGGTGACGGTGACGAACGGGGCGTAGCGCACCTTCACCACGACGCGGGCCACGGGACGCTCGGTGACCTCGCCGGCTACCTGGCGGGCCAGCCGCGAGATCTCCTTCGCGACCTGCGCCCAGTCGGTCAGGTTGCGCTGGAAGGTGACCTCGCGGCCGTGCGAGCGCGGCACGTACGGGGTCGCGTCCACCTCGGACTCGCCGCGGCCGTTGCCGAGCAGGACCAGCCAGGGCCCGGTCGTCGGGCCGAACACCTTCGCCAGCGCGGCCATGTCGGCCGCGGCCAGCTGGCGCACGGTGGTGATGCCGAGCGTGGCGAGCTTGGCCAGCGTCTTCGCGCCGATGCCCCAGATCGCGTCCGGCGGGCGGTCGCCGAGCACGTCGAACCAGGTCGCCGTGGTCAGCCTGCCGACGCCCGCCGGCTTGCCGAAGCTCGTCGCGATCTTGGCCTGCAGCTTGTTGTCGCCGATGCCGACCGAGCAGTCAAGGCCGGTGGCCGCCTTGACGTCGGCGATGAGGCCGCGGGCGAAGCCGTCGGGGTCATCGGTGGTGACGCCGATGAACGCCTCGTCCCAGCCGAGGACCTCGACCGGGCAGCCGGTTTCCCGCAGCACGTTCATCACCACCGCGGAGACCTCGTTGTAGGCGTCGGCGTCCACCGGCAGGAACACGCAGTCCGGGCAGCGCTTGGCGGCGGTGCGCAGCGGCTGGCCGGAGTGCACGCCGAACTCCCGTGCCTCGTAGGAGGCGGTGGAGACCACGCCGCGCTTGGCCGGGTCGCCGTCACCGCCGACCACCACCGGCCTGCCGCGCAGCTCGGGGCGGCGCGCCTGCTCGACGGCGGCGAGGAACTGGTCCATGTCCAGGTGCAGCACCCAGGAGGTCACGGCAACAGTCTTACCCGACGGGCCGGCGAGTGGCACGCAGCGGACGCCTTGCTGCCGGTCAGGGCGAACGCGGCCAGGAGCGGGACGTCCTCGGTCCGGGTGAAGATCCCGACGCGGACGGTCAGCGGCAAGTCCTGGGTGGATGACCACCCCCCGTCGGTCCCCATGCAGAAGTCAGACTTCCACAGCACGCGCAGCACCCGCACCGAGTGCGGCGGGATGCTGCCGGGCGATGACCAGTTGACTTGGCCCGCTGAGCTGCCGTGGTCGGCCCACTGGCCGCTGCCGACGCTGACCTGGACGGGCTCGTAGGAGAACACCAACCAGTGCGGGTCGATGCCGAGGACGGTCTGGGTCCAGTCGCTGTTGTTGACGATGCTGACCACGATGCCCTGCTCCTGGCCGAAGCGGTCAGGGACGGTGTACTGGGTGACGTTCCCGGCCTGCGTCATCACCGAGTGCGCCTGGTCCTGCGGGTAGTACCAGCCGGTCTCAGCGGTCTGGATCAGCGGTGTCGCGTTGAGCGCGAGCAGCGCGTAGCTCAGCGCGGCGCCGGCCAGCGCGGCGACCGCGGCGACCGACACCCACGTCCACCAGCGGACGCGAGCCAGCCTGGCCCGCACACGCGCGGCCAGCGGGCGGGAATCCGGGCCCGCCGCCGCGGCGACGAGGGAGCGCGGGGTACCGAGCCTGCGGATCTCATCGCGGACCTGCTCGTCGGTGGCGCCGGGCGGCAGCGCCTCATCCAGGTGGGCGGCGATCTGCTCGCGCAGTTCCCGCGCCTGCGCGTCGGGCAGCCTCAGGCTGGCCTTATCGAGATCACGCAGGTACCAGCGGACTAGAGGCTGCTCAAGCACCGTGTCGCTCACCGGCGGGTTCCTTCCCGCTTGGACGCCAGCTGCTTCCTTGGGGACTCGGCTCTCCGGCCCGGTCACGGACACTGGGCCCCTTGTTGCCCGACAGGGCCACCGCGTAGAACAGCCGGATGTCCTCCGTCCTGGTGACGGTGCCAACGCGAACGGTCAGCACGATGTCCTGGATGGAAGCGGGTGGCGTCCCCGGTACCCAGCAGATGTTCGAGTCCCACAGCACGCGCAGCGCCCTGATCGAATGCGGCGGGATGCTGCCTGTGGCGGACCAGCGGACCAGGTTGTCCATGCCGCCGAGATCGACGTTCTTGTCGCTTCCGATGGCGAACTGGGGGGCATGTTGCTGAACGGCGCCTCAAGCCGACCGACTCCGAGGACGGTCTGGGTCCAGTCGCTGTTGTTGACGATGTTGATGAAGAATCCCTGCTCCTGGCGGTACCGCTGCGGGATGGTGAGCTGCGTGGTGTCGCCGGCCTGCGTTTCGACCTCGCGCACCCGGTCTTGCGGGAAGTACCAGCCGAAGGTGGTGTGCTGCCGCAGCGGCGCGGCGGTCTGCATGGATATGAGCAGGCCCGCTCCGGTGCCGGCTATTGCGACGACCAGGACAATCGCGACCCAGTTCCACCAGCGGACGTGGCCGAGCCGGTTACGCAGGCGTCGCCATCCCGCCGGTCGCACCGGGCCCGCGGCGGCGGCGGCGAGGGATCTCGGCGAGCCCAGGCGGGTGAGTTCATCGCTTGGACCTCGCGCGTTGGTGGCGTCCGGGGCGAGCGCCTCGTCCAGGTGCGCGGCGATCTGCTCGCGCAGTTCGCGCGCCTGCGCGACGGGCAGCGTAGACGCATATCGAGGCTCAGTCCCCGCAGGTACTCAGCGGACCAGCGACGTTCTCAAGCACCGTGCCGCTCATCGGCGGCCTCCTTCCCCGTGGGCGTCCGCCGCGGGTTGCCGTCGGAGGAGGGAACAGGACGGACTCGACGGTGCCCGCGAAGTCGGTCCAGTCGGCGCGGAACGCCTTGAGCTGCTCGCGGCCCTCGCCGGTGATGGAGTAGTAGCGGCGCGCCCGCTCCCCCGCCGGGTCGTGCCACTCGCTGGTCACAAGCCGCGCGTCGCGCAGCCGGCTGAGCAGCGGGTAGACGGTGCCCTCGCTGGTCAGCAGGCCGCCGGCGGCCGCCAGGTCGCGGACGAGCTCGAGTCCGAACCTGGGCCGCTCGTCGAGCAGCGCGAGCACGCACGGGCCGAGCACGCCGCGGCGCAGCTCGGTCATGCCCGGGATCGCTGCCCATGCCACACATGATGTCTTGTCACGCAAGACAAGTCAACGGGGCACGGCCCCGGCTGGGCGGCGCTGGCGCGGCAAAACGGTCATACCCGGCAAAATCCCGCTTTGGCGCGGCGCGCGGGGCGACGCTCACGGGTCTTACCGGTAAAACTGAGCCAGCCCGGGGTGCGTGGTGCGGCAGCACCGCGGCGGGGGCAGGCAGGCGCTTCTTGGCCGCTTCGTACAGGTCGGCGGGCAGCGGGCCCTGCTCCGCGACGGCGATGTTGGCGGCGAGGTGGGCCGGGTTGGCCGTGCCCACGATCGTGGTGGACAGGCCCGGGTGGCTGAGGGTGAAGCGCAGGATGAACTCCATCGGGGCGATGCCCGCCGCGTCGAGCAGGTCCGCGATGCCCGACGTCTCCCAGTTCCGCTGGCCGAGGCCGGGCTGCTGGGTGAGCGGCCCGGTTCGCCAGTTCTTCTCCGCCGAGGCCGCGCCGCGGGCCGCGCCGCCGCGGATCAGCGTGCCAGCGCCTTGCTGAGCCGCCTGGTCGATGAGGCCCTCGTGGTCACGCTGCACGGCCGAGTAGGGGATCTGGAAGGCGTCGAAGACGTCCATCGCGAGGTGGTCGGCCAGGTGCGGCAGGATGCCGGACATCCCGATGAACCGGACCTTGCCCTCGCGCCGCAGTTCGCGCAGCGTCTCGACCGTGCGGTTTTCCTCAAGTGCCTGCCTGCTCGGCGACATGTGCACCTGGACCAGGTCCAGGCGGTCGGTGCGCAGCCTGCGCAGCGACTGCTCGACGTCGGCGCGGACGTTAGCCGGGCTGTAGTCGTGCGGGTACGGCGGCGGCATGTCGGCGGGGGCCTCGATGGGGCAGCCGCACTTGGAGGCGAGGAAGAACTCGTCCCTGCGGTGGCCGACGTGGCTGCCGATGAGTTCCTCGCTGCGCCCGTAGTCCGGTGAGGTGTCGATGAGGTTGATGCCGCCGTCGAGGACGGCGTTGAGCACGCGGCCCGCATCCTCGTCCGAGATCTGCGGGCCGCGGGGCAGCCCTCTCAGCTCCATGGCGCCGTAGCCGAGGATGGTAACGTCCGCGCCGGTGCGCCCGAGGGTTCGCGTGGTGATGGCCATAGCGCTCACGCTACCGCTCGGGGTGGCGCCGGGATGCGGTGTGACCTGTGTCACGACATCCCCGGTAGAGGTTCGGGGCTCAGCTTGTCGGATCTATCAGTACCCGCAGCCGCGCGCCCTTGTCTGCCTCCGGTACGGTCTTGGAGCGCCCCGCCGCCCGGTGTTGCCGGCGTTCGCTGCCGCCACTCGCGGACAGCGGAGCGTGTTCCGAGGATCGCGGAACGGGGCGGATAACCCAAGCGGTGTGCCTAACTGGTCGCATGGCTGCCACCAACGCCAACAGCGCTGTGACGAGCTTCGGCCGGCAGATGAACAAGATGAGGCAGGGGCGCGGCTGGACCCTGCGGGAGATGTCCGCCCGGACCGGCATCGACTACACGACCCTGAGCCGGGTCGAGACGGGGAAGCGCCCGCCTACCCAGGCCGTGGCACAGGCGTGCGACCAGGTGTTCCCCGAACTGCGCGGCTGGTTTGCGAGCTTCTACGACTCATCCCGCACGTGGATGCCCGCCGGGTTCCGCGACTGGTCTGAGTACGAGGAACAAGCGGCCGAGCTGTCGGCGTGGACCCCCGGGATCGTGAGCGGCATCGGCCAGGTCGAGGGGTACGCGCGGGGCATGCTCGCGATCCATCCTGGCGCCACCGCCGGCCAGATCGAAGCACGGCTTAACGGGCGCATGGCCAGGCAGCGGAGACTCTTCCGCGAAGACGGCCCGGCCGTCACCCTGCTCGTGGACATGGCGTCGCTCTACCGCGCGATCGGGTCGGCCGAGGTGATGGCAGCGCAGTGCTCCCGCCTAGCCGAGCCGGCCGGACGGCCCAACGTGGTCGTGCAGGTCGTCCCGCCCGTGACCATCCCGCTGGCCACCGCCTCGCTGATGATCACCGACGCCGCCGCCTACACCGAGAACGCGCTGAGCGGCAGCGTCTACACCGACGAGGAAACGGTTCGGTGGCTACGGCGGATTTTTGATAGCGTGAGAGCGCAAGCCCGCCCGGCCAGCGAGACACGGGCGATCCCCAGAAGGGCCGAGACATCATGGACTGGCGCAAGTCGAGCTACAGCAGCAACGGCGGCGCGGACTGCGTAGAGACGGCCACCGGCACCGGCGTGATCCTGGTCCGCGACAGCGCCGACCGCGACGGGCAGGCCCTGGCGATACCCGCCGTCGCCTGGACGGCGCTCACCGCCTCCCTCAGGCAGGACCCGCTCGACGATTAGCCCGCGATTAGCCCGCGATTAGCCCCGGGCGGCCCGCAGTCCTGAGCATCACTCGCGCGTCTCACGTCCTGCGCCCGAAGCCCGCGATCGCCCGCGCGGTTGTGCGCGTGCCCCCTCCCGCGCGCGTCCGCACGAAACGCGCGAGCCGTGCACAAGCACCCATGCACGCGGGGCGGTTCCAGCTGCCCTGACCAAGGACCGGGCAAACAGCAGCCCGCCACGCGTGCGCACAACCCGATTGGTACTACAGCCGCACTACGCGATGATCCGGCCTGCCGTTGGGTTGGCTTCCCTGCCAGACTTTCATCTTCCTATCGATTTCGGTCACTTCTACGTCCGTTATGTCCGGTATGCGACACAGAAACTGATAGAAGGTGGCCCGGGACCCCGGAACTGACAGCAAGTCGCGGCCGCCGGGAGGCCGACCCGCGCCGCCGAGGTGATTCCTGTGATCGCCGTTGCGAGCGGAGGTAATTCACCCATTCCCGAAATGGAACGGACAGCAGTCACGGGCTGGCAGCATACGCGCTCGTCGCGGCGCTCGGACGCAAGCGATTCACCTAAGGAGGGGCTCCACTCACAGAGCCAGGCCAACTGCGCCGCAGCCACATCACCGTAATTCAAACAGCAGGCAGGGGCCCAGGGACCCGCCCTACCCGCCGTGGCCCGGGCCGGCGATGGCGGCTGACTCCTTTTCCGGAACCAGCTTGCGTAGCGGCCGCTTCGGCACGTGAAACTGAACGGGGTCATCGGTGAATGACCGCCAGGCGCAATCGCCCTCGGGGAAGTCGCTGTACTGCCATACCTCGCCGTAGGCATCCTGGTAAACGGCGCCGTCTTCGTATTCTGGTTCTTCGGGTTCGCGGTGCTTCCCCACGTCATCGACGATTAGCCGGGCGACCAGGTGCGGCCAGGGCGTGAAGAACTCACCCGAAGCCGTCAGCCGGGTAATCGAGTCCGCTAGTTCCCCAGAGGTGATGACGTCGTTGTCCGCCATCGTGCTGAACGGAATCGCGGTTAGTCGCATCGAGGTCTCCTAAGCAGCGCTTGTGAGGTCTCTGACAGGGATGCCGTGTGCCCTGGCGAGAGCGGCCTTCTCTTTGGCGACGCGCTTCCAGATGGCCTGAACGCTCACGCCTTCATCGATGGCGATGTCCCGTTCCGTGTAGCCGTCGATGAAATGACGCACCAGCGTCGGGTACTTCCTGCGCAACGCGGCCATGCTGTGCTTCATCCGGTCAAGCACGCGATCCTCGAAATCGTCGTCGGACGGTTCCTCATGGGCCGGGATGTCGTTCAGCGACGCGGCCCGGATCGCCCTTTCCAGCCAACGGCCGGTCATGCGGCTGAGGTCGAGCCGCAACGTCCGCGCGAGCAGTGCGTTCACCCGGGCCTCGTCGCCGCCCGCGATGCGCTCCCAGGCGGAAAGCTTGTCGTGATGCCACCCCTCGGCAATGCCCGCGTACGACAGCACCAAGATCACCGCCTCTTGACGCAGGTCTTCGGCGTCAACCTGGTTGCCGAAGGCAACGGCGACTGATTCGCTGATCCACCTGATCCGCCGCTGAAAGCGCGCCACGACCTCGCTTCCGCGGCCGGTAATCATGCCTGACATTAGTAACTCCTATAACTTTTCAGCCAATAGCCACTCTGACCACATCAGTATCTGCATGATTACGGACATCGCTTGACTGTGACCGTGATCACAGCGCCGGGGACGGCGCTGCCCCCCGGTCTCACCTCGGCCTCGCCCTGCCCTGCGGGCCACGCCCCCGCGCGCCACCCGCACCGCCGGGTGGAACAACGCCAGAACGATGTAGCCCCGTCCGGCGTGGAGTACCTGGCCGTGTGGGCTGCGTCACACCCGCCGGCGGTAGAGGTTCCGGGCCGAACTTGTCGGACCTACCGGTACGGGCGGCGAGCGAGCAGGTGAGTCGCATGCGGCACCGCTCAGCCAGGAGCCTGCGGACGCACATGTACGGCCAGAGCCTCGGCCGCCAGGACCGCAGGACTAGAAAGAACCGTCGATTGAGAGGGCACCAAGGCGATGTATAACACTTTGAGTATCACTGGGACGAACGTTTTGACGAACAACAGCGGTGAAGCGGTTACCGTCACCCTGACCCCGCTGTCTGCTTATTTTGATGCGACCGGCAACGTCAAGGTCAACCTGCTGCCGGTCACGACGACCTCGGATGTCAACGGCAACTGGACTCTCACCGGCGTTCCCGACCCGACGCCTGACGGTTCCGGTATTCCATGGAAGCTGGTCGTCCAGGACAAGAACTCGGGGACCACTCTCTACAGCCAGGACGTTCAGCCGGCTTTCTCGCAGGGCACGTCTCAGCACTGGCTGTCGCTGACGCTGCCGCCGACTAACGCGGGCATCACCACCCATATGGGCCTGCAGGGCCAGCCGGGACCAGCAGGGCCGACCGGCCCCGTGGGCGCGGCCGCGCGGCCCCGGGCGCGGCCCACGGCGGCCCGCGCGGCCGGAGCGGGCAGCGCCGCCAGGGCGCGACCCCGGCGGCCAGTCCGGCCCCGGCGGCCACCGCAGCGGGCGCGGGCGCAGCGACCGGCGCCGCGGGGGCGCCCAGCGTGGTCTCGGTGAAGGACGCACCGTTCAACGCGGCCGGCAACGGCGTCACCGACGACACCAAGGCCATCCAGGCGGCGATCAACTACGCCACCGCGCACAACGCGGTGACGTTCTTCCCGTCGTCCGGCACGGCTGACTACCGGGTCAGCCAGCTGTTTATCCCGGCGGGCGCCATCCTCGAGGGCGTCTCGTCCGGCACGTACCCAGGCAACAAGTCGATCGCCGGCGTTTCGACGCTGACCAGGCTGGGCGGCACCAACCGCGACCTGCTGTCGATTCCTGACGGCAACAACTACTGCCGCATCCGCGACATCCAGATCGACGGGAACAAGAAGAACAACACCGCCGGTAATGGCATCCATATCAGCGACGGCAAAGCGGGCCAGGAAGGACAGGTCGTCATCGAACGGTGCTACGTTCACGATAATCCTGGCCACAACATTTACCTCGGCCACTACCGGCGAGCCAACAAGGTTCTCAACAGCGTGTGCAACTACGCGGTCAAGGACGGCATTTGCGTCGCCGGATCGGACAACACCGTGACGCAGAACATCTGCGGGACCAACGGGAGAGCCGGCATCAACCTCGGCACCTCGAAGGCGCTGCACTGGGCCGCGGACGCCAACCAGAATTCCGCGGCGGTTACCCACGTCATCAGCAACGACCTCTACGGGAACCTGGTCGGCATCAACGTGTCGTCCGGGTCCTGGGGCAATATCATCAGCTCCAACGGCATCGACAGGAACTCCGACGAGGGCGTCGCCGTCTATGACGGTGACATGCCGGCGACCATTCACGCGAACGTGTTCCACTCGAACAGCCAGGCGGCCAACGACGCCTGCCCGCACATCGGCCTCGGCGTCGGCGTGCACGCTGTCGCGATCGCGGCCAACATCTTCGCCGGGTGCGACGCCGGCATCACCAAACTGCCCAATTACGGTGTCCGCGCCGCGTCGTCGTCGTCGACACACGTCACCGGCGACCTCGGGATCCACGCCCCCACGTCAACCAACCACGGCCTGACCTAGGCGGCCCCGGCTGGCCACCGGCCGGTCGGGGGACACGCTTTCCTACTGAGTGGGTGACTGCCGTGCTAGCTACTGCTACTGAGAATACAAGCTCAGGTCTCGGGCTTATCAGTGCAATTATAGCGATTGCGCTTGCGGCTGGCGGGTTCTTTGCGGCGACGGTTACCTATTTTGTCCGTAGGCGGACTACTACAGGCAAGGTATCGACTAGCGATGCCGATGTTCTATGGCAGCAGTCTCAGGCCATGCGAGACATGCTGCTGAAGGAAAAGGAACTAGCCGAGGAGCAACGCGATAAGATGATGGAGATCAACGGCCAGATCCTCCCGATGCTTGAGAACATCAATACTTCCCTAATTGACATATCACGGATAGTGAGGGAAAAAGAATGACAGAAGAAACTGGAAAGTTTAGATCAGAAGTCCACTCGATAGCGGAGGCCGCAGTAAGGATAGACCACCTACTCACCGAGGCCAAGGAAATGGCGCTCAAGCTCGAAGAAACTTCTGAGGTCCTCAGCAAGATGGTTGATAGAAGAGAAAATCATGATTCCTGAGAACGATCCAGACAGGCTATTGCGCGAGCAGGCGTCGGCTCTTTCGACGGCAGTAAGCGGCATGTCCGAGCAACTGGGCAACGTATCCAAGGGTCTGGCTTCTCTCCAGACATATGGACGCCGGAACCGGACGATTATCCTAATGATAATCACCTCGCTGGTGCTCGACTTGGCGCTTACAGCCGTACTCACCGTCGTCACGTCTAACGTGATCGACAACAATCAGAGGATGAACGCCAACGTCGGAAGTATCGACTGCATTACCAAGGCGATAGAGGATGTCCAGCACGGGCGTTCGGCTTTCTATAACGCCAGTATAGCTGCGCTAAACCGCAAATCAGCGGCACTAGCCAAAAACGTTTCGGCGCAGGTAAATAATGGTTCCGCGACGGAACGTCGCAAGGCGCAAGTCCAGTACCTGGCCGATATCGCCGCGATCAACAAGATCGCGATCCCGGCACTTCCCGTGTTCAACCCGCACTGCTAGGAGTGCCCGAAGCTATTAACTCGTCACTAGGTTGGATTGACGAGTTCGGGAAAGAAAAGAGAAGCTTAATGGAAGCGGATAAAACGCACGCGGAAAGCCTACAGGAAGTAGCCGAAAAGACAGCTGAAGTTGACCGGCTTCTCGCCAAGGCAAAGAAACTGTCTGCCGAACTAGTTACAACTGTCGAAATGCTTAACTCTGCGGTTGAGGTCAAGGAGCCGAAAGATGGAAATTGATCCTGACATAAAGAAGCAGGTGATTGAGTTTGCCCGGTCTCAGATGACCAGGAAGGGTGAGATTGATACCCTGATCTTCACCACCAAGGACATAATGGCCGGACTAAGGAAGGCTTCAGAGGATCTCGACAAGGCAGTGACGGATGTCAACCAGGCAATCCACTCGATAGAGGGGGATGTGCGATGGGATGCGCCAAATGACTAAGCCAGATAATGATGAGTACGCCCGGCTGATGGAGTCATCGGCGCAGCTTATGGACTCACTTCGGGTCTCTATTGGCCAGGTCCAGGCTATTCTGCTAAAGATGGCGGAGATATTCCGCGGGATGCCTTCAAAGGAGATATACGCCAGCATGGAAGCGCAGATGGATGACCTTCACGATATGGGGATGGGAGGAGGAATAAGTGAAGACAGAGCATAGGCCGATTCCAAAAACTGCAACTGGGATCTCCGGGCTTGACCAGGTACTAAATGGCGGCCTGCCTCAAGGCCGCGCTACTCTCGTTACCGGGAATTCCGGCACCGGGAAGACGCTACTTGGAATTGAGTTCCTGGTTAACGGGATACGCCAGCATGACGAGAAAGCCGTCCTGGTAACATTCGAGGAGTCAGCTCTAAAGGTCACCGAGAATGTTAGTTCCCTCGGATTCGATCTTAATAGACTCCAGGATGACGGCAAGCTAGCCATGATGGCATTCAAGGTCGAACGCCTTCCGCAAGAAGACAAAGGATATTTCGACTTTGCGCCGTTCCTTGTCCTCCTGGAAGATGCCATCGACCGCACCGGCGCTAAGCGTGTCGTGCTAGACACGATAGAGCTACTGTTCGGCGCGTATTCTGACGAAACCACGATGCGTATTGAGCTTGTCAAGCTAATGCGCTGGCTTGAGGACCATAACGTTACAGCCATCATCACCGGCGAGAGCGGTAAGAATTCCCTGACGCGGTTCGGCATCGAAGAGTACGTGAGCGACTGCGTCATCGTACTTGACCACCGCGTTCACGACGAAGTCTCGACCAGGCTGCTGCGGGTCCTGAAGTACCGTGGCTCGGTTCACGGTACCAATGAGTACCCATTCCTGATAGGGAAGGATGGCTTTATCGTCCTGCCGGTCACCAGCATGTCCCTTGACTATGCCGTATCGCGGAAACGTGTGACTACCGGCGTGCCGGAGATTGATGAGATGCTGTCTGGCGGCCCATACCGTGGCAGCACCACACTCGTCACCGGGGTACCCGGTACCGGGAAGACATCGATCGCGATGTCTATGGTCAATGCCGCCTGCGCGCGCGGAGAGAAGTCCCTGGTTCTGCTGTATGAGGAATCAGCGTTTCAGCTGGAGCGGAACATGCAAAGCATCGGGATCAACCTGAAGCAGTGGACTGATTCAGGGATGCTGAAGATATGGGCAGCACGGCCTCTGGAGTTCGGCCTAGAGAACCACCTGGCAATGTTTACCAGCATGCTCGACTCGTTCAAGCCTGCCATTGTGGCGATCGATGGACTGACGGCATTCAGCAGAGGCGGCTTTGACCCGGATGTATTCATATTCATCCTCCGCAAGATCGGTATCCTGAAGTTGCGCGGACTCACGACCGTGCTTACCACGATGGGAAGAGGTGCTGATGATGAGTCTAGTAACTTGCACATCTCATCGCTGATCGATACCTCGATCCTGCTCCGCAACATGGAGAAGAATGGTGAGCGCAATAGAATTCTATCCGTCACCAAGTCACGGGGAACAAATCACTCCAACCAGGTACGTGAGTTCCTACTCTCCAGTGACGGGATTCGCCTAGTCGACGTCTACATCGGACCGGACGGAATTCTGGTCGGGTCGGAGCGCAGGGCCCAGGAGATAATTGATGAGAGTAGGCACCGGGGAAGGACGGGGCAATGACAACGCCACCAGTCAGCTTGAGATCCGGACGCAGCAGCTTATAAGCGAGGATGAGTATACCTGCCCATACGGCGCTAATTGACAAGATTGACCAGCTCGATACGGAGGCAACTTCCATGACCACGCTATTTATGTTCGATGACGTAGACGTAAACCTCCTGCCGGCGGGCGCGTACGCTTACGCCGGCTACCTGGACGGTCGCTACGCCAATTTTGCCCAGGTGAAGGCGGCGCACCCGCAGGCGCACCTGGTTGGCATCGCCGTCCGCGCCAGCGATGACGGGGACGCGCTTGACGTGGAGCCGGGCGACGCGACGATTTCGCAGGCGCCCGACTGGGTCAAGCGGCAGCATGCCCGCGGTTGCGCGCGGCCCATCGTGTACGTTTCCGCCGCTAACGGGAAACTGATGGTCGATACCCTCACCGCGGCGGGAATCAGCAGGCCTTCCTACCGTCTCTGGCTGGCCCATTACGGTGCCGGCCAGCACACTTGCGGACCGAAGACGTGCGGGTACGCGCAGGCCGACGCAACCCAGTTCACCAGCAAGGCGCTGGGCCGGTCACTCGATCAGTCGCTGCTGGCCGACGACTTCTTCGGCGCGCCGGCGTTGAAGTTCCCCGTCAAGCAAGGCGACGCGGGGACCGAGGTCGTGACGCTGCAGAAGATGCTCAACGCCTGGGCCAGCGTGATCGGTCTCGTCCCCGTGCTCGTGCCTGACGGCGCCTTCGGCCAGAAGACCCTAGCCGCCGTGCAGCGTGCGCAGGCTCACTTTAACCTTCCCAGGACCGGCGCATGCGACCACACGCTGTGGACGAACCTCGCCGGCCAGCCGACGCAAAAGCCGGTTCCCGGGCGCTCCGCTTACCGCCCCGTCGCCCGTCAAGGTCACCAGCAAGGGCAGCGATGTGACCTTCAGCTGGCCGCCGGTGGGCGGCGCCAGCAAGTACCAGGTCGACGTGACCGGAAGCGACGATCACAAGGTGCTCGGCGACTGGACCGTCACCGCCACCAAGGCCGTCATCGGGATCCACGGTCACCCGGCATTCCTGTGGAAGATGCGCGCGGGCAACGCTCAAGGCTGGGGGCCGTGGGGCGCGGCTCACTCCTACAGCCTGAAGTAGCAGTGAGACCGATAAGCGGTTTCCTGAGGACGACTATGCCGCGGTCAAGGCCTCCTCCTCGCCTACCCACGGGAGGAGGCCTTGGCGACGGGCAGCCGCAGGTAGCTGATGACGATGGCGGCCGACCCGCCACGCAGGATAATCGCCATTCCCGGCGAGCTCGCGCTCACGGCGCGTGAGCCGCACCGGGCGCTGCCCGCGGCTCGCCACCAGCACCGCGGTGGCATCGACGATTCCGTCATCGTCAAGCAGCCACGGATCCTCGGCGGGGCAGCGGTCGAGGATCACCCGCATCTTGCGCCTCGCGTAGGCCCGCGCGTCGGCCCGGCTTCGGCCGGCGTGGCACCGTGCGCACCGGCCTCCCGGCGGGCAACGACGGCAATGGTACGACATAACCCGCCCCTCCCCCTGGCGCCGGGTCCCCGGTCACCCGTCGTTCGCTGCGAAGCGGCCCGCACGGGAAAGCGCTCGGTGCCCGGGGCACCGATTCGGCGCGCGAGCCATTCCATCGCCGCGCGAAGCGGTAATCCGATTCCTTTCACATCACCGTCGGTGCTCCTCGGACGTTATACCTTCAAGTTTTCTACCTTTAACATACTTGTTATCTTCATCACATCTTCGTAAAGCCGGTGGTAGGCTGGTTACGGGGAGCGATGCTAAGCCAAGATGTAGGGTCGCCTAGGTATAGGTAGGACAAGCGAAGAGGCTGGGGAGGGCAGGTAGGCAGCGGTGGCACCTCCGACCATCCCCATCGGTCCCCAGCTGCGCGCAGTCATAGCGAGGCAGCGAAGCGCATTGGGCATGCTGCAGGCGGAGCTAGGCCTGGCCGACCGCTGGGGCGGTTCGATTAGCGTGGAGACGATCAGCAAGATCGAGACGGGCTGGAACCGGGCCGCGAGGCTGACCACACTCACCACGCTGCTGCTGCGCCTTGACATCGCGCCTGATCAGGTTGACTGCCTGGACGACGGATATCATCCGCTCACCGCGCGCATGCGTCGCATGGCACAACGCGGCCAGCCGGAGCCGGGCACCTACCCGGCGGATGCATTCCGGGGCCACGGGAATGACCGTGGCTAGGCCGGGCGACTCCTAATGGCCCGTGTCTTCCAGGGTGCTCGCGTCCGCGGGGACGTCGACCGAGTGCTGCTTGAGCGCGGCGATCGGGACGATGTCAAGCGCCCGCTCATGGGTGGAGGCGAGCACGACCGGCGCGGCGACGCCGTCCTTGAAGGCGCGCAGCCAGTTCGCCGCGGTGACGCACCACCGGTCCCCGGGAACCAGGCCGGGGAAGCGGAACTGGGGCACCGGGGTGACGAGGTCGTTGCCGACGCTCTTCTGGTGCTCAAGGAACTCGCTCGTCACCACCGCGCAGATGGTGTGACTGCCCAGGTCGTCAGGCCCCGTGGTACAGCAGCCGTCCCGGTAGAAGCCGGTGAGCGGGTCACTGCCGCAAGGCTCAAGCTCGCCGCCGAGCACGTTCCGTTCACCCATCCCTGCAGTATCCATAGCGTCGGCCCGCGTCCGCAACCCTCCGCAGCCGAACATCGTCAACAATGCGCGCCGGAGCTACATGATGGCGCTCATCACCGCGAGCGCGAACGTGCCGATCGCGGCGAACCCGTGAGCCACCGGGACGAGCACGGCCGGGTCCGGGCGGACCGGACGGGGCCACGGCGCGCGGACGGGCTCGGCGAGCAGGCGGGCGATCATCTCGTCGGTGACCTCGACGGCCAGCCGTCGTCCGGCTGGGGGGCCGCCTGCCGCGGCCGGACGCCCTGCCGCCTCCTTGGTCGCGGCGCGGGACGCGGTCCGCTGGGCGCGGGCCCCTGAGCTGGCCTGGCTTGCGCGCCGGGTAGGGGGTCCACAGCGTGACGGTGCACAGGCCGAGGCCGATCGCCGCCATCAGCAGGCCGACCGCCGTCCACGCCAGCGGCCGGGCGCCGGAGGCGAGGAAGGCGGCCCAGATCAGCAGGCCGGTGATGGCCGCCGCGGCGTGGCCGAAGATCAGCGGCGGCGGCAGCCCGCCTGGCTTGGCGCGTTCCCTGCTCAGGCCGCCGCGCGCGAGCCAGGTGCGCAGCATGAAGGCGCCGAGGCTCGCGGTGATAAGCCAGCTGGCCAGCGTCGCGGATCGCATGATGAAGTGAGTGTCCCCGGCGCCGGCCCGCTTGACAAGGCCGCCCGGCCGCATCCGAGGCCGGGCCTCCGGTGATGGCGCGCGCCCATGTCAGGATGGATATAGACAGGCATTGAATACATGCCTAGCCTTGACTGTATGGTCAGTCAGTATTCTGGTGTGCCCGCATCCGTTGCGCCGCCCCATGGTTCGCCCGCCTTCCCGCCCGCGCCACTGGACCGCGGCGAGCTCGCGACGGCCTTGCGGCCGTTCGGGGAGAGCCGGATGCTGCCGCCGGCCGCCTACACGTCAGCCGAGGTGTTCGCCTGGGAGCGGCGGCACTTCTTCGGCGGGGGGTGGACGTGCGCGGGGCACGCCTCGCGGCTGCCCGCGGCCGGAGACCAGCTAGCCGTGGAGACCGGGGCCGGCGGCGCCGTCATCGTGCGCGGTGAGGACGGGGTCATCCGGGCGTTCGCCAACACCTGCAGGCACCGGGGGCACGAACTGCTGCCCTGCGGCAATGACGCCACGAGCGGGGGCACCACGAGCAGGGACGGCACGAGCAGGGGCGCCACGAGCAGGGGCGCGGTGAACGCGAAGGCCATCGTCTGCCCGTACCACTCGTGGGCGTACTCGCTGAAGGGCGAGCTGCGCGGCGCCCCCGGGTACCGCGGCCTGACCGCGGCCGACTGGTCGCTGCGTGAGCTGCCGGCCGCCGAGTGGCACGGGCTGATCTTCGTCGACGGGTCCGGCGGCGCGGCGGGACCGCTGCCGTTGAGCGGCCTCGACAAGCTCGTCGCGCCCTACGAGCCGTCGCGGCTGGTGACGGCGGCCACGCACACCTACGACGCGGCGGCGAACTGGAAGATCCTCACCGAGAATTACCACGAGTGCTACCACTGCCCCACCATCCACCCGGAGCTGTGCAGCGTGTCGCCGCCGCACAGCGGGGAGAACTACGAGTCCTCCGGCGCCTGGATCGGCGGCTGGATGGAGCTGCGCGCGGGCGCGGCGACGATGTCACTCGACGGGCACAGCGGCGGCGTGCCGTTGCGCGGGCTTCCCGCGCAGGCGCTGCGCACCGTGATCTACGTGGGTATCTTCCCGAACGTGCTGCTCAGCCTCCACCCGGACTACGTGATGACGCACGTCCTGGTGCCGCTGGCCGCGAGCAGGACCATGATCGAGTGCTCGTGGGCGTTCGCGCCCGAGGCGGTCGCCGCGCCCGGCTTCGACCCCGCCTACGCGGTGGACTTCTGGGACCTCACCAACAAGCAGGACTGGTCGGCGTGCGAGTCGGTGCAGCGCGGGCTCGGGTCGCCGTTCGCCGTCCCTGGGCCGCTGTCGCCTGACGAGGACGCGGTCTACTCCTTCGTGACGACGGTGGCCCGCGGCTACCTCGGCGCCCGGGTCGGCGAGTGGCCGGCCGCGCACGCGGGGTTAGCCACCCGGCTCAGGCGAGGGCGCAGACGCCGCGGCTGGTCAGCTGGCGGGCGATGATCATGCGCTGGATCTCGCTCGTGCCTTCCCATATGCGCTCCACGCGCAGCTCACGGAAGAACCGCTCGGCGACGTTCTCGCGCATGTAGCCGCGCCCGCCGAAGACCTGGACGGCCCGGTCGGCGACCCGGCCGGCCATCTCCGAGCAGTACAGCTTGATCATCGAGCACTGGGCGTGCGCGGTCTTGGTGTCCGCCGGGTCCCGGTCGATGGCGCGGGCCGTCTCGTACAGCATCGACCGCGCCGCGAACAGCTCCGTGACGCTGTCCGCGAGCATGCCCGCGACCAGGCCGTGGCCCGCGATCGGGACCCCGCCGGAGACGCGCGCGGCCGCGAACGCGCTCATCTCCGCCACCAGGCGCTCCGCCGCCCCGGTGCAGCGGGCGGCCACCATCAGCCGCTCGAAGCGGAACCACTCGCGCGAGTAGATCATCCCGTCGCCTTCCGCGCCGACCAGGTTGGCGGCGGGGACGCGGACGTTCTCGAAGGCGACGATCGGATGGTGGTGGCTGATCGTGTGCGAGTACGCGGGGGTGCGGACCACGGATACCCCGGGGCTCGGCAGGTCGACGAGGAACAGCAAGTGCGGCCTCACGGTAGCAGCACCCTCCCGTTCGGCATCACCGGTCTTCTTCGCCTGGAAGAAGGCGTAGTCGGCGGTGTTGAAGGACGTGACGTGCCACTTGACGCCGTTGAGCACCCAGGCGTCGCCGTCGCGGCGGGCGGTGGCCTCGATCGCGTCGACGTCGGTGCCCGCGCCTTCCTCGGTGATCGCGTAGCACTCCTCACGCTCGCCGCGGACCGTGGGCCGCAGGTAGCGCTCGGCCTGGTCCGTCGTGGCGACCGGCGGGAACCAGGAGGGGGGCGTGGCCGCCACCCAGCCGAGTGCGTTGGTCACCCGGCCGACCTGCTCTTGGACGAGGACCTGCTGCAGCGTGGTCGCGCCGCCGCCGCCCAGGTCGCGCGGCATGTTCGTGGCGAAGAGGCCGAGCTCGATGGCGCGCTTCTTGTGCGCCGCGGTGATGTCGTCGGCCAGGCCGCCGTCGAGTTCTGCCCGGACCTCGAACGGGATGAGCTCGTCGGCGAAGGCGCGGGCCCGCGCCTGGATGTCCTCGTCTGCTGCTGACAGGCCGTACATGCGCGGCTGGCACCTTCCTGCTGGGGTCCTGCTGGGGTCCTGCTGGGGTCCTGCGGGCGTTCTGCTGACGTTGGGCCCTGTTGACGTGGGGCACTGCATTGACTGAACATTCAGTCTAGACCTAGCATCGAGTCATGCCAATGAACTCAGCGCAGGTGCCGCTGAACTCAAGCGAGCTGCCGCGGGCCGCCGGGGCCGTCGTGGTCGGCGGCGGGACCGTCGGCGCCTGGTGCGCCTGCTTCCTGCGCCAGGCCGGAGTCGACCGGGTCGTCCTCGTGGAGAAGGGCGTGCTCGGGCAGGGCTCGTCGAGCCGGGCGGCCGGCGTGGTGCGGGTCCAGGGCGGTACCCCTGAGGCGGTGCGGCTCGGGCGGTGGACGCGCGCGTTCTACCGCGGCCAGCACGAGGAGTTCGGCACCGACTCCGGGTTCGCGCAGCAGGGCTACCTGCTGCCCGCGTTCACGCCGGCCGAGGTCGGCGCGGCGCACGCCAGGATCGCGATGCAGCAGGGACTCGGGCTGCCGGTCCGCTGGCTGTCATCCGATGAGGTCGACGCGGTCAACCCCACCCTCGCGCCCGGCGCCACGCTCGGCGCGTCGTACTGCGAGCAGGACGGGTACATCAGCCCGCCGCGCAACGTGGCCGCCTACACCGCGGCGCTGATCGCCGCGGGCGTCACCGTCGCGGAGCACACGCGCTTCACCGGGCTGTCTCCGGACGGGCGCACCGTGCGCACCTCCCGCGGTGACATCGCGGCCGGCCTGGTCATCCTGGCCGGCGGACCGCAGCTCGCCGCCGTCGGCGCGCTCGCCGGGCTCGCCATCCCGGCGGGCGGGGTGCGGCACCACGTCGCCGTCACGCAGGAGCACCCGGCGCTCTCCGGCAGCCCGATGGTGTTCGACGTGCCGTCCGGCCTGTACTGGCGGCCGGAGGAGGGCGGGCTGCTGTTCGGGATGAGCGACCCGGACGAGCCGCCCGGCGAGAACCGGACGATCGACTTCGGCTACCTGTCGCAGATGCGGTCGAAGCTGGCCTCGCGCGTGCCGGTGACGGCGGAACTGGGGATCCGGCGGGCGTGGGCCGCGACGATCGACTACACCCCCGACCACCTGCCGATCATCGGCGCGGCGCCCGGCTACGGCACGGTGTACGTCGCGTCGGCGGGCGGGGCGGGCATGATGTGGGGCCCCGCGGTCGCGCGGGCGGTCGCGGACGTCGCGCTGACCGGGTCGAGTGACGTCGTCGACCTCGCTGACCTGGGGCTGGACCGATTCGACGCGAGCGGGCGCAGTAGGCTGGCCGCCGACCCGATCGCGCTCCCCTTCCCGGAGAAGCTGGCGGCCGCCGACTAACAGCCGGCCTGCCGGCCGGCCGGGCGTCCGCAGATGCGGCGCGCTGCCGCGGTAACGCCGCCCTCGTTCTGCATCACCTACCGCACTGCCTTGCCGTGTAGCACTCGCCCTTCCCGTAGAAAGCGTCCTGATCATGAGCGATGCACCGCCCGTCATCGACACCGCCTTCCTGGCCGCCGCGGCGGCGGCCGACCTTGAGGACTGGGGGCCGCTTGAGGAGGCGGCCTCGGCCGACGTCCCGATGTCCGTCCGCGGCCGGACCATCTGGTCCGCGCCGGATGACTCGGGCTCCCCGGGCGCGGAGGCGGGCATCTGGGAGTGCACCGCCGGCCCGTCGTACTGGGTGCAGGAGGAGAACGAGGTCATCTACGTGCTGTCCGGCACGCTGACCGTCACGCCGGACGGCGGCAAGCCGGTGACGCTCGGGCCCGGCGACGTCGCCGTGTTCCCGCGCGGCTGGCGCGGGCCGTGGGAGCTGCACGAGACCGTCCGCAAGGTCTACGTGGTGTTCTGAGCGGCGCCCGCGGGTCGCTTGGGCCAGGACGCGGGCACCGCAGTACCGCGCGCCCCTTGACTGCGCGGTTTTACCGGTAAATTCCTGTCAGCCGGTAAACTTTTCACCCGATGTAAACAAAAGGCGTTCGGAACGCCCTTTCTTTACCTGTTGCGAAATGTTTACCGGTAAATCCGGCGGCGCGGTCCGGACAGTCCGGCATTGCCGCCCTCGGTGACCGTTCCGCTCTGGCCACGGGCAGGCTGCGGGCCTGGCCTGCCTGCCGCTTCGCGGACCAACTGTCCGGTGGCAGATAAGAACTGGTCACGTGCGAACGGGCGCGAGATAATCGCGGCAGACGCCATGTCACAGCAACTGGCGAAGGGAGGTGCGGTCGATGTCTTGTTATCCTTCCGCGCTTCCTGTCAGCTTCTGACGTCTGCCATGCGGGAGGCGCCGCAGTGAAAGCAGAGCGTTATGAACGGCAAGTACGCAGCGATTCTCAACATCACCTTCGATTGCACGGACGCCCGCGCCCAGGCCCTGTTCTGGGCAGCGGCCCTTGGCTGGACCGCCAGCGAGCAAGCTGACGCGCCCGGACCGGTGGAGTACCTCGTGGAGCCGCCATCAGACGGTTTCCCTCGGCTGTATTTCACCACCGTTCCGGAGCCGAAGATCGCCAAGAACCGCCTCCACCTCAACCTGGTCCCGCCCGGCGACGACCCGCGGCAGGAACTCACCCGGCTGGTCGGGCTCGGCGCGACCGTCGCCGCCAGCCAGCCACCAGGCGCGGGATGGCTCATCCTCGCCGACCCAGAAGGCAACGAGTTCTGCCTTGAGGGCGCGGGCGCGGGTTGACGCGGCTGGGACGGACCATACGCCGTCGTCTTGCTTGTGCTCGTGCCGCCCGCGCCACACGGTCGGCAGGCCGAGCAGGCGCGGGTACTCGGTGCGCGGCTCGACGGCGACCCAGCCGACGGGCACACCCGGGAATCCGCGTGCCTCTTCGCTGCGCAGGTCCTGCGGAGACTGGCCGTCAGGGAGGTGAGCGCCGCCGGTGAGGTCAGGTCGGACCACGTTCGCGCGGTTGGCCGGGATAATCGTCAGGTCCCCCGGCTTGACCGGGCCTTCCCCGCTGACCTTCATGGCCCGTCACGGTAGCGTAGATCGCGGACGTTCTGCTTCCGTGATGCTGAGGCTGGTGGTCGCCGGTGGGCCGGATGAGCGACGCGTACGAGATCAGCCCGACGGCCCGGGCGCTGCTCGCGCTCGAGGCGATCCAGAACGTCCCCGGCATCACCGCGCAGCGCCTCGGCGAGCGCCTTGGCGTCACCGAGCGCGCCGCCCGGCGCTACGTCGCCATCCTGCGCGAGGCCGGGCTGCCGATCGAGTCCGTCACCGGCCCTTACGGCGGCTACCAGGTCGGCCGCGGGCTACGGCTGCCGCCGCTCACGTTCAGCGCCGCGGAGGCGGCCGGCCTGGTCATGGCGGTGATCGAGGGGCACGGGGCGGCGGCCGACCCGGCCGACCTGGTCGGCGGGGCGCTCGCCAAGATCCTCCGGGTGCTGCCCGCCCGCGTGTCCGCCATTGTCCGGCCGATCAGGGACGTCACGCGGCCACCGGTGACCGCGCCGCCGCAGGTCAGTCCCGAGCTGACCACCGCGCTTTTCGAGGCCTGCGCGTCCGGACGGCGGCTGCGCATCGGCTACCGGCTGCGGAGCCGTTCCGACGAGGGCCACAGCTGGGTGGTGCGGGAGATGGAGGTCGACCCGTGGGCGGTGATCCTGCGGCACAGCCACTGGTACCTGCTGTGCTGGTCGCACACCAGGGACGCGCAGCGGGTGCTGCGGGTGGACAAGATCGCCTCCGCCGAGCAGCTGCTTGACAGCTTCACCCCGCCCGCCGGCCTCGACCCGCTGCGCGTTCTTGAGGAGCACTTGTCGCAGGGCTGGACCTATCCGGTCGATGTGCTGATCGACGCACCGCCGGACGAGGTGGCTCGCTGGCTGCCCCGGTCGCTCGGGCTGCTCACGCCATCCGGTGACGGGACGAGGACCCGGCTGCGCGCGTCCACCGATGAGCCGGACTGGTACGCGAGCCGCCTCGCGACGATGCCGTTCGCGTTCCAGGTGACCGAGTCCGCGCAACTACGCGACGCGGTCGCGGCGCTCGGCCTGCGGCTGCTCGCGGCCAGTTCGACACTGCCATGATGCGCTCTCGCTACAGTCGTCATAGATCTCCTAAGCGTCTATTATGGCTCGCTGTGGCTACCATTAATAGGCCTGAGCGAGTGACGCCGCTCGCAGTGGATCGGGCATTGCGGGTCCTTGGAGAGCACGTGTCGAACTGGCGGAAGCTGAACCGGCTGACCACTGCTCAGGTCGCCGAGCGGGCGAACGTCTCACGCGAGACACTGCGCGCCATCGAGCAGGGCAAGGGAACAGCGAGCACGGAGAACCTGCTCCGCGTACTGCGGATCATCGGGATCATGGACAGCGTGGTGGCCGCCGCCGACCCTTACCAGACCGATGTCGGGCGGCTCCGGATGGACGAGATCCTGCCCAAGCGGGTACGCCGCTGATGGCCGGGCGGGAGCCTGTCGAAGTCACGGTTGAACTCGACGGCCGGGAGACCGTCGCGGGGACACTGTGGATTCACGAGCGCGGCGGGCAGAGCGCGACCTTCAGGTATGCCGGTTCCTACCTCGCGGATCCCGACACCTACGACCTCGATCCGGCGCTGCCCAAGGGCGCGGGCGTTTTCCATACGCGGCCGGGCTCGGCTCTGTTCGGCGCATTCGCCGACAGCGCCCCTGACCGCTGGGGTGAGAATCTCATGCGGCGCGAGGAACGAGAGCGCGCCAGGGCGGCGTCCGCCACGCCGCGTACCCTCGGCAAGGCCGATTTCCTGCTCGGAGTCAGGGACGACACCCGTGAAGGTGCCATCAGGTTCCGGCAGCCCGGGACTGGCGCCTACTACTCAGCGCACCGTCATGCAGTACCGCGGCTGATCGATGTGGCCAGGCTGATGCGCGCCGCCGACCGGCTACGCGAGGACGCTGGCTTCGACCGTGACCTGGCGGACCTCATCGACGCGGGAAGTTCGCTGGGCGGCGCGCGCCCCAAGGCCGCGGTCACCAGTTCGTCCGGCGGTCTGACGATCGCCAAGTTCCCGCGTTCCGGCAGCGACGAGTGGGACGCTCCCTCGTGGGAGGAGACGCAGTTGCGGCTCGCACGGCGGGCCGGTATCTCCGTCGCGTCATCGGAACTGCTGCCGATCGCCGGGACGGCACGTCCTGCTCATTGACCGGTTCGACCGGCAGGGCAGCCGGCGCATCGGGTTCGCCAGCGCGCTCACCATGCTTGAGGCCCCCGACGGGGAAAGGCGCAGCTACCTGGAGATTGCGGACCTTATCGAGCGCTACTCCCCTAGGGCAGAGGCTGACCTGCGCGAACTGTACCGGCGCATCATCTTCTCGGTGCTGACCGCCAATACCGACGATCACTTGCGCAACCATGCCTTCCTGCGGGAACGGGACGGCTGGGCGCTATCTCCGGCCTACGACCTGAACCCAAACCCGGACAGTCCGGTGCGGCTAACCACGTCGATCGACCTCGACGACCCCAGCGCCAGCATTGACCTTGCCCTCGCGGTGTGTGGTCACTTCCGCCTCTCCGAGGCCGCCGCGCGCGGCCATGTCGCCGACGTCGAGCGGGCCACGGCAAGCTGGCGCGACGTCGCCGGGCAACTCGGGCTGCCCGGTGCGGAGATCGAGCGCATGTCCGCCGCCTACGAGACAGAGCAGCGCCGCATCGCACGGGCCATGGCGTCGGCCTGATCCCGCCGCGGGCCTCACGCGGCGGACTGGCGCCGCCCGGGCCGCCGCGTGCGAGTTACCGGCGGCGGAGGGCGGCAGGAACTGGACGGCCAGCGCATCGACCGCCACCGGGCCGCCGGGGTGCAGATCAGCGGGTTTACTTCGAAGGCGGCCAACTGCTCGCCCAGGTCGGTGACCAGGGTGGAGAAGGCCGCGATGGCTGCCGACAGCGCGGCCAGGTCGGCCGCCGGCTGGCCGCGGAAGCCGCTGAGCAGGCGAGCAGAACGCAGGCGGGCGATCAGGGCCCCGGCCGCTTGCTCGGAAAGCGGCGGTAGGGCGACCGCGCGGTCGGCCAGGTACTCGGCCAGGATCCCGCCGGCGCCGACGACGATGAGCGGGCCGAGGGCGGGGTCGCGGGCCATGCCGAGGATGAGCTCCGGGCCCGGGCGGGCCATTTCCGTGACGGTGACGCGGGGGCCGAGGCGGGCGGACAGGTCCGCGTAAGCGGCCGCCAGTGCCGCCGGGTCCGCGATGCCGAGGCGGACGCCGCCCACATCCGACTTATGCGGGATGTCAGGCGAGTCGGTCTTGAGTGCGACCGGGTAGCCGATCTCGGCCGCGGCCGCCAGGGCCTTGGTCACGGTGGCGGCCGACCGCGCCGCCACCGTGGGGATGCCGTAGTCGCGCAGCAGGTCGAACAGTCCCGCGCCCGGCAGCGGGCCCGCGGCCAGGGCGGCGGACCAGCGGTCGCGGCGGGCCGCGCGAGCGTCCGGCAAACTGGAGGCCGGGTGAGCTCGGCGCGGTGGCGGGGAGCGCGGCGCGGTCAAGCAGGTGGCGGAGGGCGAGCAGGCCGGTGCGGGTCGACTCGAGGACGGGGACGCCGCGGGCGCGCAGCCGGGACGCGGCGTCGGTGTCGATCGCGGCGGGGATCGAGGCGAGCACGGCGACCGGCTTGGCCGTCTTCGCGGCCGCCGCGAGCAGGGCCGCGCGGTAGGAGTCGTCGCCGTCGTACTCGGGTACCAGGTCGACCGCGAGCGCGACCGCGCCGGTGCCCGGGTCGTCGGCGAGGGCGAGCAGCGCCTCGGTGAACAGCGCCTCGGCATCGCGGCCGGTCCCCCAGACGTCCAGCGGGTTGGCTGGCTCAAGGCCCGGGTCGAGTACCGCGGCGAGCCGCTGCCTCGTCTGCGCGGTAAGCGGCGCGAACGGGACGCCGGCCGCGGCGGCGAGGTCGGCGACGTGGGCGCGCTCGAACCCGGAGTCATGCACGGTCGCCAGGCCGGCGGCACTGAGAAGGCTTCCCTCGCGATCGGGGTCATTGCCGCGACTGGTGCTGCCCGCGGGACGGGCGGGACGGGCGGGACGCCGGACGAGGCTGAACAGCTCCAGGGCGTCCGCGAGCTCGGCCAGGTCACCCACGCGGTGCACGCCGTAGGCCGACGCGAGGGCCTGCCAGGCGCCGTCGCCTGCCGCCAGGGCGCCGGAGTGGGCGGCGACCAGGCAGCGGCTCGCCTCCGACGTGCCCGCCGCGAGCAGGAACACCGGGATGTCGCGGCCGGCTGCGTCGGCGAGCACGGACCGCAGCGCGGTGGCGTCCCGCACTGTTTCCAGAACGAGGGCGATGATCTTCGTCTCCGGAAGCGACAGCGCGTACCTGGCGTAGGCGGCGGCGGGCGTGACCAGTTCCTGCCCGGAGGAGACGGCGAGGGTGAAGCCGAACGCCCGCCGGGTCCGCAGCAGCGCGGAGAACACCGACCCGGAGTGCGTGACCAGCGCGACCGCCCCGGCCGGCAGCGGGTCGGCCTCGGTGTACCCGATCGCCCGCAGCCCGCGCGCCACGTTCACGAACCCCATGCACCCGGCCCCGCACACGGCCATCCCCGCGTCCCGCGCGACCTCCGCGACCCGCGTGCGAAGGTCCGGCGCGGTGCGCTGGCCGGCGGAGGCCGCGGCCGGCGGCTCCACGGCGGACCCGAAGATCACCGCCGAACGTACGCCGGTAATCGCGGCGGCCCGCACTTGCTCCTCAAGCGCGGCGTCGGGAACGGCGAGCAGCGCCAGGTCGGCCGCCCCGGGAAGATCGGCAAGCGACGGGTAACAGCGCACGCCGCCGATCTCGTCGTACCGCGGATTGACGAGATAGGTCCGCGGCCGGCTCGCCGACTTCGCCACCTCCTCGATCATCCGCGCCCCAAGGCTCCCCGCCCGAGGCGACGCCCCAACCAGCGCGACAGAACGCGCCTCAAGCATGACCGCGAGCGGATCGCCGGTGATGATTTTCTTGCTGTTATCCTCCATTAACGCCTTCGGTCCCTGGAGCGGTCAGCCACGGCGCCGCGTCCCGCGCCGGCGGTCGGAGATCGCGGCCTTGGCCGCCTGCATGCCGGGGATGCCGCAGACGCCGCCGCCCGCGTGGGTCGCGCTGCTCGCGTAGTACAGGCCGGCGACCGGGGTGCGGTAGTCGGCGAAGCCGGGGGCCGGGCGCAGGTGGAAGAGCTGCTCAAGGGAGAGCTCGCCGTGGAAGATGTTGCCGCCGACCAGGCCGTAGTCGTGCTCCATCTCGTAGGGGCCGACGACGTTGCGGTGCAGGATCGCGGACTTGAAGTTCGGCGCGACCTCGTTGTAGGCGTCGATCACCCGGTCGGCGTACCGCTCCAGCTCCTCACGGTGCGGTTCCTCGCTCCAGGTGGACGGGACCCACTGAGTGAACAGGGACATGATGTGGTAGCCCTCGGGCGCGAGGGTCTTGTCGAAGGCCGTGGGGATCACGCCGTCGGAGAACGGGCGGGCGGCCGGGCGGCCCTCGCGGGCGTCGATGAACGCGCGCTCGATGTACTCCATGCTCGGCGCCATCTCGACCGAGCCGGTGTGGTGCTCCTGCAGGCTGGTGCCCGGGTTGGCGGTGAAATCGGGCAGCTCGCCGAGGGCCAGGTTGACCTTGACGACGCCGGACCGGGTCTTCCAGCGCTCGATGTCGCTCACGAAGTCGGCGGGCAGGTTCTCCCGGCCCACCTGGTCAAGGAAGGCCGTCCTGGGGTGCAGCGAGGTGACGATCACCGGCGCGGTGATCTGCTCGCCGTTGTCGAGGACGACGCCGGCGGCGCGGCCGGTGCCGGGGGCGACGGTGACCTTGGCGACGCGGGCGCCGGTCCTGATCGTGACGCCGAGGGAGCGGGCGGAGCTGGCGATCGCGGCGGCGACCGCGCCCATGCCGCCCTCGGGGAAGCCCCAGCTGCCCAGGCGGCCGTCGCCGACGTCGCCGATCGAGTGGTGGGCCATGACGTACGCGGTGCCCGGCTCGTACGGGCCCGCCCAGGTGCCGATCACGCCGTTGACGGCGAGCGCGCCCTTGACCTGCGGGCTCTCGAACCAGTCGTCGAGCAGGTCGGCGATCGACATCGCCATCAGCCGGGTGACGTCCGCGATCGTCCGCACGTTCAGGCCGCGGTGCCGCCAGGCGAGCCGCAGCTGCGCCATGACGTCGGCGGGCTTGCGTGACCCGATGGCCGGCGGGACGGTCAGCAGCATCGGGCCGAGCACGTCGGCCAGGCCGCCAAGCCAGGCGTTCCACCGGGGATAGGCCTCGGCGTCCTTCTTCGACCACTTGGCGATCTCGTCGTAAGCGCGCGGTGAGTCCTCCTCGTACAAGGTGAGCGAGCCGCCCTCGGGGAAGGCCTGGTAGTACGGGCCCATCGGGAAGATCTTGTAGCCGTGCTGCTCCAGCTTGAGGTCGCTGAGAATGGTCGGCGGGAGCAGGGACATCACGTAGGACAGCCTGGTGACCTTGAACTGCGGCGCGTCCGGCCAGGGTGCCTCGGTGGTCGCGGCGCCGCCGGCCTGCTGCCTTGCCTCGAGTACCAGGGTCTTCGCGCCGCTCCTCGCCAGGTAGGCGGCGGCAACCAGGCCGTTGTGCCCGCCGCCGATGACGATCGCGTCGTAGCTCTCGCGTGCCATGCTGGGTGAATCCTCCCGTCCCCGCGCGGCCGGCCTTGAGCCGACGCCGTCGCACAGGTCTTCCGCGCTCGCCTCCGCAAGCTTCGGCTCGCGCTCAATGTTTGACTGAACATTCAGTCTAGATTCCTGGTACGATGGGAGACAAGGCCACCGGGCGAGGGAGCCCGGGGCGGCGAACCCGGAGCGGGGGCTGCGAGAAGACGATGGCGCAGGGAACTTCGGACGGCGAGAGGCGGCGTGAGCAGCTGCTGCGCTCCGCGCTTGAGGTCATCGTGGCGCGCGGCTACGCCGACACGCGCATCGCCGACGTCGCCGAGCACGCCGGGACGTCGCCCGCGCTGGTCATCTACTACTTCAAGACCCGTGACCAGCTGCTCACCGAGGCGCTGCGCTACTCGGAGGACGCCTGGTACGCCGCGGGGACGCAGCGGCTCGCCGCCATCAAGACGGCCGTGGGGCGGCTGACCGAGCTGATCGCGATGACGTGCCTGCCCGACACCGACCCCGCGTCGCGCACCGAATGGCTGCTCTGGCTCGACCTGTGGGCGCTGTCACCGCGCAACCCGGGGGTCGCGGCGGTGCGCAGGAAGTTCGACGAGCGGTGGCGGCAGACGATCGCGACCACGGTGCTTTACGGCCAGGAAGCCGGCGAGTTCGATACCGCGGTGGACGCCGGCTCCTTCGCGGTCACCCTGTCGGCGCTGCTCGACGGCATGGCCGTGCAGATCGCCCTGGAGGACCCCGACGTGCCGCCCGCGCGCGCCTACGACCTCGCCATGCGCTTCGCGGCCGGCCAGCTCGGCTTCTCCCTGAGCGCCAAGCGAGCTGGCTAGCTGGTCGCACCTCGCCCAAGCGCACCGTTAGCCACCTGAGCCACACAGTACGAGCCCGCAGCCCGCTGACCGGTCGGGCCCCCAGGGGCGATGGTTGTGGCAACGGGCCCGGCCGGCGACCGCTAGCTAGGCGTCGCGCGGCCGGAGCTGCGACTCCGGTTATGGCAGCCGCTAGCCAGGCGTCCCGCACCGTTGCTCACACCATCCGGCTCGAGCGGTAGCGCTACCTCATCGCCGCGGCGAGGGCGGCCCGGATGACGGCCTCGCCGGCCGGGATGCCTTTCTCGTTCTCGAATTCCCCGTAGGGGGTGCCGTAGGCCGGCGTGCCCGGCTGCTGCCGCCAGCCCTCGGCGAGCGGGCCGTAGCCGGCCGTTCCGTACCCGATCGAGTCGAGGAACGCCGCGACGGCAGCCACCGCGTCGTCGTCCCCGGCGGCCGGCAGGTAGCTGCGGTCGGTCGCGCCGGCGGTCCGGGCCAGGTTCTGCAGGTGCTTGAAGAAGATGTTGTTGAACACCTTCACCACCCGGGCGCCTGGGAGGTGCCGCGCCAGGTACTCGCTGCCGGTGAGCTCACCGGAGTCAAGCGGCGCGATCTGCCCGTCGCGCTGGGGGTAGTAGTTGCCGGTGTCGAGCACGGTCTTCCCGGCCAGCGCGCCGGCCGGCAGTTCCGGGTAGGCCGACAGCGGGGTGCTCACCAGCACGAGGTCCCCGGCCGTCGCGGCATCCGCGCCGGAACCCGCCCGGGCCCGCGGCCCGAGGTCCGCCACCAGGTCCGCGAGGGTCTCCGGTCCCCGCGAGTTACTCAGCACCACGTCATGCCCCGCGTCCACCGCGAGCCGGGCCACGGTGCTCCCGATGTGTCCGCTTCCGATCAGTCCGAGAGTCGTCATGTTGACGCCAACCCGGCGTCCGCGCCGGGCATTCCGGTCAGCCTCCGGCCGCCGTAGACGGAGCCGCCGCGGGCCCGGTGATGCCCGCGGTCGTCCCGCTGGCAGCTAGCTGGCCACCGCCGCCTCGGCGTCGGCGGGGGCGGGCTCGGCGTCGCCGGCCAGCACGCGCAGCGCGTCCGCGGGGAGGCAGACGTGCACCGGGGTGCCCTGGGTCCAGCCCGCCGCGTCCTCGTTCGGCGCCACCGCCTGCAGCGACTCGCCGGTGGCGAGCCGCAGGTACACCTGGGTGGCCGCGCCCAGGTAGACCACGCGGTCCACGAGGGCGGGCACCCGGTTGGCGCCGGCCGAGCCGTGCTCCTCGACGCGGACCCGCTCCGGGCGGATCACCGCCTGGGCGACGGTACCTGCCGAATCTGCGGGCCCGGCTCCGCCGGGACCTCGTTCGACGTGGTGAGCGCGATGTCGCCCAGCTTGAGGGTGGAGGCACCGCCAGGCACCCGTTCGGTGACAACGATCTGCAGCAGGTTCGCGGCACCGAGGAAGTCGGCCACGTAGGCATCGGCCGGCGACTCGTATACCTGCTGCGGCGTGCCGATCTGCGCGATCCGGCCGGCGTTCATCACCGCGATCCGGTCGGACATGGTCAGCGCCTCCTCCTGGTCGTGGGTCACGTAGATGAACGTGATCCCGACGCGCTCTTGCAGCGCCTTGAGCTCCACCTTGAGCGAGCGGCGCAGCTTGGCGTCGAGCGCGCCGAGGGGCTCGTCGAGCAGCAGCACGGCGGGGTTGAGCACCAGCGCCCGGGCGAGGGCGACCCGCTGCTGCTGGCCGCCGGACAACTGCGACGGCCGCCGCGAGGCGAAGCTGTCCATGGACACCAGGGACAGCGCGTCGGTGACCCGCTGCCTCAGCTCCGCCTTGGTCACGCTGGCGTGCTTGAGTCCGAAGGCCACGTTGTCGAAGACGGACAGGAACGGGAACAGCGCGTAGGACTGGAAGACCGTGTTGACGTTCCGCTTGTGCGGCGGCACGTGGGAGACGTCGGCGCCGTCGAGCAGGATGCGGCCGGCCGTCGGCTCCTCGAACCCGGCGATGAGCCGCAGCGTCGTCGTCTTGCCGCACCCCGACGGGCCGAGCAGCGAGAAGAACTCGCCGCCGGCGACGGACAGGTCGATGTGGTCGACGGCGGCATGCGCGGTGACCCCGTGCCCGAACCGCTTGGTCAGCCCGGCGAGCTCGATGCCTGCGGCCATGATGTCAGCTCCGTCTCTCATGGAAGGGGAACATGGGTTTCTTTCGCCGTCAGGTGCTTCCGTGATCAGGTCTCGCCGCTGATGGCGGTGAGGGCGGCGAGGCCGCTGCCGCGCTCGCCCCTGGTCAGCAGGCGGTAGCCGGCGTAGCCGGCGGTGACGATGACCAGCGACATCGCCAGCATGATGGAGCCGAGGGCGTTCAGCGCGGGGCCGCCGTTGCCGCCGTGCTGGCTGGAGTAGATGATCACCGACATCGGGGTGTTGCCCGCGCTGGAGGAGAGCAGGTCGACGAGCACGAAGTCGTCGATCACGCCGGAGAACACCAGGACGGCGCTGGCGAAGATGGCCGGGGCGAGCAGCGGGACCATGACCCGGCGCATCACCTGCCACTGGTTGGCGCCCAGGTCCGCGGCCGCCTCCTCGTACTGCCTGCCGATGGTGACCAGGCGGGCCTGCACGACGATCGCCGGCCAGCTCACGTTCCAGGTGACCAGGCCGAGCACCTCGGCGAGCGTGCCCAGGTGGACGGTGCTGAACAGGGTGGTGAAGGTGATGAACATCGACACGCCGAAGATCAGCTCGGGGATCACGTAGGACAGGATCATCACGAAGTTGAACGTCGCGGGGACCGGGCCGCGCAAGCGGTTGATGCCGAGCGCGAACGCGACGCCGAGCGGCACCGCGATGAGCGTGGTGAGCACCGAGAGGCGGACGGTCTGGATGACCGCGGCGTGCAGCTGCGGGTTGTGCAGCACCGAGTTGGTGTGGTCGGTGAAGTACCAGCGCCACGAGAAGCCCTGCCAGGCGGACTGCGACCGGCCGTTGTTGAACGAGAACAGCACGGCGATCACGATCGGGGCCAGCGACCAGGCCAGGTAGAGCCAGGTGAAGCCCTCGAGGAACCACGGGTGCCGCCACGGGTTGCGCCGCAGCGGCCGCCACGTGCGCTGGGCGGGCGCCTCCGGGGTGGGCGCCGGCGTCACGGGCCCGGCAGGCGGCGGTCCGTCGGGTGCCTTGGTTGCGGTCATCCGCTCGCCTCCTGGGCCTCGCGGTTGGTGGCGATGACGTAGTAGATCATCGGGATGAGCAGGACGAGCAGCAGCATCAGCGACAGCACCGCGCCCTGGCCCTCCAGGCCGGGGGTGTCCAGCTGGCCCTGGATCAGGTTGCCGATCATCGAGGTGGACGCCGCGCCGGACAGCATCTGGTTGGTGTAGTAGTCGCCGAGCATGGGCAGCACGGTGATCAGCAGGCCGGTCAGGATCGGCTGCCGCGACAGCGGCAGCGTGACGTGGACGAAGGTGCGGAAGCGGCCGAGGCCGAGGTCGCGGCCCGCCTCGACGAGCGCCGGGTCGATCCGGTCGAGGCCCGCGAACAGGACCATGATCAGGTACGGGATGTAGCCGTAGACGAGGCCGAGCACCACGGTGGCCGGGTTGCCGACCAGCCAGTTGACCGGGGAGATGCCGAACCAGCCGAGCGCCTTGTTCACGTAGCCGCCGGCCGACAGCAGGTCGATCCAGGCGAGCATCCGCATCATGTAGCTGATCCAGAACGGCGCGATGAGCAGCACGAGGAACAGTGCCTTGCGCCGCCCGGCGAAGCGGGCGACGAAGTACGCCGCCGGGTAGCCGATCAGCAGGCAGAGCAGCGTGGCGATGGCGGTGTAGGCGAAGGTGCGGCCGATGACCGGCCCGGCGAACGCCGAGCCGCCGAAGATGTCCCGCCACACGTCGATGACGCCGGACGAGCTCCAGTCCGCGGGGTTCCATACCGCGACGGGCGCCTGGATGAGCTGGTCGAGCTTGCCCATCGCGATGGAAAGCACCGCGTAGAACGGCACGATGAACAAGATCGCGAGCCACAGGATGCCGGGCGCGGCCAGCGCGACCCAGAAGGCGTTCTTCTTGCCGCGCAGGCGCGGCCGGCTAACCACTGGTCGCCTGACCACGGGTTCCCTAACCACTGGTTCCCTAACCACGGGGCCCCTCCCTAGATCCCGTTGCTCACGACGAGCCAGGCCTGCTGCCACAGCGCGTCCGCGTCCACCGGGAGCTGCAGTTCGAACAGCCCGGTCTTGAAGGTGGACGGCACCACCACCGTGGAGGTGAGCGCCGGGTCCAGGATCTGCTCCTTGACGAGCACCTGCGGCGTCACGCCGGTGAGCGGCTGCATGTAGCCGTTCCACGAGATGTTGCTGAGCACGTTCGGCAGGTCGAGCAGGTAGTTGAGGAACAGGTGGGCGAGCACCGGGTTGCTCGCCCCGTTCAGCACCGCGATCGTGTCGTTGTTCACCGGGCCGCGCCCGTCGGCGGGGAACCAGTAGCCGATCACGTCGGCGTTCACGCCCTTGGGCAGGTACGACGGCGCGGCCGCCATGTCGCCCGACCAGGCGCTGCTTAGCCACGTCTCCCCGGCGGGCACGTCGGAGTAGTCGGTGTTGGCGATCTTCAGGTTGACCAGGCCGGACAGGTCCTGCAGCGACTGGCGGGACCGGCCGATCTGCTTGTAGTCCGTGGTGTTCAGGTCGAAGACGCCGTTCTTCATCAGGCCGAGGGAGATGCCCTCGCGGTAGTCGTCGAGGATGGCGACGCGTCCCCGGTACGCCGGGTTCCAGAGCATCGCCCACGGGTTCTTCATCGCGGCGGGGTTCTCGTGCACCTTGTCCTTACGCCAGGTGATCCCGGTCGTGTAGATGGTGTACGGGACCGTGTACTGCCAGCCCACGTCGTAGAAGGGGTTGGTGTAGTCGGGCCAGGCCTGGCTGATGTTCGGGATGTAGGAGTGGTTCAGCGGCTGGGCGAGCTTCCCCTCGATGAGCTGGCCGAGCACGTCGGGGGTCGCCCCGACGAGCACGTCGAAGGTCAGGCCGCTGCGCAGCTTGGACAGCGCCTCGTTCATCGTGTTGAACGTGGTGACCTGCGCCTTGCACTTGTACTTCTTGGCGAAGGCGTTCACCACGTCCTGGTTGATGTACGCCTCCCAGATGTAAATCTGCAGCGTGGCGTCCCGCTCGGCCGCGAGCCCGGGCTTGATCGCGGTGTTGCCCGCGAAGACCGGCCATTTCACCGGGTTACCCGGCCGCGGCAGCGGCAGCGTGCCCGAGCCGGTCAGGTCGGAGGCGCAGCCGGCCAGCAGGCCGGATCCGGCGCCGGCCGCGCCGAGCGCGGCGAGGGCACCCACGCCCGCGCCGCCCTTCAGGAACCGGCGGCGTGGCATGCCGTGTCCCTGCCAGCCTTCACGAGGGTGTACCAACGGCCGCCGCCTCCCTTGAATGAACGCTGTCCCGGCCTTGCCTCACTTGACTGAATGTTCGGTCAATTGAACTCTCGGCAGCGGGGCCTGGCAAGGTTTCGTCGGTAAAGAATGGGTTGCGGAGGGTATCCGCTACGTACCGCTATCCGCGGACGGCCGCGGCGAACTTCTGCGGCGCCAACTTCTGCGGCGCCAACTACTGCGGCAAAGGCGCGGAAGTTGGCGACGAGGCGGTCGATGTCCACCTCGTCGTGCTGTACGGAGATCAGCCACTGCTCGATCTTGCCCCAGGGCGGCAGGAACACCCCGCCGTTGTGCTGGAACAGCCAGTGCGCGTGGCTGAGGGAGTCGTCGACGGCGAGGAAGCCACGGTAGTCGTTGACCGGCTGCTCCGCGAAGACGACGCAGCCTTTGGCGCCCGCGGTTACCACGCTCCCGTTCAGTCCGTAGTCCTCGATCCCGGCGGTGATGCCGGCGGCGGCGCGCTGCCGCAGGCCCTCGATCTTGCGGTAGGCCGCCTCGGTGGCGACCTCGGTCAGCATCGCGCGGGCCGCGGCCATCGCGAGCGGGTTGCCGTTGAAGGTGCCGACCATCTCGTAGCGGCCGGCCGCCACGTGGTCCATCAGCTCGCCGGTGCCGCCGATCGCGGCGACCGACACGCCGCCGCCGAGCGACTTGGCGAGGCAGACGAGGTCGGGGGTCACCCGCGAGAGCGCGGTGACGCCGCCGGGGCCGACGGTGAGACCGGTCTTGACCTCGTTGAACGTGAGCAGTGCGCCGTGGTCGTGCAGCAGGTCCCGCAGGCCGGCCAGGTAGCCGGGCAGCGGGTGGATGATCCCGGCGTTCATCATGACCGGCTCGACGATCATGCCGGCCACCTGGCCCGGGTGTTCCTCGAGCAGGTTCTTGACGCTGGCCAGGTCGTTGAACTGGGCGACCAGGGTGAGGCTGGTGATCGCCCCGGGAATGCCGCTCGAGGACGGGACCTGGTGCGGGCGGTCCCGCGGGCCGGCCTCGGCCTGGTCCGGCATGACGGAGACCTGAACGGAGTCGTGGTGGCCGTGGTAGCCGCCCTCGACCTTGATGATCAGGTCACGGCCGGTGTAGGAGCGCATCAGGTGGACGGCGTCCATGGTGGCCTCGGTACCGGAGTTGGCGAAGCGCCAGCGCGGCAGCCCCCAGCGCCTGGCCAGCTCGCCGGCCACCGCGATCGCGTTCTCCGTCGGCTGCGCGAAGTGGGTGCCGCGCTCCACCTGGGCCTTGACGGCCGCGACGATGGCGGGGTGGGCGTGCCCGGCCAGGGCGGCGCCGTAGCCGCCGTGCAGGTCCACGTACTCGTTGCCGTCCGCGTCGTAGACCTTGCCGCCTGCGCCGTGACTGAGCCAGACGGGCTGCGGCGTGGTGATCTGCCAGCTCGAGGTGACGCCGCCGGCCAGCACGTTTCTGGCCCGGCCGGCCAGGGCAGCGGAGCGTGGCTGGCGCTTGACGAAGACGGCTTCTTGTTCGGCGATGATGTCGGCGAGCTTGCTGTTGGCCTGGGTTAGCACCGGGCGCCTCTTCCGTTTGCCGGGTCTTCCGGTTTGACTGAATGTTCAGTCTAAGTGTCGGTGCTGGCGGGGGCAATACTTCTTGTTGGCTCACCCGCTCTTCGGCGCGGGCCCGCTTGTGGCGCGCGCCGTCGCCGGCGGCGTGGCGCGCGGGTAGCGTTAGGCCGTGAGCATCTACGACATCCCGCTGAAGACCCTCGGCGGGGAAGACTCGTCCCTCGGCGCGCTCGCGGGCAAGACCCTGCTCGTGGTGAACGTCGCCTCTAAGTGCGGGCTGACCCCGCAGTACACCGCCCTCGAGGAACTGCACGCGCGGCTGGCGCCGCGGGGCTTTTCCGTGGTCGGGTTCCCGTGCAACCAGTTCGGCGGGCAGGAGCCGGGCACGGCGCAGGAGATCGAGGAATTCTGCTCGATGACCTACGGCGTGACTTTCCCGATGTTCGAGAAGATCGAGGTCAACGGCCCGGAACGGCACCCGGTCTACTCCGAGCTGACCGCGGTGCCCGACGCGTCCGGCGACGCGGGCGACATCCAGTGGAACTTCGAGAAGTTCGTGATCGGGCCGGACGGCGCGGTCGTGGCGCGGTTCCGGCCGCGGACCGTGCCCGACGATCCCGCAGGTGCTCGCCGCCATCGAGGCGAGCCTGCCGGGCTGAGGGTTATGCCGGGCGCGAGTTACGGTCCCCGGCCCGGAGCGCATCACCAGTTTTGGCAGCGGGCCCTCATGGCGGGGGCGCGATTACCGTCCTGCGGCACATTGCGGCGCGGTGCCGGACGGGGCTAACGTCCGCGCATGACGACGATTGTTCTGGTGCACGGGGCGTGGGGCGGCTCGTACGGGTTCCGCTACGTGCGCGGGCCGCTGCGCGAGGCGGGCCATGAGGTGTTCACCCCGTCGCTGACCGGGATCGGTGAGCGGGCCCACCTGGCCTCACCGCAGGTGAACCTGACCACGCACGTCACCGACGTGGTGAACACGATCCTGTACGAGGACCTCGCCGACATCGTGCTGCTCGGCTACTCCTACGGCGGCATGGTGGTCACCGGGGCGCTCGAGCACGTCGCGGACCGGGTCGCGCACCTTGTCTACCTGGACGCGTTCAAGCCCGCCGACGGGCAGTCGCTCAAAGACCTCACCGGGGCGCCCTACGGCGCGTCCGCGGTCGGGCCGGGCAGCCAGTGGCTGGTCGAGCCGCTTTACCGGCCGCTGGAGAGCGACTCGCAGGCGGAGTGGTTCAACAGGCGGCGCTCCCGGCACCCGGTTGGCTGCTTCACCGAGCCGGTCCGGCTGCACAAGCCGCTCGAGGAATACCCGTTCACCAGGACCTATGTCAAAGCGCTGCAGGAGCAGCGCCCGGTGACAGGCACGGCGCCGGCACCGGGGCGAGCGCGTTCTGGCGGGCCGCCGAGCACGCGAAGGCCGACCCGGCGTGGCGGTACCGCGAGATCGACACCGACCACATGATCCCGATCAACCGCCCGGGCGAGCTTGCCGAGCTGCTGCTCGAGCTGTTGTAGCCGGGTGATTCCCGAGGCCCGGCTGACGCGCGTCAGCCTCCGTCGCTGTGGCGTGGGCTTACGCCGCGCGCGGGTCACTCGGTGAGGATGTGGACGCCGTTACCACGGCCGGGTACGGGGAAGCCGCATTCGTTCGGGAAAATGTCATAGGTACCGCCTACAGTGGTGAGCTGTGACGACGGCGACAGCAACCACCGAAGACCCCGAGGCCTACCGCAGGGAACTGACCGGGTACTGCTACCGCATGCTCGGGTCGGCCTTCGAGGCGGACGACGCGGTACAGGAGACGATGCTGCGCGCCTGGAAGGGCGCCGAGGGGTTCGAGGGCCGGTCCTCGCTGCGGTCCTGGCTGTACCGCATCGCGACGAACGTCTGCCTTGACGCGCTGCGCGGCGAGAAGCGCCGGGCGCTGCCGATGGACCTGGGGCCCGCCTCTCCCCCGGCCGAGTCGCACCTGCGGCCCTCGCCCGCCGAGGACCTCTGGGTGACGCCGATACCGGACGCGCGGGTGGTGCCAGAGCATGGCGACCCGGCGGAGATCGCGGCGGTGCGCGACTCGGTGCGGCTCGCCTTCGTGACGGCGCTGCAGCACCTGCCGCCGCGGCAGCGGGCGGCGCTGATCCTGTGCGAGGTGCTGCGCATGCCCGCGGCCGACTCGGCCGCCATCCTCGAGTCGACCGTCGCGTCGGTGAACAGCGCCCTGCAGCGGGCGCGGACCGCGCTCGCCGCGCTGCCCGAGCACCAGCGGCCGGCCGAGGTGGAGCCGGAGAACTCGGAACTGCTCGCGCGCTACGTGGACGCGTTCCAGCGCTACGACATGAAGGCGCTCGTCTCGCTGCTCCGCGAGGACGCGCTGCAGACCATGCCCCCTTTCGAGATGTGGATCTCCGGCGCGGAGAACATCATCACCTGGATGGTGCAGCCAGGGCCGATGGCGTGCGCCGGGTCGCTGCTCGTGCCGGTGCGGGCCAACGGCGTGGTCGGCTGGGGCCAGTACAAGCCCGATCCCGAGCACGGCGGGTACACGCCGTGGGCGCTTCAGGTGCACGAGATCGTCGACGGCAAGATCAGCAAGATGACCTACTTCCTTGACACCGAGCGGCTGTTCCCGCTGTTCGGCCTGCGGAACAGGATCTTCGACGACCGCTGACCGGCGGGCGCGGCACCCCTCCGACGCCGCGGCCGGCCGACCCTGAGTGGCACAGGGTGCCCGTTATGCTGGATTTGTGCGGGTTCTTTTCGTTATGCAAGATCACACGTCCCTGGGCGGGCTTATCGGGGACGCGTTCACCACCGCCGGCTGGGACGTGTCGGAGATGCTGGTGGTCCCGGCCGGGCGGTACCACTCCCCCGACGTGCCGGTGACGTTCCCCTCCGCGGCCGAGTACGACGCGGTTGCGTTGTTCGGTGCGGTGTGGTCGGTGAACGACGCCGCCACGATCCCGTGGATCACCGACGAGATCGGCTACGCGCGGTCGCTGATCTCGCTGGGGGTGCCGACGCTCGGCATCTGCTTCGGCGGGCAGGTTCTCGCGGCCGCGGTCGGCGGGACCGTCTCGCGGGCGCCTATCCCGGAGGTCGGCTGGGCCTGCGTGGCCTCCGACGAGCCCGCGCTAATCGACGCGGGGCCGTGGCTGCAATGGCACTACGACCGGTTCACGCTGCCGCCCGAGGTGCCCGTGCTCGCCAGGACCGCCGCCGCCAACCAGGCGTTCGCCTACGGGCGGGCGCTCGGGGTCCAGTTCCACCCCGAGGTGAACGAGGCCGTGCTCGAGTCCTGGCTGACCGTCGACAACTCCGAGCAGCTCGCCGCGGCCGGCATCGACGCCACCGCCCTCATCGACCAGTCACGCAGCCTCGCGGACGGCGCTTCCGCGCGGGCCCACGGGCTCGTCCGCCGGTTCACGCTCGACGTCGCGCGGCGGCCCGCGCAGCCGCTGCCGGCGGCGGCGCGCGGCTGAGACCGTCGCGGCCGGGCAGGCGGCGGGCGACTGAGACCGTTGTCACATCCCGCCGGGTATGGCGGGCCTGGCCGGCGGGATTAGCGTGGAAATGTGTCCCATGATCTGCTGCAAGCCCTCGCCATCTTCGCGGCCGGCCTGGCAGCGGGCACGATCAACACCGTGGTCGGCTCGGGGACGCTGATCACCTTCCCGACCCTGCTTGCGTTCGGTTACCCGCCGGTGCTCGCGAACGTGTCGAACAACGTGGGACTGGTGCCCGGTAGCGTCTCCGGGGTGCACGGGTACCGGGCCGAACTGGCGGGCCAGCGGCGGCGGCTGCTCCGGCTGGGGTCCGCCTCGCTGTGCGGCGGTCTTGTCGGCGCCCTGCTGCTGCTCGTGCTGCCCGCCGAGGCGTTCAAGGCGATCGTGCCGGCGCTGATCGGCGTCGCCCTGGTCATGGTGGTGTTCCAGCCTCGGCTGGCCAAGTGGGTGGCGGCCAGGCAGAAGGCGCAGGCGGCGCGCCTGACGGGGACGCCGGACCGCCGAAGCCGCGGAGGGCGACCTGCGGCCGGGCCCGAGGCGCTTGCGCGCTACCGTCACCGCCGGACCTGCGGCCGGGCCAAGCGGCGGCACCGCGGTGCGTGCGGCCACGGTGGGCGCGCTCCGGCCGGTGAGCCAGCAGGCGGCGCTGCAGGTCGGCGGGCCTGTGCTGTGGGTGCTCGTGTTCCTTTCCGGTGTGTACGGCGGCTACTTCGGCGCGGCCCAGGGGGTGCTGCTGCTCGGGCTGATGGGCGTGGCGTTCACCGACAGCCTGCAGCGGATCAACGCGGTCAAGAACGTGCTCGCGGGCCTGGTCAACGGGGTCGCGGCCGTGGTGTTCATCTGCGTGACGCACATCGACTGGGGCGCGGCCGGGCTGATCGCGGCCGGATCCATCCTCGGCGGACAGCTCGGCGCCCGGATCGGGCGGAAGCTGCCGCCCTGGGCGTTCCGCGCGTGCGATCATCTGCGTCGGCACCGTCGCGCTCGTGAAGCTGCTCGCCTAGTGCGGGCCACGGTCGGCCCTATCGCAAACCGGCGCTGGTGCTTACGCTGCTTGCGTGAGCACTGGTGCGGATGCGGGTGTAGGGCAGCCGGGGTTTGTCGCGCGGTATGGGTTGCTTTCCGACTCAGCGGTCGCGCTCGCGGGCGAGGTCGCGGAACGGATCTTGACGCAGCGGCTGCGGACGGTGCGGCTCGCCGTGGTGGACCAGCACGGCATCCTGCGGGCCAGGGCGCTGTCGCCCGAGGCCGCGGTCGCCGCGATGAGCAACGGGCTTGACTTCTCCGGTGCCATCTACTCCCTCGACACGGGCAACAACGTGTTCGTGCCGCCGTTCGCGGCCGGCGGCGGGTTCGGCATCGCGGAGTTCACCGGGTTCCCCGACGTCGTCCTGGTGCCCGACCCTGGGACGTTCAAGATCCTGCCCTGGGCGGACCGGACGGGCTGGCTGCTGTGCGACGCGTACTTCGCGAACGGGCAGCCGGTGCCGCTCGACGGCCGCGGGCTGCTGCGGCGCCAGCTCGCGGCGCTCGGCGAACTCGGCTACGACTTCACCGTCGGGCTGGAGATCGAGTTCTCCATCTTCACTCTTCCTGACGAGCGCCTCACGCCGGAGCGGGCAGGCTTCACCCCGCCGCCGCCCGCCGTGTCGGTCTTCGAGCGCGGCTACCAGTTCCTGTCGGAAACCCGGCTCGACTCGATGGCGGGGACGCTGAACGCGATCAGGGACGCCCTCTGGCAGCTCGGCCTGCCGCCCAGGTCCATGGAGGACGAGTGGGGGCCCGGGCAGGTGGAGATGACGTTCGCGCCGATGAAAGGGCTCGCGGCGGCGGACGCGGCGGTGCTCTTCAGGTCGGCGGTCAAGCAGGTCTGCCGGCGGCGCGGGCTGCTCGCCACCTTCATGTGCCGGCCGCGGCTCGCTAACATCACCTCCTCCGGCTGGCACCTGCACCAGTCGCTCACCTGGCGCAACGGCGGCGGCAACGCGTTCGCCTCGGAAGCCCAGCCGCTCTCCCCCGCCGGCCTGTCCTACGTCGCCGGGCTGCTCGAGCACGCGGTGCCGTCGCTGCCGTTCGCCGCGCCGACCGTCAACGGGTACAAGCGGTTCCGGCCTTACTCGTTCGCGCCGGACCGGGTGGCCTGGGCGGTCGAGAACCGGGGCGCGCTCGTCCGGGTGCAGGGCTCGCCGGGTGACGCGAACGCGCACGTCGAGTACCGGGCGGGCGAGCCCGCCGCCAACCCGTACCTGTACCTCGCGGCCAGCCTGGCCGCCGGCCTTGACGGCGTCCGGCGGGAGCTGGCGCCGCCGCCGGTCATCGACGCCGACCCGTACGCGGCGCAGGGCCTGGTCCCGCTGCCTACCTCGCTCGCGGCCGCGGTGCAGGCGCTCGACGGTGACGCGTTCTACCGCGATGCGTTCGGTGACACGCTGGTGGACTACCTCGTGATGATGAAGCGCGCCGAGATCGGGCGCTACGAGGCGGCGCTCGCCGAGATCGGCCGGACCGATACAGCGGACGAGGTCAGCGACTGGGAGATGCGCGAGTACTTCGAGTTCTTCTAGGCGTTCCCTCGCCGTGCCCCGCCGCGGCCGGGGTCATCGGGCGCGGCGGGTTTCCACGCCCCCGTTCCTCTGGCTTGGCTTGGTCGTGCGCGGGGGCGGAGTTGGCGGGCCTCGTTTTTGTGGTCGCGGGGGTTGCGGGGCTGGAGTGAAGGGGCAGAGATTAGGGATCGGTCACTGATGGGTCATCCGCGCGAAGGAGACGGAAGTCATGGCGACAGACATTCACGCTGAGCACGTCGGCAGCCTGCTGCGGCAGCCCTGGCTGCTTTCCGCCCGCGCCGACCGCAAGGCCGGCAAGATCACCGAGAGCGAGTTGCGGTCCGTGGAGGACCGTGCGGCGGCAGAGAACATCGAGGTGCAGCGGTCGGCGGGGATGCGGGTCTTCACCGACGGCGAGGTGCGCCGGACCAACTGGATGACCGGCATCCTGGAGTCGATCGGCGGGATGAGCCAGGTCCAGACGCCCGCGGTCACCTGGCACCGGGCGAGCGGAGAGGTCCCGCCGGAGGAAGAGACCGACTTCGTGATGACGGCGGCCTCGGCCAAGGTCTTCCAGAAGGACCACCTGACCGCCGTCGAGGCCGCGTACATGGCCGCGCACGTGCCCGGCCAGTTCAAGGTCACCATGATGTCGGCGGCGATGGGCGCGATGACCTGGCAGCCCGGGGTGAGCGACACCGCCTACCCGGACCCGGCCGAGCTGGTCAATGACCTGGTGGCGCTGCAGGTCGCCGAGGTCGCCGAGCTTGCCTCGCTCGGTGCGCGCTGGGTGCAGCTCGACTCGCTGTCCTACAACCAGGTGTTCGACGACGAGTTCCGCGCGGCGACGCTGAACCCGATGGACCCGAACGTGATCCTCGCCGCTTCGGTCGCGGCGGACACGGCGATCGTCAGCGGGATCAAGGCGGCGAACCCCGATGTCACCGTCGGCATGCACATCTGCCGCGGCAACAACCGCTCCGCCTACATGGCCAAGGGCGGCTACGAGCCGGTCGCGGAGCAGCTCTTCGGCACCGTGCCCGTCGACCGGTTCCTGCTCGAGTACGACGACGAGCGGTCCGGCGGGTTCGAGCCGCTGCGCTTCCTGCGGCCCGGCGCGGTCGTCGTGCTCGGGCTGGTCTCGTCCAAGACCCCGGTACTCGAATCGCAGGACGACCTGCGGCGGCGGATCGACGAGGCGGCCAGGTACGTGCCGCTTGAGAACCTGGCGCTGTCGCCGCAGTGCGGCTTCGCCTCCACCTCGGCGGGCAACGTGCTCACCCCGGACGAGCAGAAGGCCAAGCTGGAGCTCGTGGTCGACACCGCGGCGAAGGTCTGGGGCTAGGCGATAGCGGTGGCCGCGCCCGGATCTCGTCACGCTTCCATTCACGCGGAGCACGTGGGCAGCCTGCTGCGCCCCGCGTACCTACTTGACGCACGGGCGCGGCACCGCGCCGGCGAGCTGACCGACGACGGCCTGCGCGCGGCGGAGGACCGGGCGGCGCTGGACGCGATCGCCGTGCAGCGCGCAGCGGGGATCGGCGCTTTCACCGACGGCGAGGTCCGCCGGGAGAGCTGGATGGCGGGAATCATGGAGTCGGTCGGCGGGACGGTCCTCGCGCCGAACCGGCACCCGCCGGCCTGGCACCGGGACGGCGGTGACCCGGCCGCTGAGGAGACCGTCATCCACTACGCCGCGGTCGCCGGCAAGGTGTACCGGAAGAACGCGCGGACCAGCGTCGAGGCCGCCTTCATGGCCGAGCATTCGCCCGGACCTTACAAGGTCACCATGATCAGTTCCACGATGGGCACGCAGCTGTGGCACCCGGGACTGTCCGACGCGGTGTACCCCTCACCCGCCGACCTGGTAACCGACCTGGTGCGGCTGCAGACCGAGGAGATCACCGACCTGGTGGACCAGGGCGTGAGCTGGCTGCAGCTCGACTCGCTCAGCTATAACACGGTGCTCGACGACGAGTACCGGGTCTCGCGGGGCCTGGGCGAAGTCCCCGCGTCCGCGATCCTGGAATCGACGATCGCCGCTGACCAGGCGATGATCGCCGCCGCGCGCGCCAGGAACCCGGACGTCACGATCGGCATGCACATCTGCCGTGGCAACAACCGCTCCTCCTGGATGGCCCAGGGCAGCTACGAGCCGGTGGCTGAGCGGCTGTTCGGGACCGTGGACGTGGACCGGTTCCTGCTCGAGTACGACACGGAGCGGGCGGGCGGGTTCGAGCCGCTGCGCTTCGTCCGCCCGGGCGTCACGGTCGTGCTCGGCCTGGTGTCGTCGAAGACGCCGGTCCTCGAGTCACCGGACGAGCTGCGACGGCGGATCGACGAGGCCGCCAGGTACGTGCCGCTTGAGAACCTCGCCCTGTCACCGCAGTGCGGCTTCGCGTCGACCGAGCGCGGCAACCTGCTGACCGTCGACGAGGAGCTTCGCAAGCTGGAACTGGTCGCCACCACCGCGCAGCAGGTCTGGGGGTAGCCGGGAGACGTCTTTCGGCGGGATCGCGGGATCGCTGAGAGCGCCCGGACTGTCACTCCGTATGGCTACGATGACGCAATGGCGAAGAAAAGCCGCGCAAGCAGGCAGGTCGACGGGGTCGAGGCACTCCATCGCGCCCTCGATGAGTTGTGGACGTCGATTGCCGCAGGTGACGTCCTTGGCGCGGAGATGCAGGCCAGTTCGCTGATCGCGCTGCCGCTGCTGACGGGCGGGACGGAGACTGAGCACAACCTGCTGGCCGCCGCGCTCGTCGATGCCGCCGAGGCGCGGGCCGACGAGCCGGAGACCGCGGCCGCGTTCCTCCGCCTCTTGATGGCACTGGGCCCGCGAGCCGTTAAGCGAGAGGCGAGCGATGCGCTCGCCGGACTCACCGGCGACGGCATCTATCCGCCCGAGTGGGTGACCAGCATCGGCAAACCGGTGCCGGGCCAGGCGTACCGCGGCCGCGACCTGTTCAGTGATCGCGAGGCCGTCCTCGTGACGTTCGGCTACGGAGACGCGGAGCACGCGCTGCTCGTCCTGCTTGACCTCACCGAGCTGCCGACGGTCGCCTCGGTGACCTTTTCCATGGACGTTCCCGCGGACGCTGAAGTTCTTCGCGGACGGCGACGAGCTCGTTGAACGCCTTGACCCGGTCGCGTTGTCCGAGGCCAGGCGGCGCATCGAGGTTCCGCTTGCCCGGGCCGGCCAGGACCCCGACATCGAGCTTGAAGCCGCCACGGTGTTCAGCTTGCCGCTCGCCAGGTCGCGCGTCCGGCGGCTGCCCGCGCCGGAGCCGGGCTCAGCGGTCAGTTACACCGCGGCTGACCGGGCGGCCGCCGTCGCCGACTACCTGCACAGCCCGGAGGCCGCCGAGGCGGGCGATCCGGACGTAACCCGGTTCTGGGCGCAGGTGCTTACCGGGTACAGCAGCCGGGTTACCGACGAGCCACCCGCCCAGCCTGGCCGGCACAGGCTCGGCGCGGCGTTGCTGGTGTACGCCGCGGGCACGTTCACGCTCACCGCCGCGCAGTTCGACGGAATGGCGCCCGCGGTCACCGCGTGGACCCGGTGGGCCGCGCAACGGCAGGGCCTGGGCGAGGCGCCCACCGAGACCCTGATGACGCACCTCGCGGCACTCCTCGCCGAGTTTCCCGCCGCCTACGACGACCCGGGCAACGCCATGGCGCGCCGCTACGTGCACGACATCGCCGCGCCGGACGCGGACGCCGCCTGGCTGGCCGACTGCCGGGCCAGGCGGGAACTCGCCGCGCCGCTGCCGCAGAACCGTGACCCCGATGACGAGCACGTCGACCCGGCCAGCCCGGACGGCCGGGCCGCGCTCGTCGCGTCCGAGTTCGGTCCGTGCGACCTGGAAGGCGCGGACCCCGACGAGTTCCTTGCCGAGGCAAGGCGCGTCGTCGAGGAACTCTGGCACGACGACCCGTCGCAGACCTGGCAGGCCGCCAAGAGCCTGCTCGCCAAGGGCCACGACGCGCACGACGTCATCCACCTGCTGCTCGCGTCCCAGGGCAAGTAGCCACATGCCGAGTTCGGGCGGGCTAGGCCCGCCCTCCCTGTCGGCCTGCCCATCATGCCTGTTATTCTGGTAACTTGGTACCATGGTAACAGTAGAGCGGATACAGACCGGACTGCGCATCGAGCGCAACACGCTGAAGGTGCTCAAGGGGCTGGCCGAGTACCTCGACCTGTCACTCGGCGACCTGGTCGAGGGCATCGTGTTGCACGCCTTCGAGGGCAAGGCGCCCTTCGGCGCGCCCACCCTCGCCAAGATCGACCAGCTCAAGACGGTCTACGGGCTCACCCTGACCGCTGCCGACGCGCACAAGCTGGAAGAACGGCCATGACCGGCATGCGGCGGCGGCTCACCGGCCGCATCGCGGTCGCCCTGCCGCCCGGGGAAGCCTTCCGCCTGTTCACCCCCCGCGGAGAGCAGGACTGGGCGCACGGCTGGCACCCCCGCTTCCCGGCCCCGGCCACGGACGACACCGAGCCGGGCACCGCCTTCGAGACCAGCGCCCACGGCCAGCACACGATCTGGCTGGTCACCGACCGGGAAGCGGGCAAGCGCATCTCCTACGCACGGGTGACCCCCGGCGACCAGGCCGGCACCGTGACGGTCACCGTCAGCCCACCGGGCAGCACAGCGAGGTCGAGGTCACTTACGAGCTGACGGCGCTCACCAGCCTCGCCGAGCACAAGCTGACCGAGTTCGCCGGCGGTTACCCCGCCTACCTACGGTCCTGGCAAGACGCCATCGCCTCCTGGCTCGGCAACGCAGGTTCCGTCGCCGACGGCTAGGAGGCGCGCTTTGCATAGCCCAGGACCACGGATTTTCGCCCTTGCATAGGAGCGGGCTGGACAAATGCCGCAAATCGACGGTGATCATGGGCGCCAGCTATGCAAGGCGGCTGATCAGCGGTCACCGGCTATGAAAAGCCAAGGTCATCCAGGGGAAGCTCGCGGGACGTGACGACCTTTCGTGGTTGCGGGCCTGCGGCGGGAACTGGGAGCTGGGCCACGCCGTCGGGGGCCTCGCGGGGAGGTCGGCACGGGAGGGGTGGAATACGCCCTCGTTCTGGGCGCGCGGCGAGGCTAGGACGACCGGATGCCGGCTGCCCTAGCCCTCGGGGACCTGCTCGCTGTTCTCCTGGAGGGGTGTTAGTAGAGGCCGACGATGTTGCCGTCGTCGTCGAGGTCGATGCTGATCGCGGCGGGCTTGCTCGCCAGGCCGGGCATGGTGCGCATGTCGCCGCAGATCGGGTAGACGAAGCCGGCGCCGACGCTCGCGCGGACCTCGCGGACCGGGAGGCGGAAGCCGGTGGGCGCGCCCTTGAGGTTCGCGTCGTGACTCAGGCTGTACTGGGTCTTGGCGATGCAGACGGGGAGGTTGCCGAAGCCGTTCTTCTCGTAGCCGTCGAGCTGCTTGCTCGCCAGCGGGGTGTAGTCCACGCCGTCGGCGCCGTAGACCTTGGTGGCGACGGCCTCGATCTTCTCCCGCAGCGTCGCCTCGGACGGGTACAGGTGGTGGAAGCTGCTCGGCTTGCTGGTGACCTCGGCGACCGCTTCGGCGATCTCGGTGGCGCCGCGGCCGCCGTCGGCGAAGTGCGTGCCGACCGCCGACCGCACCCCCATGGAGGCGGCCAGCTCGTGGATGACGTCGCGTTCCGAGGCGAAGTCGGATGGCATCCCGTTGATCGCCACGACCGGCTCGACGCCGTGCGCGCGGATGTTCTCCAGCTGCTTGCGCAGGTTCGCGGCGCCGAGCGCGACGTCCTCCGGGTTCTCCCTGAGCATGTCCTCGGGGAGCGGGCGGCCCGCGACGACCTTGTACTTGCCGGAGTGGCTCTTGAGCGCGCGCACCGTCGCGACCACCACGGCGGCGTCCGGCGCCAGGCCGGAGACGCGGCACTTGATGTTGAAGAACCGCTCGGCGCCCATGTCGGCGCCGAAGCCCGCCTCGGTGACCAGGAAGTCGCCGGTGTGGATGCCGATGAGGTCGGCCACCACGCTCGAGTTGCCGTGCGCGATGTTGCCGAACGGTCCGGCGTGCACGAAGACCGGGGTGTTCTCCAGCGTCTGCAGCAGGTTCGGCTTGAGCGCCTCGCGCATCATCACCGCGGCGGCGCCGGCCGCCTGCAGCTGCTCGGCGGTGACCGGCTCACCCGCCTTGGTGTAGCCGACGACGATGCGTCCCAGGCGTTCCCTCAGGTCCTTCAGGCTCTTAGACAGCGCAAGCACCGCCATCACCTCGCTCGCCGCGGTGATGTCGAAGCCCGCCTGCCTCGGGACGCCGTCTCCCGCCGCGCCAAGGCCGATCACGATGTTGCGCAGCGCCCGGTCGTTGATGTCCATCACCCGCTTCCAGGTGATCTGATTCAGGTCAAGGCCGAACGGGTTGCCCATGTAGAGGCTGTTGTCCACCATCGCGGCGATCTGGTTGTGCGCCGCGGTGACCGCGTGCATGTCCCCGGTCAGGTGCAGGTTGAGCAGCTCGAACGGGACCGCCTGCGAGTAGCCGCCGCCCGCCGCGCCCCCCTTGATGCCGAACGTGGGGCCCATGGAGGCCTGCCGGATGGCGATCGTCGCCTTCTTGCCGATATGGCGGAAAGCCATGCCGAGGCCGATCGTCGTGGTGGTCTTGCCCTCGCCGAGCGGTGTCGGCGTGATGGCGGTGACGACGACGTACTTGGCCTTCGGCCGGTCCTTGAGTTCCTCGATGGCCTTGAGGTCGATTTTGGCCACGTGCTCGCCGTGCTGCTCGATGAGCCAGGGCGGGATGCCGACGTCCTCGGCGATTTCCGTGATCGGCTTGAGAGTTGCTTGTCGGGAGATTTCCAGCGCGGTTGGCATCGCCATGTGGGGTATCCTCCGGCCCAGTTACGTCTGTCCTTCCGCGATTGTGGCTCTGGGCTGCGCGCCGATCCCATCGATGCGACGACAAAAAACCATGAAGGAAATGTCATTCGTAACACACAATTGACAGGCGTTTCCCACGTGATGGGATTAGCTGGGGCGGGACTGGGCGAGCTCGATGAGCTGGTGCAGGTCGCGGGCCGCCTCCAGGGCCGCGGCGCCGGAGACGACCACGAGCAGCACGGCCGCGGCGAGCAGCAGCGTGGACGGCCCGGCTCCCAGTCCAGGTGGCGGGGCGAGCAGGGCGGCGACGCGGCGCGGTACCGGGCCGGGCCGGGGCGGGCGCCGTTTGCGCCTGGCCGGCTCGCCGTTACCGCGGCGCTCTCCGTCTTGAGTGATGAGGCCGAGCGCGGTGACCGCCGCGTCGCGGTCCGGCGGGCAGGCGGCGGTCGCCAGCGCGGCCCGGGCGACCGCGCGGGCGGTGAGCGCCCGGTCGCCGGTCTCCGCCGCGGCGCGCTCGTCGGCCCAGCGCTCGATGGCGTAGCCGATCTCGGTGGTGACCGGGCGGAGCAGCGGGTTGGCGGCGGCGGCCAGCCGGGCGGCCGACGTGAACAGGTAGTGCGAGTTCCTGGCGTGGGCGCGCTCGTGGGCGAGCAGCACGTCGCGCTCCGGGCCGGCCAGCGCGTCGAGCATGCCCTGGGTGATCACGATCCGGCAGGGCCAGCCGGGGATGGTGTAGGCGTCGGCGGCGGCATCCGCTGTCACCACGATCTGACCGGTTCCCGGCAGCGTGCGGGCCCGGTGGTGCGCGGCGGCGATCGCGGCGCCCCGCTTCCATAGCGCGCGGCCCGCGGCCGTGGCGGCCAGGGCGAGCAGCCCGCCCGCGAGCAGCGCGACGGGCAGGGACACCGCGTCGCCGCTGCGGATGACCGCTACCGACATGTGGCCGACGGCATCGACGAACGAGACCCGCACCAGCGCCGACAGCGCGAGCATGCCCAGGACGGCACTCGAGGTAAGCGCCAGCACGAGCGTGCTCGCGGCGAGCAGCCACGTCACGGCGGACGGCGGCAGCCGGCTGGTGAGCGGCCTGGCCGCCAGGGCCGCGAGCGCCGGGATGAGCAGCGGGATGTAGACGGCTACGCGCATGGCCCGGCTGCCCGTGCGCTGGGCCGGGGCATCGTCAGACTCCCAGGCCGGGGCCGGCGAGCATCTTGCGCAGCAGTTCCTCGTCGCGGTCGGACAGCGAAGAGACGAACCGGGCGAGCACCGCCGCGCGGTCGGCCTCCTCATCGAGGACGCGGGCCATCCGCCTGGCGGCGAGACCGGGCTGGTCGGCGACGGGCGCGTACCGGTGGACACGCCCCTCCTTGTACCGGCTGAGCAGGCCCTTGGCGTGCAGCCTTGAGAGGATCGTCACCACGGTGGTGTAGGCGAGGTCGCCGCCGATCCGCTCCCTGACCTCCCGGGGCGACAGCGCGGAGCCGGCGTGCTGCAGCACATCGAGGACCGCGGCCTCCAGCTGGCCGGCCAGCCGCCGGCCGGTGTTCTCCGGTGGATCGCCCATCGGGTGTCAATCGCCCTCTCGTCGGCTAACATCTACGAGCCTGTAGAAATTGTAGCGCGCGGCGGGCGGAGCGCCAGCCGGTCCGGCGTCACAGCCGGCGCTGCGCCTTCCCGGTAGTCTTTGGCGACGGCCGGGCAGCCCGGCGGGACGCTGGCGCGGAGCTGCAGGACGCTTGGGTCACCGGAGACGCTTTGGGTCACCGGAAAGGGGAGGCAAGCTGATGTCGTACCACCTCACATACCTGGAGGCGGTCGTCACCGGCCTCGTCCAGGGGGTGACCGAGCTCTTCCCGATCTCCAGCCTGGGGCACAACGTGCTGCTCCCGGCCCTGATCGGCGGCAGTTGGGCGAGCACGCTCAACGTGTCCGCGAAAGGCTCGCCGTACCTGGCGTTCATCGTCGGGCTGCACGTGGCGACGGCGGTCGGGATGATCGCCTACTTCTGGCGGGACTGGCTGCGCATCGTGCGCGGGTTCCTGTCGTCGCTGCGGCGGCGGTCGGTGACCACGCCGGACCAGCGGCTGGCCTGGATGATCATCCTGGGCACCATCCCGGTGGGCATCGTGGGCGTGGCGCTGCAGAAGGTGTTCACGAACGTGTTCGCCAAGCCGGAGCTCGCGGCGCTCTTCCTCGCGGTCAACGGGCTCATCCTCCTGCTCAGCGAGCGGATGCGGCGGGCGCGGGACGTCGCGCGCGGCGCGGCGACCGTGGCCGTCCCCGCTGTGCCCCCGCCCGGGCCGGTTCCCGGGCGGCCGGCGGGCAAGGCCCGGGCCGGAAGGGTACTCACAGCAGCCGTGGCAACAGCAGCAGCAAGGACCCGGCCCGCGCTACGGGCAGGACGACGGCCGGCCCCCCGGAGGCGGCGGGCACGGCCGGCCCTCCGGGGGCGGCGGGCACGGCCGGCCCTCCGGAGGCGGCGCCCACGGCCGGCCAGGGTACGGGCAGGACCAGTACGGACGGCAGCAGCCGCCCACCGGCGGGCAGCCGGAGCAGTACGGGCGGCCGCAGGGAAGGCACGCGGCCGGGCGAGTACCCGGCGGGCCGGTGCCCGCGGCAGGCGGCGCGGCCACGGTCGCCGACCCGGCGGTGGCCGCCGACCGGCGGCTGTCCACCATGAGCTACCTGCAGGCGGTCATCGTTGGCTCCGCGCAGATCCTCGCCCTCATGCCCGGCATCAGCCGGGACGGCATGGTCATCGTGGCCGGGATGTGGCGCGGGCTGCGCCGCGAGGACGCGGTGCGCTTCTCGTTCCTCCTGTCGGCCCCGGTGATCCTGGCCGCGGGCGTGCTCAAGGTGCCCGACCTGACCGGGCCGATGGCGAAGGGCATTCACGGTCCGGTGCTCGTGGGGTCGCTGGTCGCCGGCGTCGCCGCCTTCCTGTCCGTCCGCTTCCTGATGAAGTACTTCGGCGAGGATAAGTCGCTGAACCCGTTCGGCATCTACTGCCTGATCGCCGGCCTCGGGTCGCTTGCCTACCTGCTCATCAAGTAATCCTGGTCCGCTGAACGCGCTCCGCGACGGCAGGCGACACGGCGGCGACCTCCGCCGGGTCGGGCGGCGGCGGGTTCTCCGCGGTGATCCAGGCGTCGATGCGCGCCCACCAGTCGTACAGCCAGGTGACCTGGGCGTCGCGGCTGACCGAGCGCGGGACGCATCCCGCCGGGACGCGCCACCAGCGGGCGCGCACCTCCATGTCGGTGAGCAGGCTGCGCCACACGTCGCGCACGCTGACCAGCCGGTCAAGGCCGGTGTGGGCGACGAAGACCACGTCCGCCTGCGGGCAGGCCGCGATCGCGGCGAGCGCGCCGCTGGCGCGCGGCGGCAGCACGTTGGGCATCGCGGCCGCTCGCTGCGCGAGGTCGGGCCGACCGGCCCGGCGCAGCCGGTCGGCGGCCCGGTGCCAGCGCTGCGGCGTCCAGTTGCCGCCCTCGGGGAAGATGACCAGGGCGCTGTCGGGGGTCATGCCGGCCGCGAGGCGCCTGATCTGCTCGGTGTGCTGCCTGAAGCCGGCGACCTTGCCCGCGTGCGCCGCGCGGCTCAGGAACGCGTTCGGCAGGCCGTTGGCCAGGATGTCCACGGTCGGGTCGAGCTGCAGCGTCGCCTTCATGACCACGCGAGGACGGCGCGCGCACGCGCTGAGCAGGTGGTGAATGAGCAGCAGCGAGTCGCCGGGCCCGGCGTGACGGCTGAGCACGATGAGCGGACGGCCGCCGGGCGCGGTCGCCTGCCGCGGGCCGGTCACCGTCACGCGCAGCCCGCACGTCCTGGCCGCGGTCCGGTAGACCAGGTTGAGGAACCGCCGCATGATCCCGTACTGGCGGGCCTGGTACGGCTCGGTGTCCAGGCGCCCGCCGAACCCGCTGACCAGCCACAGGCAGAGAAAGACGGTCAGCGCCGCGACCTCGCCCGTGGACCAGGCGAGCCCAAGGATGATCACCCGCAGCAGCCTGGACCGGCGGGGACGGCCCGGGCGGGTCCGCCGCTTAAGCGTGTTGAATGCGAGGGACAGCAGGGCGACCGGCGGGGCCAGCGCGGCCATGGCGCCGGCGATCAGCACGACGAGCGGCACGAGGAGCAGTCGGCGGATCGGCGTCGGCGGTAGCATCGGCGGCTCCTGGCGAACGGAGGGCGGAGGTGGGCGGACGGTCAGCGGCGGCCGGCCACCTGGGCCAGGTAGCCCGCCGACGCCGCGTACGAACGCTCGATGCTGTTCCTTACCTGATTCTTGCCTCTGTAACGGAACTGGCGCAGACCGGGGGGCTGCCGCTCGCCGCCGGTGGGCAGCACGTGGACCTGGACGCCAGGCGGCAGTGCCGACATCTCCTCGTGGAAGCGGTGCCTGCGAGCGATCTCGAACGAGACGAGGCCCACCTCCCAGGGCCTGGTCGGGACGGGAAGCGGGCTCTCGATCCGGCCGACGTGCAGCACGTACACGGTGCTCGCGCCGAGCGCGACCGCGCGGCCGACCGGGATGGAGTCGACGAGGCCGCCGTCGAAGTAGTGCCTGCCGCCGATCTCGACGGGGGGGAGCAGGCCGGGCACGGCGCACGACGCCATGACGGCCTCGACCAGCGGCCCGCTGCTGAACCAGCGGGCCGTCGCGTCCTCGATGCAGGCGGCGACGCAGTGAAACGGCAGCTTGAGGTCGGCGAACGCGGAGACCTCCGGGGGCAGCGTGTCGGCCAGGAGCTTGCGCAGCGGCTCGATCGCGTGCAGGTGAGTGCCTGAGCGCGCCAGCCGGATCGCCCGGCCGAGCATGTTCTCGCTGAAGACCACGCCGAGTGACTCGCCGCACCACAGCCCCTCAAGCCGCTCGGCCGCGCGGTCCGGGCCCGCCGCGACGAAGGCGCCGTTCACCGCCCCGATGGAGGTGCCGACGATGAGGTCGGGCCTGACCCCGGCTTCGGACAGCGCGCGCAGCATGCCGACCTCGTGCGCGCCGAGCAGCCCCCCGCCGCCGAGTACGAATGCAGTCGTCATCTATCTCAGGCTAACCGCCGTTCCGCCCGTACCGCCCACGCGCCCGGACGTACCGAGGGGTGTTCAGCGGTCGACCCGGGCCACGCCGACGATCATCTGCCCCACGCTGAACGGAACGGAACGCATTTCACCCGTGTCCGGGTGCCAGTCGCGAGCGACCACCACGCCTGGCGGCACCAGGGGCAGCGTGCCGAAGAAGCCGACGATCTCCTCGGCCGTGTGGTTGTACGCCTTGGCCACGCCGCCGGTGTACGCGCTGAGGCAGGCGTCGACCCGGGCACCGTCGCCGCGGCTGACTGAAAGGACGAGGTAGCTGCCGGGCGCGAGCGCCGCGGCATAGTCCGCGACCAGGGCGCGCGCCTCGTCGGCGGCGAAGAAGTGCAGCAGGCAGCCCATCACCAGGCAGACGGGTGCCGACACGTCGATGCCCGGCGACACGGCCTTGATGACCCCGGCGACATCGCGGGCGTCGCCCCACGTCACCGTCACCGCGTCGTTGCCGTGCTCGGCGAACGCCCTGAGGTGCGCGAGCGCGACCGGGTCGGTGTCGACGTACGCCACCCGGGCGCCGGGGCCGCACGGCCTGGGCGGTCTCGTGCGTGCTCGGCTCGGTGGGCATGCCGCAGCCGAGGTCGATGAACTGGCGGACCCCCTGATCTGCCGCCCAGTCGACCGCCCGGCCGAGGAACCGCCGGTTCGCCTCCACGAGGTCGCGCACCCCGGGGTAGATCCCTACGAGTTCCTCCCCGATCTCGCGGTCGACGGCGAGATGGTCCTTGCCACCGAGCAGGTAGTCATAAACCCGGGCGATGGACGGCGTATGAGGGTCGAACCCGTGCACCCGCATTATGGTACGGAATGCACGTGCATACGGCTAGTGACCAACTGGTAACGTCTGGCTCTGCGTACGCTCTCAGGGTGTCCTTGTGGCCCCGGACAGGTCGCCGATGAGCCGCCGGCCACCGACTCCTCGTAGACGGCCTGACCATGCACCGCCATCGTTTCACCGAGTGCGGCATCCCACGGGGTCGGCTGCCGGGTCCCTGCGAGGATCACCGACCCGGCGCCCTGCTTGATGGCGGCCTCGTAGTCGGCGGCGGACAGGCGCCACGGGCGGGCGCCGTGCCTGGCCATGATCCCGGTGGCGATGGCGATGCCAGGCCAGTCGAAGTCGCCGTGGTAGCTCAGCTCGCCGTGCGCGCCGGTGATCGCCTTCGCGAGCCGGTGGAAGGCGGTGGACGGCTGGCCTTCTGTGCACAGGAGCGGCGGCGCGGCCGCGCCGAGCTCACCCGCGGCCCGGCGCAGCACGGCCGGGTTCTCGCAGGCGTGCACAAGCTGCCCGGGCGCGACGTCGGCCGGGAGGGTGACGAGCTGGTGCAGCGTGACGTAGAACGGTGTGCCGTGCGCCTTCGCCGAGGTCAGCCATTCACCGAGCGGGCCGCCCGCGACCGCTAGGTTGAGCACGAGGACGCGGCTGGCCAGGTCGTCGACGATGATCCCGTTGCGGTCCCATAGGTCGCGGCGTTCCTCGGTGGTCTTGGGCCGTTCCGCGCCCAGCCGGAAGGCGAGCGCGCGGAGCACCAGCAGGCCGAGCGGCGTGCCGTGGCCGAGCGCCTTGGTGTCGCCGGTGATCGTCGCGGACAGTTCGGCCAGCTGAGCGGGCGCCGCCTTGAGCTCGATCCGCTGCTCGATCCACTCGAGCACGCGGGCCGCCTGCCGCAGCTGGCCGATGTCGTCGGAGTTGACCAGCCGGGTCAGCGAGCCGTCCGCGGCGAGCTCGGCCAGCCACGCCTGGTACCAGCCCCGGGTGCTCAGGAAGGATTTTTCCGCGGAACGGATGGCGGCTTCGCGTCCGTCCGCCAGCCGCTGCCTTTCCGCCGGGCGGTCCTTGAGCGGCGGGCCGATGCGCTCAAGCAACCTGATGAGGCCGTGGCCGGTGGCCTCGCGGACGGCCAGGTCGACGTCGGCGAGGCTAACCGCGAGCACGCCCACGCCCTCGGGGCGGTACTGGCCGGTGATCCCGATGATCGCGCGGCGCTCCAGGTCGTCGGGGGTCTTGACGGTGACCATGCGGGACAGGTCGCCGCCGGTCTGCTCAAGCGACCGGCGGGCCGCGTCGAACAGGCGCCGGTACTCGGGCCCGGCGAACGGGGCACCGCCTTGACCGCGGTCCGTTCGGTCCGTTCGGTCCGTTCGGTCCGTTCGGTCCGTTCGGTCCGTTCGGTCCGTGAAGGCGTGGCCTTGCGCGCCGGGGACTTGCATGGCGGCGCTCGTGAAGTTCCTTGTGGCGGCGTCGCGCGTGCGGCGTCGCGCGTGGCAGCGTCGCGCGTGGCGACACCGCGCGTCGCGACGTTGCGGGGTTCCGCGGGGGTGCCCCGCGGGTCGGCGTCCTGTTCCGGCATCCGGTGGGCCTCGTCTCCGGTGCGATGGCTGCTGACAGTGCACTCTACAGAAGCCGGCACGCAGCGCTGCCGATCCGCCACGGAATGTGCGGCCGTCGGCCGCGACCGGTGAACCACCGGGCCCCGTGTCCCGTTTGCCAATGGTGAAGGCACCCGTTGCCAATGACGGCAGTACCGGGACAGCCGGGCCACGACAGACGACCGATTACCCAAGGCGGGTGACGGATGCGGATCGACCAGCCGGACCCCATCGACCCCGGCGACCCCGACGCGCCCGAAGACCCCGGCGCGCCCGACGCGCCGGGCGTGCCCGCGTGCCTCGCGGCGTTGCAGCGGAACGGCGAGGCGCGACGGAAGCAGCAGCCGAGCGCGCGCCGCACCGGGAAACCGAGGCGGCTCCCGAGCGCGCGCCGCGGCACGAGAGTGAGACGGCGGCCGAGCGTACGTCACGGCGGGAACCCGAGGCCGCCCCCGAGCGCACGCCGCCGCGAGACACCGGGGCGCCCCCCGAGCGCATCCCACCGCGAGACACCGGGGCGCCCCCCGACGCCACCGCCCGGCAGGAAGCTAAGGCCCCCGTCAGCCGGGCCGAACAGATCGCCGCGCACCTGCGGTACCGGGAAACCGTCAGCGTCGCCGTGCACGCCGCAGACGGGCGCGCTGCCTGGGCGGAGGCGCTACCGCAACTGCGCGCCGCCTGGGAGGAACACAAGGAGAGGTATCCCGAGCAGACCCGTGCCGCGCCGCGCACCGAACCCGACGGCAGCTGGACCTCCGGCGAGCACCGCAGGCTCGACCCCGAGCAGAACACCGAGGCGACCAAGGCGCACGCCGACCTGGCCGACGAGGCCGGCCGACACATCCTGCCCGCCCTGCGCCGTGTCGAGTCGGCCGACCCGGAGCGGCAGCTAGCTGGCCTCGAGCACATGGTCAAGGGCGAAGACCGCCTCAAGGAGAAGCTCGCGGATGCCTGGAGCGGTGCGACCAGGCCTGAGCGGTCAGGCAAGCGATCAGACAAGGTTCCTGACGCCGTCCGTTTCACGCTCACGTACAGCTCCGAACGCTACGCTGAGGGTGTCATCGACCGACATCGACCGGCTAAAGGCTGAGGGCTTTGAGCTGATCAAGCTCAAGAATCTATGGCACGCCGACCAGTACAAAGGCGTCAATAGCCAATGGCGTCAGTCCAGAAACTGGCACCCGCTTCGAGATGCAGTTCCATACGCCCGAGAGCCTGGAGGCCAAGGAATTGACTCACGAGGCCTACGAGCGCATCCGCGGCGCCCAGAACGACAAGATCCTCACGGGGAGCGCGACCTAGAGAGCTTCCAGCGACGAGTAAACGCGCTGGTCGCCACTCCCCCGGAACTGACCGCATCAAAGACTTCCCGGAGAAGAGCGAATGACGTGAAGAGACCACCTATTACGCACTCATCGATGACGACAGTAGCCGCGCTCGGCCGGATCGGCGTACTCCAGGCGTGTCGAGAGCGATGACGGGCCAGATCGACGAGATCTTCTCCACGGAACCTGACTTGGGATCCTCGCCACTTCTTCACGCGGCTGAGCGTGGTGACACCATGTTCGACTTCGCGGAGATCACTGAGGTCGAGGCCAACGAGATCGTTGCGCGGATCCGGGCCGAGGCGGCGCAGGCCGAGTAGCCGAGCAATTCCAAAGGGCGGGCGCTGGTGACGAGGCACGGGTGCCAAACATGACAGCACCCCGTTACCTCCCATGCAGGGGACCAGTTCCCGGCAGGGACGTGCGCCGGTAACGGCGGTCGCCGCGTGTGCAGGCTGGGCGTCGAGATCCTCACATTTCCCGTCGGCAACAGCAAGCGCCGGACTCCCTACGGCAACGGGACCGCCCTCGGGATGAGTCGGCTTTGCATAGCCCAGGACCACGAATTTTCCGCTTTGCATAGCTGCGGGCTGGACATTTGCCGCATATCGACGGTGATCATGGGCCTGCGCTATGCAAAGTGCGATGATCATGGGCGCCAGCTATGCAAACATGTAATCCCGGATCCGCCGGGCGGGGATCATCATGAAGTGCGGCCGCGGGGCGAGCAGCGGAGGCCAAGCGGCAGGGCAGGAAGCCGCGGGGCGACGGGAGTGGGCCGGGAGTCAGAAGTAGGCGTTGGCGCTGGCTAGGGTCAGGGCGTTCGCCAGGTGCTGCGCGGTTTCCGTGGGCTTGCCGTCCGCCCAGGAGTCGCAGGCAGCGGTGAGGGCGGCCGTCAGGTCGTCGGGCAGCAGCATTTGCGACGGGTCGATCAGCCCGCGGGCGGCGGCGACCGCGGCGTCGAGTTCGCCGGCCCGCAGGCGGGCGGCGAGCAGCGGGAACAGGTACACCCAGCGGTACATGACGCCGGAGCCGAAGGTAGTCGGCTCGCGTTGCTCGATCTCGGCGGCCAGCCTGGTCACCTCGTCAGGCCGGCCGTCCTGCCAGGCGAGCCAGGCGGCGCAGGCCAGGCCGGCCGGGATACGGCCGCCGACCAGGCCGCCGGTCTCTCGCAGCGCCGCGAGGACCCGTGGCAGCAGCGCGCGGACCGTCTCGGTGTCATGCCTGCGCAGCGCGGTCAGGCCAGGTTGAGCGAGGTCACGTCGCGCAGGAAGGTCTCCCCGGTACGCTCGGCCAGCCGCAATGCGTTGGCCAGCTCCGCTTCGGCCTCCGGCAGGTCACCGCGCAGCCACAGTGCCCAGCCGAGGAACTGGGTGGCGTAGCCGACGTCCTTGTCCTCGCCGGTGTGCTCGGCCGCGGTGACGGCGGCCCGCAGGTCCGCGACGTCCTCGTCGGAAACCCGCAGCCGGTTTCTGAGCAGCCGCTGCAGCGTGTGCAGCCGGTAGAAGGCCGCCTTCCGCGCCGGAGTGCCGCGGGCCTCGAGCAGCGGCCTGGCCTGCTCGAGGATGGCCAGGGCGAGGTCCGGCTCGGAACGTATCACGTGCAGGTCGGCCCGGCCGTCGAGCATGAGCTCGAGCCAGTGGTCGGCGGTGGCGTCGTCCGCCTGCCCCGCGTCGCCGCCGAGCAGCGCCTCCGCGGCGTCGAAGTTGGCGGCGGCTTCCCGGTAACGCATCCTGGTCATCTCCAGGCGGCCGAGCCGGATGTGGAGGTGCGCCCGCAGCACCGGGTCAAGCGGGCGTACGCCGGCGTCGGCCAGGTCAAGCGCCGCCTTGAACGCGGCCCGCGCCTCGTCGAAGCGCGCGGTGCGCCACAGCACGTTGGCGAGCTTGGCGTGCAGCCGGACGGCGGCGGCCACCATGCCGTCGCCGGAGCCGCCGTCAGCGGAGCCGCCGTCAGCGGGACCGCCGTCAGCGGGACCGCCGTCGCCGGAACCGCCGTCGCCGGAACCGCCGGGGGCCGGACGGCGGGCACCGTCGGTACCCGCCTGCCCGGTCACCGCCAGCGCCTCGCGAAAGGACGCCATCGCCTCATCGTTCGCGAACGCCTCGGTGGCGTGGTCACCGCCAAGCTCCAGGTAGCGCAGCGCGCGGCCGGCGTCCTGCGCGATCGCGTAGTGACGGCCGAGGACCATGGCGACCTCGTCCAGCTGGCACTCGCACGCGGCCTCAAGCGCCCTGGCGGCGCTCGCGTGCAGCGCGCGCCGGTCGTTGCGCAGCAATCCCAGGTAGGTGGCCTCCTGGATCAGCGCGTGCCGGAACCGGAAGGCCGGCTTGGCGCTTTGCGGCGGCTCGTGGTGCACCAGGTCGCTCGCGCACAGCTCATCGAGCACCGGCGCGAGCGCGGACGGCTGGGCACCGAGTGTCGCGGCGAGCACGTCGGCGGTGAACTCGGTGCCGAGCACCGAGGCGGCGCGGATCGCGTCGGCGGCGGCCGGGCTGAGCCGGTCCACGCGGGAACGGACCAGCCGCTCAAGTACCTGCGGCAGTACCACCGCGCCAGCGGCCTGCCCGCCCTGACCGCGCAGCCGCCAGGCGCCCTGCTGGCGGACAAGCAGTCCCGCCTCAAGCATCTCGGCGAGCCGCTCCTCGAGGAACAGCGGGTTACCTTCGGCGTCCGCCAGGATGGCGGCGAGCACCTCGGGGCCGTCCACCTGGCCGATCAGTGACGTGGCGAGCGCACCCGCCGCGGCGTCGCCAAGCGGCCGCAGCCGGATCTCGTGAGCCGACGCGAGAGCGGGGACACGGGGTCCCTGGCCGGTGTCCGGCCTGGTCGTCGCCAGCAGCAGCAGCGGCAGGCTCGCGGCCAGCCCGGCGAGTTCGGCGGTGAGCCGCAGCGAGGTGGGGTCGGCCCAGTGCAGGTCCTCAAGGACGAGGACGGCAGGCGCCACCGCCGTGAACCGGGTGACCAGGGCACGAACGGCGGCGAACGCCTGACGCTGCTGTTCCTCAGCGCCGATCTTGCGGCGGGCCTGGCCGTCACCGTGGCCAGGGGCGGGCGGGGCAAGCGGAGCGGCCCGCTGGGGCAGGCCCATCAGATGAGCGAGCGGCTCCAGCAGGTTCGTGTTGCCCATCAGGTGCTCAAGGGCGTCGGCCAGGGCAGCACGCACTCGTTCTGCGGACTGGTCGGCGGCCACCCCGATCCAGCTCGCGATCAGCTGCCGGTACAGGCCGTAGGGAGTGGCGGAGGCGTAGGAGGCACCGCGGCCCTCCAGCCACAGGGGGCGCCTGCCGCCGCCCGCGCCGACCCAGGCGATGAAGCGCTTGCGCGACTCCTGCACCAGCCGGGTCTTGCCGATGCCCGGCTCGCCGGCCAGCACGATGGCCTGCCCGTGGCCGGCGACCGCCGCGCGCAGCGCGGTGTCAAGCGCGCGGAGCTCGACCTGGCGGCCGACGAGCGGGGCGCGGCCGCCGAGGCGGGGGCGGCGCTCGGCCGCCGTCGCGCGCGGTGCGTCCAGGTAGCCCGCGACCAGCGGTGCGGCATCCGGCGAGAAGGCGACTGGTTCGTCCGGTCCCCAGGTGAAGAGGTGCGCGGTGGCGGCGCGGGTCGCCGGGCCGACGAGCACCGAGCCGGGCCGCGCGGCCGACTGCAGCGCCGCGGCCATGCTCACCACGTCGCCAAGCGCCGCGTACTCGACCTTGGCCCCGCCGCCGATCGGGCCGACCAGGGCCGGACCCGACTCGATGCCGATCCGCAGCCCCGGGCTCGACCTCGCCGCGGCCAGGGCCCGGTAGGCCGCGCGCAGTGCTCGCTCCGGGTCGTCCTCGTGCGCCTCAGGCGCGCCGAACATGGCCTGCAGCCCACGGCCTGACACGGAGCTGACGGTTCCGCCGAACGCCTCGACCTCGGCGATGACCGACGCGAGCGATCCGCCCACCAGGTCGCGCAGCTCCTCGAGCCCGAGCGTGCCTGCCAGTCCCGCCGGGGCGGCTACCTCGGCGAACAGGACGGTCACCGGGCGACGCTCCTCGCGGGGCGGCCTGCCCGGCTGCCCGGCCTGGGCCTGGGTCGGCCTGAGCGCGGCGGCCGGCACGGCCGACACTGCCGGAGCGGTGCGCGGCCTGGCGGTGCGCGGCGCGGCGACCGACGCGTAGACGCGCTCAAGGGACGGGGAGATCCGCAGGCCGAGCTCTTCGAGCGCCGCGCGGCAGCGCTCGAAGACGCGGGCGGCCTGCTCGGGGCGGCCGACGGCGAGGAAACCGCGGATCAGCGCGCCCGCCGCCTCCTCGCAGGCGGGGTCGTGGTCCAGGCAGGCGAGCCAGGCCGCCGTCACGTCGTCCGGGCCGGACCGCCCGGCGCCCTTTGCGCGGTCGCGCGCGAGGGCGAGCCGCGCCTCCTGGCGCAGCGAGTTCAGCTGGTCCCTGGCCCGGTCCGCCCAGTCGGCGTACGGCTCGTCGGGCAACAGGTCGGCGCCGTCCGCGAGCGCGCCGCTCAGCGTCTCGTCCCTGACGTCGCCCGGCGCCATCGCCAGCCCGGCGCGCAGCGCGCTCTCATGGCCGTCGGCGTCCACCACGACCTGCGGCGACAGCCAGATGTGCGTCAGGTCGGCACCAAGCAGGGCGCCGCCGCCGTCGCCGAGCTCAGCGAGGGCGGCCCGCGCCATGGACAGCGCCTTGGACAGCGAGCGCGCCGCGGCCCGCGGCTCAAGCCGCGGGAACAGTTCCTCGCAGGCTAGGTCGCGGGACACCCGCCGGCCCGGGCTGACAATGAGCAACGCGCAGAGCCGCCGGGCGCTCGGCCGCGGCCACGAGCCGACGACCGCATCGCCTGAGGTAATCGCGAACCCGCCGAGCACCCTGACCCGGACCGCCTGCTCAGCCAGCGCATCCTGCGCAACTACCGCGACCACACGCCCATTATCGCGGCAGGCTACGGCATTCCCTCGCCGGTTTATTTCCCAGCGGTCGCGTTATTCCCGCCAGGCGGCCGGACCGGGCCGGGCGCGGCCGCCGCGGGCCGACGGGAACACCGCGGGAACAGCGGCTTCCTAGATTATTCGCGGAGGTAAAAACCATGAACATCTCATACCTGCTCTACCAGGCCGAGCGGACCCGCAGCGCAGCCGAGCAGCGGGAGGTCGACGCTCAGGCGGGCGAGCTCGCCGCGGCCATCGCCGGGCTGGCCCGCGCCGGGCGGCGTGCGGTCACCCGGCATCAGGGGGCGGCGCGCCCGTGGTTCAAGCGAGCGGGCCGAACACGCCGGCGACCGTCCGGTGCGGCGTCCCCTGCCCCTGATGACCCGGCGGGACCGGCGGGAGTTGCGAGCTTTCCGGTATTTGCCAGCACCGTCCTTACGGCATGGTTTCATGAAGGCTCCATAACGTTGGCCCGGGCTTCAATGATGATGCATCTGAGGTCAGCGGCTCCTAGAATGCTCACTGCTCGACTCCCCCGGCCGCCTTAGCCGGGCACAACGTTCATCCGCCTGGAAATGTCAGTCGATTTGACGTGAATTGTCGCTCTCGGCTGCCTTGAACTGGAAGAATAGATTATTTTCGATTTCCTGGAGCGTCCGGCGTTCCCACGCCCGCCGCCTGCTGAACCTTGGCGTCGGGGGACGGCCGCGGCAGATGTAGCAGGCGAAGCCGGCCAGCGCCAGCGCGCCGGCCAGGAAAATAGCGGCATGAATAAGCATGGTGCCCATATGCATCCCCCGTCATCCCCGCTATCCCCGTTATTAGGCATCAAGCTTTATCGTGGCGGAGACGCGAGTGCTAGCACATTGGCGAGAAGTCCCAGTTTCGGCAGCGTCGGGGTTCTTGCCGAAAACCGGTGGCACCCCTGAGGCAGACTGGTGGCGTGCTCCTGACCATCTCCACCACCCATGACCCGGCGACGGACCTGGGTTATCTCCTGCACAAGCATCCCGACCGGGTACAGGAGTTCACGCAGTCGTTCGGCGTGGCGACGGTGTTCTACCCCGAGGCGACCGCCGAGCGCTGCACGGCCGCGCTGCTGCTCGACGTCGACCCGATCCGGCTCGCCCGCGGCCGGGCGCGGAACTCGCCGGACTTCAGCCTGGCGCAGTACGTCAACGACCGTTCCTATGCCGCGTCGTCGCTGCTCGGGGTCGCACTGGCCGACGTGTTCAGCACCGCCCGCGCAGGCCGCTGCGCCTCACGTCAGGAACTGGCCGACTCCGCGATACCGCTGGAGATCGCCATACCCGTCTTGCCGTGCCGCGGCGGGACCGAGGTCGCGCGCCGCGTGTTCGAGCCGCTGGGCTGGGCGGTTGAGGCGGAGCCGATCGCGCTCGACGAGGGCTTTCCTGAGTGGGGCGACTCCCGGTATGCCCGCCTGCGCCTGCGCGGCGCGGCGCGCCTGGCCGACGCGCTCAACCAGCTGTACGCGCTGCTGCCGGTGCTCGATGAGTCCAAGCACTACTGGCAGGGACCGGACGAGGTCGACAAGCTGCTGCGGTCGGGTGAGGGCTGGCTGGCCAACCACCCGGACAGGGAACTCATCACCCGCCGGTACCTCGGCCGCCGAAGCGGCCTTACCCGCGTCGCCCTGGCCCGGCTCGCGGAGCTTGGCGATGAGGTAGAGGATACGATCGAGCCCGCCGAGGACGAGGAGGTCCTGCAGCCGGCGGACAAGCGCGCCCCGCTCAACACCCAGCGGCACGAGGCCGTCTACCATGTCGCTGCTACGCCTGGACGCCAAGTCGGTGATCGACCTTGGCTGCGGCCCCGGCCAGTTCCTCGCCCGGCTGGTGAAGACGCCCGCCTTCACCCGCGTCGCCGGCTGCGATGTCTCCACCCGCTCGCTGCAGCACGCCGCGCGGCGGCTGCGCCTCGACCGGATGAGCGAACGGCAGGCTGCCCGCGTCGAGTTGTTCCAGGGCGCCCTGACGTACGAGGACCCGCGTTTTGGCGGCTTCGACGCCGCCGTGCTGATGGAGGTCATCGAGCACGTCGACCCGCCGCGGCTCGAAGCCCTCGAGCACGTGGTGTTCGGGGCCGCGAAGCCCGGAGCCGTCATCGTGACCACCCCCAACAGCGAGTACAACGTGCGCTACGAGGGGCTGGCCGGCCTGCGTCACCCCGACCACCGCTTCGAATGGGACCGCGCCCGCTTCGCGCAGTGGTCAGACCGGGTCGCCGCCGCGTACGGGTACTCGGTCGAGCGCGCCGGCATCGGTGACGTGGACGAGGCGTTCGGCACTCCCACCCAGATGGCGGTCTTCACCAGGCAGGAGGCTAGCCGTGACTGAGATCCCGTCCGACCCGCGGGTCCTCGCTCCAGGTCACCGTCCCGTCGATGGGACTGGTGGTGCTGGTCGGCGTGTCAGGCAGCGGGAAGTCGACGTTCGCCCGCACCCGGTTCAAGCCCACCGAGGTCGTGTCGAGCGACTTCTGCCGTGGCCTGGTCGCCGACGACGAGAACGACCAGTCGGCCACTCCGGACGCGTTCGACGTGCTCCACTACATCGTGGGCACTCGCCTGCGCCGCGGGCTGCTGACCGTCGTGGACGCGACCAACGTGCAGCAGGACGCCCGCGCCTCCCTGGTGAGGCTCGCCCGCGAGCACGACGTGCTGGCCGACGCCATCGTCCTTGACGTGCCCGAGTCGCTCGCGGCGATGAGGAACAGGCAGCGTCCCGACCGCGACTTCGGCCCGCACGTGGTGGCCCGGCAGGCTCGGGACCTGCGGCGGTCACTGCCCCGGCTGAAGCGGGAGGGCTTCCGGCGCGTCCACGTGCTGCGCGGCGCCGACGCGATCGAGTCCGCCGTGATCACCAGGGAGCGGCCGTGGAACGACCGCACGGACGTGCACGGCCCGTTCGACATCATCGGCGACGTGCACGGCTGCGCCGCGGAGCTGCGCACGCTGCTGACCCAGCTCGGCTGGCAGCTGGAGTACGACGGCGACGCGGGCACCGCCGTCGGCGCGGTGCACCCCGCGGGCAGGCAGGCGGTCTTCGTCGGCGACCTCGTCGACCGCGGCCCCGACACCCCGGGCGTGCTGCGCCTGGTCATGGGCATGGTCAAGGCGGGCAGCGCGCTGTGCGTGTCGGGCAACCACGAGGCCAAGCTGGTGCGCGCGCTGAACGGCGCCAACGTCACCGTGTCCCACGGCCTGGCCGAGTCACTGGCGCAGCTCGCGCGTGAGCCTGACGAATTCGGCCAGGCCGCCGTGGCCTTCATGGACGGCCTGATCAGCCATTACGTGCTCGATGACGGCAAGCTCGTGGTCGCGCACGCCGGGCTCAAGGAGTCATACCACGGCAGGTCGTCGGGGCGGGTCCGGTCCTTCGCCCTGTACGGCGACACGACCGGCGAGACCGATGAGTACGGCCTGCCCGTCCGCTACCCGTGGGCGCAGGAGTACCGCGGCCGGGCGATGGTCGCCTACGGCCATACCCCGGTACCGGCGGCCGAGTGGGTCAACAGCACCATCTGCCTGGACACCGGCGTGGTCTTCGGCGGTTCGCTGACCGCCCTGCGCTACCCGGAGCGCGAGATCGTCTCGGTCCCCGCCGAGCGGCAGTGGTACGAGCCGGCCCGTCCGCTCGCGCCCCAGCCAGGAGACCGGCCCGCGGACCGCGAGCGGCCCGTGCTGCGGTCCGTGCTGCGGGCCGCCGACGTCATGGGCACCCGCTGGCTGGAGACCACCCACGCCGGCAAGGTGAAGATCCCGGAGGAGAACGCCGCGGCCGCCCTGGAGATCATGAGCCGGTTCGCCGTCGACCCGCGCTGGCTGATCTACCTGCCGCCGACCATGTCACCGGCCGCGGCGGCGAAGCGCGCCGCGTTCCTTGAGCACCCAGACCAAGCCTTCGAGGAGTACGCCGCGTGGGGCGTCACCCGCGTGGTCTGCGAGGAGAAGCACATGGGCTCGCGGGCGATCGCCGTGATCGCCAGGGACCAGGCCGCCGCGATGAGGCGGTTCGGCGTCGGCGACGGCACCACGGGTGCCGTCTACACGCGCACCGGCCGGCCGTTCTTCGCCGACACCACCGAGCTCGTCGGCCTCCTGCGCGACGCCGCGGCACCGCTGTTCGAATCGCTCGCGACCGACTGGCTGGCCCTGGACTGCGAGCTGCTGCCCTGGTCGGCTAAGGCCCTCGACCTCATCAAGGTGCAGTACGCGTCCGTCGGCGCCGCGGCCCGCCATGCCCTACCGGCGGCGCTGGCCGCCCTGGAGGCGGCCGCCATGCGCGGCCTCGACGTCACGGCCCTGGCCGGCCGCACGCGGCAGCGGCTCGCCGACGCCGCCGCCTTCCGCGACGCGTACGCCGCGTACTGCCGTCCCGCCGGCGGACCCGGCGGGCTCGACGGGATCACGCTCGCGCCGTTCCAGGTCCTCGCCTGCGAAGGCCGCGCGCCCGCGCTGACCGAGCCGCACCCGTGGCACCTGGCCGAGCTGGCGAAGCTCGGCGGTGACCTCATCACGCCGACCCGGCACCGTTTCGTTGATCTTTCGTCGGAACGGGAGCGTGCCGACGCCGTCGACTGGTGGCTGGAACTGACGGCAGGCGGAGGCGAGGGAACGGTGGTCAAGCCCGCCCACCTGACCGACCGCCGGGTCCAGCCGGGCCTGAAGGTCCGCGGCCGCGAGTACCTGCGCATCATCTACGGGCCCGACTACACCGGTTCGCTCGACGTGCTGCGGACGCGCCACCTGGGCAAGAAGCGCCAGCTCGCCCAGCGCGAGCACGGCCTCGGCATGGAGTCGCTCACCGCGTTCGTCGAGCACGCGCCGCTGTGGAAGGTACACCAGTCGGTCTTCGCCGTTCTCGCCCTGGAGTCCGAGCCCGTCGACCCGCGCCTTTAAGTACTAGCCTTGGATCTTCAGCGAGCGTGCGCCGCGAAGAACCGCCAGATGACGGCAGTCGCATCGAGTGCCGTCGATGGCGGGTCGGTGTGCAGTAGCCGCTGCGCGAGCAGGCTGGGCGCGGCGCCTGGCCACTGGTGGCCAGCCCCGGCGATGGTGATGAGCTCCACGGCCCGCCCGGCGGGGCAGTCGGCGACGGAGGTGGTCACCGTCCCTGCGGTGGTCATGGCCGGCGGCGAGCAGCCGTCTGTCCGGCGCCAGCTCGCGTTGACGGCCGGGACGGAGGGCCCGTCGATGCGGGCTGGCCCGTCGCCTTCGCCGGGCGTAGGGGATGTTCTTGTCGGCGGTGCCGTGGACGGCGATGACCGAGAGCGTCGCGGGGTCGGGGCAGCCGCCGAGTTCGGTGGCCGAGTCCGGACCGATGGCGGCGAAGATCGTGGTGTGGCAGGCAAGGTCGTAGGCCATGATGCCGCCGTTGCTTATGCCGGTCGCGTAGACCCGGCAGGCGTCGACCGGCACCGCGTGCTCGATGGCGGACACCATGGCGGCGATGAACCCGATGTCGTCGGCGCCGGTGCGGCCGGGCGTGCCGCAGCACCCGCCGCCCGCGTTCCATGCCCGGTTCAGCCCGTCCGGGTAGGCGACGAGGAAGTGGCCGGCGTCCGCCTCCGCGTTCCAGTGGTAGGACTTCTCGGCCTGACTGGCGCTGCCGAAGCCGCCGTGCAGCATGACCACGAGCGGGGCGGCGGCCGGCAAGGAGGCTGGGCGGTAGACGATGTAGCTGCGGGTGACGCCGCCGAGCGAGATGTCGTGCGCGGACGAGCCGACCGGGACCGCTGCCGCGCTCGCCTGCCCGGCCGGCTGGCCCGATTGTCCCCGGCATCCGGCGAGGGCGGCGACCGCGACCGCCGCTGCCGTCACGACCGCGGCCACGGCCACGGCCACGGCCAGGCTCCCGTGCCGTGCCGAGTTCCCGCGCAGAGTCCGCATGCCGTGAATTTAGGCAAGAGGCTTGTCAAAGTCAAATGTGGCAGGATCGGCTTGTGAGCGAGAACCCTGCCGACGGCGGCGTGCGTACGGTACCGGCGCTTGTCCAGATGCTTGCGCGACATGGCGCGGAGCGGCTGCGTGCCGACTTCGCCGCCGCGGGCATGCCCGCGCTGCGCCCGGTGCATGCCCTGCTGCTGGTCCCGTTGCTCGGCGGCGGGCGGCACGCCTCCAGCCTGGCCGCCGACATCGGGGTCACCCGGCAGGCAGTCGCCCAGGTCGTGGCGACGCTGGAACGCGACGGCTACGTGCGGCGCGTCACCGATCCGGGCGACGCCCGGGCCAAGCTCGTCTGCCTCACCCCGCGCGGCCGCGCGGCGCTGCGCGCCATGCGAGCCAGCGCTCGCGCCACCGAGGAGGCCTGGCGGCGGCAACTGGGCGACAGCCGGCTCGCCGAGTTCCGCGCAACCCTGCTCGACTTGCTCGCCGCGACCTGACCTGCGGTTCCCGCTTCCAGGGAACTCAGGGACTCAACCGCGCCGCCGGCGCCGTCGGCGCCGGACCAGGCGTATAGCGCCGCCCGGAATTCGGTAACTGTCACGCATTAGCGCATGACTCAGCGTAGTCTTCGCTGAGACGGCATCGGTGAACCTTCTACGTCCGGTCGATCGGGGGATCAGGCCACGGCGAAGGCAGCACAGCGAGGAGCACCGGGCCGGGGTGGCGATGCTCAGGGGGCGATGTGTGCGCGAACGGTGACCGGATCGACGTGCGGCGCGAGCCGCTCGTGGTCCGGGACGGATGCGCGCCGGACCGCATTCCCGCGGGCCGCTGGCCATCGGACGATCCCCTCGTCCGCAGCGAGCAGTTCGCGGTCAACGAGGCCCTCGCGCGCCTCACTCCAGGCAGCCGCGGCGGCGGCGACAAGGGCGACGGCCCACGGCATGACGGCACGGCCGGCGACGGCTTGTTCGGCGTGCACGCGCCGCCGGGAACCGGCGTGGCCGAGGTCTTCGGCGACCTGGTCGCGGCCATCGTCACGGAGCGGGCGCGCCGCATCGCTGACCTGCCGGACCCGGCCGTCGCGTTCGCGCCGCCGCGCACCTGGGGCGCGCACACGGTCGCCGCCCCGTCCGCGGACCTCACAGGCTTCGAGATCGTGCTCGCCGCGCCCGGGGAGACGGCGCCGGGCGCGCTTGGCCCCGGAACACAGTGCGCCGCCGCGCCCAGCCTCGGACCACCGGGCCTTACCCTGCCGCCGATCGGCACGCGCTGGCGGGACCGCGCCGTCCGGGCCGATTACTTCGCCTCGACAGCCCGCCTGTCGGACGGCGTCGGCGCGTGGGCGATGCTCACCGCACGGCTCGGCGACAGCGCCGCGAACCGGGCCTTCGCCGAGCGCTGGTGGCACGGCGCGGTCCGCGGCACCGACGTGCTGTTCCCGGCCGGCGAGTCGATGACCGCGGCACTGCGGCAGCTTAAAGGCGAGGCGGTCGACTGGCCGACCGCGGTCGCCTGGTTCAGGTCCGCGCTGGCCAGGGCCGAATCCCTTGCCACAGAACGTACGCGGGTGGCCGCGGCACTCACGTGCCTGTCCGGACTCGAGCTGGCCTGCGAGGAGGCGTCCTGCGAGGCCGAGAAAGCGCAGGCCAGGCTCGCGGAGCTGACGGCGCGCGAGCCCGCGGCCCGTGACGCGGTGTCCGCGGCCGAGGAAGAGTACCGGGCTTCGCTCGCTGCTCTCGGGGCGCACCAGCTCGCCCGGCCGACGGTGAACACGGTCACGCCCCAGGGCCTCGCGGCGCTGCACTCCCGCGGCGCGGTGTCGGTCGCGCTGGCCGGCGGCGTGCGCCGCGGCCGGAACCTGCGCGACTGGGCGGTCGCCCGCCGGACGCTGCGCACGGCCTGCGCGGTGGCGGAACAGCGCCTGGACACGGCCTTGCGCGACGCGGAGGCGCTGCGCGGTGACGTGGCGGCGGCGCGGGCGGCCGCCGCCGCGGGGGCCGCCGAGGTGGCCCGGCTTGCCGCCGAGATGGCGCCGCTCGCCGAGGCGGTCACCGCGGCCAGGCAACGGTGGGGCGACCACGTGCCCGCCGGGCCGTCCCAGGCCGAGACGGAAGACCCCGCGCTGATCGAGTGGCGGGAGACGATGGCGCCCTGGGCGGACGAGGAGTACGCGAATGCCCGCGCCCAGGTGTTCGTCGCCGCGCTTGAGCTGCACAAGGCGCTCATCGCCGCGCAGGCGGAGGTCTTCGAGGCTAACCTGGCCGCGCTCATGGAGCTGATCTCCGCGGGCCCGGGGAGCGGTGCCAGCCCGGTTCCCGCCAGCCCGGTCCCGCCAGCCCGGTGCCCGCAGAACCAGACCCGGAGGGCGCCAGGCACGCCGACGTTCTGCTCGCCGGCTGGCGCTCGTTCTTCCTCGTGGTCCCGGTCGTCCGCGTGCCGTTCGAAGCGGCGGGCTCGCTCTTCGGCGGGCTCCAGCCCGGCGCGCTCGGCTGGCTGCTCGCCGCCGCCGGCCAGGCCGCCGCCGATGGCCAGCCCGCCGCCAATGGCCAGGCCGCCGCCAATGGCCAGGCCGCCGCCGATGGCCAGGCCGCCGCCGATGGAGTGCCCGGCCCGGTGCGTTTCTTCGACCGCGCCGTCTTCGCCGGGGACAGCGTGCAGGCCGAGGATTCCCGCTACGGCACCTGGCTGCCGGCGGGCCCGCCCGCCGGCGCAGTACCTCCGAAGGACACAGGGCCCCGCTGGGTCGGGATGCCGCTGCGCGTGGTCCGCGGCCAGGACCGCGGCACCGTCGACCGGCGCAACGACCTCGACTACGACGGCCTGCTCATCGCCGGGCGCAGACTAGCGCCGGGCGCTGACTGCGGGGCGGGCCAGGTGTCGCGTAAAACCTGTTGCGGCGGCGGGGAGGCGGGGGTGAGGCTGCCATGGTGGACCTCGACCGCGCCGCGGAGCAGTGGCAGACGCACGGATTCGTGATTCTCCCCGGGTTCATCCCCGCCGCGGAGCTGGAGCCCGCGCTCGGCGAACTGCCGGCCATGTATCCCACCGCAGCGGGATTCCATGACGGCACCGACGGGCGGCGAGACCGGTTCACCGTGGACGAGTGGGCGGGGATCGACAGCTTCCCGTTCCCGAGCACGGAGCTGAGCCTGCTCGCGGTCAGCGACCGCCTCGTAGACCTCGCGCAGGTCCTGCTCGAGGACGGGGACCTGCGGATCTACTCGGCCGAAGCGTGGGCGAAGTACACCGGCGCCGCCGACTACGACCAGGCGCTGCACCGGGACTACCTGAACCACACGCTGATGGTTCCCAGCGATGACCCGCGGTTCCGGCAGCTGGAGATGTTCGTCTACCTCGTGGACGTCCCCGCGGAGCTCGGGCCGCCGAGCATGCTGTCCCGTACCCGGACGACGGAGCTGCCAGCGAAGCCGAACTGGTACCCGCGCGAGGACGGTGCCGACGTCGAGGGAGGCTGGGTCGCGACGGCCGGAAGCCCGGGCCTCTACGGCGCTGAGGTGCGCGCGGCCGGGCCAGCCGGCACGGTCGTCGCCTGGGAACCGGGGACCTTCCACCGCGGCACCGCGCTGACCTTGCCGCGCGGTGCCCGCTACACCATTCACCTCGGCTACCGGCCGGCCAGTGCCGAGTGGAGCCAGCGGATGTCCTGGGTCTACCGCTGCCACGAACTCGAGTGGTACCACTTCGTGCACCGGGCGACACCACGGCAGCTAGCGCTCTTCGGCTTCCCGCCGCCCGGTCACCCGTACTGGACCGAGGCCACCGTGGCCGGCACGGCGCAGCGCTACCCGGGCCTCGACATGACCCCGTGGCGGCAGGCACTGTCCGGCGGGACGTGACCTGGCGCCGCCAGCCGGAGCCTGTCGCCCGGGCGGGACGGTCACGTATGGCGGCAACGCCGGCGGGCCCGCCACCGCCGGCACCGCTCGCCTACGTCGGCGCCGGCGCCGCTCCCAAGCGTCGCTCCCCGGCGGCGCTCGCCTAGCGTCGCGCGTCGGCGTCGGCGGATTTACTAGTAAACATTTCGCAACCGGTAAACAAGTGACGTCTATGGCGCTTTTAATTTACATCGGGCGAAAAGTTTACCGGTTGACAGGATATTTACCGGTAAAACTGGGTGCTTAAGGGACACGTGGTGCCGCAGTGTCCTGGTCCAGTGCACGCGGCCGGGGCTTCGGGGCTTCGGGGCCTGAGTGGGCCTTTTACTTGGGGAGGCCGAGGATTTCTACTGAGTGCTCGCGCATTTCTACCTTGCGGACCTTGCCGGTTACGGTCATCGGGAACTCGCCGGTGATGTGCACGTAGCGGGGGATCTTGTAGTGGGCGAGCTTGCCGGCGCAGAACTCGCGGAGCGACTCCGCGGTGACGGGGGCGGCGCCGGGGCGGAGCCTGATCCAGGCCATCAGCTCCTCGCCGTACTTGGCGTCAGGGACGCCGATCACCTGGGCTTCCAGGATGTCGGGATGGGTGTAGAGGAACTCCTCCACCTCACTTGGGTAGACGTTCTCGCCGCCGCGGATGACCATGTCCTTGATCCGGCCGGTGATCGACAGGTAGCCGTCGTCGTCCATCACCGCGAGGTCGCCGGTGTGCATCCAGCGGGCGGCGTCGATGACCTCGTTCGTCTTGTCGGGCTGGCGCCAGTAGCCGAGCATGACGCTGTAGCCCCTGGTGCACAGCTCGCCCGGGGCATTGCGCGGCACGGTCAGGCCGGTGGCGGGGTCGACCACCTTGACCTCGATGTGCGGGCCGACCCGGCCGACGGTGGCGACCCGGCGCTCGATGGAATCGTCGGAGCGGGTCTGGGTCGACACCGGCGACGTCTCCGTCATGCCGTAGCAGATGCCGACCTCGGCCATGTGCATCCGGTCGATGACCTGCTTCATCACCTCGACGGGGCACGGCGAGCCCGCCATGATGCCGGTCCGCAGGCTGGACAGGTCGTAGCTGGCGATGTCGGGGACGGCCAGCTCGGCGATGAACATGGTGGGCACGCCGTAGAGCGAGGTGCACCGCTCGGCCTGCACCGCCTCCAGGGTCTTCACCGGGTCGAAGACCGGGGCGGGTATCACCATGGCGGCGCCGTGGCTGGTGGCCGCCAGGTTGCCCATCACCATGCCGAAGCAGTGGTAGAAGGGCACCGGGATGCAGATCCTGTCCTCTTCCGTGTAGTGGCACAGCTCGCCGACGAAGAAGCCGTTGTTGAGGATGTTGTGGTGGCTGAGCGTCGCGCCCTTCGGGAAGCCGGTGGTGCCCGACGTGTACTGGATGTTGATGGGGTCGTCGGCGGACAGCTCGATGGCCTCAAGCGCCGCGTTCCTGACCGAGAGATCGGCGTACTTCCCGGTGTCGAGCAGCTCGCGCCAGGCGTCGGAGTCGAGCAGCACGACCTGCTCCAGGTCCGGGCACCGCGGCCGTACCTCGGCGATCATCGCGGCGTAGTCGGAGGTCTTGAGCCGCTGCGCGGCGACGAGCAGCTTGCAGCCCGACTGGTTCAGCACGAACTCGAGCTCGCTGGTGCGGTAGGCGGGGTTGATGTTGACCAGGATGGCGCCGATCTTGGCGGTGGCGTACTGGGTGACCGTCCACTCGGCCCGGTTCGGTGACCAGATGCCGACCCGGTCGCCCTTGGCGATGCCCATGCCGAGCAGCCCGTAGGCGAGCGCGTCGACCTCGTCCTTCAGCTCCGCGTAGCTGTAGCGCAGGCCGGCGGGGACGTCGACCAGGGCGAGCCGGCCGGGGAAGGCCGCGGCCGTGCGGTCGAAGTTCGCGCCGATCGTGTCGCCGAGCAGCGGCGTGCCGCTCGTCGCCGACGTGTAGCTGAGCTCCGCGCGCTTGGCGCCGTGAGGCTGCTCCCCCATGGTTCATCTCCTCGTTCCTCGCCGCTGAGGCTCATCGCCACCCAGCATGGCCGGCCATGGCGGGATTGAACAAGGCAGGCCCCAGTCCGGCGGGGTTAGGAAGCGGGCCGGGCGGCGCGGGCGCGGAGGGCGCCGGCGACGGCGGCAACCCAGGTTAGGAAGCGGGCCGGGCGGCGCGGGCGCGGAGAGCGCCGGCGACGGCGGTGCCCCAGATGAGGACGGCGACGCCGTACAGGCCGAGCGGGGCGGCGGCGGCCGGGCCGAACGCGGCGGCGGCCAGCGCGGCGGCGATCGCGAAGTCGCGCATCGAGGTAGTGAGCAGCAGCGCCGCCCCGACGGGCCGCGGTGACCGCGCGCCGAGCAGGCGGCCGACGACGGCGGAGCCGGCGAGGAACAAGGCAAGCGCGACGGCGACGGCGCCGTATGAGGCGGACGGCCGGACCTCGGCGGCGACCAGGGCGACCAGCGCCGCGACCGCGGCGACGGCGGTGCGTGAGGCGGCCCGCTGCGCGCCGTCGCCCGCCAGGAAGCGGGCGGTGACGGGGATGAGGCACCGCAGGGCGATGCCCGCGGCGAGCGGCAGGGCGACCACCACGGCCAGGTTCGCGATGACGCCGGCCGGCGAGAAGCTCGCGCGGCCGGCCTCCAGGGTCAGCACCGGGGCGGCGAGCACGACCGTGGCGACGGTGGAGCCGATCAGCACGCCGGCCGCGACGGCCGCCTCGCCGCCCGCGAGCGCGGTCGTGGCGACCGAGGCGATCTCGCACGGCGCCAGGCCGGTCACCAGGACGCCGTCGCGCAGCGGGCCGCCGGCACCAGGTACGCGACCGCCCAGGACAGCGCCGGGAGCACGGTGATCGCCGGTGAGGACCGCGACGGCAACCAGCCGCCAGGACCGCGCGAGACGGCGCAGCGCCGCCGGGTCGATCGTGACGGCGGTGGCGAAGACCAGGATGACGAGCAGCGCGTTGATGCCCTGGTGCGCGGTCAGCCAGCCGAACGGCCGCCGCGCGCACAGGCCGGCGGCCGCCGCGGCGAGGACGGCGGCGAGCTCCGGGTAGGCGGCGAGCAGGCGGCCCGCGCGGCGGGGCAGCGACGGCACGCGGGCCCTCCTTGCCATGCCCGCCGCCCCGGTCGGCCGATGCGGGCATTTGGGTTAGCTGGCGACGAGCGTGGCGAACAGGCGGTCCAGGTCCGCGGCCGGGTTGTCGGTGACGCCGGCGTGCACCGGGCCCGGCTGGACGATGGCGGAACGGGGCGCGGTCAGCCAGCGGAAGCGCTCGCCGAGGGTCTGCTCGGCGAGCGGGCCGTCGGTGCAGGCGCGCTCGAAGGCGGTGAGCGCGCTGCGGACGGCGGGCATGTCGGCACCGGGGTCGACCGCCCGCAGCCGGCCCTCGTCCAGTCCGATCCGCGCCCGCAGGAAACGGAAGGACTTGGAGTAGACGATCACGCCCGCGTTGATCGATTCGCCGCGCTCGATCCTGGGGACCACGCGGATCAGGGCGTACTCGAAGATCTCGCTCATGCGGACTCCTCGCTGGCGCTCGTCGTCCGCATTCGCGGGCGCACAGTGCTTGCTCGTTCGCTCGCACGCTCGCTCACTGGCGGATGACCTCCGGAACCAGGGGGGCACGGTCGAGGAGCTGGCCGACGTACGCGTCCGCGCCGCGCTCGCCGAACCACTCCGCTGGGACGTCCCTGGTGACCTGCTCGAGGACGCTCGCGGTGACCCGCGGCGCGAGCCGCTCGTGGGCCTGGGCGAGCCGGGTGGCCCGGTCCCTGACGACGTGCTGCCGCGCGTCGAAGGGCTTGGCCGGGCTGGCGCGGGACCAGTCGTGGTGGAAGTACAGCGCGGCCCCGTGATCGATCAGCCAGGTGCCGCCGTGCCAGACGAGCAGGTTCGGGTTGCGCCAGGTGCGGTCGACGTTCTGGATCAGGGCGTCGAACCAGAGCAGCTCGCTGGCGAAGTCCTCGTCCGCGGTCCAGCCGAGCGGGTCGAAGCCCGCGGAGCCCGGCAGGTAGTCGACGGCCAGGTTGAGTCCGGCGCTCGCCGCGAGCAGGTCCTGGATTTCCTGGTCCGGCTCGCTTTTCGCGATCCGCGGGTCAAGGTCGGCGAGTGCGAGCTCCGGGGTCAGGAAGCCGAGGTGACGCGCCAGCTCGCCGGCGATGACCTCCGCGACCAAAGCGAGCGGCCCCTGGCCCGCGCCGCGGAACTTGAGCACGTAGGTGCCAAGGTTGTCGGCCTCCACCAGCCCGGGCAGGCTGCCGCCCTCACGCAGCGGGGCCAGGTAGCTGGTGACCTTGACACGTTCAAGCACGCGGGCCAGGCTACCGGGTCGGCGTGCGGGACAATGGGCGGGTGGCCGAGCCTTCGTACCCTGCGCCCTCCGAGTACCCCGTGCGGCTGGCGGGGCGCGTGATCGCCGTCGACCCGGCGCGCCGGGTCCTGCTGTTCTTCTACGACGACCCGCCGCCCAAGGGCAGGCACTGGAGCACGCCCGGCGGCGGCGTCGAGCCGGGCGAGGAAATGCACGCCGCCGCGCTGCGGGAGCTGCTCGAAGAGACGGGCTGGGCGGACGTGCCCGTGCCGCCGCAGGAGGTGCTCGTCAACTCCAACGTGCAGTGGGCCAACCTGCACGGCACGCCGACGCTGTGCCTGCAGCAGGACCACTACTTCGTCGGGCGGGTCCCGCAGGAGGAGCGGCCGCTCGGCCAGGTGGCGGCGATGCACGTTTCCGACGGGATCGTCAGCCACCGCTGGTGGACGCTCGAGCAGCTCGACGCGACCACGGAGGACATCTACCCGCCGGGCCTGGCCGACCTGGTCCGGCGGTATGCCTGAGCGGCCGGGTCGCGGTACGCCTGAGCGGCCGGGTCGCGGTACGCCTGAGCGGCCGGGTCGCGGTACGCCTGAGCGGCCGGGTCGCGGCGCCTGAGCGGTCAGCCCTGCCCGGTCATCAGGCGAGCGGCACCGGGTACCAGCCGTCTGCGCTGCCCGGGTGCGGCTGGAAGTCATAGCGGACGGCGTCGTCGGCCAGGGCGACCAGCGTCACCGAGGTGCTGCCGTGCACCCGGCCGTCGGGCAGCTGGTGCCGGACGATGATGCCCGCGGGGTCGGCGGGGTCGAGGCCGTCGCCTGCCGCCAGGGTCAGCCAGTCGCCCCACGCCTGGGACAGGGGAAGCGCCGGGTCGGCCGACGGGCGGGCGGCGTCGAACTTGTCGGCGAAATGGGCGGCCTTGGGCTCGGCGGCGGGGTCGCCGGGCTCCGCCGGGTAGGCGTGCCCGGCGTTGGTGATCAGGTGCGTGCCCGGCCCGAGCTCGCGGACGGCGACGCTCCGGTCGCGGCCGGCGCCGCCCGCGGCTTCACTGTCGTCTGGGCGGCCGGGCCAGCTCACCATGGTCACCTCGTCAGGGGTGCCGCAGATCAGGTGGAACGGGTCGTAGGCGGCGAGCGCGTCCGGGTCGCCGGCGAGACGGCGCAGGAAAGCGTGCCCCTCGGCGGCGGCGCGCAGCGAGAGGTCTCCCCTGCTGCGGCGACGGCCGGGGTCGGCGAGCGGACCGCGGGCGTTCAGCAGGCAGGCCACCCGCGGTACCCCGGGGTGTACGGCCAGCCAGGTGCCGCCGGCCTGCTCGTCGATGCCGCCGATGAGCGGGGAGCCCGGCCAGTGCCTTGCTGGCGGGCGCCACGGGCGGCTCACCAGCTCATCGCGGATGCCGAGCAGGCGCAACGGGACCCGCTCACCCGGTTCAAGGCTGAGGACAACGGTGCACACCACTCAATCATGTACCTGTCTCTGGCCTCCGCTGCCGTTTGGCCGGCGGCTTGGGGACCGGAAAGCGGGTGGCGAGGGAGGTGCGCCCCGGGCCTGCGGTGCCGATGGCCCGCCCGGCTTCAGGGCCGCAAGGCGGGACGAAGGAGCCGTGAGCCCGTGGCAGCATGGAAGGGTGATGCACACTGCGCCGACCGAAGCTGGGATCGGTGGCAAGCCGCCTTCGTGTGGAAGGATGACGCAGGCTGAACTGGCGGAGGCTGGGGGGATCGGGAGCAACACGCAACCGTTCTGGCTACTTCTTGAGCTCGTCAGCCGGGGCAACGTCACCGTGCTCAGCGGCGCGGGGCTGTCCACGGAATCCGGGATTCCCGATTACCGCGGGCCGAGCGGGCAGGCCCGGCGGGCCGGGCAGCCGATGACCTACCAGGAGTTCACCGGGTCGGGGCGGGCACGCCAGCGGTACTGGGCACGGTCGCACCTCGGGTGGCGGCACGTCACCGGGGCGTCACCCAACGCCGGGCACCTCGCCGTCGCCGCGCTCGAACGGGCCGGGCTGGTGCGCGGGGTCATCACGCAGAACGTGGACGGGCTGCAGCAGGCGGCGGGCGCCGTCTCGGTGACCGAACTGCACGGGTCGCTGCACCGGGTGACGTGCCTGTCGTGCTGGTCGCGCAGCGCGCGCGAGGACCTTGACCAGCGGCTGCGGGCGGCGAACCCGGCATGGAGCGATGCCGTCCTCGGTATCGAGCCCGCGGTGAACCCGGACGGTGACGTGGCGCTCGACGAGACCGGCGGGTTTACCGTGGTTGACTGCCTCGCCTGCGGCGGGCTGCTCAAGCCGGACGTGGTGTTCTTCGGTGAGAACGTGCCGAGGACCCGGGTGCAGGAGTGCTTCGCGCTGGTGTCCGCGTCGTCGGCGCTCGTCGTCCTCGGTTCTTCGCTCACCGTCATGTCCGGGCTTCGGTACGTCAGGCACGCCGCGGCGCTGGGCATCCCCGTGGTGATCGTCAACCAGGGCGCGACGCGCGGTGACCAGCTGGCGGCCGGGAAGCTTGACGCGCCGCTCGGCAGCACTTTGACCGGCCTGGCCGGTCAGCTCGGGCTGGCCTAGATGCCGGCCTGCGCCCTGGACACCGTGGCGCGCAACTCGCGGACGAAGAGGCGGGAGCGGTCGGGGGTGTAACGGACCGAGGGGGCAGAGACCGACAGGGCGGCCACCGGGTCGCCCGCGTTATCCCGCAGGCACACGCCGATGGCGGACACGCCCGACTCCGACTCCTCGATGTTCTCCGCGTAACCCTGGTCGCGGACCAGGCGCAGCTCGCTGACCAGGGCGCGGCGCTCCGCGGTGGTCATTCCCTCCGGCGGGCGGCCGCTCGCGCCGCGCAGCAGCGCGGTGAGCTGGGCGTCCGGCAGCTCGGCGAGCAGCGCCTTGCCGCCCGAGGTCTTCCACGCGGGCAGCACGGTGCCCTGCCGGTCGCCCACCCGCAGTACCTGCGCGGACTCGACGGTGTGCAGGAAGCGCGTCTGGGTGCCCAGCCGGATCACCAGGTTGATCGTCTCCGCCACCTGATCGCACAGCGCCTCCATGTGCGGGCGCATCAGCTGGCGCAGCCGCTGCGCCGGCTCCCCCGGCAACGGCCCCGCGGACAGCGCGGGGCCAGGAAGGTGGGACCGGTCCTCGGCCTGGACGGCGAAGTCGCGGTACACGAGCATGGCGAGCAGCCGGTGCGCGGTCGAGCGCGCGATGCCGAGCTCGGCGGCCGCCTCGGAGACGCGGACCTGGCCGGAGTCGCGCAGCGCCTGCAGGATGCGCAGCGCGTTGTCGACGGACTCGATCGCGTACGGCGGCTTGTTCTTCACAACAGAATTTTAGGCGGATCGGCGCGGCGGACCGATGACGCCGGTCCCGCGCCCGGCCTTAGCGCCGCCGGTCCCGCTCCGGGCCGACCGCCCCCGGTTCCGGCACCGGGTTCTTGGGGGAACTTTTACCGCGTTTTAGGCAAAATCCACGGCAAAATGTCACGTTTTGTCCCGTCAAACTCAGTATAAGTCTCGAGCGGCGCCCGAGCGCTGACGTCAGTCGGCCTTCGAATGTAACAGGGGGGCTGGTGGGACAAGAGGGCCTGGCCCGCGACCGTTAGTCGCTGAGGAACTCGCGCAGGGCGGCGGTGGTCTGCTCGGGGCATTCCTCGGCGAGGAAGTGGCCGCAGGGCAGGGAGCGGCCGCGCACGTCGGCGGCGTACTCGCGCCAGATCGCGGCGACGTCACCGTAGTGCCGCCCGACGAAGCCATGCTCGCCCCACAGGGCGAGCAGCGGGGCGGTGACCTTCTGGCCGCGGGCCATGGCGGCGTCATCGTCGTCCAGGTCGGTGGCGACGGCCGCGCGGTAGTCCTCGCATGAGGCGTGGATCGTGGCCGGGTTCTTGAAGCAGCGCACGTACTCGTCCATGGCGCGCGGGTCGATCGGCTGGCCGCCGCGGCGCCACCCGCCGACCCGGCCGTGTACCCAGCCGGCCGGGTCGGCGCCGATCTGGTGCTCGGGAAGCGGTTCCGGCTGGGCGAGGAAGAACCAGTGCCAGTAGCCGAGGCCGAAGGCCATGTCGGCGGTGCGCAGGGCGTGCCTGGTGGGGACGATGTCCAGGACGGCGAGCTTCGCCACCGAGTGCGGGTAGTCGAGGGCAAGGCGGTGGCCTACGCGGGCGCCCCGGTCGTGCCCGACCACGGCGAACCGCTCGAACCCGAGCTCGCGCATCACCAGGACCTGGTCGTAGGCCATCGTGCGCTTCGCGTACGCCTCGTGGGTGGGCCCGCCGGCCGGCTTGCCGCTGTCGCCGTAGCCGCGCAGGTCGGTGAGGACCACCGGGCGGTCTTCGGCCAGGAGGGGGGCGACGTGATGCCACATGACGTGGGTCTGCGGGTAGCCGTGCAGCAGCAGGACCGGGGTGCCCGGTCGCCGCCGCCGACGAGCGTGTTGATCCGCACCCCTCCCGGGGCAAGAGTGACTCTCTTGAACAACTCGGGCAAAGGGACAGTCATATGTCCCTACTTGCCCTTTTGGGACCGACGTAATCTCGCGTCAACCGCAACCGCAACCGTAGCCGGTCGGACGGCGTCTCACAGGTGTGAGCGGCTGCATCGGTAGTCGCGCATCTGGTTCGCGCATGGCTGGACGCCCAGAAGGAGTGATGGTGATGGCGGGTTCTGTCTCGTTGCTGCTGAGGCTGGCCGGGCTGACGGCCGCCGGGGCCGTGGCCGCGGGATGTGCCGCGGGGAGCTCGTCCTCGGCACCGCCGGCGCCGGTGGCCTCGGCTTCCACAACGTTGTCGGCGCCCTCGTCCTCGTCCTCGGCGGCGTCGTCCGCCGCCGCGTCCTCGGCTGCTGCCACGCCGGCCTCAACGACGTCGGCCACGCCCGCGACGTCGCCGCACGCCGTCGCGCCGCCGGCCGGGGCACCCGGCTGGGCCACCAGGGACCTGAAGGCCAAGGCGGGGGTCTCCCAGGGGGCGGCCGGCTCGGTTTACCAGGTCATCGACTTCACGAACATCGGGAACACGGCGTGCACCCTCTACGGGTACCCGGGGGTGTCGCTGGCGGGGGGTACGCCGGTCACCCAGGTGGGGCAGGCGGCCACGCGGTCGCCGATCGCCGGGCCGACGCTGGTGATGCTCCGGCCGGGGCAGACGGGGAACGCGCTGCTGCGGATCACCCAGGCGCTTAACTACCCGGCCCAGACGTGCTCGCCCAAGGCGACCACCTACCTGCAGATCTACCCGCCGAACCAGACCACCCCGATCTACCTCGCCTACACGGCGACCGGGTGCGCGTCGACCTCGGTGAAGCTGCTGACCATCGGCGTGGTGCAGCCGGGCTCCGGTAGCTCCAACGGCTGACGCTTGCCGGGCGGCCGCCTGTCCTCAGGCGGCCGTCTGGCGGCCGTCTGGCCGTCAGGCCGTTCAGGCGGCCGCCAGGCCCGGGGCGAGTGCCTCGACGAGGGCCCTGGACCAGTCGCGGTAGCCGTCCTGGCTCGGGTGGAAGCTGTCGACGGCCAGCTTGCCCGCCCACGGGGCGGTGAAGTACGCGCTGACCCGGGCGACCGGCAGGTTCCGCTGCCCGGCGACCTCGCTGATGACGCGGTTGATGCGGGTGACGTAGGGGACGCTCATGTTCCCGACGATCCCCCAGAAGCCGGACGGCCTGGGCAGGTCGAGCAGCACGGTCTTGTCGGGCACGGCGGCGAGAAGCGCGCGCAGGTCGCTGAACAGCGTGCCGGGGCCGGAGAACAAGATGTCGTTCGTCCCCGCGCCGCACGTGACGAGGTCCGGCTTGTGCTCGCCGAGCCGCGGCAGCTGGTCGCGGATGACGTCGCGCATCAGCGAGCCGGAGACCGACAGGTTGACGACCCGCCAGTGCAGGCCGGTCTGACGGCGCAGCTGCTGCAGGGTCTGCCCGACGTAGCCGCCGTACGGGCCGGGGGCGCCGAGGCCCTGCGCCGTCGAGTCGCCGAGCACCACCCACAGCGGGTCGACGGGCTCCCCGTTCGCTTCCGCGGCGGCCCGGGCGCGCAGCACGCGCGCGTTGTGCGCGGCCCAGTAGGCCGCGAACGTCACGCGGTCGGACCGCATGGCGGCGACGCCGTCGTCCAGCGGGCCGAGCCATCCGTTGCTCAGGCCGGTGACCTCGGCATAGGGGCTCGGGTGAAGACCGAGGCGGTGTTCGAGGCAAGTTCGACGGCGACTTCCTGTCCTCGCCGCCGGTCCGTCAGCGCGTTCACGGCATGCACCCAGCCGGGCCGGGACACGCCTGGCCGGGCCACGCCTGCTTGGGACGCTCGGTGCTCCCGGTCGGGATGCTCCCGTCGGGGCAGTGAGGATGTTCGCGCATGGGCTCGCTCCCGAAGACGGTACGTGGACGCGGACACGTACGTGGACGCAGGGTA
>CAWERB010000034.1:0-193318 GCA_963811335.1 uncultured Actinomycetota bacterium | reverse complement strand
TGAACACGAAAAGTGGTGCGATTTCCCCGGATCGGGGAAATCATGCAATAAAAGTAACACGAGCGGGGCGGACGCACCCGGTTATTCCGCGACGTGTTCGCTTTTTATCCCGCCACCCGGCATGTGCCTCGGCTGCGGCGGCGAGTGCCGGGCCGCCTAACACGTGAGTGACCGTTCGCCATCGTCTGTGGCTCGGATGACGCCGGAGTGGGTGTTATGCGCTGAAGCATCAGCTTGTTCCGTGGGTGTCGCGGAGGATTTCCCGGTTCGCCTTGACCGCGGAGTTCCTGGTAGGTCACGGGTGCTGATCAGGTCAGGCTGCTTCGGTGCCGGGTTCGGTGAAGGCGAGCCGCTGGTCGCCGAAGTCGGCGATGATCTCCAGGCGGCCGCCGAGGGCTTCGACGTAGGCGGCCAGGGTGCGCAGTTCGGTGGTGCCTGGCTTGGCGTGCTCGATGGCGGACACGCGGCCCTGGGTGATGCCCATCCGGGCAGCGACCTGGGCCTGGGTGATGCCGAGGCGGCGGCGCATCTCGGCGAGCCGGAAGGCGCGCTGCTCGGCGCGCAGCTGCTCCATCCCGGCGGCGATGGCGGCCTTGTCGGCAGGATCGGGATAGAACTCGGCGAGGAACTCATCCCGGGTGTAGTGGTGGAACTCGCTGCTGCTCATCGGATGTCCTCTTGTTTCAGGTAGTCCTCGTAACGCTGCTCGGCCAGCGGGATCGCCTGGCGGTACCAGGCCTCCCATTTACCAGCCTTATCTCCGGCTACCAGCAGGACCGCGTTCCGCCGGGGATCGAAGATATACAGGATGCGGATCTCGCTGCGCCCGGCGGAGCCTGGCCGCAGTTCCTTCAGGTTGCTCAGCCGGGAGTGGCGGACGCGGTCGGCGAGCGGGCGGCCCAGCTCCGGCCCGGCTTCGAGCAGCATGCCGATGGCCTGGCCGACCTGGATCGCGCTGGCCCGGTCACGCTTGCGCAAGTCGTGCAGCCATGCCCGGACCTCCGGTGTCATGACCAGGACGTAGGCCACGTCAGCTGCCTCCCCGCAGGGGTAGCATTACGCAGACATGATATCACATCAGCGTGATATCATGTGGCTTGCGGAGCCGGTTAGCTGTCCGTGCTGGCGCTTGGAGTGAGTGCGAGCCTGCGCGGGTCGGAGAAGCCGAGACCGGCGTAGCCGGGCGCGCGTTTGGCGAGCATGGCGGCGAGGACGCCAGTCCGCTCATCGAGGTAGTCGTGGACTTCGGCCGTGGTCTTGTTCTCATGCGAGCGCAGGATCCGGCCTACGTACTGGGTCAGGCTGCCCTTATTGGCGACCGGCGCGGCGAGGAACAAGGTATCCAGGGCCGGGCAGTCGAAGCCTTCGCCAGCGTACGGGCCGGTGGCCACGACCAGGAGCGGCGGCCCGCCGGGCTGCGGCTGCAGGCGGGCCAGCGCCGCCGCGCGGCTCTTGGCACCCATCCCGCCGCGAAGAATAACCGGGTCGTGCCCGGCCTCGCGCAGCAAGCCGGCGAACTTTTCCAGATGGCTGGTCCGGTTGGTGAGGACCAGGCAGTTGCGGTCCTTGCTGAGTGCGGCGAGGACGTCCGCGATGACCTGCCGGGCGCGCTGCTCATCAGCGGCCAGGTGCCGGTAGATGGTCGTCATGCCGCCGGGGCGGGACGGGTCGGCGTCGCCGTCGTACCGGTACGCAGTCGGGTGAACGTACAACACGGGGGCGGGCCGGCCGGTGCCCAGAAGCGTGTCCTGGCCGGCTGCGTCGCGGGAGAGTGCGATGGTGTGCCGGACCGGTCCCACTTGCATGGCGATCAGGTCGTCGAGCTTGTCGCGGCGGTACGGGGTGGCGGTCAGCCCGAGCCAGCGCCGTGCCGGGATCTGCTTGACCGCGTGCTCGAACGCGGCGGCCGGGACGTGATGGCATTCGTCGGCGACGATAAGGCCGTACCCGGCGGTCAGCTCCGCGACGTCGTCGCGGCGGGACAGGGTCTGCAAGGTGACGACATCGATCGAGCCGCGCAGCTTGGCCCGGCCGCCGCCGAGCTGCCCGGCTTTGACGCCGAGGAACTCGGCGATCCTGGCCCGCCACTGGTCCGCGAGCGTCTTCCGGTCCACCAGGACGAGAGTGGAGACCTGATGCGCGGCGATGACCGCGCACGCCATCACGGTCTTGCCCGTTCCGGGCGGCGCGACCAGCACCCCCAGATCGTGCCCGGTCAAGACCTGGACGGCCGCCTGCTGCGGCCCGGTCAGCACGGCCGAGCAGGTGAATGCCTGCGTGGTGCCGGCCGCGCGCTCATCGGTCAGGTCCAGCTTGCTGCCTGCCTGCGCGGCGAGTTCGGTCACGGTGGTGAGCATGCCGCGCGGCACGATCAGCCCGCCGTCGATGGTCTCGTCGAAGAACTGCAGGAACCGGGGGATGTCCCAGGTGGAGGCGCGCATCCGCTGCTTCTCGTAGAACTGCGGGTTGTGCATCGAGGCAGCGTGCCGCAGCGACGCGGCGAGCGCGGGCGTCAGGTCGGCCAGCTCGACCCGGATGCCCGCCCCGAGCCGGGCCCGGACCACAGCCGCCGCCTCCGGCCGGATCTTCGTGGAGACCGGCGCGGCAAGCCTGGTGACCTCGCTGCCCGCCGGGACCCGCCCGGCCTTGTCCGCGGCCCGGCTCACCTCCTTAGGCGTCATGCGGCCAAGCGTTGACAGGTAAGACCACTGATCCTGGTGCGGTTCGAGATTCTCCAGGTTCAGGAACACCGTCGCGTTGCGGTCCCGGGCCGACCGGAACAGCGGCAGCGCAATCAGGTTTCCGACACCGCCGGCCGGGAGCAGATCCTGGGACGGGAACAGCCGGTCATAACTGGCCAGGTTCACCTTCCCGCGAATCGCCATCGCCTCACGCAGCAGGCCGGTGCCCAGCCGCCGCGCAGTCCCCGCCGGCACTGGCGCGGTGAAGAAAACCCACGCGTGCATACCCACCCCGGAACGCGACACCTCCAGCGCCACCGGCACCCCGAACGCCCGCCCCGCCTTGACGTACATCAGCGCCTCGGTCAGCGCATCCTGCCCGTCGAAGTCAGCGGCCAGCCACCAGCACCTGTCGCCGTCCAGCAGCGGATAAACGCCGACGTGCACATCGCCCTTCAGATGAGCAGCCAGCACATCCATGGTCAACGGCAGGTAGTCCCGCCTCTCATGCGGGATCCCGCGCTGCCACCCGCCGCGCACCGCCGGGAGCCAGCCCTTCCAGCCAGTACGGGAGTTCTCGATCCGGGTGGCATAGATGTCGGTGCGCGCCGCGAACAGCGCCCGGAAGAACGCCACCTTCGCGTCATTGGGCGAGTCTTTATGGACCGGTCCCGGCGGCGCATCGAAGAAGCCGGCCTGCGCCGGACCAGGCGGCGCGGCCTGCCGCGGGCTCAGCTCCAGCATCTTCAGCAGGCGCGCGTTCTCCGCCCGCAGCCGCGCCAGCTCCGCGGCCACGGCCGCGGGAATCTCAGTCACGCCCACACCATATGCAACCCGCGCCATGTAGCTCATGCCGGAGCGCCAAGCGGCAGCGCCGCCACTAAGTCATCCCGGCGTCACCCGCTCACCGCTCTGTGCTGAACCCGGTGCCGACTTCGATACGAGAAATCGACCACCCCCTCCCGCTGCCAGCGGGCCAGCAGCCGCGTCAAGGGTCATGCCTGAACGAGGCGCTCTGCGCGCCGCCGATCACCGCACAACTGCCGGCCAGCCGCGCTATTCGATCTGCCTCCCACTAGCGCGGCTGAGATCGTGCGCAGCGTCGCCGTCGCGGGAATGCCGGCGTGCGGAGAGTTGCCTACGCGGGAAATGCCGGGGCGCTGGGAGCCGGGACCCGGCAAAGTTCGCGTTCACGCAGCCTGAAGTAGCTTGAGCGTGCGCTGCGGATCGCGGAGCGTGGTAACGGTTGGCAGCGGCGATGTTGTCGTGGCCGTCCAGGCGCAGAAGACTGATGGCCAGGCTGCGCAGTGAAGCCATCACGCGGGGCGCGTTGCCCGGTCCTGACCAGCGATTTATCCTCCAGGTACGTCACGTCCCTCACCCCAGTGAAGACGTGTTCTCGATCTCCCAGTGGCTGCGGACCCAGGCGGCCAGGGTGGCCGGGTCCGCGCCGCGGTCGCTGGTAATGAGGTAGACGACCTCGACGGTTTTCTTGCCCTTCTTCGTGACCGTGCGCCGCAGCTGAGCGACCTGGGCCGCGCCGTCGAACTCGATCCAGGCCGGGGCCAGCACGGCCTTGATGGTCCGGCGTGCCCGGCGGCCGTGGTCCGTGCTCACGGACGAGACGGAGGGGACGGTGGCCCATGGCAGCTTCTTGAGCTGCCTGAAGGGTCGGCATGTTTGCCTTGACGGTCATCACGTAGTCGGCGCCCCGGCCCAGGATGACCTTCGCGGTGTCATGCTGTGTGTGCATCGCGTCGATCGTGATCACTGCGGAGGCGAGGCCGGCGAAGGCTTTCAGCAGGTCCCGGACCGCGGGGATCTCGTTGCTCTTCACGTCCACCGCGACCTGCCCGAGGACCGCGCCGATCCCGTGCGCCAGGGCCGCGACCAGGTGCGGGGCCTTTCCGTCCTTGCCCTTCGCGCCGCGCACGGCCTTGCCGTCGATCGCGATCACCAGCCGCCCCCGGCCCGCACCGCCCGGTCCAGAGCCACGCACCGAGGGCCCGGTCCAGGATGTCCGGGCTGACCAGGGCGAACGCGCGCCGGTAGGTGGACTCCTCCGCCGGGCCGCGGCCCGCGCCGAGCGCGGCAAGCACGTCCGGGCCGGCATCGGCGGCCCACTGCCCGATCGCGGCGAACGACCGCGACCCCGCGATCACCGCCGCGATCCCGACGGCCAGGAGCCCGGCCAGAGGATGCCGGCGGCCCCGCCTCTTACGCGGGTCAGGGACCTGGGACAGGAGATCGAGCAGGTACCGGATGCGGGCAGCATCCGTTATCGGGGAAGATGTCATGAGCGGGCGGGCGTCCCTCGGGCAGTCGATGGCGAGCGCAGAGAACTTCCATCGTTCCGCCCGGGCCCCGCCCGCCTCCCGCAGACACGCCGGGCACATCAGCCCCAATAACGACACCGCAGGTCAAAGCCCTACTTCACGACTTTGCCGGGTCCCTGGCGTGGGAGCGGCGTGGCTTTGCGCCGCAGGCGGCGGGCGTACCGCGAATTGTTCAGGTGTCTTCGGCCTCAGCGATGAACGCCTAAACTACACAAGAAAATGAAATATCATGGTAAAGCTGTATAAGCCATAATCGACTGAGAGGTGACTACTTCTTTTCTCGCGGGCTGGATTTACGGCATTCGTTCCACGATTATGAAAGAGGAGTGCTTTCCCTGATATGCGTGCCGGGGAGGTGGCCTGGATGTGCGCGGCGCCGATAGAGATGATGGCCGCCGGCGGCCAGCGGGCGGACGGGGATGCGCTGGCAGCGTGGGCGGAGGGCCTGGCCGGCCGACAGGGATGAGATGCGCGGCCGGGGGCGCCTGCGGTTCGCGTTCTACGGGCGGGTCTCGACGAGGACTGGCAGGACCCGGTGACCTCGCGGGCCCGGCAGCTGCAGCAGGCGGTGATGCTGGTGGCCGGGCGCGGGGTGATCGTGGCGGAGTTCTTCGACTCGGGGCAGAGCCGGGTGCTGCCGTGGGCGCGGCGCCCGCAGGCCGCCGCCCTGGTCGCCAGCTCGCCGACCCGGACCGGGGGTGGGACGCGATCGTGATCGGGGAGTACGAGCGGGCGTTCTACGGCAGCCAGTACGCGCTGATGGCGCCGCTGTTCGAGCACTACGGCATCGGGTTGTGGATGCCGGAGGTGGGCGGGCGGGTCGACTGGCACGCCGAGGACCACGAGGAGACGATGCTCGCTCTGGGCTTGTCGTCCAAGCGCGAGATCGCCCGGACCCGCGTGCGGGTGCGGGCGGCGATGGCCGCGCAGACCCTGGAGCAGGGCCGGTACCTCGGCGGGCGCCCGCCGTACGGGTACCGGCTCGGGGACGCGGGGCCGCACCCGAACAAGGCGCACGCGGCCTGGGGGCGGCGGGCGCACAAGCTGGAACCCGATCCCGACACGGCGCCAGTCGTCAGCGTGGATGTTCGCGCAGCGGCTGGCAGGGCACAGCGCCGCGCGGATCACCCGGGCGCTGAACGACGCCGAGGTGCCGTGCCCGTCGGCGGCCGACCCGGGCCGGAACCCGCACCGCACGGGCGCGGCGTGGACGCTGCGGACGGTGGCCGCGATCCTGGCGAACCCGCGGTACACGGGCCGGCAGGTGTGGAACCGGCAGCCGTCCGACGCGGTCCTGGTCGACCCGGCCAACACCGGGCTCGGCCACAAGCAGGTGCAGCGGTGGAACCTGCCCGAGGGCTGGGTCATCTCCAGGCATCCCGCGCACGCGGCGCTGGTCAGCGAGGCCGACTTCATCGCAGCCCAGGACGCGGCCGCGCCGCGGGGCCCGGCCGGGCCGGCGGCACGCCGGTACCTGCTGGCCGGGCTGCTGGCGTGCGGGCGGTGCGGGCGGCGGCTGGAATCAGCCTGGTCCAACGGCAGGCCCGCCTACCGGTGCCGCCACGGCTACTCCAGCGCCGCCGTCCCCGACCCCGTCCGGCCGAAGAGCACCTACGTCCGCGAGGACCAGGTCCTGCCGCACCTGGCAGCCCTCGCCATCCTCCTCGCCGGCAGCGGGACGCCGGACCGCGCACGCCAGGCCGGCATCACCGCCCCGGCCCAGGTCGCGGACCTGATCGACCAGCTGCGCGCCGACGGCACCGTCCTCACCTACGACCCGGCGACCGGACCCTGCGCGCCGACGGCCACGACACGCTGTCGCGTCACCGTCGGCAAGAACCGCTGACAGCCAGACCACGAAAGGAGGCCCGAACAGGCAAGCAAAAGAGAGCACCCGCCGCGGCCGGAGGCTGAGCGCGGGTGACGATCGAGCATGCCCGCAAACGGCGGCTCGTGGGGATTTAACGTGTCCGAGGGGGGACTTGAACCCCCACAGCCGTCACCGGCCACTAGCACCTCAAGCTAGCGCGTCTGCCTATTCCGCCACCCGGACAGGTGCGCCGATCAACTCGGCTGCCATAGGTTAGCAAACCTCCGCGGCCTTGGCGAACCATCTGCGGCTCTGGTTGCTCCGGTGACACAGGCCGGTGACACAGGCCCGCGACACAAGGCCGTGCCGCGACACGGGATGGCACCCGCGCATCCCAACGCCGGGGGCCGGATCGCGAGCCGCGCGGCCGGTGGCACGATGGAACGATGACCGAGAACCAGGCAGCCAACGTACCGAGCGCGGCCGAAGAAGAGGTCGTGGCGATCTGCCGCGACCTGATCAGGATCGATACGACGAATCCAGGTGATCACTCCGGTCCAGGTGAGCGAAAGGCCGCCGAGTACGTCGCCGGGCTGCTTGGCGAGGTGGGCCTTGCGCCCGACGTGTTCGAGTCGCACCCGAAGCGGACCAGCCTCGTCACCCGCATCGAGGGAGCAGACAGGACAAAACCAGCGCTGCTCATCCACGGCCACCTGGACGTCGTCCCGGCGAACGCGAAGGACTGGCGGCAGCACCCGTTCGGCGGGGAGATCGCCGACGGCTGCGTCTGGGGGCGCGGCGCGGTCGACATGAAGGACATGGACGCGATCATGCTCGCGGTCGCGCGCCAGCGGATAAAAGAAGGCCGTAAGCCGGCCCGTGACGTGGTGCTCGCCTTCACCGCGGACGAGGAGGCCGGCGGCAACTGGGGCGCCAGGTTCCTGATCGAGCAGCACGCGGAGTACTTCGAGGGGGTCACCGAGGCGATCGGTGAGGTCGGCGGGTTCAGCGTGCCCGTGGGTGAGCAGCGGGTCTACGCGGTGCAGACGGCGGAGAAGGGGCTGGCCTGGATGCGGCTGACCGCCAACGGCACCGCCGGGCACGGCTCGATGATCCATCCTGACAACGCGGTGACCGCGCTCGCCGAGGCGCTCGCGCGGGTCGGCAGGCACCAGTGGCCGACGCAGCTGCCCGAGGCGACCAGGCAATTTCTCAACGCGGTGAGCGAGGTGCTCGGCACCGAGTTCGACGCCGACGACCCGGCGAGCGTCATCGGCAAGCTCGGCGGGATGAGCAAGATGATCGGCGCCAGCACGCAGCACACCGCCAACCCGACGATGCTCAGCGCCGGCTACAAGGTCAACGTCATACCGCAGACCGCGACCGGCGAGCTCGACGGGCGGTACCTGCCCGGCCGGGCGGAGGAGTTCTTCGCCGAGATCGACCGGCTGCTCGGCTCGGCGGTGACCAGGGAGTTCGTCCACCATGACATCGCGGTGGAGACCACGGCGGACGGCGACCTGTGGGACGCGATGTCCGCCGCGCTGCGCGCCGAGGACCCCGACGGCATCGTGGCGCCGTACTGCCTGTCGGCGGGGACCGACGCGAAGTGGTTCGCCAAGCTCGGCATCCGCTGCTTCGGCTTCAGCCCGCTGCGCCTGCCGCCGGAGCTTGACTTCCCCGGCATGTTCCACGGCATCGACGAGCGCGTGCCGCTTGACGCCCTCCAGTTCGGCGTGCGGGTGATCGACCGGCTCCTCGACACCTGCTGAGCTGCGAGAAGACCGGAAACCGCTAGCCGGGCCGTTTCCCCCAGTTCGGTTGCGGGCTGCCGTCTGGGGGCAAAAAAGTGCGTACGGCGCGTATGATGCGACGGCGGAGGGTAGCCTTCCTGCTGCCGTCGGCATACAGCCGGAGCCGGGCGAGTTCCCACGAACCGTACTCCGCGTGCTCCGTGAGTATGCGCCGCGCGGCGTCGCGAGATGTGCCGCGCGGCAGGTACAAGACGAGGTAGTCGTACTCGGCCATTACCTCTTATTGTGCTTCCGTTCACCGAGTGCGCAAGCCCGCACCGGGCAAGTTCCGCGGCGGATTGCGCGGGACCGCGCGGTGGCACTTGCCACCACGGGAACAGTCTGGACGGCTAATCGGGTTGCAGGGATAACGGCAGGGACGGGCATTTCGTGGCGGCGCCGCGTATGGTACATGCGGTGGGCGCCACGCCGGTGCGTGGCCGGGAGCCTGCCCTGGCGTGACGGGCCATGGCGCGGATGCGAGGTTGGAAATAGCGTGCCAGCAAGAAGCAAGGCCGCGGGGAAGACAGCGGCGGCCTCAGGGAACGGCGACAACCGGGCGGCAGCCAGCAGGAACGGGGCCGGCAACGGTAGTGGCACCCGTCTGGTGATCGTCGAGTCCCCGGCCAAGGCCCGGACCATCGCCGGCTATCTCGGCAAGGGATACGTAGTCGAGTCGAGCATCGGCCACATCCGTGACATGCCCGACAAGGCGGCGGAAATCCCCGAGAAGTACCGCGCGGAGCCCTGGGCGCGGCTCGGCGTCGACGTCGACAACGACTTCCAGGCGCTCTACGTCGTGCCGGCCGACAAGAAGCAGCAGGTCTCCAAGCTCAAGGCGCTGCTCAAGGACGCCGACGAGCTCTACCTCGCCACTGACGAGGACCGCGAGGGCGAGGCCATCGCCTGGCACCTGAAGGAAGAGCTCAAGCCGAAGGTGCCGACCAAGCGGATGGTCTTCCACGAGATCACCCCCGAGGCGATCGCCCGCGCCATCGCGAACCCGACTGAGCTCAACAACGGCAAGGTGGACGCCTACCAGACCAGGCGCGTCCTCGACCGGCTGTACGGCTACGAGGTCTCCCCGGTGCTGTGGAAGAAGGTCATGCCGCGGCTGTCCGCGGGCCGCGTCCAGTCGGTCGCCACCCGCCTGATCGTCGACCGGGAGCGGGAGCGGATCGCGTTCCGCTCGGCGAGCTACTGGGACCTTGAGGCCGACTTCGCCACGGAAACCCACGGCGCCGAACGGTTGCCGGATTCTCCGACACAGTTCACCGCGACCCTCCAGGCGGTCGACGGCAAGCGGGTCGCCACCGGCCGCGACTTCACGCCAACCGGAGAGCTGCGCGCCGACGCCAGTGCGAAGCAGGAGATCCTGCACCTCGACGGCGCCATGGCGGCGGCGCTCGCCGCCCGGCTGCAGCGGGAATCCGGTGCCGCCTTCCGCGTCTCGAGCGTCGAGCGCAAGCCGTACCGCCGCTCGCCCTACGCGCCGTTCCGGACTACCACGCTGCAGCAGGAGGCGAGCCGCAAGCTCGGCTTCTCCGCCAAGTACACGATGTCCGTCGCGCAGCGGCTTTACGAGAACGGCTACATCACCTACATGCGGACCGACTCGGTCACGCTGTCGCAGACCGCGATCGACGCCGCCCGCAACCAGGCCCGCGAGCTGTACGGCGCCGAGTACGTACCTGACGCGCCGCGTACCTACGCGAACAAGGTGAAGAACGCCCAGGAGGCGCACGAGGCGATCCGGCCGGCCGGCGACCGGTTCCGCACCCCGGCCGAGGCGCAGCGCACCGGGCTGCGCGCCGACGAGCTGCGGCTTTACGACCTGGTCTGGAAGCGCACCGTCGCCAGCCAGATGAAGGACGCCACGGGCGAGTCCGTGTCGGTCCGCGTGGCAGGGCACCCCGGGCCGGGCGCCCGGGGAGACGACGACTGCGGAAGCGCCCGCCGCGGCGGCGGAGTTCGCCGCCGGGGTCCGCGCCACCGAGTTCGCCGCTTCCGGCAAGGTCATCAACTTCTACGGGTTCCTGCGCGCCTACGTCGAGTCCACCGACGACCAGGCCGACGTGCGGGACGACGAGGAGCGCCGCCTGCCCGCGCTGGCCGAGGAGCAGGCGCTGAACGTGCTGCGGCTCGGCGCCGCCGAGCACGCGACGAGGGCACCCGCCCGGTACACCGAGGCGTCACTGGTCAAGGAGCTCGAAGACCGGGAGATCGGCCGCCCGTCCACCTACGCCAGCATCATCGGCACGATCCTCGACCGCGGCTACGTCTTCAAGAAGGGCACGGCGCTCGTGCCGTCCTTCCTCGCGTTCGCGGTAATCACGCTGCTCGAGCGGCACTTCGGCCAGCTCGTCGACTACGCGTTCACCGCGCAGATGGAGGACGCGCTCGACGAGATCGCGCGCGGCGAGGCGGAGCGGGTGCCGTGGCTGCGCCGCTTCTACTTCGGCGACGCCGACCAGGGCAATGGCTCCGTGGCGGGCGGGACACGCGCTCGTTCGGGCGAAGGGCTCGGACTCAAGGCCCTGGTCTCCGACATCACCGACATCGACGCGCGGGACGTCAGCTCCTTCCCGCTGGCCGGCACCGACATCGTGGTCCGGGTCGGGCGGTACGGGCCCTACCTGGAGCGGGACGAGCAGCGGGCCAACGTGCCCGAGGACATGGCCCCCGACGAGCTCACGCCGGAGAAGGCGGAGGAGCTGTTCAACGTGCCGAGCGGCGACAAGCCGCTCGGCTCGGACCCGGTGAGCGGGCATGAGGTGGTCGCCAAGGCCGGGCGGTACGGGCCGTACGTGACCGAGGTGCTGCCCGAGGGCGCCAAGGACAAGCCGCGCACCGCCTCCTTGCTCAAGTCGATGACCCTGGACACGGTGACGCTCGACGAGGCGCTGCGGCTGCTCTCGCTGCCGCGGGTCCTCGGCGAGGTCGACGGTGAGCCGGTCACCGTGCAGAACGGCCGGTACGGCCCGTACGTCAAGCACGGCAGCGAGAGCCGGTCGCTGGCCAGCGAGGAAGAGATGTTCACCATCGACCTCGACAAGGCCAGGGCCCTGCTCGCCGAGCCTAAGGCGCGCGGCCGCGGCCGGGCCGCCGCGCGCGCCGCCGCTGCGCGAGATGGGCAACGACCCGGTGAGCGGAAAGCCGATGGTGGTCAAGGACGGACGGTTCGGCCCGTACGTGACCGACGGCGAGACCAACGCGTCGCTGCGTAAGGACGACGAGGTGGCGACGCTCACCCTGGAACGCGCCGCCCAGCTGCTCGCCGACCGGCGGGACGCGGCGCCGTCGACGCGCGCCCGCCGCACTACGGGCGCGAAGACCACGACCACGGCGAAGAAGACAACCACCGCGGCGAAGAAGGCGACGGGGGGCGCCGCCAAGCCCGCCGCGGCCAAGAAGACGACCCGGACCCGCAAAAGTTCAGAAACCTGACGAAAACTACAATCAGATCGAGCAGTCGTGACCAGGCAGGCTGCAGGAAATCGATAGCCTAACGCCGTGACCCACCGCTCTGCCCCCCGCAGTGCCAGCCCGAGAGAGGCGCCCCCGAGCCGCCGGGCCAGGCGCGCGCGCTCGGGGGACGGAGTGCTCTCGATCAGGCCGTTCCGCGCGCTGTGGATCGCGTTGTCGCTGTCCAGCCTGGGCGACTGGCTGTCCATCCTCGCGCTTCTCGCGCTCGCCCCGGCGGTGACGCACGGCAGCAACCTGGCGAAGACGTCGTCGATCAGCGGCGTCTGGGTGGTCACCCTGCTGCCCGCGCTGCTGCTCGGGCCGATCGCGGGCGCGCTCGCCGACCGGTTCGACCGGCGGACCACGATGATCGTCGGCGACGTGATCCGCGGCCTGCTGTTCATCTCGATCCCGTGGTTCCCGAACCTGACCTGGATCTTCGTCGCGAAGTTCCTCGCCGGGGTCGCGTCGCAGTTCTGGAACCCGGCGGCCGCGGCCACCATCCCGAACCTGGTGCCCAAGGACAAGCTGGAGCGGGCCAACCAGCTCAGCACGCTGATGACGTACGGCACCGCGCCGCTCGCGGCCATCCTGCTCGCCGTGCTCGGCTGGATCGCGACCGGGCTCGGGCACGCGGGGCCGTTCTTCCACACCAACAAGGTGGACCTCGCGCTGTACTTCAACGGCGCGTCCTACTTCATCTCCGCGATCACCGTTTACTTCCTGCGGCAGATCGGGAAGCGCGAGCAGCGGCAGGCCATCTCGGTGCCGTCCACCGCCAAGGCCATCTGGGAGGGCTGGCGGTTCATCAAGAACACGCCCGTGGTGCGCGGCCTGGTGATCGGGATGCTCGGCGCGTTCTGCGCGGCCGGGGTGGTGGTCGGCCTGGCCCCCTCCTATATCCAGTACACGCTGAACGGCGGGTCCGCCGGGTTCAGCCTGGTCTTCGCGGTGATCCTGATCGGCCTGGCGATCGGCATGGGGTTCGGTACCCGTCCCTTCGGCGACTTCTCCCGGCGGCGGCTGTTCGGCGTCATGCTGACCGCGTCCGCGGTGCCGCTCGCCCTGATCGCGCTGGTACCGAACCTGGCGGTCGTCACTATCTCCGTGTTCCTCATGGGTGTCATATCCGGGACCGCGTACCCGACCGGGTTCACCATCGTCGGCCTTGAAGTGGACGACAACACCCGGGGGCGGGTGTTCGCGTTCTTCGGGTCGACGATCCAGGCGATCCTGCTCATGGTGATCGCGGTCGCCGGGTTCATCGCCACCGGCTTCTCCGCGGCGATCGGCGCGCTGAACGGTTCACACAATGGCGTGGTCAAGATCGCGCACATCACCTACGGCGCCCCGGGCGACAACCTGCTGCTGCTGCTCTCCGCAGTGCTCGTCGCCTTCGTCGGCGTGCAGTCCTACCGGCACCTCGATGACCGCAGGGGCGTGCCGCTGTTCGAGGACCTGTGGACCGCGATCCGCGACGAGCCGCTCAAGCGCGTGCCTGCCGGGCCGCCCGCCGAGGGGCAGCCGGCGCCCGGCCCGGCCGGGCTGTTCATCGCGTTCGAGGGCGGCGAGGGCTCGGGCAAGACCACGCAGGCCAGGCTGACGGCGATCTGGCTGCGCGAGCAGGGGTACGACGTGGTGGCCACGCACGAGCCTGGCGCGACGAAGATCGGGATGCGGTTGCGCGCGGTGCTCCTCGACACCGCGCAGGGCGGCATGTCGGCGCACGCCGAGGCCCTGCTGTACGCGGCCGACCGGGCCGAGCACGTGGCCAAGGTGATCGACCCGGCGCTCGAGCGGGGCGCGGTGGTGATCACCGACCGGTACACCGACTCCTCGCTCGCCTACCAGGGAGCGGGGCGCGGCCTGCCCACCGCGGACATCGCGCGGCTGAACAGCTGGGCGACCGACGGACGGGCGCCCGACCTGACCATCGCTGCTCGACATCGACCCGGAGACAGGGCTGAGCAGGCGGGCCCGCTCGGCCGACCGGCTCGAGGCGGAACCAGTCGACTTCCACCGCCGGGTCAGGACCGGGTTCCTCGACCTGGCGCACGCCGCGCCCGACCGCTACCTGGTGATCGACGCGAACCTCCCGCCCGACGAGATCGGCCAGCGGATCAGGGACCGGATCAGGGAGATACTCCCCGACCCGGTACCGCGCGCCACCGAGGCGAACACCGGATCCTTCCCCGTCGTCCTCGATCACGCGCCGGACGTGGAGCGGTGGAGCGTCGGTGACGGTTTTCGCTGAGCTCGCCGGGCAGGAGGCGGTCGTCGCGCAGCTGAAGAGCGCCGTGGCCGGGGCGATGACGCACGCCTGGCTGTTCACCGGCCCGCCTGGCTCCGGCCGGTCGGTCGCGGCGCGCGCCTTCGCCGCGGCGCTGCTCTGCCCCTACGGCGGCTGCGGCGAGTGCCCTTCCTGCCGTCAGGTGCACGCGGGCACGCACGCCGACCTGCTGCTCGTCCGCCCCGCGGGACTTTCCTACGGCGTGAAGCAGACCAGGGAACTGGTGCTGCGCGCGGCGGGCGCGCCGTCGGGCGGCCGCTGGCTCGTCGTGCTGTTCGAGGACGCCGACCGGTGCACCGAGGCCGCCGCCAACGCGCTGCTCAAGGCCATCGAGGAGCCCGTGCCGCGAACCGTCTGGCTGCTGTGCGCGCCGTCGGCCGAGGACCTGGTGACCACGATCAGGTCCCGGTGCCGGGTGGTGACGCTCCGCGTCCCGCCGTCGTCCGCGGTCGCCGGCGTGCTCGCGGAACGCGACGGCATCGATTACGACCGGGCGCTCGCCGCCGCCCGGGCCGCGCAGGGGCACGTCGGCCGGGCCCGCCGGCTCGCGATGGACCCGGCCGCGGCCGCGCGCCGCGAGGCCGTGCTCCAGGTGCCGGTTCGGTCCGCGTCGCTCGGCCCCGCGCTCGCCGCGGCGGCCACCCTGGTCAAGACCGCCGAGGACGAGGCCAGGTCGGTGACCGAGCAGCTCGACGAGCCTGAGCGGGAGGCGCTGCGGCAGGCCTTCGGCGAGGGATCCACGGGCAAGGGCATCGCCAAGGCGATGCGCGGCATGGCCGGCGCCATGAAGGACCTGGAGGACAGGCAGAAGTCGCGGGCCACCCGGGTCAAGCGCGACACCCTGGACAGCGCGCTGCTCGAGCTCGCCGCTTTCTACCGCGACGTGCTCATGGCGCAGGTCGGCGCCGACGTGGAGCTCGCCAACGCCGATCACCTCGATGACGTGCGGCGGCTGGCCGACGGCTCGACGCCGGAGGCCACGCTGCGCCGCATCCAGGCGGTGATGCGGTGCCGGGAACGGGTGACGCTGAACGTGGCGCCGCTGCTCGCCGTCGAGGAGCTGACGATCTCGCTGATGCAAGGCTTAGGCCTCTGCCCCCGTTCATGCGCGGTGGTTTATGTGGGCGGGTGACCTGTTGCCCTGGCCGGTTACCGACTTACTCTAGGCCCGTGGGCATGATGATGGCGGTGAGCTTCGAGCGGTACGGGCGGCTCTACTACCTCGACCCTGGCGGCTATCAGCCGAAGATCGGCGACAAGGTCCTGGTGCCCACGGACGGCGGCCCCGAGGTGGCCGAGTGCGTGTGGGCGCCGCAGTGGATGCCGGAGGACATCGACGGCCTGCCGGTCTGCGCGGGCCTGGCCGGCGCCGAGGACCTGGAGCGCGACGAGCAGAACCGGCGCAAGCGCGCCGAGGCGCGGCTGGCCGCGCGGCGGCTGATCCGCGAGCACGGGCTGCCGATGAAGCTCACCGCGGTCGACTTCCTGTCGGCGGGCAACGTGTTCGTCGTGTACTTCAGCGCGCCGCACCGGGTCGACTTCCGCGCCCTGGTGCGGGACCTCGCCGGGCGGCTTCGGGCGCGCGTCGAACTGCAGCAGATCGGCCCGCGCGACGAGGCCCGCCTGCAGGGCGGCATCGGCCCGTGCGGCCGGGACCTGTGCTGCGCCACCTTCCTCAAGGACTTCGAGCCGGTCTCCGTGCGGATGGCCAAGGACCAGGAGCTCCCGGTCAACCCGATGCGGATCGCGGGGGCGTGCGGGCGGCTGATGTGCTGCCTCAAGTACGAGCACCCGCTGTACGCGGACTTCAAGAAGAAGGCGCCGCGGGCGGGTACCCGGGTGGAGACGCCGGACGGGCCAGGCACCGTCGTCGGGCACAGCGTCCCCGCGGACAGCGTGGTGGTGAAGCTGGCCGCCGACGGCAGTACCTGTGCCTGCTCGGTGGCCAGCGTCTGCGGCTCACGCAAGGCTTACGAGTCCACGCACGGGAGTTGACCGTAACGCTCTCCGCATTCCTTGGACTGAACTGAGTGGCCGCGTTCCAGTCAAGCCTCATTCCCGTCCGGCGGCGATTCCCGGTGAGCGTGACGGGCAGGGGGACCACGCCTGCGTTCTGGATGCGCTTGGCGGTACGCTGCCAGCGATGGATGCGGACGCGGCACTGCTTGCGCGCCTGCGGGACGGGGACGAGCAGGCGTTCACCGATCTCGTCGGGCGCTATCACTCGGCCATGCACAGGCTCGCCTTGTCCTTCGTGTCCAGCCGGGCGGTTGCCGAGGAGGTCGTGCAGGACACCTGGCTCGCGGTGCTGCGCGGCCTTGGCCGGTTCGAGGAACGGTCGTCGCTGCGCACCTGGCTGTTCACCATCCTGGTCAACCGGGCGCGCAGCACGGGCGTACGCGAGGCGCGGACGGTGCCCGTCGCCGACGCCGGGCCGGTGGTCGACGCGTCCCGCTTCGGGCCGAACGGGGCCTGGGCGGTGCCGCCCGAGCACTGGGCGCAGGAGGCGGAGAACCGCATCGACGCGGTTAAGCTGTCCGGGCTGCTGCGCGGCGGCCTTGACGGGCTCCCCGGCCGGCAGCGCGACGTGGTGCTGCTGCGCGACGTGGAGGGACTGAGCAGCGCGGAAGTGTGCCAGGTGCTCGCTATCAGCGAGGCGAACCAGCGGGTGCTGCTGCACCGTGGCCGCAGCAAGCTCAGGCAGGTACTCGAGTCGGAACTGGGAGGTGGACCGCGATGAGCTTCCTATCTGGCCTGCTGCGGTTCCGCTCTCCGGCGGGACTGCCGTGCCAGCAGGTCGTCGAGATGGTGACCGACTACGTGGAGGGCATGATGCCAGCGGCGGAGCGCCGCCGCCTGGAGCACCACCTGACGGTCTGCGCGCACTGCACCGAGTACCTGGCCCAGATCCGCGAGACGATCCGGCTGGCCGGCCGGGTCACCCCGGAGGACCTGACACCCGGGATGCGCACCGAGTTGACCGACCTCTACCGCCGCTGGCGGACCGAGGGGTAGGCGCTACGCGCCCGACCAGCCCTTCCAGCGGTCGGCCTGGATCACGATGACGGGACCGGACGGGCGGCATTCGCGGTACTGCTCATAACGGTGGGCGAGCACGTCGAGCGGGTCCTGCAGCGCTTGCTCGTCCTCGACCACGCTCGCCCAGCCGTCCACGCGGGCCCACCAGAGCTCGTCCCAGTTCTCCGCGTAGTGGTCGACGAGCAGGGCGACCCGGGGGTTCTCCCGGATGTTCCGCAGCCGGCGCAGGTTGGCGGACTTCTTGGGCTTGTAGTCCACTGCCGTGTAGATCAGGTCCCCGTCCACCGCGAAGGTGACCGGCACTATGTGCGGCTGTCCGTCACCCCCGACGGTGGCGAGCCGGGCCACCCGGGCGCCGGCGAGTCGTGTTCGTGTCTCTTCCTCGGTCAGCCTCACCTACCGATTGTCCCCTGTGCCCGCCGCTACGCGCGCCAACGCACCAGAAAAGAACCGGTAGACTTGCGGAGCGCCGTCCGCGTGGACAGCCCGCCGCCTTAGCTCAGTCGGTTAGAGCGACGCACTCGTAATGCGTAGGTCATCGGTTCGATTCCGATAGGCGGCTCCCACGTCAACGCCCCCTTCCCGCGAGCTGCTCGCTCCGGAAAGGGCCCTGCTAATTTGTCCCGGTCTCTCCCGGCCGTCGGTATCGGCGGCCGATCAGCCAGTAGCCCGCTGAGCCGAGGGTGTTGACCGCGCTCAGGATCCGCCACATGCGCTTGCTGCCCCGGATCCGCTGGGCCGGCTGGTGCCGGATGTCCCGCCACGTCCAGGCGGCGATCACGGCGTGCGCGGCCAAGATGAACGGCAACGCGGCGGGGGGCTTACGTTCCATGGCTGGCCATCCATCTTGTCGTGCGACATCGTGTCCCTGTTCCGATGGCCCTGCCCCGGCGCCTGGCCATCGCAACGAGTGATCACGACGGATGACGAAGAAAACCACGTGAGGGCTGTGCCGCTCTTGTCCTCGGGCACTACCGCCAGCGCCGGGCTGGGGTGGCTCGGATCGGGCAGACGTGACTGCCAGCAACAGGATACGCCGAGCGGCTGCGGTGCAACCAGTCCCGCTGCCGGCACTGCTCGTCATACTGGCGGCCGGGGGCTCCTCCTGCTCGCTTATCCTGGCCGGATGCACAAGACTCTGGGGCAGCGTGATCCTGCGGTGGCGTTTCCGCTGACCAGGGAACGCGACGACGCTGACGAGCGGAGGCAAGCGAACCGTGCCATCGCAGTCAGCGCGATTGGCCTGGGGATTACCGGGCTGGCCGAACTGGCGCTCGCGCTGCTCACCGGGTCGGTCGGGCTGCTCGGCGACGCGATCCACAACCTGTCAGACGTCTCCACAAGCGCGGTGGTCTTCCTCGGGTTCCGGCTGTCCCGCCGTCCCCCGACCGAGAAGTATCCCTACGGGCTGGAGCGCGCTGAGGACCTCGCCGGGGTGGGCATCGCGGTGGTCATCTGGGTGAGCGCGGCCTTCGCCGGGTACGAGAGCATCCGCAAGCTGATCGACCACGGACACACCACGTTCGTCGGCGCGGGTATCGCAGGAGCCGTGCTCGGTATCGTCGGCAACCAGGTCGTCGCCCGGTACAAGCTGGTTGTCGGCAGGCGGATCAACTCGGCCACCTTGATCGCGGACGCCAGGCATTCCTGGCTGGACGCGCTGTCGTCGGCCGGAGCGCTCATCGGGCTGATCGCGGTTGCCCTGGGGCAGTCCTGGGGGGACCCGGTTGCCGGACTGGCTGTCACGGCCTTCATCTGCCATGTCGGGTACGAGGTCACCGCCGATGTCATGCACCGCCTCGCGGACGGGGTCGACCCGGACGTGATCACCAGGGCGGAGGCCGCGGCGGGATCGGTGCCCGGCGTCGCCCACGCCCATGCCCGCGCGCGCTGGACCGGCCGCACGCTGCGCGTGGAAATCGAGGGCTGGGTTGACCCGGACACGTCGGCCCGCGACGCCGACGCGCTCGGCCACCTGGTGGCGGCCGAGATCTCCACCAGCTTCCCGAAGCGGGAAGCCTTACCTGGTCACCAGGGCAGCGCCAGCCTGACGGCAAGCCTCCCGGCCGCGGCGCTGGGATACTGGTTACGTGCACGTCATCTTGGAAACATCCCGACTGGCCCTGCGCCAGTTCGCCGAGGACGACGTGGACAACCTGTTCGAGCTGAACAGCGATCCACTGGTGATGCGTTACCTCACTGGCGGCAAGCCGACGCCGCGCGAGGAAATCAGGGACCGGATGATCCCGTTCCACCTCGCGGTCTACGGCCGGCTTGACCGGCTCGGCAACCAGGCCGGAGTGGGAGTCTGCACGGCTGGCTCGTGATAGGCAGCAAGCTAGATCTCTAGGCCGGGTATCGCTTCGGTTCTTGGAGGTAGGTGCGGCCCGTCGGGGTTTTCCACAGGTGGAAGCCGGGCTTCGGCTGGGTGACGCTCCATCCAGGGGATTGCTTGATCCTGTGGCATTTCCTGCTTCGAGCACCCGCGTTGCACGCGCACGTCCGGCCGCCCTTGTCGTAGGGGATCGCATGCTCGAAATCGGACTCTCGCGCGTGGCGGGTGCAGGGCGGGAACGTGCAGTCGCCGTCGCGGACCTGGACCAGGTGACGCAGGGTTTCGTTCGGCTGGTAGGCGTGCGACTCGTGGGCATGATCGCACGCGAAGGTCGGCACCTGCGCCAGGCGTACAGTGAACTCGCGTCCGTCGGGGACCGTGAGTGTCCAGGTGCCGTAACCGCCGGGCGGCCCGGTATCGCTGGCCTCCCTGGTGAAGGCCCACGGGCTGCCACGGCTGGCTGGGCCCGTGGTTCCTCGCAGGTCGGTGAGCGGGATGGTCAGGTTCAGCCGGGCGGGCAGTGCGGTAGTCGGCACGGTGCCTGTCCGGGAGGATGACGGCTGGCTTGCCCGGCGAAGAGTGCGCGCGCAGCCGTGGCCGATCGCGATTCCGTCAGGGTCGGTGACGGTGACGCAGAGGCGAGTCGCTTGGCTGCCGGCTGCGGTAGCGGCCAGGTCACGGCACAGGGCGGGGTCAAGCGGGCCCAGGCGGTGGGCTTCGCCGGGCCGGTTTCCCAGCCCGAGGAGCGTGATCAGCGGAACGACCAGGTCAGTGCGGGGCGGGTCGGCGGGCTTGCCGCTGCTCGCGCGGCTTCCGCTCCCACCGCCATCGCTGCCGCCAGAGCCTTCACCCGGGCCGTTATCTCCGGAGTGCCGCCGCCTGTTGCCCGGTGTCGTCCTGCCCGTTGTCGTCACCGGCTGCGGTGACTGCCGGGTCTGCAGCGCGGGCGCGAGCGCGGGTGATGCGCTCCTCGGCGGTAACGCTGTTGAGCAGGTCGAGGTAGCCCATCGCGCGGAGCTGGTCCATCTGGGCACCAGGGAAGGCGCCGGATTCCTTGTACTGCTCGGCACGGGCGCAGACGTTGGCGTGCGCGGCCAAGGCTTCGTCGGTGGGCAGGTCGAAGCCGGCCAGGGCGACCGTGCCTGACTGCTCGCGCCACACCTGGACCCGGGCGGCCTCTGCCTCCGCGGTCTTCCTGCGGCGCTCGTCGCCGTCCGGGTCAACCCGGCTGGCCGCCGTCGCGGCGAGCCGCACGACCTGCATGTGGGTCTTGCCGGGGAGCTGGCCGAGGATCAGCGCCTCCGCCTGGGCCGCGTGGACATCGGACAGGTGCTGGAACACCTCCGCGACCGCCCTGGCCTTGCCGAAGCTGAGTGTGCCGTTGGTCAGCAGGGCTTCGATTCCCGGCAGCCGCGTGCCCAGTTCCACGGCCAGCCACGCCATCCTGTCTGCTGCGCCCGTCGAGGCGGCCAGCGCGAGCGCGAGCTCATGAGTCAGCGCTTCGCTCCAGGCATCCGGCTGGCCTGCCTGCCGGCCGGCGGGCACCGGCGACTCTTCCTCGTTGCGGATAAGCGCCCGGATGACGCCGAGCTTGGCCGCTCCCGCCCACGACTCGATCGCTGCCCAACGGCGGGCGATTCCCACCAGCTCAACATCTGTCGCGCCGTGACACTCCCAGTCCGAGCCAGATACCGACTCAAGGACGTCGGTCAGCTCGGCCGACGGCGGGCAAGTGTCCCACTCGCCGCCTTTCGCGAAGCCGGCCAGTCGCTCATCACGGGGCAGGCCAAGACGTGGACGCGGCGGCACGTCGCCCGCCTCATGTCCCGCCTCTTTGTGCCACCCCATCAGAACCGCCTCGATCGAATGTCGAATTTTTGATAGCACTCGAATTTTATCATGACTAAGATTGAAAGCACCATATTAAGGCATGAAATTCATAAAACCTTTCGAATCAATAACAACCCCTGTAACATTCCCGGTGCCGCCGGGCCGAACTTCCCGGCCACGCGGCGCCCTCGCTAAGCGCCGGGCCGCTGCTCGACGCGGACCATGTTGCCCGAGGGGTCGCGGACGGCGAAGTCCTTCGCGCCCCAGAACTGCTCGGTCGGCTCCTGGACGATTTCGGCGCCGGCGTCGCGCACCTTCGCGAAGGCGGCGTCGACGTCGTCGGAGCGGAAGTTGACGCCGTTCAGCGCGCCCTTGGCCAGCAGCGCCGCGAGCTGGTCGTTATCGGCGGGGCTGCCGTTCAGGTAGTTCGTGAGGACGATCCCGACGCCCGGCTGGGAGGCGCCGCCGACGGTGATCCAGCGGAAGTCGCCGTTGGCGACGTCGTTGCGGACTTCGAGGCCGAGCGTGTCCCGGTAGAACGACAGTGCGAGATCGGGATCGTGGATTAGCACGAAGCAGGTAGAAAGCGTGAGGTCCATGCGCGCAACGTTAGCGAGCGAGCGCCGAGCGCGCTTCTTTGATCCTGCTCGACTCGCTGGCCGGCCGGGTGAGCTCCTTCACGATGCAGCCGGGCACGTAAACCAGCTCGCCATGGTCACGGGCCCGGTAGGCGGTCGGGGTCTCTCCCGTCAGCTGGGTGAAGCGCGCGCTGAACGAGCCGAGTGAGGTACAGCCAACCGCCAGGCAGACCTCGGTGACCGACCGGTCGCCGCGGCGCAGCAGCGCCTTCGCCCGCTCGATCCGCCGGGTCATCAGGTACGCGTAGGGCGTCTCGCCGTAGGCCGCGCGGAACTGCCGCGAGAAGTGCGCGGGCGACATCAGCGCGGCCCGGGCGAGCGCGGCGACGTCGAGCGGGCGTGCGTACTCGCGGTCCATCAGGTCGCGGGCGCGGCGCAGGTGGGCAAGGTTGGCGAGTTGCTCAGGCGTCACGATGCCAGGGTAACCGCGGGCCTGGCTAAACCGCGGCTCACCTCGGGCCGGGGCCGGTGCGGCGCCGCTCCAGACGGGGCCTACTTCACCACGATGAGACATAGCCACGGGCCGTCCGCGCTGAGGTTCGCGTGGTCCCGTGCGCTGTGCACGTAGTCGGCGCGGATCCTGTACCGGTCGCCGAACGCCTGGACCAGGTTGAACGGCGCGCTGTCGTGGCTGTCGCCGTCCAGGGAGTCGCAGCCGTAGGAGGTGCGGTCGCCCCAGCCGGAGCCCGTGTCCCGTTGATCGGTCTCCGGCTTGAGGCACTCACCGCGCTTGTTCGGCGAGACCGTCACGTGCAGGACGAGCATCCTGCTGGAGCGGAGACGTAGTAGGTGATGCCTCGGGACTTGGCCTTCGCGTAATAGCCGGAGAGCGCTTCCGCGACGTGGGCCGCTGCGTACAGGGTGCGGCTCGCCCTGGCGGGAGCGTCGCGCGCGTCGCCGCCGAAAACGGCGGTGAATATCGTGGTCCCGGTGAGCCGGAAATACACCCGCAGCCTGCCGGCGGCGTTGACCTTGCCGCTGTGCCATAGCCAGTGCCGCAGTCCGACGGGTGCGGCGTAGATCGAGACCCTGCGGTTCGCGACGTCCTGCCCAGGCTGACGGTGAGCCTCACCCGGCTTGAGTACCCGTAGGTCGTCGCGCTCGTGCTGATGGCCAGGGCGGGCGCGGCCCTCCGCACGCTGGCGGCGCTGATCGCGCGCGCCGTGCTCGCGGCGCGCGCGGTGGCCGGAGGCAGGACGGCGAACCCAAGCATCCCGGCCAGCGCGCAGCCGAGGGCGATGTTCCTGGAGCGCATAGCGACTCCATTCCTTGGAAGCCTTTCCGGAAAAAGTCAGAACCGATTATCCAGAACGGGCGCTGGTGGCACCCGTAGCCTCGCCGTGCTCCTTGGTATTTTCAGCGTGCCCTTATGCGGGAAATCATTAAGACTATGCCAAACATCTCCTGTCCGCCTCATTGTCGTCAATGTAAGCAGTCAGGAGCCGTGAGCCAGGCGGCCTCGAAGGACGGGGAGGCTCTTATGATAAGTAAATGAGATACCGGCATCCGTTAGGAATGATGTCTTTTAACCTTCTTTTCAGAAGGTGGTCTTCGGGTCGGCGCCTGACCAAGCGGCGCGGAGCAGCACCCGGAGGTCCGCCTCGGTTACCTGGCGCGGGTTGGACGGGGGTACCGACGGCAGGATCGCCTCGGCGGCCTCGGCGACGGAGTCCTCGGTGAAGCCGTAGTCCGCGAGGGCGCGCGGGGCGTTCAGTTCGTGCTTGAGCGCGACCAGGCCGTCAAGCGCGGCGGTCGTGCTGGCTCCGCTCGCTAGCCCGGCTCCGCCAAACGCCGCGGCGATCCGGCGCTCGGCGTCCGGTGCCGCGGGGCCGTTGAACGCGAGCACGTACGGGAGCACGGTCGCGTGGGTCTGGGCGTGCGGCAGGTTGTACTTGCCGCCGAGCACGTGGCAGATCTTGTGGTGCAGGCCTGACCCGGCCGACGCGAACGCGGTGGCGGACAGGTACGCCGCGTACAGGGTGTGCTCCCGGCCGTCGAGGTCCATCGGGTCCGCCACGATCTTGGGCAGCCCGGCCGCCAGCGACCTGATGCCCTCGGCGGCGAACGCCGCGTTGACCGGGTTGGCGTTCGGCGCCCACATCGAGTCCACGCAGTGCGCGAGCGCGTTCAGCCCGGACGCCACGCTCATCTCGACCGGCAGCGACATGGTGAGTGCGGCGTCGTAGACGATGACCTTGGGCAGCACCCGGCGGTCGGTGCCCGTCGTCTTCTTCGCCCCCTCGGTCAGGCCCCAGACCGGCGTCGCCTCCGAGCCCGCGTAGGTGGTCGGGACCGCGACGACGGGCAGGCCGGTGGTCAGCGCGACCGCCTTCGCCAGCCCGGTGGTCGAGCCGCCGCCGACGCTGACCAGGGCGTCGATGTCGTGCTCCGCGGCCGCCTCCCGTGCCCGGTCCGCCACCTCCACGGGCACGTGCATCACCACGTCGTCATGGCGCAGCGCCACCGGGATGCCCGTGGTGATCGTGCCGGCCAGGTGCGACTCGGCGGGGGCCGCGATCAGCATGACCCGGCTGGCGCCCAGGTTGGCGATCTCGTTACTCAGGCTGGCCGCCGCCTCGCCGGAACCGAAGCAGACGCGCTGTGGCAGGGTGTCATGGACGAAGCGCATGTCTTCTATCTTCCGCTATCGCCGGTGCGGCCGGGGCCGCGGTCCGGCGAAACGGCCGCGCTTCCAGGGGGCTGCGGGCGCGCGGCCGTCGGCGTTAGTCTGGCGCCATGACGGACGGCCGGGCGGGTTACGGTGATGCGCCGGCGCTGCGCGCCTGGCTGTACGAGGTCAGGCCGGACGGGACAAGTCACCCGATGGGGGCGGCGGGCGCCCGGGCGGCGGCGGTCGTCGACCAGGGCGGGACCCTGCACGTCTCCGTCGAGGGCGGGCAGAACACGCCGACCAGGAAGTACCTCAAGGCCCCGCCCGCCGAGGGGATGTCATCGGACCCGGTGACGGTCAGCATGGACCAGCGGACCGGCTGCTGGATGATTCAGAACAGCGGGCGCACGAACACGCTGCGGGTCCAGCAGTACGGCCTGTCCGCGGTGCCGCTCCGTCCGCAGACGTCGATGCCGATGGCCGGCCAGGACTTCGCGGTGTGGATCCCCGTGGTACCGCACGGGTCGGCGCCGGGCAAGAACGAGAGCTTCCGGCTGCTCATCCTCTCCGGGACCGAGAGGCAGGAAGGCCCGGGGGCCACGAGGCTGATCACCGCGCCGCGGCGGTACCTGTCCGACGCCAAGCAGGAGGCGCTCATCGCCTACTTCGGCGATCACCTGTCGTGGCCGCCGCTGCCCGCGCCGCACGTGCGCCAGCAGGCGGAGGTGGAGCGGATCGCGGTGCAGTACCGGCTGGCCAAGGAGCCGACGCCAGAGCGCTGGGCCCGGAACCGGTTCGACGTTCTCGCGGGCCGGGACGGCCTGTTCAGGGACGCCGACTGGTTTCCGCGGCTCGGCGGTCCCGACCGGACCCTGGCCAACCACCTGGCCGCCTTCCACCGCCTGGTGGAGCTGCGCACCATCACCCTGCGGCGCGTGTTCGAATGGGCCGACAAGCATGACGTCGCGCCGTACCTGCTCATCGACAGGCAGCTCGTGCTGGGCTAGGAGGCTGCTTTTCCTCGGGAGGATAACAGTGGCGCGGGCCGGAGCACGACCGCTTAGGCGATCCGGAGGCCTACCTTGGCTCGCCGCACCACGGCGTGGGCCCGGCTGAGAGCCCGGTCCAGGCGCATCGTCAGCGTGTTCTGGCCGTTGACAATGGCGCCGAACCGCTCCATGGTCGTGGTGCGGTCGATGGTTAGCCGCGGCAGGGTGAAAACGTCGGACCCGCTCGTGGCCAGGGTGTCGCCCACGGCGTAGGCGTAGGCGTAGCCGGCCTCGCGGGCCGCGTCGCCGCGCCCTCGCGTTCCAGAGGCCGAACGGGTAGGCGAAGCCCGAGGACCGCCAATCCCAGCTTGTCTTCAATCAGGCGCTTGGGACCGTCGAGCTCGTCGCGCAGCTTGTCGTCCGATAGCCGGTCGAGCTCCGGGTGCTCGTGGGAGTGCGCGCCGATCTCGATCCCGGCCTCGGCGATCTCGGCGAGCTCGCGCCAGTTGCAGCATCCATCTCGGCCCGAGCTTAATGCCGACCCACCCCGTGGTCTGGAAGACCGTGGCGGTGTGGCCGTGCTGCTTGAGCAGCGGCAGCGCCCGGCTGTGGAAGTCGCTGTAGCCGTCGTCGAAGGTGAGCACCACGGGACGCTCTGGTAGTGCTCCCGCGCCGTCGGCCAGGACTTTGGCCAGGGCCCCGGCGGTGACCGTGGTGAAGCCAGCGTCGCGCAGGTAGGCGAGCTGGCCGGCGAAGGCTTCTGGATCGACCGCGAGTCCGCTAGAGGTCGCCGTGGCGTCGGCAATCTCGTGATACATCAGGACGGGGACCTTGAGCGATGTGATCGCGGCCATGAACCGAAACCTCCATGCGGCATATGTGTAGACTCTGCGCAACATATGTAGATCGCGACTCTACTGCTACGGTCCCCGCGGCGGAGCAAGAAGCTGAAACGTTTCTTTCAGATGGTATTAGTATTCTGTGAAGATTGTAACGAAGAGTTTGGCCAGCCCGCGTGGAGCCGCAGGGCTTGCGCAAGGCCGTGCACCCGCCCGCGCCGGAGGGGTGGTCCACCGGTTCGAGGATGAGCGGATAGGCCGCGGTCGGCCTGCTGGCTGGCTTTCAGCCGGCTCCTTGGCCGCTATTTCGCCGGTTGCGGTACGGCGAGCGGGTGGCCAGTGGCGTGCCACACCGCGACCGCGAGGCCGGCAAGCAGCAGCGGGAAGACGACCCAGGTCTCGCAGAGCTTCGCCGTGGTGATCTGCAGCGGCCGGGGCAGCAGGTGAAACTCGTGCATGCTCGCCGGCCAGAACAGCGGGCAGCCGCCGTGGGTCAGCTCGTCGCCCGCGATGTGGGCCGCGCAGCCGAGCGCGGTCGCCGCCGCGAGCAACGGGACGTGCCATGACCCCACGGGCAGCTGGGTGAGGTCCGCCCCGGTGAAGCAGGTGACGAACGCGGCGCCGATGCCTAGCAGGTCACCGAAGTGCCCGCCGATGTGCAGCGCGCGCAGCGCCGCTGAGTACAGCAGCGCGAGCAGCAGGGCGGCGGGCACGATATGCCAGGAGAACACGAGGTGCCCGCTGGCGGCCGCCCTGGGCCCGGAGAGCTGGAAGAGGCCGGCGCCGTAGGCAGCCGCGGTGAACGCCGTGATCCCGAGCAGGCTGTGCGTGCCGTGCCGGTGCCCGCCGGAGAGCTTGTCCACCAGCCAGGCGAACCACTCCGTGAGGAAGCCGAACGACCGGGAGATGGTCGAGTCGGGGTGGTCGATGTCCGGCAGCACGCCGGCGCTGGCGGTGAGTACCACGCCCGCGGCCAGGAACGCCTCCCGCACGTGGAGCGACGGCGCCAGTGCCGCGAAGACGACCGCGCCGCTCAGCGCGTGATCCCTGCCAAGCATCGCCGACGCACTCCCGTGGAGACGGAGAAACCTGAGGCCCGCCGGGCCCGTGCCGGGCGGACAACTGCGTGGTAAGCCTCCCATACCGAGGTGCCTCGTTGGTGGCACCACGCAGGGCGCCGGGCCGGTCAAAGTGGCACGGCCAGGTTCGCGCGAAAGCCACGCACTCGTTCGCAATAGCGACCTTCCGAACAAGCCGGCCAGGCGGTTCGTTACCGTCTGGCCAAATGCCCCATCTTGGGCGGGATTGGCCAGTACCGTAGCGACCGATAACTTTGTTCTTCTCCCATTACCTCTGAGGAGGTTCCCTTGGCCACGCTGCAGGACCTGCTTCTCACTCAAGAGAACGGCCCGCGCCTAGTCGCCGACACGCAGGCGCTCGTCGACAGCGAGATCTCCAGCAAGGGCATCACCGCTGCCCCGCTGAAGGCCGCCTACAAGGTCGTCACCGCCTTCGCTCCTGGCTACTACCAGGAGGTGATCACCTCGATGCTTCCCGGCATGGTCCACCAGCTCGAGCCGTACTGGGCCGACTTCACCACGTCTGGCGGCGCCGACTTCGGCGACTACCTGGCCAAGCGCGGCCCGGAGGTGTCCGAGTCGCTGCTCGCGGTGACCGATGACATGGCCGGGAAGTCCGGCCGGGCCACGGTCGTCAAGGCTTACCAGATGGTGCGCGGCGGCGCGGGCAAGAACATCGAGGCGGCGCTGCCGGCCCTCGGCGCGATGGTGCAGAAGTACGCCTGATTTCCGGAACGCACCGGGAATGCCTGAGCTGCGGGAGCCTCTCCCGCAGCTTTTGCGCGCTTGCGGCGGTTGCGGCATGGCGGGAGCCTTGCCCGCCGGCTTCGCCGCAAGCGCGAGCTCCTAATAGATCACGTAGCCGACCGCCGCCAGGCCAGCGTCGTTGCGGCGGACGGACACAACGCCTGTCTTGGCGGGGTTGGGGAAGGCGAGGACGGAGAGCCCCTTGGCGCCGTCGACCACAACGTCCGAGTGGACGCGCCACGCCGTGTCGAAGAACGCCACGCGCAGCCGGGCGACCGGCTGGTTCTGCGCGTGGTTGTCGATACCCAGCGCGATGTGATGGGCCGTACCCGGCGGAACCGGGATCACGGTGAACGCGCCGCTGCCCGTGGTGAGCTGGCCTGACTGCAATTCCGCCTCCGTGACGGTCGGGTCCATGGTGTCCGTGAAGAAGTCGTTAGCGAGCAGCGACTGGTCAAGTACCAGGCCACGTGCGCTTGACGTCCATTGCGTGCCGTCCGCGTCGACGCTGAGCACGCCGCAGCTGCCCGGGCCGCAGATGTGCTCGCCGGCCCCGTAGTGCGCCGTCCACAACCGGGTCCGCGCGCGGGAGATCCCGGCCTGGCTGAGCGTCGGCAGGATGGTGCCGTTCATGGTGGACGCGCTGGCGTAGATGACCGGCCGCGCGATGCCGCGCTGGACCTGCCTGGCGTACCAGCCGGGGATCTCGGACGGGACGGACGCTCCTGGCTCGACGTCGAGCGCGTCCGCGTTGTTCGCGGCGAACAACGCGATGGACAGGTGCTGCGCCGTGGGGAAGGCGCTCACGATGTACGCGTAATTGGGCTGGTTGCCGAGGCTGCCGTCGACATACGCGGCGTATGCGGCCGCGCCCGAGGGAAACTGGTCGTTCAGCGCCGTATCGAACATCGTTATCCCGGCCACAGGAAGAAGGTAACCCCGCGAGCGCCGAGTATGCCGCCTTGATCCCGCAATCTGCCCGCAGTCCGCAGGCGGAATCGACGAAGCGGACGCATGGGACAAGACGGGTGCCATGCGTCCGCTTCGCTTGCGTACCGCGCCGCAGCCGGGTCCTCGCGGGCGAGAGGCGGCAGCGGCGGGCTAGCTCAGCCGGCTCTGGTGCCGCAGTTGGCGCAGAACTTCGCCCCGCCTGGCATCTCGTTCCCGCATTCGGTGCAGTGCTTGACCGCCGGGGCGACCACCTGGCCGCAGCCCATGCAGAACTTCGCGCCGGCCGGGTTCGGCGTGCTGCAGTTGGCGCAGGCTACCCCCGTCGGTGCCGCGGGCGCGGGCGCCTGGGCGGGCGCGGGCGCCTGGGCGGGCGGTGCCTGCGGGGCCGGCTGCTGTTGCTGCTGCATGGCCCCCTGCATCATCCCTGGCAGCATCAAGCCGGCCCCAAGGAAGGCGCCCTGGGTCGCTCCGCCGCCCTGGGCCATGCCCTGCCCTGCGCCGAGCGCCATCTCGCCGGCCGCGTACTGCTGGAAGCCGCCGGCCAGCTGGGAGTACGAGGTGTCCTTGGCGAGCTGCTTGAGCTGCTTGGCGTCCTCTTCGGCCAGGTTGATGTCAAAGTTGCCCATCCGGGTCAGCGCGATGCCGTACGCCTCGAGCTGCCCGTTGGACGAGGTGATCGCCGCCTGCTCGATCTCCGGCGAGTGCACCGACAGGCCGAGGATCGGCCACCCGTTGGCGACCACCTGGGTGGTGACGTTGGTGCGCAGCACCTTGAGCAGTTGCTCGCTGACCCACCCGGCGATCCGCTCGTTGTCGGTCACGTCGACGGTGGCGGTCAGGTTGGTGATCAGCCGGGCCGGGTCGATGACGCGCAGCGCGTACTCGCCGAAGACCCGCAGCGTCACCACCAGGCCGGTGCGCGGGTCCTGCACGTCATCGACACGCCCGCCGAACCGGAACCCGGTGTACTCGCGCGTTCCTACGAAGTACAGCTCGGCCCGGTAAGCGTTGCCGCCAGTGGCGAAGTCGATGAGCGCGCCCAGGCCCGGCAGCTCGTCGGCGTCGATCGGGTGGCGCCCCGGTCCCATGGTCTGCACGACCTGGCCGGTGTTGACGAACATCGCCACTTCGTCGGCATTGACGATCGCGTGCGTGAAGCGACGGATCGTGACATCGGGCCACTTGAAGACGATCTGGCCCTTTCGATCATCAGGTACCGCGATAAATTCCCGCGAGAACAGTGCCATACCGAAACGATACAGCTTGGGGACAAGTAAGGCTGTATGCAGCGAAAAGCTGGTCTGAACTGCTATGTTCTCGTCCTGTGGAAGCAATCCTCTGCCAGTGGTGCAAGGCACAAAATCAGCCAGGAACCACCACATGTATGACCTGCGGTGCACCGCTTGACGTCCGTGACAAAGTAAGCGATTCCGGATGGCGCGAGGCGCCACGGCTGCGCGACATGACCGAGTTTCGTTTCTCGGCAAGCACCTGCCAGGTGGAAGGCGAACTGGTCCCCGTCGCGGAGATCAACCTTTCCCCGCAGGACGGCGTTTACTTCGAGCATCACATCCTGTTGTGGAAGGACGAGTCGGTACCGCTCGCCGTCGATGCCGACCAACGGCCCGCGGCGGACCATCATGGGCGGCATGCCGCACATCGTCACGGTCGCGAACGGCCCCGGCCGGATCGCGTTCTCCAGGGACGCGCCTGGCGAGCTCGTGGTCCTGCCGCTGCACCCCGGCATGGAGCTTGACTGCCGCGAGCACGCCTTCCTGCTCGCCTCCCACTCCATCCAGTACTCGTTCGTCCGGATCAAGGGCCTGGCGAACCTGCTGCACGGCGGCAGCGGCATGTTCATGGACCGGTTCGTCACCCAGCAGTACCCCGGGCTGCTCATGCTGCACGGCAACGGCAACGTCCTGGAGCGGACGCTCCGTCCGGGCGAGAAGATCCTGGTCGAGCCGGGCGGGTTCCTGTACAAGGACTCCACGGTGAACATGCAGGCCATGCAGACTGCCGCTGAAGACCGGCATGTTCGGCAGGCACGGCATGTACCTGGCCGAGATGACCGGCCCGGGCCGGGTGGGCATCCAGTCCATGTACCACCACCACGGATCCGGCGAGTAAAGATGAACCAGTACGTGTGCCCGTACTGCCGGCAGCCGAGCGATGCGAGCGCGCGGACCTGCCCGTTGTGCGGCGCCCCGACCGACATCAGGGAAAGCGTCAGCGACTCCGGCTGGGTCCAGCAGCCGCCGATCAGGGACATGGCGAAGCTGCAGTTCGGCCAGTCGCACTGCCAGATCGCCGGCACGACCGTCCCGGCCGCCGAGTTCAACCTCGCGCAGAACGAGATGATCTACTTCTCGCACCACGTCCTGCTGTGGGCGGACCCTTCCACCCGGATGCAGTCCATGTCGCTGCGCGGCGGCTGGAAGCGGATGATGGCCGGGCTGCCGCTGATCATGGTCGAGGCGCACGGCCCAGGCCACATCGGGCTGTCCGACAACCACGCGGGCGAGGTCATCGCGCTGCCGATGCAGCACGGCCAGTCGATGTGGGTCAAGGAGCACCGGTTCCTCACCGCGACCGGCAACATCCGCTATGACTGGGGCGACAACGACGTCTGGTTCATCACCGGCGACTCCGACGAGCAGGAGTGGCATTACCCGATGGGGCAGTACGGCGACATCTTCACCGCCGCCGAACGTCCGGGGCTGCTGCTGCTGCACGCGCAGGGCAACGTCTTCATCCGCGACCTCAAGCACGGCGAGTCGCTGACCATCCAGCCGAGTTCGCTGGTCTACCGTGACATGTCCGTCCGGGTCCACCTGCACCTGGAGTACCCGAGGAACCGCGGGTTCTCCTTCTGGCGGAACACCTGGGACTACCGGAACATCATGGTCAGGCTCACCGGGCCCGGCCGGGTCGCGGTCCAGTCCATCTTCGAGCGGCCCGAGGGGATGGAAGCGATCAGGAACCATTCCTACGCCACCCGGCGCCGCTGGTAGACCGCGCGCAGCGCGGGTACCCAGCTGAGGTGAGCCAGGATAAGGCGGGCCGAGGGGACAGGCTCGCGGAGTACCGGGACAAGCGCGACCCGTCGCGGACCCCGGAGCCTGTCCCGCCGGGCCCGCCGGGCGAGGCGGGGCCCGGAGCAGGCATCTTCGTCGTGCAGGAGCACCACGCGCGGCGGCTGCACTGGGACTTCCGGCTGGAACGCGACGGGGTCCTGGTGTCCTGGGCACTGCCCAAGGGCGTGCCTGCCGATCCCGCGGTGAACCACCTCGCGGTGCACACCGAGGACCACCCGCTCGACTACGCCACGTTCCACGGCGAGATCCCGCGCGGCGAGTACGGGGGCGGCCAGGTCACCATCTGGGATCACGGCACCTACGAAGTGCTCAAGTGGGACGAGCGCGAGGTCAAGGTCACCCTGCACGGCTCACGGCTGACCGGCGGCTACGTCCTGTTCGCCACCGGCGGCAAGAACTGGATGATCCACCGTGAGCGGCTGCCGCTGCCCGCCACCCTGACCCCGATGCTCGCCTCGTCGGGCAGCGCACCCGCCCGCGACCTCGACGCCTGGGGCGTGGAGTTCAAGTGGGACGGCGTCCGCGCCCTGGCCTTCATCGATACCGGCCGCCTGCGGCTCGTCTCGCGCACCGGCAAGGACATCAGCTCCACCTACCCCGAGGTGACCGGGCTCGGCCACGCCGTCGCGCACAAGCAGGTGCTGCTCGACGGCGAGATCGTAGCGCTGACCGACGGCCGCCCGGACTTCGAGGCACTGCAGCCCCGGATGCACGTCTCGTCACCCGCGCAGGCGCTGCGCCTCGCGGAGCAGGTCCCGGTCACCTACCTGGCGTTCGACGTGCTGCAGTTGGACGGCCGCCCGCTTGCGGGCCTGCCCTACGCGCAGCGCAGGGAACTGCTTGAGTCGGTCATGCCGAACGCGAGCGGCTGGCAGTGCCCGCCCATGTTCCCCGGCGAGGACCTGGACGCGGTTGCGGCCGCCTCGGTCGCCAACGGGTTCGAGGGCGTGGTGATCAAGAGGCTCGACTCGGTCTACGAGCCGGGCGCCCGGTCGGGAAGCTGGCGCAAGCTGAAGAACGTGCTCGGCCAGGAGGTCGTGGTGGCCGGCTACAAGCCCGGCCAGGGCAACCGCGCCGGCTTGATCGGCTCGCTGCTCATCGGTTACTACGAAACGGGCGCCGACGGGCGGCGCGGCCTGCAGTACTGCGGACACGTCGGCACCGGGTTCACCGACGAGACCCTGCGCATGCTGACCAGGCGGCTGGAGCCGCTGCGCCGGCCGGACAGCCCGTTCGACGGCCCGGTGCCGCCCGAGTATGCAAGGCCCGCTGTCTGGGTAGAGCCCCGGCTGGTGATCGAGGTGGTATTCGACCGCTGGACCCGGGCCGGCCGCATGATCGCCCCCGCCTATCAGGGGCTGCGCGACGACAAGGACCCGGCAGACGTGGCACGAGAGACGTAGACCCCCGGAGGCGGTACATGCCCGCAGTTACCATCCGGGGGGACGACCCCCCGTACCCCCCGAGGCAGACCCGATGAAAGGCGAGGATATCGTGCCTGCGGACAAAATCGCGGTCCAGGTGGACGGCAGGGACCTCACCCTGACCAACCTGGCCAAGGTGCTCTACCCGGCGGACGGCTTCACGAAAGCCGAGGTACTCGACTACTACCAGCGGATCTCCCCGGTGCTTCTGCCGCACGTGGCGGGGCGTCCGATGACACTCAAGCGCTACCCGGACGGGGTGAACGCCGAGTCATTCTTCGCCAAGCACGCACCCGCCGGGCTGCCTGACTGGATGCGCACAGGGGAGATCGAGACCAGCAGTTCCCGTGCGAAGTCGCCGGGCGAGCCCGTCGAGTACGTGGTGATCGACGACCTGCCGTCGCTGATGTGGGCGGCTAACCTGGCCGCGCTCGAGCTGCACGTCCCGATGTGGCGCTTCCCCGACCACGGCAAGGGATCACGGTCGGCCGCACCAGAGCACGGGTGGACCCCCGACCTGCTCGTCTTCGACCTCGACCCGGGCGCGCCCGCCACGGTCGTCGACTGCTGCCGGGTCGCGGAGGCGCTCCGGCCGGTGCTCGCCGAGGACGGCCTCGACGCGCTGCCGAAGACCTCGGGCGGCAAGGGGCTGCAGCTTTACGCGCGGCTGTCACGCGGCGACGACCGCAAGCTGACCGCCGAACAGGCCAGCGCGCTCGCGAAGGGCATCGCTGAGCGACTTGAGCGCGAGCTGCCCAGGCTGGTCGTCTCGCGGATGACACGGTCCCTGCGCGCCGGCAAGGTCCTCATCGACTGGTCGCAGAACAACGGCTCGAAGACCACCGTCGCGCCCTATTCGCTGCGCGCAAGAGAGCACCCCACGGTCTCCACCCCGGTCAGCTGGGACGAGGTGGCCGCCTGCCGCGCCCCCGAGGACCTGTTCTTCACCGCGCCCGACGTGCTCGCCCGCGTCGCGGAGCACGGCGACCTGTTCGCACCCCTCGCTGGCTGACGCGGGCAGCCCGGACGTTCGCGGTGTTCAGGGCAGGCTGATCTCGCCGCGCCGCTCGGCCATCAGCAGCAGCGCGTACGCGGCGAGCGACGTGTCGTCCACGATGCGGCCGTCACGGGCCATCGCCTCGAACTCTTCCCTGCTGACCCAGGCGTGCCGCAGGCCGAGCTCCTCCGGCTCGAGGTCGGGCTCGCCCTGGGTGAGGTCGGTCGCCAGCCAGTGCTGACCGTACTGGCTGGACGAGCCGTGGCTCGCCGACAGCGTGCCGAGGCGGGTCAGCCGCCCGGCGCGCAGCCCCGTTTCCTGGGCCAGTTCGGTCCGCGCCAGTTGCTCCGGCGTCCCCTCCTCGCCGCGCGGGAAGCTGCCCTGCGGGAACGACCAGGCGCGCCGGGCCAGCGGGTATCGGTACTCCTCGACGAGGTAGAACCCGCCGTCCTCCGCGGGGATCACGCAGGCGAAGTCGTCACGCTCGATGACCGCGTAGGTCCCCCTGGACCCGTCGGCGCGCTCGATGTCGTCCCTGCGCAGCCGCGTCCAGTCGTCGGTGTAGACGACGCGGCTCGCCAGCGTGCGGATCTCAGGCTGAGGCGGGTCGGGCGGGTCAGCCGGGTGAGCGCGGCTCGCGGGGTCACTATGCACCCGAACATTGTGCCCGCCCCGCCCGGCAAGTGGGTAACGCCCGCCCGTCCAATGATCGTGGACATTTGGTGACACTCCGATGTACCTAAATGTCCACTATCGTGCGCGTGCGGTCGGCGGAGCGGGATTGTCGGGGGGCGGGCCTAGCATCTGGGTGTGTTCTGCCGTACCTGCTTGGGGCCGGCCGGGGCTGGGTTTGCCCGGTGTTACCAGTGTGAACTGGCGTTGGGTGAGGCGGGCGGGCTGCTCGCGGACGTGGTCGCGCCGACCGGATACGCGGTGCGCGGCGGGTCGCTGTCGGAGGACCTGCGCCGGTATAAGTCGGATCGGGCCCGCGCGGCGGATACGGTCGCGGCCGCCGGCCGGCTGCGCCAGCGGCTTGCCGCGTTCCTTGCCGAGCAGGGGCCGTCGGTGTGGGAGGCGGCCGGGATGACTAAGGGGCCGGAGGCCGTCGCGGTCGTGCCGAGCGGGCAGGGGCGACCAGGCGCGCATCCGCTGGTGCCCCTGGTCCGGTCGTGTGTCGAACTGCCCTTCGTGCGGCTGGCCGTGGCAGCGCCGCAGGTGCATGCCCGTGACGTGAATCCCGGCTGGGTCCGGATCGCGGACCGGGCAGGCGGCAGGGCGCTGGTACTTGACGGTGCAGACGTGCTGGTGGTGGACGACACCTGGGTCTCTGGCGGCAGCGCGCAGTCGACGGCGGCCGCGCTCAAGCTGGCCGGAGCGCGGCGCGTCGCAGTTGTGGTACTCGGGCGGCACGTAAACCCGGCGGATCAGCGGTCGGCGGCCTTCCTCGAGTCGGTGCGCGCCGCCGGTGGCGCGGGTGGAGATGGCTGGCTATGGCGCGGCGCGCCGTCCGCGGTGCCACGTCATCAAGCGGTACCGCCCGGTGGCGGAAAGAAGCAGGAGAAGTGTTTTCCTGAGGCTGTCCCCTCGCGGCGGGCACGTTCGTCATAGGGCAGGACAATGACCGTAGCGACGACGAGGGAGAGTGTCATGCAGTACGCGCTGCTTATCTACACCAAGCCGGGAACCGTCGAGGCGCTCAGCCCGGCCGAGCGGGAGGAACTGAGCCGCGAGTACTTCGCGCTGCGCGATGAGCCCGGGATCCTCGGCGGCGCCGGGCTCCAGCCGGTGACGACGGCGACCACCGTGCGCCTCGCCGACGGCAGGCCGCTGGTCACCGACGGGCCGTTCGCGGACACGAAGGAGGTATTCGGCGGCTATTACCTCTACGAGTGCGACAACCTCGACCAGGCGACCGACATGGCCGCGCGGATCCCGGCGCTACGGCTTGGCGGGACCATCGAGATCCGGCCGGTGCTCGGGAAGGCATACTGACCTGACCTCGCTTGAGCAGGTTTTCCGTGACGAGTGGGGCCGGGTGCTCGCCCTGCTCGTCGGGTACCTCGGCGACTTCGAGCTGGCCGAGGAATCAGCGGCGGAGGCGTTCGCCGTCGCGGCGCGGCGCTGGCCGGCCGAGGGGATGCCCGATCACCCGGCCGCGTGGCTGGTGACGACGGCGCGGAACCGGGCGATCGACCGGCTGCGCCGTGACCGCGTGCTCGCCGCCAAGCTGCGGCTTATCGAGGCCACCGTGGCCACCACTGTGGAGGCTGAGGCTGGGGTGAACGAGGGCGAGATCCCCGACGAGCGGCTTGAGCTCATCTTCACCTGCTGCCACCCCGCCCTCGCGGTGGAGGCGCAGGTGGCCCTGACGCTGCGCGCGGTGGCGGGGCTCGGGACCGAGGACATCGCGCACGCGTTCCTGGTCTCCGCGGAGACGATGAAGCGGCGGCTTACGCGGGCGAAGACGAAGATCAGGGACGCGGGCATCCCGTTCAGCGTGCCTTCCGCGGGCCAGCTGCCTGACCGGCTCGCCGTCGTGCTCGCGGTCGTCTACCTGATCTTCAACCAGGGGTACAGCGCGCCCGGCCAGGCGGGCTGGTCTTGGCCACGGAGGCCATCAGGCTGGGCCGGGTCCTCGCGTCGCTGCTGCCCGGCCAGCCGGAACCGCGCGGCCTGCTCGCGCTGATGCTGCTGCACGACGCGCGCCGCCTGGCGCGGCTCTCCGGGCCGGACGGGCAGGACCTCGTGCTGCTCGCCGACCAGGACCGGTCGCTGTGGGACTGGCGGCAGATCGAGGAGGCGCGCGAGATCCTCGGCACCGTCGCCGACAGCACCGCCGCCGCCAGCCGCGGGCCGTACGTGATCCAGGCCGCGATCGCGTCGCTGCAGGCGGCGTCGCCCGTCGACTGGCGGCGGGTCGCCGCGCTCTACGCGGAGCTCGCCAGGCCTGACCGGGTCGCCCGTGGTGCGGCTCAACGGCGCGGTCGCGGTGGCCCAGGCCGAGGGCCCGGCGGCCGCCCTCGCCATCGTCGACGGGCTTGACCTCGCCGGGTACCCGTACTGGCACTCGACAAGGGCAGAGCTGCTGCGCCGGCTCGGGCAGCCGGACGCGGCGCGTGCCGCCTACCGCGCCGCGCTTGACCTTGCCGTGACCGAGCCGGAACGGCGCTTCCTGCGTAAGCGGATGACGGAATGCTGACTGGGTAAGCCGCGTCCGTTCGGGCTAGCGAGTTGCCGCCACGCCGTCTTACCGCAGGTACCTAGCGGCCGCGGTGCGGACCGACGTGGTGAGCGCGGTGAGCCGCGGCGAGTCGAGGCGCCAGCGCTGCCAGTACAGCGGGATGTCGATCACGTCGCTAGACAACCGGATGAGCACGCCCGCGGCCAGGTCGGCGCGGGCCTGCGGCTCGGGGAGCATGGCCCAGCCGAGGCCCATGCGGACGGCCTCGTACAGGTCGGCGGTTGACGGCACCTGGTGGACGACCGGCGGCCCCTGGCCGACGCCGTGCCGCCGCAGCAGCTCGTGCTGCAGGTCGTCCTTGTCGTTGAACACGATGACCGGCATCGCGGGCCAGCCCGGCGTGCCACCGTGCCGCCACCGGCCGGCGAGCGCGGGCGCGGCGGCCGGCAGGTACCGCAGTGCCCCGAGCGGGGTGACCGCGCAGCCCTGCACCGGGGCGGCGTCGCTGGTGACCGCCGCGAGCACGTCGCCGCCGCGCAGCAGTCCCTGTGAGTGCGCCTGGTCCTCGACGCGCAGCCGGATCGCGGTGCCCTCCCACGCCGCCGCGTCGGCGAGCACGTCGCGGAACCACGCGGCGAGCGAGTCGGCGTTCACCGCCACGGGAAGCTCCACCGCGGTGGCCGCCGTGAGGGCCTGCGCCGCCTCGTCGTACAGGAAACGGGTCTGCCTGCCGAGCCGGACCAGCCATTCGCCCTGCGCGGTGGGGCGGCACGGCGTGCCCCGGCTGATCAGCACCTGGCCGGCCGCCGCCTCGAGGGCGCGGATGCGCTGGCTGACCGCGCTCGGCGTGATGTGCAGCTGCCGGGCGGCCGCGTCGAAGGAACCGTGATCGGCGATCGCCACGAGGGCGCCGAGCTGGCCCGGGTTAAGGTCCACCAGCTAAGTTAAGCACAGCTAATGAATGCTTAGAAACTTTCGGTTGCCTTCAAATGAAGCCGGGCCTAGGGTCGAGCCTGTGTTCAACGCTTCGCTCGACGGGCTTCTCACCGGCCTTTCCCTGATCATCGCCATCGGGGCGCAGAACGCGTACCTGCTGCGCCAGGGCCTGCGCCGCGCCTACGTGGGGCGGGTGGTCGCGGTATGCGCGGTGTCGGACTTCGCGCTCATCATCGCCGGAGTCAGCGGGATCGGCGTGATCGTGCAGCATGCCGGGTGGGCCTTGACCGCGGTGCGCTGGTTCGGGGTCGTCTTCCTCGCCTGGTACGGGCTGTCGTCGGCGTGGCGGGCCCGGCATCCCACGGCGCTGGCCGCGGCAGGCGGCGAACCCGGCGAGGGCAGCGCCGTGCTGCGCCGGATCATGGCGCTCACCTGGCTCAACCCGCATGTCTACCTCGACACCGTGGTGCTGCTCGGCTCGGTCGCGAACGCGCACGGGAGCCCGGGGCGGTGGTGGTTCGCCGTCGGCGCGTGCGCGGCGAGCACGCTGTGGTTCACCGGCCTCGGTTTCGGGGCGCGGCTCGCCGCGGGACTGCTCGCCACGCCGCGCGCCTGGCAGGTGCTCGACCTGCTGATCGCGGCGACGATGCTGGGCATCGCGGCCAAGCTCGCGACGAGCTAGCCCGCGGCCAGGCCGAGTCCGGGCAGGATCTCGGCGCCCGGCAGTTCGGCGAGCAGGGCGCCGGGCAGCCACAGCTTGGAACCCCTGATGCCGGAGCCGATGACCACGCTCGGGGCCTTCGCCACCCCGTCGTCCACTAGGACGAGCCACCCGTCTGGCAGCCCGACCGGGGTGATGCCGCCGTACTCCATGCCAGTCAGCGACGTCACCACGTCCACCGCGCCGAAGGACGCCTTGCGCGCGCCGAGGTGCTGGCGGACGAGCCCGTTGACGTCGGCCCTGGTGGTGGCGGTCACCATGCAGGCCGCGTAGCTGGTTTCGCCGCCGCGCCTGCCCGCGATCACCACGCAGTTCGCGCTCTCCTCGAGCGTGATGCCGTACGCCTCGCAGAACTGCGCGGTGTCGGCGAGCGTCGGGTCGATCTGCGCCACCCGCACCTGGTCGGCCCAGGGCAGCTTGCCGAGCGCCGCCTCGACCGCGGGAGCGAGCAGGTCGGGGCGCGACAGCGCGGGATAATGCGTTAGCGGCAGGCTCATGTTTTCCATCCAACCAGGCGCGGGGACGACCCAGGCGCCGAACGGGAGCCGGCGTCACCCGGAAGGAGCTAAGCCTGATGGACGACGAGGTGCGGTTCGCGCCCGATCTTTACCGCGGGACCGCCGGGTACTACGACCGGTACCGGCTGCCCTACCCGGCGGAGATGCTCGACGACCTAGTCGGCCGGGCCGGGATATCCGGGCAAGGGCGCCTGCTCGACCTGGCCTGCGGCACCGGCCAGCTCGCCTTCCCGCTGCGCCGCCGGTTCACTGAAGTGTGGGCCGTGGACCGGGAAGCGGACATGGTCGAAGCGGTGAGGGACAAGGCGGCCGCAACGGGGGCGGGCGAGATCCGGCCGGTCGTGTCGGACGCCGAGACGCTCGACTGCGCGCCGGGCCACTTCGAGCTCGCCGTCATCGGCAACGCGTTCCACCGGCTCGACCGCAACGCTGTCGCCCGCCTGGTACTCGGCTGGCTCAGGCCGGGCGGTTGCCTGGCGCTGTGCTGGTCGTCCGGGCCGTGGGCAGGCGAGGCGGCCTGGCAGCGCGCGCTCGCCGCCACCGTGGACCGCTGGCGGGCGCGGCTCGGCGCGGAGCACCGGGTGCCCGCGGGCTGGGACCTGCGGCGGCAGCGCCGGCCCGACCTTCAGGTGCTGTCAGCGGCCGGGTTCGAGGCGGCCGGCCGCCGTCAGTTCGCTGTCGGGCACCGCTGGAGCCTGGCGGAGATCGCCGGCTTCGTCCGCTCCACGTCGGTGCTGCCCGCGGCGGTGCTCGGCGACCAGTCCGCCGCGTTCGACGCCGACCTGGCGGCCGCGCTCGGCCCGTACCGCGACGGCGACGGCTGCTTCGCCGAGACCGTGAGCTTCGCCTACGACCTGGGCAGGAAGCCGGCCAGGCCAGGCCGCGGCTAGGCCTCGTGGCGGATGACGCCGCGGATCAGCTTGCCGTCGTCTAGGTCCTGGTAGCCCTGGTTGATCTCGTCGAGGGTGTACCGGCCGGTGATGAGCTCGTCCAGCTTGAGCTGGCCCCCCCGGTAGAGGCGCAGCAGCCGTGGGATGTCGCTGAGCGGGTTGCACATGCCGAAGACGTGGCCCTGGATCCGGCGCTGCCAGCCGACCACGCTGCCGTTGGCGGCCAGCTGGATCTGCTTTTCCGCGGACTTGCCGACCGAGGTGATCGTCACCTGGGCGCCCTTGCCGACGATCGCCGCGGCCTGGTCGACCACCTCGGCGTTCAGCACGCCGACGGTGATGAGGGCGTGGTCGGCCAGCTGACCCCAGGTCAGCTCGATGACCGCCTCCTGTGCCTGCGCGGCGCTGGCGAAGACGTGCGTGGCCCCGAAGGCCAGCGCGTTCTCCCGCTTGAACGCCACCGGGTCGACCACGACGACGTGCGCGGCGCCCGCGTACCGTGCCCCCTGGACGGCGTTGGTGCCGACGCCGCCCGCGCCGAAGATCACCACGGTCTGGCCCGCCCGGACGCCGGCCGCGTACACCGCCGTGCCCCAGCCGGTCGGCACGCCGCAGCCGGTCAGCGCCGCCACCTCGAACGGGATGTCCCGCTCGATCCGCACGCAGGAGTTCTGCGAGATCACCGCGTGCTCGGCGAACGTGCCGAGCATGCAGAAGCCGCCCAGGTCCGCCCCGTCGTCGTCGTGGAACCTGAAGGTCCCGTCGGCCAGCATCCCGGTCATCATCTGCGCGCCCCAGTCGCACAGGTTCTGCCGGCCGGTCGAGCAGTACCGGCAGATGCCGCACGCGGGGATGAACGAGCAGACCACGTGGTCGCCGGCCTTGACGCGGGTGACGTCGGGACCGACGGCCTCGATCACCCCGGCGCCCTCGTGCCCGCCGACCATCGGCAGCCGCCCGGTGGAGTCCCCGGTCCGCAGGTGCTCGTCCGAGTGGCACATCCCCGACGCCATGAACTTGATCCGCACCTCGCCGGCCCGCGGCTCGTCGAGCTCGAGCTCGGTGACCTCCCACGGCTTGCCCGGTTCCCTGATGATCGCTGCCCTGGTACGCATGCTCCTAGGGCATACCCTTAGGCACATGGCGGTCAAGACCCCCGAGACGCGCACCGCCCTGGTGCGGCGGGCACGGAAGATCAACCGGGTGCTCGCGGAGACGTACCCGGACGCGCACTGCGAGCTGGACTTCGAGAACTCGTTCCAGCTTCTCGTCGCCACGGTGCTGTCCGCGCAGACGACGGACAAGCGGGTCAACCTGACCACGCCCCTGCTGTTCGCCAAGTACCCGACGCCCGAGGACCTGGCGGCGGCCAACCCGGAGGACGTCGCCGAGGTCCTCCGGCCGACCGGGTTCTTCAACGCGAAGACGAAGTCGGTGATGGGGCTGTCCGCCGCGCTCGTTGAGCGGTTCGGCGGCGAGGTGCCGCGCACCCTTGAGGAGATGGTCACGCTGCCCGGCGTCGGCCGCAAGACCGCCAACGTGGTACTCGGCAACGCCTACGGCATCCCTGGCATCACGGTGGACACGCACTTCGGGCGGCTGTCGCGGCGGTTCGGCTGGACGGTCAGCGACGACCCGGTGAAGGTCGAGGCGGAGGTCGGCGAGCTGATACCGAAGCGGGACTGGGTGCTGCTGTCGCACCGGCTGATCTGGCACGGCCGCCGGATCTGCCACGCGCGCAAGCCGGCCTGCGGCGCGTGCCCGGTGGCGGACTGGTGCCCGTCGTTCGGCCTCGGCCCGACCGACGCCGCGACCGCGGCCAAGCTGGTCAAGGAGGGACCGTTCTCGTGACGGGCGCAAGCTCGCGCTCGCCGTCGGCCGGCGCCGGCGATGACGCCCCGGCCTGGCTGCGGCGGCTGGCCGCGGCGGCCGCGGTGATGGACGTGCCGCGGGTGGTCAGGCCGCCGGCCTACGGCGGACGGCGCTCGGCCGTGCTCGTGCTGTTCGGCGAGGGTCCCGACGGCCCCGACCTGCTTTTCATCCAGAAGAACGAGGGCTTGCGGCGCCATGCGGGCCAGCCCGCCTTCCCCGGCGGCAAGATCGAGGACGGCGACGACGGCCCGGTCGCCGCGGCGCTGCGCGAGGCGGCGGAGGAGACGGGGCTCGATCCCGCCGGGGTGGACGCGCTCGGCACGCTGCCCGAGTTGTTTCTCGCCGCCAGCCAGTTCCGCGTTGTCCCGGTGCTCGCCTGGTGGCGGGTGCCGAGCGCGGTGCGGCCGGTGGACATCGCCGAGGTGGCGGCGGTGGAGCGGATAAGCGTCGCCGCTCTCGCCGACCCGGTGAACCGGCTCATGCTCAAGTTCCCGAACGGCAGGAGCGGCCCGGCGTTCCGCATCGAGTCGATGCTGATCTGGGGGTTCACCGCGCTGATCACCGACCGGCTGCTCGCGCTCGGCGGGTGGGAGCGCCCCTGGGACGCCGGCACGGTCCGCGAGCTGCCGCGGGGGGCCGCGTAGCGGTACCCCGCGGCCCGCGGCCGTACCTGGCACCACGCGGCCACCGCGACCGAGGTCGCCGATGGCTCCCTGTTATTGGGCAGTAGCGGATACCGTGGACATCGTGCGCGGTGATGTGCTTGATCTCGTCCTGCTCTGCTTGGCCGCCCTGTTCGCGGTATCCGGATACCGGCAGGGCTTCATTATCGGCTCGCTGAGCTTCGTCGGCTTCGTCGGCGGTGCGGTGCTCGGCGCCGAGTTCGGCCCGGCCATCTCCCGTGCCATCGTCGGCGGTCCGACGCAGCAGGACGTGGTGGCGGTCGTGCTGCTGGTCAGCTTCGCGATCGCGGGCCAGTTCGTCGCGTCCTCGGTCGGCGCCTACGTGCGGCAGACCATGACGAGCCCGTCGTCAACCGCTATCGATTCCATCGGCGGGTCGGCGGTCAGCATCCTGTCGATGCTGCTGATCGCCTGGGCGATCGGCTCGGTACTCACCGCGTCGTCGTTCCCCGTGGTTGTCAAGCAGGTCAATGACTCGGCGGTGCTCGGGACGATGGACCGGGTCATGCCTACCCAGGCGAAGACCATGTTCTCCGAGTTCCGGCGGCTGCTCGCCAGCGGCCCGTTCCCGCAGGTGTTCAGCGGCATCGGCGCCGCCCACCTGTTCGCGGTGGCCTCGCCGGACCCCGCGGTGGTGAACAGCCCCGGTTACCTGGCGGCCCGCAGCCGGGTGCTCAAGGTGCAGGGCACGGCGACGAAATGCGACCGCAGCATCGAGGGGACCGGCTTCGTCTACGCGCCGCACCACGTGCTGACCAACGCGCACGTGGTGGCCGGCGTGGACGCGGACCAGATCGTGACGACGATGAACGGGGCGAAGTACAACGCGAAGGTCGTCTTCTACGACCCCCAGGTGGACATCGCGGTGCTCTACGTGCCTGGCCTCAACCTGGCACCGCTTAAGTTCGACTACCAGGCGCAGGCCGGCGACAGCGCGATCGTGGCCGGCTACCCGCTCGATCAGGGCCTCACCGCGGCGGCCGCGCGCATCGGCGGTACCCAGACCGCGGTCGGCCCGGACATCTACCAGACGGGCACGGTCAACCGGCAGATCTACGAGATCCGGGCGGACGTCAAGCCGGGTAACTCGGGTGGCCCGCTGCTCAGCACGTCGGGCGCCGTGTACGGGGTGGTGTTCGCGGCCGCGGTCGACACGGCGAATACCGGTTTCGCGCTGACCGCGACCGAGGTCGCCGCCGACGCGCGCGTCGGCGCCGGGCGGACGAGCCCGATCAGCACCGATGGCTGCGACTGAACCCGGGTTACCCTGGGCCGGGCCGCAGCGGCAGCCGCAGGTCGGCCTCCGCGACGCAGCCAAGGCCGTCCCGCTCGATCCGCAGCGCGAGGTCCGCCGCCCGCGCCGCGACAAAGCCCGCGTCGACCTCGCCTGGCGGGCCGGCGAACGCGGCGACGTGGCCGGCGCCCCGGCGCAGCAGCGCCACCGCGCCGCTCGCGTTGCCACGCCGAGCGTGGGTGAGTCCCACCGCGACCTGGGCGAGGCCGCGCCACAGCTCGCGTTCCGGGCCCGGCAGGGACTTCCATGCCGCCTCGAAGACCTCGTGCGCGTGGAATGGCCGGCCCTCGGCGAGCAGCGGGCCGCCGAGGTCGGCCGCCTCGGCGGGGGAGACCACCAGGTCGTCGGGGACGCGCGGCACGTCCTGCGCCGCGGACCGGGGGAGCGGCCTGCCGAGCCCGTCCCGCGGGCGCGCGTTCCGCGCCCGCCCCCCGGCGTCCCTGTCCCTGGGGGCAGGTACGGTCACCGGTCCGGCTCCGGGTCGGCGAGCCAGCCGAGCAGCTCGGCGTCGAAGGACTCGGGCCGTTCCTCGTGCGGGAAGTGGCCGGCCCCCTCGATGATCTTCCAGCGGTAAGGCCCCTCCACGTACCGGCCCGCGCCGCGGGCGGCCGAAGCCGGGATGCAGAAGTCGGCCCCGCCGTGCAGGTGCAGCACCGGCGCCGCGACCGGCGACCGCAGCTGGCGGGCATACCGCAGGCCGTCGGGCCGGAAGGTCGAGCGGACGAACCACCGGAGGTACTCAAGCGAGGTGTGCGCCACCGGCGGGATGCGCATGGCGTCCTGGTAGATCCGGACGGTTTCCTGGTCAGGCCATCCGGGTGCCGACCAGGCGGACAGGATCGAGCCGACGAGCGCGCCGTCGTCGCGGACCAGCAGGCGTTCCGGGAGCATCGGCACCTGGAAGGCGAGCGGGTACCCGCCGCGCCGGGCCGGGCCGTCCGGCTCGGACAGCGCCCGCGAGACCGACAGCGGGCTGGACAGCACCCGCGCGCGCATCCGCAGCGGGTGCGCCATCGACACGATGGCGAGCCGGCGCACCGCCTTGGGGAAGTAGGCGGCAAGCGTCCACGCGGTGAGCCCGCCCCAGTCGTGGCCGACGACGGCGGCGTTGGCCTCGCCGAGCGCCCGGATCAGCCCGGCGGCGTCGGCGGCCGCGGTGATCAGGTCATAGCCCCTGGGCGGCTTGTCGCTGTCGCCGTAGCCGCGCAGGTCGACCGCGACCGCCCGGTAGCCGGCTTCGGCGAGCGTGACGAGCTGGTGCCGCCACGTCCACCAGAACTCGGGGAACCCGTGCAGCAGCAGCACGAGCGGCCCGTCGCCCATGGACGCCACGTGGAAACGGCACCCGTTGGCCGTCACCGACCGATGGGTCCAGGGACCGCTGACCTGGATGACCGGCTCTACCGGCATGCCTGACGCCCTGCCGTCATGATGGGGGCGGTCATGAAGGGGGCGGTCATGGTCGGGCGGGCGGAATCTGGGCCTTGGCGCCCGTACCCGCGGCGACTTCCGGGTTCTTGACGGCCGCCCCGGAGCCGTTCGGGCTGGCGTCGGACCGGCGCAGCATGCCGATGTCGTCCATCACGGACTTCCGCGTCATCTTCATGCCGGTCACCCGGCGGATGAGCCAGTACGCGAACGCGGCGGCCAGGGCGATGAGCACCACACAGGTGCCCGCGACACAGATGAAGGACAGCCAGATCGGGATGCCGAACGCGGCCACCAGGCCGTACGCGTAGGCGAAGCAGAGCAGCACCACGATCAGGCAGAGGACGAACAGGGCAACGACGCCGATGCCGACGGCGAAGCCGATGCGCTTCGCGTCAAGCGTGAACTCCTTCTTGGCCAGGCTGATCTCGTACCGGATGAGCGATGACATGTCCTTCGCCGCCAGCGCGACCAGTTCCCCAAGCGACTGCTGCCCGTCGGCGCCATCCGGTCTCCCGCTGCGAACCATGCATCCCTCCCCGAATCCTCGCCGCGGCAGCGCGCGCTGCCGCGGGTGACCCTAAGGCTATCGCCCGTGATTCGCCAGAGCGGGGACATCCCCACCCGCGTCGGGTACTACGGCCCTTTCCGTCGTCGCCCGGCGAACCGGAGGCCGACGCGCGAACGGCGCCCCAGGCCTGGGGCGCCGCCGCCTAATGCAGGACAGTCTGGCTACCATGCGTGCAATGTCAATTGTCGGCCAGTCCTTGAGGGCCTGGCCCGACACGCCTCCCGCGGCTGCTCGCGCGTGGGTACCCGGCTGTCGTGCTCCGGACGTTCTAGCGGTCCGTGAGACCTTTCTACGACGAAAGCCCCGCACATCCAAGCCCTCATACGTGATCAATTCGTGATCTTGATCGGTACGGCCGTTCACATTCCATTTACCGCTGAGAGAGCCCCCGCGCGGGCCGGGCCGCCCTCGCCGGCCGGACGTCGGACCGGCCTCCCGGCTCGCCGCCCTCGGCCCGGCGGCCGCGCTGAGGGCCCGGAGAAATATCCGGTCGTGCCAAACTATCCGGCGGAACATCTGTTCACGACGAACACATATATGTTGTAATTCCCTTACGCGAGTCGCTGGCTACCTTGCGTGGCTTCTGTCACGCCGCGACCGCCGACAGGCTTTACCGTGGATCGGTGCCGGCCAACCCCCCCAGGGCCGGCACCGAAATGGTGATCCCCCTCGCTATCCCCCCCGGCGAGGGGGATCATCTAATTTCCGGGCGCCGGCGAGCAGGACGCCGAGTAGGGCGACCGCACCGGGCTTGGAGAGGGGGGAGTTGCCGTTGCCGCACTTGGGGGACTGGACACAGGAGGGGCAGCCGGTCTCGCAGGGGCAGGAGGCGATCGCGTCCCTGGTGGCGGTCAGCCAGTCGGCGGCCACCGTGAAGCCGCGCTCCGCGAAGCCCGCGCCGCCCGCGTGGCCGTCGTAAACGAACACGGTGAGCTGGCCAGTCGCCGGGTGCAGTTCGGTAGACAGGCCGCCCACGTCCCACCGGTCGCAGGTGGCGAACAGCGGGAGCAGGCCGATGGCCGCGTGCTCGGCCGCGTGGGCCGCCCCGCCGAGGTCGTCGCCGGCCACTGGAACCACGCACTCGTTCGGAATGGTCCAGGCGACGGCCACCGTGGACAGCGTGCGCCGCGGCAGCTCGAGCGGTACCGCCTGCTCCCTCGATTTCCTCCCCTTCTTGCCGGAACGAATGCGTGTGTACCCGGTCACCTGCCGGGTCACCCGGACGTCGGTGAGCATCAGGTCGGCGTCCCCCCAGGGCACGCGACGGCGCTCGGCGATGAGGTCGATGTCGGTGACGTCGCGAGCCTGGGTGGCGTAGCCGGGGTCACCTGCCGTGACGAGGGCCACCCGGTCGGCCAGGTCAAGGGTGCTGACCAGGTACGACTCGCCCTGATGCAGGTAAACGGCGCCGTCGTGCACGTAGCGGTGCGCGGACGGCTCGTCCATGGTGCCGATCAGCCGCCCGGTGGCCTCCTCCACCACGCGTACCGGCCTGCCGAGGTCGCCGCGGATGGAGATCTCCCTGGCCGGGCGGCGGTGCCTGGCGGAGTACCAGCCGGACGGGCGCCTGCGCAGCTCGCCTGCCGAGACCAGGCCGGCCACCGCTTTCGCGGACGCGGCACCGAACAGGTCGAGGTCGGGCTCGGTAAGCGGCAGCTCCGCCGCGGCCGCGGCCAGGTGCGGGCCGAGGACGTAGGGGTTCGCGGGGTCGAGCACCGCGGGCTCGACCGGGTGGTGCAGCAGCGTCTGCGGGTGGTGCACCAGGTAGCTGTCCAGCGGGTCGTCGCGGGCGATGAATACCGCCGTGGCATGGCGTCCCGCGCGGCCGGCCCGGCCCGCCTGCTGCCACAGCGAGGCCCAGGTTCCCGGCCAGCCGGCGATGAGCACCGCGTCAAGCCCGGTGATGTTGATGCCGAGCTCAAGTGCGGTGGTGGCGGCCATGCCGGTGATCCGCCCGTCGCGCAGCCCCGTCTCAAGGCCGCGGCGGTCGTCGGGGAGGTAGCCGGAACGGTACGCGGCGACGTTGCCGGAGAGTTCCTCGCCGAGAGCGTCGCGGGCGGCTAGCGCGACGGTCTCCGCGCCGCGCCGCGACCTGATGAAGGCGAGCGCCGGGACCTCGGCCTTGACCAGCGCGGCGAGCAGGTCTGCCGCCTCTGACGTGGCCGCCCTGCGGGTCCGCGCCTCGGCGTAGCCGTGCAGCAGCGGCGGCTCCCACAGCGCGAAGGTCACCGGCGCGCGGGGCGAGCCGTCCTCGGTCACCGCGACCGCGTCCAGCCCGGTGAGCCGCCTCGCGCAGTCCTCCGGCCCGGCGATCGTCGCCGACGCCAGGATGAAGACGGGCGGTCGAGCGGCGCCGGGCGCGGCGTGGTGCAGGGCGACGCGGCGCAGCCTGCGCAGCACCTGCGCGACGTGCGAGCCGAACACGCCGCGGTAGCCGTGGCACTCGTCGATGATCACGATCCGCAGGCGGCGGAAGAACCCGCGCCAGCGGGCGTGGTTCGGCAGCAGCCCGCTGTGCAGCATGTCCGGGTTGGTCAGCAGGTAATTGGCGTGCGACTGCGCCCACGCGCGCTCGGCGGCTGTCGAGTCACCGTCGTAGCAGGTGGCGCGGACGCCGGGGACCGCGAGGTCGCAGACCGCCTTGAGCTGGTCGGCGGCGAGCGCCTTGGTGGGCGCGATGTAGAGCACGGTGCCCCCGTCGAGCACCTCGGACAGCGCGGCGGCCAGGTAGCCCGCCGACTTGCCCGAGGCGGCCCGTGTGGCGAGGATCACGTGGCTGCCCGCCCGGGCGAGCGCCGCGGCCCTGGCCTGGTGCGTCCACGGGGCGCTGACGCCGTTGGCCGTCAGTGCCGCCGCGACTTCCGCGCGAACCGATTCCGGCCAGGAGGTGGATTCGCCCGGTTGCCCGGGTATGCGTTCTAGGTGCACAAGTTCGCCGGCGCGCTGCACCGCCCGCAGGACCGCGAGCGCGGAGGCGTCCTGTCGGGTTTCGGCTGTCGGTGAGGCGGCGATAGGCATAGGTTTTAAGTGTGTCATCCGCTAGGCGGATGTCGTGACAGCATGAAATCGTATAGACATGACACCTGAGCGTGGTTGAATGCCGAGCAGGGGTCGCCCCACGACGCGAGAGACGCCCTCGGGGCGCTGGAGGATTAGTGGATCTGAAGCTGGCGCACAGCAACAAGGACGGCATCGAGATCGTGGACGTCGAAGGTGAGATCGACGTCTACACCGCGCCGCGCCTGCGCGAGCTGCTCATTGAGCTCGTCAACAAGAAGAACTACCAGCTGGTAGTAAACATGGAGAAGGTCGAGTTCCTCGACTCCACGGGCCTCGGGGTCCTGGTCGGCGGGCTCAAGCGGGTGCGCGCGCACGACGGGTCGCTTGACCTGGTCTGCACGCAGGAGCGCATCCTCAAGATCTTCCGCATCACCGGCCTCACCAAGGTCTTCGGGATCCACGACTCCGTGGACCAGGCTATCGCCGCCCGGAAGGCGGAGAAGTAAGCCTTCCGCTGCACAATGGCCACCGTCGAAGTCACCTTCACGCCGCTGCCCGTCCACGTGCGGACCGCCCGGCTGGTTGCGACCGCGGTCGCGCGCCGCAGTGGCGTAGCCGAGTCGCTGCTCGATGAGGTACGCCTCGCCGTTGGCGAGGCCTGCTCTCGTGCGGTTGAAGCGCACCTGCGGTACTGTCCCGGGGCAGCCCATCAGGGTCGAGCTCATCGACGACGGGGAGCAGTTCGAGGTAGTGGTGACCGACGCGGTGCCGGAGACGGCCGACGGCAACGGCGCCGGTTCCAAGGACACCTCCGCCGGGCATGACGGCAGCTTCGCCGTGCTCGACGGCGAGGTCCCGCTCCGACTGCCCGACGGGGTCGGGCTCGCCGTGATCGCGGGGCTCGCCGACGACGTCCGCATCGCGTCCGCCGGCTCTGGCACCAGCGTCACGATGAGCTGGAAGCGCCGGGCCGGATGACCGTGGGCCCGGCCGCCAAGGCGGTCCGGTGAATCTGCACCAGCCCGGGGATGTGCGCAGTCGCAGTGCCCGGCTCGTGGCCAGGGAACAGGCCGGCGAGCCGGGCACTGCGTCGTTTCCGCGTGACCGGCCGGGTCGGCGTCACTCCCACTGGGTCCCTAAGCGTCACGCTGATCACACGCGTCACGCAAGCCCTTTTGCTTACTTAGGAAACGTTATGCTCCTAGGTAAACAGGGGGAACTGGCCAAACTGGGGCAAATCACAATACGCTCGGGCTGGGACTGTGACGGGTGGGACTTACGGGGCTCGAGGTCACTTCCTAATATCAATGTTTGCTTCTGGAAAAGTAAAAAACCCATGTCCCTACAAGATGTTAAGTCGGCAGCGTAGACTGCCCGCCACGCCGCCTTTGGCTCCCGGGTGCTGCCGGAGCGGGTTGAAGTGAGCGCTATCAGGCCAGCGACTGACTTAGCGGCGCATGCCAGACGTCGAAGGAGATTGAATGTCTATGCTCGGTCCCGCCATCGCGGCGGGCGGATCGGTGGCCCCGGTCAGCGTCAGCGGCGGCAACCTTACGTGGGTTGTGATTGTCGCGGTCGTCGCACTCGCAGCCCTCGCCGTCGCGGGCTTGCTGGTGCGCGAGGTCCTGGCGGCCAGCCAAGGGACCGCGAAGATGCAGGAGATCTCTCACGCGGTGCAGGAAGGTGCCGCGGCCTACCTGAGGAGGCAGTTCAGGACGCTGGGCGTCTTCGCCTTCATCATTCCCTGGATCTTGCTGGTGTTGCCGGCCGACGGCGAAAGCGTGCGCTGGGGCCGCAGCGCCTTCTTCCTTGTCGGCGCGCTGTTCTCCGCGCTGACCGGCTTCATCGGCATGTCCATGTGCGTCAGGGGCAACGTCCGGGTCGCGGCGGCCGCCCGGGATTCTGGCGAGCACCGCGCGATGCGGATCGCGTTCCGCACTGGCGGTGTGGCAGGCATGTTCACGGTGGGCCTTGGCCTGTTCGGCGCGGCCATCGTGGTGCTGATCTACCGGGCCAACGCGCCGGAGGTACTCGAGGGCTTCGGGTTCGGCGCGGCGCTGCTCGCGCTGTTCATGCGAGTCGGCGGCGGCATCTACACCAAGGCGGCCGACGTGGGCGCGGACCTGGTCGGCAAGGTCGAGCAGGGCATCCCGGAGGACGACCCGCGCAACGCCGCGACGATCGCCGACAACGTGGGCGACAACGTGGGCGACTGCGCCGGCATGGCGGCGGACCTGTTCGAGTCCTACGCCGTCATGCTGGTCGCCTCGCTGATCCTGGGCAAGACCGCGTTCGGCGACAAGGGCCTGATCTTCCCGCTGATCGTCCCCATGATCGGCGTGATCACCGCGGTGATCGGCATCTTCTCGGTCCGGCCGCTGGCCCGGGACCGCAGCGGGATGAGCGCGATCAACCGCGGCTTCTTCATCTCGGCGGTGATCTCGGTCATCGGGGTCGCGGTCCTTTGCTTCACGTTCCTGCCGTCGAAGTTCAGCGCGCTCGCGGGCATCGCCGACGCCGCCATCGCGGGCTACAACGGCAACCCGCAGTGGATCGCGTTCGGCGCGACGCTGATCGGCATCGTGCTCGCGTCCGCGATCCAGCTGCTGACCGGGTACTTTACCGAGACCACCCGGCGGCCGGTCAAGGACATCGGGCAGAGCTCGGAGACCGGCGCGGCCACCGTGATCCTGTCCGGCATCTCGATCGGGATGGAGTCCGCCGTCTACTCCGCGCTGCTGATCGGCGGCGCGGTGTTCGGCGCCTACCTGCTGGCCACCGGCAACGCCACCATCGCGCTGTTCGCGGTGGCCATGGCCGGCGGCGGCCTGCTGACCACGGTGGGCGTGATCGTGTCGATGGACTCCTTCGGCCCGGTGACCGACAACGCGCAGGGCATCGCGGAGATGTCCGGCGAGGTGGAGGGCGACGCCGCGCAGGCGCTGACCAAGCTGGACGCTATCGGCAACACGACCAAGGCCATCACCAAGGGCATCGCGATCGCGACCGCGGTGCTCGCCGCGACCGCGCTGTTCGGCTCGTTCCGTACCTCGGTGGAAGCGGCCCTGCCCGCGGCCGCGCGCAGCACGTTCGCCCTGAACGTGGCCCAGCCCAACGTCCTGGTCGGGGTGATCATCGGCGCCTCGGTCGTGTTCCTGTTCTCCAGCCTGCTGATCATGGCGGTCGGCCGGGCCGCGCAGCGGGTCGTGCTCGAGGTGCGCATGCAGTTCCGCCAGCACCCGGGGATCATGACCTACGAGGAGAAGCCCGACTACTCGCGGGTCGTGGACATCGTCACCGCGGACTCGCTGCGCGAACTGGTCACCCCGGGCCTGCTCGCGGTGCTGACGCCGATCGCGGTCGGGTTCACCTTCGGCTACGCGCCGCTCGGTTCCTACCTGGTCGGGGCCATCGCGGCCGGCGTGCTGATGGCGATCTTCCTCGCCAACTCCGGCGGCGCCTGGGACAACGCCAAGAAGCTCGTCGAGGACGGCAACCACGGCGGCAAGGGCTCCGATGCGCACGCGGCGACCGTCATCGGCGACACCGTTGGCGACCCGTTCAAGGACACCGCGGGCCCGGCGATCAACCCGCTGATCAAGGTGATGAACCTGGTCTCGCTGCTGATCGCCACCTCCGTGGTGAAGTACAGCGGCAACACCGGCCTGCGGGTCGGGGTCGCCGTCGGCGCGGTGGTCGTCATCGTCGCGGCCATCGTCATCTCCAAGCGCCGCGCGCACAGCATGGGCGAGGATGTCCCGGCGGGCGCCGAGGTCAGTGGCGCGACCTCGCCCGCGGCCAGCGTCGGCTCACCGGACGAGACCGCCGCGGTGGTCTCCGCTCCGGCGGCCGCGGCCGACGCCACGGTGACCGCCGCTGCGCCGGAGGCCCACCAGAACGGCAACGGAAATGGCCACGTGGCCACCGGCTCGCCGTCGTCGGCCGACCTGCCGCCCGCGGAGTAGTACGCTCAGGCGGGCGGTAGCCCGCGAGCCGTGGCCCTCCGCGCCGGGTATTTCCCTGGCGCGGGGGGCCATCGCGTTGGACGGCCTGCGTTGCCCGCCGCGATCAGGTTCGCTCGTCCGCCTGGTCGGCGGCCTCTACGGCGTCGCGCGGTATGCCGAGCAGGTAAAGGATCGTGTCCAGGTACGGGACGTTGACGGCGGTGTCGGCCGCGTCGCGGACCACCGGCTTGGCGTTGAACGCGACGCCAAGGCCGGCCGCGCCGATCATGCCAAGGTCGTTGGCGCCGTCACCGACCGCGACGGTTTGCGATAGCGGGACGCCGGCCGCCTGGGCGAACTTGCGCAGCGCGGCGGTCTTGCCCTCCCGGTCGACGACCGGCTCAAGGACCCGGCCGGTCAGCCTGCCGTCCGCCACCTCAAGGGTGTTCGCCGCCACGTAATCGATGCCCAGCTCGTCGGCGAGCGGCTTGATCACCGCGCTGAACCCGCCGCTGACGATCCCGCACTTGTAACCGAGGCGCTTGAGCGTCCGCACCAGCGTCCGCGCCCCCGGCGTGAGCCGCAGGCTGGCCCGCACCTCGTCGAGTACCGCGGCGTCAAGGCCGGCGAGCAGCGCGACGCGCTCGCGCAGCGAGGCCGCGAAGTCGAGTTCCCCGCGCATGGCCGATTCGGTCACCTTGGCCACCTCGTCGGCGCAGCCGGCCCGCTGCGCCAGCAAGTCGATGACCTCGTCCTGGATCAGCGTGGAGTCGACGTCCATCACGATCAGCCGCATCGCGCGGCGCTGCAGGCCTGCGCGCTGCACGGCCACGTCCACGCCGCTGTCGCCGGCCACCTGGGCGAGCGCCTGCCGCAGTGAGCCGGGTTCGGCCCCGGAGATGTCGAGCTCGACGCAGGTCACCGGGTCACTCGCCAGCCGGGTGATCCGGTCGATGTTGGCGCCGCTCGCCGCGATCTTGCCCGCGACCGCGGCGACTCCGGCCGGCCGCAGAGGGCTGCCGAGCACAGTGACGTGCAGCCTGCCTTTGACCCTTCTCGATGACGTGCGTGACGGCGCCTCCGCCGACCCGGTGGTGACCTCCGCCTCGAGCCCGAGGTCACTGGCCAGCTCCGTGACGACGCGGTAGATCGCCGTCAGGTCGGGGGGTGCGTCGCAGGCGAGCAGGACGCCAAGCACCAGCATGCCCTTGATGGTCACCTGCTCGATGTCGGCTACGCTCAGCGGAAAGCGGGCAAGGGCGCTGAACAGCCGCGAGGTAACGCCGGGCCGGTCACGGCCGGTCAGCGTGATCAGGATCGTGGTCCTTGGTCGGTTCATCTCGCCCTCACGGTACCGTCTGCCTGGACGCGGCCGGGCCGCTGGGGCCAACTCGCGGCGGCTCATCTGGGCAGCTGGATGGCTGATCGCGTCGTGGTGGCATAGGTTCGGTCTCGGCGGCCGTTCGGTCCGGCGGCGGGCTGTCCGGCCGGAGGGGGCCGGCGTGAGGAGGGGCAGTGTCTGACGAGGTGCTCAAGCTGCGCGGCGTTTCTGTCCGGCGTGAGACGTCGCTGTTGCTGCGCAACGTTGACTGGACCGCGCACGAGGACGAGCGCTGGATCGTGATCGGCCCGAACGGCGCGGGCAAGACCACCGTGCTCCAGGTGGCCGCCACGCTGCTGCATCCGACCGAGGGCACCGTCGACGTGCTCGGTGAGCGGCTCGGCGAAGTCGACGTCTTCGAACTGCGGCCACGGATAGGCCTGACGAGCGCGTCGCTCGCCGAGCGGGTGCCCGCCGGCGAGAAGGTCATCGACCTGGTGCTCACCGCCTCCTATGCGATCCTCGGCCGGTGGAAGGAAGAGTACGAGTCCTCCGACGTGACGAGGGCAGTGGACCTGCTCGACGCGCTCGGCTGCGCACACCTGATCAGGCGGCGGTTCGCCACCCTGTCCGAAGGCGAGCGCAAGCGGGTGCAGATCGCCCGGGCTATGATGCCCGACCCGGAGATGCTGCTGCTTGACGAGCCAGCGGCCGGCCTTGACCTGGGCGGCCGCGAGGACCTGCTGCGTCGCCTTTCCACGCTCGCGACGAACCCGAAGGCGCCCATGATGGTGCTCGTCACGCACCATGTCGAGGAGGTACCCGACGGGTTCACCCACGCGATGCTGCTGCGCCGCGGTGCCGTGCTCACCGCGGGCCCCATCGATGAGGTGTTCACGGCGAGGAACCTGTCCCGCTGTTTTGGCATCCCGCTGGAAATTGAGCGCCATAAGAACAGGTGGCGGGCCTGGGCCCGCTGAGCGGTGCCGTAGCCCGCGCGTCACCCACTCCCTCTGGAACTACACGCGCGGTGGGGTTACCGTGGCCTTATCGGGATCCAGGGTCGGAGATGATGGTGATGGGCACCATAGTCGCGATAATCCTCCTTGTCGTAGTGGTTGGCCTGGCCATATTCGCCGTGGCCCGGTCGGTTCGGATCGTGCCGCAGGCGCGGGCGGGCATCGTCGAGCGCTTCGGCCGCTACCACCGCACGCTGAACGCGGGTCTCAACGTGATGATGCCGTTCATCGACCGGCTGCGCCCGCTCATCGACCTGCGCGAGCAGGTGGTGAGCTTCCCGCCGCAGCCGGTCATCACCGAGGACAACCTGGTGGTCGGCATCGACACGGTCATCTACTTCCAGGTGACCGACCCCAAGGCGGCCACGTACGAGATCGCCAACTACGTGGCCGCGGTCGAGCAGCTCACCGTGACCACGCTGCGGAACGTGGTCGGCGGCATGGACCTGGAAACGACCCTGACATCGCGGGACAAGATCAACGGCGAGCTGCAGGAAAGAGCTCGACGAGGCAACCGGCCGATGGGGCCTGCGGGTCGGCCGGGTGGAGCTCAAGGCGATCGAGCCGCCCGCCTCCATCCAGGGCTCGATGGAGAAGCAGATGCGCGCCGACCGGGACAAGCGCGCCGCGATCCTGTCCGCCGAGGGCGCCAAGCAGTCGGCCATCCTGACCGCGGAAGGCGAGCGGCAGGCTGCGGTGCTGCGGGCGCGCGGCGAGGCCGAGGCCACCGTGGTACGCGCGGACGCGGAGGCCACCGCGCAGGCGACCAGGGCCAGGGGCGAGGCGCAGGCGATCGCGACGGTCTTCCAGGCGATCCACGAGGGCAACCCCGACCAGCAGCTGCTCGCCTACAAGTACCTGGAGATGCTCCCCGAGATCGCCCAGGGCGGCGCGAACAAGCTGTGGATCGTGCCGAGCGAGCTCGGCAAGGCCCTTGAGGGCATCGGCGGCTTCTTCGGCAACGCGGGAACCGGCGCCGCCGACGCCAGGCGCCCCCGCCAGATCGAGGAGCCGCCGGACGATCTGCCCGGTCAGGACGGGTCAGGCAGCATCACCCGGCTGCCGCTCTTATCTTCCGGGGGGACGACCCCCCGTACCCCCCGGTGTCCTCGCGCGGCGGCCCGATGGCAAAAGCCGCCATCGTATCGGGCCGCCGCGCTGCGGCAAGACGCCGCGCGGACACCCCCCTCCCCCCGGTGTCCTCGCGCGGCGGCCCGATGGCAAAAGCCGCCATCGTATCGGGCCGCCGTCACCCAGCACCAAGGCTGCGGGAGAATCTGGCTAGGCGATTGGGTTGTCCGGTCTGCGGCCTTGTGGCCTTGGCGCCCTGGGTGGCCCGGACCTGGACCTGGCCTGATTCGTTGACCCGGGTCTCGAACGCGGGCTGCCTGGCGGTGGCCGGCCCGTGCAGCACGGTACCGTCGCTGAGCCGGAAGGTAGAACCGTGCCACGGGCAGGTGACGCAGGCGTCGCCGCCGGTGCCGGAGATCCGTCCCTGGTGCAGCGGCCCGCCGAGGTGCGCGCAATGGTCGGCGAGTACCTGGACCCCGTGCCCGCGGCGCACCGCGAGCACGCCCAGGTAACCAAGCTGGCGCCGGACCGGCCGCCCTTCCGGCAGTTCCGCCAGGGGACACAGGTCGTGCCAGCCCAGCGCGGCGAGGTGGCCGATGGGCTCGGCGTGGCTTGCTCCTGCGCCAAGCCGCAGCGCCAGATGCCCGCCCAGGTAGGCTCCGGCCGTGGCGGCGGTGAGCCCGCCGGCCGACAGCAGGTAGCCGGTGCGGCGCCGCCCGGCTGCCCGGGCCAGCAGCGAGCCCGCGAACAGCGCGGTCGCAGAGGCCTGCGAGATGGCGTGCACCAGCCCGACCCGCTGCTGATGCCGGTGAAGTGCCGCCCAGTCCGCGAGCCCGGTGGCGGCGGCGGGCAGCGCGGCGATGACTCCGGCCGCGATCAGGGTCGCCGAGGCGCGCCCCGCCCCCCGGCCGCCGCATAGGTCAATCAGGGCCGCCGATGTCCAGCAGCCGGCCGGGATCCGTACCAGGGCCGGATGAGCGGGCTGCCCGAACGGCACGCCGTGCAGCGCGTCGGTTCGCCTGCCGGGCGGCAGGGCGCGGACCACGAACCCGGACAGGGCGTCGACCGTGCGGTCGAGGACCTGCGCTCTCTCGATGCGCTCGGCGACCGTGGCGGGCTTGGCTGAGCGCGCCGCGGCCCGTGCCGAGTGCCGCGCCTGCTGACCGAAGAATTGCCGCACACCCGGGAGGTACCCCGGCGGAGTGCAGGGTCACACCGCCCGGCCCGATATTGACCGGCTAGGGGGTGCCCGCCGGCCGTACGGCCGCTCAGGCCTGGAAGCGGTATCCCATCCCCGGCTCGGTGAGCAGGTACCGGGGCCTTGACGGTTCCGGCTCCAGCTTGCGGCGCAGCTGCGCGACGTAAACCCGCAGGTAGTTGGACTCTGATCCGTAGGAAGGTCCCCACACGTCCTGGAGTAGCTGCTTCTGGGTGATCAGCCGGCCGCGGTTGCGCACCAGGATCTCAAGGAGCTGCCACTCGGTGGGGGTGAGCCGGACGTCGGCGCCGTCCCTGGTCACCCGCTTGGCGGCCAGGTCCACGGTGAAGTCTTGCGTGGTGACGACGGGCTCGTCCGGGGCGGGAGCCGCCCGGCGGACCGCCGCCCGGAGCCGGGCCAGCAGTTCGTCCATGCCGAACGGCTTCGTGACGTAGTCGTCGGCTCCGGCATCAAGCGCGGCGACCTTCTGATGCTCCGCCCCCCACACCGACAGCACGATGATCGGCGTCGTAGACCAGCCGCGGACCCCGTGGATCACCTGGGTGCCGTCCATGTCGGGCAGGCCGAGGTCGAGGATTACCGCGTCTGGCCGCTCACGGGCGATGGCGGCCAGGCCGGACGTGCCGTCGCACGCGGTGGACACTTCATAGTTGCGCGCGGTCAGGTTGATCCGCAGGGCGCGCAGGATCGACGGCTCGTCGTCGATGACGAGTACCCGGGTCATCAGTCGGCTCCAAGGGGAGCGGGGACGCCGCTCACGAGCGCCGGCATCGTCACGCGGACGGTGAGCCCGCCGCCCGGCGTGTCGACCGCGACGATCGTCCCGCCCATCGCCTCCGCGAACCCCTTGGCGACGGCGAGCCCGAGCCCGACGCCTGGGGACCGCGCGTCCAGCCGTGCGAACGGCTCGAAGATTTGCTCCTTGAGCCCGGCAGGCACCCCGGAGCCGTGATCGACCACGTTGATGACCACCCGGTCACCGTCTTCCTTGGCCCGCAGCATCGGGCGCATGTCCGGCGGTGAGTGCCGCAGCGCGTTGGAGAACAGGTTAGCGAGCACCCGCTCGAGCAGCCCGGGATCGGCCCGGACGAGCGGCAGGTCATCGGGAACGCTGATCAGCAGGTGATCCGCGTCGTCAAGGCCGCGCAGCGCTACCGGCGCCACCTCGTCCACCGCGATGGCGCGCAGGAACGGCTCAAGCGAGCCCGCCTGCAGGCGGCTCATGTCAAGCAGGTTGCCGACGAGGGCATCGAGCCGGTCGGCGTTCTGCTCGATGTTTGCCAAGAGCTCGGCCTCGTCCTCTTCCGACCAGTGCACATCGGTCTGCCGCAGGCTCGACACGCTCGCCTTGATCGACGCGAGGGGGGTGCGCAGGTCGTGGCTAACCGCGCGCAGCAGCGCGGTCCGCATCCGGTCGCCTTCCGCGAGCGCCTCGGCCTGCGCCGCCTGAGTGCGCAGCCGGGCCCGGTCGAGCGCGGCGACCGCCTGGGCGGTGTACCCGGCGAGCAGCGCGGTCGTCGCGCTCGCCGCCTGCCCGCTCACCTCCAGGGCCAGGTCGGGCCGCACCTCGAAGCGCAGCGTGGGCCCGCCTTGACCGGAATCCTGGTCGGCGGCGCCGCTTGACGCCACCTTGACCCAGCGGCCGCCCACGCGCTCAAGGAGCTCGGCGTGGCCGCCGTGGCTTGCCGTCAGGTGGTCGAGCACGTCGCTCGGGGTGTCCGCGCCGCCGAGCACCGTCTGCGCGAGGCTGAGCAGCGACTGGGTCTCCTTCGCGCTGCGGGCCGCGTCCGCCTCGCGCCGTGCCGCCAGGTGAACCACGCTGCTCACCGTGACGGCCACCGTGACGAACAGCACCAGGGCGAGCAGGTTCCGCGGCTCGGCGATGGTGAACGTGTGCAGCGGCTGGGTGAAATACCAGTTCAGCAGCAGGCAGGCGGCGACCGCGGCGAACACCGCGGGCCAGAAGCCGCCGACCACCGTGACGCAGACCATGGCGACGAGGTAGATCAGCAGGTCATCGGAGAGGTTCAGGTCCTGCCGCAGGGCGGCGAGCAACGCGGTGAGCAGGGGGAGCCCGGCCACGGCGAGCAGCGCTCCGGCCAGTTGCCTGCGCCGGGAGATGCCGCTCTGCTCGTGCCGTTCCACGCTTTCTAGTGTCCCTCTTGCCGCGCGCCAGCGGAACGCCGCGCCGCAGGCGGCCGTGAGCAGCGCGACGGCCCCGAGCGTGACCGCTGCCCGTCCGGCGACGATGCCGGTCAGCTGCAGGTCGGCGTACGGCGGCCGGGAGAACCCGGACACGGTCAGCCAGCCGATGAAGGCGAGCGGTACCGCGGCGGCCGGCTCCGCCACAGCGGCGAGCCCGCCGACCACCGCCGCGCACGCGATGAGCACCCCGGTCGCGCCCAGTCGGCCGCCGAGCGCGGCCGTCATGGTGCCGATGGCGAGCAGCGCGGCGAAGCCGGCCGGCAGAACGTACGGGGCGGCCAGGCCGCCCCGCCAGGGCGCCCGCGGCGATTGGGCGCGTTCCAGCGACGGCGCTGTACGCAGCCGCCGCGCCGATGTCATCAAGTGCTTACTTCCGGTCATCCTGAGACCCATTTCATCCCCTGGCCGCGGCGTAGTGACCGGTCTTGACGGATCCTTAACGCCCAGCTCACTAGGCTTAACGCGGCACTTGCGGCCATCGGGGAAGTGCACACCTAGCGTTAAGGACGCGATGATTAATCAACTCCCTGACGAGCTTGCCGGCGACGTTATGCCGAGCAGCGGACCGCGCGAGACGTTCAGCTACACGCTCAAGCGGAAGCTGCTCGGGCCGCCGCTTGTCAACGAGCAGATGAGCGAGCAGCGGCTGTCCCGCCCGCTCGCCCTCGGCGTGCTGTCCTGCGACGGCATTTCCTCCGCCGCGTACGGCACCGAGGAGATCCTCATCGAGCTGCTCCCAGCGGTCGGCCTGGCCGCGTTCACGCTGATCCTGCCGATGACGTTGGTAGTCCTCGCCGGCATCGCGCTCGTCGTGCTCTCCTACCGCGAGGTCGTCTCCGTCTATACCCGGGCGGGCGGCTCATACGTGGTCGCCAGGGAGAACTTCGGTCCCCGGGTAGCCCAGGTCGCCGCGGTCGCCCTGCTCATCGACTACGTGGTCACGGTCGCCGTGCAGGTCGCGGCGGGCAGCGCCGCCATCGTGTCGGCATTCCCGCAGCTTGGCAACATCCCGGTCATCGGCTCGCACATCCTGACGGTCATCTCGGTGGTCGCCGTGCTGATCATGTGCTATGGCAACCTTCGGGGCATCCGCGAGGCGGGGCGCTCGTTCGCGCTGCCCACTTACCTGTTCTCCGGGTCGGTCGGGCTGATGATCGTCATCGGGATCATACGCGAGCTGACTACCGGGCTGCCGGACGTGCACTCTTACCCGGGCGCCACCTACCCCGTCGGGCACAGCGCCGAGGGACTGCTCTCTATCGGCATGATCTACGTGCTGGCCAAGGCCTTCGCCAATGGTGGCTCGTCGCTTACCGGCATCGAGGCGGTCTCCAACGCGGTGAGCGCGCTCCGCCCGCCGGAGGGCAGGAACGCCAGGCAGATCCTGATCACCCAGGGGTCGATCGTCGCGTTCCTGATCGCCGGGATCTCCTGGATATCGCACGTCACCCACGCGATACCCTACGCGGCCGGATACCCCACGGTGCTCGCGCAGGAGGCGGACATCGTCTTCGGCAACGTCGGCCATTTCATGTACTTCGTGGTCCAGATTGCCACCGCCTTGATCTTGTTCACCGGCGGTAACACCAGCTTCAGCGGCTTCCCATTCCTGGCCAGCTTCGTCGCGGGCGACTCGTTCCTGCCGCGCTGGCTGACCAAGCGCGGCCACCGGCTCGTGTTGTCCAACGGCATCATCGTCCTCACCGTGATCTCGCTGGCGATGCTGATCCTCGTGGGTGCCAACGTCAACCATCTGATCCCGTTCTACGCGATCGGCGTCTTCACCGGGTTCACCATGGCCGGCTTCGGCATGGCCAAGTACCACAAGCGGGTGAAGGAACGCGGCTGGCGGCGCAGAAGGATCATCAACGGGACCGCCGCCATCTACACCGCGCTCGTGGTCGTGATCTTCGCGGTCGTGAAGTTCACCGAGGGCGCCTGGCTGATCGTGATCGTCTTCCCTGTCATGGTCTTCCTGCTCATCCGGCTCAACAGGGAGTACCGGATGGAGGCGGAGGTCCTGGAGAACATCGGCGGCAGGCGTGACGCCGGCATCCCGCCAAGGCAGCCGAACTACAGCCGCCGCGTGGTGCTGATCTTCGCGGACGACGTGGACCTCGCCACCCTGGCCGCGATCAGGTACGCGCGCGGCCTGCGGCCCACCACGCTGCGCGCCGTGCACTTTGTCATCGACGGCGCCCGGGCGCAGAGTCTGCACGAGAAGTGGGTCAGGTTCGGGCAGGACATCCCGCTCGAGATGATCGACACCCCGGACCGGCGGCTCACCCGCGCGTCCGTTGAGCTCGTCAGCCGCGAGGCGGCGCAGAAGAGCACGCAGGTCACCGTCGTGCTGCCGCGGCGCAGATACGCGCCGCTGCTCGGCCGCATCCTGCACGACCGCACGGCGGACAAGATCGCTGAGGTGGTCAGCCAGGTGCCCAACGCCGCCGCCATGATCATCCCGTTCGACGTGGAGAGCCGGGTGCACCTGCTGCACGCCAGGCACGCCGCGCGCCTCACCGCGCAGCCAGCCGACGGCACCCAGCCCGGAGTCGGCCGGCGCGCTCAGCCCGTCGACGGAGCGCAGCCCGCTGGCGCCGGGCCGGACGGCAACGGGACCCGGGCTGGCGACCGAACCGGGTCCCCGACTGGCGATACGGGAGTAAACGCCGCCGTTCTGCTCAAGCGAGAGCCTGCGCCGTCGCCGGGCGGCACCCCGGCGCGCGACGGGACCACCGCGGTCAGCCGCGCGCCGGGCCGGGGTTACCGCGATCAGCGAGCTGAACGGGGCGCGGAAGGCGACCGTCGAGGGCAAGGTCCGGTCGGTGGAGATTCACCCGGTCGAGAACAGCTGCGTGTTCGACGCCACGGTCGCGGACGAGACAGGGACGCTCACCGCCAAGTTCTACGGCAGGACGAGCATCCCCGGGTTCGAGCCCGGCGCCCGCGTCAGGCTCGCCGGGAAGGTGGCCATGCGCGCGGACGGCCCGGCCATGATCAACCCGGCGTACGAGTTGCTGCCGCGGGGTGAGTAGCCGTCAGGCGCTAGCCCTCCTCGCCCAGCGATACCAGCTCGTAGGCGGGGTTGATCATCACCGGCTGGCCGCCGCGGATGCGCGCGGAGCCGGTGAACCGGACGCGGGCGCCGCAGATCACACCGGGAATGTGCGACCTGCCGTAGAACATCGCGGTCAGGTTGCCCGTCGAGTCGTTGATCTCGATCGCGAGCACCGAGTTGCGCTCGACCGGGCGGATCTCCACGACCCGGACCTTGCCCTCCACGGTGACCTTGCCGCCGGTGACGGTCCCGATCATGGCGACGCCCGGCCTGGCGGCGCCGTTGCCTGAGTGCCCTGGCGCGCTGTGCGCGGGCACCACGTCGGACTCGCGCGCCAGTTCCTGCGCGGTGGCTGGCACGTCTTCCGCCCTGGCCGTGGCGGGCGCGGTGACCACGGCGTCGGTCCCGTCGGCCTTGCCGGCCTTGGCGGACGCGTGCTTCGCCTGCAGCACCGCGACCCGGCTCGGCACGTCGTAGGGCACGATGGTCGCGGCGGACCGCGGGATCCGGCTGACGGCCGCGGCGATCTTGTCCGCCGTGCGGTCATGCAGCAGGCGGCCGAGCAGCGGCGAGTAGCTGCGCCGCGGCAGGATCACCGTGACGTGCGTGCCGGGATCTTCCACCTCCCGCTCGGCCAGGTCGGTCGCCGCCTTGATCAGCCGGCGGTCGGGGCAGTCGATGAAGTCGAGCGCGACGCCGCGGTCGGCCCGGGTCCACTTGTCCCGCAGCTTCTCCGCGCGCAGGCTGTCGATGACGAAGTGCACGGCGCGGATCTGGGTGGGCCGTAGCGACCTGGCGTAGCGCAGCGCGGCCAGCGTGGCCAGGTCGAAGCTGTCCACGAATACGTAGACCACCCGGCGGGTGTAGTGCGGCGGAGGTGGCGCCTGCTCGCCGCTGACCGTATCAAGCACCTCGGCCTCGCCGCGGTACTCGGCGTTCAGCCTGATCAGCGCGGGGACGAAGACCGCGAACAGCACGAGCACTACCCAGGCGCCCTCAGTGAACTTCACCACGGCAAAGATGGCCACGACGACCGCGGACAGCGCGCCCGCGGCGAAGTTGATGTAGAACTTATGCCGCCAGCCCGGCTCGCGGCGCGTGTGGTGGAACTTAGCCATGCCGAAGCCGGCCATCGTGAACGCGGTGAACACGCCGATCGCGTACAGCGGCACCAGGCTGTTGACGTCCGCGTCCTTGATGATCAGCAGCGCCACCGAGGTGACCGTGAGCAGGATGATCGCGTTGGAGAAGACCAGCCGGTGCCCCCGCTTGAGCAGCCACCGGGGCAGGAACGAGTCGCCCGCCACGTAGCTGGTCAGGAACGGGAAGCCGTTGAAGCTCGTGTTGCCGCCGGTGTAGAGGATCAGCATGGTCGCCAGTTGCACCAGGTAGAACATTGTGTGCCCGATGAAGGCGCTGCCGAAGACGATCTGCGCTTCCTGCGCGAGTACCGTCGGGTACCCGCTGATGTACGGGGTGGCGTGGGTGGTGTGCGCGAGCCAGCCGATGCCCGCCACGAGCACGCCGAGGATGACGCCCTCGGTGACGAGGACCTGGCGGGCGTTCCTGCCCTCCGGCGGGTGGAAGGCGCCAACCGCGTCGCTGACCGCCTCGATGCCGGTCAGTGACGCGCCGCCGTTGGCGAACGCGCGCAGCAGCGTGAAGATCATCACGCCGGTGATGAGTCCCTCGGTGCCCGTTCCGATGGCGTAGGTGCCGTGCAGCGTGTGCGGGTCGATGGGGTGCAGGTTGCCGATGACCTCGCGGACCAGGCCGACGATGATCATCAGGATCACTGAGCCGGCGAACAGGTAGGTGGGCACGGCGAATGACTTGCCCGCCTCCTTGATCCCGCGCAGGTTGCCGTAGCACATGAGCAGGACGACGCCGACGCAGATTTCCAGCTTGTACGGGCCGACGGCGGGGATCGCGGACGCCACGGCGGCGGTGCCGGCCGCGATCTGCACCGCGACGGTCACTACGTAGTCAATGAGCAGCGCCACCGCGCAGACCTGCGCGATACGCGGGCCGAAGTTCTCCCGGGCCACGACGTACGAGCCGCCCGGCCGGATGTAGACCATGACGACCTCGCGGTAGGAGAGCACCACGAGCGTCATCACAAACAAGATGACCAGCGTCATCGGCAGGATCAAGGTGAACGCCGCAAGGCCGGCCATCGGCAGCAGCGCGATGAGGATTTCCTCGGTGCCGTACGCCGACGAGGAGATGCCGTCGGGCGACAGCACGCCGAGCGCGAGCGGCTTCGACAGCCGCTGCTCGGCGAGCTCCTCGTTGACCAGCGGCGGCCCTAGCAGCTTTCGCTTCGCCGTGTACCAGAAGGGGTCCGGCTGGCTCGTGTGCTGACTCACCGGCTGGCGGGCGCCCTGTCCGCTCCTGTCGAGCGTTCCCGCAGGCTTGGCCTTGGCCACCATCCGCGCCTTTCCTCGTAAAACGTGCCGGTGACTTCTTACCATGCGTATCTATGTAAGAAAGACATCCCGGAAGTGGATACCCCTTACTCTGAGGGCTCACCCGCAGCAGGCATCTGCTTCCCGAACCCTTGTGGGGAAACCAAAGTGGCGAGGAAAACCGCGGTGACGCCGCCCCAACGTCACGGGCCTCCGCGCGCGGTTGCAGTCCCGTTGCGTCACCTGAGTCGGTGAGCGACGGCGCCGGTCAGGCAGGTGCTGCGGCACGGCTGCGGGCATTGCCCGCATCGGGGGGTTCCGGGGGTGGTCCCTCCCAGGAATCATCCTCCGCGAGCGGGGGAAGCTAGGCGAAGCCCAGCGAACAAGGGTGACCGAGCGGAGGACGCGGGATTCGAACCCGCGAGGGCTTGCACCCAACACGCTTTCCAAGCGTGCGCCCTAGGCCACTAGGCGAGTCCTCCGCCGGGTAGCTTACCGGAGATTCGGCACAGCTTGCGCCGTCGGGCCCGCGCGGCCGAGTCCGGCTGAGTGCGGTCTAGGGCCGGTCTAGGGCCCAACCGGCGCGAGTGGTGCCAGGGGTGGCTAGACTTACCTACCGACCCCCCGTGCGGCGTTACCTCGCCAACCCCCCCAGGGCCGGAAGGCAGCAAGGGTACGCGGGCTCTGACGGGTGCGCGGGGGGTCCCTCTTCTTTCTAGGATGAGGTCATGGCGGCAGACTCCCAAGCGACCGGGGCGGGCCGGGGCGACGAGGCCCCCAGGCAGTCCCTGGCCCTGTACCGCAAGTACCGCCCCGCCACCTTCGCCGAAGTCCGCGGCCAGGATCACGTCACCGAACCGCTCCGCCAGGCGCTGCGCAGCGGCCGGATCAACCATGCCTACCTGTTCAGCGGCCCGCGCGGCTGCGGCAAGACGTCAAGCGCGCGCATCCTCGCCAGAAGCCTGAACTGCGTCAACGGCCCCACGCCCGACCCGTGCGGCGTATGCGACTCGTGCGTCGCGCTCGCGCCGTCCGGGCCCGGCAGCATCGACGTGATCGAGATCGACGCGGCCAGCCACGGCGGCGTGGACGACGCCCGCGACCTGCGGGAGCGGGCGTTCTACGCCCCGGTCGCCGGCCGCTACAAGATCTACATCATCGACGAGGCGCACATGGTGACGCAGCAGGGCTTCAACGCCCTGCTCAAGCTCGTCGAGGAGCCGCCGCCGCACCTTAAGTTCATCTTCGCGACCACCGAGCCGGAGAAGGTCATCCCGACGATCAGGTCGCGGACGCATCATTACCCGTTCCGGCTCATGCCGCCGTCGGTGATGCGCGAGCTCGCCGAGGAGATACTCAACTCCGAGCAAGTGCCGTTCGACCCGGCGGTGCTGCCGCTCGTGGTCCGCGCGGGCGGCGGCTCCGCGCGTGACACGCTGTCCATACTCGACCAGCTGCTGGCCGGCTCCGACGCGGACGGGATCAGGTACGACCGCGCGGTCTCGCTGCTCGGCTACACCGACGCGAGCCTGCTCGACGAGATCGTGGACGCGTTCGCGGCGGCCGACGGCGCGGCGGTGTTCCGCGCGGTGAACCGGGTCATCGAGGGCGGTCACGAGCCGCGCCGGTTCGCGACCGACATGCTCGACCGGTTCCGCGACCTGATCGTGCTCGCCTCGGTGCCCGACGCGGTCAGCAGCGGGCTGCTCGAGGTGCCGCCGGACCGCGCCGACGCGCTGCGCGGCCAGGCCGAGCGGTACGGCCTGGCGTCGCTCACCCGCGCCGCCGACATCGTCGCCGTCGGCCTCGACCAGATGCGCGGCGCCACGTCGCCGCGGCTGCTGCTCGAGCTGATGTGCGCGCAGGTGCTGCTGCCGGCCGCGGCGAGCGACGAGCGGTCGGTGCTCGCCCGCCTCGAGCGGCTGGAGGCGGGCGCGGCCGCCGCCGCAGGTGCGGGCCAGCAGTATCCAGAACGGGTGCGGCCTGCTCCGGACCCCGGCATGACCCCAGCAAGCGGCGCGGCCGCGGACGCCGCGGCCCCCGGTGCGCAGGGACGCCCGCAGCCGTCCGGTGCGGCGGACGCCGCGCAGCCGCCGGCCGCTGGGCCCCAGACCGGGCAGTCGCCGGCCGCGCAGTCGCCGGCCGCTCCGCAACGGCCCGCGCCCGCGTTCACGCATGCTCCGGGGGCTCCCGGTGCCCCGGCGGCTCCCGCCGAGCCGCGCGGCTCCGTGACCATCGACGTGCTCAGGCAGGCATGGCCAGGCCTGGTCGAGGCGATCAAGGCCAAGGGCCGGGTCGCCGCGATCGTGATCGGCAACGCGAGCGTGGCCTCCTTCGACGAAGGGGTGCTCACCCTCCGCTTCCCGCGCCAGGGCGACGTGAAGGGCTTCCAGGGCAGCAAGTACGAGGACCTGCTCAAGCAGGCGATCGTCACCATGTTCGGCGTCAACGTGGTGATCCGGGCGGTAACCGGCGGCGGCGACGCCCCGTCGGCAGGCCGGCGTCCGGGCCAGCCGTCGGCGCCCTCCGCGCCCAACGGTCAGCAGCCGTCCGGATACGGCCAGCCGCCGTCGCCCGGCCAGGCGTCGCCGTCCGGCCAGCCGCCGGACCGTCAGGCAACCGGGCAGCCGCCCGTCGCCCCACCGCCGGACGCCGCTGTCGCGGCAAGCGGTGCCGCGGCACCAGGGGCCGCGTCGGCGACCGGGGACTCATACCGTCAGGGCCCCGGCAACGCCGCCGCCACGGCCGGCCCGCCTGTGGGGGCGGCCGGGTTCGGCCCGGGCGCAGGCACGCCCCCGTTCGGCAGCCCGGTCAGCGCCGGCGGCGACCTGCCGCCGTTGCCGCCGCCCCCGTCACCGGATGACGAGGATTTTGACCCGGATGACGAGGACATGTCCGCCCCGGCGATCAACGAGCTCACCGGCATGGCCCTCATCAAGCGCGAGCTGGGCGCGGAGGTCATCGCCGAGTACGACGACTAGGCCGGCCGGTGTGCCGCCCAGAAGTAATACCGCGAGGCGGCCGGGGAACTGGCGAAAGCGTCGGTGGGCGGAAGTAGGCTTCCGGTATGGGACCTGGCGGCTTTGACATGCAGCAGATCTTCGCGGCTGCGCAGCAGGCGCTGAGCGCACAGCAGGAACTCGCCAACAGCGAGGTGATCGGTACGGCGGGCGGCGGCGCCGTCCGTGCGGTGGTCAGCGGCGTCGGGCAGCTGCTCGACCTGACGATCGACCCGAGCGCGATCGACCCCGCGGACCCGGCGGAGAGCGCTGCGACCATCGCTGACCTTGTGCTCGCGGCGGTGCGCGACGCGTGGGAGGCGGCCGTCGACCTGCAGCAGCGGCACCTCGGCGCACTCGGCGGCGGCGGGTTCGGCGGTGCTCCCGGCGCATTCGGCGCTCCCGGCGGGTTCGACCTGTCCAGCCTGGGCCTGCCTGGCTTCGGTGGCGAGCTCGGCCTGGCCGCCGACGATGACGACGAGGACGACGAAGACGACGAGGACGACGGCGACGATGACGAGGACTTCGACGACGAGGACCAGGCGCACGGCGCGCCCCACGACGAGCCCAGAAAATTCCCTGAGGATTAGCGTCCGCGATGTATGAAGGCGTCATCCAGCACCTGATCGACGAGCTGGGCAGGCTGCCAGGCGTCGGGCCCAAGGGCGCGCAGCGGATCGCGTTTCACCTGCTCGCCGCCGACCCCGAGGACGTCAAGCGGCTTGCCGCGGCCCTGGTCGAGGTGACCGAGCGCGTCCGGTTCTGCAAGACGTGCGGGAACGTGGCCGAGGCCGAGGAGTGCCGCATCTGCCTTGATACCCGCCGGGATCCCGCCATCATTTGCGTCGTCGAGGAGCCCAAGGACGTCGCCGCGGTGGAGAAGATCCGTGAGTTCCGCGGCCGGTACCACGTACTCGGCGGCGCCATCAGCCCGATCGACGGCATCGGCCCCGACGACCTGCGGGTCAGGGAGCTGATGACCCGGCTGGCCGACGGCGCCGTCACCGAGCTGATCCTTGCGACAGACCCGAACCTGGAGGGCGAGGCGACGGCGACTTACATCGCTCGGCTCGTCAAGCCGATGGGCGTGCGGGTGACCAGGCCGGCCAGCGGGCTGCCGGTCGGCGGCGACTTGGAGTACGCGGACGAGGTGACGCTCGGCCGGGCCTTTGAGGGGCGCCGTCCGCTGGACGTCTAGGCGCGAGATTTTCCTGGTAGAAGGCGTGTTCCCGGGAAGAATAGGGGCCAGAGGCGGAGAGATAAGTCGATTGGGACCGGTGCCGGGGCCCGGCTAAACTCGACGGCGGTCCGCTAACTTACGAATTCTTTCATCCTGACGTTGGCGGGCTTAGGACGCATGATCCGGACACGCAGGATGAAAGAGTCCGACTGGGAGGAGCGGCGCGCCCAATGGCCCTTGTCGTGCAGAAATACGGTGGTTCCTCGGTAGCGGACGCGGAGGGCATCAAGCGCGTAGCCAAGCGCATCGTCGCGACGAAGCAGGCGGGCAACCAGGTGGTGGTCGTCGTGTCCGCGATGGGTGACACGACCGACGAGCTCATGGACCTGGCGAACAAGGTAACCCCGGCCCCGCCCGGGCGGGAACTTGACATGCTGCTTACCGCGGGTGAGCGCATCTCGATGGCGCTGCTCGCCATGGCCATCGCCGCCCTCGGCATGGAGGCGCGCTCGTTCACCGGGTCGCAGGCGGGCGTGATCACCGACGGCCAGCACGGCAAGGCGCGGATCATCGACGTGACGCCCGGCCGGATCTCCTCCGCGATCGCGGAGGGAGCCATCCCGATCGTGGCGGGCTTCCAGGGCGTATCGCAGAACACCAAGGACATCACCACGCTCGGCCGGGGCGGCTCGGACACCACGGCGATCGCCCTCGCGGCCGCGCTGAGCGCGGATGTCTGCGAGATCTACACCGACGTGGACGGTGTGTTCACTGAGGACCCGCGGCTGGTGCGCGGCGCCCGCCGGATCCCGCGGATCACGTACGAGGAAATGCTCGAGATGGCCGCGTGCGGCGCGAAGGTGCTGATTCCCCGGTGCGTCGAGTACGCACGGCGGTATAACCTGCCAATCCACGTGCGGTCCTCGTTCAGCGACAAGATTGGTACCTGGGTCAGCGGGCACGCTGGCGATGAGTCGGAGGAAGCCGGTATGGAACAGGCCATCATCTCTGGGGTCGCACACGACCGCAGCGAAGGCAAGATCACCGTGGTTGGCGTGCCCGACAAGGTCGGCGCGGCCGCCACCATCTTCGGAATCATCGCCGAGGCCGGCATCAACATCGACATGATCGTGCAGAACGTGTCGGCGATCGCCACCGGCCGCACGGACATCTCGTTCACCCTGCCCGTCACCGACGGCCAGCTGACGCTGGAGACACTGCGCGCCGCGCGGGACAAGATCGGCTTCCAGGACCTGCTCTACGACGACAGGATTGGCAAGGTCTCGCTGGTCGGCGCCGGGATGCGCTCGCACCCCGGCGTCAGCGCCAAGTTCTTCGCGGCGCTCGCCGAGGCAGGCGTGAACATCCAGATGATCACCACGTCCGAGATCCGGATCTCGGTCGTTGTCAGCCAGAACGACGTTGACGTCGCGGTGAACGCGACGCACCAGGCGTTCGACCTCGAAGCCGATGAGGTCGAGGCCGTCGTGTACGGAGGGACCGGCCGATGATCGCCTCGCGTCCCACCCTTGCCGTCGTCGGCGCGACGGGCGCCGTCGGCACGGTGATGCTCGACCTGCTCTCCACCAGGGAAGACGTCTGGGGAGAGATCAGGCTGATCGCCTCGCCGCGCTCGGCCGGGCGGCGGCTGACCGTCCGCGGCGAGGAGGTCGAGGTCGTCGCGCTTTCCGCGGAGGCGTTCGACGGCGTGGACGTCGCCATGTTCGACGTGCCTGACGAGGTATCCGCGGCCTGGGTGCCAGTCGCCGCGGCGCGCGGCGCCGTCTGCGTGGACAACTCCGGGGCCTTCCGGATGGACCCCGAGGTCCCGCTGGTGGTCCCCGAGGTCAACCCGGGTGACGCGCTGCGACGGCCCAAGGGCGTCATCGCCAACCCGAACTGCACCACGCTCTCGCTGATCGTCGGCGGTCGGCGCGCTGCACCGGGCCTTCGGGCTCGAGGAACTGGTCGTCGCCTCCTACCAGGCGGCCTCCGGCGCCGGGCAGGCGGGCATCGACACGCTCTACGACCAGATGGAGAAGGTGAGCGGGACCCGCTCGCTCGGGCAGCGGGCCGGCGACGTGCGCGGCGCGGTGGGCGACCTAGGGCCCTTCCCCGCACCGCTCGCGCTCAACGTCGTGCCGTTCGCGGGATCGCTCAAGGACGCCGGCTGGACCTCGGAGGAACTCAAGATCCGCGACGAGTCCCGCAAGATCCTCGGTCTTCCCGGGCTGCGCGTCAACGCCACCTGCGTACGGGTGCCCGTGGTGACCACGCACTCGGTCGCGGTGCACGCCCGGTTCTCCCGGCCGGTCGGCCGGGAAGCCGCCTGGGAGACGCTGCGGACCGCGCCGGGTGTCGTGCTGAACGACGACCCGGAGCGCGGCGAGTACCCGACCCCGGCCGACGTGGTGGGCACCGACCCGACGTGGGTGGGCCGGGTCAGGGAGTCGCTCGACGACCCGTCCGGTATCGAGTTCTTCGTCTGCGGTGACAACCTGCGCAAGGGCGCGGCGCTCAACACGGCGCAAATCGCTGAGCTCGTCGCCGCGGAGCTTACGACCTCCTTACGGACTAGCTGTAGCCGACTACGCAAAGGCATGTAACGCTAGCCTCAGCTGGTGTTACATGCCTTTTTAGCGGTCTTAGTCCGAATTGATGGCGGTTAACTAGTTAACAAGGGTTATATATAAAGTTTCGTGTCCCAAAGGTTATGTGCGCTGATACAGTCCTCTAGCCGAGTGACCGCATATCCGCCGCGGGTGCGGGCGCGCGGTGAGGTGATTCGCTGTGGGCATCGTGTGGGCACCGTTCGACTACCTGTCCTGGAGGTAACCTCGTGGCACCGACTCGCAGCCGCTCCCGCGGCCGTGAGCATGCTCGTCCATCTTCGGGCGGGGTGGCGGCCGAGCACGCGACGAAGATCTACACGATCGGGATCGCCGGCATCGTCGTCATCACCGCGTTCCTGGCACTAACCTCCGTCGGTCACGTCATCGACGCCGCTACGCAGCACTTCATGCTGTTCTACGCCGGTGTCTTCGCGCTGATCGGCCTGTGCGCGTCTGTCGTACTCGGCCTGGTGGCCACGGACCGGATGTTCCTCAACCCGGGACACCGGGTGTTCATCCAGTCGGCGCACCGCGCGGCGTCCTTCGGCGCCGTGACCTTCCTGATCATTCACATCGTCACCGAGATCCTCGCGCAGCGCGTCCACGTGCTCGACGCGGTGATTCCTTTCCTGTCGCCCTTCCGCACTTTCTACATCGGCCTGGGCACGATCGCCTCTGACCTCGTCATCCTGCTCGTAATAACGGGCATCTTGCGCGGACGGTTCAATGCGAACGGCAAGGCGTGGCGCTGGCGGGCGATTCACTACACCTCCTACGCGTCGTTCGTCTTCGGCGTGTGGCACGGCCTGCTCGGCGGTCGGCCGGGCAAGCCCTACGTCGACTGGAGCTACGGTTTCCTCGTCGCGGTCGTCCTGCTCGCCCTCGCGGTGCGGGTGTTCAGCGACTCACTCAGGCCCAAGGAGAACCTGAGCGCGCCTCCGGTCAAGGAGACGGCAGGCTCGGCGTCCGCCCCGTTCCGCGCCGCGGCCATGTTCGCTCAGCTCGCCGCGGCCCGCGGGAACAGCTACGGTCCCAGCGCCGTCTCCGGCGGCCAGCCCGTGCTGTCCGCGCCCGTGCTCACCGCCCTGCCGGCCGGCACCCCAGGGGCAAGCCAGGGCCAGCCGTACTACGAGCCCGGCTACGAGGGGCCCCAGCGCTACCTGGGCGCGCCGCGGGCCGCCGGATCCGGGCCCATGCCGCGGGCGAACACCGGTCCGCTGCCGCTCACGAGTTCTGGCTCCATGCCGATCACGAGAACCGGCCCGCTGCCGCGGGTTCCGACCGGCCCGTTTCCCGCGGCGAATACCGGACCGCTCCCCCCGTACGCCAGCGGTCCGATGCCGCGGGTGCCCACGGGCCCGTTTCCGGCGAGCACTGGTCAGCTGCCCCCGTACGTTAGCGGCCCGGTGCCGGGCATGCCCGGCGGCCCGTTTCCGGCGAATGCCGGCCAGCTGCCCCCCTATGCCAGCGGCCCGATGCCGCGGGTGCCCGACGGCCCGTTTCCGGCGAATGCCGGCCAGTTTCCCCCGTATGCCAGCGGTCCGATGCCGCGGGTGCCCACGGGCCCGTTTCCGGCGAGCACTGGCCAGCTGCCCCCGTACGTTAGCGGCCCGGTGCCGGGCATGCCCGGCGGCCCGTTTCCGGGTGGCCTAGGCCCGGTGCCACCCTCCGCCATCAGCGGCCCGCTGCCCGTGCCGCCGTACGCGGGCGGCCCGTTGCCCCGTACCCCGACCGGCCCGTTTCCTGTGGCCGATACCACCCCTTTTCCGCCTTATGCCAACGGCCCGCTGCCGCACGTGCCAAACGGGCCTGGCCCCGGCCCAAGGCCGCAGTTCCGCCCCGCGACGGGCCCCATGCCGCGGGCGGCGACCGGGCCGCTACCGCAGGCAGGTGATGGCCGCCAGGCGGCCTGGGACGCGGGCCCGCAGTACCGACCGCAGGCCGGCCCAATGCCGCGTCCCGTCGGCGGCTCGCACTGGGCTGGCGGGACCGGGGCGATGGGACCGCAGGACGGACCTCGCCCACGGCCGGCCACGGGGCCGCTGCCGCAGGCCGGCGGGACCATGCCGCCGGCGCGTCTCCACGGTAGCGGCGGATGGCCGGCCGGCCAGGGATGGCAGGCGGCCAGCCACGACGGAGGCCGCTATCCCGCTGAACCGCCATGGGACGACCTGCAGCAGACCGACCCGAACCTCAGGTACCGCGAGCCCGGCCCTGGCATGCCAGGCTACCGAGGATCCCGTGACCACAGGTATGGCGGTGACATGCGTTGATGAACCCGACAAACGCCGCAGAGCTTGACGTGCCGGCGATCATGCGGATCGGCGCCGCCCGGATGACGGCCGGCCTCGACCGCATGGGGCGGCTCGACCTCGCCGCGCACACGGAGCTCTTCGGCCCGCTCCCCCGGATGTCGGCGGTCCAGCTGGTCGAGGCCGCCACCCAGGTCGACCTGCGCGGCCAGGGCGGCGCCGCCTTCCCGTTCGCGCGCAAGCTCAAGGCGGTCGTCGACGCGTCACGCAAGACCGGTCAGCCGCCCGTGGTCGTAGTGAACGCCACCGAGGGCGAGCCCGGCTCGTTCAAGGACAAGATGCTGATGATCAGGTCGCCGTACCTGATCCTGAGCGGCGCGGCGCTGGTCGCCGAGGCCATCGAGGCCGAGGAGATCATCATCGGGGTGACGGGCAACGAGCTCGCCAACCGGTCGATCGAGGCGGCGATAGCCGCCGAGCCCGGGCTCCGCGCGATGGTCCGCGTCGTCCAGCAGCCCGAGCGGTTCATCTCAGGCGAGTCCGGCGCGCTCGTCCGCGGCATCAACGGCAAGCGGCCGATCCCGCCTGGCCGCAAGACCCTCGCGGCGGAGAAGGGCGTCGACGACCTGCCCACCCTGCTCTCCAACGCGTCGACGTTCGCTCAGGTCGCGGTGCTCGCGCTGCTCGGCCCCGAGCGATTCGCCTCGGTCGGCCTGCCAGAGGAGCCCGGCACCGTGCTGCTCAGCGTCAGCGGGTCGGCGAAGCACCCCGCCGTGGTGGAGTGCCCCACCGGGGTCCCGCTCGGCGCGGTCCTCGACATCTGCCAGGCGCCGGCGGGCGACGGCGTCCTGGTTGGCGGCTACCACGGGATGTGGCTCGACGCCGAGAACGCCTACCAGGTTCCCATCGGCAGGGAAGGGCTCGCCTCGGCCGGCGGCACGTTCGGTTCCGGCATCGTACTCGCGCTCGGCGACGGTACCTGCCCGCTCGGCGAGGTATCCCGGGTCGCCAGCTACCTGGCCGGCGAGTCCGCCGGGCAGTGCGGGCCGTGCAAGCTCGGGCTGCCGTCGATTGCCCGCGCGCTCGCCGCGATCGTCGACGGCTCAGGCGGTATCGAGGCGCTTGACGTGGCCCGCCGTGCGGCCGCTGCGGTCAACGGACGTGGTGCCTGCTCGCACCCCGATGGCACCACGCGCTTCGTGCTGTCCGCGCTCGAGGTCTTCACGGAAGACCTCGCGGCACACGTCTTCCACTCCACCTGCGGCCGACCGGTCCGCGGCATGCTGCCGCTGCCCGACGGCCCGGAGACGGCCAGCGCGAAGCAGTTGATGGTGGACTGGTCACGCTGCGAGGGGCACGGGCTCTGCGCGCACCTGATGCCCGAGCTGATCCACCTGGACAGCTCCGGGTACCCGGTCATCCTGCCGATCCCGGTACCGCCATGGCTGGAAAAGGACGCACAGCAGGCCGTGCAGATGTGCCCCGCGCTCGCACTGCGCCTGGACACCGACCCGAAGAAGCGCGGCGCGGGCAAGGGCGGCCCGCAGACCGCGCCCATTCCGGTCGCCCCGCCGGTGCCGCGTTCCGGGCTGATCGGCGGCCGCAGGTCCATCACCGCCGGATAACGGGCCGCTACCTGAGGCCACGGCGCGGATCGCGGTCGCCGAGCAGTGCCGCCAGGTCCTTGTCCAGTTCGGCGAACGCGGCCCGCAGCGCGTCCTCAACCGACCGGGCCGGGCGGGGACGGAGATGACCCGTGACGGTGAGCATCGCCTGCGCGCACCATTGCCGCATGCTGACGCGGGCGAGCGTGAGCCAGAGAAAAGTCGTGGCACCGAGCACCGGCAGCACGTCCACGTAATTCACGTGGAGAACGCGCCGCAACATGGTGGCCATGCTCCTTTCTGAAATCTGGCGGGCAAGGGCGAAGCCGCGGGCGGCCGTGGCCCGGTTGAGACCCGGGCCGCGGCACGCTTTCTCACCCTCATGTGAGGGACGCGTAACCCGCTCATCCGGGTTACACCAGTTGTCGGCTTTCTTAGAGATTCAGATAATTTCTGGCGGCCGAGTTCGCTACTAAAAGCAACCGAACTAAAAGCAACGGAGCACTGGCAGGCGGCTGGGCCGCGGGCACAGTGCTCCGAGTGCAGCGTCGGGGTGACAGGATTTGAACCTGCGACCTCTTCGTCCCGAACGAAGCGCGCTACCAAGCTGCGCCACACCCCGCTGCAGGGGTTCTCAGACGAACCTCCGTTAGTTTAGCGGATAACTGGAGTGGCTCGCGCGGGCTCAGCCCGATCTGGGGGTGAGGGTAAGCAAGGTCGCCTCCGGCCGGCAGGCGAACCTTGCGGGCGCCCACGGGGAGGTGCCAAGGCCAGCGGAAACATGCAGCCACGCGGTCTTCCCCGTCACAGGGGCCACCCGGGGGTGCATGGACAGGCCGCTCACCCGGTCGCGGTCGATGCCGCAGTTCGTGACCAGTGCGCCGAATCCAGGCACGCGCAGCTGGCCGCCGTGGGTGTGGCCGGAGAGCAGCAGGTCATAGCCGTCGGCTGCGAACCGGTCAAGCACCGGGGGCTCCGGCGAGTGCAGCACGCCGATGCGCAGCGCGGCGGCGGGGTCGGCCGGCCCGGCCACCAGGTCGTAGCGGTCCCGGTCGGCATGCGGGTCGTGCACGCCGGCCAGCGCGATGTCGAGGCCGTTGACGCATCGCTGCCCGCGCCGGTTGTTGAGGTCGAGCCAGCCGGCCGCGGTCAGCTCACCGCCCAGCTTCTCCCAGGGCAGGTCGGGCTCGCGGCGGTGGTGCTCGCCCGCGCTCGTCCGCCACAGGTACCTGGCCGGGTTCCTGAGCTTGGGCGAGTACAGGTCGTTGGAGCCGTAGACGAACACGCCGGGCACGTCGAGCAGCGGGCCGAGTGAGTCGAGCAGCGGGCCGACGGCCTCCGCCGAGGCGATCGAGTCGCCGGTGTTCACCACGAGGTCGGGGGTGAGTGAGGCGAGCGACCTGACGAACGACATGAGCCGGTGCCGGCCAGGCGTCAGGTGGATGTCGGACACGTGCAGAACGCGCAGCGGCTCGGCGTCCGGCGGCAGCACGGGCACCTCTTGCTCGCGGAGCGCGAACCAGTTGCGCTCGATGACGGAGGCATAGCCGATGACCGCGAGGCCTGCGACGGCCGTGACGGAAGTGATCGCTCGTGCTCGCACCCATTCATACTGCCACGTGCCCGGCGGCCGTCGGGCACGATAGGGGGTGTGAATGAACTCAAGGAGCGGCTCCGCGCCGACCTTACCGATGCGATGCGGGCGCGGGACCAGGTGCGGCTGCGCACGCTGCGGATGGCGCTGACGGCCATCACCAACGAGGAGGTCGCCGGCTCCGCCACCCGCGAGCTGTCGGACGACGACGTGCTCAAGGTGCTCGCGCGCGAGGCGAAGAAGCGCCGGGAGGCCGCGGAGGCCTTCGAGGCGGCGGGGCGGGCCGAGCAGGCGGAGGCCGAGCGGGCCGAGGGTGAAGTGCTTGCGAGCTACCTGCCGGCGCAGCTTTCCGACGAAGAGCTGGCCGGGCTGGTGGCGGCCGCTGTGGCCGAGACAGGGGCGGCGGGGCTGCCGGGCTTGGGAAAGGTCATGAAGGCCGTCACGCCGCGCGTAGCGGGCCGTGCGGAGGGCGCCAGGGTCGCGGCAGAGGTTCGCCGCCAGCTGGCCGCTGGCTGACCCGTTGGGCCGGGCTCAGGCCCGGCCCAAGTCGTCACCCCGTGGGGGTGGGGTTCGGGCCGTTCCCCGGGCCGCCCTGCCCGCCGCCGCCGCCTCCGCCGCCGCCTCCGCCGCCGCCGCCTCCGCCGCCGCCGCCGCCTCCGCCGCCGCCGCCGCCGCCTCCGCCGCCGCCGCTAGGGGTGCACGGGGTGTCATTTCCTGCCGTGCCGCCGTTGCCGCCGTTGCCGCTCTTGTCGCCCTTGCCGCACTTCGGCAGCACGACCGTCTGCCCGTCGCCCGCGCTCCACAGCGCGCTGCCTGACGGCACCGGGTCGAAGGCCGCGGAACCGGACAGTTTGGCGTGGTCGAACGTCGCGTGCCATACCGACAGCGGGGCGTCCGCGCCGAACATCTCGCCATAGCAGTGCTGGTCGCCGGTCCAGGTGCGGTAACAGGCGCTCTGGTCGAACATCGTGTCCTTGACCGTCGGGGAGACCGGGTTGAACACCGAGACGTAGCCGGCGAGCTTGGTGGTGTAGCCCGCGAAGGCCGCGTACGGGGTGCCATAGCCGTTCGCCACGTTGGAGGTACCGGTCTTGCCCGCCGCCGGGTAGCTGGCAAGGCCCTGGCCGGCCGCGGTGGCGCCCGCCCCGGTGAACACGCCCTGGAGGATGTAGTTCACCGCCTGCGCGGCCCGTACGGGGATCGCCTGGTGGCAGCCTGCCGACGGGACGGGGATCGACTTGCCGCTGTAATCGATGATCTTGGTGAGCGCGATCGGCTTGCAGTAGACGCCGTTCGCCGCCGGGGTCGCGTACGCGGCGGCCATGGACATCGGGGAGACGTTCACCGCGCCGAGCGTGAAGGCGGGCAGGGCATCGGCCTGCGGCTGGTTGGGGCCGTCCGCCGTGAGCAGCGACTTCCCGTCGACCCTGGTAACCCCCAGGTTGACCGCCGTCTTCACCACGTTGCACAGGCCGACCTTCTGCTCAAGGTGGGCGTAGAACACGTTGATGGACTGCGTGGTGCCCGTGTAGAGCGAGTCGGTGGTCTTGCCTGGGCCCTCGGAGTTCGACACGTTGAACACACTGGTCTGGTCGCCCGCGCAGTCGTAATAGGGGCTGATCGAATCACTGCCTGGCACCGTGAGCTGGAAGCCGAACGGCACGCCCTGCTCGAGCGCGGTGATCAGGGTGAACAGCTTGGACGACGATCCGGTCTGCACGCCGCCGACGCCGCCGTACTGCGTGTTGACCGCGTAGTCGACCTCGGTCTGCCCGGGGCCGGTGCCGTATGACCGGTCGTTCGCTATCGCGAGTATCTTCCCGGTGCCCGGCTGGATGAGCACCTCACTGGCGGCGTTGTGCGCCGGGTTGTACGTCTTGGAGTGTGCGGGCAGCACGTAGTTCACCGCGTTGGTCGCCGCGGCCTGGTCCGCCTCGTTCACGGTGGTGTAGACCTTGAGGCCGCCGGTGGCGAGCAGCTTGGCGCGGGCCGCGGGGGTGCTCCCGAGCTGCGGGGAGACCAGCAGGGTGTGCATCACGTAGTCGCAGAAGAATGCGGCGTTCCCGACGCTGCCCGCCGTGCAGCCGTTCTCCGCGATGCCGGGGTGCAGCCCCAGCGGCTCCTGCTCGAGCACGGCCGCGTCGGCGGGCGTGAGCGCCTGCGGATTGGTCTGCGAGATCCTGGCGAGCACGGTGTTGCGCCGCTCGAGCGAGGTGATGGGGTTGGTTATCGGGTCGTACAGCGACGGGTTCTCCACGATCCCGGCCAGGGTGGCGGCCTGGAGCATGGTGAGCTTGGCGGCCGTGGTGTTGAAGTACGTCTCGGCGGCCGCCTCGATGCCCCAGGCGTCGCGGTCGTAGAAGGAGTCGTTCAGGTACCCGGCGAGGATCTGCTGCTTGGTCATGGTGTGCGCGATCTGCACCGCCATCCGCAGCTGGTCGATCTTGCGGGACATGGTTTGCGCGGCCGCCGCCTGCTGCGCCGCCGGGTCGTCGAGTGCCTGCAGGATCAGCACGTTCTTCACGTACTGCTGCTCGAGCGTGGAACCGCCCTGGATCGGCTTGTGCTCGAGGTCGTTCACCAGCGCCCGGAGGGTGCCCTTGACGTCGAGCGCGCCGTGCTGCCAGAACCGGTCGTCCTCGATGGCGACGATGGCCGTGAGCATCGCCTGCGAGATCTGGTCATAGCTCACCGGCTGCCTGTCGATGCCCGTGTACTTCCTGCCCTTGCCGAGGTCAACCCCGTACACGTAGGTGAGCAAGTGGCCGCCGCTGTCGTAGATGGCCGACCGCTGCGGGAGGCTGGAGGAGTCGACCGACAGCGTGGTGAACTTGTCCGAGGCGTTCCTGACGAGGATTCCTGACGCCGCTACCACGGGTAGCACCATCGCCGCCACGAGCACGCCGCCGAGCGCCGCCATCAAGAGGAGGCGCCAGACTGGGTTCGTCTTGCTGGCTATGAAGTTCCAGAGCTGCACGCGTCATAGCGTACGCGGACGCGCGCGGTACTACTGGCAGCGCGCCTGTAGCTAGGCCGGCAAGCTGCCGGTTTCGTCACTGGGGGTGGCCGTTCGGCACGGTAATGACTACGCCCCCGCCTGTACATAGCCCATCAGGGCTATCTCTGAAATGGCCATACCGGGGTCTTGGCAGCCATGCCCTCACTTCCGTAAGTTCCTTTATCACGAACAGGTAACCGTGACTGGGTGGCCGCACACCCTCACGGAGATGCAATCCGTCAACGCAGACCGCCCGGACACACGCGTGCCCGGCGATCAAGAGGAGTTGGGCACATGTGGATCACCGACTGGACCACACGCGCCGCCTGCAAGGGGACCGACCCTGACGAGCTGTTTGTCCAGGGTGCTGCCCAGAACCGCGCCAAGCTCATCTGCCGGGGCTGCCCGGTCCGTACCGAGTGCCTTGCGGATGCGCTCGACAACGGGATCGAGTTCGGCGTCTGGGGCGGGATGACCGAACGCGAGCGCCGCGCTCTGCTGCGCCGCAGGCCCGATGTCACGTCGTGGCGCGAACTGCTCGAGACGGCCCGCGACCGCTACGAGCGCCAGGGCATCGACGAGCTCGTCGCTAGCGCCTGAGCCTGCAGCATTACCCATCGCACGCTGGCAGCGATGCCTGGCCGGCAACGGCGCCGGGCGAAAGCTAGCTGTTCCCTGCGAAAGCCTCACCGATGCGGCGAAGCCCGTCGAGGTCATGCACGTCTTCCGGCAGGGCAGGTACTTCGATGACGGGAACGGCCGGGTGGGCCGACATGAACGACCCGGCCACCCGCCGTTCACGTTCACCCAGGTTCATCCGCTCGGCGTGCAGCCGTAGCGCTGCCGCCGCGGCGGAGTAGCCGGGCGGTGCCTCGGATCCCCCGCCCACGTTCTGGCTCGCGGCTTCCAGTGTCTCGGCCGCGGCGAGCGAGCGCGCCGCGCTCAGCCGGCGGGCACCGGCCCCGCTGCTGACGGTCTCGTTCCCGACGGGCCCGCTGCTGACAGGACCGTGCACCCGGTTCAGGAGCAGCCCGGCGAGCGGCATCCGCTCCTCGTCGAGCCGCTCGACGAAGTAGGACGCCTCGCGCAGCGCGTCGGGTTCCGGCATGGCGATCACCAGGAACGACGTGCCGGGCGCCTGAAGCAGCCGGTAGGTGGCGTCCGCGCGCTCCCTGAACCCGCCGAACATCGTGTCAAAGGCCGTGATGAACGTCTGCGCGTCGCGCAGCACCTGCCCGCCGAGCAGCCTCGTCATCGCGCCGGTCATCACGGACAGCCCAGCGTTGAGCACCCGGCCGAACGGCCGGCCCGCCTTCACCGGGGCGGTGAGCACCCTGATCAGGCGGCCGTCGAGGAACCTGCCGAGCCGTTCTGGCGCGTCGAGGAAGTCGAGCGCCGACCGGCTCGGCGGGGTGTCCACCACGATCAGGTCCCACTCGTCTGACCGCCGGAGCTGGCCGAGCTTCTCCATCGCCATGTACTCCTGCGTGCCGGCGAAGCTCGAAGAAAGCGACTGGTAGAACGGGTTCGCCAGGATCTGCGCCGCCCGCGCCGGGTCCGAGTGCGCCTCGACGATCTCGTCGAAGGTGCGCTTCATGTCCAGCATCATCGCGTGCAGGCTGCCGCCGGCCTCGTCGTCGATCGCCCTCGACGAGGCGCGGCGTGTTGTCGAGCGAGCTCAGTCCCATCGACTGGGCAAGTCGCCGCGCCGGGTCGACGGTGAGGACGCAGACCTGCCGGCCCCGCTCCGCGGCGCGCAGCCCGATGGCGGCCGCCGTGGTGGTCTTGCCGACGCCGCCGGAACCGCAGCAGACGATGATCCTGGTGCGCCGGTCGTCGGTGATCCGGTCGATGTCAAGGCGCGGGTTCACTGTGCTTTCCTTTGCCATGGGCTCATGCTGCTCCCTGGTCACGGAGCTCCGCGGCCAGCCGGTGCAGCGCGGCCAGGTCGATCCCCTCGGCGATCAGCGGCAGCTCGTAGATCGGCTGACCCGTCGCCTCAAGCTCGGCCCGCTCGCGGTCGGCGAGCTCGATATGGCGGGCGTGCTCGCTGAGCTCGCCGGCCAGGGCGGCGGCGAGCGAGTCGGTTTCGTACAGGCCGGCCGCGCTGAGCGCCGCGGCCATGGCGGGCAGGTCCGGCTGGGCCTTGAGCTCTTGCCTGCTCAGCACCGCGGGACGGGCCATGTTCACCACGATGCCGCCGACCTGCATGCCGGGAAGCGCGCGTACCTCGGCGATCCCGTCGAGGGTCTCCTGCACGGGCATCTCCTCGAGCGTGCAGACGAAGTGCACGGCGGTCTGCGGCGACTTGATCACGTTGGCCACGGTATCCGCGTGCGCCCTGATGGGCCCCACCTTCGCCAGCCCTGACACCTCGGCGGTGACGTTGAGCCACCGGCCGATCCGCCCGGTCGGCGGGGCGTCGAGCACGACGGCGTCGTAGGTGAAGCCGCTCGCCGAGCCCGGCTGCTTGCGCCGGGTCGCCTCGGTGGCCTTGCCGGTGACGAGCACGTCGGCAAGGCCGGGGGCGATGGTCGTCGCGAAGTCCACCATGCCGAGCCGGTTGAGTGCGACGCCCGCGCTGCGCATGCCGTAGAACATCTGCAGGTAGTCCAGCAGGGCGCCCTCCGGGTCGATCGCGAGCGCGTAGACGTCGCCGCCCGGGTCGCGTCCGTCGTGGGCCTCGCCGGGGCCGATGGCGATCTTGCGCTCCCCGTAGGGGAGCGGCGGGCGGTCGAACAGCCGGGCGATGCCCTGCCTGCCCTCGGCCTCGATCAGCAGCACCTTGCGGCCGGCATGCGCCAGGGCGAGTGCGAGGGCGGCGGCGACGGTGGTCTTGCCGGTGCCCCCCTTGCCCGTAACGACGTGCAGCCGCACGCCATCCCAGTCCGTGTCCCTCGCCGTCATGAGTAGTCCCTCGTCGTGCCAACACCCCCCGCTGCATGCCCGCCTCCACGGCAGTTCGCCTGCGGGCGCCCGGGGTGCAGGGTTCTCTCCCCGGAAGATAACCGCACTCCTAGGAGGCTATCGCCGCTCGGCCACCGCTACATGCCGGCCACGCAGGAGGCGGCCCCGCGGCGGCAATTGAAAACCGGACAATTCAGAACGAGCGCGTGGCTTCGCCTCTCCCTGTCAGTGTGAGCTCTTTCATCCTGTCCTTGGCCGCAGGGTCGGGAGGACCGGGACCGCCAGGAGAAAGAGTTCGTTGATGCGCGCGCGGGAAGGCGCGGACTAGGCTGAAAACAAGCCCCTTTGCGGGTGCTGCTAACGAGGAGGTACCTCCCATGGAGGCCGTGGTTTTCATCATCGTGCTCCTGATAGTCGCCGGCGTGACCGCCCTTGGCCGGTCGATGAAGGTCGTTCAGCAGTACGAGAAGGGCGTCCTGTACCGGTTCGGGCGCGTCCAGCCGCAGGTGGTCGAGCCCGGCCTCACCTTCATCCGGCCGATCGGCGACCGGCTGCAGAAGGTCAACATGCAGATCATCGCGATGACCGTGCCCGCGCAGGAGGGCATGACCCGCGACAACGTGTCGGTGCGGGTAGACGCGGTGGTCTACTTCCGTGTGGTCGAGCCGATCAAGGCCACGGTCAACGTGCAGAACTACATCAACGCGATCTCGCAGCAGGCGCAGACCTCGCTGCGGTCGATCATCGGCCAGTCGGAGCTCGACCAGCTGCTCGCCGAGCGCGAGACGGTCAACCGGGAGCTGCGGCGCATCATCGACGAGCCCACGGAGGAGCCGTGGGGCATCCGGGTCGAGCGCGTCGAGATCAAGGACGTGTCGCTGCCCGAGGGCATGAAGCGGTCCATGTCCCGGCAGGCCGAGGCCGAGCGGGAGCGGCGCGCTCGGATCATCACCGCCGACGGCGAGTACCAGGCGTCCAAGCGGCTGGCCGCCGCCGCCAGCGTGATGGCGAAGGACCCGGCGGCCCTCCAGTTGCGGCTGCTGCAGACCGTGGTCGAGGTCGCGGGCGAGAAGAACAGCACGCTGGTCATGCCGGTTCCCGTCGAGCTGCTGCGCTTCTTCGAGAAGATGGCGCCCGGGCCTGCCGCGCCAACCGGTTCGACCGCCCTGGCCGACGCGGAGGCGCAAGACCTGGGCGACGCCGAGGTGGCGGCCGCCGAGGCGGCGATCGCGCACACCAGCACGCCCGAGCTCGGGGCCACGGCCGAGCCGGGCATCAAGGCCCTGGGCGACGCGACCATGCCCGCCCCCGTCGTTCCCGAGGTCGCGGCCGACGAGGAAGACCCCGCTGCTGAGCGCTAGGGTGAGCGCCATGACCAAGTGGGAGTACGTGACGGTGCCGCTGCTGACGCACGCGACCAAGCAGATCCTGGACAACTGGGGCGATGAGGGCTACGAGCTCGTCGCCGTGGTGCCCGGCCCGAACGCCGAGCAGCTCGTCGCCTACATGAAGCGGCCGAAGCAATGAGCGAGGTGGCCGTATGAGCGGGTCCACGCCGGCGGAGCGGCTCGCGGCGCTCGGCCTGACGCTGCCGCCGATAGCCGTGCCGGTGGCGGCGTACGTGCCCGCGGTCCGCACGGGGAACTACGTCTACACCTCGGGCCAGCTTCCCTTCGTCGACGGGAAGCTGCAAGGAACCGGCAAGGTGGGCGACGCGGTGACTCCGGAGGACGCGGCGTCGTTCGCCCGCACTGCCGCGCTGAACGCGCTCGCCGCGGCCGCCAGCGTGGCTGGCGGCCTCGACTCCATCGCGCGGGTGGTCAAGGTGACCTGCTTCATCGCGAGCGCGCCCGGGTTCACCGGCCAGGCGCAGGTCGCCAACGGCGCGAGCGAGCTGCTGATCGAGGTGCTCGGCGACGCGGGGCGGCACGCCCGCAGCGCCGTCGGCATGGCGGTGCTGCCGCTCGACACCCCGGTCGAGGTCGAGCTGATCGCCGAGGTCGGGTAGCGGCAGGTGCATGCGGCGTGCGGATACAACTGAACTGGTTCGGCGAGAAGCTGGCCGCGCGGCTCGCCGACATCGAGGCGGGCCGGGTCGAGCCCGCCGCCCCCAGGGACGCGGCCACGGTCGTGATCCTGCGGAACGCGGCCGACGGCGCCGGCGGGGGGTACGGGGGGGCGTCCCCCCGGGAGACGTCCCTGGATGTCGCGCCCGATACGGTGGCGCCTTCTGCCATCGGGCGCGACATCCAGGTCCTGATGCTGCGGCGCACCGCGGCGATGAAGTTCGCGCCTGGCGCCTACGTGTTCCCCGGCGGCTCGGTCGACCCCGCGGACTACGGCGCCGAGGTGGGCTGGCACGGGCCGTCGCCCGCGGAGTTCGGCGCGCGGCTCGGCGCCTCGGCCGAGGTTGCGCGGGCGCTGGTGTGCGCCGCGGTGCGGGAAACCTTCGAGGAGTCGGGCGTGCTGCTGGCCGGCGCGCCGGGCTCGTCCCTCGCCGTGCCCGCCGGGCCTTCGTGGGACGCGGACCGGGCGGCGCTGGCCGGGGGCACGCTTACCCTCGCCGAGCTGCTGTCGCGGCGTGGCCTCGTGCTTCGCGCCGACCTGCTTGTGCCCTGGGCCCGCTGGGTCACGCCGGAGGGCGAGCCTCGCCGGTTCGACGCGCGCTTCTTCGCCGCCGCGCTGCCCGACGGCCAGCAGGCGGTCGGCCATGAGGCGGAGGCCGAGCACGTGGCGTGGCTGCGCCCGGCAAGCGCCATCGACGCCGCGCGGGCGGGGGAGATCTCGCTGCTCCCGCCGACGGCGGCGACGCTGAGCCACCTCGCCTCCGCCGTCGCGGCGGGCGCCGGCCTTGACGACATCCTGGCCACCCGCCGCGCCATAGAGCCGGTCTGCCCGCGCCTGGTGCTCGAGGACGGCAAGGCCTGGCTGGTCATCCCGGACGGAGTGGGGTACCCGCTATGAGAATGCGGACTCCGAGCGCCAGCGAGGTGTCCTCATGAGCGCGGCACCGGCCCGGTCAGGCCGGGCACCGACGGCAAGGCCGTCACGGGAATGGGCACCGCCCGCGCGTGGAACGTGCTCGCGCCCAACCCGTCGCCGATGACGCTTGACGGCACCAACACCTGGGTGATCGCCGAGCCGGGCGCTACGGCGGCCGTCGTGGTCGACCCCGGCCCAGGCGACGAGGCCCACCTGCGGCGCGTCCTCGACGCGGCCTGCGCGGGCGACCGGCACGTGGCGCAGGTCGTACTGACGCACGGGCACCCCGATCACTCCGCGGGCGCGGCCAGGTTCGCCGAGCTGTCCGGCGCGCCGGTCGCCGCGCTCGACCCCGCGCACCGGCTGGGCAGCGAGGGATTCACCGCGGGCGCGGTGCTCCGCGTGGCCGGCTGCGAGCTGCGCGTGGTGGCCACCCCCGGGCACACCGCGGACTCGCTCAGCCTGCTGCTGACCGCCGACGGCGCGCTGCTCACCGGGGACACCATCCTCGGACGGGGGACGACGGTGATCGCCGCGGACGGGTCGCTCGGCGACTACCTGCGGACGCTTGACGAGCTCAGGTCGCTGGCCGACGACGCGGGCCTGCGGGTACTGCTGCCCGGCCACGGCCCCCTGCTACACGACCCCGCGGGGGTGCTCGATTACTACATCGGCCACCGCAGGGAGCGCCTCGATCAGGTCCGGGCGGCGCTCGCGGCCGGCGCGCGCACTCCTGGCGAGGTTGTCGCCATCGTCTACGCCGACGTGGACCGGTCACTGTGGCCGGCCGCGGAGCTCTCGGTCCGCGCCCAGCTTGACTACCTCGGCGGTTATGAGCCTCGCTGAATCAGGCCGCCTGCTGGGATCGCGATCGCCGCACCCGGGCGGGCAGCCGCGGCAGGTAACTAACGGGCGCGCTTGCGCAGCCGCTCCGAGTCGAGGATCAGCACCGAGCGGGCGGAGATCTGCAGCCAGCCCCTAGCGGCGAAGTCTGCGAGGGCCTTGTTGACCGTCTCCCGCGAGGCGCCGACCAGCTGCGCGAGCTCCTCCTGCGTCAGGTCGTGGTGCACGTGCAGGCCGTCAGACTCCTGGTTGCCGAAGCGGTCCGCCAGATCGAGCAGGTTCTTCGCGACCCGGCCGGGCACGTCGGTGAATACCAGGTCAGCGGTGACGTCGTTGGCGCGGCGCAGCCGCTGTGCCAGCGCGCGCAGCATGTGCAGCGAAACTTCCGGGCGCTCGCGGAGAAACGGCGTCAACGCCTCGTGCTTGAGCGACGCGAGCACCGCGTCGGTCACCGCGCTCGCTGAGGAGGTGCGCGGCCGCGGGTCAAACAGTGACAGCTCGCCAAACATCTCACCAGGGCCGATGACGCTTAGCAGGTTCTCCCGGCCGTCCGCGGCGGCGCGGGTGAGCTTCATCTTGCCCTCGATCACCACGTACAGGGAGTCGCCGTCATCGCCCTCCATGAACAGGTGCTCACCGCGGGAGAGCTTAACTTCCGTCATCTGGCGACGGAGCGTGCGTGCGCCTTCGTCGTCGAGCGCGTCGAACAGGGGTGCCCGTCTCAGCACTCCTTCGGTGTTGTCCACCGGTCCTCCTTGCTGCCAAGCATCATTACTAAGTGTTAATCATGAGGCGTCATGCTCCGTGTCGGCAATCAAAGTATTCCCGGCTCCGCGGGGAAAGGTGCACGGATCCGCCCAGGTTTCCCAGCACGCCTCTCTCACTCTAAGTAGTTGAGTAACTGCGCAGGGAATCGGGGGTTCACGGTCCGCCTCCGACCGCGCGTGCACCGGGGATCCTGGGGCGTCTCGCCAGGAGGCCCCGGCGGACGGCTGCTGGTTGCGCGCCCGCCACCCGAAGTTCCACGGAAGTTCCACCAGCGAGCCTGGGTGGCGCCAAATGTTACGCGTAACATGACCCGATGGCGGAATCTAGGCGATGTGAGCGCTGCGGCAAGGAGTTCGAGCCGAAGCGCGAGCACGCGCGCTTCTGCTCGGCCCGCTGCCGGGTGGCCTGGAACCGCGAGAGCTGGAGCATGGCGGCGAGGGACCAGCAAAAGTGGGGCAGCGAGAACTGGGCGGACGAGCGGCACGGCCCCCGGACCACCGGAACGAGCGCGCTGAGCTGGGCCATCACCGCCATGCGGGACACCACGGAGCGGCTCGGCAAGGCCAGGGCGCACGACCAGGCGCACGCGTTCGCGGTGATCGGCGAGGCCGTCTGGTGGGTGACGATCGTCGACGCGACCCTTGTCAGGTACTACCCCGAGGAGTACGACGCCGCGCTCGCGGCGCTGCCGGCTGCGCGGCGCCGGGACACGGAGACCACTCTGGGCGGCCTGCGCTTCGTGCGGAACCGGATGGGCTACTACGCCGATCACGCCGACTTCATTCAGCCGCGCGGTGACGAGCAGGGCGGCTGCGACGCTCCGATCACCGAGTGGACCTGGCGGTCACTGCCCGCGCCGGCCGTGGCGACCCTGCCGCCACGGGGACAGGAGTGGGAGCTGGGCCGGTACCGGGCCTATCAGGACCTGCTGGCCGGCCACCGCATCGGCGAGACCTTCGGCCGGACCTCCGCCTTCCTCGACCTCGTGGCCGGGACCGTGCGGGCGGCAGCGGAACCCGCCGCGGCCGGCCAGCCGCCCGGCGAGAGCGGCCGCGGCGGCGCCGGCCGGTAGCGCGACGAGGGCGCTGCCGTCACCGGCCATTTCCGCCTTCGGCCGGGGACAAATAGTTTCGCACCGTGTATTGCCAGTTACACGGTGTTATGTCACGATCTTCGTAGGGGTCGTCGAGTGGCTTCACCCGGTGAGAGGTTCGCGGCATGTTCATGGCCCGGCACGAGCGGTCAGCCCGCCATCCGTCGGCCCGGATGGCATCGGGACGCAGGGCGCTGCGGCTCAGCACCCTGGAACGCAGGTACGACTTTCACCTGGGAGAGGCGTTCCGTGCCGCGCTCCAGGGCAGCCACGACAAGGCGGCGGGGCACTCCGAGCGGGCGCTGCTCATCAGCCGCGAGCTGTGCGCGGACGCGGCGGACCCGGCGAGCCACCAGCCGGAACTGGCCGCCGCACTGTGCGCCTACGCCGGCTACGGCGGCGGCACATGGCAGGCCATAGCCCTGCTCACCGAGTCCGCCGGCCATTACGCGGCGCTGGCGGAGGCCGACCCAGCCGCCTACGAGGTGCCGCGAATCGACGTGCTCACCAGGATCGCCCTTGCCTCGGACGCGGCGGGCAGCACGCGGGACGCGATCAGCCTGCTCCGCGAGGTCGTCGGCATGTACCTGAAGGCGCCCGCCACCGACACAGAAGAGCGCGACCTCGGGCTGGCCAGGGCGCGCTTCCACCTGGGCCGCTGCCTGCTGAAGACCGGGATGGACGAGGACGGGCTCGCCGAGTCGCAGGCCGGGCTCGAGCTGGCCGCGGACGTGCTCGACCGGCTCCAGGTGCGGACCGCGGTACCCGGCTGGCTGGTCGCGGCACCTCGCTACCTTCAGCTGGCCGCGCCCGACTGGGCGGCCGCGGCGGTACGGGCGATGACGCTGCACGCGGCGGCGGCGAGGTGGCAGCAGGCCGCGACGGCCGCACGGACCGCCGCGCTCGTCTCCGGCGGCCTCGCCGAGCTGGGCGGAGAGCCTCTGCGCGACGCGTACGCGGCGATCAAGTCCCGCGCGGATCAGATCATCGAGCAGGCCGCCGAGGCCGACGCCTAGTCAGCCGCCCTGGTCAGATTTGACTCGTAGTCGATGAAGCGCTTGCGCGAGCGCTCCACCTCCGCCTCGGCGTCCGCGCGGCCCGACCAGTGCGAGCCCTCAACGGACTTGCCTGGCTCAAGGTCCTTGTACACCTCGAAGAAATGCTGGATCTCAAGCTGGTCAAACTCGGGCACGTCGCTCATGTCCTGCAGGTGCGCCATCCGCGGGTCGCTCGCGGGTACGCAGAGCACCTTGTCGTCCGGACCCTTCTCGTCGGTCATCTGGAACATGCCGATGACCCGGGCCGTCACCAGGCAACCAGGGAAGGTGGGCTCCTCAAGCAGGACCAGGGCGTCAAGCGGGTCACCGTCTCCGCCGAGGGTGTCCTCGATGAACCCGTAGTCGGCGGGGTACCTGGTCGAGGTGAACAGCATGCGGTCAAGCCTGATCCGCCCGGTGTGGTGGTCAACCTCGTACTTGTTCCGCTGGCCTCGCGGGATCTCGATGATTACCTCGACGTCCATGCTCACTCCGCGCATTAGTCGGCTGAATAACTCCATTGTCGCCGGTCGTCATGGCACCAGGTCGACCGGTCCGCCGGCTGAGGGCGAAGGCAGGGCCGGCCCGCCCCTAAGCTGGGCCCACCCTCGTACCGCGAAAGGTAGGCTGGTGCGTCGCACCCGGACCACTGCCCTAGCCGTGCTGGCCCTGCTCAACGTGCTAACCCTCGCGGCCGGGCTCACCGTGGCGCGCATGCTCCCGCCGCGGCTCGCACGGCTGCACATCCCCGTGCTCGCCGTGCGCCCTGTGGTCAATGCCACACCACTGCTCACCCCGGTCGGGGCGGCAGGGGAGCAGGCGGCTGCGCTGCCCACGGCGCGCGGCCTCGCGGCCATGCTGGGCAGGGAGCTGCCGTCGGCCGTGACCGGGGACGGCCTGGGCGTCGAGGTGGCCGACGCGGCAACCGGCCGCGTACTCTACTCCGCCAACGCGGACGCGCCCGCCACCCCGGCCTCCACCACCAAGCTGGTGACGGCGGTGGCCTCGCTCGCCGCGCTCGGCCCGGGTGCCCGGTTCACAACGGCCGTGCGCCAGGCGGGCGGCACCATCGTGCTCACCGGCGGCGGTGACCCGACGCTCGCCGTGCACGGGTACCCGTCCGCCGATTACCCGCGTCCGGCCACCCTCGCTCAACTCGCGGCCAGCACCGCCCGAGCGCTCAAGGCACAGGGGCGCCGCTCCGTGCGGCTTGGTTATGACACCGGGCTGTTCAGCGGGCCGGGCCTGGCACCCGGCTGGAGCGAGGGCGACATCGACCTGGGGGACGCGACGCCGATCGTCGCGCTCGAGGCCGACCAGGGGCGGCTGACCGCGGGCGGCGCGCTCGAAGACAACGACGACCCGGTCAACTTCCGTCCGCGGACCTACGACCCGGCGGGCATGACCGCCGCCGCGTTCGCCGGGCTGCTCACCCAGTACGGCATCACCGTCACCGCGACGCCCGCGCAGGTCGCCGCGTCGGCGTCCGCCCCGGTGCTCGCCAGCGTGAGCTCACCACCGCTCACCGCGATCGTCGAGCAAATGCTGACCGAGTCGAACAACGTGATCGCCGAGAACCTGGCACGGCACGTCGCCATCTCGCTCGGCATGCCCGCCACGTTCGCCGGCGCGGCGGCCGCCGACGTGACCGAATTGCGGCGGCTCGGCATCACCACGCAGGTCAGCCTGGTCGACGGCAGCGGCCTGTCGCCCGATGACAAGATCGCACCGGAGACGCTGGTGCGAGTACTCACGGTGGCCTCGAGCCGGCCGGAGCTGCGCGGTGCCGTCACCGGGCTCCCTGTGGCCGGGTTCACCGGCACGCTTTCCGCGGGCGGCAGCGACTTCGGCGTCATCGGCAGCGTCGCGGGCGGTGCGGCGCGCGGGGTGGTGCGGGCCAAGACGGGCAACCTGAGCACGGTGGCAACGCTGGCCGGCCTGGTGTACGACAAGGCGGGCACCTTGCTGTTTTTCGCGATCATGGCGCCGCGGGTGCCGAGCGCTGACCAGCTGCCGGGGGCCGCGGCCGCGATCGACGCGGCGGCGGCGGGCCTGGCCGGGTGCGGTTGCCGTTGACGGGTTCGGGAGCATCAGGCGCACCTCGTCCCGCCGCGCAGGGCGGCCATTGCCGCCGGTTTTGCGATCGGGCCCTGCGCGGCAGGGCCCCGGGGGGTCGCCCCGCGGGCGATACAGCACGTACGGTAGGAGGGTGAGCAGCGCACAGATGATCGACTGGGACATGGCGATCTCCACCGGCGTCAGGTTCGCCAGGCAGGGACCTCAGGTCAGCCTTACGGAGGCCCGCGCGGTGGTAGCGGAACTGCGCGGCCTGACCGCCGTCGTCCAGCAGCCCGTGCGGGACCTGACCGGGCTGACTAGCCGAGGGGCCGTCGGCCCGGTCGCCGTGGTGGACCGCCCGGGATGGATCAGGGCGAATGTCGGCGGGTTCCGCGTGGTACTCGAGCCGCTCGCGGAGCAGCTCGCCGAGCGGGCGAACGTCCTGCCGACGGCCGGCTCTGTGGTCGGCACGGTTGGCTCGCGGGTCACCGGCGTGCAGGCCGGCCTGATCCTCGCCTACCTGTCGTCCAGGGTGCTCGGCCAGTACGAGCTGTTCCTGCCGCCCGGCGAGGGAGGACCATCGGCGAACGGCGCGAACGGCACCGCCGACGGCGCGAACGGCACAGGCGGCGTACACGTGTCGCCGGCGGCGAACGCGGTCAACGGCGCCGCCGCGGCCGGCCAGGGCGCGGGTGTCGGCCGTCTTACCTTGGTCGCACCCAACATCGTCATGGTCGAGCGTGAGCTCGGCGTCGACCCGCACGACTTCCGGCGCTGGGTCTGCCTGCACGAGGAGACGCACCGGGTCCAGTTCACCTCGGTGCCCTGGCTGCGGGGTTACGTGCAAGGCATGATGACGGAATTCCTGCTCGCCTCGGACCTGGACGCGGGCGCCATCATCGAGCGGCTCCGGTCGGCCGCCACCGCGGTCGCCGGGGCGGTGCGCGGGAGCGACGGAGAGAGCCTGGTCGAGGCGATGCAGACCCCGGCGCAGCGGGCGCTGCTCGAGAAGCTCACCGCGGTGATGACCCTGGTGGAGGGGCACGGCGACTACGTGATGGACGCGGTCGGCCCGCAGGTGGTGCCGTCCGTCGCGAACATCAGGGAAAAGTTCTCCCAGCGGCGCGGCACTGCGGGCCGGATGGAGCAGATCCTGCGCCGCATCCTCGGCATCGACCTCAAGATGAAGCAGTACGAGCAGGGCTCGGTATTCGTCTCCACGGTGGTCGCCGAGGCAGGCATGGCCGGGTTCAACAAGGTCTGGACTTCGCCGGAGACGCTGCCCACCCGCGCAGAGCTTGCCCAACCGCGTGAATGGCTTGAGCGGGTCGCCTGACGGTGGGTGGTGCCCTCGCTCCGGCCGTGGCCGAGGTCCGCAACGCGGTCCGCGAGTCGCTGGTCGGCCTCACGCCCGGTGAGCTGGTCCTCGCGGCGTGCTCAGGCGGGCCTGACTCACTGGCCCTCGCCGCGGCGCTGGCGTTCGTCGCGCCGCGCGCCGGGCTGCGAGCCGGGGCGGTCACCGTCGATCACGGGCTTCAGCCAGGCTCGGCGGACCGCGCGGGGGAGGTCGCGGGCACGCTGCGCGGCCTGGGCCTTGATCCGGTGCAGGCCGTTACCGTGACCGTGGACGGACACGGCGGGCCAGAGGCGGCGGCCCGTGCGGCCCGCTACGCCGCGCTGGAAAAGGCCGCCGCCGACGTCGGCGCGGCCGCGGTGCTGCTCGGCCACACCCTCGACGACCAGGCGGAGACCGTGCTGCTCGGGCTCGGCCGCGGGTCCGGCGCCCGGTCGCTCGCGGGCATGCCGCCGCGCCGCGGCGTCTTCGCCCGGCCCCTTCTGCGCGTGCGCAGGCCCGTCACTGCCGCGGCGTGCGAGGCGCTCGGGCTGCGCCCGTGGACCGACCCGCACAACGCGGACCGCCGGTTCGCCAGGGTCCGGGTCAGGCTCGACGCGCTGCCGGCGCTTGAGGCAGCGCTCGGACCCGGAGTGGCCGAGGCGCTGGCGCGGACCGCAGGCCAGCTGCGAGATGATGCCGAGGTGCTAGAGGAAATCGCACAGGCACAGCGGATGCCCGGCGACGCGGAGCTGTCCGCCGCCGTCCTGGCCGCTCTCCCCGCCGCGGTGCGGGCGCGGGTGCTACGGTCCGCGGCGCTGGACGCCGGGTGCCCGGCCGGAGCGCTGACGGCGGCGCACGTCGCCCGCATCGGTGAACTGGTCACCGACTGGCACGGGCAGCGGGGCGTCGACCTGCCTGGCGGCGTCCGCGCGCTGCGCCGGTCGGGGCGGCTGTGCTTTGAGACCGACAAAGCCGAGGGGGCAACGCATGGACGTCGCTGACATGGGGCCGGCGCTGAAAGAGGTGCTCATCACGTCCGAGCAGCTGGCCGGGCGGACCGCTGAGCTCGCCGCGCAGATCGACGCCGATTACGCCGGGCGCGAACTGCTGCTCGTCGGCGTGCTTAAGGGGGCGGTCATGGTGATGGCAGACCTCGCGCGCGCCATGCACCTGCCCGTCCAGATGGACTGGATGGCCGTGTCGTCGTACGGCTCGGGCACCAAGTCGTCCGGGGTGGTCCGCATCCTCAAGGACCTGGACGCGGACATCAGCGGCCGGCACGTGCTGATCGTCGAGGACATCATCGACTCCGGGCTGACCCTGTCCTGGCTGGTGGGCAACCTCAAGTCACGCGACCCGGCCTCCGTGGAGATCTGCGCCATGCTGCGGAAGCCGTCTTCGGCGCAGATGGACGTCGCGGTCGCCTACACCGGATTCGAGGTGCCCGACGAGTTCGTTGTCGGCTACGGGCTGGACTACGCGGAGCGCTACCGTAACCTTCCTTTTATCGGGACGCTGGCCCCCGAGGTGTACAGAGGGAACGCTGGTGTCTCCCGGGGGGACGACCCCTCGTACCCCCCGGGACGCGCCCGGTAGAAACGACGATCGTCTCTGGCGTGGTCGGGGGGCGGTGGGGAACACATGCCGCTACAGGTAGCGTTGATGTACCGTCAGGGAATCATCATGGTTCGGATACGGTCGGCGCAGTCCGACTAGGACTGGGACAGGCGGTGCCGCCGGTGGTCGGCGGGACGTGAGGCTGGTCAGGAGGGAACGGCCCCGGGCCCAAGGGGTCGCTCACAATGGAATTGAAGCGTATTTTCCGCGGACCGCTACTGCTGGTGCTCCTTGCGGTGCTGGTCATAACGATCACGTTGGGCTGGGCCAACTCTGGTAGCAGCTACCAGGCGGCGGATACCGGGAAAGTCGTCCAGCTGATTGAGCAGGGCAAGGTCAAGTCGGCGGTGCTCACCGACAAGAACCAGACCATCCAGGTGACGGCGACGGACGGCAAGCAGTACCAGGCCGACTTCATCACCGGCCAGGGCCAGCAGTTGCAGCAGTTGCTCCAGTCTCAGTTCGACAAGGGCCAGCTGCAGGGCGGCTACAACGTGCAGATCCCCAAGTCGAGCGCGCTGCTTTCCATCCTTGAGACGCTAGTCCCGTACCTTGTGATCGCGCTCTTCTTCTTCTTCCTGCTGAGCCAGATGCAGGGCGGCGGCTCGCGGGTGATGAATTTCGGGAAGTCACGGGCCAAGCTGATCACCAAGGACACGCCGAAGACCACCTTCGCCGACGTGGCCGGGGCCGACGAGGCCATCGAGGAGCTGCAGGAGATCAAGGAGTTCCTGCAGAACCCGGCGAAGTTCCAGGCGATCGGCGCGAAGATCCCCAAGGGCGTGCTGCTGTACGGCCCGCCCGGCACCGGCAAGACGCTGCTCGCCCGGGCGGTCGCGGGCGAGGCGGGCGTTCCGTTCTACTCGATTTCCGGTTCCGACTTCGTGGAGATGTTCGTCGGCGTCGGCGCCTCGCGGGTGCGCGACCTGTTCGAGCAGGCCAAGGCGAATGCCCCGGCGATCGTGTTCGTCGACGAGATCGACGCCGTGGGCCGGCACCGCGGCGCCGGGCTCGGCGGCGGGCACGACGAGCGCGAGCAGACGCTGAACCAGATGCTCGTCGAGCTCGACGGGTTCGACACCAAGGGCGGCGTGATCGTGATCGCCGCCACCAACCGGCCGGACATCCTCGACCCGGCGCTGCTGCGCCCGGGGCGGTTCGACCGGCAGATCGTCGTGGCTCAGCCGGACCTGACGGGCCGCAGGGGCATCCTCAAGGTGCACGCTCGCGGCAAGCCCATCGCGTCCGACGCGGACCTGGACATCATCGCGCGGCGTACCCCCGGCTTCACCGGCGCGGACCTCGCCAACGTGATCAACGAGGCGGCGCTGCTCACCGCCCGCACCAACGGCAAGCAGATCAACATGGCCGCGCTCGAGGAGGCCATCGACCGCGTGATGACCGGACCCCAGCGCAAGAGCGTGCTGCTGTCGGAGAAGGAACGGAAGCTGATCGCCTACCACGAGGGCGGGCACGCCCTGGTCGGGCACGCGATGGCGAACGCCGACCCGGTGCACAAGGTCACCATCATCCCGCGCGGCCGCGCGCTCGGCTACACCATGGCGCTGCCGACCGAGGACAAGTTCCTCACCACCCGGGCCGAGATGCAGGACCAGCTGGCGATGCTGCTCGGTGGCCGGACCGCGGAGGAGATCATCTTCCACGAGCCGACGAGCGGCGCGGCCAACGACATCGAGAAGGCCACCCAGATCGCCCGCAACATGGTCACCGAGTACGGCATGAGCGAGCGGCTCGGCGCGCGGAAGTTCGGCAGCGGCGACGCCGAGCCGTTCCTCGGCCGGGACATGTCACACAGCAGGGACTACTCCGAGGAGATCGCGTCCGCGATCGACGAGGAGATCAAGCGGCTGATCGAGGCGGCCCACGACGAGGCGTGGGAGGTGCTCGTCGAGTACCGCGACGTGCTCGACAACCTGGTGCTCCAGCTCCTTGAGCACGAGACGCTCTCCCGCAAGCAGGTGCTCGAGGTCTTCGCGCCGGTGCAGAGGCGGTCGGTTCGCGGCACGTACACCGGCTACGGCAAGCGGCTGCCGTCCGACCGGCCACCGGTCATGTCGCCCAAGGAGCTGGCGCTCGCGGCGAGCTCGGGCCTTGAGGGCATCCAGGGCCCGGCGAACGGCCAGGCGCTCGGCTACGGCCTTGACTCGGGCTCATCCGAGGGCAGCGACTGAACTCATGGCGATCGACGGACAGCCTGCGGCTGGGGTGCACGCGCCGGCTGCGGGTGAGCGGCTCGCGCCTGGTCAGCCCCAGGTAGACCAGGCGAGGATCGAGCGCGCGGTCCGCGAGATCCTCCTCGCGCTCGGCGAGGACCCGGAGCGTGACGGGCTTGTCGACACCCCGGCACGGGTCGCCAGGATGTACGCGGAACAGTTCGCCGGCCTCCGCCAGCGTCCCGAGGAAGTGCTGACCACGGTCTTCGACGCCGAGCACGACGAGATCGTGCTCGTGCGGGACATCGAGGTCTACAGCATGTGCGAGCACCACCTGGTGCCCTTCTTCGGCAAGGCGCACATCGGCTACATACCGAACGCCAAGGGGGAGATCACCGGCCTGTCCAAGCTCGCCAGGCTGGCCGACGTGTACGCCAAGCGACCGCAGGTGCAGGAGCGGATGACCTGCCAGATCGCCGACGCGCTGATGCGGATCCTGGAGCCGCGCGGGGTGATCGTGGTGCTCGAGTGCGAGCACCTGTGCATGTCCATGCGCGGGGTGCGCAAGCCGGGCGCGACCACCGTGACATCCGCCGTCCGTGGCGTCTTCCGCAAGGATGCGAGGACCCGCGCCGAGGCGATGTCGCTGCTCTTCGGCATTAAATAACCGAACGGTAAATCCGGAGGAAACCTCCGGATTTAGCGGCGAGCGGTATGACCGCGTTTACCCGCTTTGGGCGGGGGTAGCGGAAAACGGTCCGAATTGTGTGAACCGATCACCGCCTCCCGTGCGTCTTATTGATTGCCGGACAGTGGGACTTTCATCCCGGCCCTTGCCCGCGGGGACTTCGGGCAGGACGGGAGAAATACTTCAGTTTTACCACTCGTTCGGTTGATCCGGGGTGCTTGGAGGTACCTTAGCTGTGGAGAACTTGCTAAGACGGCGACTGCCGTCGCGCGCGTGTCTGGCCGCCGTGCCGCTTAGGAAGATCTTCAGCAGATCAGGGAATGGGCAGTGCTTGGCGAGGCTGTCATGACTACTCTGCTCATCCATGATTCGGGGCCTGACAAGAGATTTGAGATGACAGAGAGCGACATATCGCGCGCGCGTGATCCGGGAGGCAACTCACCGGAGCGTAAGCATGGCAGGCGGCTGACCTGGATTCCCGCCGTGGCCGCGCTGCTCACCTTCCTTATCGGCCTGTCCGATGTGCTCGCCGTCTTCAAGCCGGCCTGGCACCATGCACTGGAAGCGCACAAAGTCAACTCCGTCGTGCCGGGGACGCTCACCAACGTCACCCGGAGCTCGGACGTGATCATCGGCCTCCTGCTGCTGATGCTCGCCCGCGGGCTGCGGCGGCGTAAGAGGCGCGCGTGGCAGGCCGTGCTCGGGCTGCTCGCGTTCGATATCGTCCTCCACTTCCTGCACTATCCGCGTGGCATCTCCGTCTCGAGCATTGTCGCGATCGTCCTGCTCGGCGTGCTGCTCTACCGCCACGAGGACTTCTACGCGGTCGCTGACCCGCGCAACCGGCGGACCGCGCTGCGGGCCTTCCTCGTCCTCGTCGTGATGGACTTCGCGATCGGCCTCGGCTACCTTCAGGTCGGGCCGCTTTCCGGCAGCTACTCGCTGGTCGAGCGGCTGCAGGACGTGCTGTATGAACTGGTCGGCGTGGCCGGGCCCGTCCCCATCACGTGGGCGTCCGATGCGCGCGGCGACCTGTATCACGTGCTCACCAGCGCGCTCGGTGTGTTCACCGTCGTGGTCACCATCTACCTGTTCCTGCGCTCGGACCGGCCGCGCCCGGGGCTCGCCGCCGCCGACGCGACCAGGATCCGCGAGCTGCTGGACCGGTACGGCGACCGCGACTCGCTCGGTTACTTCGCGCTGCGCGACGACAAGAGCGTGATCTGGTCGCCGTCTGGCAAATCGGGCATCTGCTACCGCGTAGTGGCAGGCGTGATGCTGGCCGCGGGCGACCCGCTTGGCGACTCTGAGGCGTGGCCGGGCGCCATCGCTGAGTTCCTCAGCGAGGCGGCGCGGCACGCGTGGCGGCCCGCGGTCATGGGCTGCAGCGAGCTCGGGGCCGAGGTGTGGTGCCGTGAGGGCGACCTGACCGCCCTGGAGCTGGGTGACGAGGCCATCGTCAGCGTCGCGGACTTCAGCCTCTCCGGCCGCCAGATGCGCAACGTCAGGCAGATGGTCAACCGCGTCGCCAAGAACGGCTACACCGCGGAGGTCCGCCGGGTCGGTGACATTCCGCAGCAGGAGCTCGACCGGATGATCAGGGAGGCGGACCGCTGGCGGGGCACCCACGTCGAGCGCGGTTTCTCGATGGCGCTCGGTCGCCTCGGGGTCCCGGGCGACGAGAAGTGCGTCCTGGTGACCGCCAAGGAGGATGGCGTGCTCCGGGCTGTGCTGCAATTCGTGCCCTGGGGCAACGACGGGCTCTCCCTCGACCTGATGCGGCGCGACAAGACCGCGCAGGCAGGGCTGAACGACTTCCTGATCGTCGAGGCCATCAAGGCCGCTCCCGGGCTCGGCGTGAAGCGCGTCTCGCTGAACTTCGCCATGTTCCGCGCCGCGCTCGAGCGCGGCGAGCGAATCGGCGCGGGGCCGGTACTCAAGGCGTGGCGCGGGCTGCTCGTCTTCCTGTCCCGGTGGTTCCAGATCGAGTCGCTCTACAAGTTCAACGCGAAGTTCAGCCCCGTCTGGGAGCCGCGCTTCTTCGTCTTCACCAGCGGGCGGGACGCGCCGCGCATCGCGCTCGCCGCCCTTGAGGCCGAAGCGTTCCTCGTGTGGCCGAAGCTCGAGGTGAAGCGGTACGTGCGCCGGGCGGCGGGCCGCCTCCGCCTGCCCGGGCGCCGCCCGGGCACGCGGGCGACGCCCGGCGTCCACGCAGAGCAGGCCTGACCGCACGACCGCGGCTTGCCGGGCCTGCCCGCGCTGACCGGGGCCGGCTGGCTACCATTCCCGTTATGGTCAATCTGCCTGGTCTCGCCGGGTCGCCTCGGGCGGGCCGATGCCTGGTCATGGGTGTGGTCAACGTGACGCCTGACTCCTTCTCCGACGGCGGGCGCTGGTTCGGCGCCGATGCGGCGATCCAGCACGGCCTTGAGCTGATGGCCCAGGGCGCCGACATCATCGACGTCGGCGGGGAGTCGACGAGGCCGGGTGCGCAGCGGATCCCAGCCGACGAGGAACTGCGCCGGGTCAAGCCGGTGATCACCGAGCTCGTCAAGGCGGGGGCCGTGGTCAGTGTAGACACGATGCGCGCCCAGGTGGCGCAATGGGCGGTCGAGGCGGGCGTCAGCCTGGTCAACGACGTCAGCGGCGGACTCGCCGACCCGTACATGCCCCGGCTGGTGGCCAAGGCCGGGGTACCCTACGTCGTGATGCACTGGCGCGGGCACAGCCACGACATGGAGAAGCGGGCCGTCTACCAGGACGTGGTCCGCGAGGTGCACGACGAGCTCGCCCAGCGGATCGGCGCGGTGACCGCCGAGGGCGTCGATCCGTCGATGATCGTGCTCGACCCCGGGCTGGGATTCAGCAAGAACCCGGCTCCAAGCGGCACCGAGGCGCACAACTGGCAGCTGCTTGCCGGGCTGCGTGAGCTCGCCACGATCGGCGGTCGCGACTTCCCCGTGCTCGTCGGCGCCTCGCGCAAGCGGTACCTGAGTAAGCTTTTCGACTCCGGCGGTGAGCCGCGGCCGTTCATGGAGAACGACGCGGCGACGGCCGCCATCACCGCGCTATCCGCAGCGGCCGGCGCGTGGTGCGTCCGGGTCCACCAGGTCCCGGCGAACGCCGACGCGGTCCGGGTAGCGGCCGCCTACCGCGCGGCCGCGCGCTCATGACGGTGCGCGCAGGACGGGCGGTCGTGCTTGCCCTTGGCAGTAACCTCGGAGACAGGCGAGACATACTCCAAGGTGGCGTGGACGCCATCGCGGGGCTCTCGGAGGTGCGCTTGATCGCCGTTTCCCCCGTCTACGAGACCGTGCCAGTAGGCGGGCCGCCGCAGCCTGACTACCTGAACGCCGTGATCCTTGCCGAGACCACCCTCCCGTCTCATGGGCTGCTCGACCGGCTGCACGAGATCGAGGCGGCGTTCGACCGGGTGCGCTTGGTCCGCTGGGGACCGCGCACCCTGGACATCGACGTCATCACCGTGTCCGGCGAGCGGAGCGATGACCCGGAGCTCACGCTGCCGCACCCCAGGGCGCACGAGCGGGCCTTCGTGCTCGCGCCCTGGCACGACATTGACCCGGCGGCCGAGCTTCCCGGTCACGGGCCGGTCGCGGAGCTGCTCGCCGCCGTCGATGCCTCGGGCATCCGCCGCAACGGCGCGCCCCTCGCAACCCCGGGGACGGAATCGTGAGACCGACTCGGCCCCGGACGCTCGTGCTCCTCGCCGTTCTCGCGGGTGCGGTGAGCTGGGCGGTGCTCACCGCCGTCTACACCAGCCTGCCGCCGCTCAGCTGGACCGGCGTGCCAGCGCTGCTGATCGCGGCGGGCGCGGAGGCCTGGACGGGCCGCGACCTCCGGGCCCGCATCCAAGGACGGCGGGGAGCGCGTCCCGCACCGCCGCTGTTCGTCGCCCGGATGGTCGCGCTCGCCAAGGCCAGCTCGATGACCGCGGCGCTGCTCGCCGGCGTCAGCGCCGGGTTCATCATCTACCTGTCCGGGATGACGAACGCGCCAACCCCCCGCGGCGACCTGGTCAACGCCAGCCTGTCGTTCGGCGCCTGCCTCGTCCTCATCGCCGCCGCCCTGTTCCTTGAGTACTGCTGCCGCGTACCGAAGAACCCCGACGGCGACGACGACGACTCCGTGCCGCCGCCGCCCCGCCCGTCCCCCTTCCACCATTAGCCTTGCCCGTCACGTACGAGCCAAATACACGGCCGCGCGGGCGCGGGGAACCTGAGCAGAGCCGCGCGGCTAGGCGGGCGCGGGCCGGTAAGTCAAGCAGTCTTGCCTGCCCAGTCAAGGCGCGCTAGCGGTGCCGCGGTGGCGGTGCCCCGGTGGCGGGCGCCCCGGTGGCGGGCGCCGGCCCGGTGCGCCCCGGTGCGCCCCGGGGCGCCGGCCGCTGCGGGCCCGGCGGTGCCGGCCGCTGCCGGCCCGTCGGTGCCCGCCGTCCCGTCGTCCTGCCGTCCTGCCGTCCTGCCGTCCCGTCGTCCGCCGTCCCGCCGTCCGGCGGCAGGCAAGCCGACCCGGCGGCCAGGGCCGCGCCTGCGGGTTTACCGGTAAACATCTCACGACGGGTAAAGAAAAGACGTTCCGAACGTCTTTTCTTTACATCCGGTGAAAAGTTTACCTGATACGAAAAATTTACTGGTGACCTTGTTGCCTGAGGGACGCGTGGTAAGGCTGCGCCGTCCCGGCCGGGGTTCCCCGGGCCGATCCGGGCGGCCGCGCGGGCGCGGGGCCGGTGCGCGACGGCGGGTGCGGGTGCGGGACTATCCTTGTCAGGCGTTGGCCAGCGTAAGAGGGGGCTGTCCGGTACCGGTGGAGACTGGAACTAGCGAACATCCGGCACGGCTGCGGGTTGGCGTGATCGGGCCCGGACGGGCCGGGATCGCGCTCGCGCGGGCGCTGCAGCGGGCCGGGCACCAGGTGACCGCGGCTGCGGCCGTTTCCGAACGGTCCAAGCAGCGGGTGCGGGACAACTTCCCCGGCGCGAAGCTCACCGAGCCCGCCGGGGTCCTCGCGGAGGCGGACCTTGTGCTGCTCACCGTTCCCGACGACGTGCTGCCCGGCCTGGTCGCCGGGCTCGCCGCCACCGACGCGCCGTACGCCGGGCGGCTGGTAGCGCACGCGAGCGGCGCCCACGGCACCGGTGTGCTCGACCCGGCCACCCGGGCGGGCGCGCTGCCGCTCGCGCTGCACCCGGTGATGACCTTCACCGGGCGGGAGGACGACGTGGACCGGATCAAGGGCGTCTGCTTCGGGGTGACCGCGCCTGACCCGCTCCGCGCGGCCGCCGAGGCCCTCGTCATCGAGATGGGCGGCGAGCCGGTGTTCATCGCCGAGCAGGACCGCCCGCTGTACCACGCCGCGCTCGCATTCGCCGCCAACCACCTGGTGACCCTGGTCGCCGAGGCGGCGACCCTGCTGCGGCACGCAGGCGCGGAGAACCCGAACCGGATGCTCGGCCCGCTGCTCGGCGCCGCACTCGACAACGCGCTGCGGTTCGGTGACGCGGGGCTGACCGGTCCGGTAGCCCGCGGCGACGGCAGCACGGTGGCCGCGCACGTGGCGGCCATCGCGGCGGCGGAACCCGGGGCGCTGCCCGCCTACCTCGCGCTCGCCCGGCTGACGGCCGACCGGGCGCTGGCCGCGGGAATGCTGAGCGCGAGCGACGCGGAGCGCCTGCTCGGCGTGCTCGGAGACCGCCGATGATCGTGGCGAACACGCGCGCGGAGCTCAAGGCGGCTCGCGACAAACTGGCCGCGCCCGTGGTCCTCGTGCCCACCATGGGGGCGCTGCACGACGGGCACCGTGCGCTGCTGCGCCGGGCGCGCGAGCTTGCCGGGCCGGGCGGCGCGGCGGTTGTCTCGATCTTCGTCAACCCGCTCCAGTTCGGGCCGAACGAGGACCTGGACACGTACCCGCGCACGCTCGACGCGGACCTGGCTACCTGCCAGGCCGAGGGCGCCGACCTGGTGTTCGCGCCGTCGGTCCGCGAGATGTACCCGCAGGAGCAGCTCATCAGGGTCGACCCGGGGCCGACCGGGCAGATCCTTGAGGGCGAGTTTCGTCCCGGGTTCTTCCACGGCGTGCTGACCGTGGTGCTCAAGCTGTTCAGCCTGGTCCGCCCGGACATCGCGGTGTTCGGGCAGAAGGACGCGCAGCAGCTGGTGCTCGTCCGCCGGATGTGCGCCGACTTCGGGCTGGGGATCGAGATCGAGGCGGTGTCGACGGTGCGGGCCGCCGACGGGCTCGCGCTGGTCAAGCAGGAACAAGTACCTGTCGCCCGAGGAGCGGGCCGTGGCGCCGGTGCTGTACCGGGCCCTGTCGGCTGGCGCGGCTGCCGCCGGTGCCGGGCCGGCCGCGGTCCTCGCCGCCGCGCAGGCGGTGCTTGACCATCCGGTGGGCGGCGGCACCATGCCTGACGATGCCATGCCTGACGATGCCGCCGACATGCCGCCTGACGATGCCGGGCCTGACGATGCCGGGCGGACGCGGCTCGCGGGCACGTCGCCACGGGTGGACTACCTCGCGCTGGTTGACGCGCGGAACTATGCCCCCGTTCCGCTTGACGATCTTGAATTTCATGGCTCGGCAGTGCTCGCCATCGCCGCGCGGGTGGGCGCCACCAGGCTCATCGACAACGTGATAGTGAGACTTGGGACGGAGCGGCATGCTGCTGACGATTGACATCGGGAACACCAACATGGTGCTCGGCGTGTTCGACGGAGACACGATCGTCGAGCACTGGCGGATCGCGACGGTTCAGGACCGGACGGCGGACGAGATCGCGGCCCTGCTGTACGGCCTGCTCGCCCGGTCCACCGTGGTGAAGGAGTCGGACCTGGCGGGGATCTCGCTGTGCTCCACGGTGCCGTCCGTGTTGCATGAGATGCGCGAGATGGTCAACCGGTACTACCCGGACACTCCTGCGGTGATCGTGGAGCCAGGCGTGAAGACCGGGGTGCCGATCCGGATGGACAACCCCAAGGAGGTCGGCAGCGACCGGATCATGAACTCGCTCGCCGCCGTGCACCTGTACGGGGGCCCGGCGATAGTCGTTGACTTCGGCACGTCGACCAACTTCGACGCGGTGAGTGCTAAGGGCGAGTTCGTCGGCGGGGCGCTCGCGCCTGGCATCGAGATCTCCGTGGACGCGCTGTCGCGGCGCGCGGCTCAGCTGCTCAAGGTGGAACTCACCAGGCCGCCGCGCGTGGTGGGCAAGAACACGGTCGAGGCGCTCCAGTCGGGGATCGTGTACGGGTTCGCCGGCCAGGTGGAGGGGATCGCGCGGCGGATGGCGCTCGAGTTGTCGCCGGACGACCCGGGCGCCGTGACGGTGATCGCCACCGGCGGGCTCGCGCCGCTGGTGATCGAGGAGGTGCCGATCATCGACGCCCACGAGCCATGGCTCACGCTGATCGGGCTGCGGCTGGCGTGGGAGCGGAACGCGGGGACCAGCCTGCGCGCGGAGGGCGCGGGCACAAACGACGTGCCCCGCGACGGTGATCCCCGGTAGCCTTCGGTCGTGGCTGACGACAGTGATCTTCCGGGGGGACGACCCCCCGTACCCCCCGCGGCAGGGCCGATGAAGAGCGAGGATATCGGCCCCGCGGATCTTCCGGGGGAGCGCTCCCCGGTACCCCCCGCCGGGGTTCCTGAGCAGGTACGCGTCCGGATGGAGAAGCGCTCCCGGATGCTGGAGTCGGGCGTCGAGCCCTACCCGGTGGGCTACCCGCGCACCACCACGATCGGCGCGCTGCGCGCCGCGCACGGCTCACTGCCGCCAGACACGGCCACCGGAGAGACCGTCGGCGTGGCGGGACGGGTCATCCTCTCCCGGATCGGCGGCAAGCTCTGCTTCGCGACGCTGCGCGACGGTACCGGCGACATCCAGGTGATGATCTCGCTCGCCAAGGTCGGCGAGGACGAGCTTGCCCGGTGGAAGCGAGACGTCGACCTCGGGGACCACGTTGGGGTGACCGGCGAGGTGATCACCTCGCGGTCCGGTGAGCTTTCCGTGCTCGCCGGATCCTTCGCGATCACCGCCAAGTCGCTGCGGCCGCTGCCGGAAAAGCACGCCGGGCTCACCGACCCCGAGTCGCGGGTAAGGCAGCGGTACGTCGACCTGATCGTCAACCCGCGCGCCAGGCAACTCGCGGAGACGCGCTCGGCGGTGGTCCAGTCGGTGCGGTCAACGCTGATCTCCCGCGGGTTCCTCGAGGTCGAGACGCCGGTGCTCACCCAGCTGCACGGCGGAGCGAACGCGCGGCCGTTCATCACCCGCGGCAACGCCTACGACTCGAAGCTGTACCTGCGGATCGCGCTCGAGCTCTACCTCAAGCGCCTGGTGGTCGGCGGGATCGAGTCGGTCTTCGAGATCGGACGCATCTTCCGGAACGAGGGCGTGGATACCACGCACAACCCGGAGTTCACCATGCTTGAGGCGTACCAGACGTACTCCGACTACACCGGGATCGGCGAGCTGACCCAGACCCTGGTGCAGAACGCGGCGGTCGCGGCGTTCGGTTCCACGGTGATCCGCCGGGCCGACGGCTGCGAGTGGGACATCGGCGGCGAGTGGCGGACGCTGACCGTGCACGAGGCGATCTCGCTGGCGGCCGGCGAAGAGATCACGCCGGATACCGAGCTCCCCGAACTGCTCACGCTGTGCGAGAAGCTCGACGTGCCGCTCCAGCCGTCATGGAACCGGGGTCAGGTCGTGCTCGAGATGTACGAGCGGCTGGTGGAGAAGCAGACCGTCGAGCCGACCTTCTACCGAGACTTCCCCGTCGAGGTGTCGCCGCTCACCAGGCAGCACCGCACCGACCCGCGGCTGGCCGAGCGGTGGGACCTGGTGACGTTCGGCACCGAGCTCGGCACGGGCTACTCGGAGCTCGTGGATCCCGTGGTGCAGCGGGAGCGGCTCACCGCGCAGTCGCTGCTCGCGGCGGGCGGCGACCCGGAGGCCATGGAGCTTGACGAGGACTTCCTGCTCGCGCTCGAGCACGCGATGCCGCCGAGCGGCGGCATGGGCATGGGCATGGACCGCCTGATGATCATGCTCACCGGCGAGAACATCAGGGAGACGATCCTGTTCCCCTTTGTCCGGCAGTTATCTTCCGGGGGGACGACCCCCCGTACCCCCCGATGTTCGGCCGGGCGGGCCTGATCGCAAAAAGCGCGATCTTATCAGGCCCGCCCGGCCGAACAAGGGTGGCGGGACTCCGCGTATCGGCGGGCCGAACAAGGGCTGCGGCGGATTCCGGCTCGCTAGGCGATGCGGACCGCGCCGACGTAGCCGTCGAATATCGGCTGAACCTGGACGACCTGGCCGGTGCTCGGCGCGTCCACCATCAGGTTGTTGCCGAGGTAGATACCGACGTGGCTGAGGTCGGCGAAGAAGAACACCAGGTCGCCTGGCTCAAGGTCGGCCCGGGACACGTGCATGCCGGAATTCCACAGCGAGCCGGTGTAGTGCGGCAGCGAGATGCCCTCTTGGGCAAAGGCCCAGACGACGAGGCCGGAGCAGTCGTAGGAGTCCGGGCCGGCCGCGGCCCAGACGTACGGCTTGCCGCGCTGGGTAAGCGCGGCCCGCAGCGCCGTCGTGCCGACGTTGGTGGCCAGCGGCAGCACCAGGTTTGGGTAGGAGCCTGTCTTGCTGAAGACGGCCATCGCCTGCGTCATCGCCGAGCTGTTCAGGATGTCCAGCTTGGCGTTGATGCTTTTCACCTTGCCGCTGATCTCTGACCTGAGCTTGTCGGCGGTGGCAATTTCTTCATCGGCGGTCGCCTGCGCCCGCTGGGCGGTGATCCGCTGGTGCTGCAGGATGGTGACCCGCATGCTCGCCTCATCGTCGAGCTGCTGCATGGTGGAGGCCTGGCCGAGGAACAGGTCGGGGTTGCCGCTGGTGAGCATCTGCAGCGTGGGGTCCATGCCGCCGTTCATGTAGCTCATCGAGGCGAGCTGGGAAACGGCCTTCTCGCCGCCTGCCATCGCCGCCTCCGCCCGGGCGGACGCCTGCTTGGCGATGCGCACTTCCGCGTTGGCGTGGGTGAGCTGGATCTGCAGGGCGTCGTACTGCTGGCCGAGCGAGTCAACCTCGTTCGACAGCTGAGTAGCCTGCGCGACAAGATCTTTGAGTGACGGCGCGGAGGCGACCGTCTGCGCCTGGCTCGTGCCGCCCTGGAGCAGGACGGCCACGGTAACCGCGGCCGCGGCAAGTGGCAAGACTCGTCGGCTAACTGTACGCACGTCGATGGACGATATTAGATCGTGATCCCGCTGCCAACCGACTCGGTAGAAGTTTTCTTATTATGACAGCATTGGCGTTTGGTTGCGCGGATTGCCCCGATTGTGGTAATAGTGGCGGCTTCGCGGCGCCGGATCGTAACTGAGCGATTGCGAGGCGAAGCGTTGCTGTATGGCCGCGCCGATACTCGGTGCGACCGCCCGATTCTAATTAAGCGCTACAGTAGTCCCGCGATGGAGTACATAGTGAGGCAAGCGCGCACCACGGACGTGGCGGGAATCCGTTCGCTGATCGATCAGAACACCGGGTCGCGACGGCTGCTCGAGAAGCACACGGTGAACCTTTACGAAGACATCCTCGAGTTCACCGTCGCCGAGGCGTCCGCCGACCACGCCGTTGCCGGATGCGGCGCGCTGCACGTTATGTGGGAGGACCTCGCGGAGCTCAGAACCGTGGTCGTTGATGAACGAAGGCGGGGCGCGGGCATCGGGCACCTCATTGTCGATGAGTTGCTTGACCGGGCCAGGGCGGTGGGCGTAAGGCGCGTTTTCGTGCTGACCTTCGCGGTCTCCTTCTTCGCCAGCCATGGTTTCCGGGAAATCAGCGGGACGCCGGTCTTGCCCGAAGTGTACGCAGAGTTGCTCAGGTCCTACGATGACGGCGTCGCCGAGTTCCTCGACCTGGACCGGGTGAAACCTAACACCCTGGGAAACACGCGCATGCTGCTGCGTTTGTTATCCCGCGGAAACAGCCTGCGCGGGCGCCCGGCGGGGCCCGGGCCGCGTGAGCGCGCCGCGCTGGCCCGGCCGGCGGTTCCGGCGGCCGGGTAGAGTGCCTAGTGCGGGCACATCTCCAGTCGCGTCTGGTCGCCGTGCCATGCCCGCGGGCGTTGAAGCGGCCGACCGCGACTGACCACACGGGCCGAGGTAAACCTTTCATGATGCAGGATCTTGCCGCGCTCGCCCCGCCGGCGATTGTCTGCGTCGCCTTTCTTGTCGGCGCATGGGTGTTCCTCCGCAGGGAACTGGCGCCAAAGCGCCGGGCCCGCGCTGAAGCGGCGGCGGCCGCGGGCAAGCGAGCGCAGCAGCTTGCTGAGCAAGAGCAGGGCAGAAGCTGACATTTCGCATCATCTGCGTTTTAGCTAGGCGCACGGTCCTATGCCCTTGCTCACAGATGCTATGCGCGCCCGATGCGCTAGCGCTTTGGCTAGTCCCGACCTGGCGCCGTCCTCCGGAACATAACTGCCGCAGTGAGTTTGCGCACATCCGGGGTCCCGTCTGGGTGATATGCCGAGTGTGCGCCCATTGTTCGATACGTCACTTGACAGATACGAGACGTGAACTTCCTTGCGCCATCGACCGTCGCAGTTCGCGCGCGGCTATCTGGATGCGAAGAAACTGTGCACCCCTGAATTGTGCGCTTCAAGACCTGGGTATATGTTTAGCATCCGAAAATGGTTGCACCTCAGAAGGGCTGAATCTCCATGGCGCAGAAGGTACAGGTGCTACTGGTCGACGACATCGACGGTAGTGAGGCAACTGAAACCGTGAGCTTTGGGCTTGACGGCGTCGCCTATGAGATCGATCTCAGCTCTGGCCACGCGGACGAGCTACGGGGCGAGCTTGCCCAGTATGTGGAACACGCGCGCAAGTCCGGCAGCGCTCAGGTCCGCCGCCGCCGCCAGCGCAACGGCGCCGGGCGCGAGCAGAGCGCGCGAATCCGCGAGTGGGCCCGGTCTCACGGGCACAAGGTGAATGAGCGCGGCCGGATCCCGGCGAACATCGTCGCCGAGTACGAAGCGGCGCACTAGGCACCCTGACTGTCGTTAGCAGTACCTCACCTCATCCGCGGCGCCTGGCGGCACTTGCCTTGCTGAGCGCACCGCGTGAGCGTCCAGGCTCGCCGTCGCGGCGGGCAGGCGGCCCGCGGGGCGGCGGGCCGCTAAGACCGTCCCTTCACCGGCTGTCACGCCCGTCCCTGTCGCCGCCGCGGCAGGCCATGTTCGCTCGGGGCGTATCGCCTGGCCTGCCCAGCGCGTTCGCTGGTGGCGTACTTGGAACTATGCCGCCAATTGGCGCTGTTGGATGGGGTGAAGGAGCGGTGTCCGGGGAACGTTTCCTGTAGTTGGCGCATAATCGCGTTACGTACAGGGTCGGGCACGCGGCTACCATGCGGAGCAAGGCAGGCGCGCCGAAGCCTGCCTGATCCCCGCTGTGAGGAGAGCGACGACATGTTCGAGAGGTTCACCGACCGGGCGCGGCGGGTTGTTGTCCTGGCGCAAGAAGAAGCCAGGATGCTCAATCACAACTACATTGGCACGGAGCACATCCTGCTCGGCCTCATCCACGAGGGCGAGGGTGTCGCGGCCAAGGCGCTTGAGTCGCTAGGGATCAGCCTTGAGGCGGTGCGGCAGCAGGTCGAGGAGATCATCGGCCAGGGCCAGCAGGCACCCTCGGGGCACATCCCGTTCACCCCCCGTGCGAAGAAGGTGCTTGAGCTTTCGCTGCGTGAGGCGCTGCAGCTCGGTCACAACTACATCGGGACCGAGCACATCCTGCTCGGCTTGATCCGCGAGGGCGACGGTGTTGCCGCCCAGGTGCTTGTCAAGCTTGGCGCGGACCTGAACCGGGTCCGCCAGCAGGTCATCCAGTTGCTGCACGGTTACCAGGGCAAGGAGCCGGCGTCCGCGGCCAGCGGTTCCACCGAGGCAGCGCCGTCGACGTCGCTCGTGCTTGACCAGTTTGGCCGTAACCTGACCCAGGGCGCCCGTGAGGGCAAGCTCGACCCGGTGATCGGCCGGGAGAAGGAAATCGAGCGGGTCATGCAGGTGCTGTCACGGCGCACCAAGAACAACCCGGTCCTCGTTGGCGCACCTGGCGTCGGCAAGACCGCGGTGGTCGAGGGGCTCGCGCAGAAGATCGTCAAGGGCGAGGTGCCCGAGACGATCAAGGACAAGCAGCTCTACACGCTTGACCTGGGCGCGCTGGTGGCCGGCTCGCGGTACCGCGGTGACTTCGAGGAGCGCCTCAAGAAGGTGCTCAAGGAGATCCGGACCCGGGGCGACATCATCTTGTTCATCGACGAGATCCACACGCTCGTCGGCGCGGGCGCGGCCGAGGGCGCGATCGACGCGGCGTCCATACTCAAGCCCATGCTCGCCCGCGGTGAGCTGCAGACGATCGGCGCCACCACGCTGGACGAGTACCGCAAGTACCTGGAGAAGGACGCCGCGCTTGAGCGCCGCTTCCAGCCCATCCAGGTGGCCGAGCCGACGATCGCGCACACGATCGAGATCCTCAAGGGCCTGCGCGACCGCTACGAGGCGCACCACCGGGTGTCTATCACCGACGGCGCCCTGGTGGCTTCCGCCCAGCTGGCCGACCGTTACATCAGCGACCGTTTCCTGCCCGACAAGGCGATCGACCTGATCGACGAGGCCGGGTCCAGGATGCGTATCCGCCGCATGACGGCGCCGCCGGACCTGCGCGAGTACGACGAGAAGATCGCTCAGGTCCGCAAGGAGAAGGAGTCGGCCATCGACTCCCAGGACTTCGAGAAGGCGGCCGCCCTCAGGGACACGGAGAAGCAGCTGCTCGGCAAGAAGGCGGCCAGGGAGAAGGAGTGGAAGGCCGGCGACATGGACGTGGTCGCCGAGGTCAACGAGGAGCTCATCGCCGAGGTCCTCGCCACCGCGACCGGCATCCCCGTCTTCAAGCTCACCGAGGAGGAGTCGCAGCGGCTGCTCCGCATGGAGGATGAGCTGCACAAGCGGGTCATCGGCCAGAACGACGCGATCAGGGCGCTGTCCCAGGCCATCAGGCGCACCCGCGCCGGGCTGAAGGACCCCAAGCGCCCCGGCGGCTCGTTCATCTTCGCCGGCCCGTCCGGCGTCGGTAAGACCGAGCTTTCCAAGACGCTCGCGGAGTTCCTGTTCGGTGACGAAGACTCGCTGATCCAGCTCGACATGTCCGAGTACATGGAGAAGCACACGGTCTCCCGGCTGTTCGGCTCCCCGCCCGGCTACGTCGGCTACGAGGAGGGCGGCCAGCTCACCGAGAAGGTCCGCCGCAGGCCGTTCTCCGTGGTCCTGTTCGACGAGATCGAGAAGGCCCACCCGGACATCTTCAACTCGCTGCTGCAGATCCTTGAGGACGGGCGCCTCACCGACGCGCAGGGCCGCATGGTCGACTTCAAGAACACCGTGATCATCATGACCACGAACCTGGGGACGCGTGACATCTCCAAGGGCGTGTCGGTCGGCTTCGCCCGGCAGGGCGAGACCCGCGGTTCCTACGACCGGATGAAGGCAAAGGTCGGCGAGGAGCTCAAGCAGCACTTCCGGCCCGAGTTCCTGAACCGCGTGGACGACATCATCGTGTTCCACCAGCTGGAGCGCGAGGAGATCTTCGAGATCGTCGACCTGATGATCGCCAAGGTCCACGAGCGGCTCAAGGACCGGGACATGGGCATCGAGATCACCCTTGCGGCCAAGGGGCTGCTCTCCGAGCGCGGGTACGACCCGGTGCTCGGCGCGCGGCCGCTTCGCCGGACGATTCAGCGGGAGATCGAGGACATGCTGTCCGAGAAGATCCTGTTCGGCGAGCTCCGGCCGGGTTCGATCGTGACCGTCGACATCGAGGGCAGCGGCGAGGAAGCGAAGTTCACCTTCGGCAGCCGGCCGAAGCCGGACTCGGTTCCCGACGCGGCCGCCCTGGTGGCCGCCACGGCAAGCGAGCCGTCCAGCGGCACCAACCCGGCCGCTGGCCCCGCCAGCGAGGGTCCGGGCACCGCCACGGCCGTCGGCTAGCTCCGGCAAGTCCGCTAACCCGCGGAGCGGGCCGGGAACACACGTTCCCGGCCCGCTCCGCGTTTCCATGCGGTCATCGGGCTCGTCGGCGCCTGAGGTTGCCGGGCGGGCCGGTATCCCCGTAGAGGGGATCACCAGGTAGTGGGCGGGGCGGTTCTGACGCGGTGGCGGAGCAGCCAGACAAGGGCGCAGAGGAACGCTAGCGAGAGCCCGGCAACGCTCGCTATCGAGGTCTGGCTCGGGTAGGAACCGTCGAGCATGACCTCCCACAGCACAAAGAAGATGACTCTCCACAGCAGGAACTGCAGTGTGATGGCGGCGAGCGGCCGCACGTCGGTGATCAGCCAGCAGACGGCGACGAGTACCGGGACCAGGGCCAGGTAGGTGATGATGTAGGGGGACGTGAGGTCGACCGTCCGGAATAGTGAGATGCGGGGCGCGAGCGCTGCGGCGAATCCAGGGACACCGTTCACGGCCAGGGAAGCCAGGCACGTCAGGCCCGGCAGGCCCAACAGCGAGACCGGCGGACGCTCCGCCCGCTTGGTGAGTGGCAGAAGGATCACGAGCGCCAGCACGGTGGGCAGTTGACTCGCTGCGCTTCCCGTCCACGTGTAATGCACGCGATAGCAGGCGAGATCAGCGAGAACGGCTGCGATCCCGGCGACCGCCACCAGCCAGCGACGCCCGCACCACGTCGCGGCCAGTGCGGTAAACACGAAGAGGCTCTCCAGGGCGAGCCCCAGCTCCAGGACGGCCCGATAGTGAGCCTGGAATGGGTCAGCGATTGGCTGAACGAGCTGGAAAAGCGAAGCTGCGGGTTCCTGAACCAGGAGCATGGCGGCGGCGAGGATGGCCACGTGGCGCAGGCTCGCGCGCAGGCCCTGGCTCAGGTTCGCGGCCCGGCGGGCGCGCAGGCCGCCGCTGATCACCGAGGCCACCTCCCGGGGCGGCGGCCAGCCCCGGCCGGGGCGGGTCGTCTCCAGCAGGGTGTCGAAGATCTCCTCGCCCCGGTGCGCGCGGTAGCCCTTCGGGTAGAACCGCAGCAGCAGCCGGGCGTGCCGCGCCAGCAGGGTGGCATCGAGCTCGCTCACGTCGTCCTCAGCTTCCCGGCCGCGGTCCCAGCCCTCGTGCCCGCGCCGCCGCCGGTCACCAGGCGCGCCGCCTCGGCCATCCGCACGGCCTCGGCCCGCAGGGCGGCCGACCCGCCCTCGGTCAGCCCGTAGGTGCGCCGTACCCGGCCGGCGACCCGTTCCTCGCTGACCAGCTCGACGTGCCCCTCGGCGGTCAGCCGGTCCAGGGCGGTGTACAGCGTCCCGGTCGCCAGCCGGACCCGCCCACCGGACAGCTCCTCGGCCCGCTTCATGATCGCGTAACCGTGCAGCGGCCCCCGCAGCAGCGCGGCCAGGACAAAGTACGTGGGTTCTCTCATCGGTGGTTCTGTCATGCTCCCACTATAGGTAGATCATCGACATGTAGGCAACCGGAATATCAAGCCTCGGCTAGAAGCGGCCCGCGCCGTGACCGTGCCGCCGCCGCAAAGGCCAAGCGGACCGACGCCCAGGCCGCCGTTGATCGTCACTTGGGTCCTCCCAATATCATGCTGCTCATGTCCTCGCCACTCGCCGACGCGGTGCTCGGCTGGTATGCGGCCAATGCGCGGGACCTGCCCTGGCGGGCGCCTGGGGTGTCGCCGTGGGCGGTGCTGGTCAGCGAGATCATGCTGCAGCAGACGCCCGTGAGTCGCGTGCTGCCCGCCTACCAGGCATGGCTCGCGCGGTGGCCCACGCCTGCCGCGCAGGCGGCTGACCCGGCCGGAGAGGCAGTGCGCCAGTGGGGGCGGCTTGGCTATCCTCGGCGGGCGCTGCGACTGCACGAGACGGCCACGATCGTGACCCAGAAGCACGGCGGCGAGCTTCCGTCGAGCCGGGACGACCTGCTGGCGCTGCCGGGGATCGGCGCCTACACGGCGGCCGCGGTGGCCGTGTTCGCCTTCGGGCGCAAGCACGCCGTCCTCGACACCAACGTCCGCCGGGTGCTGGCGCGGCTGGAGTCGGGGCGCGAGTTCCCCACGCCGCAGCCCTCAGTGGCCGAGTACCGCCTCGCGGAGTCGCTCTTGCCCGACGATGACGCCATTGCGGCGCGCTGGTCCGTCGCCGTCATGGAACTGGGCGCGCTCGACTGCACCGCGGCGGCCCCGCGCTGTGACGACTGCCCCGTCGCCCGGCAATGCGCCTGGCTGGCCGCCTGGCCGCCCAGCCGCGGCTGTGCGGCCCGTAGGGCAGACTTACGAGGGTACTGACCGCCAGTGCCGTGGCCGCCTCCTAGCGGTCCTCAGGGACTCCCGTGAGCCCGTTACGCAGGCCCGCCTGGACGCCGCCTGGCCAGACCCCGTCCAGCGCGCCCGCGCCCTGGACGGACTAGTCGCGGACGGCCTGGTAGACCCCCTCCCAGATGGCCGCTTCGCCCTCCCGGCCTGACCCCGCACCGGCCTTCCGGCCCCTGAGAGCCAGCGTGGGGGCGCTGAGGTGCTGAGGCGCGTCCGTGGGGCGGCCGATTGGTTTTCATCGGACGCCACACGAGACGCGCAGCAGCATCCGGCGCTCCCGCGCGCCCGCACAGCAACCTCAGCCACTGACCGCAGGCAGGCCGGCGCGGCTACCGGATACCGAGCGTTATGGATCGCATACTCATTGGATGTGGATGGATGCGGACAGTGATGAAGAGAGGCTGTGCGAGGAGTACGACAGCGCGTACGACGACAGGTACGGCACCGCGGAGGGTGACGGATGGGACCTGGGGGCGGACCGGGTCTACTGGCGGCGGAGGTTCCTGATCCTCTGCGCCGGGGTCGTCGCGCTTGGCGTGTGCGCCTGGCTGATTCCTGGCGCTAACCCGCCGTCGGCGCGGTCGGCGGCTGACGCGCGCCGGTCGGCGGCGCTGAACAAGCGGCAGCCGCTGCCCGCGACCGCCTACGGCAGCGCGCGGGCGAACCCGCCGCCGGCAGTGCCGTCCGTTCCGCCGTCCGTTCCGCCGTCCACCGCGTCCGCGAAGCAGGCCGCGACGCATCCGGCCGCCGGCAGGCAGCCGAGCCAGCGGGCGAGCGCGGCGGGCGCGCCGCCGTGCGCGCCGGCCCGTATCGTGCTCAGCTTGTCCACCAGCCAGGCGAGGTATGCGCGGGGCGCCAGGCCGGCGTTCAGCGTCTACGCCGTCTCGACCGCGTCCGCCGCGTGCACGCTGTCATTCGGCGCCGGCGCGGTCCAGGTGATCGTGACGCGCAACGGGCACGTGGTGTGGGACTCGGCGGCATGCCGCCCCGCGCCGGCCAGGCCGGCCCGCTTCAGGCTCGGCGTTCCGCAGGTGCTCGCGCTGACCTGGAATCCCAAGGCGACCAGGCCACCGGGCTGCGGCGGCTCGCTCACGGCAAATGAGTCGGGCGCGTTCGACGCGGTGGCGATGAGCCACGGCCAGTCGAGCCCGGTCCGCGCGTTCAAGATTGGCGGCTTATCCGCGGAAGGCCGCCTTGAGCGCCTCGCGCACGTCCTCCACCTCGATGACCTCCACCGCCGACCCGGCCACGGCGCCGCTGGCTGACCCGACGGGGACAATCGCCTGGCGGAAGCCCATCCGTTCCGCCTCTGCCACCCGGCGCGGCACGCCGGCCACGTTGCGCACCTCGCCCGCCAGGCCGACCTCGCCCACCACGATGATGCCCTGGGGGAGGGACAGGTTCGCCACAGAGCTCGCGATGGCGAGCGCCACGGCCAGGTCGACAGACGGCTCGGTGAGCCGTACGCCGCCAACCGTGGCGGCGTAGACGTCGGACTTGCCGACCTTCACCTCGGCGCGGCGCTGCAGCACGGCAAGTACCATGCCGACCCGCGAGGCATCGAGACCCGAGGTGACGCGGCGCGGCACCTCGAGCACCGAGTGGCCTACCAGCGCCTGAACCTCCGCCAGCAGCGGCCGCCGGCCCTCGAGGGTGACCGTGACGCAGGTGCCAGGCACGGGCTCTCGGTGCCTGGAGAGGAACAGGCCGCTCGGGTCGGCGAGCCCGATCAGGCCGTACTCGCCAAGGTCGAAGCAGCCAACCTCGTCGGTCGGCCCGTACCGGTTCTTGACCGCGCGGACCATCCGCAGCCGTGAGTGCCTGTCCCCTTCGAAGTGCAGCACCACGTCGACCAGGTGCTCCAGGGTGCGCGGGCCCGCCACGGAGCCGTCCTTGGTGACGTGCCCGACCAAGATGGTGGACATGGCCCTGTCCTTGGCCACGGCCGTGAGCGCCGCCGCCACCTCGCGGACCTGCGTTACGCCGCCGGGCACCCCGTCGACGTCCCCCACCGAGATCGTCTGCACCGAGTCGATGATCAGCAGCCTCGGCTGGACGGCGGACACGTGCGTGATGATCGCGTCCAGGTCGGTTTCCGCGGCCAGGTACAGGTTGTCGTGCACGGCGCCGGTCCGGTCCGCGCGCAGCCGTACCTGGGCGGCGGACTCCTCTCCGGTGATGTAGAGCACCGGGCCTGACGCCGCGACCAGGGCGCCCGCCTCGAGCAGCAGCGTGGACTTGCCGACGCCCGGCTCGCCGGCGAGCAGCAGCACCGCGCCGGGTACCAGGCCGCCGCCGAGCACGCGGTCCAGCTCGTCAAGGCCGGTCGGCCGGGCCGAGGCGTGGGCCGCGTCGACCTTCCCGATGGGCATCGCCGTGGTCGGCACGGGCCCGCCGCCAAGCCGCGGGCCGCTGGTGCCGCCGTAGCCTGCCGCCCGGATCCCGGCACGTACCAGCCGGGGGACGGCCGTCTCCTCGACGGTGCCCCATGCCTGGCATTCCCCGCACCGGCCGACCCACTTAGCCGCCTGCCAGCCGCACTCGGTGCAGCGGAAGGCCGCCGTCGACTTCGCCATGGCCGCACCATACCGCTGGTCACCGACATTCAGCCGCGACCGCCGTTACCCGGTTACCCGGCGCTCCCGCCGGATCGGCTCGGATCGCGGCATAAGCTGGGTGCAGCGACCAAGGCACGCGTCACCGAGGCGCCGTGTCGCTAAGCCATGGGAGAGGGGGACGGAGGCGTTGACCGGACTACCGCCGATTCCCGTGGTGCTGTCCACCTCGTCCGTCTACCCGGAACGGACCCCGGACGCCTTCGAGACCGCCGCGCGCCTCGGCTATGACGGGCTAGAGGTGATGGTCTACACCGACCCGGTAAGCCAGTCCGCCGACGCCCTCGCCAGGCTGGTCGACTACCACCAGGTCCCGGTGCTCGCGGTGCACGCGCCCAGCCTGCTGCTCACCCAGCTCGTCTGGGGCCGCGAGCCGTGGGCCAAGCTGCTTCGCGCCAAGGAGCTCGCCGAGCGGCTCGGCGCGAAGACCGTCGTCGTGCACCCGCCGTTTCGCTGGCAGCGTGACTACACCCGCGGGTTCGAGCAGGGCATCGCCAGGATGTCCGAGGAGACCGACGTCGTCTTCGCGGTGGAGAACATGTTCCCGATCCGGGCCGGCACCAGCGAGGTATCCGGTTACACCCCGCACTGGGATCCCACCAAGCTCGACGTCCCGAACGTGACGCTAGACCTCTCGCATACCGCCGCGTCCGCGTCGGACGCGATCGTGATGGCCAACGAGCTGAGCTCCCGGCTGGCGCACGTTCACCTGGCCGACGGCACCGGCGTGTCGAGCGGGCCGGTGCCAGACGAGCACCTGGTGCCGGGGCGGGGCAGGCAGCCGTGCGCCGAGCTGCTGCGCGGCATCGCGGCCACCGGCTACCGGGGGATGGTCTGCGCCGAGGTGAATACCCGGCGCGCCGCGACCAGGGACGAGCGGCTCGCCGACCTCACGGAGACGCTGGCCTTCGCCAGGACGCACCTGGCCTCCGTGCCGGTGACCTGAGGCAGGAATACCGGCCGAGCCGCTTGCTCGGCATTTGCAACTGCAAGCATGCCGGTTAGCATGGCAGTTGTGGCGAACATGAACAGCATCGGTGACTACATCAGGCAGCAGCGGGAGCAAGCGAAGATCTCCCTTCGACAGCTCGCCGAGCAGGCCGGGGTCTCCAACCCGTACCTCAGCCAGATCGAGCGCGGGCTCCGCAAGCCGAGCGCGGAGATCCTGCAGCAGATCGCCAGGGGGCTGCGCATCTCGGCCGAGGCGCTCTACGTGCAGGCCGGCATACTCGAGGACCGTCCGGGCGACTCGGGGGTCCGCTCGGCGCTGCTTACCGACCCGCACCTGACCGAGCGGCAGAAGCAGGTGCTCGTCGAGATCTACGAGTCCTTCCGGCGGGAGGGCCAGAAGCCGCCGACCGCCGAGGTCGTCGCGGTCATCCGCGACCGCCCCGCACCGGACGAGACGGCAGCTTCTGGAGAGACCGTGCAGGGCGAGGCGGCTGACGACGCGGACTCGTCTCCGGGCGAGGTAGGTTAGTCCCGTGGTCTCGGTACTAGGCAACGGGGCGTACGGCCCGCTCAATTACTTCTTCCTGGCGCTCGCGGTCGTGGCATTCGGCGTGGAGGCATGGGCCTTCGTCGACGCCATCATCAGGCCCAAGGCGGCGTTCGCGGCCGCGGCGGCCATGGGCGACAACGCGGCGCAACGGCTGACCAAGCAGTGGTGGCTGATCATCCTGGGCGTGGCGTTCGTGCTCGGGCTGTACTCGGCCGCCTACGGCGGGGTCACCGGCTTCCTGTCGGTCCTCGCGTTCGTCGCCGCGGCGATCTACCTGGCCGGCGTCCGGCCCAAGGTCCGCGAGTACACCAAGCGCGGCAACCGCTCTTCCTCGGGCCCGTACGGCCCCTGGTAACGGCAGGTCCAAAACCAGGATCAGCCGGAACGGCGAGCTCATTTCTCCTGCTTTACCTTCAAGACTGCCAACCGAATCGTCAGGAGAAAAGACTCGGTGGGCTCCGCCGTTCTGGCGGGCTTAGCGGCGATCGAGGCGCGAGCGGCGAGCCGGGGGGGCGCCGCTACGGCGCGATGAGGAGCAGCAGCGGGGTAGCCGCGAGCAGCGCCGCCGCGAGCACGACCGTCGCCTGGGCGGCGTGCGACAGCGGGGGCGGCGGGGTGAGCAGTCGGCTCACCCGGGCGGTCAGCTCGCCCTCCGCGGCGGCCAGGGCACCCGCCGGCGCGTTGCCTGCGGACGCGGTGCCGAACCGGAGCAGCGCGGTGGCCAGCTCCTTGGCCACAAGGCCGCGGACGCGCAGCGCGCGGTCGTCCGCCATCATCTCGACGAGCAGCGCGACCGTGCGGTAGGCCTGGGCGATCAGCCCGGACCTGGGCGCCACCCGGCGCAGCGAGGTGAACGGGATCAGCACGAGATCGTGCCTGGCGCGCAGGTGGGCACGCTCGTGGGCGAGCACGGCGGTGAGTTCCGCCGGGGCGAGCAGGTCGAGGGTGCCGACGCTCACCACGATCTGGGAGCGGATGCCCGGCAGGCAGTAGGCCGCCGCCGCCGGGTAGTCCACGACGAGCGCGCCGGGAACCTTGGGATCGCCGTGCGCGAGCAGGGCAAGCAGCTCGCGCTGCCTGTGCCGCGCCGTCACCGCGTCGGCGAACGCCATGACGAGCACCCCGCAGAGCGCCGTGAACAGCGCGAACCCGGCGACGAGCGCGGCCAGCCGGATGGCCGCGGGGAGGAGCGGCTGATGCGGCGCGAAGGACTGCCCGTCGGCCAGCCGCCTGGCGAGCGTGGTCAGTCCGCCGAGCACGCCCGTGCGCGGTCCCTCACCGCTGACGCCGACGGCGAGCAGCGCGCCGACGGCTGCGAGGCCGCCGGCCAGGCCAACTGCCTGCCACAGCAAAATCGCGGCCGCCGGGGACCGGCACGGCCAGGACACGCGCAGCATCGCGCGTGCGCAGCGCACGCTCCCCACGGCGACCGCGGCGAGAAGTACCGCGTCGGCCAGTGCCCCCATAATTCGACCCCGCTGTCTCCTTCTGTCTCGTTTTCCTGGTGCTCCCGGTCGAGCCCGGACAGGGCCTCGAGGAGCACCTCTGCCTCCGCGCCAGAAACGCTCTGCGCAAACCGGGCGAGCGCCGCATCCCGGTCGCCCGTCTGCGCCAGTGCGGTCAGCATGAGCTCGGCCACGTACGCCTCGCGGGTCGCGGCGGGCCGGTACCGCCAGGCGCGGCCGTCCCGTTCCCTGCGCGCGAACCCCTTCTTGGCCAGCCGGTCAAGCACCGTCATCACCGTGGTGTGAGCCAGACTCTGCGGCAGCCCGTTGCTTACTTGTCTGACCGTCAGCGCTGAATCAGTCCGCCAGAGGACTTCCATGATGGCACGTTCGAGGTCGCCCAGCCTGTTCACGATGATAAGAGTACCGTCGAGGGGCTTTCCGTGACCAGCCCTGAGGTTTCTGAGGCCAGAGGGGATTTGGAGACCTGTATGCAGCCTGCGATTATCGCGGTGAGGGCGATGATCTCCGGGACCAGCCACCAGCCCACCCGCAGCTGCTCGCTGAACAGTGTCACGCCGTAGCTGATGCTGATCAGCGCGTCCCCGACGGTGAGCATCGGCTGTGACGCCACCAGGCTGCCGGCCTGGAGCGCGTTCTGCAGCAGGAACAGCGAGCCCACGCCCGCCACGGCGGTGGCGTAGATGTGCCAGTTGGTGAAGAACTGCGCCGCTCCCTCGCCGAGGTCGGCCATCGCGTTCTTCATCAGTGCCGCGGTCAGCGCGTAGCCGCAGGCCGCGGCGAGCCCGAGCAGCGCCGCCCGCGGCTCGCCCCTCGTGCCCATGGCCATACCGATAAGCACCGTGAGGAAGGCGGCGGTGGCGATGAGCGCGATGAACCAGCTGGTGTCCTGGGCCGCGGGCATCGCGCCGCTCGGCTGGGCGACCGCGAGCCCGAGACCAAGGGCGGCGGTAGTGACGACGATGGCTGTCCAGGGCAGCTGGCGCAGGGCCTCGCGATTGTGGTTGGCGATCGCGGCGAGCACCAGGGTGACCGGCAGCTCGATGATGAAGATCGGCTGCACCAGGGCGATCGGGCCGGTCGCGAGCGCGGCGGCCTGCGCCACCGCCGCGACCATGACCATGCCGATGCCGGCCAGCCAGACCCGGCGCTTGACCAGGTCGGCGACGAGTGAGACGTGCATGGACCGCTCGGGCGGTACCTGGGCCGCCGCCTTGCGCTGTAGCACCGCGGCGCAGGCGTTGCTCCCCGCGGTGAGCAGCGCGAACAGGACGCACAACAGCGTGTGCACCCCGATGGTATGCAGGTGCACTTGGATACTGGCCTCATCCAGTGTGCTCACGCCTGGCTCTTCTTCTCTCCCACCCGAGCCCGCCCCTGCCTGTCCTCGCCGGTGACGAGGTCTGCGAACGGGCGCAGGTTGGCTAGGCTCTCTCCCCGCTTTTCACGCCACGCCCATTCTCGTCGGATGGCTGAGGCAAAGCCAATCTTTATCGCCTCATTGAACATCTCGTCAGAATAAGTCAGCACACAGCCGAGTATCGTGTCGATTTCCGGCTCAGTGATCGCGGAAAGCGGAAGCCGTCCGGTCAGGTAGACGTCGCCGGCCCGGTCGAGCGCGAAGTGCACCCCGTACATCCTGGCGCTTCGCTCAAGCAGGAACCGGTAGAAGGCCGCGTGATTCTCGTCCGGCTGGCGGCAGAAAAAGGCCTCGACCTGGAGACTGTGCTCTCCCGCGATCAGCCAGGTCATCGTGGCGAGCTTGTGCTCGCCCGCAAGGCGGACCAGGAACGCGTGCGGCTCCGGACGTTCGTAGGCCAGGCCGAGGCCCTCCAGGGCGGACGCAATGGCAGCGCAGTCGGCAGCGTTGTCTGGCGCCATGCCGGCTTACGCTCCGACCCGGGCTGCATGTCCGAGGCCATCGCTTTTCCATCGGACATGCCCCGGGTGGCCGCCCGCCCGGGAGACCACTGCCTCGTCCATCGCCGCGGTATACACCTTGGCCAGCCGGTCCACCGTCGCGGACCAGCCGAAAGCGGACGCGTGTCGCAGCGCGCCCGCCGATAGTTCCCGCAGCAGTCCTGGCGCCCTGACCAGGCGCCGGATGGCACGGGCCCAGTCAGCGGGGTCGTGGCCGTCCACCAGGGCACCCGAGATGCCGTCCCTGACGACCGTGCGTAGCCCGCCGACGCCGGCCGCCACTACCGGGGTGCCGCAGGCCTGAGCCTCAAGCGCGACAAGGCCGAACGATTCCGAGTGTGACGGGGTGAGCATCAGCGTCGCTGCCCGGTACCACTGCGCGAGCTCGTCCTGCGGGCAGGGCGGCTCAAACCTGACGGCATCGGAGATACCGAGTTGCGCGGCAAGCTCGCGCATCCGGTCAGGATCGGCGCGTTCCTGCCGCCCGCTCGGACCGCCGACGAGAACCACCTGGAGAGTCCCGCGCAGCCCGGGATCGGCCTCAAGCAGCCTGGCCGCGGCCTTGAGCACCACGTCGGGCCCCTTGAGCGGCTGCACCCGGCCGACAAACAGCAGCACCACCGCGTCCGGCGCGATCCCGAGACGGCGCCGTGCCGCTGCCCTGTCCCGCGGGCCGCCCGGCCGGAAGACGCTCAGGTCCGCGCCCGGGTTGACGGTCTGCACCTTGGCCGGGTCCGCGCCGTACAGCTCGGTCAGCTGGTGCGCCTCCTCGGCGGTGTTGGCGATGAGCCGGTCCGCCGCGGCCACCACCTCAAGCTCGCCGCGGATCCGCTCGTCAGGCTCGACGGCATCGCCCGCCGCGAGCGCCGCGTTCTTCACCTTGCCCAGGGTGTGCATCGACTGCACGAGCGGGACGCCCCAGCGCTCCTTGGCGGCCGCGCCGACCTGGCCGGACAGCCAGTAGTGCGCGTGCAGCAAGTCGTACCTGCCCGGTTCCGACGCGGCCTCGGCGCGGAGCACCTCAAGGGTGAACTGGCAGACCTGCGCGGGCAGGTCATGCTTGTCAAGTTCCTCGAACGGGCCCGCGGGCACGCTGCGGACAAGCACGCCGGGGGCGAGCTCGGTCAGCGCGGGCGTGTCTCGGCATACCGCCCTGGTGAAGATGTCAACCTCGGTGCCGCGGGCGGCGAGCCGCCTGGCTACCTGGACAACGTAAACGTTCAGTCCCCCGGCGTCGCCAGTGCCCGGCTGATCGAGCGGTGACGTGTGGACACTGAGCGTGGCGATCCGTCGCGGAAGGCCGTTGGGCAGGCGGGACACAGATGTAACCAACCGCGCCGGCGGCCGAAATCTTCCAGCATGTCCCCTGGGCCAGTGCCCTGCCGGCGCGCGGGGTGCTGCCAGCTACGCTGAACTGCATGGGAACCCTCGTATTGCTGCGTCATGGTGAGAGCGAATGGAACTCCAAGGGCCTGTTCACCGGCTGGGTGGACGTGGGGCTGGCCGAGAAGGGCCGCCAGGAGGCGGTGGCGGCGGGCCAGATGCTGCTGGACGCCGGGCTTCGCCCGGATGTCGTGTACACCTCGGTGCTTACCCGGGCCATCACCACCGCCAACGTGGCGCTTGAGGCCGCCGGGCTCAGCTGGCTTCCGGTGCACCGCTCGTGGCGGCTGAACGAGCGCCACTACGGCGCGCTCCAGGGCAAGGACAAGGCCCAGACGCGCGAGGAGTTCGGCGAAGAGCAGTTCATGATCTGGCGCCGCTCCTACGACGTGCCGCCGCCGCCGCTGCCCGACGACGACCCGCTGTCCCAGGCGGGCGACCCGCGCTACGCGCTGCTGCCGCCCGAGCTCAGGCCGCGCACCGAATGCCTGCGCGATGTGGTCGCGCGGATGCTGCCCTACTGGCACGACGCGATCGTTCCCGACCTCGCGGCGGGCCTGACGGTGCTCGTGGTGGCGCACGGCAACTCGCTGCGCGCGCTCGTCAAGCACCTGGACGGGATCTCCGACGCGGCGATCGCCGAGCTCAACATCCCGACGGGTATACCGCTGCGCTATGAACTCGACGAGAGCTACTCGCCGGCCACGCCCGGCGGGCAGTACCTTGACCCGGAAGCGGCGAAGGCCGCCGCCGAGGCCGTGAAGAACCAGGGACGTTAGATCGAGCGGGTGGTAAATGGACCGCACCTGGCAAGTGTCCGGGAATTTGCGGGAAGGTGAACATCGGGAAAAGAGTGAAATTTACCTCAATTTCCCGATTGTCGGCGCCCGGGAAGGTCCGCATACCATCAGATACGTGAGTACGATCTGGTCACGCCCGTGCGCGCCGCCCGGGCGGCGCGCATCTTCCCTGGTCCTGGACAAGGCATGGCGATAAGGACACGCACGGGAAGCGGGGCGCGGCAGCCGAGGAACGCGCGGTTGCGCACCGCGCAGCAAGCCGCGAAGCTGCCGCCGGGAATAGCGTCGGTCCTTTCCGTACTCTCGTCATCCGCGGTCGTCGTGGACAGCGAGGACCGCGTGCTGCGCGCCAGCGCCGCGGCTCGCACTTTCGGGATCGTCAAGGGCGACCGGCTCATGGTCAGCGAGCTGGCCGCCCTCGCGCGCCAGGTGCGCAGGGACGGGGAGATCCGCGAGGCGGAGTTCGAGGTGCCCGTGCCGCGTTTCGGCGGGCGGACCACCACCTTCGCGGTCCGGGTGGCACCGCTCTCCGGCACCGTCGGCGGCGGAGGCCTCGTCCTCGTGCTCGCGGAGGACCAGACAGACCGGCACCGGGTCGAAGAGGTGCGCAGGGACTTCGTAGCCAACGTCAGCCACGAGCTCAAGACGCCGGTGGGCGCGCTCGCCCTGCTCGCGGAGACTATCGAGGACGCGGCCGACGACGCGGAGGCGGTGCGCAGGTTCGCCGGCCGGATGCGGCAGGAGGCGGCGAGGCTGACGTTCCTCGTTCAGGACCTCATCACGCTTTCCAGGATCCAGGCGGCCGAGCCTGTGCCCGACCCGGGGTCCGTGCCCGTCGATGCCGTGGTCGCCGAGGCGCTCGACCGGTGCCGGATGAAGGCGAACGCGCGCGGCATCACGCTCGCGTCGATCGGCGTTCGCGGGCTCACCGTGCTCGGCGAGGAAGACCTGCTGGTAACCGCGGTGCGCAACCTGCTTGAGAATGCCGTCGTGTACAGCCCGGAACGCACCAGGGTGGTGGTGTGCGTAAAGAAGCCGGGGGATGGCGGAGTTGAGATCAGCGTGACCGACCAGGGCATCGGGATCCCCGAGCGTGACCTCGAGCGGATCTTCGAGCGCTTCTACCGAGTCGACCCGGCCCGCTCGCGGGCCACCGGCGGCACTGGGCTCGGGCTCGCCATCGTGAAGCACGTGACGGCCGCGCACGGGGGCCGGGTCACCGTGCGGAGCGTGGAGGGCGCCGGCTCGACCTTCACCCTCTGGCTACCACTCCGGAGCGACAATGACGGCACAAGTGCCGATCGGCCGCATGCTTAACCTCTTCCCCGCCCGATCCCGCCCCCTTCCCGCCCGATCCCGCCCCCTTCCCGCCCGATCCCGCCCCGCCCGCCCGACCCCATCAGGAGGGGAACTTCAGTGACACGCGTGCTCGTGGTCGAGGACGAAGAGTCGTTCAGCGACGCGATCTCCTACATGCTCCGCAAGGAGGGGTTCGAGGTGGCCGTCTGCGCGACCGGCCCGGACGCGCTCGACACCTTCGACCGGACCGGCGCCGACCTGGTGCTGCTCGACCTGATGCTGCCCGGGCTGCCCGGCAGCGAGGTTTGCCGCTCGCTGCGCGAGCGGTCAAGCGTGCCGGTCATCATGCTGACCGCTAAGGACAGCGAGATCGACAAGGTGGTCGGCCTTGAGCTCGGCGCCGACGACTACGTGACCAAGCCGTTCTCCTCGCGGGAGCTGGTGGCGCGGATGCGGGCCGTGCTCCGCAGGCGCGGCGACGTGGAGGAGGCGACCGACGCGACGCTCGAGTCCGGGCCAGTCCGGATGGACGTGGAACGGCACGTGGTCAGCGTCCGCGGCGACCAGGTGCAGCTACCGCTCAAGGAGTTCGAGCTGCTCCAGGTCCTGCTGCGCAACGCCGACCGGGTACTCACCCGGATGCAGCTGATCGACCGGGTATGGGGCGCCGACTACGTGGGTGACACCAAGACCCTCGACGTGCACATCAAGCGGCTGCGCGCCAAGATCGAGACCGACCCCGCCAAGCCGCAGCACATCGTGACCGTGCGGGGGCTTGGCTATAAGTTCGAGTCGGTCGGCTGAGTATCCCGGCCGGGCAGCAGAGAAACGTCGCGGCCCGTCACGCCAGCTGGTGTGACGGGCCGCTTTCGCCGTCCGGCGCTACGAGGCCGTCGGGCTGGCGCTCGCGGTGCCGCTCGCCGTCGCGGACGGCACGGGGGTCGCGGGGGTCACGGACGTGGCGGGGGTCGCGGACGTGGCGGGGCTCGCGGGCGCGCTGGCCGGGGGCGAGAAGGTTGCCCACTGGAAGGACTGCGGCTCAATGGGGACCTGCAGGGTGACCGCGCCGGCGTGCGCGAACTGCAGCGTCACCGGGATGGTCGACCCGCCGCGCAGCGGCTTGGCCAGGTTCTCGAGCACGACTTCGGGTTGCGGCCCGGTGAGGTTGACCGGCACCGCGTTCGCCGGGAGGGCGACCGGCCCGCTGGACAGGGTGATGCTCGCGGCCGCCGGCGCCTTGACGCTCTCCAGCGTGTCCGAACTGGCGCCGCCGTTGTAGATGGACAGGAACAGGCCGGCTGACGAGCCGGACGGGACTGTCGAGCCGGTCGGCGCGCCAAGCACGAACATGTTGGTGATCCGGATGCCGTTCACGACGGTCTGCGCGCCGGAGGACGCGGAGTGAAACTGAAGCGTCGGCGCGTTGTCTCCGGCTTCGCACCCGGCGATGGCCGGAATCAGCAGGGCAAGGACGCCAGCACCGAGCAGCAGGCGGCCAGCGGCGGTCTTCCCTGAGCTTGCGCTGATCACGGCGAATGCCTCCTCGATCAAGGGTGCGGGAGGCAGGTCCACCCCCGTCACGGCCACGTGGCCTGACGGTCCACTACAGGCCGTAGAAATGCTATCGGTCCAGGAAACGACCGGCGCGGCGGGGAGGGGATTTCGGCGGTCCGGGTCAGGAAGAGGCAGACTGGCCCGCGGCGGCAATGGGCCGCGTCTGCCCGAGTTCGCGCATCAACGGCGTGAGCTGGAAGTCCGTCGGCAGGTTCCGCTGCACGTCGGCGGCCGCGTCCTTGAAGACAAGCAGGACGGTGAGGCCGGACGGGCGGAAGTCGGCGGTGAGCGCGTTGTCAGAGTCCGCGGCGGCGACGGCCGTGCCGTCACCGAAGCGGGTGGTCAGCCCGGCAAGCTGAGGTAGCGCCTGGCCGCCCGCCGCGAAGTAGAGCTTGGCGTGCGCGTCGATCGCCTGCCCGGCAAGACGCTGCAACCCCAGCCCGCAATCGCAATTCGCCGGGATCAGCGCGATCACCGAGGACGTCAGCGACCGTACCGGCTCCGCGCGCCCGCCCACTTGGACCGAGCCGTCCGGCAATGCGGTCAGCTCTCCGGCCGGCACGACGGGCTGCAGCGCTCCCCTGCACGCCGTTGACCGTCGGCGCCGACGCCGGGCTCATTGTCGCGACAGAGAGCAGCGCGCCGCCGACCACGCAGATCGCGAGGCAGACGGCGATCAGCGGTATGAACGCCGCGTGCCCGCCGAACTCCGGCGCGCGGAACGGCTGGAAGAACCGGAGGAACCGCTGCCGCCGCCGCTTGGCGCGCATTTCGCGGCGGTAAGCGAGCACGTCGCGATCGAGTTCCCTGGCGTCGTCAGGGATCACGATGTTCACCGGGGGCAGGTTGCCATCATCCCGCCCCGGCTCGCTGGCGAAGCTCACTGGCACCTCTCCTGGCTGCGGCCGCGGCCACCGGCCTGTTCCTTCAAGTATGGGCCAGCCCTGGCGCGCATGCCGACTCGCGCGGGGTGATTTCCGGAGGCGAGGCAGATCTCTCAGGTAGACTAGGTATGTATTGGCTGCGGCGACGTACTAGACCGTGACCTAGGGCCCCCCGAGGCGGACAGCGGCACCGGCCGTGCTCACCGCCGTAGGTACCTGCTTAGCACACTGTCGTATGCTCGAAATTAGCGTATTGACCTGCATATTTGCGGGCAAGGGCATTTTATCGGTGGTCTAGGCCGTGGTAAGATAGCCTTCAGCGGAAGGGGTACTTGCCAGATGTCTTTTAAGGTCGGCGATACCGTCGTTTACCCCCACCATGGGGCTGCTCGCATCGAAGCCGTTGAGACCCGCACGATCAAGGGCGAGGAAAAGACCTATCTAGTCCTCAAGGTCGACAAGGGAGACCTTACCGTGCGCGTTCCCGCGGACAACGCGGAGCTCGTCGGGGTCAGGGACGTGGTTGGCGCTGAAGGGCTTGAACGAGTGTTCGAGGTGCTACGCGCGCCGCACACCGAGGAGCCTACGAACTGGTCACGCCGGTACAAGGCCAACCTGGAGAAGCTTGCCTCCGGCGACGTGAACAAGGTCGCCGAGGTAGTCAGGGACCTCTGGCGCAGGGACAAGGAGCGCGGGCTCTCCGCAGGCGAGAAGCGGATGCTGGCCAAGGCCAGGCAGATCCTCGTCAGCGAGCTCGCTCTCGCCGAGAAGACTAACGAGGACAAGGCCGAGGCTCTCCTCGACGAGGTTCTCACCAGCTGAGGGTTCTACCTCAAGTCAAGACCTAGTGGTAGCTGGGGGCTACCGGAAGATTTCTCGCGGCACTCCTTCGGAAGGCCGCGAGGAAATCTCCGGCGGCCCCCAGCTTCGTTGTCATGGCATGGCTAGTAGCCTGCTGCGGTGGAGAACTTGCCGCGGGTGGGGCTCGGGGTCGACGTGCATCCGTTTGCGGATGGACGGGTCCTCTATCTCGCTGGGCTTGAGTGGCCGGGGGAGAGGGGGCTTGCCGGGCACTCGGACGGGGACGCCGCAGCGCACGCGGCGTGTGACGCACTCCTCTCGGCCGCCGGGCTAGGGGATCTTGGGGCGCACTTCGGGACGTCGCGGCCGGAGTGGGCCGGGGCGCCGGGGGTGGCGCTGCTGCGGGAGACCGCGCGGCTGGTCGGCGAGGCCGGGTACGTGATCGGGAACGTCGCCGTCTACGTGATCGGGAACCGGCCCAAGATCGGGTCACGGCGCGGCGAGGCGATCGCCGATGCTCAGCGAGGCCCTGTCCGGCGCGCCGGTGTCCCTCTCGGCGACCACGACCGACGGGCTCGGGCTTACCGGGCGCGGCGAGGGGATCGCCGCCATGGCGACCGCTCTGGTCATCAAGCGCTGAGCTACTCCGGGTCGTCGTCTTCCGGCGGTACGGGCATCGAGCGAACCCGGTTGAGACGGGGGACCGCCGCGAAGGGCGCGGTGGCGAACGGCGGCGCGTCCTCGTCGACCTCCTGGGCCTCCGTCCGGTGCGCTGGCCCGCTGGCCTCGCTGCCGTCGTCCCCGGCGTCATGGGCACCGTCGTCATGGGCACCGTCGTCATGGGCACCGTCCTCGGCCGGGCCCGTGCCCTCACCGGGGTCGTGACCGGCCGCGGCCTCCGGGTGGGCGCCTGCCTCGCGGGCCGGGTAGACCAGGCCCGCGAACTGCCCGGCATCGTCGCCGTCCCAGTAGTCAGCCGTCGCCGCCTGGTCGGCGGCCCGCCCTTGGGCGCCGCTGCCCGCGTACCTGATGCCACCCTGCGGCCTGGTCGGCGCTGGCTCCTGCGGCGCTCCTCGGGCTCAGACGGCGCGCGGGCCGGTGATACCGCAGGCGATGCGACCGTCGGCGGCGCAGGCTCGCCCTCCGGTGCCCGCTGGCTCGCCATGGGCGGTGCGGCAGGCGGAAGCGTCCCGTTCGGCTCCGTCGGCGGGCCGGGTCATCGCCGGCAGGCCGTCCGGCGGGGTCAGCGGCCCGGGCTCCGGGCCTGGCAGCGCGATGGGCCCCCGGGGCGCCGGGCCCGCGGTCATGGCTGGTGTCTCGACGGTGGCGGCGGCCGCGTCGCCCACCTCGGACCCGGCCGCCGACGCGGCCACGGCGGTCCTGTTTGCCACGGTGGCCACGGTGGCCGCGGCGTCCGCGGAGGGCGCCGCCGGGAGAGCCGGGAGGGCGAGCGGGACCGGCATCGTAGCGGACGGCTGTTCAGGCCGGTCGCCTGGCTTATCGCGCGGCGCCATGCGACCTTGACTGACGGAGCAGCGTGAGAAGCAGGCTGAACGCGAGCAGCACGGCCACCACAGGCGCGGCCGCGACGATGCCTTCTGTCGTCCGCTGCCGCAGCGTGTAGTTCATCGCGTGCAGCACGTCGGTCGCGCCGATCGCGGCGAGTACGACGACGAGCACCACCCAGGACCACGCGCGCGCCCACCAGCGGCCGTCGCGGAGCACGACCGCGGCGACGCAGGCGATCACGAGCACGGCGTCGAACAGCCCGGGGTAGTACCGCGCGAGCTGGGCGGACATGCCACCGAGCAGGGCGATCGCGTGCACCCCGTCGTAGGAGAAGACGAAGGTCGCCGCGGCGACGGCGATGACCACGAGTGCGACAAGCAGGTTCACCAGGCGGCGAACCCAGTTACGGCGCGGTGCCGGTGCGGCGGCCGGGAGCTGACTGTTCATCGGGAGGTGTCGTTCCACTTGCCTGGAGGGTCCCTGTCGGGCCTTCATGAGTAATTTCCCCTGTTACGCGATGCCCACGGTATCGGTGTTGGTACAGGAATGGAACGATTTCCGCCCTCCGCGCGGTGTGTCGGGCGCTGGCCAGCCGGATACCGTACGCTAACCAAGGTGACGCTCCGCCTGTTCGATACGGGGTCCAGGGCAGTGCGGGAGTTCCGGCCGGTCATGCGGGGGAAGGCCTCGGTTTACCTGTGCGGCGCCACGGTCCAGGGAGCTCCGCACCTCGGCCACCTGCGCTCCGCGACTTGCTTCGACATCCTGGTGCGCTGGCTCGAGGCATCCGGATACCAGGTGACGTACTGCAGGAACGTCACCGACATTGACGACAAGGTCCTGGCCGGCGCCGCCGCGGAGGGCATCCCCTGGTGGGCGCTCGCCGAGCGCAACCGCAGGGAGTTCGCCGCCGCCTACCAGCTGCTCGGCTGCCGGCCGCCGGACGCTGAGCCGCGTGCGGCCGGCCATATCCCGGACATGATCGCGCTCATCGAGCGGCTCATGGCGAGCGGCCACGCTTACCTCGCGGGCGGTGACGTGTGCTTCGACATCAGTACCGCGGCCGACTACAACGCGCTGTCCGGGCGCAGCCCGGCGGACGAACTGGCGCCCGTGATGGACATGCCCGTGATGGACATGCCCGTCGCGGACACTGGCGGCACCGCGCACAAGCGGGATCCGCGGGATTGGGCGCTATGGAAGGCGGCCAAGCCAGGCGAGCCCGCCTGGCGGGCTCCGTGGGGCCCCGGGCGCCCGGGGTGGCACATCGAGTGCTCGGCCATGGCAACTGGTTACCTCGGGCCGACGTTCGACATCCACGGCGGCGGCCGGGAGCTGATCTTCCCGCATCACGAGAACGAGCGAGCGCAGTCACTGTCGGCCGGGGATGGCTTCGCCAGGTACTGGGTTCACCATGGCCTGGTCACGGTCGAGGTCACGAAGATGAGCAAGTCGGCAGGGAACGCGCTTGCCGTCGCGGATGCGCTGCGCAGTGTCCGCCCGCAGGAATTGCGCTACTACCTCGCCCAGGCCCACTACCGCACGTCGATTGAGTACTCGCCGGGGGCGCTCGAGGACGCGGCCGCCGCCTACCAGCGGATCGAGCGGTTCGTCACCCGGGCGCAGCACCTTGCCGGGGCCGCCGCCGCGTCGCTGTCGGCCGCGTCGGCTGCCTCGGTGCTGCCCATCTCCTTCACCGCCGCGATGGACGACAACCTGGGCGTTCCCGCCGCGCTCGCCGCGGTGCACGCCACAGTGCACGACGGCAACTACGCTCTAAGCACGGGGAACCTGGACAACGCGGTGACCTGCCTGGCCCAGGCGCGGGCCATGCTCGCGGTGCTCGGCCTCGACCCGCTCGCGCCGGCCTGGCGGGCGGGCCATCAGGACGGGCGGCTGCGCGAGGTAGTGGACGCGCTGATCGGGCTGGCGCTCAGCCAGCGTGAGGCGGCGCGGGCCCGGGGCGACTATGCTTCGGCGGACTCCATCAGGGACACCCTGGAGGACACCGGGGTGGTAGTAGAGGACACGCCGGAAGGTCCCCGGTGGGAACTGGCGCGGTGAGCGCGCCAGTGCGACGAACTTTGATGAACTGGCGGAGCACGCGATGGCGAAAAAGGGTGGCGAGGACGGCAGGGCGCCGGGCGGTGGCGGCTACAGCAAGCGGGGCAAGCCGCGCCCGGGCACGGGCGGTTACCGTCGCGACAAGCTCGAGGGCAAGGGACCGACGCCGCCGGCGCGCCTGCGGCCCGGCCATCCCGCGCAGCGGGCGGCGGCCCGGGCGGCCGCGGCGGCCGAGGGGCGGCCTGGGCAGCGGGGCAACGTGCGGGCCGGAGCCGGCCGCGCTCGTTCTGACTCACCGGGGGAGAACCCGGCACCGCGAGGCAGCGGCGAGGGGCCGGAGATGGTGGCTGGCCGTAACTCCGTGGTGGAGTCACTGCGGGCCGGGATCCCGGCGATGGCGCTTTACGTCGCCGGCCGCGCCCAGGAGGACGAGCGGGTGGCGGAGTCCGTGCAGCTGGCGGCCGAGGCCGGGATCGCGGTACTCGAGGCCGGGCTCGCCGAGCTCGACCGGCTGACCGGCGGGGCCATCCACCAGGGGGTGGCGCTGCGGGTGCGCCCCTATGACTACGCGCACCCCGAGGACCTCGCGGCGCGGACCGGGCCGCTCCCGCCGCTCATCGTGGCACTTGACGGCGTGACCGACCCGCGGAACCTGGGCGCCGTGGTGCGGTCGGCCGCGGCGTTCGGCGCGACCGGCGTGGTGGTGCCGTCCCGCAGGTCGGCGGGCGTCACCGCAGGCGCGTGGAAGGCGTCGGCCGGGGCGCTCGCCCGGTTGCCTGTGGCGCAGGCGGTGAACCTGACCCGGGCGATCGAGGGCTACAAGAAGGCCGGCTTCTTCGTCGCCGGGCTCGACGCGGCGGGGACCACGAGGGTGCGCGACATGTCGATCGCGGACGGCCCGATGGTCCTGGTCGTGGGCTCGGAAGGGCGCGGGCTCTCCCGGATCGTCGCCGGGGCGTGCGACATGCTGGTATCCATCCCGATGGCATCGGGCAACGAGTCACTGAACGCGGGAATCGCCGCTTCCATCGCCCTGTACGAGATCGCCGGGGTGCGCGCCAGGCAGGGGTAGCTACCCCGACGAGCCACCCCAGGGTCGGGCCCAGGCGGCCGTCGGCGAGAAATCCGTTCGCGGCCGCGCGGTCGCCCTGTCTAGGGTTACCGCATGCGGCTGCTCTCGGTGAACATCGGCAGGCCCCGGCCCAACCCGTGGAAGCCGGTCGCCCTGACCGGCATCGACAAGCAGCCGGTAAGCGGTCCAGTCGTGGTCACCGCTCCTGGCCCTAAGGGTGACGGCGCCGTCGGGCTGGCCGGCGACCGGGTATACGACGTGCGGCATCACGGCGGGACCGACCAGGCCGTCTACGCCTACGCCCGCGAGGACCTCGACGAGTGGGCGGCCGAGCTCGGCCGGACCCTGGACAACGGGGTCTTCGGTGAGAACCTCACCACTGTCGGCGTCGCCGTCAACGACGCGCTGATCGGCGAGCGGTGGCGGATCGGTGACGACGTGATCCTCGAGGTCTGCTGCCCGCGGATACCGTGCGGCACCTTCCAGGGATGGCTTGAGCGGGACGGCTGGATCAAGCGGTTCACCACGGTCGCCAAGGCCGGCGCGTACCTGAGGGTGACCTCTCCGGGGCTGATCAGCGCGGGCGACTCGGTGGCGATTGACTACCGGCCAGCCCACGACATCACCGTCGCGGTCACCTTCCGCGCGCTGACCACGGAACCGGAGCTGCTGCCCCGGCTACTGGCAGCGGACGCGATGCCGGCGGCCATCAGGGAGCTGGCCGAACGGCGCATCGCGCGCTGAGCGGAGCCCGGCAGTCAGGTGACGCGCTTCCCGCCCGGCCCGCCATGCGGAAATGGCGGGCCGGGCGGGATCAGCCGCTCCCGTTCGGGCTAGGCGCTGGCGGCCAAGGCCTAGGCCTTGGCGACGGCGACGCGGACCTCGCCGCCGTCGCCCACGGGCTGCGGGACGGCCTCCGCCGTGAACTCCGCGGCGGGGATCACCGTCAGCTCCGTGGCCAGCGTCTCCCCGGCGATGAACGCCGCGTGCGCGCGGACCGCGCTGGCCGTCGGCCCGTCCGCGCCCGCCACCAAGGTGATCCGGTCGGAAACGTCAAGGCCTGCGTCCTTGCGCGCCTGCTGTATGACGCGGATCACGTCGCGGGCGGTGCCCTCCGCGACGAGCTCCGGCGTCACCGTCGCGTCAAGCGCGATAAGGCCGTTGCTGCCGGGCAGCGCCGTCGTCGAGTCCGGGTCGGCGGCGGTCAGCCGCAGCTCGTACTCGCCGGGCTGCAACTCGACGCCGGCTGCCGTGACCACGTTGCCCGCCTGGGTCCACTGCCCGGCCTTGACCGCCCTGATGACCTCCTGCACCTGCTTGCCGAGGCGCGGGCCGAGTGCGCGCGGGTTGACCGTCAGCTGGAACTCGCCGAGGGTCGCCGGGTCATCGCTCAGCACCAGGTCCTTGACGTTGACCTCGTCCTTGATGATGTCCGCGAACTCGCTGAGCGTTGGCGCGGCGTCGTGCGCCACCGTCAGCGACGCGAGCGGGAGCCGCACCCGCAGCTGGCGGGCCTTGCGGAGGCTCAGCGCGGCGCTGCACACGTTCTTCGTCAGGTCCATGGTCGCCGCGAGCGCGTCATCGGACGGCCATCCGGCGACGGACGGCCAGTCCTCCAGGTGCACGCTCGCCCCGCCGGTGAGGCCGCGCCAGATCGTCTCCGCGGTCATCGGCAGCAGCGGCGCGGCGGCCCGCGTCACCGTCTCGAGCACCGTCCACAGCGTGTCGAGCGCGCCGGCATCGCCCTCCCAGAACCGCGACCTTGACCGGCGGATGTACCAGTTGGTCAGCAGCTCGAGGTAGTCACGGAGCGTCTGGCAGGCACTGGCGACGTTGTAGCCGTCAAGTTGGCTGCCCCATCTCCTCGACCGCGGCCTTGGTCTTGGCGAGGATGTACCGGTCGAGCACGTGGGCGCTGTCGGTGCGGGCCCGGGCCGTGTAGTCCTCCGCGTTCGCGTACAGCGCGAAGAAGTAGTACGAGTTCCACAGCGGCAGCAGCGCCTGCCTGACGCCCTCGCGGATGCCCTGCTCGGTGACGACCAGGTTGCCGCCGCGCAGGATCGGGCTGGCCATCAGGAACCAGCGCATCGCGTCGGAGCCGTAGGTGTTGAACACCTCGTTGACGTCCGGGTAGTTGCGCAGCGACTTCGACATCTTGCGGCCGTCGTTGCCGAGCACGATGCCGTGGCTCACGCAGGTGCGGAACGCCGGGCGGTCGAACAGCGCCGTCGCCAGCACGTGCAGCGTGTAGAACCAGCCCCGGGTCTGCCCGATGTACTCGACGATGAAGTCGCCCGGGTAGTGGCTGTCGAACCAGTCGCGGTTCTCAAACGGGTAGTGCACCTGGGCGAACGGCATCGAGCCCGACTCGAACCAGCAGTCAAGCACCTCGGGGACGCGCCGCATGACGGACTTGCCCGTGGGGTCGTCCGGGTTGGGCCGGGTCAGGGTGTCGATGCTCGGCCGGTGCAGGTCGTCCGGTCTTACCCCGAAGTCCCGCTCGAGTTCGTCCACGCTGCCGTAGACGTCGGTCCGCGGGTAGTCCGGGTCGTCGCTCTGCCAGACGGGGATCGGCGATCCCCAGAACCGGTTACGGCTGATCGACCAGTCGCGCGCGTTCGCCAGCCACTTGCCGAACTGCCCGTGCTTCACGTGCTCGGGGACCCAGGTGATCTGCTCGTTCAGCTCGACCATCCGCATCCGGAACTTCGTCACCTCGACGAACCAGCTGGACACCGCCTTGTAGATGAGCGGGTTGCGGCACCGCCAGCAGTGCGGGTAGGAGTGGGTGTAGTCGGCCAGCCTAACGAGGGCGTGGTCTTCCCGTAGCCGCCTGACGATCTGCTTGTTCGCCTCGAAGACGTGCAGGCCGGCCCAGTCCCCGATCATCGGCAGGTACTTGCCCTGCTCGTCGACCGTGAGCACGATCGGGATGCCGGCCGCCTGGCAGGCCGCGGCGTCGGCCTCGCCGTAGGCGGGCGCCATGTGCACCACGCCGGTGCCGTCCTCGGTGGTGACCTCGTCGGACGGGATCACCCGCCAGGCGTTTTCCGTCTCGTACTTCTCCGTGTCGGTGAGGAAGTCGAACAGCGGCTGGTAGCGGCGGCCGAGCAGTTCGCTGCCCTGGACCTCGGCGACCGTCCGCGCGCCGGCGAGTTCCTTCTCGTAGGCCTTGAGGCGGTCCTTGGCCAGGACGTAGCGCTCGCCGTCTTCGGTTTCCACGGTCACGTACGTGATATCAGGGCCGACCGCGACGGCCAGGTTGGACGGCAGCGTCCACGGCGTGGTGGTCCAGGCGAGGATCCACTCGCCGGTCTCCAGCTTGAACCGCACGGTGACGGACGGGTCGGTGCGGTCCGCGTAGACGTCGTCGTCCATCCGCAGCTCGTGGTTGGACAGCGGGGTCTCGCACCGCCAGCAGTACGGCAGCACCTTGAAGCCCTGGTAGATCAGGCCCTTGTCGTGCAGCTGCTTGAACGCCCACATGACGCTCTCCATGTAGGGGAGGTCGAGCGTCTTGTAGTCGTTCTCGAAGTCGACCCAGCGGGCCTGCCTGGTGACGTACTCCTCCCACTCCCTGGTGTAGCGGAGCACGGAGTCGCGGCAGGCCTCGTTGAAGGTCTCGATGCCCATCTTGAGTATGTCGGCCTTGCCGGAGATGCCAAGCAGCCGTTCTGCCTCGACCTCGGCGGGCAGGCCGTGACAGTCCCAGCCGAACCTTCGGTCGACCTTCTCGCCGCGCATGGTCTTGTAGCGCGGCACGATGTCCTTGACGTAGCCGGTCAGCAGGTGGCCGTAGTGCGGGAGGCCGTTGGCGAACGGCGGGCCGTCGTAGAAGACGAACTCGCTGCTCTTGTCACGGTTCCCGATGCTCTGCTTGAACGTGTCGTGCGCGTTCCAGTAGGCGAGCGCCCGCCGCTCGAGCTCGGGAAAGTCCGGCTGGGCGGGTACCTCTGACGCGCCCGCGCGCGGGTAGGTGGCCATTTTCTCCTCGGGCCTCGTGGTGCCTTGCCATGGTGACGGCGAAGCAGTTGTTCACGTGCCGCGAGGACGACGCGCCCGCTCCGTGCGGGCACACCGCGGTACCACCTCGCTTGCCGTCGTAACCCGCGCTCTTGTGCTTGGGCTTGGCGGCCGCTTATTGGCCGGCTGTGACGGGCCGGACCCGCCCGGTTCTACTTGGGCGCTCGCTTGCGTGAGTGCCTGTTCTTCCGGGGGCTCCCCGGTGATGGCCGGATCGACGCCTTGTACTGCTCAGTGTATCGGGACATGTAACCATCGGCCGCGCGGTTATCTTCCGCGGTCATGTTCGGCGGTCCGCCGCGTCAACGGGGGGCGAGCAGACGGCCAGGTGCTTGGGCGGCGAGGCGGGCGACGCCGTGCGGAAGAGTTGCTGCCCGCCTGGGCGGCCGCCTCGCGCGCGTCGAACGGCCGCACCGACGGGACGAGGTCCGAGATCAGCGAGCGGACATCTTGGGCAGCCACGTGGCGACTGTACTAGAGTGCGGTGCTTAACCTTTCACGGCCGACGGAATAATATTCCGCCCCGACTGCCTTTAAATGCTCTTATCGCTGGCGGGCGGTTCGATTCCCGTCGGTGGTGGCCGTGATACCTCCCCTTATAATTCTGAAAATCGCTTTGCGGCATGTTTGGTCGGCTCTTGTGCTGTGCATTATCAGGATAAGTGCATTTTCGTGAATCGTGAGCGTCCAGGTCGACGCGGATTCTGATCCGGGTTATTAGCCAAATCCTCGCGTTTCTATGAGACCATCGCACGAGAGCAGGCTGCCGAAATAGGGATGCAAATTCTCAGCTATCTCGGGCGGCAGCGGCGAATGATCCCAAAAGGAGCGAAGATGGTTTTGCAGGCAGTATCCGCGCGATTTGCGCGGCTCCTGGTCGCGGTCTGTGTCGCCGCGCTATCCGTGCTGACCGTCGGGGCCGCAACGGCACGGGCGGCAGAAAGCTCGCTGACTCTGCGCAACACCTGCACCTTTCCGCTGATCGGGTCACGGTCAGTCACGGTGACCTACGGACAGGATCTGCCGGGCAGCGTGACGCAGGGCGTGCCCAGCAGCCCCTCCGACGTCACCGCGGACATCGTGGTGCCGGCGGCAGTCACAAAGGGCCTGAACCTGATAGGCGCGGCCGTTGTCACGGGCTCAGCCGTCGTGAGTCAGTCGGTGACCAACGGCGCCGCCCGCATTGGCGGGCCGGTCCGCTACACGGTGCCAAGCACGGCCGTCCCCGCCTCGGGCGCATTCACGCTGCATGCCACGGGGACGTTTCCATCGGTGACGTATCCCAACGTGGGAACGGCGAGCATCATCGTCGGGGACCTCTCGCTGACGCTTACCCCGCTGAACAGCGAGGGCGAGCCGACCGCGCTCGGCACGATCACCACTCCGTGCACCCTGGTCCGGGGGCAGAACAACGTGCTAGGGACCTTCCCTGTGCTCGCTCCGCTCCCCCCCACCACCACGGCGGTCGCCTCGTCGGCGAACCCGTCGGTCCAGGGCCAGACGGTCATCTACACGGCCACGGTCAGCCCAGCTGGCAGCGGCAGCGTGACCTTCAATGACGGCGGCACGCCGGTCGCCGGCTGCACGGCCCGGAGCCTGAACAGCAGCGGGCAGGCCACCTGCCAGGTCACCTACGGGACTACCGGCAGCCACGCCATCACCGCCGTCTACTCCGGTGACCCGGCCAGGGCCGGCTCCACGTCGGCGGTCCTGACCCAGAACGTGGTCGTGGACAGGGCCGACCTGAAGGTGAAGCTGAGCATGCCTGCGCAGGCGGCCGACGGGTCGGTGGTGACCCAGACGGTCACGGTCACCAACCAGGGCCCGGCCGCGGCCAGCGCGGAGGTCACGGCGCTGAACGAGCCGAGCCAACTGGCCGTCATCGATGCCGACGGGGCCCTTGTGCGCGGCCCGCTGCTCACTTGGTCCAGGCCCAGCTTGGCCCCAGGAGAGAGCGAGACCTTCACGGTAACCGTCCAAGTCGGCGCCCGGGATCACGAAACGGTGACGGTCAACGCCGGCGCGCTGTCGATCACGCCGGATCCGAACATGCTCAACAACCTCGCGACCAGCCAGATTCGTCTCGGCTAGCGGCTGCGGGCGACGTCCGACCGGGGGTGCCCGGACAGTCTCAGGTGTCACTGTCCGGGCGGCGGTCACGGCTGGCGTGGCAGCAGCACCTCTCCGCCGACGGGCGCGTACCCGGCGGCCAGGGTTGCCCTGAGCGAGACGCTGTTGCCTGGTGCCACCTGGGCGAAGACCGGGGTGCCCGCGGGGAGCAGGCCAAGGGCCGCGGCCGCCGCCTTCCCCGCGTCCGTGCCGCAGACCTCCACCCGCCCGTCTTGCGGCGGCAGCTTTCCGCGCGCGGCTTCCTCGAACACGGCATAGAGGGACACGCGCCCATCTTCCCGCACGCTTCGCGGAGGTCGGCCGGCGGAAGTGAGTTCCGCCGGCGGGAAGCCAGTTGCTCAGTAGGCAGAGCATCCGCCTTGTAAGCGTGGACTCCAATTCGGGATGCTAACACACAGAAACCCTTGTGGCGACGGGGTTTTCGATTTCCGTGTTGCTAGCAAGCGGGTGACCTAGCGTCGTGAAGGCGGGAAGTCTGGCCAGGCGCCGAGCGTGGTTTCGAACTCGTCAGCATCGATCGCGCACCCGAGGCAGTCGTCCCGGACGGCGCAGGCGGCGCAGATCTGCCGGGCCTGCGTGCCGGGGTCGCCGTGGGACGGGAAGAAGACCTCCGGATCGTCGCCTGCGCACAGTCGGCGCGCTGTCGATCATGTCGGTGATCACCCTCCGCGGCGGGGTCCTGCGGCGCCCGGTGGGGATCGGGGTCTGTCGGCCCGGCCGAAGGTGACGAACGGCCCGGTCGCCGCGCGCATGCCCCGCCCTACCGTGGTGGTGTGATCAGTTCAGCGGTTGTTGATTCGAGCCAGGTTGAGTTGACGGGTGGTTTCGCGGCGCTGGCTGACCCGGTGCGCCTGCGCATCGTGGGGGTGCTGGCCGGGGGCGGCCGGTGCGTGTGCGACCTGCACGAGGTAGTGCCGGTCGCGGCGAACCTGCTCTCCTACCATCTGCGGGTGCTGCGCCAGGCCGGGCTGGTGATCGCGGCCCGCCGCGGCCGCTGGGTGGACTACCGCCTCGACGGCGACGGGTTCGCCGCAATGTGGGCCCGGGCATCAGCCGCCGGCGTGCCGCTGCCCGGCGACCTGGTCATCACCGAACGGCGCGGGTCGCCATGCGAGGACGGCGGCGAGGGGGTATGCGGTGACTGACACGAGGAGCAGCGAGGTCACTGGCCCGGCCGGGCAGCGGCCGGTGATGGCCCGGCTGTCCAGGCTGGACCGGTTCCTGCCGGTGTGGATCGGCGCGGCGATGGTGGCGGGCCTGCTGCTTGGCCGGGTCGTCCCGGGCCTTAACGGTGCGCTGAACCGGGTCGCGATCCACGGCACCAGCCTGCCGATCGCGCTCGGCCTGCTGCTGATGATGTACCCGGTGCTCGCCAAGGTCCGCTACACCGAGATCGGCCGGATCACCGCTGACCGGCGGATGATGACCGCTTCCCTCGTGCTCAACTGGGTGATCGGCCCGGCGGTCATGTTCGCGCTGGCCTGGCTGCTGCTGCCGGACCAGCCCGCCTACCGGACCGGGGTCATCCTGGTCGGGCTGGCCCGCTGCATCGCTATGGTGCTGATCTGGACCGACCTGGCGTCCGGGGACCGCGAGATGGCGACCGTGCTGGTCGCGCTGAACGCGGTCTTCCAGGTCCTGCTCTACGCGGTGCTTGGCTTCTTCTACCTGCAGGTGCTGCCCGGCTGGCTCGGCTTGCCGACCACCAGCTGGCATGTGTCCATCGCCGAGATCGCCGGCACAGTGGCGGTCTTCCTCGGCGTCCCGCTGGTGGCCGGCTACCTTACCCGCACCATCGGCGAGCGGGCCCGCGGCCGGGACTGGTACGAGAACCGGTTCCTGCCCAAGATCGCGCCGGTCGCGCTGTACGGGCTTCTGTTCACGGTCGTCATCCTGTTCGCCCTGCAGGGAAAGAAGATCACTTCCGAGCCGCTGGATGTGGCCCGGATCGCGCTGCCGCTGCTGGCCTACTTCGTGATCATGTGGTTCGGCGGGTTCGCGGTCAGCCGCTGGCTCCGCCTGTCCTACCACCGGACCGTGTCGCTGGCGTTCTCCGCGGCCAGCAACGACTTCGAGCTGGCGATCGCGGTCGCGATCGGGGTGTTCGGGGTGACCAGCGGGCAGGCACTGGCCGGCGTGGTCGGGCCGCTCATCGAGGTGCCCGTCATGCTCGCGCTGGTCTACGTCGCGCTATGGGCCCGCCACCGCTTCTACCCTGCCGGGGAGGCAGCCCCGTGAACTGCTTCGACTGCGCCGCGCACGGCCAGCCGGCCCAGGCCGTCGCTGTGTGCGCCGACTGCGGCGCCGCCTGTGCTACGACCACGCGCACGTCACCGCCCGCTGGCTAACCCGCACCATGGTGATCAGCCGCGCCGTCACGATCGATCCGCCAGCGCGGACCATCCGCTGCGCCGTCTGCCAGGCCGCCCGCGACGCCGCACCTGCCGCCGGCTACCCAGCGGCCAGCTGAGCAATGACAACCGGCAGTGCCGCCGACGCCCGCCGGCCCGGGTCGATTCGCCGGTCCGGCGCCTCCAGGTCAGGGACTCGCGCGGAGGGGGAGAGCGAGTGTGAACGTGGTGCCGTGCCCGGGTCCGGCCGAGGCGACGGTGACGTCGCCGCCGTGCGCGCGGGCGATGCCGCGGGCGATGGTCAGCCCGATGCCGGATCCGCTAGAGCGGCGCGGCTGTCCCGGAACCCGGTAGAACCGTTCGAACACGCGCTCAAGGTCTCCGGCCGCGAGGCCGGCGCCGGTGTCCGCGACCACCGCCTGAGCCGACCGTCCCTGGGCGCGGGCCCGGACGGTGACCGATCCTCCGGCGGGTGTCGCGGTGAGCGCGTTCCCGATGATGTTGGTCAGGACCTGGGTGATGCGGTCCGGGTCGGCCCGGACGGGCAGTGCCCCGGACGCCTCGACGGTCAGGGCGACGTTGCTGTCGCTGAACTGCGGGGCCAGGCGGCTGGCGGCCTGCCGGGCGAGGTCGGCGAGGTCGGCGCTCGTGAGGTGCAGGTCGAGTCGCTGTTCTTCAGCCCGCGACAGCGCCGACAGGTCATCGGCCAGCCGGCGCAGCCGGCGAAGCTCGTCGCTCGCGGCCCCGAGGATCTCCGGCTCGGGGGCGAAGACCCCGTCGATGAGGCCTTCCACGTACCCGTCCAGGGCGGTCAGCGGGGTGCGCATCTCGTGCGCGACCTCGCCGAGCAGCCTGGTACGGCGCGTTTCTGTGTCAGCGAGCTTGGCCGCCAGCGTGTTCACGTCGTCGGCGAGCGCGGCTAGCTCTGGTTCGCGGGGAACGGGCACGGTGGCTTCGTAACGGCCGGCCGCGATGAGCCGGGTCGCCGCCCGCACCGCGGTCAGCGGCAGGAGCAGCCGCCGGGTCACGAACGCGGCGACCAGCGCGGCGGCGGCCACGCTGGCCAGCATCCCGAACAGCAGCGCGGTGGCCAGCGCGGAGCCGAACGCCGACTGCACGCTCGCGGCGGTGCCGCCGTGCCCGCCGGGGCCCATGCCCATGTGGTCGCCGCCGAGCATGTTCATCTCGTGGTCGAAGAACGTCGGGGCAAGCAGCCGGACCGTCACGTACGCCACGGCCGCGCCGATCGCGATCACCACCGCGTAGGAGATGAACAGCCGCCACGGCAGGCTCATCCTCATGCCGGCCGCCCGACGAACTTGTAACCGACCCCGCGGACGGTGGCGATCAGCCGCGGGTTGCCCGCATCGTCGCCGAGCCGGGCCCGCAGGCTGCGGATGTGCACGTCGACGACCCGCTCGTCACCGAAGAAGTCATACCCCCACACCCGTTCCAGCAGCTGACGGCGGGAGAACACGCGCCCGGGCGCGTCGGCCAGGGCGGCGAGCACGTCGAATTCCAGCGCGGAAAGGGACACGGCGCTGCCGCCCGCCCGCACTTCCCGGGCATCCCGGTCGACGGTCAGGCCCTCGAACCGCAGCAGGGGCCCGCCGGCGTCGTGTGTCCCGCGGTCGCGGCGCAGCACCGCCTTCACCCGCGCGGCGACCTCCCGGGGGCTGAACGGCTTGGTGACGTAGTCGTCGGCGCCGACCCCGAGGCCGACCAGCTTGTCGACCTCCTCCGTGCGCGCCGTGACCAGGATGACGTATACGTCGCTGAAGGTCCGCAGCTGCCGCAGCACTTCCAGCCCGTCGATGCCGGGCAGCATCACGTCCAGCAGCACCAGGTCGGGCGCGGCCTGGCGGACCTGCCGCACCGCGGTTTCCCCGTCGGCGGCCTCGGACACGGCGAACCCCTCGGCTTCCAGGTACCCGCGCAGCACGGTGCGGATATGCGGTTCGTCGTCCACGACGAGCACCTGGCGCATCGCTCACCCCCGCCAAAGTTCCGGGCTTATGTTCACTTCCATCCTGTGCCTTGCGGATGAGGCTAGCGGCACGGCGCCCGTGAAGGTCCGGTGAAGCCGGCGGCGCCTTCACGGGAGCTTCACGCGAGCACCGGTGGTTGCCTCACACTGGCCCGGAATCCTTGAAGCATAGGGACAAGGACGAAGGGAGCCAGGCAATGAACGCGAACAGGAAGCACGTGCTGGCCGGGCTGGCGGCGACCGGGATACTGGCCGGCGCGGTGGCAGGCGGCGGCGTGGCGCTCGCGTCATCCCGCACTCCGGCCACGACGGCCGCGACCGACCGCGACGACCGCGGCGCAGCCCGCCGCTGGCTGGTGCGACGGCCCCGGGGGCATGCGCGGCATGGGGTACGGCCAGCAGGCGGTCCTGACGGCCGCGGCGGATTACCTGGGCGTCAGCCAGACCCAGCTGGTCAGCCCAGCTGCAGGCCGGCAAGTCGCTGGCCGACGTGGCCACGGCGCAGGGCAAGTCCGTGGCCGGGCTGAAGGACGCGATCCTCGCGGCCATGACGAGCCGGATCAACGCCAGCACCGGGCTGAGCGCCGCGCAGAAGGCAGAGAGGATCAGCGAGGTCAAGAGCCACCTCGACGCGATGGTGAACGGGACCTACCCCGCTAGCGCGGGCGGGTACCGGATGCACTCGCCCATGCGGGACGCCGGCCAGCCCGCGGGCTGGATGAACGGGATGTAGCGACAGCGGGCCGCTGACCGCGGCCCGCTGGGGAGGTGACGCGCATGTACTGGTACGGGCACGAGATGAGCGGCTGGGGCTTTCCGCTCACGCTGATCGGCATGGCCGTGTTCTGGGCAGCGGTGATCTACGGCATCGTGGCGCTAGTCCGTTACACGAGCCGGAACAGGCCGCAGGCAGGTGACCCGGGCCGGGTACCGGGGGCCGAGCGGCTGCTCGCCGAGCGGCTCGCTCGCGGCGAGATCGACGAAGACGAATACCGGCGACTTCTGGCCACGCTGCGGGCCGGGTAACCGCGGCGGGATGATGGCTGACCCTTGCCATCAGCGGGGCCGGGGCACGGATACCAGCTGCCGCCGGGGGTCATCGCGGCGAGGAGCAGGACAGCAGCAGCTCGCTCCAGGCTCCCGAGCGCGTTCTCGGCCTTGACCTGCCATGAGACATCGGCCGCCCGGTAACCGCCGACTTGTCCTAATGCCTCAGGGCGGCGCGCGAGGTCAGGTGCTGGCGGGGGGACGGAGGCCGGAGTTCAACGATGACCTGGGTTGCGGGGCAGGCGATCTCTGGGCGACAATGCAACTGTTGTGTGGCGATGAGGCTCGCCATAACCGCGCGCGTTAGCGCGCTGATGGCCTCTACCCCTTGTCAGTGGCCTTCGGGCCGTGCGGGTAGGAGGCCTCATGACAGACGAGCCGTTGGAACCGCCAGGCAATGATCCGCGGGTCGCGCGTTGAGCGCGGCCGTCCCGATCCCCGTCATCCAGCTGCTGCAGGTCCTCACCGTCGCGCTCGGCGCGCCCGGTGTGATGGGCGTGATCGCGAAGGTGGAGGCGCGGCTGCAGGGCCGCCGGGGACCCCGGGTGCTGCAGCCGTACTACGACCTGGCGAAGCTGTGCCGCAAGGAGGCGCTCGCCCCGTACGGCGCGAGCTGGTTCTTCCTCGCGGCGCCGGTCATCGCCGTGGCGGCGTACCTGACGGTGCCGCTGCTGATCCCGGTGCTGACCACCTACGGGCTGCCGCTGGGTTACATGGGCGACATCCTGGGCGGCGGGTTCCTGCTGTCGCTGGCCAGCTTCGTGGTGGCGACCGCCGCGCTGGAGACCGGCAGCCCCTACGCGCAGCTCGGGTCGAGCCGGGCCAAGACGTTCTCCGCGATCACCGAGCCGGTCGTGCTGTTCGTGGTGTTCACCGTGGCGCTGCTGACCGGCACCGACCTGCCCTACGCGCTGGCGGCGACGGTGCGGTCGAGCGCCGGGCAGGTGATCCGCCCCGCGCACCTGCTGGCGTCCGCGGCGCTGTTCATGGTGATCCTGCACGAGACGGGCCGGATCCCGGTGGAGACGCACACCGGCACCAACGAGTTCGGGATGATCGAGGAGGCCCGCTCCTTCGAGCACTCGGGCCCGTACTTCGCCCTGCTCAAGTGGGGCTCCGATGCTCAAGCAGCTCATCTTGTTCACCATCCTGGCCGACGTGTTCCTCGCGCCGTGGGGGCTGGCGTCCACCCAGCGGCTCGGTGCGGTGCTGCTGGCGATCGTGGCGCTGCTGGCCAAGGCGGCGGCGATCGGCGTGGCGGTCGCGGTGATCGACAACTCGTTCGCCAAGCTGCGCCTGTTCAAGATCACCGAGTACGCGTCCGCGGCGTTCCTGCTCGCGGTGCTCGGCGTCTTCACCCTCTACCTCGGGGGAGGCTGATGAATGCAGGCTCCGGGTGTCTATCGAGGGCGCGGCCAACGTGATCGCGGCGCTGATGCTGCTGCTCGAGTTCGGCATGCTGCGCCAGGCCCTGGTCCGGGACCAGGTCCGGCTGTACGCGGCGCAGTCGGCGCTGATCTCGGTGCTCGCGATCGTCATCGCCGCCGACCGGAACCTGCCCGAGCTGTACGCGCTCGCCGCGCTGTCGGCGGCGCTGAAGGTGGTCGCCGTGCCGCTGGTGCTGCGCCGCCTGCTCGGCGCACCGGCCAGCGAGGAACACGCAGGCGTGGCGGGCAGCTACACGCTGAGCCCGGCGAGCGCGGTGCTGGCCAGCATCGGCCTGGCGGCGTTCGGGTTCTTCTCCTTCGGCGTCGCTCGGCATCCGCGGCGCCGGCGGCCCCGGCGCTCGCGCTGGCCATCGCGGGCGCGATGGTGTTCGTCGCGTTCGGCTGATGATCGTGCGCCGCGACGTCGCCTCGCAGGCGATCGGGTTCTTCTCGCTGGAGAACGCGATCTCGCTCGCCGCGCTGGTGGTGGCGGCCGGGCTGCCGCTGATCCTGGAGACCGCGTTCCTGTTCGACCTGCTGCTCGCGGTCGTGGTGTTCGGCGATGCTCATCCGCGCGCACCACGCGCGGGCCGAGTCGCTGTCCACCGCCGACCTGACCAGGCTGCGCGGAAGGGGGCGGCGATGCTCGGCGTCATCCTGGCCATCCTCATCGTCCCGCTGGCCGCCGCGCGTCGCGTGCTTCTGCCGTCGCCGCGCCCGGGCGGCGCGGGCCTCACGATCGGTCGCGGGATCGCCTCGCTTCGCGCTCGTGCTCGCGCTGGTCCCGGACGGCCGCGCACGGAACGCTGAGCTACCTGTCCGGTACCTGCGAGCCGACGCGGTGAGCGTGCGTCTTCCTGCTCGCCACCGGGTTCCTGTACGCGGCCGTGGCGGTCTACGCGGCCGGCTACCTGAGATCGGGCACCGCGACGCCACGTACGCGCGCCGGTTCTACGCTGGGTTCAACGTGTTCGCCTGGGCGATGCTCGCCGCGCCGCTGATGGGCAGCCTGGCGCTGCTGTGGATCGCGGTCGAGGTGACCACGGTCATCTCCGCGCTGCTCGTCGCGATCGAGGACACGCGACGGGGCCGCCGAGGCGGCGTGGAAGTACGTCCTGATCGCCTCCGCCGGCCTCGGCCTCGGCCTGCTGGCCACCATCTTCGCCTACTACGCCGGGCGCCCAGGTGCTCGGCGAGCACTACAACCTCGCCATCCAGCCGCTGATCGCCGCCGGCGCCTCGGCTGCCGAAGACCCCGGTCCGGCTGGCGTTCCTGCTCGCGGTGCTCGGCTACGGCACCAAGGTCGGCCTGGTCCCGGTGCACACCTGGCTGCCGGACGCGCACTCCGAGGCGCCGACGCCGGTGTCCGCGCTGCTGTCCGGCGCGCTGCTCGCGACCAGCTTCTACGCCATCCTGCGCTTCTACCAGGTCGCCGTCGCGGCGCTTGGCAGCGGCCTCCCGCGGGACACGCTGCTGGCCTTCGGGATCGCGTCGCTGCTGCTCGCCTCGCTGTACGTGTTCGGGCAGCGGGACATCAAGCGGCTGCTCGCGTACTCCAGCGTGGAGCACATGGGCATCCTGGCGATCGGCGTGTCCTTCGGCGCGCCGGTCGCGCTGGCCGGGGTGCTGCTGCACGTGATGGCGCACGCCGCGGCGAAGGGCAACGCGTTCATGGGCGCGGGGGTGTTCACGGTCAAGTACGGGACCAAGCAGATGTCCGCGCATGCGCGACGGCATGCGGCTGCTGCCGTGGAGCGGGCCGCTGTTCCTGCTCGCGGTCTTCGCGCTGTCCGCGTTCCCGCCGTTCGGCATCTTCCGCAGCGAGTTCCAGATCGTCGCCGGGCGGCCTCGGCAGCGGCAGTTACGCCGCCGCGGCGGTGCTGGTGGTCCTGGTGACGATCGCGTTCTTCGGGCTGGCCACGGCGGCGACCAGCATGCTCCTGACACCCCTGCCGGGCGCCGGGACCGCGGCACCGCGACAGGAGGCCCGGCCGGGCGAACCGGAACGAGATGGCGGCGGGCACGCGGACGGCGCCGCCGTCGCGGTGCGGGCCCGCGGGCAGGCACGCCAGGTGCTGACCCGCGGCGAGCCAAGCGCCTGGATGGTGGTCCCGGTGCTGGCCGGGCTGGCGGTCCTCGTGCTGCTCGGGCTGCACCCGCCGGGCGAGCTCACCGACCTGATCACCCGGGGCGTGGCACAGCTGGGGGGCAGCCATGACGATCACGCAGCACCGAACCGACCGTCGCGGCCCTGTGGGAGGCGCTCGCCGCGCCGGGTCGCCCGCGGCGAGCAGGTTCGCCGGGCTGTTCGCGCGCCCGCCGCGACGCACGGCGGTCACGCCTGACCGCGCACGTGGCCGGGCCCGGCGGGATCGACACCCTGGAGGCGCCGCTGCCGCCGGGCGCGGCCAGCTATCCCGCGCTCACCCCGGGGTCGGCGCCGCGTTCTGGTACGAGCGGGTGATCCACGACCAGTCCGGCGCTCGTACCGGACGGCCACCCCCGGCTCGCGCCGCTGGTCAGGCCCGGCAGCCCGCGAGGACCACGCGCTGCCCGGCACGTGGCCGGGCTACGGCCTGTTCACGATCCCGCACGGCCCGGTCCGCTCCGGGGTGTTCGAGTCGATGGAGTACCTGGTCGAGACCCCGGGCGAGGCGATCCCGCACCTGAACATGCGGATCTTCTACAAGCACCGCGGGATCGCCGACCGGTTCGACCGGCACGACCGTCCGCCGACGGCGTGCTGCTCGCCGAGCGGGCCGAGGGCATCGCCTCCGTCGCGCACGCGCTCGCCTACTGCCACGCGGTCGAGGCGATCGCCGGCGTGTGAGATCCCCCGGAGGCCGCCCTGGTCCGGGTCCTGCACGCCGAGCTGGAGCGGATCGCCAACCACCTCGACGTCGCCATGCGGCTGGCCGACGCGGCCGGCCTGGCGGTCGCCACCGCCCGCTTCGCACTGCACAAGGAGCGGGTGCTGCGGCTGGTCAGCGGCCTGTGCGGCAGCCGTTTCGGCCGCGGCGTCGTGGTCCCCGGCGGCGTGTCGGCGTTCCCGCGGCCGACGCCCGGCGGAGCTCCTGGCCGAGCTCGGCCGGCTGGAGAAGCGGGTCACGCGCGGACGCGCGGACGCTGATGGGCACCTCCTCGTTCCTCGACCGGCTGCGCGGCACCGGCCCGCTGCTCCCGGACCGGGCCCGGGAGCACGGCGCCCTCGGCCCGATCGGGCAAGGCGTCCGGGCTACTCCGACGACGCCCGGATCGCCCGGCCCTACGACGCCTACCCGCTGCTTGGCGCCGAGCCGGCCGGTGCGCACTAGCGGGGACGCGATGGCCCGGCTCCGCGTCCGCTGGGAGGAGGTCGGACCAGTCTTTCCGCCTGCATGCGGCAGGCCGCCGACAGAGCTGTCCCGAACGGCCGCGGCCGACTCCCCGGGCGCCCTGCGACCCGGCCGACGGGCGGGCGGTCGGGCTGGGCCGAGGCCCCGCAGGGCGAGGTGCTCTACGACGTGACGCTCGAGGACGGGCGGATCGCCGCTGCCAGCCCCGCTCGGCCTCGTTCCACAACCTGGTGCTGATGCACGAGGTGTTCGCCGGGGACATCCTCACCGACTTCCCGTTCATCGAGGCCAGCTTCGGCCTGTCGGTCGCGGGAGTGGCGCTGTGACGGGCCCGGCGGGCCCTGGAAGGCGGGGCCATGACCTCTGGGTGCTGCGCGGGCTGCGCGACGGGGTGGTCACCACCCGCTGGCCGAGGCGGCCCGACGAGCTACGCGGACGGCTGGCGCGGCCCGGCGACGTGCATGCCCGGACGCGGCTGGCATCCTGCCGGCGCTCGAGGCGGCTGTGCCCGACCGGGGCCATCCAGCGCCGGCCGGCGGCGGCGTGCGGCGTCGACCAGGGCCGGTGCATCCTGTGCGGCGCGGTGCGTCGGCGGCGCGTCCCGACGTGTTCGCCTGGTCCGCGGGCGCGACCGGGCCCGGCGCGGCGGCGCTTGCCCGGCAGGCGCTCGTCGTCCCGGCAGCCGCCGGAGACCGACGCGGCGATCGAGGCGGCCCGCGCGCGCCTGCGCGCGCGGACCGCGGCGCTGCGCCGCAGCGTGCACGTCCGCCACGTCGACGCCGGATCCGACGGCAGCGAGGAGTGGGAGATCCAGGCGCTGCTCGGCCCGGTCTACGACGTCCACCGGCTCGGCGTCTTCTTCACCGCCAGCCCGCGCCACGCCGACGTGCTGCTGGTCACCGGCGCCGGGCGCGGCCGGCATGGCCGGGCCGCTGCGCACCACCTACGAGGGCATGCCGGACCCGAAGGTGGTCATCGCCGTCGGAACCGACGCGGTCAGCGGCGGGCTGCTGCAGCGCGACGGCTCGCCGGGCGTGGCCGGCAGCGTCCCGGTCGACGTGTGGGTGCCGGGGAGCCCGCCGAGCCCGTTCGGCATCCTCAATGCCCTGCTGATCGCCACCGGCAGGCTCGGGCCGAGCGGGAAGGGGACACGGTGAGCGGGCTATTCGCGGCCGGGCTGATCCTGCTGGCGGCGGCCGCGGCGGCGGACCTGCTCGTGCCGGCGCCCTGGGCGGGGCCGGCGCGGGCTGCCGTACGCGCTGGGCGCGGCCGGCGCGGGATGCCTGGCGGCGGCCGGGCGGGTCCGCGCTGGCCGGCCGGACAGTCCGGCTGAACGTGGCCGGGTGGCTGGCTGACCCGGTTCCCGGGCAGCAGGCGCTCGGGCTGGCCGCCGACCAGCTGTCCGGGATGTTCCTGGTCATGGCGCTCGGCGCGGCCGTGCCCGTCTCGGTCGCGTTCGCCAGCTGGGCGGCGCGGCCGGGCGCCGGCCGGCCGCACGCGGCGCTGGGCGCCGGCTACGCGCTCGCGCTCGGCTCGGTGGCGGTGATCATGACCGCCACGGACGCGTTCACCGTCGCTGTTCGGCTGGGAGGCGCTGACCGTCGCGTTCTACCTGCTCGCCGGGTCCGAGCCGGGCCGAGCCGGACCGGGCCGGTGCGGCGCGGATCACGCTCGCGTTCGGGAAGCTCAGCGGCGCCGCGCTGCTGGTCGGGCTGCTGCTGCTTGCCGGCGGTCGCACTCGATCGCGCTGGCCTCGTTCGCCACGTGCCCGGCGGCGCGGCGCAGGACCACCGCGCTGGTGCTGCTGATCGCCGGGTTCGCGGTCAAGGCGGGCCTGGTGCCGTTCCAGGTGTGGATGCCGCGCGGCTACGCCGCCGCGCCCGGCCCGGCGCGGGCGGTCATGGCCGGGGTCTGCGTCAACGTCGGGTTCTACGGCATGTGGCGGACGCTGGCGCTGCTCGGCCGCCCGCCGGGCTGGCTGGCCGGGATCCTGCTGCTCCTGGGCGGGTTCACCGCGCTGCTCGGCATCGCGCACGCCGCGGTGCAGAACCGGCTGCCGCGGGTCATCGCCTACTCCAGCGTGGAGAACAGCGGGCTGATCATCGTCGGCTTCGGCGTTGCGCTGACCGGCGCGGCCGTCGGGACCAGCGGCTGGTCGCGGTCGGGCCTGCTGGCCGCCACGCTTGCAGATGATCGCGCACACCGCGGCGAAGTCGCTGCTGTTCAGCTCGGCCGCGGGCATCGAGGCGGCGGCGGCGGCGAGCGACGACCTGGAGATGCTGCGCGGCATGGGGCGGCGGGCGCCGTGGAGCGGCACCGGCCTGGCCGTGGGCTCGCTGACCCTGGCCGGGCTGCCGCCGACCGCGGGGTTCGTGTCGGAGTGGTTCCTGCTCGAATCGCTGATGCAGCAGTTCCGGGTGACCGCGCTCGGCTGCCGGCTGACGCTCGCGCTGGCCGGGGCGGCGGTCGCGCTGACCGTCGGGTTCGCGGGGGTCACGTTCGTCCGGCTCGTCGGGCTGGTCGTCCTGGGCCGGGCGACCTGCGCGGACCGTCCGGCGGGTCGCCGGTCGCGGTGACTACGGCTGGGCCGGCCGGGTGGCGGTCGCCGTGCTCGCCGCGTGCCCGCTGGCGCTCGCCGCGGTGACCCCGCTGGAGATCCGGGTCATCGCCGCCGGGCTGTCGCCCGTCGTGCCGGGCGGGCTGACCATGGGGGCGCTGAAATCCCCGTGGGTCCTGCAGCCGGTGTTCGCCGGGTTCTCGATCCTGTCGCCGTCCTGGCTGTGGATCGAGATCCCGGCGATGCTGGTCCTGGTCATCGCTGCTCACCTTGGCCGTGTCCGGGCGGCGGATGCTGCGGGTGCGCCGGGTTCCGGCGTGGCGTTCGGCGACGATCGGGGTCGACGGGGCGGACTCCTACACCGCGTTCGGCTACGCCAACCCGACCCGCCGGGTGCTCGCCAGCGTCCTGCACACCCGGGCCGAGATCGAAGAGGCTCGCGCCAGCCAGCGCGCCGGCGCCGCCGAGGGCTACGACGAGGGCGTGCCGCACCTGCGCTACGAGTCCGACGTGGTGGAGGTCGTCGAGAGCTGGCTGTACCGGCCCGCGGCGCGGCTCTTCGGCGTCGCGGTCAGGGCGGCCAAACGAGCGCAGTCCGGCCGCCTTGACGCTTACCTGATGTACATGCTCATCGCCCTTGTCGCAGTGATCGCCACGGTCGTCGCGCTGAGGTGAGCTGGCGCGCCGGACAGCCGCCGGGCGGGGCACTAGCCGAGGGGCCGGGCTCGAAGTAACCTGGCGGAAGCCAGATGATGCCCTGGCGCGGAGACTTTTCTCCCGAACCGCCGTCCGCGGCTGATGGCTTCTGCTCAGACCCGTTCGGCCGGCCGGATCGGAGCACAGCGGTGGACGAAGACTGCCTCAGGCTGACCAGTTACTTCCGCGAGCGGCGGCGCAGGGACGGCAGGTTCTCCGGGGAGTGCCCTCACCGACCTGTACGCGGGCACGCAGGTGGCAGCCAGCATCGTGCTGCGCGGTACCGAGGGCTCATCGGCAGTAGTCGCCGTCAGTTCCCGGCCAGACATCGAGGCGCTGCTCAGCCGGGCCGTGGAGCTGAGCGGCGAGGGACTCGTCACCATCGAACAGATGCGGCTGCTGACCGGCGACATCGACCCGCTCCGGCTGGGCGGGGAGCCCGGCGAGGCAACCCGGCTGACCGTTCACTTCGGGCGGCAGGACCGCGTGTACCAGGTGCCAGCCTTCGAGGTGGTCTGCGAACTGCTCTACCGCCGCGGCATCGCCGGCGCCACGGTCCTGCCCGGCATCGACGGCACCATCCGCGGCAGGCGCCAGCAGCCCCGCCTCTTCCTCCATGCCGGCGATACACCGCTCATGGTCATCGCCGTGGGTCCGGGGGAACAGATCGCGACGGTTCTCCCCGAGCTCAGCACGCTGTTTCGCCATCCGGTCATGACGTTGGAGAAGGTCCAGGTGCGCCAGCGGGACCGGCAGCCCGTCAGTAGCCCGCTGGTACTGCCCGCCACTCAGCCCCGGGGGAATGGCCGCGCGGCTGAAGCTGACGGTGTGCACCTCCGAAGCCGCGCGGCATGACGGCCAGCCAGTTCACCGCGCCATCGCCCGCCAGCTCGGAGCGGCCGGGTTCGAGAACGTGACCACCGTGCACGGCATCTGGGGCTTCCACGCCGATCATGCGCCGCACGGCGACCATTTCCCGCACCGGAACCGCCACCTGCCCGCCGTCACGACGGTGACCGGCACGCCGGAGCGGATTTCCGCGGCGTTTGATGCCGTTGGCACGCTCACCGCCGGACGCGGGCTGTAACCGTCCAGACGGTCTTGGCAGTGGAGCCAGGCGCCAGAGAGCGGATAACGCCGGTTTCCTGATCAGCTCGCAAGTCGCGAACAGATCGATGCGTTCATGCCGAAGGTCGAGGAGCTGGTGGTCCGGAGCAAGAGGAAGATCCGGGCCGACGTCGCGCACCGCAAGCTCCTCGCGATGGGCTACCAGGGCTCGGAGCGGTCGACCCGGCGGGCAGTCGCCGAAGTCAGGGAGGCCTGGCAGGCCACGTCCCCGGACCGTGGTCGAGGCCGCGTTCCTGGCCATCGGCGACGAGGCCCGGCGGTGGCTGGCGGAGGCTGCGGACTCGGCCGGGCGCCCGGCGCCCTCGCCGGCGACGTCAGCCTGGCCATCGACACGATCGGCTTCCCCGGCCCGGAGAGCGCGGTGACCGGCCCCGGCGGCACCGCCGCTCCCGGGCCGAGCTCGACGCCCTCATCGGGCTGTCAGTTGGGCGTCTTGGACAGCGGGCGGGGGTGGGTCTCGGCCATGAAGGCCCATGACAGCGGGCCGGAGGCGGCGGTGAGGACAGCGGCGACCACGACGGCAGCGTCCAGGCTGGCGATGGCGGCGGTGATGCCGCCGATGAGGGCGCCGAGCGCGTAGCCGGCGTCGCGCCACAGGCGGTAAACGCCCAGGGCGGCGGACCGCCAGCCGGGGTGGGTGGCGTCGCTGACGGCGGCGAGCAGGCTCGGGTACACCAGGGCGGTGCTGGTGCCGAGGAGGAACGTGCCAGCCAGCCCGACGGGCAGGGCGTGGAGATCCCGGCGCCGATGACGGCCAGCTCCTTGAACGGGCGTCATCCGGGGCGCGCGACGAGGTCGCACGCGGCGACGATCAGCGGGGCGCAGGCGACGGCCACGGGAGGCAGGAGCCCGGCGATGGCGGCCAGCCGGGCCGGCCACGCCCAGGCGACGAGGCCTTCCCGGCCGCTGGCGTGAACATCACCGCTGCGGTCAGCACGGGTCACGTGATCCCGGCCGCCGAATGACCGGGCCGTACCCGGCGCCCAGCGCCTAGGTGGACTGCGCGAGGGTACAGGGCCCAGGGCGGCGAACGCGTACTCAGGTCAGCCGTAGGCCGCGGCGGCAGCAATGCGGCCGGCAAGGGTGCCCGCAGTGTCCGTCAGTTTGAGGGCTTCTGATGCCAGGCACGGCCGGCCGTTGGCCAGACTAGGGGCATGGGTGACACGGTGCGGTGGCTGATGTTCATGTACCAGGTGCCGAGCGAGCCGTCGCGGCTGCGGACCGCGGTGTGGCGGCGGCTGAAGGCGCTGGGCGCGGTGTACGTGGCGCACTCGGTCGCCGTGCTGCCCGAGTCGCCGGGGGCCGAGCGGGCGCTGCGGGCGCTGCGGGCCGAGGTCGGGCAGATGGGCGGCGCGGCGCAGCTGGTACGGGCCGAGCCGCTGCTGGGGCAGGCGGACTTCACCGCCCGGTACAACCAGGCGCGGGACGAGGAGTACGCCGAGGTGATCGGCCGCTGCCAGGACTTCCTAGCGGAGATCGCCAAAGAGGCAAGCGCCGGGCACTTCAGCTACGCGGAGCTGGAGGAGAACGACGAGGACCTCGCCAAGCTGCGGAACTGGCTCGCCAAGGTCGCCGCCCGCGACGCCCTCGGCGCGGCCTCCGCGAGGGCCAGGCCCGCGCCGCGCTCGCCCGGTGCGAGGAGGCCCTGGAGGGGTTCGCCGCGCAGGTCTACGCGGCGGACCCGGAGAGCCCCTGACCGCGGCAGACAGGTTAATGTGCAGCTGTTGCATTTTGAATGTGACGACTGCACATCAGTTGGAGGAACGGGGGCGTGCTGCGCTGCTGCGGTGCGGCTTCGCGCTGGAGTTCGCGACGCTGGGCTGGAACGTGGTCGGCATCGCCGTGCTGGCGGTCGCCGCGGTCGCGGCCCGGTCGGTGGCGCTGGCCGGATTCGGGCTGGACTCGCTGATCGAGATCGGCGCGTCGACGGTGGTGATCTGGGAACTGTCCGGCACCGGCGAACAGCGGCAGCGGCGTGCGCTGCGGCTGATCGGCTACGCGTTCGCCGCCCTTGCCGTCTACCTGCTCGCCCAGTCGACCATCGTGCTTGTCGCCGGCTATCACCCGCGCCATTCACTGGCGGGCATCGTGTGGACTGCGCTGACCGCTGCGGCCATGTTCGTGCTGGCGGCCGGGAAGGCGCGGACCGGACGGGCGCTGGGCAACCCGGTGCTGCGCACCGAGGGCCGGGTGACCACGATCGACGGCATCCTCGCCGTCGCTGTACTGCTCGGCTTGCTGCTCAACGCGGCCCTGGGGTGGTGGTGGGCCGACCCGGCCGCCGGGTATGTGCTGGTCTATTACGCGGTCCGCGAGGCCCGCGAGATCTTCAGCGCGGAAGAGGAGTGACCTGCCGCATCACTTCGGCGATCAAGGACGCCACGATCAGCCCGGACGTGACTGCGCTGGTGTCAGGAGGCGCTGTCTCCCGCGTCGAGGCACCTCGCGTACTCGCCGAGCACCGATCGGTACTGCTCCAGGGGCGCCGCGGCATCTGCGACCCCGGCCGCGCCGAGCAGATCGTGCCGGGCGGCGGCGCGGTAGCGGGCATCCAGCCGTTTCAGGCCGGTGCCGCTGTCCGGCAGGTGGCCGGAGCGGAATTCGTCGGCCGCGATCATGCGTCTCGATCGCGGCGGCGGCATCGCGGCAGCCGGTGATGATGGTCTCGTACTCGCGGTCGTGGGTGGCGTAAGGCCGCGGAGATCTCCGGCCCGCCGCCGAGCTGGCCCTGGCCCTGCACGACCTTCAGGTCGGTCCCGCCCCGCCAGGGCGACGGTGGCGACGCCGTGCCGCAGGCCGTGCAAGGTGACCGGCGGCAGCCCGGAAGCAGCAACCACGCCCCGGCCTCATCGAGACCGTCACCGGCGCCGGCTACCGGCTCGCCATCACCCGCGACCCCTCGCAGCCTGAGTAGGAGGCGGGGCAAGCACCGATGACGAACGCGGCGGCCTATCCGTCCTCGCGGCTGACATCCGTCCGGACGGCCCCGTACCGCTCGCCGCGGATGTCCCCGTCACCGGGAGAACAGGGCTTCAGGCGGCCCTGCGTTGCAGTTGCTCGGGCTCGTGTTCCTGCTGTTCCCGCGCGCCCGGCTGCTGCGGCAGCGACGCCGTTCCTGCGGCATCGCCGTGCCGCGGCTGGCGGTCGGCGGCGAACACGAGGATGAGCCAGGCGGCCAGCGCCAGCACCGGGATGACCGCGATGAGGGCGAGCTCGCCGGCGGAAAGCGCCGAGTTCGGGTACGGGCTGACGGAAAGCAGCAGGTACGGGTACATGTCGGCCTCCTTTGACAGCGGGCCAGGTTACGCGCGGTTTGCCTGATTCCACTTCACAGGTGGCAGTCGTCACGTGGTAGCGGCGAACGGCCCAGACGCTGCGGGAAAGGTCCCTGCCTGTGCGCTGCCAGGACTCGCTTAAAGGCTGTCGGCCGGCAGTTCTCGCAGGTCGCGGGAGCGCAGCGTGGCGACGTCGATGACGCGGGCCGCCGGGGCAGCGGTTGCGGTTGTTCCTCCGGGAGCAGTAGCGGGTCGGCACGGGCCCGTGGCGGTGCCACGGGCCCGTGCGGGTGAGGGTGTGATGTGCTGGCGGTTCAGCTGCGGCCGAAGAGCTTGCGCAGCCAGCCGCCGCCGTGGCGGCGGGGTCGCCGGCGTGGCCGGCGCAGCGCCGGGAGGCCGGGACGCCGGCCATTACCTGGCGGACGTGCTGGCCGCAGCCGGCCCAGGTGGTCTTGCCGCATTTCCTGCAGGTGACTGCTCGGCACATGATGATTCTCCTTAGGGGTGCGTGCGTTGTACGGGAGTAGCTGGTGAGTCAGGATCACGCGGCGTCCTGGGCGATGACGGGTAGGCCCGTCTCCCCGCGCGTTATCGAACGTGTCGTCGATCGCGACGGGCTGGCGTCCGGCGGCGGCGAGGAGCGACGCGGCGATCGAGGCGCGGTAGCCGGCGGCGCAGTGCACCCATACCTCCCCGGCGGGGACCTCGCCCGTGCGGCCGGGCAGCTCATGGACCGGGATGTTCACCGCGCCCTGGATCCGGGACGCGCCGAACTCGTCGGTGCGGCGCACGTCGAGTACCGTCACCGCCCGGTGGTGCCGCACCTGGGCCAGGTCGGCGAACGTGGCGGTGGCGAACGAGGCCAGTTCCCGGCCGGTGCCGGCGACCCAGTCCGCGGGCTTGCCGGCGGCGGCGGCGGCCGGGCGGTCGATGCCGATGCGGGCCAGCTCGCGCTGTGCCTGGGCGACGTCGGCCGCGGTCTCGCCGAGCAGGGTCAGCGGGGTGCCCCACTCGATGAGCCAGCCGAGGTAGGTGGCGAAGCTGCCGTCGAGCCCGAAGTTCAGCGAGCCCGGCACGTGCCCGGCGGCGAACACGGTCCGGCTGCGCAGGTCCACCACCCACTCGCCGGCCTCGATGCGGCGCCGGATCTGCGCCGGGTCGGCCTTGCCCGGCGGTGACAGGTCCGGCTCGGACGGCCGGCCGAGTTGGCGGGGGCCATGTGCGCGTAGTACGCCGGGTAGGCGCTCAGGCCGGCCAGCAGCTCGCGGACGTAGGTCTGCTCGTCCTGGGTGAGCACCGGGTTGGCGGCCCTCTCCTGCCCGATGGTCGAGCTGGCCGCCTGCGACTGCGTCGCGGAGCAGAAGGACCCGAACCCGTGGGTGGGGAACACCTGCGCGGCGTCGGGCAGCATGCCCGCCAGCTTGCGGGCCGAGGCGTGCTGCGCCCGCACGAGGGCTCCCGTGTGCGCCGACCCGAGCAGGTCCGGGCGGCCGGTCGCCCCGTACAGCAGCGAGCCGCCGGAGAAGACCGCCGTCCGCTCGCCGGTGCCGGCGTCGGTGAGCACGTAGGACAGGTGGGTGAACGTGTGACCCGGGGTGGCGACCGCGGTGACCCGCATCCGCGGCCCGACCGCCAGGACGTCGCCGTCGCGCACCGGGGCCCGCTCGAAGGACACCGCGTCGTCGGCGTTGACCAGGTACGCCGCGCCGGCGCGCCGGGCCAGGGCGAAGCCGCCGGTGACGTAGTCGTTGTGGATGTGGGACTCGAAGACGTGAGTCAGCCGCAGGCGATGCGCGTCGAGCAGCGCCAGGACGCGGTCGATGTCCCGCTGCGGGTCCACCACGAAGGCGACTTCGCCGTCGTGGACCAGGTAGCTGCGATCGCCCAGCGTGGGCGTCTCGAGCGGGATCACCGTGATGGCATCGGTTTCAGGCATGCCTGCCTCCCGGGGAGTCATGACGGGGATGGGGTCTCAGGGACGAGGGGCATGGCCGCCGACGACGGGGCGGCCGGACCGGGCCCACCCGCTCGTCCCGCCGGCCACCGAGTAGGCGTCGAAGCCCGCGCCGCGCAGGAAGCCGGTCATGGTGGCGCTGCGGTTGCCGGAAGCGCACACCACGTACACCGGCGCGCCCCGGTCAAGCTCCGTCACGCGGCCGGGCAACTGGCCCATCGGGATGAGCACGGCACCGGGCACGTGGCCGGCCACGTACTCGCCGCGCTCGCGTACGTCAACGATTGCCGCGCCGGCCCGCACGGCCTCGGCGAGCCGGTCGATGCCGATCTCGGGTGTCTCTACCGGGATCACCGGGATCCTCCTTGCTGTCGTCCAGATCCAGAAATACCCCATGGGGTATTTATGATGGCCAACTATAACACCCCCAGGGGTATTCCAAAGACGAGGCCTTGCCGCGTTCCGAACGGGCGCGGGCGGCTCCGCGGAGCTCTGCCCTGTGTCCACGCCGGGCAGACCCAGGTCCAGCAGCACCAGCTACGCCGCGCCCTCGTTCAGCATCGTCCGGATAGCCTCCGCGCCGCCCGCGGCGGTTAGTACCGGCAGGCCGGCCCGCTCCAGGTACCGGCGCAGCAGTCCCGGATCTCCCGCTCGTCCTCGACTACGAGGACGCTGCCGGCCACCGGACCGCACCCGCTGCCGCATGCGCCCGGCATTCCCGCTCGGCGGCGGCCGCCTGCGCCACTACCGCCTGGGCGAGCTGCCGCGCCTCCGCTACGGTGAGGCCCGCCCACCCGGTCCCCTCACAGCCGGAGCACTGCCCCAGGTCAACGAAGACCCGTGCGGCGGGATGACGGGCGTCGCCCAGGGCGAGCCTGCCTACGGTGAGCTCCCGCCCGCAACTGGTACGCACGTACTCGTGGTGCCCGTCAGAGCCGGCCCCTGCGACTGGATCTGGCCTCATCACGCACCTCCTGGCTATCGGCGCCGCCGATGTCCTTGCCTATACCCCCATGGGTATAGGCAAGGACCGGGCCGTCTTTATTCCCGCCTACGTCAGGTCGATCTGGAGGAGGTAGCACAGGTCGCAGTGGCGGTCGACCGTGTAGAGGACGGCCCGGTCGTCGATGAAGACGTCATTCAGCTGCCCGGAACCCGGCCCGCCTGGCTGCGGCCCTGGCGTGAACCGGGCGAGCTCGCGCGGCCGCAGCGGGGAAGACAGGTCGTACACCGCGATGCCCAGGCCGAAGAAGGCACCCGCCACGATGCCGAAGTCCCGCAGCGCCCCCCGGTCCGGCGGGTACTCATGCAGGTTGTGCGCGCCGAAACGGCCGCGCTCCGGCACCGCGGCCGGCCACGGCGGGCCGACGTGGCCGACGATCATCGGCCGGTCCGGCACCCGGGCGTCGATGACCCAGACGTACTGGGGGAAGTCAGCTGCCCCGTCCTGGAGTGTCTCGTCGGATAGCACCGCGAAGCCGGATGAACCGAGCGGGACGAAGGTGTGCGCGGCACCCGGCAGCGGCCCCGCGTACTGGAGCGCCCCGGTCACCGCGGGCCGTGTCCTGTCGGAGATATCAAGGATGTAACCGCCGCCTGAGGTGCAGGCCACGAACGCGCGGTCCGGCTGCTCGGGTAGCACGCAGACGTTATGCACGCGGAAGCCGAAGTCCCAGGCGGATTCCCCGCCTGCGAAGTCGACCCGCTTGGCGGCGCGCTGCCCGGCCGTCAGGGCGGTGCCCCGGCTGGCCGCGACCCGTTCCGCGGGTCGCACCGGGGGCAGTGCGGCGTCGCCTTCCGCCACGCCGGGCGGCCACCAGCGGCCGACCTCGCCCGGCCGTGCCGGGTCGGAGACGTCGAGCACGCTCATCATGAACGTGTCGCGGGGGTCGCGCGGTACGTGATCCGGTGCCTGGGTGGCCAGGTAGGCGAAGCCGTCGGCGGCCAGCCAGACGAAGTGGGTCCCGACCGACCGGTCGCCTGACGCGTCGAAGAAGCCGATGCTGCGCGGCCGCGCCGGCTCGGCGATGTCGAAGAACTCCACCCCGGCCGGCTTGCCGCCTGGTTCCTTCGCCTGCCTGGTCACCGCGAGCAGGTCGCCGTGGATCGCCAGGTTGTTGGACCGGACGCCGGAGGGTATGTCATGGCGGTAGACGACGCTTGGCCGCCGCGGATCGGTCACGTCCACGGCCACGAAGTCGGCGGGGGCATGCTCAGCCGCGACGAACAGGGTGCGCCGCCCGGCTGGCCCGGCGTGCACCGCCAGGCCCTCTCCACCGGCCACGCCCGCGCCGAGCGGGATCACGGACAGCAGGCTCATGCCGCTGAGGTGCCCCGTCATCGGGAATCGTCACCGTCTGCGGTATCGGCTGCGGCGGCTGAGCCGGTCAGCACCCGGCGGACATTCGCCCAGGCCCGGCTGTACAGGGCCTGAGCGGCCTCGTACGCGACGCCGGCGATGTGCGGCGTGAACAGCACCCGGTCGGCGGCCTCCGGTGGCAGGCGCAGCAGCGGCGAATCGGCTGACGGCGGCTCCGTCTCGTACACGTCCACCGCCGCGCCGCCGAGGTGCCCGTCGATGAGCACCCGCGCCAGGGCCGCCTCGTCCACCACCCCGCCGCGCGCGGCGTTGATCAGCAGCGCGCCTGCAGGCATCCGCCGCAGCTGCGGCTCGCCGAGCAGGCCGCGGGTGGCAGGCAGCAGCGGCACGTGCAGCGTGACCAGGTCGCAGCGGGTGAGCAGGTCATCGAGGCTGAGCCTGGGGATGCCGAGCGACGCGGCAGCGGCGGGATCAGGAGGAGCCGGATCCGAGTACACCACGGTCGCCCCCGCGGCTCGCAGCAGCCGCGCGGCGGCCAGGCCGATCGGGCCGAGGCCCACCACGCCGGCCGTCCGGGCGTGCAGGCTGCGGGCGTGGACGGGGGTGAGCAGGGCGCGGGTGCCTTCGTAGCGCCCGGCCCGGATCCCGCGGTCGGCGAAGGCAAGGCCGCGCAACAGGGCGCCGGCCGCGAACAGCACGTACTCGGCGACCTCGCGGGTGTTCGCGGCCGGCACGCCGGCCACTACCACGGCGGGCCGGTGCGCGCACGCGTCGCCGAGGCGGTCCACGCCCGCCCCGGTGAACTGAACGAGAGCGAGGTGCCCTATCCGGTCCAGCCAGTCCCGGTCAATCCTTGGGCCCACCGAGGGGAGCACCAGCGCCCGCGCGGTGGCGAGGTCGCCGGCCGGGATGTCGGGCGGCATCCCGTAGCTGACCTTGAGGTCGGCAGGCGGGAGCACGCCCACCTCACGGAAGTCGCCCTCCGGCCGCAGGCAGATGACGTCGGCGCTCACCGGGCGTCCTGCCCCGTGCCGGGGAGCGGGCCCTCGATGGTGGTGATGGCGGGAACCGGGAAGAAGCAGCAGAGCACCAGGTCACCGCTCCCGGTGTTCCTGGTGCGGTGCGGCTGCCCCGGCGAGACCACGATCACGTCTCCCTGGCCGACCGGCCAGTTCGCGTCTCCCGCCGCGAACTCGCCGTCGCCGGCCAGCACCAGCATGACCTCGGTGCAGTCCGGGTGGGTGTGCTGGCCACGCGGCGCGCCGCCCGGCGGGATGACAACCTGCCGGACGGTGACGTCGTAGCCGCCTGCCGCAGCCGAGGCCAGCTCGGTGGCGGTGCGGCCGGGCAGGGCGAGCACCTGGCCCGCGCCCGGGCGCAGCACGGCGGTCACGCCGACCCGCCAGGCGGCGCGGGGTCGGCGTGGCTGCCCGCTGGTCCAGGCGGCTGGACCTTCGCGAGCGCCCCGAGCACGCCGGCCAGCCGGTCCGCGATCCGCTCGGCGAGCGCCGCCACGAACGTGGCGGCCTCCGCCTCGGTCGCCCCGGCGGGGTCGCCGTACCAGCCGGTGGCCGACATCGTGCGCACGTCGGTGAGCACCGGCTGGAAGGAGCGGTCCCTGCGTAGCCTGTCGGCGAGCTCGCCGTGCAGCCGGTCCCCGCTGCCCGCGGCCCGGTCCAGGTGCACCAGGTCTGGCCGGCAGGCGAGCACCGACCAGGCCTCGATCTTCCCGCCGTGGGTCAGGCCGCCGGCCGACGGGCCGAACTGCTCCTCGGCCACGTAGCACGCCTGAACCGTCACCACGGCGAGCCCGAGCGAGCGGTGCAGGCGCTCGGCCACCAGGGCGAGCGGCGGGATGTTCCCCTCATGCCAGTTGAGGATGACAAGCTCGCGGCAGCCGTGCCCGGCAAGCGACGAGCCGATGTCCCAGACCACTTCCTGGAGCGTCTCCGGGCGCAGCGATACCGTGCCCGGATAGGGCATGTGCATCGGCGTCACCCCGAGCGGGCACAGCGGCAGCACCAGCGCGTCGGTGTGCTCGGCGACGGCGAGCGCGATCGCCGTGGCGGCGAAGAAATCCGTGCCGGTGGGCAGGTGCGGGCCGTGCTGCTCGATGCTGCCCATCGGCAGTATCGCCCGCGGGCTGCGGGCGAGCGCGACCGCGATCTCCGGGTCGGTGAGCTCGTCGAAGCGGCGGCTAGCCATTGATCTCCTCGTAGATCTCGGCGACGTCCACCGCACGCCCCTCGGCGATGGACTTGGCTGCCGCGCGCAGCACCGCGACGTTACCGATCGCCTCCTCCAGGCCGACCTCGACCCGGCCGCTGCCCGTGGCGGCGAGCGCGAACTCCTCGACCTCCTCACGCAGGTGGTCGCGCGCGGCCAGCGCCACCGGCTCGGTGCGCAGCACGCGCGCGTCGTGGTCCGAGCTGTCGGTTGCGATATGGGTCCTGGTCAGCAGCGTGTGCGCGTCGGTCTGCGCCGACTTGCTCCACCAGGTGAAGTCGAGCTCGTAGCGCAGCCGCGCCGCGGTGCCGTAGACGTCGATGGTGAAGCTCCCGGGCGACAGCCAGTTGCAGCCGAGGTAGCCCAGGCAGTCGTCGAACTCAAGCAGCGCGCCCACCGCGAGCTGGTTCGCGATGCCAGGAAGCGGTGCCCGGCCGACCGCCACCGCCCGGCGGACCGGGCCGAGCAGGTACTGGAGGTTGTCGATCTGGTGGATGCCGAGCTGGGTCAGCGGGCCGCCGGGCGCCTCGGTGGGGTCGGCCCGCCAGTCGCCCGCCTTGATGTCGAGCCCGCGCTCGTTGCCGAAGACGGCCTCGACCATCGACACCGACCCGGTCTCCCCGGCCGCGATGGCCCGCTTCAGCTCACGAACGCCGGCCAGCCGCCGCGCGCTGTGCCCGCAGGCGAAGACGATCCCCGCATTCTGCACAGCGTGCTTGATCCGCCTCAAGTCGGCGGCCTGCACGGCGACCGGCTTTTCCGTGTAGACGTGCTTGCCCGCCGCCGCCGCGGCCTCGATCAGCGGGGCATGCTGGTCGTTCGGCGCGGTGATGACGATGCCGTCGATGTCGTCCCTGGCCAGCAGCTCAGGCAGCGACCCCACGGGGTCACAGCCGAAGTCCGCCGCGAAGGCCGCCGTCCGCTCGGTGTTGCGGGAAAAGCACGCGCGCAGCTGCGCGACGTCGCTGCCGGCGTAGGCGCGGGCAAGCACCCGCGCCCACCGGCCGAGTCCGACCGCGGCGAGTCCGGCCGTCATGCGCCGAGTCCCGCCAGCGCCTTGCTGGCGTAGGAGTCATCGACGATCTGGGAGTAAGTCGGCAGCGTCGAGATGTCCTTGTACTTGAACAGGATGCCCGCCGTGTAGTTGACCTGGTCCTGGGACAGCCCGGTCCCGTTCGGCCAGGTGCCAGAGGACCGCAGGAAGTTCACCGCGTAGGTGACAGCGGCCGGGTCCTCCTGGGTCTCCTTGATGCCGAGGGCGACAAGGGCGTCGTTGTTGGCCGGGGCGTTCATCCAGCGGTCGGCGAGCATCATCGCGGTGAGGAAGCGGCCCACGACATCGGGATGCGCCTTGCCGTAGGAGTCGAGCATGCTCACCCCGCCGTACCACCACTGCGGTATCGACTGGTACTCCGACTCAATGACCTTGGTGCCCTTGAGCTCGTGGGTGATCACGTAGGCGTCATCCGCGTGGAAGACGGCCGCGGAGATCCGCCCGGCCGTCATCGCGCCGACGAACTGCGACCTGGTCATGTTCACCTGGGTGACCTTGGACAGCGGCACACCCGCGGGCTCAAGGCAGGCCTGGAGCAAGGTGATGGAGAAGCCGTCAGAGCCGGTGGAGCCCACCGGCTTCCCGACGAGGTCCTTGGCTGATGAAATGCCCGGCGCACCGATGCACTGGGTGTCGAGCTTAGTGCCGTAGGACCAGATGGCGTGGATCGGGGCGCCCTGGGCCGCCGCCTCGATGGAGTCCGTCGCTGAGCTGAAGCCGAAGTCGATGCTGCCCGCGGTGGTGCCGAGCTCGGTCTGCAGGCCGTTCGGCATGGAGATGAACTTGACGTGCAGGTGCTCCTTGTCGAAGAAGCCTTGCTGCTGCGCCACGTACGCGCCGAGGAAGATGGCCTTGGGCGGCGATAGCGCGATGCCCACGTTCACTGAGTCCCAGCTCGCCGGGCTCGCGCTCCCTCCCGAACTCGCGGGGGGAGCCGGCGTGCTCGAGCTTGACGCCCCGGACGAGCAGGCGCTCAGCGCCAGGGCGCCGGCCGCGGCCGCGGCCGCGCAGATGCTCACGGTTCGCCTGCTTCTCATATACCTAAATTTCATGATTTTTCCTTGTTCGTAAGATTCGCCGGATTCATGGGAGATGCGCTGGTTTCCGGAACAGTTGCCTGCCGCGTGGCCGGGCGCTACTTCACCCACGGAGCGAACTTGCGCTGCACGAGGGTGACGAGGGTGCGCAGCACGATGCCGAGGGTCATGATGACCAGCAGGACGGCGAGCGCACGGTCGGTGTGGTAGGTCTGGGCGGCGGACTCAAGCTGGTTGCCTAGCCCGGTGAGCTCAGTGAAGATTTCCGCGACGAACATGCCGACCAGGCCCATGGCAATGCCCTGCGCGGCGCCCGTCGCGATGGCGGGGACGGTGCCAGGCAGCAGCACGTGCCGCCACAAGCTCAGCCTGCCCATCCGCAGCGACCTGGCCACCTCAAGGAGGTCGGCGTCGAGGTTCCGCACCCCGTAGGAGACGGACACCACGCACGGGAACACTACGAACATCCCGATGATGACCTCCTGGGTGAGCACCCCGAAGCCCATCCAGATGCTGAGCAGCGGAACGATCGCCACCATGGGCGTCGCGTACAGCGCCTGCAGGTACAGCCCGATGCCGGCCTTGACGCTGCGGTACAGGCCGACGCACATGCCGAGCACGACGCCGATCACCACGCCTGCCGAGTAGCCGATGGCGAAGGTCCACAGGCTGTACCAGAGGGCACTGGCAAGACCGTAGGTGTGGAACTCGGTGCCGAGTGCCTGGATGACCTTGGTCAGCGGCTCGAAGATCACGGCCACCGTGTGCATGCCGTAGTACTGCCACGCGCCGAGAAGAACGGCCAGCGAGATCAGCCTGATCCCCAGGAACCAGCGGCGGTCGCGACGCGCTCGGCGACGGCGCCGCGACGCGATCGCGGCCTCGATCTCTTCCCTGCTCAGCGCGGGCCCGCTGTCGGCTAGCTGGCTGCTCACGTTGCACCGCCTCCCATCGCGGCCTCCCGCTCCTGCGGCGCCTGCCTGAGTTCCGCCCAGATCTGCTCACGAAGTCCCTCGTACTCCGGGTGCCTGCGCACCTGGGCGATGGTCCGCGGCCGGTCGATCGGCACCGTGAACTCCCGCGCGATCCGCCCGGGGCGGGCGGCCATGACGATGATCCGGTCGCCGAGGGTGATCGCCTCGTCGATGCTGTGCGTGATGAACACGGTGGTCTGCCTGAGCTGGTCCCGCAGCCGCAGCAGGTCCTCTTGCAGCACCTCGCGGACTTGGGCGTCGACGGCGGCGAACGGCTCGTCCATGAGCAGCACGTCAGGCGACGCGGCGAGCGCGCGGGCAAGCCCGGCCCGCTGCTTCATGCCACCGGACAGCTGCGCCGGGTACTTGCGCTCGTGGCCGGTGAGCCCCACGGTGGCGAGCACCTCGCGAACCCGCTCCTCGGTTTCCGCCCGGCGCATCCCGGCGAGCTGCAATGGCAGCGCGACGTTCTTGTACACGCTCTTCCACGGGAACAGGCCGAAATGCTGGAACACCACCGCGGCCTTGGGGCTCGGGCCGGTGACCGGGATGCCGCCGACCGACACGGTGCCGTGGTCGATCTCGGCGAGCCCGGCCATCAGCCGCAGCAGCGTGGTCTTGCCGCAACCGGACGGGCCCACGATGCAGAGGAACTCACCGGAGTCGACGGTAAGGCTGATGTCCTCGAGCACGATGCCGCCGGGGAACCACTTGTAGAGGTGCTGCGCCTCGATCCGCCCGTCGCCACGCGCCGGTGCCGCACCGCGCTGGCCGGCATCATCCGGCATGGGATCGCCTCCCTCGTCACACTGGTCTAAGGTCTGACCACTATGTTTCGGGACGATAACCGCGCACTGTAAGGGCTGTCAACGGGTCCGGCTGAGAACGTTTGCAGGATACTCAAGAACGTTATATCCAGGCATCACGCTATTGACAGTGGCAGCCGCGCTCCCTACGGTAAGGGCTTCTGGAACACATAAGAGGTCTGACCAGTGCGGACCACTGGCCAGCGAGTTACGGAGGTCTTCGTTGCCCGAGCCGATCACGTTCCTAGCGCACCGCGCCGGCGATGACGTCGCCGTTGCGGTGCGCGACGCCGAGCCAGGCGAGTCCCCCGGCGCCTACCTTGATGACGGAACGCGGGTCGTGATCGCCGTCCGCGCGCCGATTCCGCTCGGCCACAAGGTCGCGCTGCGGGACCTGGCGACGGACGAGCCAGTTACCGAATACGGCGAGACCATCGGCCTGGCCCGCAATCCGATCGCCATGGGCGACCTCGTGCACACCCACAACCTAAGGAGCGCCCGGTGGCAGCGCAGCCTCTAACCGGTTACCGCAGGCCCGATGGCCGGGTCGGCATCCGCAACCACGTCCTGATCATCCCGGTCGACGACCTGTCGAACGCGGTCGCTGAGTCCGTCGCGAAGGCGATCCCCGGTACCCTCGCGCTGCCGCACCCATACGGCAGGCTTCAGTTCGGCGCGGACCTCGACCTGTTCTTCCGCACGATGATCGGCACCGGCGCGAACCCCAACGTGGCGGCCGCCGTCGTCATCGGCATCGAGCCGACCTGGACCGACCGCATTGCCTCTGGCATCGCGGAGACCGGCAAGCCGGTCGCGAGCTTCTCCATCGAGCGCCACGGCGACCTGCGAGTCCTCGAGATGGCCGCCCGCCAGGCGGCCAGGCTGCTTCAGGACGCGTCGGAACTGGCCCGCGAGCCTGTTGACCGCGGCGAGCTCCTGATGAGCATCAAGTGCGGCGAATCGGACACCACGAGCGGCCTCGGCGGCAATCCCGCGACGGCTCAGGTGGTAGACCGGCACATCGCGGCCGGCGGCACGGTCCTGTTCGGTGAGACGACCGAGCTCACCGGCGGCGAGCACCTCATCGCCGCGCGCTGCGTGAGCGACGACGTGCGCAAGAAGTTCCAGGGCTTCTACGACGAGTACATCGCGATGGTGGAGCGCAGCGGCGCGAACCTGCTCGGTTCCCAGCCGACCCAGGGCAACATCCGCGGCGGCCTTTCCACCATCGAGGAGAAGGCGCTCGGCAACATCGAGAAGACCGGGGCGTTCCCGGTGGTCGACGCGCTCGCCCCGGGCGAACGCCCGACCGTGCCCGGCCTGAACTTCATGGACACCTCGTGTGCGGCCGCGGAGTTCATCACGCTGACCGCCGCGGCGGGCGCCGTCATCCACCTGTTCCCGACCGGTCAGGGCAACGTGGTCGGCCACCCGGTCGAGCCGGTGCTCAAGATCACCGCCAACCCGGTGACGGCCGCCACCATGAGCGAGCACATCGACCTGGATGTCTCCGGCCTGCTCCAACTCCAGTACACCCTGTCCGAGGCCGGTGACCGGCTGGAGGCGATCGTTGACCGCACGGTCAACGGCCGCCTTACCTGCGCAGAGGCACTGGGACATCGCGAGTTCGCACTAACGAGGCTGTACCCGAGCGCATAAGGTTGCTATCGATGCCCGATACCCAAACCCAGTCCAGTCCGCCGCCGAGGAGTCCGGTCGCGGTGAGCTGGCGTTGGATGGGATCGAGTGAGCCGCTGTTCACCCGGGTGGCGGAGCAGGTTGAGCGGTACATCGCAACCAACGGCCTCGCCCCGGGTGACCGGCTGCCCGGCGAACGTGAGCTGTGCGGGCTGCTCGGAGTCAGCCGCACCTCGGTGCGCGAGGCACTGCGCTCGCTTCAGGCGCGCGGCATGGTCAGCGTCCAGCACGGCAAGGGCGTCTTCGTCGCGAAACCTGAGGAGGACGACTCGGCCCTGCACCGGCTCGCGCTGCTACGCGAGATCGGCATCGACGAGCTTTTCGCGATGCGAGAGGTGCTCGAGGTGCCCGCGGCCGGATGGGCGGCGACGGCGGCGACGGACGAGCAGATGCTGCTGCTCGACCAGACCTTCCGGGATCTCGAGCACGCGGTGATTGGCGGCAGGCCAGCCAGGGAGCTACAGGAACTGGACGCCAGGCTGCACTTGCAAATCGCAGAGTTCGCCAGCAACCGGTTCCTCGCCATGACCCAGAGCGCGCTTCAGGAAATGCTGGCCCGCAGCATGGAGACCACGCTGGCGGTTCCCGGCCGCCCCGCGCGTTCCGTCCGCGAGCACGCCGAGATCGTACAGGCGATCATGGCCAGGGATCCCTCCCGGGCCAGCGCCGCGGCCCGCCGTCACATCCGCAGTTCACACCGGGTCGCGGTCCGCCGGGTAGCGCGCGGCGCCGAGTTACGGATTCCCCGGAAATCGGTCAGGTGGGAGCCGGGCCTAGCGGACGTGGCCAGGACCGCCACCCCGGCCGGACGGCTTCCGGAATCATGGGGTATGTGTCAGCTGGCGACCGGCTGCTGCCCGTTCTGCTGTGCGAAGCGCGCGGTGTAGAACTCCTGGAACGCGGCGAAGGCCCGCGCTCCGTAGACGGTGGCCGGGCCGCCGTTCATCAGGAACGTGACGCCGATCGCCTCGGCCGCCTCGGCCGGGGTGGCGCCGCTCGTCACCGCCGCGTGCGCGTGCGCGGCGATGCACCCGTCGCATTCCTTGCTGACCGCTATCGCCAGGGCGATGAGCTCCTTGGTCCGCACGTCCAGCGCGCCCGCACCAAGCGCGGAGTCATAGAGCTGCTTGTAGCCCGCGTACACCTGCGGGATCGCGTGCCGCAGCTCGCGGGACGGCACCCGCAACTCCTCCCGGACGTCCTTCCCGTAACCCATCGCCTGCTCCTCTCGATGACAGCCCTACGGTCACAGCATCGCCCGGGCCGCCCAGGCGGCACCGCGGCCATAAGGCACCCTGTTGCCCGTCATTGGTCCCACGCGAGGAGGATCCGCTGAATACTCGGTGCTTGCCCGGACATGCGGATGTTGCGGTCATGCTGTCGAACGGTCCCAGGTCATCGGCTCCCGGTGATCAGTGGCTGAGGTTGCTGAACGGACCGCTGCTCCGCCTTAACCGCCCGCGATTCTTGCCCCGGCTGATCAATGGGAGAACCGCACCTTCGGCAGGATCCGAGCCAGCCATCTGGGCTGGTGCCACGCCGCGTGGCGGGTGACGGCCAGCAGGGCGGGGATGAGAACGAGGCGGACCACGAGCGCGTCAAGCGCGACGGCGACGGCCAGGATCACCCCCATCTCCTTGGGTGCCAGCGGTCCCGACAGGGCGAACGTCAGGAACACGGCGATCATGACCACGGCGGCGGACACCACCACGCGGCCGGACGTGCGCACGGAGCCGACCAGGGAGTGCTCGGGATCGGCGTGGGTCTCGTACCGTTCCTTCGCGGCGGTGAGCAGGAACAGGGTGTAGTCCATCGCCACGCCGAACACCATGGCGCCGAAGAACAGCGGCCCCCAGGCGTCGACGAACCCCTGCGGCGTGAAGTTCAGCAGCCCCGACAGGTGCCCGTCCTGGAAGATCAGCCGGGCCACGCCGAAGGCCCCGGCCACCGACAGCCCGGTGACGACCACGCCGGCGAAGGCTATCAGGGGGGCGCCGAGTGCCACGAGAAGCAGGATGAAGCCGAGCGCGGCGAGCATCCCGAACACGACCGGCGTGCGGCTGGCCAGCACCTGCTCAAGGTCGTAGTTTTCCGCCGCGGCGCCGCCGACCAGCGAGCCGCGCGGCAGGTCGTGACGGAGCCGCTCGATCGTCACGCCGGTAGCCGCGCTCGACGGCCCGGTGCGCGGTACCACCTGGTCCAGCGTCCAGCCGTGGCTCGCCGGTCCTGGCATGACGACGGCTACCCCGGTGGTGCCGCGGCCGATCCGGAGGGCTGTCGCCTGCTGGTCCGACGGGACGAGCACTTGCAGGGTTCCGGGGAACCCGGGGCCGAAGGCGCCGGTGACCTGCTCGTAGCCGACCCGCGCGTTGGCGGTGGCCGGGATGATGGTGATGGACGGCATCGATGTGCGCACGCCGATGACGGGCATGGCGGCGAGGAAGAGGACCGCGAGGGCGGCGAGCGCCGGCGGCCAGGGATGGGCCCAAAGCAGCCGCCCCCAGGCGTGCAGGCGCTCATCGAGCCTGTGGCCGGCCGGCCGGGCAGGATGACCGCGGCGAAGGCGGACCCTCCCGGAGTTCACCCTGGTGCCCAGCTTGCCGAGGACGGCCGGCAGGAGGGTGAGGGTGGCGGCGAGCACCGCGACCACCGACAGCATGATCCCGAGCGCCATCGAGCGGAAGGCGGGACTCGGGACGATGAGGATGGAGGCGAGCGAGGCCAGGACCGTCGCGGCGGAGAATGCGACGGCCTTGCCCGCCGTGGCCACCGTCTCGGCGACGGCCGCCACCGAGGCGGCCCGGTCTCCCGGCCTGGCCTGACGGCGCTCGAGCGCCGCGCGGAACCTGACCACGAGGAACAGGGCGTAGTCGATCCCGAGGGCAAGAGAGAACATCAGCGCGAAGTTGAGCGCCCAGACCGAGACCGGGGCGACGCGGTTCGCGAGCACCAGCGCCCCGGCCGCCACCAGGAGTCCCGCCATGGTCAGCATCAGCGGCAGCCCGGCCGCCACCAGGCTCCCGAAGGCGATCACCAGGATCACCAGCGTGACCGGCCACGACAGCATCTCCGAGCGCATCATCGCCGAATGATTGGCCGAGTTGAAATCGGCCCACAGCGCGCTGTCACCCGTGAGGGTAACCGACACCTGGCCGGTCCCGAGCCGGGCGAGCGGCCCGGCGAGGTCGGCGGCGGCGGTGACCATCTGGTTAGTGCCGGCCGCCGCGCCCGCGACGACGACGGCAGTACGGCCGTCCGCGGAGACGGACGATCCTGGCGCCGGGGGGACGACGGCGGAGACGTTCTTATTGGCCCGCAGCATCGCCTCAACGCGGGCGATGACGGCCCGCGCCGACGGATCGCTGGCGATCCGTGCCCCGCGGTCAACCACGACCACTTGCAGCGCGCTCGACCCGAGGCCGGCGAAGTCCCGTCCGATGATCTGCCGTGCCTGCACCGACTGGCTCGTCGAGTCCTGCCAGCCGGCCCCGGCCAGCACCGACTCGACCTGCGGCGCGAACACGCCGAACCCGGCGAGAACCACCAGCCACACCAGGATCACGGCCCGCAGGTGCGACCCCGTCCAGGCGCCCAGCCGGGCGAACGCCCCCCTGGCGTGATCTCCCGCCAGCGCTGCCGCCGCCTCTTGAGTGTCTTGTGCCGCCATCCGGCCCCCTCCGTCACTTATACCCACCCGGGTATCATACATATACCCCGCCGGGTATCAGCACTTCCGGTGGGCAAGTACTGTCGGGGCTCGGCTGGCCCTGCGATACCGCCATTCGCCATGAGGCCGAGAACCGGCACCGCCCGGCCCCGCGCGGCGAGCCCTAACCCGTGCGGCTCACCTCGAACGAAATACGCCCAGGAGATGGGCACGTGTTTGTCCCTGAAGCAATGGCGGGATGCGGCGCGGACCCGCCGGAGACACGGGCCCGCGCCTGTGGGCGTGCTGCGGTGGCGGCTCAGCCGCGGCTGAAGAGCCTCCGCACCCAGCCGCTGCTGGCGGCGGGGTCACTGGCGTGGCCGGCACAGCGCTGGGAGGCCGGGACGCCGGCCATCACCTGCTTGACGTGCTGGCCGCAGCCGGCCCAGGTGGTCTTGCCGCATTTCCTGCAGGTGACTGCTCGGCACACGATGGTTCTCCTTAACGGCGGGGGTGTGTCATGCGGGGAGTGGCTCGCGGTCAGGTGAGCGCGGGCGGGGCCGGAGCTGGCGTGCGGTAATCAGAATACCCGGGGGGGTATCTACGATGGTCAACTATAGCACCCAGTGAGCTGTTCAAGCAGCCTGAGGCTTGCCTCTTGGTCGGGCACGCCGAGATAACGGCCGCCTGTGGCAGGCCCTCGTGTTCTGGGAGAAGGCCGACCTGGTGCTCGCTGCCGAGGGTGAGCTGACGCGCCGGCATGACGCTTACCGCGCCGCTGTCGACGGCCCGGCGGGCGTTCCCGTCCAGCCGTCCCTGCCTCGCGGGGCCGGGCTTATCGCCCGCCTCCGGTTCCGGCCGGGCTGCGCCCGGTCCCGCCGTCCAGGGTCTCGCGCAGCCGCCGGTACTCCTCGGCGTCGATCTCACCACGGGCCAGCCGCTCGTCCAGGATGCGCCGCGCGCTCCCGGGCCGCTGCTCGCCGCGCTCCGGCTCACTGCCCTGCCTGGAGATGCCGGTGACCAGGGCGTAGACCAGCCAGATCAGCAGCGCCAAGAACGCGATCACGGCGAGCCACATCAGCCCGGCCTGCCACCAGGGCCAGCCGCCGCCATCGTGCCAGAACATCCTCGTGACCATCTCCTCCGGCCCGTCGCTTCCCGGGCCGCCACCGCCAGCCTGCCTCCCCGTACCCCCCGCGGGTAGTGCTGTTGGTCCTCCGGGCGGCGAGCTGGAAGCCCTGCCCCCGCCAGCGCCGGCGCGGCACCCTGAAGCCAGGACGGAGCCGCGGCGCCATACGGCAGGACGGAAGGTGGCCGTCGCCGTCGGCGGCTCCCGGCACGTCTGCTACGTCGGGCTGTCTGCGGGCGTCGCGTTGTCCTCGGTATAGGCCGGGAGCCGGGCGGAGTAGATGGAGTACCCGTCGACGTGGAAGGCGACGAGGGTGGCGACCCCGGTCGCCGCCATCATCGGGACCATCAGCCCGAATCCGCTGTGGGTGAGCTCGAGCACCAGGGCGAGGCCGGATAGCGGCGCCTGCATGGCCGCGCCGATCATGGCGGCCGCGCCGACCATGGCGAATGCGCCGGACGGGGAGCCGGGCCAGGCCAGGTTCCAGGCGATGCCGAGCGCGCCGCCGAGGACCGCGCCGGTGGCGAGCGTCGGGGTGAACAGGCCGCCGGATGCGCCGCTGCTCAGGCACAGGGCAGTGACCAGCGGCTTGAGCGCGAACAGGGTAAGCATCAGGCTGAGGCCGCCGATGCCGAGGAACGCGTCGCGGGCCATGTCCAGGCCGTTGCCGAACAGCTGCGGGTACCAGATGCCGATGACGCCGAGGATGCCCAAGGCGATCACCGGCGCGAACAGCGCCCTGGTTCCCCTGGCGCGGTGGTGTGACACCCAGCCGACGAGGCGGATGTACCCGGCCGAGATCAGCCCGATGACCGGCCCGGCCAGCAGCGCCCAGGTCATCAGCGACCAGGTGAAGCGGTAGTCGGGGATGCCCGGGTAGACGGCGCGATCGGGCAGGTATATCCATGCCGTGGCGGTCGCGATCCAGGAGCACGCGACGGCCGGCAGCATGACGGGCAGGGTGATGCTGCCGATGAGGATTTCGGCGGTGAACAGGGCGCCGGCGAGCGGGACGTTGTAGACCGCGGCGAGCCCGGCGCCGCCGCCGCACGCCACGAGCAGCCGACGCTGTTGCACCGACAGGCCAGCCCAGCCGGAAAGGACGCTGCCGGACGCGCCGCCCAGCAGCTTGGGGGCGGCTTCCCGGCCGATCGAGGCGCCCATGCCAATGACGACTTCGGAGATCACCGACGTGCCCAGGCTGCGGCGGAACGACAGCCGCCCGTCGCCGTTCCAGATCGCCTCGTCGATCTCGGACGACTCGCTCTTCATGTACCTGCGCAGCAGGAACCACGCGACGCCGCCGAACGCGCCCGCGATTAGCAGGGAGCCCACCCGCCGCGCCGCAGATGCCTGCGCAACGCCATGCTCCAGGCTCCCCGCGTGGTAACCGAACGCCGCGTACTGCACGTTGAACAAGAGCAGCATCATCAGCGCGCCGAGCAGGCCCGCGGCGAGGCCGGCCAAGACCACCATCGCCCAGAACCGGGGGGTGAGGACGCCAGCGCCGTGGCTCGTGATGTTCGGCTGCTCCGTCGCTCCGCGGCCGGACGGCATGCGCTGCTTCAGCAGCGGCTGCGGGCGCCGCGCGCGTTCGCTGACCTTGGCCGACCCTCGGCCGTGCACCGTGCTGAGCCAGCGCCGTAGCCCTTGCCGACGTGTCCGGCGGGCCGGACCGGTCACGCGGGTAGCCCAGGGGCGGCCAGGTAGTCACCTGACGGGTCCGTTGCTGGCGGCCGGCACCGGGCTGCGCGCGCGGCGACGCGAGCCGCGCTCTGGCGCGCAGCCATGCACGCACGGCACCCGATGTACCTGTTCCGGGTAAGCAGCTTCACGCGTTGCGCGGCGTCCACGTCTGTCTCCGCCATGTACCGACGGTAAGGCCCGTAGCTATCAGCCCGGCAGGCAGGTGCTTCCTTTGTCGCCTCGCGAACGTTGCCCGCGCCTCCGTCTGCGACCAGGGCGTCAGGCCAAGCGGCCGGGCAGCATCAGGTGCCAGTAGAGGGCCGGCAGCCCGTACCGCTTGAGCAGCCACATGTCGTAGCGGGGCTTGAGGGTGTTGATGAACGGGAAGGTGGGCGTCCGCTTGAGGTCGTAGTCGAACTCGGCGAGCAGCATCCGGTTGCGTGAGGTGACCAGCGGGCAGGACGTGTAGCCGTTGTAGCGCGCGGGCAGCGGCCGGTCGTTCATGGCGGCGAGCAGGTTGGTCACCAGCACGACCGCCTGCTTGCGCGCGGCGGCGCCGGTCTTGGAGGTCGGGAGGCTGGACGCGTCGCCGAGGGCGAACACGTGGGGCCAGACGGGGCTCTGCAGCGTGTGCTTGTCGACTTGCACGTAGCCGAACGGGCTGGCGGGGTCCGCGAGCGGTGTCGCCTTGAGCCAGTCCGGGGCGCTTTGCGGCGGGACGGCGTGCAGGATGTCGTAGTCGATGGTCTCCTTGGTGCCGGCCTTGGTGTCGGAGATGACCGCCCGCTTGGCCTCGCCGTCTACCTCGGTCAGCTGGGATTCCTTGCGGACCTCGATGCCGTATCCGGCGGCGATGCCCTCGAGCACCTTCGCCCAGTCGGGCTGGCTGAACATGACAGCGGTGGGCAGCACGAGGATGACGCGGGTGCGGTCGAGGACGCCTTGAGAGCGCCACCAGTCGGCGGCCAGGTAGGCGATCTTCTGCGGGGCGCCGGCGCACTTGATGGGCCCGGCGGGCATGGTGAACAGGGCGGTGCCGCCGCGCAGGTCGCGGATGAACTCCCAGGTGCGCGGCGGGAGGTCGGGGCGGTAGTTGCTTGACACGCCCCGCTGGCCGAGCGCCTCGGTGAGCCCGGGGACCTTGCCGAAGTCAAGCTGGATCCCGGGCGCCATTACCAGGTAGTCGTAGCCCACCGCGCCGCCTGACTCGGTGGCCACGGCCTGCGCGTCCGGGTCGACGCCGACGGCGGCGTCCCGGATCCAGATGACGCCCTTGGGCATGACGCTTGCCTCGGGGCGCACCGCCGCGGACGCCGGAGCCCGGCCGCCGCCAACGACGGTGAACAGCGGCTGGTAGTAGTGGCTGCCTGACGGCTCGATCACGGCGATGTCCGTTACCCCGGCCCGCCGCAGGCGGGCCGCGACCGTGATGCCGGCCGACCCGCCGCCGACGATCAGGACCTTGTGGCGTGCTTGGCCTGGAGCGCTCATCGTTGCTGCGCCTCCTGTGCCTGGCTGGAAACCACGGGCAGTCCCGCGGCCGCGGCGTTGCCGATTTCGTCGTCGATGCTGATCGCGTCCCGGCCGCGGGCTGCCAGCAGCGAGGCGGCCACGGTTGAGCGGTAGCCGGTGCGGCAGTGCACCCACACCTCGACCGGGCGGGATCTCATCCAGCCGCCGGGGCAGGTCGTGCAGCGGGATGTGCACCGCGCCCTCGATGTGCCCCGCCTCCCACTCCAGCCGGCGCCGCACGTCCAGGACCACTGGCACGGTGCCGTCGCGGCGGTCCATGGCCGCCGCCAGGTCGCTGAACAGGGCCAGGCGCAGGTACGCCAGCGGCCGCCCGCCCGCCCAGTCCCGCGGGCGTCCCGGTGGCCGCGGCGGCCGGCCGGTCGACCCCGATCCTGACCAGTTCCCGCTGAGCCCGCGCGACCTGCTCCGGTGTCTCGCCGAGCAGGGCGACCGGCGTTCCATGCGGGAGCAGCCAGCCCAGGTAGGTGGCGAGGCTGCCGTCAAGCGGGAAGCTGAACGAGCCCGGCAGGAAGCCGGCGGCGAAGGCGACGCGGTCCCGCAGGTCGACGACCCATGCGCCGGCGTCGATCAGGCGCCGCAGCTGCGCCGCGCTGGCCGGCCGTGGCGGGGTGAGGTCCGGCGCGGCGGCCCCGGCCAGGTTGATCGCGCCCATCTGGGCGTAGTAGGCGGGCCACGCGTCAAGCCCGGCGAGCAGCGCCTCGACGTAGGCGTCCTCGTCCAGGGTGAGCGCGTGGTTGGCCAGCTTTTCCTGCCCGATCGTGGATGACTGTGCCGCCGCCTGGGTTGCCGCGCAGAAGCTGCCGAACCCGTGGGTCGGGAAGACCTCGGCGCTGTCAGGCAGCTCACGGGCAAGGCGCCGCGCGGAGGCATGCTGGGCCCGGGCAAGCGCGGCGGCATGGTCCGCGCCGAGCAGGTCGGTGCGGCCGGTGGAGCCGAAGAGCAGCGACCCGCCGGTGAAGACGCCCGCCGCATCGCCAGCGGTTTCAAGCACGTAGGCGAGGTGGTTGAAGGTATGGCCGGGAGTGGCGGCCACCCGTACGCGGAAAGCATCGCTGACGTCGATGCTGTCGCCGTCGCTGACCGGGGTGCGGGCGAAGCTGGCCGGCTCGGCCGCGGCGACCAGGTAGCTGGCACCGCAAGCGCGGGAAAGAGCCAGTCCGCCGGAGACGTAGTCGTTGTGCATGTGCGTCTCGGCGACGTGGGTGATCCGCACGCCGAGTCTGGCCGCGAGTGCGGTGATCCGGTCGATGTCGCGCTGCGGATCAACGACCAGGCCGACCTCTCCGTCATGCACGAGGTAACTCCGGTCACCGAGTGTCGGAGTCTCGATCCGGACCACGTCTATCATGGCCTTCGCACCTCCCGGCTAGGAGGCAAATGTACGATCATTCGTACATTACCGGCAAGGCATCCGACCAAAATGCTTGCCAGGCAGGAGGTTCCATGACCGAACCCGGCACTGACCGGCGCGCGGCGGCTCCGCAGCCCCTGAACCGCCAGAGCCCGACACCGCTCTGGGCGCAGTTGCACGCCGACCTTCGGCGCCGACTGCGGGCTGGCGCATTCGAGGACGCGTTTCCCGGCGAGCTGGCGCTGGTCGCGGAGTACCAGGTCAGCCGTCAGACCGTGCGGGCGGCCCTGCGCGAACTGCGCGCGGAAGGCGTGGTGACAGCCGAGCGGGGGCGGCGCCCGCGGCTCGCCGAGCCTGCGGCCATCACGCAGCCGCTGGGGGCGCTGTACTCGCTGTTCGCCTCGGTGGAGGCGGCCGGGCTGCGGCAGACCAGCATCGTCCGGGCCCGGGACCTGCGGGCCGACGGGGTTATCGCGGACCGGCTCGGCCTGGAGGCGTCGACGCCGCTGTTCCGCCTCGAACGGCTCCGCCTCGCCGACGGCGAGCCGCTCGCCCTCGACACGGTGTGGCTGCCCGCCGACCTGGGCGCGCCGCTGCTCGAGGCGGACCTCACCCACACCAGTCTCTACGACGAGCTGGCGGACCGCACCGGCGTCCGGCTCGAGGGCGGCCGGGAGCATATCCGCGCGGTGGTGCCGACCCGTGCCGAGCAGCGCCACCTCCAGATCACGCCCGCTACCGGCGCGCTGGCGATCCGCCGGCTTGGCTACGCGGCCGGGCGGCCGGTGGAATGGCGCCATACGCTGATCCGAGGCGACCGGTTCTCTCTGCTCGCCGAGTTCTCTTCCCGCATCGGGTACCGTCTCACGCTCGGCGTCCAGGAGCTATCCAAAGCCAGCCTGCTCCCCGTCGCGCGCTAGGCAGGACAACTCGTGGCCACGCACCAGCCCGCCAGTCACGTAGTCGTTTGCCGGTAGGTCTCGAGCACGGGGGTGATCCGTGGCGCCACGCGGCGCAAACACGCCCGCGGCACTCACAAGCAGTGTTTGTGGGTGCTACAAGAAACCGCTGGCTATCGCGCGGCCCCGCCAGGGTATTACGGTCGTGCCATGGCAGAAACGGACCTGCCTTTCCCGCGCTGGGTGAAGCTACTCGACCAGTCCCGGTGCATTGGCTGCCACGCGTGCACAACCGCGTGCAAGAGCGAGAACGAGGTCCCGGTCGGGGTAACGCGGACCTACGTCAAGTCGGTGGACGTGGGCACCTTCCCGCAGGCGCGGCGCGCGTTCCAGGTGAACCGGTGCAACCAGTGCGAGGACGCGCCGTGCGTGGCGGCGTGCCCGACGCAGGCGATGTACCGGCGCGACGATGGCATCGTCGACTTCGACAAGCAGGTCTGCATCGGCTGCAAGGCGTGCATCGCCGCGTGCCCGTACGACGCGATCTTCATCAACCCCGAGGACCACTCGGCGGAGAAGTGCAACCTGTGCGCGCACCGCCTCGACGTCGGCCTCGAGCCCGCGTGCGTCACGGTCTGCCCCACCGAGGCGATCATCGTCGGTGACATCAACGACCCCGCCTCGAAGGTGTCCCAGGTCATCAACCGCGAGCCGGTCCAGGTGCGCCGCCCGGAGAAGGAAACCAGGCCCGGCGTCTACTACAAGGGCGCGCATGCCGCCACCCTCGACCCGCTCGCCGCGCGACGGCCGCACGGCGGCCTGTTCGCGTGGGCGACGCAGCGCGCGGGGGCCGGCTCGGTCACCTCCGGTCATCCCGGCGGCGGCACCTCCCAGGCGGCCGCGCTGCTGTCGTATGACGTGCCGCACCAGGTCCCGTGGGGCTGGCGGGTAAGCCTCTACACCTGGACCAAGTCGGTCGCCGCGGGCGGTTTCGCGATGCCGGTCCTGCTGGCCGGCACCGGGTATCTGAGCTGGGGGAACGACGTCGTCCGCTGGGTGGCTCCGCTGCTGGCGCTGGCGTTCCTCGCGGTCACCGGCGTGCTGCTGGTCGCCGACCTGAAGCACCCCGGGCGGTTCTACCTGATCTTCACGCGGCACCACTGGCGGAGTTGGCTGGTGCGCGGCGCGGTCATCATCAGCGCCTTCGGGGCGGTGGCGGCGCTCTACCTGCTCGCCGCGCTGGCCGGCGCCACCACCGCGCGGCAGGTACTCGGCTGGGCCGGGCTGCCGCTGGCGCTGGGTACCGCCGTCTACACCGCGTACCTGTTCGCGCAGGCCAAGGGGCGCGACCTGTGGCAGAGCCCGCTGCTGGCGCCGCACCTGGCGGTGCAGGCCGTGCTGGCTGGCGCCGCGGCGGTGCTTCCGCTGCTTGCCTGGCTCGCGCCGGGCCGGGCGGTGAACGCGGACCAGGTGATCCTGGCCGCCGCAGCCGCCGTCCACGTGTTGCTCGTGGCGGGCGAGGTCTCGCAGCCGCACGTGACCGCGCATGCCCGCCTCGCGGTGCATGAGATGACCCGGGGGAGTCAGCACCTTCCGTTCGGCATAAGCATGGTTCTTATCCTGGCCGCGGTCGCCGCGCCGTGGATCGGCACCCCGGCCACCGCCCTGGCGCTCGCCGGGCTGCTCGGCTACGAGCACGCCTACGTGCAGGCCGGGCAGTCCGTTCCGCTGGCGTGAGGCCGCGAGGGACCAGGAGAGGGCAGATGGACGAGTTCGAGGAACTCGGCCGCCGGGTATCGGCCGCGCGGGCGGCGGCCGAGGCCAGGGGCGAGACGTTCTACCAGGGGGCGAGCCGGGTGCACCTGGCCGCGTTCCCGCCGAAGGAACGCTGGGACGACTGGGTGGAGCTGTCGTCGCGGGCCTGGCCGGCGCGGGAGGAAAAGCACTACATGCTCGTGCCGACCACGTGCTTCAACTGCGAGTCCGCCTGCGGGCTGCTCGCCTACGTGGACGCCGGCACCGGGCAGGTCCGCAAGTTCGAGGGCAATCCCGAGCATCCCGGGTCCCGCGGCCGCAACTGCGCCAAGGGACCGGCCACGATCAACCAGGTCACCGACCCGGACCGGATCCTGTACCCGCTGCGCCGGTCAGGGCCGCGCGGTGGCGGCGGCTGGGAGCGGATCAGCTGGGATGAGGCCCTCGACGCGCTGGCCGCCCGGATCAGGGCCGCGCTGGTCGAATCACGGCAGAACGAGATCATGGTGCACATCGGGCGGCCGGGCGAGGACGGGTTCACCGAGCGGGTGCTGGCGAGCTGGGGGGTGGACGGGCACAACTCGCACACCAACGTGTGCTCGAGCGGCGGCCGGACCGGGTTCCAGTTCTGGATGGGCATCGACCGGCCGAGCCCGGACCACGCCAATGCCAGGGTGATCTACCTGATCAGCGCGCACCTGGAGTCCGGGCACTACTTCAACCCGCACGCGCAGCGGATCACCCAGGCGCGGGAGAACGGCGCCAAGGTCATCGTGCTGGATACCCGGCTGTCCAACACCGCCACGCACGCGGACTACTGGCTGCCGACGCAGCCGGGCAGCGAGGCCGCGGTCAACCTGGCGATCGCCAACTACCTGATCCAGACCGGGGCGTACGACCGGGAGTTCGTGCGCCGCTGGTGGAACTGGGCGGAGTACCTGACCGCCTGCCACCCGGACCTGCCGGTCACGTTCGAGGCGTTCGAGGAGGTGCTGGCCGGGCTGTACGCGGAGTTCACGTTCGAGTTCGCCGCCGCCGAGTCCGGGGATCCCGGCGGCAACGCTGGCCGAGGTCGCGGGCGTGGTGGCGGGCGCGGGGCACCGGTTCTCGTGTCACAGCTGGCGTTCGGCGGCCGCGGGGAACCTCGGCGGCTGGCAGGTGTCGCGGACGCTGTTCCTCATCTCCGCGCTGCTCGGCGCGGTCGCTACCCCGGGGGGCACGTTCCCGAACGCGTGGAACAAGTTCGTGCCGCGGCCCGTCCACGTGCCGCCGCACCCCGGCGTGTGGCAGGAGCTGTCCTGGCCGCTGGAGTACCCGCTGGCGCAGAACGAGATGTCGTTCCTCCTCCCTCATTTCCTGAAGGAGGGACGCGGGCGCCTGGACACCTACTTCATCCGGGTCTACAACCCGGTGTGGACCAACCCGGACGGATTGTGCTGGATGGAGGTGCTGCGCGACGAGTCCCTGGTCGGCTGCTTCGTCGCGCTGACGCCCACCTGGAACGAGTCCGCCTACTTCGCCGACTACGTGCTGCCCATGGGAGTCGGCTCCGAGCGGCACGACACCCACTCCTACGAGCAGTACGACGGCCAGTGGATCGGATTCCGGCAGCCGGTGCTGCGGGCCGCCCGGGCCCGGCGCGGCTCGCCGGTGACCGACACCCGGGAGGTCAACCCGGGTGAGGTGTGGGAGGAGAACGAGTTCTGGATCGAGCTGTCCTGGCGCATCGACCCGGACGGTTCGCTCGGCATCCGCCGCTACTACGAGTCGGCCGAGCGACCCGGCGAGCAGCTGACCGTGGACGAGTACTACGGGTGGATGTTCGAGCACTCAGTGCCCGGGCTGCCGGAGCGCGCTGCCGCGGAGGGGCTGACGCCGCTGGAGTGGATGCGCCGGTACGGGGCGTTCGAGATCAGCCGCGGGCAGGGCGCCGTGCACGAGCAGGAAGTGCCGGCCGCGGAGCTTTCCGGCGCGCACGCGGATTCGTTCGGGCGGGTGTACACGCCGGCGCCGGCGCCGGCCAACCCGAACATCGTGCCGCAGGGCGCGCCGCCACCTGACCCGGCAGGGACGCCGGGCGGCCGGGGTCATGGTCGACGGCACCGTCCGGCGCGGGTTCCCAACACCGTCCGGGCGGCTGGAGTTCTGGTCCTCCACGCTGGCCGGCTGGGGCTGGCCGGAGCACGCGCTGCCCGGCTACATCCGCAGCCACGTCCACCCGTCGGCGCTCGAAGCAGACCAGGTGGTGCTGCTGTCCACGTTCCGGCTGCCGACCCAGATCCACACCCGGTCGGCCAACGCCAAATGGCTGGACGAGCTCGCGCACACCAACCCGGTGTGGATCCACCCGCGTGACGCGGCGCGGTCCGGGATCGCCCGCACCGGCGACCTGGTGCGGGTATCAACGGAGATCGGGTATTTCGTAGCGAAGGCGTGGATCACCGAGGGCATCCGGCCCGGCGTCGTCGCCTGCAGCCACCACATGGGCCGGTGGCGGCTGGACGGCGGGCCGCGCGGCGCCGGCGGCATGATGGCCACCGTCGGCCTGCGTCACGACGGTGACGGCTGGGCCGTTTCACGGCGCGCGCCGGCCGGGCCGTACGAATCAGCCGATCCGGACAGCCAGCGGATCTGGTGGAGCGACACCGGGGTCCACCAGAACCTCACGTTCCCTGTGCACCCCGACCCCATCTCCGGGATGCACTGCTGGCACCAGGCGGTCCGCGTCCGCCCGGCCGCCCCGGGCGACAAGCACGGCGACATCGCCGTGGACACCGCCAAGGCCCACGAGGCTTACCGGCGGTGGCTTTCGCTGACCCGCCCGGCGGGGCAGGTCTCGCCGGACGGCAGCCGCCGCCCGCGCTGGCTGATGCGCCCGCTCAAGCCTACGGCCAGCGCCTTCGCGCTCCCGCCCGGCCAGACGGCGGCCCGTGAGGCGCCGGCCAGCGAGGCGGGCGGGCCGGGCCGGTGACGGGGCACGCGGCGCGCTGGGAGCTGTTTCGCGCCCTCGGCGCCGTCGCCGGCGATCCGGCCGACGCCCGCGCCGCCTGCGCCGCGCTCGGGCTGCCCGCCCCGCGGAACGCCGAGCACACCGAGGTGTTCGTGCTCAACTGCCCGCCGTACGCGGCGGTGTACCTCGGCGCCGAAGGCGGGCTCGGCGGCGACGCCGCGGACCGGGCGGCCGGATTCTGGCGGGCCATCGGCGTCCCGCCGCCGGCCGAACCGGACCACCTGACCGCCTTGCTCAGCCTCTACGCCAGCCTCGGCGAAGCCGCCGCCGGCGCCCGTGCGGCAGCCACGGCCGGGGCGCTCACCCGGGCACGCCACGCGCTGTTCTGGGAACACCTGTGGCCATGGCTGCCCGCCTACCTGGAAGCCGTCACCTCGCTGCGGGTCCCCTCCCTGGCAGCGTGGGCAGGCCTGGCCCGGCAGGCCGTCCTGGCCGAGCGCGCGGCGCATCCCGGCGGCCGGCTCCCGCTGGCGCTGCGGGACGCGCCGACCCCGCTGTCCCTCGGCTGCTCGCCCAGCGACCTGCCCGGCGCTCTCACGACTCCCGCCCGCAGCGGCCTCATCCTCACCCGACGGTGCCTGGCATCCGGGGCCGAGGCTGCGTCGCGCGGGCCACCGGATCGGCGAACGGCGCTTCACGCTGCGCGCCCTGCTCGAGCAGGAACCCGGCGGGACGCTCCGCTGGCTTGACGGCGAGGCGGCCCGCTGGGCCAGCCGGCACGCGGCATCCGCACGGGAGGGCGCGGGCGGGCGGCCGGAACCCGATGAGGTCCAGGGCTGGTGGGCGCGGCGCGCCCGCCGCACCGGACGGGTCTTGCGCACGATGGCCGCCGCGGCAGCGGGCTCAGGTCGGGTGCCAGCCGGATGACACAAACATCGCTTGTCACCCGTTCTACAGTGGACAGGTGCCCCTCAGCTCCCGGGTTCCCGACCTCGCGGCCCTTGAGGTGCTGCTTGCCGTCGCCCATACGGGCAGCCTGACCGCTGCCGCCCGCGAGCTCGGCATCACCCAGCAGGCGGTGTCTGCCCGGGTCAGGGCCGCCGAGGTACAGGCCGGCGTCCCGCTGATCTCGCGGACGCCGCGCGGCTCCACGCTCACCTCCGAGGGCGCCGTCGTCGCGGAATGGGCGGCCCGCCTGCTCGCGGTGGCCGGCGAGCTGGACGCCGGGCTGGCGGCGTTTCGGCACGACCACCAGGTGCGGCTGCGGGTCAGCGCCAGCCTGACCATCGCCGAGCAGCTGCTGCCGGGCTGGCTGGTATCCCTGCAGGCCGCGGACCGCCAGCGCGGCCAGCCGCCGGCCGAGGTGGTGCTGACCGCCGCCAACAGCGACACCGTGGCCCGGCAGGTCAGCAGCGGCCTGGCTGACCTAGGGTTCGTCGAGGGACCGGGCAGCCCGCAAGGCCTGCACAGCCGCGTCATCGGCCACGACGAGCTTGTCGTCGTGGCCCGGCCCGACCACCCCTGGGCACGGCGCCGCGACCCGCTCAGCCCGGCCGAGCTCGCGGCCACCCGCCTGGTCAGCCGCGAGGAAGGATCCGGCACGCGCGACGTGCTCACCGCAGCCGTATCGGCGGCGCTCGGCAGGCGCGTAACCATGCCCGTGGCACTCGCGCTGTCCACCACCGCCGCGGTCCGCTCCGCAGTGCTCGCCGGCGCCGGGCCCGCCGTGCTCAGCGAGCTCACCGTCACCGACGACATCGCCTCCGGCCGGCTCATTCGGATCCCGGTCCCGGGCGTGAACCTGCACCGGGCGCTCCGCGCCATCTGGGCAGGCGGGACGCATCCCCCCGGCGGGCGCAGCCCGCGACCTGCTGACCCACGTGACCGCCCGTCATCGCTGAGCGCCCGCTCGCGGCCGGCCGTAGGCCGGGAATGCCCGGCCCCGCTCCGCGTTATACCCATGGGGGTATATAAGCCACCGCACCGACCGAAGGAGCGAGAATGAGTACCGTCGCACTGACCGAGGACACGTTCGAAGAGGCCGTCACCAAGCCAGGGATCACGCTCGTCGACTGGTGGGCGTCGTGGTGCGGCCCGTGCCGGATGTTCGCGCCGGTCTTCCAGGCCGCCAGCGGCAAGCACCCGGACATCACCTTCGGCAAGGTCGACACCGAGGACCAGCCCGCGCTGGCCGGGGCCGCGCGGATCACCTCGATCCCGACGCTGATGGCCTTCCGGGACGGCATCCTGGTCTTCTCCCAGCCCGGCGCGCTGCCCGCGGCCGCGCTGGAGAAGGTCATCCAGGCGGTCCGGGAGCTGGACATGGACGAGGTCCGCGGCAAGGTCGCCGCGCGGGAAGGGGCGGGCCGGTGAGCTACGGCACCAGCGTTACGGTGCGCGCGCCGTTCGCGGAGACGCTCGCCCGGGTCCGCGCGGCCCTCGCGGGGCAGGGGTTCGGCGTGCTCACCGAGATCGACGTCACCGCCACCTTGCGGGCCAAGCTCGGGGAGCAGATGGAGGACTACGTCATCCTCGGCGCCTGCAACCCGCCGTTCGCGCACCAGGCACTCGGCATCGACCGCAGCATCGGGCTGCTGCTGCCCTGCAACGTCGTCGTCCGCGCCACCAGCGACGGGACCGTCGTTGAGGCGCTCGACCCGCAGGTCATGGTCACGATGACCGGCCGCCCGGAGACTGAAGCCGGTAGCCGACGAGGTTGCGCCGGCGGCTCGCCAGCGCGCTGGCCGAGCCCTCACGCCGGCAGGCGCCGCGCAGATGACCGGCGCCTGCCGCCCGTTCATTGACCCCGCGGTAGCGCAGATACCCCGTAGGGTATAGTCGAACGGTACAGAGAACGTGCGGCACCCGGATTCACGCGCCGGGTGCGCCACCCCCGAGGGAGCCGGCATGGACGTGGACAGCGAGACGATGGCCAGCGTGCTGCGGCGGCTGAAGCGGGCGCAGGGCCAGGTCGGCGGGGTCATCAAGATGATCGAGGAGGGGCGCGACTGCGCGGACGTGGTGACGCAGCTCGCGGCGGCGTCCCGGGCGCTCGACCGGGCGGGCTTCCAGATCATCGCGACGGGCCTGCAGCAGTGCGCGCTCAACGGCGACGAGGCGAGTGACGCCGAGCGCGCGCAACTCGAGCGGCTGTTCCTGTCGCTCGCCTGAGCGCGGACCGGGAGGGACAGTGGAAGCCACCGAGCAGGCGGCGTGGGACCAGCGCTACTCGGGACCGGACCTGGTCTGGGGCGCCGGGCCGAACCGCTTCGTCACCGCGGAAGTGACCGCGCTGCCGGCCGGGCGGGCGGTCGACCTGGGGACCGGCGAAGGGCGCAACGCGATCTGGCTGGCGGAACGCGGCTGGCAGGTCACGGCGGTGGACTTCTCCGTCGCCGGCCTGGCCCGGGCGGCCCGGCTGGCCGCCGAGCGCGGGGTGAGCGTGGACTGGGTGCAGGCCGACCTGCTGGACTACCAGCCCGCGCCCGGCGCCTACGACCTGGTCCTGGTCGCCTACATTCACCTGCCGGCCGCCGGGCTCGCGCGCGTTTTCCGCGCCGCGGCCGCGGCGGTGGCGCCGGGCGGCACGCTGCTGGTGATCGGCCACGACCGCGACAACATCACCCGCGGGCACGGCGGCCCGCAAGACCCCGGCCGGCTCTACACCCCCGCGGCGGTCACCGCGGAACTGGACGGGCTGACCGTCCGCCGGGCGGAACAGGTCATGCGGCCGGTGCAGACGCCCGAGGGCGAGCGGACCGCGATCGACACCCTGGTCCGGGCCGAGCGCCCGGCATAGCCCCGCGCGGCTTATCCCGGTTATCCCGGCGGGGCCGCGACTGGCGGGACGAGCCAGCGCAGGTGCTCGCACTCGCCCTGCAGCTGCAGGCGCCGCCACAGGACCGCGCCGGGGGAGACCTGGCTGGCGTGCATGAGGGCGGCGCGCCGCTGACGGCTCCTGCTGACCCGCACGCACAGGTCGATCATGCCTGGCGGCTGCCCGGCGAAATCGTGCCCGGTCTCGGCCTTTGAGCTGGCCGGCCACCGCCTGCGGCAGCGCCCACGCCAGGACCGGCAGGCCGGCGTGCTGCCCGGCCAGCACTGCGGCGGCGGTGGCGGCCCGGTGGTCAGGGTGCCCGGTGATCCCGGTGTCGTCGAAGACGAGCAGCCCGCCGGCCCCGCCGCGGGCCGCCGCCGCGGCGGCGTGCGCCGCCAGCTCATCAGGCGCGATCTCGGCTAGCCGCCCGTCGGGGTAGTCAAGCAGGGTGACGCTGGCCGCGCCGAGCTCCGCGCCAGCCTGGCTGAGCTCCTGCTCCCGCGCGCGGCGCAAGTCGGCGCGGGTCTCGTTGAGGGTGGACGCCTCCCCGTGCGTGTAGCACAGGATGTGGACTGCCGCGCCACCCGTCGCGAGCGGGTCGATGACCGCGCCCAGTCCGAAGCTCTCGTCATCGGGGTGCGCGACCACCGCCAGCACGCTCGCCCAGGCCGGCAGCTGCCGCCCGGGACGCGCGGCGGGTGCGCGCGCAGGCACGGCCACGTTCATGATCAGCCTCCTGTTATACCCATAGGGGTATTATACGCTTGAAGCATCCGCCTGGAAGGGTCCTTGAACCGGGAGGCCATCATGAGCACAGGCAGTCACCCGGCCGGCTCTCCACGCCCTCCCGTGCCGCTGGTCGGCGACGGGATGCCGGTGCCGTGCGCCGACGGCTCCGAGCGGCCGTACCTGTCGCTGGACGCGGCCGCGTCGACGGCGGCGCTGGGACCGGTGCTGGCCCGGGTGGAGGAGTTCATCCCCTGGTACTCCAGCGTGCACCGCGGGGCCGGCTACAAGTCGCAGGTGGCCACCCGCGCCTACGAGGACGCCCGGGCGGCCGCCCTCGCGTTCGCCGGGCACGCGGGCGGCGGCGACCACGTGGCGATCATCTGCCGGAACACCACCGAGGCGCTCAACCACCTCGCCTACCGGCTGCGGCTGTCCCGCGACGACGTCGTCGTCACCACCGTGGCCGAGCACCACGCCAACCTGCTGCCCTGGTCCCGGGCCGCGGCCTGCCGGTATGTCGAGTGCGGCAGCGACGGCACCTTCGATGCCGGCGACGTCGAGGCGGCGCTGGACCAGCGCCCGTCGCCGCGGCTGCTGGCGATCACCGGCGCGTCCAACATCACCGGCTGGATGCCGCCGCTGGACGCGATCATCGCGGCCGCGCACGACCGGAACATCCCCGTCGTAGTGGACGCGGCGCAGCTCGCCCCGCACCGGCCGCTGCCCGCCGAGGCGGATTTCATCGCCTGGAGCGGCCACAAGATGTACGCGCCGTTCGGCGCCGGGATCCTGGCCGGCCCGCGGCGCGCCTTCGCCGACGGGGACCCGTTCCTCGCCGGAGGCGGCGCCGTGGACCTCGTGGACCTCGACGAGGTGCTGTGGACCGCGCCCCCCGAACGGGAGGAGGCCGGCTCCCCCAACGTGATCGGCGCCGTGGCGCTGCACGCCGCGATCGACACGCTGACCGGGATCGGCTGGCCCGCCCTGATCAGCCACGAGCGCCGCGTCGCGGCTGAGTCTCCGGCGCGGGCTGGCCGCGATCCCCGGCGTCCGCCTCCTCGGGCCCGGGCCCGAGACCGAGACGCTGCCGGTGGCCGCGTTCACCGTCGACGGCGTCCCGCACGCGCTGGTCGCCGCCCGGCTGGCCGCCGAGGACGCGATCGGCGTGCGGCACGGGTGCTTCTGCGCGCACCCTTACCTGATGCGGCTCCTCGGCCACACCCGGGAAGACGTGCACCGCTACCGGGACCAGGTCCGCCGCGGCGACCGCAGCGCGATGCCGGGAGCCGTCCGGGCGAGCGCGGGCATCAACACCACCGAGCAGGACGTGACGCGGCTGCTCACCGCGGTGGCGCGCATCGCGGGCGGCGACCCGCCGCCGGTCCCCTACCGCCAGGACCCGCGCACCGGCGACTACCACCCCTGCGGCGACGTCCCCGGCCAGCTGCCGCCGCCCCGGCCGCATCAGGCCCCCTGCTCGCCCGGATAGCGACGCCGGCCACCCAGATATACCCCCGGTGGTATTTGCGGCCAAGAGCCATGGCGGGTAGCCTTGCCTTAGCTAATACCCCCAGGGGTATATTTAGAGGCAGGAGGTACCGCATGCTGGCCGTCATCGCGATCCCCGCCGGGCTGCTGATCGGCCTGTCGCTGGGCGCCCTCGGCGGCGGCGGGTCGATCCTGACCGTCCCCGCGCTGGTCTACCTGCTGCACCAGCAGCCGCACGCCGCGACCACGGGGTCGCTGCTCATCGTCGGGATCACCGCCCTGGCCGGCATGGCCGCGCACTGGCGCGCCGGCCGGGTCCGCCCCGCCGCGGGCATCACCTTCGGCGTGCTCGGCATCGCCGGGTCCTACGCCGGCACCAGGCTGTCCGCGAGCGTCAGCCCCGGCCTGCTGCTCACCCTGTTCGCGGTCCTCATGCTGGCCGCCGCCGCCGCGATGCTGCGCCGCCGGGCCCCGGCCCGCAGGCCCTCGCCCGCGACCCGGCCGGCGCCCCCCGGCCCGCCGCCGGGCAGCGCGGCCGCCCCCGGGCCGGGCGGCGGCACAAGGACCGTGACGCTGGACCGGCCGGCGGCCGCAGCGCCCCCGGGGACGAGGGCCGCGGCCTGGCGGCACCCGCAGGCGGCGTGAGCGCCCGCCGGGCCGTCAAGGTCGCCGCCGCCGCCACCGGCGTCGGGCTGCTGACCGGCTTCTTCGGCGTCGGCGGCGGCTTCGTCATCGTGCCGGCCCTGGTGCTCGCCCTCGGCTTCGAGATGCCGGCCGCCGTCGGCACCTCCTTGCTGGTCATCGCCGTCAACAGCGCCTCAGCGCTCACCGCCAGGCTCGGCGGCGGCATCAGCCTCGACTGGCCGCTGCTCGGCGTGTTCACCCTGGCCGCGCTCGCCGGGGCCCTGGCCGGCAACCGCGTCGCCTCCCGCGCCAGCGCATCCAGGCTCACCGCCGCCTTCACCGGCCTGCTGATCGCCGTGGCCGTCTACTCGCTGTGCCGCAGCCTGCCCGCGCTAA
>CAWERB010000033.1:0-263365 GCA_963811335.1 uncultured Actinomycetota bacterium | reverse complement strand
GCCGGTATCTGCAGCAGCCGGCGCAGCTCGATGCCGACGGCCTGCGCCGCCTCCGAGGCGCGCCGGTCGCCGTCAGCGCCCTGCCCTCCCGGCCCGGCCTGCCCGGACAGCGCCTCGTGCACGAAGATGACGTCGGTGTCGCTGCCGAACCCGGACTCGTGCCCGCCGTACCGGCCCATCGCGATCACCGCGAACCGGGTTGGCAGCGGGCCGCGCAGCTCCGTCTCGACCTTCGCGATCGTGGCGGCGAGCACGGCATCGAGCGAGGCCGTGGTGATCGCGGTCAGCGCCTCGCCCGTCTCCGCCAGGCCGATCAGGCCGAGGACGTCCGCGGCGGCGACCCGGAACAGCTCGCGGCGGCGCAGCGAGCGGACCGCGACCGCGGCCTGCTCGGCGTCGCCGTCATGCCGGCGAGCCGCGGCCATCATCTCGGCGCGCAGCACGTCGGCGGTCTTCGGCACCAGCTCGGCGTCGTCGGCGAACAGGGCGACCGCCTCGGGGGCGCGCAGCAGCAGGCCGGTGGCGTACCGGCTCGACGCGAGTACGCACGCCATCCGCTCGGCGGCCTTCGTCTCGTCCCGCAGCAGTCGCAAGAACCACGGTGAATCGCCGAGTGCCTCGCTGACCTGGCGGAACGCGAGCAGGCCCGCGTCCGGCTCGGCCGCGTCCGCGAACCAGCCGAGCAGCACGGGCAGCAGGGTGCGCTGGATCGCCGCCCGGCGGCGCAGTCCCGAGCTGAGCGCCTCGATGTGCCGCAGCGCGCCCGCCGGGTCACGGTAGCCGAGCGCCTCAAGGCGGGCGCGCGCGGCCTCCGGGGTGAGCCGCGCCGCGCTCGACGGCAGCTTCGCCACCGCGTCGAGCAGCGGCCGGTAGAACAGCTTCTCGTGCAGGCGGCGGACCCGCTGCGCGGTCCTCGTCCACGCCTCGGTGAACGCCTGCTCCGGCGGGATGGCGGCGCGCGCGCCTGGGACAACCAGTTCTGGCGGCTGGGGACCGCGGGCCAGCTCGACGGAGCCGCGGGGATCCGGGGGAACCAACCGCACGTTCGGGAGCATGGGTCGTGGCCCCCCGCCGAGCGCCCGGCCGAGGCGGCGCAGGACGGCGGGGTCGGTCGGCAGCGTGTGGGTGCGGCGCAGCTGGTACAGCTGGAGCAGGTGCTCGCTCTGGCGCAGGAACCGGTACGCCTGCCCGAGGTCCTCCGCGTCGGTGCGGCCAACGTAGCCCTCGTCGGCGAGGGCGGCCAGGGCCGGGAGCGTGGCCGGGACACGCAGGCGCTCGTTGGAGCGGCCGTGCACGAGCTGCAGCAGCTGGACGGCGAACTCGATGTCGCGCAAGCCCCCCGGGCCGAGCTTGAGCTCGCGGCCCGCCATGTTCTTGGGCAGGGTGTCGATGACCCGGCGGCGCATCGCCTGCACGTCCTCGACGAAGTTCTCCCGCTGCGAGGCCTGCCACACCAGCGGCGCGACCGCGTCCGCGTACCGCCGGCCGAGGGCCAGGTCGCCGGCCGCGGGACGTGCCTTGAGCAGGGCCTGGAACTCCCAGGTCTTCGCCCAGCGATCGTAGTAGGCGAGATGGCTGGCCAGGGTGCGCACCAGCGGTCCCTGACGGCCCTCCGGCCGCAGGTTCGGGTCGACGGGGAACAGCGCGCCTTCTGGCGTGGTCCGCTCGCAGGCCCGGATCAGGCCGGCGGCGAGCCTGGTGGCGGTCTTGAACGCCGCCTCCTCCGGCGGCTCGCCCGCGTTCTGGCCGGCCGGGTCCGTGGCGGCGGGGCGGTGCGGCTCGGCGACGAAGATCACGTCGATGTCGCTGGCGTAGTTGAGCTCACGGGCACCGCACTTGCCCATCGCCACCACCGCGAAGCGCACCGGGGTGGCGTCGGGCGGCAGCTCGGCGCGGGAGATCGCGAGTGCGGCCTCGAGGACCGCGTTGGCGAGGTCGGCGAGCTCAGCCGCCACCTCGTCCACCGTGGCCGCGCCGGTCACGTCGCGGGCCGCGAGGTGCAGCAGCCGACGGTGGTAGGCGGCGGCGAGCCGCGCGGCCGGGTCGGTGACGGGGGCGGGTGCGGCGGGGGCGGCGGGGGCCCCGCGGGCGGGGGCGCCGCGCGCGGGGGCCGGCGGGGCCGGCGGGGCCGCCGGGCGGGGCACGGCGGGGCTGCCGGGCTCGGCCAGCTGCCCGGCCCGCGGCTCCGCCTCGTCCGGATCGGCGGCCACCGCGCGGAGGAACTCCGCACGGATGGACCTCGCGTCGGGACGGCGGCCCGCCTCCTGACCGCGCAGCAGGGCGCTGTCCGCCGGGTGGCGGGCCAGGTGGTCGGCCAGGGCCCGGCTGACGCCGAGCGCGGCGGTCAGCCTGACGCGGAACGCCTGGTCGGCGGCGAGCGCCTCGATCAGGCCCGGGTCCCGCTCGGCGACCTGGGCCAGGCCCGCCAGGGCGAGGTCGGGGTCGGCGGCCCGGGCGAGCGCGGCGAGCAGCGGATGGCCGTCGGCGGCAATCCCCTGACCGGTGATGCCGAGGCCGGCGAGCTCTCGCTCGGCCCTGGGCACATCGGCGAAGCCCGTCCTGGCCAGCCAGCCGGACAGGGAGGTACGCGCGCCGCTCACTGAATGAGCGTATACCGGCTAGCTGACCTGCCGGGAAACACGCCCGTAACCAGCAGATGCAGGCCCAGGATCAGCCAGAACGGTCGCGCTCCGCGCCGGGAGCCAGCCGCGGCCGCTCGTCGTCGGCACCCGGAAAGCCGGAAGCCAGCCGCGGCCGCTCGTCGGCGGCACCCGGGAAGCCGGAGGCCAGCCGCGGCCGCTCGTCAGCGCGGGCGGCCCTGATACGATCGCGCCTTTTGCGATCAGGGCCGCCCGCGCTGACATCGGGGGGTACGGGGGTCGCCCCCCCCGGAAGACAGCTGTGATAGGGATGACGTCATGGTGGATCTCATCCCGCGTAGCGTACTTTTCGGCAACCCCGAGCGGACCAGCCCGGCGATCTCGCCGGACGGGGGGTCACTGGCCTGGATCGCGCCGCGCGACGGGGTGCTTAACCTGTGGGTCGCGCCCGTCGGCGGAGCGGGCGGCGGCGTGGACTGGGACGCGGCGCAGCCGGTCACCGAGGACACCGACCGCGGCATCCGCGCGTTCGCGTGGGCCCGGGACGGGCAGCACGTGCTGTACGTCCAGGACGTCGGCGGCGACGAGAACTGGCGGCTGTACGACGTCGACCCGCGCACGCTGGAGCGGCGGGACCTGACGCCGTTCGAGGGAATCCACGCGACAATCATCGGCACGTCGAAGCGGCGGCCTGATGAGGTGCTCGTCGGGCTCAACGCCGACAACCCGCAGCTGCACGACGTGTACCGGCTGCACCTGGCCTCGGGCGAGCTGGTCAAGGAGATCGTGAACCCGGGGTACGCGGGATGGCTCGCGGATGAGGACCTGCAGGTCAGGTGCGCGCTCGCGCCGCTGCCCGACGGCTCGTTCAACGTGCTCGTCCGTGACTTCGGCGAGGGCGAGTTCCGCTACCTGCTGACGATCCCGCCGGAGGACGCCACGTCGACCGACGTGGTGTCGTTCAGCGGCGACGGGCAGACGATGCTCATGATCAGCGCGGCCGGGTCGGACACCGGGCGGCTGACCCGGGTCGACCTGGCGACCGGTGACGCGACGGTCCTCGCCGAGGACCCGGAGGCGGACGTCTCCGGGGTGCTGCTGCACCCGGACACGCGCGACCCGCTCATCGTCTCGGTACTCAAGGACCGGATGACGTACGTGGTGCTCGATGAGTCGGTCGCGGACGACCTGAAGGCGGTCCGGGCCCTGCACCCCGGCGACCCGAGCTTCGCCGGGCGGGACGAGGCGGACAGGACCTGGCTGATCGCGTTCAACGTGGACGCGGGCTCGGTCGCCTACTTCATGTACGACCGCGCGAGCAAGACCGGGCGGCTGCTGTTCGAGGCGCGGCCCGCCCTGTCCGGATACGAGCTCGCCGCCATGGAGCCGTTCTCGTTCCCGGCCCGGGACGGCCTGGTCATCCACGGGTACGCCACCTTCCCGCCCGGCCTCGGCCGGGAGAACCTGCCCGCCGTGCTCAACGTGCACGGGGGGCCGCAGGTCAGGGACGCGTGGGGGTACCACCCGGAGGCACAGTGGCTCGCCAACCGCGGCTACCTCTGCATCCAGGTGAACTACCGGGGCTCCACCGGCTACGGTAAGGGGTTCGTCGCCGCCGGAGACCGCGAGTGGGGCGGCAAGATGCACGACGACCTGGTCGACGCCGTTGAGTACGCCGTGGCGCAGGGGTGGACCGACCGGTCGCGGGTCGCCATCTACGGCGGCTCTTACGGCGGGTACGCGGCGCTGGTCGGCGCGGCGTTCACCCCGGAGGTGTTCTGCTGCGCCGTGGACATCGTCGGCCCCTCCAACCTCAAGACGCTGCTTGAGACCATCCCGCCGTACTGGGCGCCGATGATCGCGCAGCTGTACCGGCGGGTCGGCAACCCGGAGACCGACGAGGAGTTCCTCTGGTCCCGGTCGCCGCTGTCGCGGGCACGCGACATCAGGATCCCGCTGCTGATCGCGCAGGGGGCCAACGATCCCCGGGTGAAGCAGGCCGAGTCCGAGCAGATCGTCGCCGCGCTCAAGGAGGCGGGGATCGACCACGAGTACATGCTGTTCCCCGATGAGGGGCACGGGTTCGCCAAGCCGGAGAACCGGATCAAGTTCTACACGGCGGCCGAGCGTTTCCTCGCCAAGTACCTCGGCGGCCGGCACGAGGACTGAGCCAGACGTGAAATGGGCCGCCGGCGCCGAGGTAGCGGCGCCGGCGGCCCGTTTCTTTCGAGGGGCTGGTCAGTGGGCCACAAGGCCAAAAATCTGGCGGCCCGGTCTGCTTGACCTCGTGGCCCACTGTGATCATTTTCGCGGCTGTGACTGCCGCGGACCATGAGAACTAGGCGGCAGACTAGGGTCTCTTAACCGGCTAGAGCGCCGCTTGTTGCTGTTATCAATCAAGCCCTCGTCGACTTGAGCAACTTATACCGCGTTTTGGTCAAAATTCAGAGATATTTGTCATATTTTGTCCTGCTAAAGTCAGTATAAGTATGCGAAGCCCGACTGAGCGGGCGGCTTGCGGAGCGGGCCGGACGCGGGGCGGGGTGGTCGGCGGAGCGGGCCGGACGCGGGGCGGGGGTGGTCGGCGGGGCGGGCCGGACGCGGGGCGGCGGGGCGGAGCTGGCGGCTCGCGGGACGGGCGGCGGGACGGGCGGAGCGCGGGGCGGCCGGCGGAGCGGGCGAGGGGGATGGCGGATTGCCGGCGGAGCCTGGAGAATCTGGGGTATGGCCTTGTGGAGACGGCACGCCGCGGCTGGCGCCGCGCTGCTGGCGGCGGTGCCGCTGCTGGCCGGGTGCGGCGCGCTCGGGAACATCGGGGCCGGCTCGCACAACCCGCAGGCCAAGGAGTTCACCGTGACCGCCCGGGTCACCAGCCTGGTCATCCACGGCGGCACCGGGTCCGTCGACGTGACGGGCACCCCGGGGTCCGCCGTTACCGTGTCGCAGCAGGCCACGTACTCAAGCACGCCGCCCGCGGCGTCCCACGCGCTGAGCGGCACCACGCTGACGGTCTCTTACACGTGCCCGACCGAGCTGGTGTGCGGGATGTCGTACGACGTGAAGGTGCCACGCGATGTCGCGGTGTCGGTCTCCACGAGCGCGGGCTCCGTCACCCTGACCTCGCTGGCCGGCCTGGTGTCCGCCCGGGCGAACGCCGGGCTGATCACCGCGGTTGACCTGCGCTGCGCGGCCGCCTCCTTCAATGCCAACGCAGGCGGCGTCGCCGCCACCTTCTCCGTCGCGCCCCGGTCGGTGACCGCCACGACCAACGTCGGGCCGATTACCCTCACCGTGCCCGGGTCGGTCGCCTACCAGGTCGCCGCGCACACGGTGGTCGGGACGTCCACCGTCACCGTGCGGCGCGGCGGTTCCGGGCACTCGATCAGCGCGCACTCCGACCTCGGCTCCATCTCGATCAGCCCGGCCTGACACCGGCTTCGCCGCCTTCGGCCAGGAGCCCCGTTACACCGTCCCGCGGTAACCGCGCTCGGCCGCGGCCAGCCGCTCATCTTCCGCGATCGCCCGCGCCTGCTGCCGCCTGACCCGCTCGGGGACCACGTTCTCCCGCGGCGCGGTCGGCGCGAAGTCGAGGCGGTCCACGCCGAGCCCGCGCAGGACTGCCTGCTCCACCAGGGAAGAATCAGCCGCGTGCGGCCGGGCTGAAGTTCATCGGCTGGCGCAGTGCCAACGGCGGGTTCGTGATGATCCGGCCGACACCGAGGACGTTCTGCGACGTGGCGTGCAGCGTGTACGGATGCAACAGCACCACGTCCCCGGCCTCGCCGGTCATCTCCACGAAGTCGCGGCACTGTGCGATCAACGCGGCGTAATCGAAATCTTCTGGCCGGACTCCCTCGGGGTGCTCGGCGAGGAAGCGGGCCACCACCGGCACCGAATCAGCCGCCACGAACGTGCCGCCGCCCTTGTGCAGCATGTCCGTCCACAGCACGAAGGTCAGCAGCGCCTGCTCTGCCGAGTCCAGGAAATGCCGGAAGAAGTCACCGTCCTTGTGCCATCCTCCGGCCATGGGTGACGGCGGCTGCCACGGCCGGTCGTCCCCCACACCCAGATTGGCGATGAATCCGTCGCCCCACTGCCAGGGCAGCGGGACCCGGCTCTCGCCGCCGACCAGATCCATGGCCGCGCCCCACGCGGCAGGCGCGAAGGCCCGCGCGTCCACATGCAAGCGTGATGACAGGTGAATCCGCTTTTCCGCCCAGCTCGCCGGATCATCACGGTCATACCCGAAGCGGACCCACGCATTGTCCAGCCACTGCCGTGCGTCAGCGAGGTCGAAGGCACCCCGCACCGTCACGAAGCCTCGCTCCAGAAAATGCTCGGCCTGTTCGCCGGTCAGGTTCCCGTAGCTCATCGGCACGCGATCTCCTCCTCCGTCGGATACTGCCGTTCTAGAGGCGCAGGACTCGGACTGTCTAGTGCGGACCGCGCGAGCGCTTCTTGCTGTTATCTTCTGGCGGGGGCGCGGGTTGGCGCAGCTTACGGCGGGGAGTTCGGCAGGTCGCCGTCGATCCGCCAGATGGTGGGCGCGTGGTTGTCGATCGCGTGGGCGCAGCGCCTGCCGTCCGGCGCGAGTACCGACCCGGCGATGGGCCGGCGGATACCGCCGATCATCTCGTAGAACAGCTCGATGAAGTACCACTGGACTTCCTGGGCGTCCCAGAGGATGACCGTGGAGCAGGTGGAGCCCCGCTCGTCGCGCCACGCGCCGCCGCGCGGCCGGAACTCAAGCAGGTAGCGGCCGCCGTCAAGCCACTCAATGCTGGTGATCTTGCCGTCGGGGCCGCGGTCGCCCTCCCCGGTCGTCCAGGGGATGACCGACACCTGGCGGCCCGCGTCCGCGTCCCAGACGCGGACCCGCTCGCCGTCGGCGACGGCGAGGAACTTGCCGTGCCGCGCCCACGCGATCGCGGTGGGCCTGTGGTCCTGGCCGGCGAGCCTGCTGACCCGTCCGCCGGTGGCCGGGTCGCAGAGCAGGACGCTCGTCTCGTAGATCCCGGCGAGCAGCCTGCCCCCCGGCTGCCACGCGACCGGGCCCGACAGGTTGTCGAGCGTCCTGCGTACCGTGCCGCTTTCCGGGTCGAACAGGACGGTCTGCGGGCATTCGGGGCCGCTCAGCGCCAGCAGGGTGCCGTCCGGCGACCAGGCGACCTGTGACACCTCCAGGCCGTGCGGCACCGCGTGCGCGTGGCCGCCCCTGGCCTGGCTGCGGACGCCGACCGCGCGCTCGCCCCGCTTGTGATCCACCTCGATGGTGGCCAGGCTCCTGCTGTCCGGCGCCCAGCTGAGCGAGGCGACCGCGCCGGTGACGCCGTGCGTGAGGTGGCGCATGCTGTGGCCCTCGTGGTGCCCCGTGTTGCCGTCCCACACCTGGAGGATCCCCGCGCCACTGCCCGTCTGCCCGCCGTAGGCCAGCTGGCTGCCGTCCGGCGACCACGCCTGGGCCCGCCAGTTCGAGTTCGGATAAGTACCGTGAAAGCCGGCCGCCTTCACGATCGTCACCTTGCCGGACGGCGCCGGGGTGTCATGCCGCTTGGCCATGTTGATCAGGTGCCTCTGCACCATGCCTGGATCGTCGTCGCTCACCGGCTGCCTCCCCTAATGGCCTAATCCGGGCGGAATGGCCGGATCATACACGCGCGGTGCCGCGCGGCGTAAGCCAGCAGGAGGAGGGGCGGGTGTTAGAGCATGGGGAGGTAGCGGTCCAGTTCGAACCTCGTGACCTGGCGACGGTAGTCGGACCATTCCTCGCGCTTGTTGCGGAGGAAGAAGTCGAAGACGTGCTCGCCGAGGGCCTCGGCGACCAGTTCGCTCTGCTCCATGACGCGGATGGCGTCGTTCAGGTCGGACGGGAGGGGCTTGATGCCCATGGCGCGGCGCTCGGCCGGGGTGAGGGCCCACACGTCGTCCTCGGCGCCTGGCGGCAGCTCGTAGCCCTTCTCCACGCCCTTGAAGGCCGGCCGCGAGCATGACGCTGAAGGCCAGGTAGGGGTTGCAGGCGGGGTCGACCGAGCGGAACTCCAGCCGCGTGGAGTTGCCCTTCTGCGGCTTGTACATGGGGACGCGGACCAGGGCGGAGCGGTTGTTGTGACCCCAGCAGACGTAGGCGGGTGCCTCGCCGCCGGCGCCGGCGGTGCGCTCCGCGCCGCCCCACAGCCGCTTGTAGGAGTTGACCCACTGGTTGCACACGGCGGTGATCTCCGGGGCGTGCCGCAGCAGTCCGGCGATGAACGCGCGGGCCGTCTTGGACAGCTGGAACTCGGCGCCCGCCTCGAAGAACGCGTTCTGGTCGCCCTCGAACAGGGAGATGTGCGTGTGCATGCCCGAGCCGGGGTACTCGGTGAACGGCTTGGGCATGAAGGTGGCCCACACGCCCTGCTCGATCGCGACCTCCTTCATCACGAGGCGGAAGCTCATGATGTTGTCCGCGGTGGTCAGCGCGTCCGCGTAGCGCAGGTCGATCTCCTGCTGGCCCGGGGCGCCCTCGTGGTGGCTGTACTCGACGGAGATGCCCATCGCCTCGAGCATGGTGATGCTGGTGCGGCGGAAGTCGTGCGCGATGCTGTGCGGCGTGTGGTCGTAGTAGCCGCCGGAGTCGATGGGGACCGGGACGGAGCCGACCTCGGGACGCTCGCGGAGCAGGAAGAACTCGATCTCCGGGTGCGTGTAGAAGGTGAAGCCCATCTCGCTGGCCTTGCTCAGGTTGCGCTTGAGCACCCAGCGGGGGTCGGCGTAGCTCGGGGAGCCGTCCGGCAGCAGGATGTCGCAGAACATGCGGGCCACGCCCGGGTACTCGCCGCGCCACGGCAGGAGCTGGAACGTCGACGGGTCGGGACGGGCGATCATGTCGCTCTCATGAACGCGGGCGAAGCCCTCGATCGCCGAGCCGTCGAAGCCGATGCCGTCCGCGAACGCGCCCTCCAGCTCGGCGGGGGCGACGGCGACGGACTTGAGTGAGCCGAGCACGTCGGTGAACCAGAGCCGGACGAAACGAATGTCCCGCTCTTCCAGCGTGCGCAGCACGAATTCTTCCTGCCTGTCCACGGCTATCACCTTAAACGGTTCTCGCAGTTAACGCGTCGACCGGGCCCTCAGAACGGAGGCGTGCGGCGCATGTCCGGTCACGGTACCAGCGGGGCTGCCCGGCCCGCGTTTCCTCGCGGTTACGTTCGGATGATCTGCCTGGCCCCCTGGCCGGGGTTCTCGGCCGTGCCTGCCTGCCGGACTACCTGGTAACGCCGGTTGACGGCCAGGTGCCCGCCGGACGGGCGCCCGGCCAGGCGGCGGGCGCGCGGATGAGCAGCAGCGCCGCGTCGTCGTCGGGCGGCGCGCCGACGTACCTGAGCAGGTCGTCGCGCACGAGGTCGAGCAGGGTCGGCGCGGAGCCGCCAGCGCGCAGCTTGCCCGCCCGGGTCAGCCTGGACTGCGCCTGCGGCGCGAGGGCCTTGACCCGCTCGTCGAGCGGGTAGAACTCGCGGCTCGCGTCGCGCGCCTCGGTGACGCCGTCGGTGTAGAGCAGCAGCTGGTCGTTGGGCTTGAAGGTGTAGACCTGCTTCGCGCCGGCGTCGCTGCCGAGGGTGAGCAGGCCGAGTGGGGGGGCGGGAGCGCGCACCTCGAGCACGGTGACGCTCACCTCGCCCGGAGAGATGAGGATGGGCGGCGGGTGACCGCAGTTCAGGATCGTCAGCTTGCCACGGTCCGGGTCGATCTCGGCGAGCAGCGCGGTGACGAACTCCTCGTACTGGCCCCAGCGGCGGGACAGGCCGGCGTCAAGCCGGTGCGCGATCTCGTTGAGCGTGCCCACGCCGTGCGCCACCTCACGGAACCGGCCGATGATGTCCGCCGCCACCTCGACCGCGCCGAGTCCCTTGCCGCGCACGTCGCCGATGATCAGCCGGATGCCGTGGCCCTCCGTGTGGGTGACCTCGTACAGGTCACCGCCCACCCGGGCCTCGGCGGCGGCGGCCAGGTAGACGACGCCGAGCTTGAGCGGGCCGAGTTGCTCGGGCAACGGGCGCAGCACGGCACGCTGCGCGGCCTCGGCGACCGAGGTCATGTTGGCGATCTGCTGCTCTTGCTCGTCGGGGTCGACGACCTTGGCCCGGCTGGCGAGCTTCTGGCCGACCGCGCCGAGCGCCGTGGTGACCACCGCCGCGCCCGCGGCGGCCAGGGCGAGCTGGTGCGGGCCTGTCGTGGTGGTGATGCCGCCCGGCAGCCCGGTGTCTATGACGACGGCCGCGGCCACCGCGACGGCACCGTAGGCGAGCGGGCGCAGCACGGTTGTCGCGCCGATGGCGGCAAGCGCGGGCGGGACGGCGAGCAGCGGGGCGAGCTCGAGCGGGCTCGGCCAGGCATGCGTCAGGCAGACGACCGCGGCCGCCGCCGCGGCCACCGCCACGGCAAGCTCAAGCCAGCGGGCTTGCCAGGGGACGGCGCGGTCTGGTGGCGCTGCCGGCTGTAGCTGGTCGCGGGCATCGCCGCGGAGTTGCATCCGCATACCCCCTACATACCGCACGACTGGCACTCAAGACGATATGTCGACCGATCTCGTTGCCATAGCGGTAACGTGGGCGGCTCCCCCGAGGGCTTGGGCCTCCCCTGGTGCGGCGGGGACGTGAGAGGGGTACGAGGCGCCAGTTGCGCGGTCTCCGTGCTGGTGGTCAGGCGGTTACCCGCGCGGGGGGCACGGTGCGGCGGGCGCCCGGCCAGGATGCGGGGGCGCGGACGAGAAGGAGGGCGGCGTCGTCGTCGAGGGGGGCGCCGACGTGCTTGAGCACGTCGGCACGGACCAGGTCGAGCAGGCCGCGCGGTGCGGTACCGTCCTCGGGGACAAGCGCGGGGGTGCCCGCGGCGGCGGTGACGGCGGCGGTGAGGACGCTGACCCGCTGGGGCAGCGGGTAGAACGCGCGGTTGGCGTCGCGCGCCTCCGTGATGCCGTCGGTGTACAGGAGCAGCTGGTCATCTGGCCGCAGGGTGCAGGAGAGCTGCGCACCGGAGCTGTCCCCCAGGGAGAGCAGGCCGAGCGGCGGCGCGGGGGCGGGCACCTCCATGGAGGCCACCTCGGCCGCGGCGCCGCTGGGCGTCGCCGGGATGAGCAGCGGTGCCGGGTGACCGCAGTTGAAGATCGAGGTGCGGCCTGACTCCGGGTCGATCTCGACGAGCAGGGCGGTGACGAACTCCTCGTGCCTGCCAAGGCGCCGGCCGAGGCCGGCGTCCAGGCGGGCCGCGAGCTCGGCGAGCGTGCACGCGTCGTGCGCCAGCTCGCGGAACATGCCGAGCACGTCCGCGGCGAGCTCGACCGCGCCGAGTCCCTTGCCGCGCACGTCGCCCATGATCACCCGGATGCCGTGCTCCGCGGTGCGGGTGACCTCGTACAGGTCGCCGCCCACCTTCGCCTCGGCGGCGGCGGCGAGGTACACCACGTCAAGGCCGAGCGGGCCGAGGCGCGCGGGCGGCGGGCGCAGCAGCGCGCGCTGCGCCGCCTCCGCGACCGATATGACGTCGGCGATCCGCCGTTGCTGCCGCACGCTGATGGCGGTGCCCACGGTGGCGACGGCCGTGATGGCGGCGACGGTGGCCATCGTCGTGACCGGCAGCCATCTGGCGAACTCGGTCGGCTTGAGTGCGACGATGAACGCGGCGAGGAGGCTGATCCCGCCGTAGGCCAGCGGCCGACGCACCGAGGACGCGCCGATTCCCGCGAGCGCGGGCGGGACGGCGAGCAGCGGGTCGAGCATCGGCGGCTGGTCGTACGCGCGGTCGAGGCAGCTGATCAGCGCCACCGCGAGCAGCGCGAGCGCGCTGACCTCCAGCCAGCGGGACCGCCAGGCAACGGGCCTGGCCAGGGCGCGGGTCGCCGAAGGCGTGCCGAAGAGGTGTTGCCGCATACATCACCCCGATTAGATGTCTACTGAAAGTGACGATATATCGCGCTGATTAGTTCCCGCTGCGTTTTCTATGCAGCCGTTCGCTTTGGTCGCGCCGGCGCTGGCGACGCCGGCGGCACCGGCGGGTGGGCGCGGCCGGGCGGACGGGTCGGACCTAAGCTTGAGGCGTGGCAAAGGTGAGGATCGCGCTGGCGCAAGTGAACGCTACGGTCGGGGACCTGGCGGGTAATGCCGACATCATCGTCGGCTGGACGCGGCGGGCCGCGGCCCGCGGCGCGCGGGTGGTGGTCTTCCCGGAAATGGCGCTGACCGGGTACCCCGTGGAGGACCTCGCGCTGCGGGCATCGTTCGTCGAGGCGTCCATCGCGGCGCTGCGGGACGTGGCCGAGCGGCTGAACGTGGAGGGGCTCGGCGGGGTGGCCGTCGTCGCGGGGTACCTGGACCGGCGGGCCGACCTCGCGCCGCGGACCGGGCTGCCCGCCGGGGCACCGCTCGACGCGGCGGCCGTGCTGCACGGCGGACGGGTGGTGATCACGTCGGCTAAGCACCACCTGCCCAACTACGGCGTCTTCGACGAGTTCAGGTACTTCGTGCCGGGCAGCACGCTGCCGGTGTTCCGCCTGCCGTTGCCGGAAACCGGCGAGGCGGTCGACGTCGCGGTCGCGATCTGCGAGGACCTGTGGCAGGACGGCGGCCCGGTGGCGGTGACGCGGCACGCGGGTGCCGCGCTGCTCGTGGTGCCGAACGCGTCGCCGTACGAGCGCGGCAAGGACGACGTGCGGCTCGACCTGGTACAGCGGCGGGCGCGTGAGGCAGGGGCGGCGCTCGCCTACTGCAACCTGGTCGGCGGGCAGGACGAGCTGGTCTTCGACGGGGACTCGATCCTCGTGTCGGCGGCCGGCGAGCCACTCGCGCGCGGGCCGCAGTTCGAGGAGGCGCTGATCGTCGCCGACCTGGACCTGCCCCCGGCCCAGGCCGGGCCTGCGCCAGGTAGCCTGCCGGACCCCGATGACATCCACCTGGGCGATGGCGCGCTGCCGCAGTCGTCCGGCTCGGGTGACGCCGTGGACGCAGGCGACGGCACGCTGATCACGATCGAGCGGGTGACGCTGCCGGACATACCGCTCCCGGCCGCTGCGAGCCGGGACGGCGGAAACGGGGGCGGACGGAGAAGGCGAGCAAGGGCCGTTCTGGCCGCGGCTCGATGACCTCGCCGAGGTGTACGCCGCGCTGGTGCTCGGCACGGCGGACTACGTGCGGAAGAACGGGTTCGGGTCGGTGCTGCTCGCCCTGTCCGGCGGGATCGACTCGGCGCTCGTCGCGACGATCGCGGCGGACGCGATCGGGCCGCAGAACGTGTCGGTGATCCTGATGCCGAGCAAGTGGTCCTCAGACCACTCGGTGAGCGACGCCGAGGACCTGGTGGAGCGGCAGGGCGTCAACGCGCGGACTGTTCCGATCCAGGCGATCGTGGACGCGTTCTGCGACGGGCTCGGCGACTTCCCGCTGTCCGGGCTGCCCGCGGAGAACCTGCAGTCCCGGGTGCGCGGCGTGATCAACATGGCGGTGTCCAACGACGAGGGGCACCTGGTGCTCACCACGGGCAACAAGAGCGAGATCGCCGTCGGCTACTCGACCCTGTACGGCGACTCGGCCGGCGGATTCGCGCCCGTCAAGGACGTGCCCAAGACGCTGGTCTGGGCGCTCGCCCGGTGGCGCAACGCGGAGGCCGAACGGCAGGGCCGCACTCCCCCGATCCCGCCGAACTCGATCGAGAAGCAGCCGTCCGCCGAGCTCGCGCCCGGGCAGCTGGACACCGACTCGCTGCCGGACTACCCGGTGCTCGACGCGCTGCTCGACGACTACGTGGAGAAGGACATGGGGTCGGCCGAGCTGATCGCCGCGGGTCACGACCCGGAACTCGTGGCGCGGGTGATCCGGCTCGTCGACCTGGCCGAGTACAAGCGGCGGCAGTACCCGCCGGGTCCGAAGATCAGCCAGAAGAACTTCGGCCGCGACCGGCGGCTGCCGATCACCAGCCGCTGGCGGGAGACCCTGCCCCGGTAGCTGAGCGATCCCGGGGAACCGCCGCGGGCCCGGTAGGACGGCGCGCCCGATACGATCGCTTGCGATCGGGCGCGCACCGGGGGGTACGGGGGGTCGTCCCCCCGGGAGACGGCAGCATCACCCGGTTCGGGTGGTCCTGGCCGCGTGCCGCGGCGTCGTTTCATGGAGGCATGGGAGGAAGGCCAGCGGACCGGCGCCGGCGGCCGATTCGGGCTTCCTGCTGGTCACCCTGATCGCCGCCTACCTGCTCTCGGCGGTAACCGCATAGCCGCGAGGGCGGGGGGCTCCACGTCGCCTTCGTCGCCGCCATCGGGCTGCTCGCGCTGCGCAACGCCCGGCTGACGCCCCGGGTCACCCGGCTGGTCCGCCGTCGGCGTGCTCGCGACCGCGATCGCGGCCGGCCTCTGCGCGGCCTCGGGTAACAGGGCCGCGGAGGGCGCCGGCGACATCTGGAGCGGCGTGATGCTGCTGCTCACCGTGCTGGTCATCGTCAACCGCGTGGTGCGGCTCAACCAGGTCACGGCGCAGAGCCTCTACGGCGGCGCTGAGCGCCTACCTGCTGATCGGCCTGATGTTCACGCGCGTTCTTCGCCGCGCTCGACGTGTTCTCGTGCCGGGCCGTTCTTCGTGGACGGCGAGCCGGCGAACAGCCAGACGCTGCAGTACTTCAGCTTCACCACGCTGACCACCCTGGGCTACGGTGACTTCACCGCGGCGGGCAGCCTCGGCCGGGCGGTGGCGGTGCTCGAGGCGATGACCGGGCAGGTCTTCCTCGCCACGCTGGTCGCGCGGCTGGTCAGCGCCTACGGGACGGAGACCGGCGGCGACCGCCGCCCGCCGCGTGACCGGGACCGGGCTCAGCGGGCAAATGAGCGGGCCTGCTCAGCGGGCGGAGATGCCGCGCAGCAGCTCGTCGACCGCGCGGTCGACGAAGCCGGGGGCGGCCGGCGTGGAGTCGTGCTTGCCGCGGGCCATCACCGCGCCGGTGAGCAGCAGCATGGCGACCTCGACGTCGGTGTCCGCGCGCAGTTCCCCGGTCTCGACGCCGCGGCGCAGCACGGAGCGGACGAGCTCGCGGCGCGGCTCGACCACGCGCTCCTTGTACCGGGCGACGAGGCGCGGGAAGCGCTCCCCCGCGCCGTGCAGCAACGCGTACTGCTGCGCGTAGCGGGGGTCGTCCGTGTCGGCGGCCACCACGGCGAGCATGGCGACCAGGTCCGCGCGCACCGACTCGCCGCGCGGCTCGGGCAGCGGGCGGCGCATCGCGGCGAACGCGGCGATCAGCAGGTCCTCCTTGCCCGGCCAGCGCCGGTACAGGGTCGCCTTGCCGACGCCCGCCCTGGCGGCCACGTCCTCGCAGCGCACGCCGTCGATGCCGCACTCGCCGATCGCCTCGATGGTGGCGTCGATGATGGCCTGCTCGGCCCGCTCGCTGCGCGGCAGGCCCGGCGCACGGGGGGCGGGCGACGGGGCGGGCGACGGGGCCACCCGGACGTTCGGCGCCTGCTGCGCCGGCCCGTCCGCGGCTGGGTGCCCGGCGAGCGCCTCGGCTGTCACGTCAGTGGCGGCGGAGGCGTCATGAGCACGCATGGCGGGAACCCTCCTTACCGCTCGGACAGCTCGGGCCGCTCCGGCAGCCCGGCCGCGAGGTCGCGCTCGGCCGCCGCGACCTCCGCGGCGACGAGCTCCTCGATTTCCTCGATGGTAGGCCGCTTGCGCCCCGGCATCCAGCGCAGCACCGCGAGCCCGCCGAGGACCGCGATGGCCGCCGCGACGCCGGTGGTGACCCGCATCGCGTCGACGAAGGCGGAGTCGGCTGGCGCCAGCAGGAACTGCCCCGCGTGACCGAGCTGCGCGGCGACCGCCTGGGTGGCGGTGATGGACGAGCCCGCCGCGTTCCGCAGCCCGGCGGGGAGCGCCGACAGCGTGGGGTCGAGCGAGGTGCGGTACGCCGAGGAGAGGATCGAGCCGAGCACCGCGACGCTGAGCGCCACCGCGACCTGGCGCGCGGTGTTGGTCAGCGCGGAGCCGGCGCCGGCCCGCTCGCGCGGCAGCGCCTCCATGACGCCGAAGGTCGCGGCGGGGACGGCCAGGCCGAGCCCGGCGCCCTGGACGACGAACAGCACCGCGACGATCCAGATCGGGCTGGTGGCACTCAGGAACACCCACCCGCCGATGGCGACCGCGTTGGCGAGCATGCCCGCCACCATGACCACGCGGATGCCGAGCCGGCCGACGAGCACGGTGCTGCGCGGGGCCATGAGGAACTGGCCGACCGCGAACGGCACGGCCAGCGCACCGGTCTCCAGCGGGCTGTAACCGCGGACGTTCTGCAGGTAGAAGCTGGAGAAGAAGTAGACGCCGCCCATGCCGAAGAACAGCAGCGCGATCGAGCCGACCGAGGCCGACAGGGTGCGGTTCTTGAACAGCCGGACGTCGAGGCTCGGGTGGTCGATGCGGCTCTCGTACCAGGCGAACAGCGCGAGCACCGCGAGGCCGCCGAGCACCGGGCCGAGCACGCCGAAGCTGCCCCACGGCACGCCGTCGCCGCCCTGCACGATGCCGTAGACGAGCAGCACAAGGCCGACGATGGAGGCGAGCACGCCGATAAAGTCGACCTTCCCCGGAGCGGGATTCCGTGACTCGGGCACGAGCAGCAGCGCGGCGATCGCGCCGGCCACCGTCACCGGGACATTGATCAGGAAGACCGAGCCCCACCAGAAGTGGGTGAGCAGCACCCCGCCGAGCACCGGGCCGATGGCCACGCCGATGCCGACCGCGGAGGTCCAGATGCCGATGGCGCGAGACCGCTCGCCGGGCTCGAAGACGTTGGCGATGATGGACAGCGTCTGCGGCATGACCGCCGCGCCGCCCAGGCCCATCACCGCGCGGGCCGCGATGAGCTGGTCGGGCGAGTGCGCGTACGCGGAGAACAGCGAGCCGATGCCGAACAGCACCAGGCCGCCCATCAGCACGCGCTTGCGCCCGACCCGGTCGCCGACGACGCCGAAGGTGAACAGCAGGCCCGCGAACACGAGCGTGTAGGAGTTGATCGCCCACTCAAGCTCGGACTGGCTGGCGCCGAGTCCGGCCACCGGGCTCGCGATGGTCTTGAGCGCGACGTTGAGTACGGTGTTGTCGATGACGATGGCGAGCAGGCCCACGACGAGGACGCCGAGGATGACCCATCGCCTGCGCTGAACCGTCAATGTGTCCATGAGCCCCTTCAAGGACTTGCGAAGCGTGACGCACGGCCGGAACGGGCACCGTCCGGATGGAGGCACCCGGGCCGAGCTATCGATACGGAACGCGACCGTATCGGAATCTATTCCGGGCATGCGACCCGGTTTTCCTGGCAATCCAGGCAAGCGCTGGTTAAGCGGGTTAAAAGGTCACGTCGGCCTGGCGCAGCGCGCCAGTTGACGGGTTGACCAGCAGCGACAGGGTGACCGTCGCGTGCTGGCCGGCCAGCTCGACCGTGGCCGAGGCGGAGCCGTCGCCCGTCCGGTAGGCCCCGGGGCTCAGCTGGCCCGCCCAGGCGGCCGCCATCCGCAGCCGCCGCGCGATCAGGCCCGCGTCGGCCTCCGGTGCGACGGGCAGCGCGGCGGGCCAGTCCGCGGCCCCTCCGTCTAGCCAGCCGTTGAGCCACGCGGTCACCGTCGCCACGGCCACCGCCAGGACCGAGCCGGGGGCCGGCGGGACCGCGAAGGTGAGGGACTGGACGCGCGGCGGCCGCTGCGGGTTGAGCTGGATCGCGACCGCGACCGTGCCGTGCTCGCCCGTCAGCCACCAGCGGCGGTGCGCCGGGGTGTCCGACTCGGCCGGCTTGCTCTCGTCGACGGTGAACGCGCCGATCCGCGACCGGAGCAGCGCGAGGTCGGCGCGCCGCTCCTGGTACGGCCGGTCGAGTGCCACGTTAGGCGAGAACAGCGCGTCGGCCGCGGCGTCGTCCCAGTCCCGCAGCAGGGAGCTCACCGCGTCGGCCGCCGCCAGGGTCTGCGGCCACGGCCCGGTGCCCGGCGCGAGCGCGACGTGGCCGTCCGCGGCGCTCGTGAGCAGCGACCGCAGGACGAGGTCGGCCAGGCCGGACATGGGCGTGTAGGTGCCGTTGCCGAGCGCGATGACGGCGAGGCCGGTCGCCGGGTGCCAGCGCATGTTCGACCCGAAGCCCGGGTAGCCGCCGCTGTGGCTCACCACGCGCCCGACCGCCGGGTCCTCGTCGACGAACAGCCCGAAGCCGTAGTACGCAGGCGCGGCCGGCGGCCCGCCTGGAAGCCCCTGCGGCGCGCGCCAGCCGGTCACCGCCTGGGGCAGCTGCATGAGCCGCCTGGAAGCCGCCGCGAGCGGGTGAGGGCCCGCCGCGGCCGCCCGCCGTCCGCTGGCCGCCCCCCGCCCGCGGTCAGCACTGTCCGGCGGGAACGCCGCGGCGAACCCCGCGCACCAGGTCGCGAGGTCGGCGACGCAGGAGAACACGCCGCCCATCGGCGCGAACGCGCCGTACGGGTCGAACGGCAGCCGCTGCCAGCCGTCCGGCCCGCGCCGGTGGCCGACGGCGAGCTCGGCGCCGGGGAACTCACCCGCGGCGAACCCGGTCCGCGTCAGGCCGAGCGGCGTGAGCAGCCGGGTCCTGACGAACTCGTCGTACGGCACGCCGGACGCGGCCGCCACGATCAGGCCGAGGATCGCGTAGCCGAGGTTGGAGTACTCGAAGCGGGTGCCGGGCGCCCAGTTGAACGCGACCCCGCCGGCCAGCAGCGCGCGGAACTCATCGAGCGGCAGCCCCTGCTGCCGGTCGCCCCACGGGTCGTCGGTGGGGAAGCCCGCGGTCATGGTGAGCAGGTGCCTGATCGTCAGCGGCCCGGCGTCGGCCGCCCCGTTGACCCAGCCGGCCAGCTCGGGCACGTACCGCGCGGCCGGGTCGTCGAGCCCGAGCGCGCCCGCGTCGCGCAGCAGCAGGACGGCGGACGCGGTGAACGACTTCGACATGGACGCGATGCGGAACACCGTCCGCTCGTCCGGCACCGTGCTGGCAGGCACCGTGCTGGCAGGCACCGTGCTGGCAGGCACCGTGCTGCCAAGCACTGGCCCGCCGAGTGACCGCTCACCGAAGCCCGCCGCGTGCACGAGCTCGCCGTCGCGCACGATCCCGTAGCTGATCGCGGGGGCCACGCCGCGCGCGTGAAAACGGCGTACGATCTCGTCGGCCGCGGCGAAGTCGCCGGTGGCGCGCGCGATGCCCGCGGTGGCGCTGGAAGCGGAATCACTTGGCACCCGGCTATCCTCCCACGTCGCTGGCGTGCGATGATCGAAGCGTCCGGGTACGCCAGCAAGGGCGCCTCGAGACTTTGGAGGTTCTGATCATGTCATCTGCCACCATGCCATCGGCGGGCCAGTCTGAGCCCCTCTACGGCGGCAAGAAGCCGGGCCGGGTCACCGTCAGGGACATCGCCGCGGCCAAGGCGCGCGGCGAGAAGTGGCCCATGCTCACCACCTACGACGCGCTCACCGCGGGGATATTCGACGAGGCCGGGATCCCGGTGCTGCTCGTCGGCGACTCGGCGGGCAACGTGGTCTTCGGCTACGACACGACGATCCCGGTGACCGTCGACGACCTGATCCCGCTCACCGCCGCCGTCGTCCGCGGTACGAAGCGGGCGATGGTGGTCGGCGACCTCCCGTTCGGGTCCTACCAGGCGTCGCCGGCCGAGGCGCTGCACGCCGCCGTCCGGTTCATGAAGGAGGCGGGCGCGCACGCGGTCAAGCTCGAGGGCGGCATGCGGGTGGCGCACCAGGTCGAGGAGCTCACCGCGGCGGGCATCCCGGTCATGGGCCACCTCGGCCTCACCCCGCAGTCGGTGCACGCGTTCGGCGGGTTCCGTGTCCAGGGCCGCGGCGAGGAGGGGCAGCGGCTGCTGCACGACGCGAAGGCGCTCGAGGCGGCCGGCGCGTTCTCGATCGTGCTCGAGGGCATACCCGCGGCGCTCGCCGCGAAGATCACCGCGTCGCTGCGCGTGCCGACCATCGGCATCGGCGCCGGCCCGGGCTGCGACGCGCAGGTGCTCGTCTGGCAGGACATGGCCGGCCTGTCGCCCCGCTCGCCCAAGTTCGCCAAGCGCTACGCCGACCTGGCCGGCGTGCTGCGCGCCGCCGCGGCCGAGTTCGCCGCGGAGGTGGCCGGCGGGTCCTTCCCGTCGGAGGAGTACTCCTACAAGTAGCGCCAAGGGCTGGTGCGAGCAGGGCCGGGGCGATCCGGCCACCGACGGCGAGGGCGGATGCCGCCGAACGGGTGCGTGTTTCACCGGGCCGGTGAAACACGCCAACGTGTTGCGTGCTCGGCGGGGTGGCGGGGCGCGGCGGCGGCATGAGTGCGGTTGACGGCGGAGTGCGATTTAATGCATCTGGCTTCTCGGTTAGGACAAAGCGGATCGGGGGCGGGGATGGACGCGTTCGGGGCCTCAGGCCCGAGCCCCTCCGAAGGGACTGGCTCGGGCAGCAACACACCGCCAGGCTGGCCGGCGCAGGGCGGGCAGCGCGATCAGGCGCGGCCCGCGGCGCGCGCCCGGGCCGGGCTTCGCGCCGCCCACCCGGGCCGACCTGGCCGGCGGCGACCTGCGGCTGACCCTTTCGCTTGACGGGAAGGACCGGACCGTGAGCCCGGGCCAGACGGTGCGTATCGGGCGCTCTCCCGACAATGACCTGGTCACCAGCGCGCCAACGGTATCGCGGCAGCACGGCGTGCTGAGCTGGGGCGCCGAGGGGTGGGAGTTCGCCAACGCCGGGTCGGCCACTACCTTCCATAACGGGCGGCGGGTCACCCGGCTGCTCGTGGACCGCCCGCTTGACCTGGCGCTCGGCTCCCTGGACGGGCCGGTGCTGCGCCTCGCGCCGCCGGTGCGCGCCGCGGCGCAGGCGCCTGCCGCGGTGCGCGGGCCGGCCGGCTACCCGCCCGGCGGCGGCTACGGGACGGACGGCTACGTGCCGGCCGCCGGGGCGGCCGTGCCGGGCGGCTACCCGCCCGCGGCGGGCGCGGCGGGCTGGGGCGCTCCGTCGCCGTCGCCGTGGCCGCAGGGCGGTGCCGCGGGCGCGCTCGGCGGCGAGAGCGGGCTGGCGACGGCGCTGCGGATCTTGTTCCCCATCCAGAGCTGGCTGCACGACCCGGGCTGGCGCCAGGGGCTGCGGCTGCTGGTCATCGCCTACGCGCTGCTCCCGCTGATCTTCCTCGCGCTGCTCAGCTCATCCAGCGACCTGTCCGCGCCGGGCTGGGCGTACAGCCTGTACGTCGCGCCGCTGTGGTCCATGGGCTTCTGGATGCTGATCCGTCCCGGCCGCGTCGGTAAGCGCGAGATCTGGGTCGCCGTCGGCATCGTCGTGTGGACGCTGATCTGGATCAACGTGGTGACGATCCACGTCAACGCCGCGCTGCACATCAGCGGCTCGATCAAGTTCGTGCCCGCCCTGGTGATCGGCGTCAACGAGGAGACCACCAAGGCGCTGCCCGTGCTGCTCGCCGGCCTGTTCCTGCTCTGGTACAGGAAGGTGAAGCTCGACGTCCGGATGTGGATGTTCCTCGGCACGGTCGCCGGCCTGACCTTCGGCATCGCCGAGCAGGCCTTCTACACCTCGACCGACATCGTCGGCATCCACGAGGCGCAGTCCAACAACGAGGCCGTGACCGGCGCGCTCGCCTTCGCCGAGCGCATCTTCGTCGACGGGTTCCAGCACGCCGTCTGGGCGGGGATCGCCGGCTTCTTCATCGGGATGGCGCTGAACTACGGGCGCCGCCGCGTGCAGCTCGTCATCCTCGGCGTCGCCGTGCCCGCGGTGCTGCACGCGCTCAACGACTTCCTCGCGTCGTCCTCGGTCTGGCTGGTGATCCTCATCCAGGCGGCGTCGCTGCTGCTCTTCCTCGGCTACACGCTGTCGGCGGCGTCGATCGAGCAGCGGGTCAGGGAGACGCCGCTGTTCCGCGGCCAGTCGATGATGATGGAGGCCATCGTGGACCCCAACCGGCCGCCTGTCGCGCGGCGGCCAAACTCGCCGGCGCCGGGAGCCCAGGCACCGGGACCGCCGCCGCCGGGACCGGCTGCTCCGGGGACGCCGCCGCCCGCTCCCGAGCGCCGGCGGCGCCGCCGTGGGCGGTCGCCGCCGCCGGGGTCAGGGAGCTAGCTCGCGGAGCCTGGGCAGGACCTCCTTGCCGATGAGCTCGATCGCGGCGAGCGGGTCTGGCGACATCACCTGGATCGAGACGATGTCCGCGCCCACGTCGGTGACCAGCGGGCGATAGGCGCCGACCAGGCCTTCCGCGTCCGGGACGACCGTGTAGCTGGCAAGGACCTCGTTCCGGTCCATCTCATCGGCCCTGGCGCGCAGTTCGGCCGGGTCGGTCGCCTCGAGGCGGCCGGGTGCGCGCAGGCCGCGCATGGAGCTCAGCGCCTGCCAGGCGGCGTCGGGGCCGTCGGCGAGCACGGTCCACCGGGTGGCGAGGACCAGGTGCTCCTTGCCCGCATCGGTCGCGGCCTTGCGGTAGGGCTCGATGACCTTGGCGACCGTGTCGGCGGGGTCCTTCACGCTGGTGATCAGGCCGTCGGCGTAGGTGCCCGCGAACGCGGCGGACTTAGGGCCGCCCGCGGCCATCAGGACCGGCACGCGGCCGGTCGGCGGCGAGTACAGCTTGGCCGTCTCCGTGGTGTAGTGCTCGCCGTGGAAGGTCACCTTCTCCCCGGCGAACATGCGGTGCATGATCTCGAGCGCCTCCTGCATCCGGGCCTGGCGCTCGCCGTAGCCGGGGAAGGGGAAGCCCATCGGCCGCTCGTTGAGCGCCTCGCCGGTGCCCACGCCGAGCATGAGGCGGCCGCCGGACAGCCGGTCGGTGGTCGCGGCCATCTGCGCGACAAGCGCCGGGTGGTAGTGGAACAGCGGGCAGGTGACCGCGGTGCCGAGCAGCACGCTGCGCGTCTGGACCGCCACGGCGCCGAGCCAGGACCAGACGAAGCCCGCCGCGGAAGTGTCGTCGACCCAGGGGTGGAAGTGGTCGCTGCCGAGCACGGCGTCGAACCCGGCCTCCTCGGCGGCCACGGCCTGCTTGACCAGGTCTTCGGGCTGGTAGGACTCGTGGCTGCACAGCCAGGCGAACTTCATCGGCTCCTCCGTCGTCGCGTCCGTCAGTCCCGATCCTCTCACCCTTCGAGTAAGGCCGGGAGGGCGGCGGGCGCTAAGTCCGGGAGAGCGGCGCGCCTTCCGGCCGGCTTGGCCAGCCGTTGCAGTTGCTCGAGGACGCGCGCGGCCGGCAGTGAGAGGCCGTCGGCGGTGTGCTCGGGCGCGGCCTCGCCGCGCAGCACGGCGTGGATGTGCCTGATGGCGGCGGTGAAGGACCACTGGTCCGTGGTCGGGCGCTCGATGACCGGCTCGGCGTTCGGGCGCAACACGGTGAGGGTGTCGCCCGGGCCCGGGTGGAACGGGTTGGCCAGCTGGATCTGGCCCGCGCTGCCGCGCACGCTGGTGAAGGTGTCGTAGCTGCGCAGGAAACCGCAGCTGAGCAGCAGGCGCCGCGGGCCAAAGGTGACGATGCCCGCCGCGTCGACCTCAACCTCGCCGTTGGTGAGCGCGGAGCACGCCTCGGCCCGCGCGCCTTGCGGGCCGAACAGCTCAAGGGCCAGGCGGACGGGGTAGCAGCCGACGTCGGCGAGCGCGCCGCCGCCGAGCGCGGCCTCCATCCGGATGTTGGCCGGGTTCGACAGCAGGAAGTGGAACGCGCTGGTGACCTCGGCGGGCTCGCCGATCGCCCCGTCCGCGAGCAACGCGGTCAGGCGGCGGTGCTGGGCCCGGAACGGGAAGACGAACGCCTCCCACAGCGGCGCGGCGGCCACGGCCGCCGCGTCGAGTACCTCCCGCGCCTGGTCGGCGCTTGTGCACAGCGGCTTTTCCGACAGCACCGCCTTGCCCGCGCGCAGCGCCCGGATGGTCCACTCGGCGTGCAGGGCGTTGGGCAGCGCCACGTAGAACGGCGTCAACGTGCGGCGACTCAACGAGCGCGGCGTAGCCCGCGATGCCCGCGCCGATGCCGTTGGCCGCGGCGAACGCACCGGCTCGCGCGTGGTCACGGCTGGCCACCAGGGCGGCGATGCCGCCGCCGGCCTCGCGCAGGCCCGGGAGGAACTGCGCCCGGGCGATGTTGGCGGTGCCAACGATGCCCCACCTGACCGGGTCCGGCAACTGCGTCACGCGGCTGACTCCTTGCTCCGTGCTGAGTCGATTGTCGACTCTCGACTGTCGATCAATGTACCGCCGGATCTGGTCATATACGGAGATTCTCGGACAAATAACTCACCGGGTCCGGCGGACCGCGACGCGTGGCCGGCCCGCGGCCGCCGCGGGCGGGCCGGGACGGGACCTTGGAGTTATCCGCCGCATCCCGGCTTTCCGCCAGCCGAAGCCCGCGATAGACCAATTTCGCCGACAAATACATACAGACGTAAAGCTTGAGGCGAAGATTGGGGAATTCGATTAATATCGCATTCTCTTTCACTTGGCATTACCTAGGGTCAGTGCTAGCGTCCTGCATGCCGGGTCGTTGTACTCCTTTCATTCTGACGTTTCCGGCCAGAGCAGGCCTTTTGGGGCGAAGGCAAGGGAATAGCGTTCACCGGTTCCGTTACTTTGACCTGCGGTTGGCGCATTTCGCCATGCCTGAGCGGGTTTAACGAACGGGCTAGGAGATGAATTCAACGGGGAGGACAGTAAATGCGCCTGAGAAGGAAAACGGTCTCTGCGGCGAGCACAGGCGCGCTGATCGCCGCGCTTGGCGGCCTCACCAGCGTGAGCGCGCAGGGAGCGGCGGCCGCCGCGCCGGCCGCGTCCGGGGTGCAGCGGGCGACGGTCATCGTCCATCCGGAAATCAAGCACGTGGGAGGGGCGGAGAAGCAGCCGCCCACGACGGCGGGCTGCGAGGCCGCCTTCCACGTCGCGTGCTACGAGCCCGGCCAGGTCGAGCAGGCCTACAACCTGTGGCCGCTTTACCGCGACGGGGTGAGTGGCCAGGGGTCGACTATCGTGATCGTCGATTCCTTCGGCTCGCCGACAATCCGTCAGGACCTCAGTTTCTTCGACAAGACGTTCAAGCTTCCCGGGCCGCCCTCATTCCAGATCATCCAGCCGGCCGGCGCGGTCCACTTCGACCCGGCCAATCCGGAGGACCTCGGCTGGGCCAGCGAGACGTCGCTCGACGTGGAGTACGCCCACACCATCGCGCCCAACGCCAACATCCTGCTGGTGGAGACGCCGGTGTCGGAGAGCGAGGGGACAACCGGGTTCCCGCAGATCGTGTCGGCCGAGCAGTACGTGATCAGCCACTATCACCCGGACGTGATCAGCCAGAGCTTCAGCGCGACCGAGCAGTCGCTCCCGTCCAAGGCGTCCGTTGAGGCGCTGCGCGGCGCATACCGCGACGCCTTCCGCAACCGCGTGACCGTGCTCGCCGCCTCCGGCGACAGCGGCGCCACGGACGTCGGGCCCGACGGGTCGACGTACTACCTCTCCCCGGTCACCAGCTGGCCGGACAGCGACCCGCTAGTGACCGGCGTCGGGGGCACGCAACTGCACCTGGACGCGAAGGGGAACCGCACCTCGCCGGACACGGCGTGGAACGACACCGACAGCACGGCGACCAACCAGTTCGTCTACGGTGACAACGGGCCCCACCCGCTCGCCAGCGGCGGCGGCACGTCAGCGCTGTTCGACCGGCCGTTCTACCAGGACGACGTGTCGGCCGCGGTGGGGGAGCGCCGCGGTGTCCCCGACATCTCGATGAGCGCCGCGTGCGACGGCGCGGTGGACGTCTACATGAGCGTCCCCGGCTCATCGCCAGGCTGGTACCCGACGTGCGGCACCAGCGAGGCAACCCCGCTGTTCGCAGGCATCGTCGCGCTGGCGGCCGAGGTGGCCCACCAGTCGCTCGGGCTGATCAACCCGGCGCTTTACCGGATATATGCGTACAACCTGCCCGGCATCGTGGGCGTCACCTCGGGCAACAACACCGTGTCGTTCCTCCAGGGCGGCAAGCTCCACACTGTTCACGGATCCAGTGCCCGGGGCCCGTACAGCACGGTCACCGGCGTGGGCACGGTGAACGGTGCGCTGCTCGTACCCGAACTGGTGCGGTTCGCCCGGTCCTGAGCCCCCCGCGGGGCTTACCGACGGCGCGGGCTCGCAGGTGCCTGCGGGCCCGCACCGGCGGCCTTCCCATGTGACTTGATATTGACTATCTTTATATCGAGATACATGGCCTTACATCGAGAACAGGGAGGCTGCGATGATCACCGGACTCGACCATGTCCAGCTGGCCATGCCGCGCGGCCAGGAGGAGCTGGCGCGGTCCTTCTACGCGGGACTGCTCGGGATGACCGAGCTGCCCAAGCCGCCCGTCCTCGCCGCCCGGGGCGGCTGCTGGTTCGCGTCGGGCGCCGCGGTGCTGCACCTTGGCGTCGAGGAGCCGTTCGCCCCGGCCCGCAAGGCGCACCCCGCGCTGCTCACCGACGACCTCGACGGGCTCGCCGCCGCGCTCACCGCGGCCGGCCAGGCCTGCGTCACCGCGGACGGCGAGATTCCCGGCGTGCGCCGGTTCCACGCCGGCGACCCCTTCGGCAACCGCCTGGAGTTCCAGCAGGCCTGACATTCAGGCATTCGGGACGTGCATAACGGCGGCGTTGCCCTCATGCTAGATACGTGGACGCAGACCAGGTCGCTACGCTCCGTACGCTGATGGCTGGCTCCCGGTGGCTGGAGCAGGCCAGCTCGCTGGGGCGGGCGCTGCGGACGTCCCCTCGGTCGGCGGGCGGGCTGCTCGTGGTCGGTACCCCCGGCTACGAGCCATGGCACGTGACGGCTCACCTGGACGACGAGGCGCGGCTGTCCGGCATCGCCGAGCTCACGCCCACCCTGGTCCGCTGGTCTCCCCCGGCGGGCGCGCCGCCCCACCTCGCCGTCGGGCTCGCCCGCCTTGAGGCCGCCCGGCGCGGCGAGACGCTGTTCGTCGTCGCCGCGGATACCGCCCCCGTTCCGCTGCTTGAGCGGGTCAACGACGCCCGCAAGACCGGCGCCACGATCCTTGCCCTGGACAGCGATGACCCGGAACTCGACGCCCTCGCCCACGAGGCCCTCTCCGTCCCGCAGTCCCTGACCTTCGACGCCGGCCAGCACCTGGTCTCCGCCGCCGCGGGCGACCGCGGCGGCGGCCCGCGCGCCCGCGGCCTGCGCGCCCGCCTGGCCCGCCTCCTCGACACGGTGAGCGGCCCCACCGCCTAGCGCCGCCGTGCCCGTCACCGCCAGCCGACACGTGGGTGTCGGGCGGGAGCGTAGGGTTGCGCGCATGGGGATCTCGCCGCACCTGGCGCGCCTGCGGGCCGCCATCGGCCACGAGCTGCTCGTCCTGCCGTGCGTCACTGTGCTGCCCGTCGACGAGCGGGGGCGCATACTCCTCGCCTGGCACGCCGGCCACACCGACGGCTGGGGCACCGTGGGCGGCGCGGTCGACCCCGGCGAGTCCCCCGCGCAGGCCGCCGTCCGCGAGGCCCGCGAGGAGATCGGCGTCGACATCCGCCTCGTCCGCCTGCTCACCGTCCTCGGCGGCCCGGACTACGAGATCACCTACCCCAACGGCGACCGCGTCGCCTACGTCCCCGCCGTCTACGAGGCCGAGATCATGGCCGGGGCGCCTGCCCCGAGCGACGGCGAGCTAAGCAAGGTCGCCTGGTTCACCGCGGCCGACCTCCAGACCCTCCAGCTGAGCCGCTTCACCCGGGCCCTCCTCACCGCCACCGGCCACCTCAGCCCCGAGCGCTGAACCGCGGGCCGACCTGCGGCCGCTTAGGGAGCCCGCGGGCCAAGATGGTGGACATTTAGGTACATCGGAGTGTGCCTAAATGTCCACTGTCTTGGGCGCGTCCCCTAACCTGGGCCGTTCGGCCGCTGCAGCGGGGTGCGGATGGTGCAGGCGGGTGGGATGGTGTCGGCGGGGTGGGGCGCCGTAGGCAGGTGGAGATCGTGATGATCTGGGTCGCGCGGACGTCCGCGGCAGCCGGCCGAAGTGTAATTGTCAGGCCGTAAAGCTCCGTCGACGCCGGGAGGGGATGCGGTGGGCGGCTCGGGTGTCTCAGCGCGCCTTCTGCTCGGGCCAATTGGTTTTCATTGGCACGGGCGGACGAGCGCGCGTGGACACTCGTCGCCTACCGCAACCACCAAACAAAACGCTTACGCGTCCAGGGACAAAACCATGGTGGGACGCTCGATGACGTGGTCGTCGCGCAGCGGGCGGACGGCGGTGCCGATCGCGAAGAACTCGGTGGTGTGCGAGCCCCAGGTGTGCGAGTGCTGGCGGAGCTGGACGGCGACGATGCCCTCGGCGTGCAGTTCCTCCGCCTCGGCCTGCATGCGGCTCATCGCCAGCTCGCGGGCGTCGTAGAGGGCCTGGGTGAACTGCTCGATCTCGACGTTCCTGCCGATGTTGCCGAGGACGGAGCCCATCCGCTGGTGGGCGATGTGGTAGACGCACGAGCCCATGACCATGCCGAGCGGCGCGTAGCCGGCCCTGATCAGCGTCCAGAAGTCCTGGCCGGACAGGTCGGAGGTGAACGGCTGCTTCTTGTTGTTCCGCCAGTTGGTCACCCCGCCGCCGCCGGCCCCCGGCTCGGCCTTCACCGCGGTGCCGACCGCGATGAACTCCATGATGTCCGCGCCGAACTCCTTCGCCTCCGTCTCGAGGCGCACGCCCACGATGCCGTCGGCGCCAAGCGCGTCCGCCTCGGCCTCCATCCGGGTCATCGCCAGTTCCCGCGCGTGGTACATCGCCTGGGACAGGACGTTGAGCTCCTGGTTCTTGCCCCAGCGGCCGATCTGCAGCCCGACATGGTAGATCGACGAGCCGAGCACGAGTCCGAGTGGCTTGAAGCCCACCTCGCGCACCAGCAGGAACTCGTTCACCGACAGGTCGGAGGTGAAGATCGACCCGGCCTTGCCAGGCTGCAGTTCGGACAGGCGCTTGATCGCGTCTTGCGGTACGCCGGCCGCACCGAGGTCAGAGATCTGCTGGTTGGTCATCGACGCCTCTTATCTTCTTGTCTTCCGTGCGCTAACGCCTGTTTTGGCCGATGTCGACGCGCGCCACCTGCCGGCGCTGCGGATCGAGGGACATGATGGCGAGCGGAGACTGCTGATTCCGTTCTGCATGAGCGGTTTTGAACCGGACGACCGCGGTACCGATGTTGACCGCCTCGATGATGTGGTCGCGGCGGCCCTCCTGGGCGGGGCACTCCCGCTCGCGCACCCGCATCTCCATGCTCGCGATGACGACGCCCTCGGCGCCGATGCGCTTGACGTCGGCGTGCAGCTGCTCCCGCGCGTCGTGGCGGGCGTCGTTGACCAGCTCGGTCCAGCCGGTGACCTCGGCGTTGCCCGCCGACCAGCGGGTCTGCCCGACGGTCTGCCAGTCGTCGTGCCTGGCGGCGACCGTGATGCCGAGGACGAGCGAGGCGGGCATCCAGCCGCTGTGCACTAGCTTGGCGAAGTCCTGGCCGGACAGGTCCGAAGTGAACGGCTTGCGCAGCGGGGGGGCGAGCGGCGCGCGGACCGCGGTGCCGATCGCCTTGAATTCGAGGCCGCCCGTCGGGAACGGCCCGATGGTGAGCCGCACGCCGACGACGCCGTGCCCGCCGAGCTCGACGCACTCGGCGACCATCCGGCTGAGGGCCGCACGGCGCGCCTCGTACAAAGTCTTCACCATCGGCCCGAACGAGCCGTAGCCGCCCCTGCTCGACACCTGGGTCCGGCCGACCGGCCCCCAGCCGAAGTTGTAGCCGCCCCACGCGCCCGGGCAGCCGTAGCCGCCGGTGTAGCCGACGTTGTAGACCGCGGCGCCGAGCACCTGGCCGACGGGCTGGAAGCCCACCGAGCGTACCGAGGCGAACTCGTCGGACGTGAGCGCCGACCCCCAGGTGCCACTGCGCCTGATCTCGGCAAGCCGGGCTTCCGCGGCTGGCGGCAGATGATCGCTCACGTGCTCTAGCCTAGCCTGGCTTGACGCGGAACGCCCGTGTGGGTCTCGCATCCATGCGCCGGCCATGCGAACGCCGGCGCCGGGCCGCGGGGCGGCCGGCGCCGGCGTTCGCGTCCCACTAGTCCTGGTCGTCCCAGGCCTCGTTGCGCTCCTTCACCTTGTCGAGCGCGCGGGCCGCTTCTTCCCTCGTGGGATAGGGGCCGAGGAGGTCCTTGCCTGGGCAAGGAGTGTCAGCGGGCTCGACCCGCATGTGCCGTGTGCAGAACCACCATTGCTCGTCGGAGTTCGCCATGCCTACTAGACTCGCAAAACATGGCCACTCTGCTCCACCCGGGTCGGGTATCTCCGGCCCGGCAGGTTCCCGCGAACATCCCGCGCCCCGAGTACGTGGGGAAGAAAGGGCCCACCCTCGGTGAGGCCGACGTGAAGGACGCCGACACGATCGCCAGGATGCGCGTCGCCTGCCAGCTGGCGGCCCAGGCGCTCGAAGAGGTCGGCAGGCACGTGCGGCCCGGGGTCACCACGGACGACCTGGACGCGGTGGGGCATGAGTTCCTGGTCTCCCGCGGCGCGTACCCGTCCACCCTCGGCTACCGCGGCTACCCCAAGTCGCTGTGCACCTCGCTGAACGAGGTCATCTGCCACGGGATCCCGGACGACACGGTGATCCGCGACGGCGACATCGTCAACATCGACATCACCGCCTTCATCGGCGGCGTGCACGGCGACACCAACGCCACCTTCCTGGCCGGCGACGTGACGGAGGAGTCGCGGCTGCTCGTCGAGCGCACCCGCGAGGCGACGATGCGGGGCATCCGCGCGGTGGCGCCCGGCCGGCCGCTGAACGCGATCGGGCGGGTGATCGAGTCCTACGCCAAGCGCTTCGACTACGGGGTGGTGCGCGACTTCACCGGCCACGGAATCGGGCGGACCTTCCACTCCGGGCTCGTCGTGCCGCACTACGACGACCCGTCTTCCGTCCTGACGATGGAGGTCGGGATGACGTTCACCATCGAGCCCATGCTCACGCTCGGCGTGATCAGCTACGACATCTGGCCCGACGGCTGGACGGCGGTCACGAAGGACCGCAAGCGCACCGCGCAGTTCGAGCACACCGTCCTGGTCACCGAGGACGGGCACGAGATCTTGACGCTGCCCTGATGTGGTGCCCGTGCGACAAGCAGAGCGAGTTCGACGCCGCGATGGCACTTGCTGGTGACGGCCCCGTCTTCGGCGCCGTGCTCGACGGGCGCTGGGACGGCCATGAGGGCGCGAACGGCGGCTTCCTGCTCTCGCTGGCGACCCGGGCCGTCGGCGAGGCGCTGCCGTTCCCCGATCCGCTCGTGGTGTCCGGGTTCTACCTGCGGCCCGGTTCGCCGGGCCCGGCGGAGATCCGCACCGAGGTGATCCGGTCGGGCCGTACCACCGCGTTCGGCCAGGCCAGCCTGTGCCGGGACGGCAAGGAGGTGCTGCGCGCCACCGCCGCGTACACCGACCTGGCGGCCGCGGCCGCCCGCGACGGGCGGTCCTACGCGAGCACCGAGGCGCCGGACCTGCCGCCGCCTGCGCAATGCCAGGCGCTGCAGCGGGCGGCCAACCCGCCGATCACGTTCGCGGACCGGATCGAGCACCGGGTCACCGAGCTTCCCGGGTGGGTGACGCGCACCCCGCCGTCCGGCATCCCGGTATACCAGGGCTGGATGCGGTTCACCGACGGCCGCGAGCCCGACCTGCTGTCGCTACCGCTGTTCGTGGACGCGGTGGCCCCGGCGGCGCTGGAACTGGGCTTGCGGCGGATGACCACCGTGGAGCTCACCGTGTACCTGCGGGCCCGCCCGGCACCTGGCTGGCTCGCCTACCGGACGCTGACCCGGTACCTGGCGGACGGCTACTTCGAGGAAGACGCCGAACTCTGGGACTCCACGGGGCGGCTGGTGGCCCAATCGCGGCAGCTTGCCCTGGTCCTGCGCTAGGGGGGTGGCGTGCTCGAGGCGGTCGTGTTCGACGTGGACGGGGTGCTCATCGACTCCGAGCCGGTCTGGGAGCGGGTACGGCGGGGGTTCGTGGCCGACCGGGGCGGACGGTGGCCGGACGACGCGCAGGACCGGATGATGGGCATGTCCACCGCCGAGTGGTCCCGGTACATCAGCGAGGACTTCGGGGTGGCGCTCGCGCCGGAACAAGTCGCCGAGCGCGTCGTCGCGGCCATGACGGCGGAGTACCGGGAGCACCTGCCGCTGCTGCCCGGGGCGGTGGAGGCGGTCCGCGCGCTGTCCGCCCGCTGGCGGCTCGCGCTGGCGAGTTCCGCGCCCAAGTCGCTGATTGAGGCGGTGCTTGACGCCTCAGGGCTGCGCGCCTGTTTCGCTGCCTCGGTGTCCAGCGAAGAGGTCGACCGCGGCAAGCCTTTCCCCGACGTCTACCTGGAGGCGACCGCGCGCCTCGGCGTCCCGCCTGAGCGGTGCGCTGCCGTGGAAGACTCTTCCAACGGCCTGCGTTCCGCCGCGGTGGCCGGCCTCACCGGTCGTCGCCGTCCCCCGGCCCGAGTACCCGCCGTCCCCCGACGCGCTCGGCCAGGCCCGGGTCGTACTCGGTTCACTCACGGAGCTGACCCCCGCCGTCATCGCCGCCTTGTAGGGGCGGCTGGCGCAGCGCCGTCACTTCCTTTGGTCCCTGCTCATGCCTGCGCGGCCCGCGGTGAGGGACGCCGCGGGCCGCGCAGTGTTCGGGCAGGAGCTTGTTCGGTTAGTTGTCTTGCGGGTTCGTCAGGCGCCCGACGGGTTCATCAGGCGGTGGTGGGGGCGCCCGGCGCGCTGCCCCGTGGGCGGGCGGCGTGCGGCCGCCGCCTGGGCTTCGCCGTCTGCACCGTGGTGTTGAACGTCGCCGCGGTCGCCGCGCCGTTGCCGTCAAGGGTGACGGTGACCGGGTTGGTGAGGCCGAAGTTCTGGCAGCCCAGGTTGGTGAAGGACATGAACAGCCGGTTCGCCATGAAGGTGAACAGGTTGTTGCCCACCGCGGGCACCGGGGACGGGCCGGTCGACAGCGTGGCCTGGTTGGCCGCGAGGAACGCCGACTGGATGTTGACCATGTTCTGGCAGTAGTTGGCCGGGCTGTCGGACTTGTTGTTCGCCGCGCTGATCGGCGGCTGGCCGAGCTGTGCCCGGTACAGGTTGGTCTTGCCCATGCTGAGCTGGCCGTTGCCGACCAGCGTCATCTCGTCGTTCTCAGGGACGAGCGCGGTCGGCGTGGGCGTGTTCTTCTCCGCGAGCAGTTCGTCCATCGCCTGCGATGACGTGAGCGCGCCGTTGTTGGCCAGGTCGGGGGCCTGGAACGGGGTGCAGCCGAGCGTCGGGTCGATGAACCCGTCGAGCAGGATGTTGTCGCTGCCGTTCGCCAGCGTCTGGGAGCCGGGGATGTTGCCCGCGTTAGCCGCGTTGTCCTGCGCGGTCTGCCCGGTCGCCGGGTTGAGCAGGTAGAAGGTGGTCACGTTGTCCGACTGGTCCTGGTCGATCATGTCGAAGTTCTGCGTGACCGGGCAGGCCTGGCCGCTGCCGAGCGCGCCGCCGGATGCGACGATCTTGGCTGAGGTGCCCGCCGACGGCACGGTGAGCGTGCCCGCGGCTTCCATCCGGTGCGCCACGTTGAAGAAGTTGCTGCCGTTGCAGAACGCCACCTGGCCGAAGATCGAGCCGTTGAGGCCGTTGACGCAGTTGCCGAACCGCAGCGCGCTCCGCGTGGCGCCGACCAGGGTCAGGTTGGTGCCGTTGAACCCGAAGTCGATCGTGGCGATGTAGCGGGCGGGCAGCGTCGGCACCACGGGCGCGACGGCCGGCGTCGTGCCCTTGGTGATGACCAGCGGGTCATAGACGGACAGCTTCCCGGTCTGCGTGTCCAGGATGGTCGCCTGGACGAAGGCGCCAAGGGCCGCCGCGTTGGCCATGGTGCAGCCGGACTGCGCGGGCGACATGCCGCCTGTCCCGGTGAGCTGGTAGGGCGTGGCCAGGCCCTGCGCGCTCAGCGGGTTGGCTGGCACGATGATGCTGCAGCTGACGTTGGCCGCCGCGGCGGCGGCCGCGGCCGCGCCGGTGCCCGTCGTCGTGGTGGTGGTGCTGGTCGGCGCCGCCGCGCTTGGCGATCCGCTCGCCTGGGCGCCGAGTGCCGCCGGGCTGGCGTTCTCCGAAACACCGTCTGTCAGTGCGATCGCGAGAACGATGACCGCCGCCAGCGCCACTGGAATGGCGACGGGGACTGCAATGCGTGCGATGCCGCTTCGATTCCTTCGGCGTCGCCATACCGATCGCTTGCCGGAGACCATGAGAATTCACCTCGTATGTTTGCTCCTGCTCCCGGGCCGAAACGCTAGAGCAGGCCGCGCCGGCAAGTCCGACGTTTCCCGTATATAAGTCCTTACGGCTACGAAATGATGTTGAGCGTTACCTGGATAAAATCTTTCCTAGTGCTAACGTCGCAGGTAGAGCGGTCGGCATGATTTCGCGTTACCCGACAGTGATAGCCGCTCGCCGTAATCCTTACGACGGTATAAATAGCCAGGTAAACGTGCGCGTGCACGGCTAGCATCGCGTCCGTGCCGGTATCTTCCGTGGCCACGCCACTGCCCGCGCGGACCGCGATCGCGCGGCCGCGGCCTGAGCGCCGGGTGCTGGCCACGGCGGGCCTGTACTACCTGCTCGGCGCGGTCGTGGTGACCATGTGGCTGTGGCGGGACCCCGCGTCCCGGATCATCGCCGGGAATCCCCACGATACCGACCAGTTCACCTGGTACTTCCGGTACGACGCCGTCGCGGTCGCGCACTTCCACCTGCCCGCGCTGACCACGGACGCGATGAACGCCCCGCAGGGCATCAGCATCATGTGGAACACCTTCATGCCGCTGCCGGGGATGCTGCTCGCCCCGCTGACCCTGCTGGCCGGCCCGCAGGCCAGCCTCACCGTCTTGATGACGGCCGGGTTCGCGGGGTCCGCGCTCGCCATGTTCGCGGTGCTGCGCCGCTGGGGCGCCGGCGTTGCCGCCGCCGCGCTGGGCGGCGGGATATACGGGTTCTCCCCCGCCCTCGTTCAGTCCAGCCTCGGCCACTATGACCTTCAGTTCGCGGTGCTACCGCCGCTGATCGCCGACGCCGCCCTTCGCCTGGTGACGGGGCACCTGGTGACGGGGCGCCTGGCAACCAGTCGGCTCGGGTCCGGCGGGTGGCCCGCGGCGGTCCTCGGTGCCTGGCTGGGGCTGCTTTGCGCCGCGCAGGTGTTCATCGCCGAGGAGACGCTGCTCGACACCGCCGTCGCCGTGGTGATCATGACGGCCGTCCTCGCCGCCTCCCGGCCACGTGCGGTGGCCGGCCGGGTGAAGGAGGTGGCAACCGGGCTCGCGGCCGGCCTCGGCGTCGCCGCGGTGGTCGCGGGCTACCCCTTGTGCGTGCAGTTCTTCGGGCCGCTGCGGCAAGGCAGCAGCCCGTTCACGCCGGATTTCTACAAGACCGACCTGGCCGGCTTCGTCAGGCCGTCGTCGTTCCTGCTGCTGCACACGGGGGGCAGCGCCCGCTTCGCGACGACCTTCCAGGGCGGTCTTCCCGAGTACATCGCCTACCTGGGCTGGCCGATGCTCGCCGCGCTCGTCGTGGTGACGGCGGGCTTCTGGCGGCTGCCTCACGTCAAGGCGCCGGCGGTCGCGTTCGCCGTGCTCGCCGTGCTCTCCCTCGGCGGGACCCTGCTGGCGGGCGGGCATGAGCACGCGGGCATCAAGCTGCCCTGGTACTGGCTGCAGACGCTGCCGGTCACCGGATCCGTACTGCCGAGCAGGTTCTCGATCGTGGCCGACGGCGCGGCCGCGGCGGCGTTCGCGTTCGGCTTCGACGCGGCGCGCACCCGATGGCCCCGGGCGGGCCGGCTGATCGCGGGCCTGGCGGCGATCGCCGTGCTGCCGCTCATCCCCGCCCCGCTGCCCGTGGCGACCGCCACGCCGGTTCCCGCGGGCTGGAGCACGGCGCTCACGGCCCTCCGGCTGTCGCCCGGCGCCCACGTCCTCACCGTCCCGATCCCGGTCTCGACGTTTACCGAGCCGCTGCGCTGGCAGGCCAGCACCGGCCAGCCGGCCTCCCTGGTCGGCGGCTACTACATGGGCCCCACCTGGAGCGGCCAGGTCGCCACCGACGGCAACGGCCTCAGCTCCGAGGCCATGTACCTGAACCAGCTCTGGGCCCAGTCCGCCCACGTCCCCGTCACCGCGGTCGCCACCTTGCCGCCCAACGGGATCTATCCCAGCGCCTTGCAGATGCGGGCCCAGCTGCGCGGGTGGAAGGTCTCCGCCGTGGTGGCGGTGACCCGTCCAGGTTCACCGCTCGGCCGCTACCTGACCAGCATTCTCGGCCCCCCGGCTGAGCAAGCGGGCCAGGTACTCGGCTGGCGAGTCAGTCCGGCCAGCTAGCGCGGCGGCCGCACTACATTCCGTTCGCGCGAGTGGCCTGGTATGCTTGCATAGCTGGCGCCATGATCACCGCGTTTGCTGGCGGAGCCCCATAATCGCCGTCAATTGCGGCAAATGTCCGCCCGCGGCTTGCGGACCGGCGGATTGATGGTCCCGGGCGAGGCGGGGTCGCGGCGGGGGCGGTCCCGGTGCGCGTCCGGGTTCGGGCCTGGCAGGCCGAAGGCCGCCAGCTCTTGCTGGCGGCCTTCGCTTTGATCTTGATGCGGGCTGGGTCTGCCGGGGTTAACCGCCGGCCTTCCGCAGGAGGGCCGGCGGTAATCCCCAGTGACCCAGACCCCACCGCGTGCTTTTGACTCTTGGTTAAACCCGCCAACTACGCGTCGCGCTTGCGGAACAGGTAGCCGCCGACGCCGACGAAGACGGCCATCCAGGCCACCGTGACGAGGAACTGCGGCCATGTCGACCACAGGTGCGGGTTCTGCTGCCCGGGCAGGGTCGTCGAGATGCACCCGGCCTGCCGCGTCGGGGAAGAACCGCATGATGTCCCAGCGCCAGGTGTCCGGCAGGATCTGGATGATGATCGACAGCACGAACAGCAGGCCGATCGCGGAGGTGATCGCTCCGGCGGTGTGCCGGATGATCGCGCCGAGGCCGAAGGCGATCAGCGCCGCCACGGTGACGAACAGCGCGGAGCCGATGATCGCGGTGAGCACGTGCGCCGGGGTGATCGTCAGGTGGCCGATGAACTGGTAGTGCGGCTGGCTGCCCGGGCTGCCCTTGTCCGGGCCCGGGCCCATGTTGACGTCCGCCGGGATGGTCACGTTGTGGAACAGTGACCCGGCCACGCCCGAGCCGGACAGGGTCAGCCGAGCCGGCGAAGAACGCGAGGAACGAGGTCACCAGCGAGACGATCAGCGTCGCGCTGGTGATCACGATCAGCTTGCCGAGGTAGACCGTGCCGCGGCGCGGCATCGCGGTCAGCGAGGTGCGGATCATCCCGGTGGAGTACTCGGACGTGATGACCATGGCGCCGATGACCGCGATGATCAGCTGGCCGAGGAAGAGGAACGGCGTCAGGATGGCCTGCGTGGCGTCCGTGCCCGCGGCTTGCCAGGGCTGGTTGTGGATGGTGGACGAGATGCCGAAGCCGATCAGGGTCGCGATGCCGACGCTGACGACGAACAGCGCCAAGATCGTCCAGTAGGTGGAGCGGACCGAGCGGATCTTGGTGATCTCCGAGGCGATCACGCCGCGCAAGCCCGGCGCGGCCGGAGGCGGGCGGCAGCGCGGACAGCCGGACGTCGGAGGAGGTTGTCGTGGTAGCCATCGGTCAGACCCCGCTTCCCGTCGTGGTGGTCGCTCGCTGACCGGGCGCGTCGGCGTGGTACTCCACGCTGTCCGCCGTCAGCTCCATGAACGCCTCTTCGAGCGAGGCCCGCACCGTGGTCAGCTCGTGCAGCCGGATGCCCTCGCCGAAGGCCAGGTCGCCGATCTGCTCGGTGGACATGCCGCGCACCTCGATCGAGCCGTCGTCGTTGGTGCTTGTGGTCGCGCCCTTCGCGGTCATCGCCCGCACCAGACTGGTCCGTGCTTGGCGTGCGCACCCGCACTGCCGCACCGGAAGCGCTGGCCACGAACTCCTGCATCGAGGTAGCGGCGATCAGCTTGCCCCGGCCGATCACGATCAGGTGATCGGCGGTGTTCTCCATCTCCGACATCAGGTGGCTGGAGACGAAGACCGTGCGCCCCTCGTTGGCCAGGGCCTTCATCAGGTTCCTGATCCACAGGATGCCCTCGGGGTCGAGGCCGTTGACCGGCTCGTCGAACATCAGCACCTTGGGGTCGCCGAGCAGCGTGGCGGCGATGCCGAGACGCTGGCTCATGCCGAGGGAGAACCCCTTGGACCGCTTCTTCGCCACCTCGCTCAGGCCGACAAGCTCAAGCACCTCGCCGACCCGCCGCCTGGGCAGGCTGTTGGTCTGCGCGAGGCAGAGCAGGTGGTTGTACGCGGACCGGCCGCCGTGCACCGCCTTGGCCTCAAGCAGCGCGCCGACCTCGCGCATCGGGTTGGCTAGGTTGTTGTACACCTTGCCGTCGATGGTGACCGTGCCCTCGTTCGGGTAGTCCAGCCCGAGGATGCAGCGCATCGTGGTGGTCTTGCCAGCGCCATTCGGCCCCAGGAAACCGGTAACCCGGCCCGGCTCAATGCCGAACGTCAGGTTGTCTACGGCGGTTTTGGCGCCGTACCGTTTCGTGAGGCCCCGCACCTCGATCATAGGAAATCGGTCCTCTCTCGCGAACCCGTTTTAACCTCTGCCGTTACGTTCATCTGGTGCCGCGGGCCCTTCATCAGGAACGAACAAGACTCGGCGCAGACGTCACAATTCTGGCGGGGCCGGCCACGGTCCGCGTCACCCCGGGTGATGATTTACGGTACTCCGTCAGGGTGATGCCGCCGACCGCGCCCGCCGGGCAGAGCCTGCCGTGCGCGAGCTGAGAATACGCTGAGCCTGGCACAAGGTGCGCAACGGGCGAAGCCCGTCACCGCCCAGGACGATGGGATTTACGCAGAACGGGAGCTGGTGTCTCCGGCGTGCAGCGTGACCGAGTAACCGGGGCCGGCGGCGTGCAGGCGGTGCGGTGCGGCGGCGCCGTGCACCCGGACGCGGCCGGGGCGCAGCGGGCTCGGCTGGCCACCGCGGGCCTGCTGCGTCCGATGACCACCGTTTGCCTGGTCACCCGGGGCCTCGGTCGCCTCGCCGGCCAGCGCGGTGGCCTGCAGGCAGTCGCAGTCGACGGCCGTACCTGGAGGGAGCACAAGGAGCCAGAGGCCGCAGGGCCCCGCGCCCGGCTCACCGGGGACCGGAATGCGGACCGGGCCGTCTGGGTCGAAGCGGACCAGGTCCCACCAGCGCTGCGGGGTGGCGGCGAGCTCGGTCAGCGCGGCCGGCGGTCCGGCCGTCGGTGCGGGGCGCGGCGGTGACGTGCTGCGGCGGGACGAACGGGTCGGCGAGCTGCGCGAGCTCAGGAGCGACCGAAAGGTCGGTGTTCAACGACGGGTCCTTCGTGTGTCGGCTGCGTACTTGATGACTCCGGCTGAGAATGCGGGGTCAGCGACAACACGAGGAAAGACAGCAGCACGCGGTCTTCGGGCAGCACAGTATGGCCTGGCGGCTCATCTGACGTGCTGACATGCGGGCCATCACACCGTAATAACGCTCCGTTGTCAAATCCGGAGGCCCGCCGCGGCCAGCGCGTCGAGCGCGCCTGCCACCTGTGCGGGATCGATCGTGCCCCGTTTGCTGGACGCTGTCCACGTCGCGCGGGCCAGGGCGCGCAGGCCGTCGACGGCGGCGCCGTGGCCCTTGACCGTGAGCGTGCCGTCTTCCGCGGCGGTGGCGGTCCAGCCGCCGCAGACGGTACCGGACTCGGTCTCGGTGACCTCGGGGTACGGCTCGAGGAGCGCGTCGAGGCTCTCGGCGATGTAGGTAGGCCTGCGGTGCACGGGAGCGAGGGTGACGCTGCGCGGGTTGTCCACGCCGGTGAGAACGAGCAGGCTGTCGGTGCCGGCGTTGTAGGCGGCCTCGATGTCGGTGTCCAGCCGGTCGCCGATCACCAACGGGTGCCGCGCGCCGGTGCGGATGACGGACTCGCGGTGCAGCGGCGGTTCCGGCTTGCCGGCCACGACGGGCGCCTTGCCCGTGGCGTACTCGATGACCTTGAGCAGCGAGCCGTTGCCCGGCGCGGTGCCGTGCGCGTGCGGGATCGTCGAGTCGGCGTTGGTGGCGACGAACAGCGCGCCGGCCCTGACCGCGAGGCCGCCTTCGGCGAGCCGGCCGTAGTCGATGCCGGGGCCGAAGCCCTGCACCACGGCGAGCGGGTGCTCCGCGGCGGTGGAGACGGGCACCAGGCCGCGTTCCCTGACGGCGAGTCGCAGCGCCGTCGCGCCGATGACGAGGACCTTGGACTTGGGCGGCAGCCGGTCCGCCAGCAGGCGGGCCGCGGCCTGGGCGGAGGTGACCACGTCGGCCTCGGTGACCGGAGCGCCCATGCCGGCGAGCAGCGCGGCGACGGCGGCGGGGGTGCGCGAGGCGTTGTTGGTGACGTAGGCGACGTGGGCGCCTGCCTGGCTGGCCCGTCGCAGCGCCTGCGGTGCACCGGGGATCGGGCTGCCGCCGATGTAAACGACGCCGTCGAGGTCGAAGAGGAGGACGTCGTAGGCTGCGGCGAGGGTTTTCGGCACGTGCGTAAGCCTACGGCGCTTCCTTACGGAACTTGAGCGTGGCCCGGACCTGGCGGAGCGCGTCGGTGTAGTGCTTGCGGTCCGGGCGCATCGCCACGGCCAGGGCGAGGTACTCGGCGGCGGCCGCGTGGTCGCCGGCGCGGGCCAGGGACAGCCCGAGGCCGAAGTGGGCGTAGTCGTCGGTCGGGCTCGCCTCGACGATGGCGCGGAAGTTGTCAGCCGCCGCGGCGTACTGGCCGGTGTCGAACTGGGCCCGCGCGAGGGCCTCCCGCACGCTGCGCGAGGCCGGCTCGGCGTTAGCGGCGCGCTGCAGCACCTGCGCGGCGGCGGCCGGGCTGCCCTTGCCGAGAAGTTCCATGCCGGTGGTGTACCAGGTGTGCACGTCGCCGGGGTCAGGGCGGGTGCCCGGCCCTTCTCCGCCGTTACCGGCGTTACCCGTGTTACCGTTACCGGTGTTACCAGCCGCGGATTCGCCTGGTGCGTGGTCGCGGGCTGCGGCGGGGAAGGCGAAGTTTTCCTTGGACGGGGAATCCCAGCTACCTCTTGGCGCTTCTGACATGGTGTGCAGACCCACTTTCAGTCCGGCGTTGGCTCCGGTGACGGCGCCGGACTCGTCCTGGCGCCGTTCCACGGTGTCCGTTATGACCTATCCCGGGTAGGGGGACTCGCAAACGTCACATCACCACCGTACGACGTAATCGGCCCCGGGACCCTAGAGCAATTGCTCGCCGCCTCGCCGTACAACGTTGTCCGGCTCATCCTGCCGACGTACTCCCCTGGCGGCACGGCCGACGGCGACCCGGCAGGCCGTGAACCCGGCAGCGGCGACCCGGCCGGCAGTGGCCATCGGGGGCAGTGACCTGGGCGGCGGTGACCTGGCCGGCACCGCGCGGGCGGCGGGCGAGATCGCCGCTGCGCGGTTGCGCGACTGGCTCACCGAGGGCGCGCTCGCGGTCGACGGCGCCCCCGCCCTGTACGTGTACGAGCAGCGCGGGGCCGACTGGGTACAGCGCGGGCTCATCGGGCTTGTCGCGGTCGGGACCGGCGCGGTGCACCCGCACGAGGGGGTGATGGCCGGACCGGTCGCCGGGCGGCGTGAGCTGATGAAGGCAACCCGCAGCAACCTGGAGCCCATCTTGCTCGTCTATAACGGCGGAGCGGGCGCTAGCGGGCCGAGCACCGGCGGGCGCGGGGGCCCCGCCGGGCTGGGCGGCGCAGAGCAGGGCAGTGCCTCGCAGGGCAGTGCCTCGCAGGGCAGTGCCTCGCGGCTGGTGGACCGCACGGCCAGCTGCCAGGAACCGCTCGCGTGCGCGGTCACCGACGACGGCATCACCCACCGGCTCTGGGCGGTCACCGACCCGCTGGTGCAGGCGACCATCGCCGCCGACTTGAGAACCCGGACGGCGCTCATCGCCGACGGTCACCACCGGTACGCCGCCTACCGCGAACTGCAGGCGGAAATGCGGGCCGCCGGGGCCGGGCCGGGACCGTGGGACTACGGCCTCGCCTTCCTGGTGGACGCCGATGCCTACCCGCTGCGGCTCGGCCCGATTCACCGCGTGCTGCCACGGCTCGACCCGGATGACGCCGCGCGCCGCGCCGCCCGGGCGTTCACCGTGACTGACCTGCCGGGCGACCTGGGCGCGGCGCTCGGCTCGCTGGAACGTGCCGCCGGCCAGGGAACCGCGTTCCTGCTCGCGGGCGGTGACGGGTTCCGGCTGCTCACCGACCCTGACCGGGGCCGACTCGCGACGGCCATGCCGCGGGAAACGTCGCCGCGCTGGCGGGCGCTGGATGCCTCGGTAATGCAGGAACTGCTGCTTGCCCAGCTCTGGTCAATCAAGGACAACGTGCGTGACGTGCTGATCTCGCATGACGCCGCCGAGGCGGCCCGCACCGCGGCGGACACCGGCGGCACGGCGGTCATCTGTAACCCGATGCCGCTCGCCGCCGTGATGGACATCGCGGCGCACGGGGAGCAGGTTCCGCGCAAGTCCACGTCCTTCGGGCCGAAACCGCGCACCGGCCTGGTGCTGCGCACCTTCGACTCATGACCACTGGCGACTCATGAACGCCAGTGCGAGGGGCGGGCGGGACGGGCGGAGCAAGCACACGTTCGGTGGATGAGTGCCGTTGACCTTAGCTTTCCGCGTCGCCCGTGGCGGGCGCGTCGTGCGCCGCGACGGCCTCGCCTACCGTGTCGTAGATGCTGAACACCCGGTTGAGGCCGGTGATGCGGAAGATGCGCAGGATGCGACTTTGCGTGCACACCAGGTCGATCCAGCCCTCGTGGGCGCGAACGCGCTTGAGGCCGCCGACCAGCACGCCAAGGCCGGTCGAGTCGAGGAACTCGACGCTCTCCATGTCCACGATCAGCTCGTAGCTGCCGGACTCGACGAGGCTGACAAGCCTTTCCCTCAGCTTAGGAGCGGTGTAGACGTCGATCTCGCCACCGACCTCGATAACAGTGAACCCCGGAGGCTCGGGGTGCACGTTGAGCGTGAGCTCCATCTCTTCTCCCTCTCCTGTTGTCTGGGACAATAGTCCGGTGCATGACGACATATCTACGACGACAGGCAACTCCCGGCAGATCTGACCGGCCGGACATCACGGACCTGGGAAACGATGTCTTCCAGATCGACACCAAGATGGCCGGCTACCAGGGGATCACCGCCGGCTACCTGATCCGGTCGAGCCGTCCCTGCCTCGTGGAGACGGGGACCTCGACGTCCGCGCCCGTGGTGCGGGCCGCGCTGGCCTCACTCGGGATCGATCCGGCCAGCCTGGCCACGGTGGTGGTCACGCACATCCACCTCGACCACGCGGGCGGGGTCGGCGACATCGCGTCGATGTTCCCGTCGGCTGAGGTCGTCGTGCATGAGAAGGGCGCACGGCACCTCGCGGACCCGTCGCGGCTGATGGCCAGCGCGCGGATGGTGTACGGCGACGCGCTCGACGTATTGTTCGGCGAGCTGGCGGCGGTGCCCGCGGACCGGCTGCGCACGCTGGACGACGTGGGCGCGGTGGACCTGGGCGACGGCCGCCGCCTGGAGAGCTACTACTCGCCAGGGCACGCCAAGCACCACGTGGGACTGCTCGACTCGCGCAGCGGCGACCTCTACGTCGGCGACGCGGCGGGCGTGTACATCCCGGAGACCGGCGACCTGCGGCCGGCCACGCCGCCACCGGACTTCGACCTCGAGGTGGCACTGGCGTCGCTCGCGAAGTTCTGCGCGCTCGACCCGTCGCGGCTGCTCTTCTCGCACTACGGGCCGGTGTCGGACGTGCCGGGGACGCTGGAGCGCTCGGCGGAGGAGATCTCCGTCTGGGTGTCGGAGACGCGGGCGGCCCGTTCGGCGGGGATGGACCTGGACCACGCGGTCGAGGCGGTGCGGCAGCGGACGCTATCTCGGTACGCGGCCTTTGGCGTTGATGCCGATCCGGTCGTCAAGGAGAAGTTCGAGCAGATCAGCGGGGCTGAGGCCAATGTCGGCGGGATCTGGCACTGGCTGGACAAGCTTGACTCGTCTGGGCAGGGGTGAATTCTGTGGCGGGTCTGCGTGGGGTGACCGAGGGCGCGTCCCAGCGCCCGCTGCGCAGTTCTCTGCCAGGGCCTGGGCAGTTCGTCGTGTGGTGACTGGCCGTACGTGGGTCGGTTACACGGCTCTGCGGCTACTGACGGCTCTGACGGCTCGTCAGGGGCTGCCCGGCGCTCGGTGTGCCGGCTTGTCCTCAGCGGCTGGGACTGCTCGATCGGTGAGGTCGTCGGGCTCGTCGTCGGCTTCGTCATCGTCGTCGAGGTCGTTCGCCTCGTCGTCGAGGTCGTCCTCGTCATCGTCGTCGAGGTCGTCGTCCTCGTCATCGTCGTCTTCGTCGTCCTCGTCGTCGTCTTCGTCGAAGTCGGCCTCGTCGTCGAGGTCCTCTTCGTCTTCGTCCTCGAAGGCATCGTCGAGGTCTTCGTCGTCCTCGTCGTCTTCTAGGTCTTGGACGGTGATGCCGTCTAGCGCGTCCAGCCGGGCCAGGGCATCGGTTTGCTCGTCTTCGTCGGCTACTACGGCGCGGGAGAAGGCCTCCCTGGCCGCCTCGGGGCGACCTGCGGCGATGAGAGCCTCGCCATAGGCGTAGAAGAGGCGCGCCGACCAAGGGCGCTGCTTGCCGTCGGTCAGCTCGGGGACCTCGAGGGCTAGGACGGCGGCGTCGGCCAGGCCCTGCTCGCGGCGGATGCCTGACTCGACGATGCGCAGTTCTATCTGCGATGCGCGCGGCAGGCGCTTCGCCTCGGCGCTGTGCACCACGTCGAGCGCGCGGTCGAGACGGCCGAGACCGCGTTCCGAGTCCGCCATCAGCGGCAGGTAGTCGTTGCGCCCGGTCATGCGGCGCCCCGCCTGCAGCTCGGTCAGCGCCTCGGCCCAGCGGCCCGACTTGTAGGCCATGACGCCGGAGACCTCGCGGACGACGCCTACCCGCGCCGCGAGCTTCTTGGCTGCCTGCGCGTAGCGGTAGCCCTGCTCCGCGTCGCTGGCCAGTTCCGCGGCCACCAGGTAACGGCCGACGGCCGCTGCCCGGTCGATGGACAGGCCGCCGAGTTCCTCGCGCACGTCACGGGACAACTGGTCCTCGGTGATGCTGTCCGGGATCCGTGGCATGCCCGAGTCCCCACCGCGCCGGTCATCCCGGCGGTCCCGGTCATCCCGGCTCCTGTCGTCGCGGCGGTCCCGGTAACCGTCGGGCCGCGGCCGGCCGCCGAATCCCGATGGCCTGCCCGAAGCACCTGCCCGGCGGTCGTCCGGCCGGCCGGCACCGCCGGCCCGCGGGGGACGGCCAGAGCGTTCGTCGGGGAAGGAACCGCCGATCCGGTCGGACATCGTCCGGCTGAAGCCGTGGCCGCGGGCCGGCCGGTCTGTGCTCGCGGGCCGGTCGGACGACGGCCGTCCGGGGCGGGACGGGCCATCCTGTCCCGCGCGGTAGCCGCCAGGCCTGTGCTCGCCGCGCCCGTAGTCGCCGCCGCTCTCGCGGCCGCGGAACCCGCCGTCGCGGCGGCCCGCGTCCCGGCCGTCGTCAGTCCGGCGTGGCCGGTCACCGCCCGGCCGCCGGTCGCCTGAAAAGGAGCGCCCGCCATCCCTGTCGCCACCGGGGCGACGGTCGTACCGCACCGCGGTCGCCGCGGTCACCATAGGAGCGCTCGGGACGGTCGTCGTAAGAACGCCCGGGACGGTCACCGTAACCGCGCTCGCCGCGGTCGGAAGAGCCGTACTCGCGCCGGGGTCCGCGCGCCGGAGGACGGTCCCCGCCGCGGAAGCCGCCGTCTGGACGGCTGCCGCCGTACGGCGGGCGTCCGCCCCTGTCGCCACCGGAACGCCTGTCGTAACTGCGCTCGCCATCGCCGAAGTCGCGGCCCGCCGGACGGTCACCACCGCGGAAGCCGCCATCGGAACGACCCTGGCCACCGTAGGACGGACGATCACCACGGGCGCCGCCCGGGCCGCGGTCATACCCGCGCTCGCCGCCGCCGAAGTCCCTGCGCGGGCGGTCTCCCCCGCGGAAGCCGCTGTCCGAGCGGCCGGCCGAGCCGGTTCCTGGCGGCCGGCCGTAGCGGCCGCCGCCGGAACCGCCGTCGCGCTGGCCACCGCTGTAAGGGGGACGGCTCGGGCGGTCACCGTAAGGGGGACGGCTGGGACGGTCGCCATAGCCGCCCGCACGGCGCGGGCCGCGGTCCGTCCCCCCGGCGGAGCGTCCGCTGTCGCGCTCAGCGCCGCGGTCGGTGTCGCCGCCACGGTCCCAGCGCGGCCGGTCGTCCCGGCTAGGACGGTCGTCCCGGCTAGGACGGTCATCCCGGTCGCGGGCGGGACCCCGGTCGTAGCCGGGACGGCTACCGCCGTCACGTGGTCCCCCGTACCGGCGGTCACCGCCGCCGCTACGGGCACCCCCGCTGTAGCCGCGGTCGCCGCGACCGCCGCCCTGGCCACCAGACCGGCCGTATCCCCCTGAGCGCCCAGCCCCGCCGGAGCTACGGCGGGCGCCGTCACTCGCGCGCCCGCGCCCGTCTCCGGCGCCGCCACGCTGCGACGCATTGCCGTCTTCGGCCACTGTCCCGACCTCCTGCACACTTAATCCTTCACCCTATGCGCTAGCCCACGCGCCCAAGCACCGACCCAGCCAATCCCCCCATGGCCACACTCGTCCCAAAGCCGCCATTGCCCCCAACAGAAGCTCTAGGTAGTTCCAGTCCACACGGTAACGACAACCGGCGAACCCGTTCAGGAACCTCAGCAAGCAATCCGGGACCCACTGGCGGCCCGAACGCGAACGGCGAGGACAACGCGGCACGGGCCTCTACGGTAGGCGCCCCCACGCGCCAAAGCGGCAGCACAAAAACAAGGAGGGCTGACCCTAGCGGGTCGGCCCTCCTTTAAGTGTGTTCCGGCGGTGTCCTGCTCTCCCGCGAGGCCTCCCTCGCAGTACCATCGGCGCTGAAGAGCTTAACTTCCGGGTTCGGAATGGGACCGGGTGTTTCCCCTTCGCTATGGCCGCCGGGAACTTTATCGAGTTGTACGGCCTCCGGCCGTAACTCGGGAGCTACACAGTGGACGCGAATGTCCCGATCGCTCGGGATACATGTAGTGCTTGTAGTGTCAAGCCCTCGGCCTGTTAGTACCGGTCAGCTGAACGCCTCGCGGCGCTTGCACTTCCGGCCTATCAACCCAGTCGTCTGGCTGGGGGCCTTACCCACTCATGGTGGTGGGAGACCTCATCTTGAAGCGTGCTTCCCGCTTAGATGCTTTCAGCGGTTATCACTTCCCGACGTAGCAAACCAGCCGTGCTCCTGGCGGAACAACTGGCACACCAGAGGTCAGTCCGTCCCGGTCCTCTCGTACTAGGGACAGCCCTTCTCAAGTCTCCTGCGCGCGCAGCGGATAGGGACCGAACTGTCTCACGACGTTCTAAACCCAGCTCGCGTACCGCTTTAATAGGCGAACAGCCTAACCCTTGGGACCTGCTCCAGCCCCAGGATGCGACGAGCCGACATCGAGGTGCCAAACCATGCCGTCGATATGGACTCTTGGGCAAGATCAGCCTGTTATCCCCGGGGTACCTTTTAGCCGTTGAGCGACGGCGCTTCCACATGCCACCGCCGGATCACTAGTCCCAGCTTTCGCTCCTGCTCGACATGTCTGTCTCACAGTCAAGCACCCTTGTGCACTTGCACTCGGCACCCGGTTGCCGACCGGGCTGAGGGTACCTTTGGGCGCCTCCGTTACCTTTTGGGAGGCAACCGCCCCAGTTAAACTACCCGCCAGGCAATGTCCCTGACCCGGATCACGGGCCCAGGTTAGACACCCAGAACGACCAGAGCGGTATTTCAATGATGACTCCACGAGAACTAGCGTTCCCGCTTCCCAGTCTCCCGCCTATGCTACACAAGCCGTCCCAAGCGCCAATGCCAAGCTGCAGTAAAGGTCCCGGGGTCTTTCCGTCCTGCTGCGCGTAACGAGCATCTTTACTCGTAGTGCAATTTCGCCGGGCCCGTGGTTGAGACAGCGGGGAAGTCGTTACGCCATTCGTGCAGGTCGGAACTTACCCGACAAGGAATTTCGCTACCTTAGGATGGTTATAGTTACCACCGCCGTTTACCGGCGCTTAAGTTCTGAGCTTCGCCCCGAAGAGCTGACCCGTCCCCTTAACGTTCCGGCACCGGGCAGGCGTCAGTCCGTATACATCGCCTTACGGCTTGGCACGGACCTGTGTTTTTAGTAAACAGTCGCTTCCCCCTGGCCTCTGCGGCCCCCTCCAGCTCGGGCAGCAAGTGCCGTCACCGGGGAGGGCCCCCCTTATCCCTAAGTTACGGGGGCAATTTGCCTAGTTCCTTAACCACGGTTCACCCGATCGCCTCGGTATTCTCTACCTGACCACCTGCGTCGGTTTAGGGTACGGGCCGCACGGACTCTCGCCGCGAAGATTTTCTCGGCAACATGGGATCACTGACTTCGCCTAACGGCTCGGCATCAGGTCTCGGGCTTCATGGCCAGCGGATTTGCCTGCCTGGCCGCCCTACGCCCTTACCCCGGGACAACCACCGCCCGGTACAGCTACCCTCTTGCGTCTCTCCATCGGCTTGCCTACTACCCGCTCGGTCCGTAACAAGGATCCGCCCGAAGGCCTCACCCTGGAACTTAGCATCGCGGTTTCAGCATGGACGATTCCGTACGGGTACGGGAATATCAACCCGTTGTCCATCGACTACGCCTGTCGGCCTCGCCTTAGGTCCCGACTTACCCTGGGCGGATTAGCCTGCCCCAGGAACCCTTGGTCAATCGGCGGGCGAGCTTCTCACTCGCCTTTCGCTACTCATGCCTGCATTCTCACTCATGCAGCCTCCACAGCTGGATCACTCCGCTGCTTCACGCGCTGCATGACGCTCTCCTACCCATCACCGCATAGCGGTAATGCCGCGGCTTCGGCGGCGTGCTTGAGCCCCGTTACATTGTCGGCGCGGAATCACTTGACCAGTGAGCTATTACGCACTCTTTCAAGGGTGGCTGCTTCTAAGCCAACCTCCTGGTTGTCACTGCAACTCCACATCCTTTCCCACTTAGCACGCGCTTAGGGGCCTTAGCCGGCGATCTGGGTTGTTTCCCTCTCGACCACGAACCTTATCGCCCGCAGTCTCACTGCCGCGCTCTAACTTCACCGGCATTCGGAGTTTGTCTGAATTCAGTAAGCTTGTGGGCCCCCTAGTCCAAACAGTAGCTCTACCTCCGGGAAGGAACACGCGACGCTGCACCTAAATGCATTTCGGAGAGAACCAGCTATCACGGAGTTTGATTGGCCTTTCACCCCTACACACAGGTCATCCCCCAGGTTTTCAACCCTGGTGGGTTCGGGCCTCCACGCGGTCTTACCCGCGCTTCACCCTGCCCATGCGTAGATCACTCCGCTTCGGGTCTACAGCACGCGACTCAACGCCCTATTCAGACTCGGTTTCCCTACGGCTACCCCACACGGGTTAACCTCGCCACGCACCGTAACTCGCAGGCTCATTCTTCAAAAGGCACGCGGTCACCCCGGAAGGCTCCCACGGCTTGTAAGCACACGGTTTCAGGCACTATTTCACGACCCCTCACCGGGGTGCTTTTCATCTTTCCCTCACGGTACTAGTTCACTATCGGTCACCAGGGAGTATTTAGGCTTAGCAAGTGGTCTTGCCAGATTCACACGGAATTCCACGGGCTCCGTGCTACTCGGGAAATCACTAAGGAGTCGCAAGAGTTTCACGTACGGGACTGTCACCCGCTATGGCCAGACTTTCCAGACTGTTCCGCTACCCGAGCGATTTGTAACTCCACGCCGCCTCGGCAGAGACGGCCAAGTGCTCCCACAACCCCCCGTACGCAACGCCTGCCGGCTATCACACGCACAAGGTTTAGCCTGTTCCGCGTTCGCTCACCACTACTAGCGGAATCGCTTTTGCTTTCTCTTCCTGCGGGTACTGAGATGTTTCACTTCCCCGCGTTACCACCAGCCGCCCTATGCATTCAGGCGACGGCGACCGTCCATGACGACGGCCGGGTTTCCCCATTCGGAAATCCTCGAATCAATGCCCGGTTGCCGGCTCCTCGAGGCTTATCGCAGGCTCCAACGTCCTTCATCGGCTCCTGGTACCAAGACATCCACCGTATGCTCTTAGAAACTTGACACTGCATGCACTACATGCAAACTGCAGAACGAACCTCATAAGAGATTCGCGCAGAAGATGCTCGCGTCCACTGTGTAGTTCTCAAGATACGGACGGAACCATGCGACAGGGACCTTCATCCGAAGATCCCTGATCACAGGCCGTTCGAGGTAGCCCCTGCGAAGCAGCTGCTTCCTCAGGACCCAACAGCGTGCTCACTCAACCAGGCGCTCCATGCGCTCGTTCCGCGACCCGCTAGGCGGGAAGCGTACTGACCGCGCCTTCGCGCTCCAGCTGAGTGAATAACCAGTGCTCCACTAGAAAGCATGGACGCCCAGCCACGCGATCGGTGACTAGAGGCGCCAGATGCTCCTTAGAAAGGAGGTGATCCAGCCGCACCTTCCGGTACGGCTACCTTGTTACGACTTCGTCCCAATCGCCGACCCCACCTTCGACAGCTCCCTCCCTTACGGGTTAGGCCGCCGGCTTCGGGTGTTGCCAACTTTCGTGACGTGACGGGCGGTGTGTACAAGGCCCGGGAACGTATTCACCGCAGCGTTGCTGATCTGCGATTACTAGCGACTCCGGCTTCACGGGGCCGAGTTGCAGACCCCGATCCGAACTGAGACCGGCTTTATGCGATTCGCTTCACCTCGCGGTGTCGCAGCGCTTTGTACCGGCCATTGTAGCATGTTTGCAGCCCAAGACATAAGGGGCATGATGACTTGACGTCATCCCCACCTTCCTCCGAGTTGACCCCGGCAGTCTCCAATGAGTCCCCGGCATTACCCGCTGGCAACATTGGACGAGGGTTGCGCTCGTTGCGGGACTTAACCCAACATCTCACGACACGAGCTGACGACAGCCATGCACCACCTGTGACCGGCCCCGAAGGACCCCATGTCTCCATGAGTTTTCCGGCCATGTCAAACCTTGGTAAGGTTCTTCGCGTTGCGTCGAATTAAGCAACATGCTCCGCCGCTTGTGCGGGCCCCCGTCAATTTCTTTGAGTTTTAGCCTTGCGGCCGTACTCCCCAGGCGGGGCGCTTAATGCGTTAGCTGCGGCACAGACCCCGTGGAAGGGACCCACACCTAGCGCCCAACGTTTACGGCGTGGACTACCAGGGTATCTAATCCTGTTTGCTCCCCACGCTTTCGCTCCTCAGCGTCAGTACAGGCCCAGAGAACCGCCTTCGCCACCGGTGTTCCTCCCGATATCTGCGCATTTCACCGCTACACCGGGAATTCCGTTCTCCCCTGCCTGCCTCCAGCCTGCCCGTATCCACTGCAAGCCCGGGGTTAAGCCCCGGGATTTCACAGCGGACGCAACAGGCCGCCTACGAGCTCTTTACGCCCAATAATTCCGGACAACGCTTGCGCCCTACGTATTACCGCGGCTGCTGGCACGTAGTTAGCCGGCGCTTCTTCTGCAGGTACCGTCTGAATTCGCCCCTGCTGAAAGCGGTTTACAACCCGAAGGCCTTCATCCCGCACGCGGCGTCGCTGCATCAGGGTTTCCCCCATTGTGCAATATTCCCCACTGCTGCCTCCCGTAGGAGTCTGGGCCGTGTCTCAGTCCCAGTGTGGCCGGTCGCCCTCTCAGGCCGGCTACCCGTCGTCGCCTTGGTGGGCCGTTACCCCCCCAACAAGCTGATAGGCCGCGAGCCCCTCCCTGGCCGAAAAACTTTCCACCCGCCCCCATGCAGGAGCAGGTCATGTCCGGTATTAATCCCCGTTTCCGGAGGCTATCCCAGAGCCAAGGGCAGGTTGCTCACGTGTTACTCACCCGTTCGCCACTAGGTGCAAGCACCTCGTTCGACTTGCATGTGTTAAGCACGCCGCCAGCGTTCGTCCTGAGCCAGAATCAAACTCTCCGTTGAATGACTGACACCAGGCACCCCGCAAGAGGCACCCGGAAACCAGAAACCCAACCATGAGCTCAAACATCATGGCTATCACCGCGGAACCAGCTCCGAAGAACCAGCCCCGACGGGGGTTTCGTACATATATAATGCACTGGCTTTTAGCACGCTGTTGAGTTCTCAAGAAACAGACGCTCACCGTTGCGGAGCTTGTCGTTCCACTTCGGGGCAACCCTTAAACCTTACTCTAGTGCTTCCCTCGTGTCAACTCCCTTTTTCCGGGTCGCTCCCGGAGAAAGCCGAAGCCGCAGGACGGATCCACCAGACACCAGGGCGCACCGTCCGCCGCTCGCCAGCGCCGCTGCGGCGCACGCGAACCTAGGAAGGAAGTTCCTGATGGCTCCCCGGGTCCCGGTCCGCCTTCCGGCGTTCCGTCCCCCTCGGGGCAAGACGAACTTTACGGGTGGCGCGCAGCGCCGTCAAATCGGGAGTTCTACCCAGCCGGCATACCGGTTCTAACCTGCCCAAACAAAATTTGATGCTGACGGGGTCCCGCGCGCCTCGTGATGCATTGGTGGCGGGCAAGCCGTGCGGGCGAGGAAGCGGCGGGCCGTTGTGGCGAGGGCTGGAGCGGGCCGTGCCCGGTACTTGCCGCAAAAGCGGACCAGGGAAGGGCTGGGAAGGCGCATGGCCCGGGGGCTAGCGGGCGCGCCTCTTGTGCAGGCGGTAGGCGGAGACCGTGGGGTCGCCCGCCAGCCAGAAGCGCCAGGCGATCTCGGCGGCCGCGGTGACGCCGACGCGCGGCCCGGTGCTGATCACAGGTTTCGCCGTCGTCCGGCTCGTGCCGTCCCGGGCGGCCCCGCCCTGAGCGGTGGCATACCCGGCGGCGTGACCGGTGTCGTCGTGACCGGTGTCGTCCACGGCCGGGGGGCCGACCCCGGGGAGCAGGCGCAGCGGGGAGGCCGGCGCGCAGAGATCGGCGCCGTTCTGGGCCCGGGTTACGGCCAGGGCCTGGCAGAGACGGGCGGGGCCGCGCGCCAGGTCCCGCGCGGGGATGACGCCGAGGGTGTCCGACGCGGTGCCGAAGGCGTCCGCCGCGGCACCGGAAGCTCCCGCTGCGACCGGAGGGTCCGCGGCCTGGCGACGCGCGGCGCGCCTGCGGCGCGCTAGGGGCTCCCCCGCGACGACCCGGCCGGCCCGCAGCAGGACTGCCGACGCGATGCCCGCCGGCTGGCATACGACGTTCACGCAGAAGTGCATGCCGTAGGTGAAGTAGACGTAAGCGTGCCCGGGGGGACCGAACATGACCGCGTTGCGCCCGGTCATGCCGCGGTACGCATGGGATGCGGGGTCGGCCTGCCCCGAATACGCCTCGACCTCGGTCAGCTCGACGGCGACTAGGCCATCGGCCGTTTCGTGCGCGAGTACGCAGCCGAGCAGGGCCGGCGCCACCTCGGGCGCCGGCCTGCTGAAGAAGTCCCGCGCGAGCGGGGGCGGTTCCGCCCGGGCCGCGGTCAGGCGCCGCCTGCCGCTGCCCAGGCGGCGCCGTTGTTCACGGTGGCGCGCAGCGCGGCTAGCTGCTCGGCGACCCGCTCGGGCGAGGTACCGCCGAAGCCCTTGCGCGCGGCGAGTGCGCCCTCCACGGTGAGCACCGTGCGGACGTCCGGTGTCAGGTGCGCCGACACCTTCGCCAGGTCCTCGTCGCTCACCTCATCGAGCGAGACTTCGTTCACCTGGCACCAGACGACCAGGTGCCCGACGATCTCGTGCGCCTCGCGGAACGGCACGCCGCGCTGCACCAGGTACTCCGCCAGGTCGGTGGCGAGCGTGAACCCGGCGGGGGCGAGCTCGCGCAGCCGCTTGGCGTTGACCCGCAGGGTGGCGATCAGCCCGGCCATCGCGGGGAGCACAAGCAGCAGGGTGTCAACGGCGTCGAACACCGGCTCCTTGTCCTCCTGCAAGTCCCTGTTATAGGTGAGCGGCAGCCCCTTGAGCGTGGTGAGCAGCCCGGTGAGGCCGCCGATGAGCCGCCCGGCCTTGCCGCGGGCGAGCTCGGCGACGTCCGGGTTCTTCTTCTGCGGCATGATCGAGGAGCCCGTGGCGTAGGCGTCGTCGATCTCGATCCAGCCGAACTCCTGCGAGGACCAGAGCACGATCTCCTCGCCGAGGCGGGAAAGGTGGACGCCGGCCAGCGCGGCGGCGAAGCAGAACTCGGCGGCGAAATCCCGGTCCGCGACGGCGTCCATCGAGTTCGGCGCGGCGGCGGCGAAGCCGAGCTCGGCCGCGAACTGCTGCGGGTCGATCGGCAGCGAGGACCCGGCAAGCGCCCCGGCGCCGAGCGGGCTGACCGCCGCCCTGCTGTCCCAGTCACGGAGCCTGCTCACGTCCCGGGTGAACGCCTGCACGTGGGCGAGCAGCTGATGGGCGAACAGCACGGGCTGCGCGTGCTGCAGGTGGGTCATGCCGGGCGCGGGCAGGCTGCCGCACGCCTCCGCCTGCGCGATGAGCGCCGTCTGCAGCTCGGCCAGCCTGGAGACGACGAGCCGCGCGTGGTCCCGCAGGTACAGGCGCAGGTCGGTGGCCACCTGGTCGTTGCGGCTGCGGCCGGCGCGCAGCTTGCCGCCGAGCGCGCCGAGCCGCTCGAGCAGCCCCCGCTCGAGCGCAGTGTGCACGTCCTCGTCGGCGATGGTCGGCCGGAATGTGCCGTCCTCGACCGCCTCGTCCAGGTCGTCGAGTGCCGCGAGCATCGACTCGGCCTCGTCTTCGGTCAGCAGGCCGGCCCGGTGCAGCATCCTGGCGTGCGCGCGGGAGGCGAGCAGGTCGTACCGGGCGAGCCGCCAGTCGAAGTGCACGCTGAGCGACAGGCGGGCGAGCGCGTCCGCGGGACCTCCCTCGAACCGTCCGCCCCACAACCGCGTCGCCGGCGCTCCGCTCGGCTCCTCGCCCGTTCCCATCTGTCCCACCAATCTCAGTCTTCACCAAAGTAAGGCCCCCGGTACTCCCACCCTATTCGTTCCTAGGCTGAGGTCCCGGGGAAAGTACCGGCCCGCGCCGCTTCCCGCCAGCAGGGGTCCGAACGGGTGCGGGCTGCGCCCGCACCGCCAGTTCCCCTGGCAGGCCGGATCGCGCTCCGCGCTTCTTGCTGTTATCTCGTTGGCTTGGGCCGCGCTTGGGTTGGCGGCCCTGCCCGGCGGGCCGGCGCCCGGAGGCGCTAGCGGCGGCGCTCGGCCAGACGGCGGAAGTCCTCAGCCAGTTTCTCGCCGCCGGCCGGGTCCCTCGCGATGACGAGGACCGTATCGTCACCCGCCACCGTGCCGAGGATGGCGGGCCAGGTGGTGTGATCGATGGCCGAGGCGAGGAACTGGGCAGCGCCCGCGGGCGTGCGCAGCACCACCAGGTTGGCGCTCGCCTCAGCCGAGGTCAGCAGCTCCTTGAGGTACCTGACCAGCCGGGGCGAGGCGCCGCTCACCGCCGCGGACGACGGAGCGGCCCCGCCCGCCTCCCGGTCCGCCGCGCCGGGCAACCGGCCAGCCGCCGGGCCGGCGGCCGCCTGCGCCGGGGCGGCCGCCGCCTGGCCGGAAGTCCGCTTTGCCGGGTGCTGGCGAGCTCGCGGCGGGCCCGGTTCGCTCCGGAGGTCGATCCCGGTGCCGCCCAGTGATGTCCCAGCCAGTGAGCCGTGGCCGCCGGGATCGGCGGGCAGGGCGTAGACCAGGGTGCCGTCGGCCCCGCGCAGCCGGACCACCCCGATCTCGTCCAGGTCGCGGGAGAGGGTGGCCTGCGTGACGTGCATCCCGGTGTACTGACTGAGCAGGCCCGCCAGCTGCTCCTGTGAGTGCACCTGCTCGCGGGCGAGGATCGCGGCGATTCTCGCCTGCCTGGCCGCCTTCGTCCCCGGTGCCGCCGGCGTCGCCATCAGGACTGCTCCAGCAGCCAGGCGAGCAGCGCCTTCTGCGCGTGCAGCCGGTTCTCCGCCTGGTCCCACGCGCGGCTGGCCGGGCCGTCGAGCACCTCCGCGGTAATCTCCTCGCCGCGGTGCGCGGGCAGGCAGTGCAGCACGATCGCGCCCGGGGCGGCGAGCGCGAGCAGCTCGCCGTTGACCTGGAAGGGGGCGAGCGCTGACCTGCGTTCCTGGACATCCGCCTGGCCCATCGACACCCAGACGTCGGTGGCGAGCACGTCGGCGCCCTTGGCCGCGAGCAGCGGGTCGTCGACCACCGTCGCGGAGCCGCCGGTCGCCGCGGCGATCCGCTGCGCCACCGCGACGATCGCCGGGTCGGGCTGGTAGCCGTGCGGACCGGCGATCCGCACGTGCAGGCCCGCGGTCGCGCCGCCGAGCAGGTAGGAGCTGGCCATGTTGTTCGCGCCGTCACCGACATAGGTAAAGGTGCGGCCGGCCGGCGAGCCGAAGTGCTCGGCGACCGTCTGCAGGTCGGCGAGGACCTGGCAGGGGTGGAACTCGTCGGTCAGCGTGTTGACCACCGGGACGGTGGCAACGCTCGCCAGCTCCTCGATGCGCTCCTGGCCCGCGGTGCGCCAGGTGATCGCGGCGACCTGCCTGGTGAGCACGCGGCCGAGGTCCGCGATGGTCTCTCCGCGGCCCAGGTGCGTCTTGGTCGTGTCGATCTCGAGCGGCTGGCCGCCGAGCTCGGCGACGCCAACGGTGAACGAGACCCTGGTCCGCAGGCTGGGCTTGTCGAAGAGCAGCGCGACCGTCTTGGGCCCGGCCAGCGGGCGGGCGGCGAACCGGTCCTGTTTCATGGCCCGCGCCAGGCTGAGCACCTGGGCCTGCTCGGCCGGGGTCAGGTCGTCGTCGCGAAGAAAATGCCTTGCCATGCTTCCGTTATGCCTCCTGCTCGGCGGCCCGCGTCAAGATCGCGGGCAGCGCGGCGACGAACTCCGACGCCTCCGCCTGGGTGATGATCAGCGGCGGCGCGAGCCGCACCGCGTCCGGCGCAACCGCGTTGACCAGGAAGCCCGCCGCGCGCGCCGCGGTGTTGACGGCGGGCGCCTTGGGCTCGTTGAGCACGGCGGCGAGCCACAGGCCGCTGCCGCGGACCCCGGCGAGCAGCGGGTGATCGATGGCCGCGATGCCGCTGGCGAGGGTCTCGCCGACCGCCTTGACGTTCTTGAGCAGGTCGTCCTTTTCGATGGTGTCGAGTACCGCGAGCGCCGCGGCGCAGGCGACCGGGTTGCCGCCGAAAGTGGACCCGTGGTCGCCGGCCACGAGCGCGGCGCCTGCCGCGCCGAACCCGACGCACGCGCCGATCGGCAGGCCGCCGCCGAGCCCCTTCGCGAGCGTCATCACGTCGGGGGTGACACCCTCGGCCTGATGGGCGAACCACGCACCCGTTCGGCCGATTCCTGACTGTATCTCGTCGAGCACGAGCAGGGCGCCCGCGCTGTCGCAGGCCTGCCGGGCGGCGGCCAGGTAGCCGGGCGGCGCCGGGATCACGCCGCCCTCGCCCTGGGTCGGCTCGAGGAAGACCGCGGCGACCCGGTCGTCGACGGCGTTCGCCAGGGCGGCGGCGTCGCCGTACTGACCCAGCGGACGTCGAAGCCGAACGGCGCGAACGGCGCGCGGATCGACTCCTTGCCGGTGATGGCGAGCGCGCCCATGGTGCGGCCGTGGAAGCTGTGCTCGGCCGCGACGATGACCGGCCGGTCCTGGCCGTGGGTGCGGCGCACCACCTTGAGCGCCGCCTCGTTGGCCTCGGTGCCCGAGTTGCAGAAGAAGACGCGGGCGTCGGCGTGCAGCAGGCCGCGCAGCTTCTCGGCGAGCCGCACGCCCGGCTCGTGCACGAACAGGTTGCTCGTGTGCGCGATCTTGCCGACCTGCTCGGTGACCGCGCTGACGATCGCGGGGTGCGCGTGGCCGAGCGCGGACACGGCGATGCCGGCGATCAGGTCGAGGTAGCGGTGGCCGTCGGCGTCCCAGACGCGGCTGCCCTCACCGCGGGCGAGCGCCAGCGGCGGGGTACCGTAGTTGCCCATCATCGCGGCCTCGAACCGCTGCCGCAGGGCCTCGCCCTCGTTCATCGGGTGTCTCCTATCACCATGGTGCCGATGCCGGAGTCGGTGAAGATCTCGAGCAGGATGGCGTGGCTCAGCCGGCCGTCGAGTACGTGGGCCTGCGGCACCCCGCCCTTGACCGCGGTGAGGCAGGCCTCCATCTTGGGGATCATGCCGGCCGACAGGGAGGGCAGCAGTTCCGCCAGGTCGTCGGCGTCGAGCTGGCTGATCACCTCGTCGGAGTCGGGCCAGTCCCGGTAGAGGCCCTCCACGTCGGTGAGCACGACCAGCTTGCCCGCGCCGAGCGCGACCGCCAGGGCCGCGGCGGCCGTGTCAGCGTTCACGTTGTAGACGGCACCGTCCGCGCCGCGGGCGATGCTTGACACGACAGGGATACGGCCGTCGTCGAGCAGCACGGCGACCATCGCGGGATCGACGCTGGTGATCTCGCCGACCAGGCCGATGTCAACGAAGCCGCCGTCCAGCGTGGCGTACTTGCGCTCGGCGGTGAACAGGTTCGCGTCCTCGCCGGACAGGCCGACCGCGTACGGGCCGTGCCGGTTGATGAGGCCGACGATGTCCTTGTTGACCTTGCCGTTGAGCACCATCCGGACCACGTTGATGGTCTCTTCCGTGGTGACCCGCAGCCCCGCGGTGAACACCGACTCGATGCCGAGCCGGTCCAGGTGGCCGGTGACCTGAGGGCCGCCGCCGTGCACCACCACCGGGCGCAGGCCTGCCCGCCGCAGGAAGACGAGGTCCTGCGCGAACCCGGCGCGCAGCTCCGGCGCGGTCATCGCGTGGCCGCCGTACTTGATCACCACGGTCTGGCCGTGGAACCGGTCGAGCCAGGGCAGCGCCTCGATCAGCGTGCCCGCCTTCGCGGTGGCCGCCGTCCGGCGGGCGGCGTCCTTTCCTTGCTGAATGACGACGGTCATGTCGAGTAGGCCGAGTTCTCGTGCACGTACGCCTCGGTCAGGTCGGTGGTGAGGATGACCGCGCTGTGCGGGCCGGCCGACAGGTCGACGGTGATCGTGACGTCCTTGCCGCCCAGGTTGACCTTGGACCGGTCATCGCCGACCCCGCCGGCCCGGCAGACCCACACGCCGTTCATCGCCACGTTGAGCCGGTCGGGATCGAACACGGCGTCGGTGGTGCCGACCGCCGACAGCACCCTGCCCCAGTTGGGGTCGGATCCGGCGAGCGCGCACTTGAGCAGGTTGCTCCGCGCCACGCTGCGGCCGACCGTGACCGCGTCGGTCTCGCTCGCCGCGCCGACGACCTCGATGGTGACGAACTTCGACGCGCCCTCCGCGTCGCGCTGCAACTGCCTGGCCAGGTCGGCGCAGACCTCGGTGAGCGTCCGGGTGAACTCCTTCTTGTCCGGCTTGACGCCGGACGCGCCGCTCGCCATGAGCAGCACGGTGTCGTTGGTCGACATGCAGCCGTCGGCGTCGAGCCGGTCGAAGGTGTAGGCGGTCGCGCTGCGCAGCGCCGCGTCAAGCTCCTGCGCGGTGAGGTCGGCGTCGGTGGTCAGCACGACAAGCATGGTGGCCAGCGCCGGGGCGAGCATGCCCGCGCCCTTCGCCATGCCGCCGACCGTGTACGGGTCGGTCGCTGATCTTTCTCCCTGGCCTGAGCTGCGCCGGAAGGCGATCTTGACGACGGTGTCGGTGGTGCGGATCGCGTCGGCGGCGTGCACGCCGCCGCCCCGGTCCGCCTCGGCGACCGCCGCGTCCACGGCGGGCAGCAGCAGGTCCATGGGCAGCCGCTCCCCGATGAGGCCGGTCGAGCAGACCGCGATCTCGCCCGCGGAGTCGCCGAGCGCGGCCGCCAGCCGCTCCGCGGTGGCGTGCGTGTCCTGGAAGCCGAGCGGTCCAGTGCACGCGTTCGCTCCGCCGGAGTTGAGTACCACCGCGCGGACCCGGCCGCCGCTGACCACCTGACGTGACCACTTGACCGGGGCGGCATGCACCCGGTTGGCGGTGAAGACGGCGGCGGCGGCACGGGACGGGCCGTCGTTGACGACGACGGCGACGTCCCGGTCGCCGGACTTCTTGAGGCCCGCGGCCACGCCGGCGGCGCGGAAGCCTAGCGGTGCGGTCACACTCATGCGGACTCCTCGCTGGCGCTCGTCGCCCGCATTCGTGCACACACAGTGCTTACCGATTCGCTCGCAAGCTCGCTCATGGCGTCACTCCGTGGGTGGTCAGGCCCGCCGTCTCCGGCAGGCCGAGCATCAGGTTGGCGATCTGCACGGCCTGGCCCGCCGCGCCCTTGCCGAGGTTGTCCGTGGTGGAGATGACGACCGCGCGGCCCGCGTGCCGGTCGGCCGCGACCTGGACGTGCGCGCCGTTCGAGCCGTACACGGCCGCGGTCGCCGGCCACTGGTCCGGCGACAGCAGGTGGACGAACGGGCTGCCTGCGTATGCTTCGTGGAACGCGGCCCGCAGCGTTTGCGTCGCGTCACCGCTCGCGGCGGCCTTCCTGGTGAGCCGGGCGGTGCTCGTGGCGAGGATGCCGCGGGGCATCGGGGCGAGCGTCGGGGTGAAGGACAGCGTCACCGGCGCCGGGACCGGGCAGAACCTCGGTGAGCGCCTGCTCGATCTCCGGGGTGTGCCGGTGGGTGCCGCCCACCTGATAGGCGGACATGGAGCCCATGATCTCGCTGGCCAGCAGGTCGGCGCGGAGCGTGCGGCCCGCGCCCGAGGTGCCTGAGGCGGCCACGATCACGATGTCGGCGGGCTCCACGAGGCCGGCCGCGAGCAGCGGCGCGAGCCCGAGGATCGACGTGGTGGCGTAGCAGCCGGGCGCGGCGACCGCGCGGGCGGCGCTGATCTTCTCCCTGGCGCCGGGTAGTTCCGGCAGGCCGTACGTCCAGCGGCCCGCGTAACGGGCGTCGCCGTAGAACTGGTGCCAGGCCGTCTCGTCGGCGAGCCGGAAGTCGGCCGACAGGTCGATGATCCGCGCGTCGGGCAGCTGCTCGGCCAGGATGGCCGACTCGCCGTGCGGCAGCGCCATGAAGATCAGCTCAGCGTCGCCAAGGGTGTCCGCGTCGGTCGGCTGGAAGTTCTTGCCGTCGAACGGGGGGTGGCCGGTGAGGTTAGGGTGGACCGAGGTGACCGGCTTGCCCGCACTGCTGCCCGCGGTAACCGCCCCGATCTCCAGGTGGGGATGCCCGGCGAGCAGACGGAGCAGTTCCCCGCCCGCGTAGCCGCTGGCGCCCGCGACGGCGACCCGTGTGCCCATGCTGTGCCTCCTTCTCCCATGAGAGAGTATGCACTGCATTGCATGAATATGCAAGGCGGATTGGCTGCCGCTAAGCCAGAAGGGACTCGCCCGGCAACGGAAGTGGCAGCCGAGCAGGAAAGCGCTCGCGGGCAGGCAACCTGACGGAGGGCGGTGCGTCTCAGGGTTGTGAACCCACTCACGAACGTGCCGGTGCCGACAAGTCCGGCCGCCGATCCGGCGGACCAGGTGACGGCGCTGTACCAGGCGCACGCGCTCGGCCTGCTCCGCCTCGCGGTGATCATGCTCGGGGAGCGGCAGGCGGCCGAGGACGTGATCCAGGACGCCTTCCTCGGCCTCTTCCGCCGGTGGGGCGCGCTGAACGACCCCGAGCGCGCCCTGGCTTACGTCCGCTCCAGCGTGTTCAACGGCTGCCGCACGGTCCTGCGCAAGCGCGCGCGGAACCGGCAGTTCATGCTCGCCGACCCGGACGCCGAGTCGGCTGAGGCGCGGGTGGTCCTCGGCGAGGAGCACCGCGAGGTCCTCGCCGCCTTGCGCCGCCTGCCCGAGCGCCAGCGTGAGGCGGTGGCGCTGCGCTACTGCCTGGACATGCCCGTCGGCGAGGTGGCCCGGGTGATGGGCGTCGCAGAAGGCACCGTGAAGTCGGCCGCGTCCAGGGGAATCGCGGCGATCGCCCGCACGCTTAAGGGGGACTCATGACGGTGGAAGACCAGCTACGCGCGGCGGGCCGCGCGGTCAGCGATCAGGTCCGCGACCTGCCCGGGCTCGACTTGCGGTCTGAGCCGGCCACGCGCCGCGCCCGGGCGCGCGCCGCGCGCCGCTGGCCGGGCGCGGGCCGGTGGCTCATCCCGATGGCCGCCGCCGCGGCGGTGGTGGCCGTCGCCGTCACCCTGGTCGCGGTCAAGAACCCGCCCCGGGTTACGCCCGCGACCAGCGCGAGCCCGGCCCCGTCGCGCTCGGCCGGGCCGGCCGCGACCGCCGCCCCCGTGGATCCCGAGGCAGTCCCGAGCTACTTCGTCACCATCAACGGCTTCGAGGCCAGCGCGCCCGTCTCCCCAGGGCAGAGCGGACCAGTGAAAGCCCCGAAGGCCGACTCCGTGATCGTGGGCGAAACGCTCACCGGCAAGCGTCTCGCCACCATCGCCGCGCCGAAGGGCAGCACCTTCGCCGGCGTCACCGGCGCGGCCGACGACCGCACGTTCGTGCTTGATTCCGTCCAGCTCGCGCCGGCCGCGAGGTCGGGCATGTTGTGGCCGTTCCAGCCGCGAACCTGGTACTTGCTCAAGATCAAGCCAGGCGCCACGTTCGTCCAGACGATGACCACGCTCGACTTCCCGCTGCCAAACGGCGCCGACGTCAACGGCATCGCGCTCTCCCCCGATGGCACCAAGTTCGCCGTGCTCTACCAAGCGGCCGGGACCAGCGCCGGCTTCCCCTACAACGGCCCGTTCACCCTAGGGATCTACTCCGTCGCCACCGGGGCGGTGCTGCGCAGCTGGACGGGTTCCAACCCGTCCCACGGCTCTTACGGTTACGGCGGGAATGGCCTGCCCGACCCTAACGCCAACCTGACCTGGACGTCGGACGGGCAGCGCCTCGCCTTCGCCTACCGCAACTCCGTCAGCTCTAATTCCAGCCTGTACCTCAGGGAAGTGAACCTTGCCGAGCCGGGCGGCGACCTACTGGCCGACGGCCCGGTGATCGCGACGATCGGCGCATCAACGACTACTGGCAGGTACAAGATCTGGTGCGATTCCCTCGGCATCACCGGCGACGGACGCAGCGCCATCTGCGGCGCGGAGCTACCGAAGACCCCGCCCGTCGGCGCCACGCTCGACGCGCTGACCGTGCCAAGCCCCTGGCTTGGCTGCGCCGGGCCCACGGACGTGGTGTACCCCGGGCTGGCCGAGATCTCGCTGACCGGCGACAGGCTCGCCCAGGTTCTTTACGAGGCTAAGCCCAAGTGCATGGGCGCCGGCTAGGCGAGCGTCTTGTGGTCGAGCCCGTCCGGTGGCACGGTCCTCGGCGCCGTGAGCTACACCGACGATCCCTCGATGAAAGTGCACACGCGCGATCGTGCTCTACCGCAGCGGCACCGTCACCACGCTCAGCTGGCCGGGCGCCGTCAGCCTGCTGCTAGCCGACCTGACCGCCTTCTAGCGATCAGCTGGCGACGCCGGGGATGACAAGGCCCGACTCGTAGGCGATGACGACGAGCTGCGCGCGGTCGCGGACCGCGAGCTTGGTCATGATGCGGCTGACGTGAGTCTTCGTGGTCAGCGGGCTCAGGAAGAACTTGCCCGCGATCTCGTCGTTGGACAGCCCCCTGGCGACCAGGCCGAGCACCTCGCGCTCCCGCTCGGTCAGCCGGGCGAGGTCGGGGTGCGGCTGGCCGGCCGGGATACCGCCCGGCCGGCCTGCCGGCGCGCGGCTGGCCAGTGAGGCGATCAGCCGGCGGGTCACGCTCGGCGACAGCAGGGCCTCGCCGCGGTGCACCACGCGGACGGCGCGGATCAGCTCCTCCGGCTCGGCGTCCTTGACGAGGAAGCCGCTCGCCCCGGCGCGCAGCGCCTGGTACACGTACTCGTCGGTCTCGAACGTGGTCAGGATGACGATCTTCGTCGCCTCCAGCGTGGCGTCCGTCGCTATCGCGTGGGTGGCGGCGAGGCCGTCCGTTCCCGGCATCCTGATGTCCATGAGGATGACGTCGGGGCGCAGGGACCTGGCCAGCTCGATGGCCTGCTCGCCGTTGACCGCCTCGTCCACCACCTCGATGTCGTCCGCGGCCTCGAGCAGCACGCGGAAGCCGGCCCGGATCAGTGCCTGGTCGTCGGCGAGCAGTACCCGGATCATCGGATTTGCGGCGTGAATGCCCGGGTCGTCGGGCCGGGGAGGATACGCCACTCCCCCCTCTCGCGTGTTGGCTGATCCATGTCGGTCCCTTCCGGTAGAATTCAAACATGCGTACGGCATACAAGTGCCGGGCCTACCCAGATCACGAACAAGCGAGCGTAATGAACCGCACGTTCGGCTGTGTCCGCGTGGTGTGGAACCGCACCCTGGCCTGGCGTCAAGCCCGGTACCGCGCCGGGCAGGCCAGCACGAGCTATGACCAGGCCAGCGCCTACCTGACCAGCATGAAGGGCACGGAAGACCTCGGCTGGCTTAACGAGGTGTCCAGCGTCCCGCTCCAGCAGGCGATCCGCCACCAGCAGGCCGCTTTCGCCAGCTTCTTCGCCGGCCGCGCCCGCCATCCCCGCTACAAGTCCCGCAACGGGCGACAGTCCGCCGAGTACACCCGCTCTGGGTTCCGGTACCGCGACGGGCAATTGTTCCTCGCCAAGATGAGAACGCCGCTGGCATTCACCTGGTCCTGGCCGGACACCGACCCGGCATCCCTCGACCCGAGCACGGTGACGGTCTCCCGCGACCCGTGCGGCCGCTGGTACGTCTCCTTCGCCGTCGACGTGCCCGAGCCCGCGCCGCTTCCCACCAGCCGGCGCCAGTCGTCGGCGTGGACCTGGGCATTAAGGACTTCGCCGTCACCAGCGACGGGAACAAGATCCGCAACCCGCGGACCCTGGCCCGGCGGGAACGCAGCCTGACCCGCTACCAGCGGCGCCTGGCCCGCTGCCAGCAGGGCTCCGCCAACCGGGCCAAGGCCAAGGCCAAGGTCGCCCGCGCCCACCGCAAGGTCCGCGCCTCCCGGGCCGACTTCCTGCACCGCACCTCGGCCCGGCTGGTCCGCGACCACGACGTGATCGTGATCGAGGACCTGGCCGTGAAGAACATGATCCGCAACCACTCGCTCGCCAAGGCCATCTCGGACAGCGGCTGGGGTGAGTTCCGCCGCCAGCTTCAGTACAAGGCAGCCAGGGCCGGGCGGCGCCTGATCGTCGATCGACAGGTTCTACCCGAGCAGCAAGACCTGCTCCGCCTGCGGGCACCTGCTCACAGAACTCCCTCTCAAGATGCGGGCATGGCAGTGCCCGTCCTGCGGCACCCGGCACGACCGGGACGTCAACGCCGCCAAGAACATCCTGGCGGCAGGTCTTGCCGTTTCTGCCTGCGGAGCTGACGTCAGACACCCCGGGACCCCCCGGGTGCGGTCGGCCGTGAAACAGGAACCCCGGCGGGCGACCGCCGGAATCCCCGTCCTTCAGGGCGGGGAGTAGTCAACTGGTCGCTTCCTGGGGGGCGCGGATGAGTTCGCCGCGGCCGACGCGGTGTTCGCGGCGGTCGCGGCGGCCTGTGTGCTCGCGGTGACCTCTATGGTCGCTGACGGTTGGCCGAGCGGCAGCCGCGCCGCCACCCGGAACCCGCCGTCGGGGAGCGGGCCGATGTCTATGGTGCCGCCCGCCGCGTTGGCCCGCTCGCGCATACCGCGCAGTCCGTGGCCGGCTGCGCCGGTAACGCCGAGTTGCCGATGCCCGACCCGGTGATGCCCGACCCGGTGATGCCCGACCCGGTGATGCCCGACCCGGTAATGACTGCCGCGTACGCGGCGGCGGGGGACGTGAGACCGCGTCCGGTGTCGGTGACCTCGACGCGCAGCTCGTCCGCGCCGTAGTCCACCGTCACGGCCGCGGTGGCCGGGCCTGCGTGGCGGATCGCGTTGGTGAGCGCCTCCTGGACGATGCGGAACGCCGACAGGTCGGTGATCGCGGGCAGGGCGCGCGGCTGGCCCGTGACCGTGACGGTGACCGGCAGGCCCGCCGCGGTGACCCCTTCGGCCAGCGCGTCGAGCCGGGCGAGCCCGGACGTGGGCTGCGTCGGGTCCGCGGTTTCCTCGCCGCCGCGCTCGCGCTGCGCAGCACGTCGAGGATGGCGCGCAGCTCGCGCAGCCCGTCCTTGCTCGCGGCCCGGATCGCCTGCAGCGATGTGGCGGCCTCATCGGGGCGGTCGCGCAGCAGCTGGCTCGCCGCGGCCGCCTGCACGGTGATGGTGGCCATCGTGTGCGCCACCACGTCGTGCAGCTCCCGTGCGATGCGCAGCCGCTCCTCGTCGACCTGGCGCTGCGCTTCGAGCGCCGCCTCCCGGGCCGCCTGCAGCTGGGACGACCTGACGTAGGCGTGGCGGTTCGCGATCGCGATCCCGGCGAACAGCGCGACGGCGATGTTCGCCGGGATGAGCGGGAAGCCGCCGCTGAACCGGCCGAGCGGGTTGTTCGCCGCCGTCGCCGCCATCAGCACCAGGGTGACCGCGACCGCCCACCACACGGACTTGCGCACCGGCACCATGGCCGCGAGCGTGCCGACCGCCACGGCGGGGAGCAGCAGCGCCACGCCGTTCTCGTAGCCGGGCAGGGTGTACGCGACCACCAGCGCCGTCGACGCGCACACCGCGAACCGCGGGTAGCGGTGCCGCCAGGCGAGGACCAGGCCGCCCGCGGCGACGAGCAGCAGCGCGGCGTTGGGCGTGTGCGGCAGGTGGTGCGGCGGGGTGAAGTAGGCGCCTGGCCTGGTCGGGTGCGCCTCGCCGTAACTGGCCACGACCCCGATCACCGTGATGATCGCGGCGATCGCGGCGTCGCGTACCGACGGGCGGGCAGGCCACGGAACGCCGGGAAGGGCCCGGCGACGCTGCGTAGCCTGTTCGGTGCTCATGTCCGCAGCGTAGGCCCATTTCGGCCGGCTCACCATCCGCGGGCGATGTACTCCCGAAGGAGTACGCCGCCCTCGTTACGGCGCCTGGTTACTCACCTGGCGGTACCCGGACCGCCTACCCCCGCAGGACGCGCGAGTACGGCGCGCGGCGGGACGCTTGCGATGGCCGGCGGACAGGCCGCCGGACCCGGTGTCAGGCCGGAACCGATGTAAGGCCCGGAACCAATCTAAGGAAGGCCCGAGATGCAGGCGCTTACCCGCTTCGTTCTCCGCCACAAAGCGCTAGTGGCGCTGACGTGGCTGCTTATCGCCGTGGCCGGCGTCATGACGGTCGGCGGCACCACCCACCGGATGACCAACGACTTCTCCATGCCGGGACAGGCGTTCAAGACCGACAACCAGATCGTCGCCGAGTACGGCAACGGCGCGTCGCAGGCACCCTACGTCCCCGTGCTGACCGCGCCGGCCGGCCAGCGGATCACGGATCCCGCGGTGGCCGCGGAGACGGGCCGGGTGTTCGGCGCCATCGCGGCCGCCTCCCCCGGCCTGCGGGTCGCCGACTACCGCTCGACGGGTGACCGGGCCTTCCTGACCAGCGACGGGCGGTCCACGTTCGCCCTCGTGTTCACGCCGCCGTCGACCTCGTTCGGCGGCCCGACACCGGCCGCGGCGATCACCAGGGCCGCCGACGCGGCGCTGCCCGCGGGCTGGCACTTCGGGCTGACCGGCGAGAACCTGCTCGCCAACGGCGCTCCGGCGGCCAAGGGCACCGGGATCATGGTCGAGACGATGATCGGTTCCCTCGGCGCGCTCGTGGTTCTCGCGCTTGTGTTCGGCTCGTTCCTCGCGCTGCTCCCGCTGCTTGTCGGCGGGGTGTCCGTGCTCGGCACGTTCCTCATCGTCGGCGGCCTCACCGAGGTCACCGGGATCAGCCAGATCGTCGAGTTCCTCATCGCCCTGGTCGGCCTCGGCGTGGCGATCGACTACTCGCTGCTCGTGGTGAGCCGGTGGCGTGAGGAGCGGGCGGCCGGGCGGGCCAACGCGGACGCGGTGGCGGTCGCGATGGAGCACGCCGGGCGCGCGGTGGTGTTCTCCGGGCTGACCGTGGCGATCGGGCTGCTGTCCATGATCGTGCTGCCGGTGCCCATGCTGCGCAGCGTCGGGTACGGCGGGGTGCTCGTACCGCTCGTCTCCGTGCTCGTCGCCGTCACGCTGCTGCCGGTGATCCTGGCCTCGGTCGGGCCGCGGCTCGACTGGCCCCGGCTGCGGACCGAGCGGCGGCCGTCGCGGGTGTTCTCCTCCTGGGCCGCGATCGTGTACCGGCACCGCTGGGTGTCCGCGGCGGCCGGCCTGGTGATCATGGGCCTGCTGATGGCGCCCGCGCTGTCGCTGCACCTGGGGCTGCCCGGCTCCGCGGCGGAGGCGCCCGCTGGCCCCGCCCACGACGCGCTCGTCACCCTCACCTCCGGCGGCGTTCCCTCCGGCGTGCTCACCCCGGCCGAGGTGCTGACTACGGGCGGGTCGCCGGCCGCGGTGGCGGCGCGGGCCTCGGGCCTGCCCGGCGTGTACGCGGCGGTCGCGCCAGGATCGGCGGCGGGGTTCGCCCGGGCGGGGACCTCGATCGTGGACGTGCTGCCGGTCACCGAGTCGACGCTGCCCGCGGGACAAGCGGAGATCGCGTCGGTGGAGCACGCGCTCGTCGGCAGCACCGGGGTCATCGGCGTCGGCGGGGACGGTGCCTCGCTGATCGACTTCGACCACGCGGTCTACGGCGACTTCCCGCTGATGCTGGCCCTCATCGCGATCGCCACGTTCATCCTGCTGACGCGCGCCTTCCGGTCGGTGCTGCTCGCGCTCAAGGCCGTCGTCTTCAACCTGATCTCGCTCGCCGCCGCCTACGGCGTGATGACCTGGGTATTCCAGGACGGGCACCTGTCCAAGGCGGTGTTCGGCGTGCCGGCCACCGGGGCGATCACCATGTGGGTCCCGCTCATGGTGTTCGCGTTCCTGTTCGGCCTGTCCATGGACTACGAAGTGTTCATCCTCACCAGGATCCGGGAGGCCTACGATTCCTCGCGTGACGCGCGGAGCGCGGTGGTCACCGGGCTCGGCCGGACCGGACGGCTCGTGACCAGCGCCGCGGCGATCCTGATGCTCGGCTTCCTGTCGATGTCGACCTCTGGGCAGACGGACCTGAAGATCCTCGCCACCGGGCTCGGCGCCGGGATCCTGGTGGACGCCGTGGTGGTGCGCTGCCTGCTCGTCCCGGCGATGGTGGCCCTGTTCGGCCGGGCGAACTGGTGGCTGCCAGGGTGGCTGGGCCGGGCCCTGCGGATCGCGGAGCCGGCGGTCACGGTGCCGACGGCGACGGTGCCGGCGGTACGGTGCCGACGGTGCGCGGCGGTCGCGGCACCCGCGACGGGCGCTCGGTCCCTGGTTCCGATGCGGGGACGCACCGGGTCCTGACGATACGGACCGCGCGACTGGCACCCGATGGGAGTGCCGCCGGGCCGGCTACGGCCGGCCCGGCGGCACATTCTCGTCTTTGCCCCATGTTCAGCCGGCCGACGCAAGTTCCTGCTGCATGCGCTTGCCTGTCCGGTCTCAGGCGATGTGGTCAGCGGGAGCGGGATCGCCGGCGTGCCGCCGGTCACTTCAGATGTTGGGCCAGCATCGCTGCCAGTCTTCCTGCATTTCGCGGTCGACGCCGACGGGCATCGCAGGACTTTCTGGAAGGGCCGACATGCGGCCTATCCCGGCCGGTTCCCTCACCCGCCGGCTGACGATCGAAGCCACCGGCACCCTCAGAACAGCCAGGAAGTCTCGTTACCCGTGCTCGCCCGGTATCCCCCCGGGCAGCGCACGCCACGTCGCCGCCCGAAGTACGCCAGGTGGCCGTCCACCGCCGGGACCACCCCGGTCGCAGACCCAGACGAGCACGCTCCGCCCCGGTTCCGTAGCCCAGGAACAGGTCACCGAGCCCGCAGCGATCCAGCCCCACCAGTACCACATCGCTCATGGTCACCGGGCAAGTGCATCACGGAGCGAAAGATCACAGCCCAGTTAGTCAAAGAGATCGATACCGGACGGCACGGGCGTCCGCCAACCAGGGACCACAACGGTCACAGGCCTGCCCTTGCGAGGCACGTGAGTGTCGGTGCCGCCCTCTATGGTCGGCTCATGACCGCGTTTACCGCCGAGAGAGCCCCGGCTGCCCGCCTTCCCCGGCCTACCTGGTCTGGCGGAGCGGCGCGCTAGTGTCCCAGCTTGGCGACGCGGCCTTGTACTTCGGGCTCGGCTGGGCGGCCTCGGCCCGTGGCGGTCCGGCGGGCGGCCCTGGTCCTGACCGCGGTGAACCTGCCGCAGTCGGTGTTCCTGCTGGCCGGGGGCGCGGTGGGGGACCGCCTGGGGGCGCGGCGCGTCATGATCGCCGGGGACAGCGTCATGCTCGCGGTCGCGGCCGTCCTGGCACTGGTGAGCTGGCGGTGGGGCACGCCGCTGGCGCTGCTGGCGGTGGCCGGCCTGATCATCGGCACGGTCAACGCGTTCTACCTGCCGTCGTCGGGGTCGATGCCCCGCCAGCTGGTCGGTGACGAGCAGCTGCCCAGGGCGCTGGCGCTGAACCAGGTGGGCAGCCGGCTCGTGTCGATGGTCGGCGGCCCGGTCGGCGGCGCGCTGGTCGGCCTGGCCGGGTTCACGGCCGCCTCGGCCGTCGACTCGGTCAGCTTCGCCGCGGTCCTGGCCGCGCTGATCGCGGTCCGGCCCCGGTTCACCCAGCCGGACGGACCGCGGCGCAGCGTGCTCCGCGAGTCGACGGACGGGATCCGCGTCGCGCTCAGGCCCCCCGGCCTGGCGGCCCTTCTGCTGCTGGTCGGCGGGGTCGCGGGGTTCGTCATCCCCGTCACCTCGCTCCTGGTGCCGCTCCTCGCCCGGCAGCACCACTGGACCGCCGCGGCCGCCGGTCTCATCGTCGGCGCGCAAGCCGCAGGCGTGATCGCCGTCGCCGTCGTCGTGGCCCGCCGCGGGTCGCCGCCCCGCCCGGGGCTCGCGTCCGCGCTCGCCCTGGCGATCGTCGCCGGGGGCGAGCTGATGATGGGACTTGCCGCCGGGAAAGCTCTGGCGGTAGCCGGCCGGCCGTCGTCGGCCTGGGGGTGGGGGTGTTCACCTGCAGCCTGGGCCCGGTCCTGATGGGCACCGCGCCCCGCAGCCACCTGGCCCGCGTCCAGGCGCTCCTCAGCCTCGCCCAGAGCGGGGCCCTGCTGGTCTTCAACAACGTGCTCGGCGCCATCGCGCACGCGGCCTCCCCGTCCTGGGCGATGATCACGTGTGCCTCGGTCATCAGCGCATGCGCACTGGCCGCCCTCCTCGTGCCGACGATCCGCAACGCCAGACCGCCCCAGGCCGGCTGAGCGGCTTCCGCGGATCGAGAGGGCTATCTGCCGACTTTCCGCTACCTAGCGAGCATGGTCGCAGTCACGTGCTGACCGAACAAGATATCGGGCCAACTAAAATTCACAGGGGCCAAGTACAGATCGAAGTCACAGTACAGGCGCACGGCCGGGTGACAACTACCGTGACCCGGCACAGCAGCAGCAGCAAGGGGGATAGCCGTTCGATATGCCGCGCCGGAATGTCGGTGGCTCGCACTAACATTTGATTAGGTACATCGTAAGATCAACTTCATCGAACGGGGAGCCCGCTGATGCTATGGAGGCAGGCGACGGATCCTGGCCTGGCGAGACGCCCCGCCAGGACTCCCGCCAGTCCCAGCCCGGGCTCTCCGCAGGTTCCGGTGCCGTCGGCTCCGGTGCCGCGGGCTTCGAGCACGGAAGGCCGTGGGCTAGCGCCGCACCGTCCGCCGCGCTGGCCGCCGCCCTCGAGGACGCCGCCGGACCAGAAGACCGCTACGGCGGCGCGAACACCGATGCGCTGGTCGGGATCGCCCGGCAGTGGGCGGCCGTGGAGTCGTGGGCGGCGGCGGGGAAGCTCGCCACGCTGCGCGCCATGACCCGCGAGGACAGCGACGGGACCCCGCGGCTGCGCCGCCGCCCCGACCTGCCTGACGGGTGGGACGACTCGCTGACCTACGAGATCTCCGGCGCCCTCGCGGTGGGGCCGGTGTCGGCGGGGAACCTCGCGTCCCTCGCCTGGACGCTGGGCACCCGGCTCGCCGGGACCGGCCGACTCCTCGCGGACGGCACCCTGACGCTGCCGAAGGCCAGGCTCATCGCGCAGCTCTTCCAGCCACTGGACGACAGTGAAGCGGCCCGGGCCGAGGCGCTGATCCTAGGCGACCTTGACGGCAAGACCTACTTCCAGGTGGAACGCCTCGCGTGGCGGGCCGCCCTGGCGGTGGCCCCGGACGTCGCGGAGCGGCGCCGGTCGGCCGCAGAGAAGCAGGCGCGGGTCACGGCGTTCCGCGAGGAGTCCGGGGCGGTCGGCCTGTCCGGCCGCGACCTGCCCGCCGCCGAGGCCCTGGCCGGGCATGCCAGTGTCATGGCCCGCGCCGACCTGTACCAGGCATCGGGCGCGTTCGCCGACCAGTCGGCCGGGACCTTGCAGGTGCTCGCCTATCTTCCACCTGCTCAACGGGGTCAGTGCCCGGGAGGCGATCACGTTCGCCGCTAGCGCCGCCCTGGAACCCCCCGTTACCTCCGGCCCGGATAACGCAGACGGCGATGACGGCACCGGCCCCGACGACGGCGGCGGCTGCCCGGGCCCGTCCCGCGGTCCCCGGCCGGACGACAGCCGCGACCCGTTGCGCAGCCGCCCGTGGCCCTGCGCCCGGCCCGAGCAGCCCCGATGACTACGCGGCCCCGACCGGCGAAGACCACGGCGGCCACGCGAGCCAGCCAGGAACAGAAAGCCAGACCAGGCCCATGGCGACCCGGAAGACCCGCGGACACCCGCCCCGCCGCTGGCCGAGGTGACCGTCCCGCTCGCCACTCTGCAACACCGCGCCGACCGCGCCGGGGACAGCCGGCTCTCGGCCCGATCGACCCCGCCCTGGCCCGCGACCTCGCCGCCGCGGCGGCCCGCTCACCCGCCTCCCGCTGGGAGATCACCGTCGTGGACGACCACGGATACGCCACCGGGCACGGCACCGCGCGCCAGGCCCGCGGCACACGGCCCCAGCCTCAGCCGCCACCGACAGGCCCCGCCTACTGCGCGCTACCCGCCCGGGTCAACATCAGCATCACAGAGACCTACCTGCACCAGCTGGAAACCCAGGCAGCCCAGCCGCGCGCCGGCGCGCCACCACCCGGCACCTGGCAGTTCACCCCAAGACAACCAGGAACCTGGGTCCTGACCCTGCCCGGCGGCCTGCAACTGGCCGTGCGGCTCGACGTCGTGCCCACCTATGACTGCGACCACCGGTACGCGGTCAGCTCCTACCTGCCCGGCGACCGGCTGCGCCGCCTGGTCGCGGTCCGCGACCACGAGTGCACCTGGCCGCCCTGCTCCCGCGCCGCGCGCGAGTCGGACTTTGAGCATTGCGTCCCCTACGACAAGGGCGGGGTAACCGACGCGTGCAACGCCGGCGCCCGGTCCCGCCGCTGCCACCAAGTGAAACAGATGCCAGGGTGGATCGTCACCCAGCCCAGGCCCGGCTGGCACGTATGGGAGACGCCCACCGGGCGCACCTACGTGCAGGAGCCCTGGCGGTACACCGCCTTACCCGCATCGGGTTGGGGACCCGCAACTGGGTTTGGGCGTACCTGAGCCAGGCTGACCCCGTTGCAGGTCACCGCCGCGCTGCGCCGCGCCCGCCGCCGCAAGCCGGAGGAGAAGGCCGCCGTGGCCGTGGCGGTGCTGCGCGCACCGCAGCTGGCCCAGCCGCCCGCCGTTGCCGCCGCCTACGCGGCCACGGTGCGGTCCGTCTACATTGTTGACGTGCACCCGGAGGGACGGCCATGGCTGACGAGCGGAGGTTCGCGGATGCCGAGGGCATGCGCCCGGTGGTCCGTGCGGTCTTCGGCCGGGACCGGGCGCTGCGACGCGTTGAGCGGCTGGCCGGCGGGTCGAAGAAGGGCGCCTACCGGCTGGCGATGGATGACGGCCGCACGGTTCTCGTCTATGTCTGGGACGAAGCCGAGGACTACTGGCAGGGCGTGCTTCCCGCGGGCGCCGGCGACCAGGCCGACCCGTTCTCGCACGCGTCCGGGCTCGCCCTGTTCGAGGCCGCGGCGCGCCGCCTGGCATCCGTCGGCGTCCGCTGCCCGGAGATCCTGCTCGCGGACCGGTCGAGGTCGCTGTACCCGGCGGACATTGCGGTGGTCGAGTACGTGGCGGGCGGCAGGCTTGAGTCGCTGCTCGCAACGGATCCCGTGGCGGCGGAGCACCCCCTGGCCGTGGTGGCCGGCTGGCTCGCCGCCATGGCCGACGTCCGGTCGCCGTCGCCGGGGAAGGTGGCGTTCGTCGACGCGGGCGGTCGCCCGCCCGTGACTTCGTGCGAGCGGATCATGCTGGACCGGTCGCTGGCCCAGCTCGCGGAGATCGCCGTGCGTGACCCGCGCGCCGCCCGGGCGCGGGGCAGGCTCGAGCGGGCGCTGCACTCGCTGGCCGCCCCGGTCGAGCCGCGCGCCGCCGCCGCGCTGGTGCACGGCGAGCTCGGCCCGGACCATGTCCTGCTCGACCGGCGCGGCGAGCCGGTGCTGATCGACATCGAAGGCGCCATGTACTTCGACGTCGAGGTGGAGCACACCTGGCTGCGGATGCGGTTCGGCGAGCACTACGCGAAGCTTCGCCGGGCCGGCCTTGACGAGGACCGGCTCCGGTTCTACCAGCTGTGCATGCACCTGGACCTGGTGGCGGGCCCGCTGCGGATCGCGGGCACCAGCCACCCGGAGCGCGACTGGTTCCGCGACGTGGCCGAGTACCACCTGGAGCGGGCCCTGCGGTTCCCGGCGTGACGGGCCTGGTGCCGCGATGAGTTCGGGCCAGGTCGCGCGTCTGTTCTAGCGACCGGGGTAGGACCCCTGCGGTCCCGCCAGTCACCCCACACCAAGGAGGACATCACAATGAGCACGTCGAGTGACCCGGCCGCCGCGCTGCCTGGCCGCCCGCCGGTGGTCGACCTGGCCACCTGGCAGGCCGCCCGGGACGAGCTGCTGGTCAGGGAGAAGGCCCACACCCGCGAGGGCGACGCGATCGCCGCGGCCCGCCGTCGGCTGCCGATGGTGGAGTTCGACCCGACGGTCGAGGTAACCGGGCCGGACGGGCCGGTCCCGTTCCTTGACCTGTTCCAGGGCCGCGACGAGCTCGTGGTCTACAAGCACATGTGGTACGACGGCGCCCCGCACCAAGGGCAGTGCGAAGGCTGCACCACCACGGCCTGGGTACTGAAAGACGCCGTCTACCTGAATGCCCGCGGCGTCTCGCTCGCCATCCTGACCACGGGCCGCTGGGCGGAGGTGGCCCGCTACGTCGAGTTCATGGGCTACACCCAGCCCTGGTACTCCGTGCGCGGCCTGGACGAGCCGGTCGGCGGCGACATGGGGTACATCACCTGCTTCCTGCGCGACGGCGACCGCGCGTTCCTCACCTACTCCACGACGGGTCGCGGCAACGAGCCGGTCATGGGGGCCTTCAGCCTGCTCGACATGACGCCCTATGGCCGCCGTGAGGCCTGGCAGGACAACCCGGAGGGCTGGCCGGAGGGGCACGGCCCGTGCTGGTACTGGCGCTCGGACGCGGACGGGAACCCCACCTGGGGCCCGACCAGCCGTCCGGTGCCGCAGTGGACCCGCCCAGGCGTGACGCCCGAGGAGACTCTCGGCAGGCACGGCGACCACAGCTGACCCGCGTGGGCCGGTACCGGCCGGCCCCGCGCGTGCGAAGCCGCCGTCACCACTTAAGGTGGGCACTTTAGATCAGTGGCGGAGACGCGACGGAGCGCGACTACCGCGGAGGGCGCGGAGGGGCGCGGATGACGATCAGCGGTGCCGGGTCGCGCCGGGCCGGACTGTACAGGCTCACCAGGGCACCGGGAGCACGGAACGGGCTGGTCCAGGCCGCGGCGCGGCTGCCCTCCTGCAGGCGGCGGTGCTCCGTGCGCGGCGGTCCTCGGCGCGGCGGTCCTCGGCGCGGCGGTACTCGCCATGCTGCTGGCCGGCTGCTCGGCGGGACCGGGTCCCGGGGCGGCCGGAACGTCCTGCGGCCGCACGCGCACCGCGATGAACGTGCCGGTGGTGATCATGGTGGCCAGGGGAACGGTGAACTGCGCCACGGCGATGCGGGTGGAGGCGGGGTACGCGGCCGCGATCAAGGCGGGTGACCTGCGGGGCAACGGCGGCGGCGCGCCCGTGACGGTTGACGGCTGGACCTGCGAGTCCTACCCGGCGCACGAGGTGCTGCGTACCGGGAACGCGTCGGAGTGTCACACCGTGAGCACGGAGGTGGTCGCGGTGCTTTCGCTGTCGCCGGCGTCCGCGCTTCGCTGACGTCCGCGGGCGGTGTGCGCCGTGTTGGCCAGCGCCGTGTGGCCAGCGCCGGTGGCCAGCACAGCGCCGCCGAACCCGCCCGCCAACTCGGCTGGCGGCTGGCGCAGCGCGCCGTGCCAGAGTCCGCCGACGTCCGCGTCGCGGTCGTCGCCCGGACGGACCGCGCTCAGCCCGCGGCTTGTGCTGATCATCTGCACCTGGTCCCGGCCCGATGCCTTCGCCCGGTAGAGCGCGGCGTCCGCCGCGGCGAGCAGTTCCGTCAGCTGCCTGCTGGACCCGGCGTCAAGCGCCGCGACCCCGATCGAGGCCGTGACGGGGATGCGCTCGCCGCCCGGCCCGGTAATCGGCAGCCGCGCGATGTGCGCGCGGACGCGCTCAGCGATGCGCAGCGCGTCAGGGGCGCGGGTCTGCGGTAGCAGCATGACGAACTCCTCGCCGCCGAACCGGCCGGCCACGTCGTACTCGCGCAGCACGCTGGTCATCAGGCGGGCGATGGCGCGCAGCACCTCATCGCCCGCCAGGTGACCGTGGGTGTCGTTGATCTGCTTGAACCGGTCCAGGTCAAGCAGGGCGACCGCGAGCGGTGAGTGAGTGCGGACCGCCCGGCCGACCTCCGCCGCCGCCTCGCGCTCCCAGGTCGCCGCGTTGAGCAGCCCGGTCTTAGCGTCGGCCCTGGCCTCGTTGAGCAGCTGCGCGTGCCGGAAGGAGCGCTGGAGCAGCGTGGCGAGCGGGAGCGCGATGATCAGCGTGAGGTCGCTGATCGTCATGCCCACGGCGACGAGCAGCGCGGCGCACAGCTCGGTCGCGTCGTTGTGCAGCGTCTCCCGGCCGAGCAGTTCGTCCCTGATCCTGGCCGCCGGGTTCTCTAGCTTGACCGCCCCGAGGATAAGCGCCTGGTTGATCGCCCACTGGGTGAGCGCGCCCGCGCCCGCGGCGACCAGCCATCTGGCGGTGTGGCTCCACAGGTAGGCGCGCGGCTCGCAGCCCGCCGGCAACACGGCCAGGAAGGCAACGCGCGCGCAGCCGTAGGCGATCCCGATCGCCGCCGCCGTGTACACCCGCCGGTAGGCGGGGGCCCGCCTGACCCGCCACTGGGTGAGTATGACCCGCACGGCCGGGACGATCAGCGCGTACAGGCCGGGGAGCAAGAAGACGATCGGCAGCTCCCAGACCGCGTAGACGTCCTTCACCACGCCGGTCGGCTCGCTGGCCCGGCGGGCCATCTCCACCGAGAAGGCGCCGCAGCCGAGCAGCGCGGCGAACAGCGCGATGTTCGGCAGCTCGAGGTGGAAATCGGACGCGCGGACGCCGATCCAGGCCAGGTAGCCGCAGGTCACGGCGGACCACAGGGCGAGCAGCGGCCGGGGCAGCGACCAGAGGGCCCACTCGCGGACGCGAGGCATTCCGTGCCTGAACACGGCGCGGCTCGCGTGAACCATCCGACCTCCCCGACTTGCACGGTGCTCTGCCGCCGCCATCCAGGCTGACCCCGCCGGATAGCGCAACGTGCGCTGCTAACCCCACATTGTCACAGATTTCACGTGCATACCGTCAAAACATGGCTACCTACCGGCAGCGCGACGATAACCGTGATTGCGGATGGACACGACGAAATGCCGGTGCTGCAAGCGATTGCAGCGACGGGAGCGCTCCCAGATGCCTGCCGCCCGTGATGAAAACGTTACCTCCCTGAGTCGCCTGCAGCCCCGCTGCCGATCCTGGCATGCTCGGAGGCACGCACCACAATCCCCCGATATACGGACCAAAGTGATTAAGTGCGGTCATATACCGGCAGACGCGGGCAAAATCGCCGTCCGTCGAGAGGAGGACGGGATGGCAACCACCGGCTGGGCCTAACGATGAAACGCGGCTCCTGTCGCCCGGGGGACGCCCCCCGTACCCCCGATGTCGGCGCGCGCGGGCCTGATCGCAAAAGCCGCGATCGTATCAGGCCCGCCCGCGCCGACGAAGAATCCCGCGGTCCCCGTATCCCTAGGCCCGGAGCACCGCGCCGGCGCGCGCGACGGCCTCGCTCACCGCGGCGTCGCGGGCGGCGGTCGCCTCCGCGGCGGTGAGCGTGCGGTCCGGCGCGCGCAGCCGCAGCGTGTAGGCGAGGGACTTGCGGCCCTCGGGGAGCTGCGTGCCGGTGTAGACGTCGAACAGCCGCAGGTCCTCGAGCAGCTCGCCCGCGCCCGCCCGCAAGGCGGCGGCCACCTCGGCGGCCGGCACCTCCTGCGCCACCACGAGCGCCACGTCCTGGGTGGCGACCGGGTAGGCGGACAGTGCGGGGCCGCGCACCGGCTCGGCCGCCGCGGCGGCCGCCGACAGCACGGCCAGGTCGAGCTCGAACGCGCTGGTCCGCGGGGCCAGGCCGTACGCCGCGGTCACCCGCGGGTGCAGTTCGCCCGCGTGGCCTGCCAGCCACTCGCCGCCGGAGGCGCCGCGCACGTACAGCGCGGCGCACCGGCCCGGGTGCCAGGGCGCCTCGGCCGCCGCCCGGACCTCGAGGGCCAGGTGGCTCACCGCCCCCACCGAGCGCGCCGCCTCGATGGCGTCGGCCCAGGACGCGGCGCGGCCCGGCCCCCACCAGCCGGGCAGCTCGCGGTTGCCCGCGAGCACGCCGGCCACCCGCGGCGGCTGGTCGGGCAGCGCGGCGGCGAGCGTCGCCAGCTCCGCCTCGGTGGGGCCGCGGTCGGTGGCGAGGATCGGCGCGATGCCCGGCGAGCCGGGCCGCGGCAGGAACACCTGGCCGGTCTCGAACAGGGCGGTGTCCGGGAAGCCGCGGCCAATGTTCCGCACCAGGGTGCGGAACAGGCCTGGCAACAGGGTGGTGCGCAGCTGCGGCTGGTCCTCGCTCAGCGGGTTGGCGACCTTGACCGCGGGGCGGCGTGGGTCCTGCGGCCCGAGCGTGAGGCGGTCGGCCTCGTCCGCCGGGGCGAACGGGTCGGAGTGCACCTCGACGAAGCCGGCGGCGCCAAGCGTGCGGGCGATCGCCCGCAGCGCCTTCTGCCGCTGCGAGAGGCCCTGGCCCGCCGTGGTGCGCGGCTGGCGGACCGGGACGTTGCCGTAGCCCTCAAGGCGGATGACCTCCTCGGCCAGGTCGGCCGGGTCGGTCAGGTCGGGCCGCCAGGAGGGCGGCGTGACGAGCAGCACGATGAGCTGGCGGTCGTGCCGGCCCCCGTGGTCGCGGGCCCCGTGCGGGCCCCGTGGTCGTGGGCCCCGTGGTCGCGGGCCCCGTGGTCATGGGCCCCGTGGTGATTGGCAGGGTCGTGGCCGGACGACGGCTCGGGCCCGCCGGCCCGCCAGGGCGCGATCGTCGGCGCCTGGCCGGCCGGGGTGGAACGCACCTCGCAGCCCACCTCCCGCAGGCGGGCCACGACCGTGTCCATGCCGTAGACCATGCCGGCCACCCGGTCCGGGTAGTCGGCCGCCATGCTGATCGTCACCGGCTGGTAGGGCACCTGCGCATGCGTGACGCCCGGGACGATCGTCGCGCCGCCGAGGCTGGCGAGCAGCGCGGCCGCGCGCGCGGTGGCGCGCGGTGGCAGCTCACGGTCGGTGCCGCGCTCGAACCGGTAGGACGCCTCGGAGTGCAGCCGGTGACGGCGCGACATCTTCGCGGTCCCGGTGTCGCTGAAGTGCGCGCCCTCGATGACGATGTCGGTGGAGTCGTCGTCGATCTCGGTCTCCAGGCCGCCCATCGTGCCCGCCATGGAGATCGGGCCGGTGTCGTCGGTGATGAGGATGTCGTCGGCGTGCAGCGTCCGGGTGACGTGGTCCAGCGTGGTCAGCCTCTCGCCGGGGCGCGCGCGCCGCACGACGATGGTGCCGTGCAGCTTGGCCCGGTCGAAGGCGTGCAGCGGCTGGCCGAGCTCGATCATGAGGTAGTTGGTCACGTCGACGGCGAGCGAGACGCTGCGCATGCCGCAGCGGGCCAGCCGGACCACCATCCACAGCGGCGTCCGCGCCCGCGGGTCGAAGCCGCGCACCTCGCGCAGCACGAACCGGTCGCAGGCGGTCGGGTCACCGATCTCGGCGGGCCACGGCCCCATGTTGTCGCCCGTACTGGCGGCGGCCCCGGTGTCTCCAGCCGGGGCCGGCTCGTCCAGGCCGGACTCGTCCTCGCCGGGCACGAAGGTCTGCGCCGGGTCGGTGAAGGGGACCGCATACGCGCTGGCGAGCTCCCGCGCCACCCCGCGGACGGACACCGCGTAGCCGCGGTCGGGGGTCACGGTGATCTCGAGCACGTCGTCGCGCAGCCCCGCGTAATCCGCGAAGTCCACGCCGAGCGGCGTGTCCGGCGGCAGCACGAGGATGCCGGAGTGGTCCTCGCCGATGCCGAGCTCGTCGACGGCGCAGATCATGCCCTGCGACGTCCTGCCGTACTTCCTGGCCGCGGTGATCTCGAAGCCGCCGGGCAGCATGGCGCCGACGGTGGCGAAGGCCACCCGGTCGCCTGCCTTGAAGTTGACGGCGCCGCAGATGACGCCGGTCAGCGCCTCCGGGTCGGCGGCGAGCTCGGCGTCACTGACGGCGACCCGGCAGTAGCGGATCGGCTTCTTGAACCCGGCCAGCTCTTCGATGGCCATCACCTGGGCGGTGATCACGCCGTGCACGTCGTGCCCGGCCTGCTCGACCGCCTCGACCTCGAGGCCGGCCTGGGTCAGCCGCCGGCCGACCTCGAGCGCGTCGTAGGGCTCGGGGATGGGCGCGTACTCACGCAGCCACGAAACTGGCACCCGCATCTCAGATCTCCATCCCGAAAGCCCGGCTGAACCGCACGTCGCCGTCGTAGGTGTCGCGGATCTCGTTGATGCCGTTGGCGAGCATCAGCGACCGCTCGACGCCAAGGCCGAACGCGAAGCCGCTGTACCGGTCGGGGTCGATGCCGCAGGCGACGAGCACCCGGGGGTTGACCATGCCGCAGCCGGCGATCTCGATCCAGCCCATGCTGCGGCAGACGCGGCACGGGTCGGCCCCCGGCTTGGTCGACTCGCCGCGGCACACGTGGCATTCCATGGACACGTCGGCGGACGGCTCGGTGAACGGGAAGTAGTCCGGGCGCAGCCGGGTGCGCAGCCCGGCGCCGAACAGCGCGTCGACGAACGCCTGGATCGCGCCGCGCAGGTCGGCCATGGTCAGGCCCTCGTCCACCGCCAGGCCCTCGATCTGGTAGAAGACCGGCAGGTGGGTGGCATCGAGCGCCTCGTTCCTGTACACCTTGCCCGGGCTCACCACGTAGAGCGGCAGCGGCCGCGTCAGCAGGCTGCGGACCTGCACCGGGGAGGTATGGGTGCGCAGCACCATGCCGGACCGCGTGCCCGGCGGCGCGCCGTCGGGCGGCGCGATGAACAGGGTGTCCTGCATCTCCCTCGCCGGGTGATCCGGCGGGATGTTGAGCGCGTCGAAGTTGTACCACTCGGCCTCGGCCTCGGGTCCCTCGGCGACCTCGTAGCCCATCGCGACGAACACGTCGGACAGCTTGTCGGCGATCATGCTCACCGGGTGCCGTGCGCCGGCCTGCCGCCGGTCGTACGGCAGGGTCACGTCGACGCGCTCGGTGATGAGCACCTGCTCGTCGCGCTCGTGCTCGAGCTGCTCCTGGCGCTGCTTGAGCGCCTCCCTGACCTGCGCGGTGGCGGCGCCGACCCGGCGCCCCGCGTCGGCGCGGGCCTGCGGCGGCAGCGCGCCGATCTCGGCGCGGGCCGCCGACAGCGGCGCCTTGTCGCCGGCGTGCCCGAGCCGGGCCTCCTTGAGCTGGTCCAGGGTCTGCGCGGCGGCGATCGCCGTGAGCGCGGCCTGGGTCGCGCGCTCCACCTCATCGGCGGTCAAGGCGGTCACCTCTACCGGGTCGTAGTTCTTGTTCGGTGCGGACATCTTTCGCTTCCTCAGGGTGGTCAGCCAGCTGGAAGGCCCGCGGTGGTAGATGTTCATCGTCGTCCGAACGGACGGGTGCTGCCATGTCCAGCATCAATGACCCTACCGGCTCGCGGGATTGGCCGGGGTGTGCCCGCCGGGCTCACGTCGCCGCGGCGGTACGCCGCGTTAGGCGATGGGGATGCCCGCGGGCAGGGTAAATCGGAACTCGGCGCCGCCGCCGGGCGCGCGGTTCACGCCGATGTCGCCGTCCATCGCCTCGACGAGGCCCTTCACGATGTACAGGCCAAGGCCGGTGCCGCCCCGGCGCTTTCCGCGCCAGAACTGGCGGAACACCCGCAGGGACATCTCCGGCGGTATGCCCTCGCCCTCGTCGCGCACGGACACGGTGATGGCTTCGCCCTGATCACCTGATCCCCGCGTGCGCTGTACCACGACAGACACGATACCAGCCCCGTGCCTGACCGCGTTTTCCACGAGGTTGCTGAGGATCTGGTCGATCTTGTCGGCGTCCAGCCAGGTCTCGGGGAGGTCGTGCGCGGCGTCCAGCCGGAACCGGTCCTCAGGCTCGCCGGAGGCGACCCGGCCCGCGATTATCTTGCGGGCCCGCTCGGGGACGTCGACGAGCTGCCGCCGCACCTCCATCCGGCCGGACTCGAGGCGGGACACGTCGAGGAGCTCGGTGATCAGCCGGGTCACCCGGTCGGCGTCGGCGTTGACCGTCTCGAGCATGACCCGCTTCTGGTCGTCGCTGAACCGGGACCACTTCGCGAGCAGCGTGGCGGTGAACCCCTTGACCGACGTCAGCGGCGCGCGCAGCTCGTGCGCGACCGTGGAGACGAGCTCGGCCCGGCTGCGCTCGAGCCGGGCCCGTTGCTGCGCGCCGCGCAGGGTGATCACCAGGCGGCGGACCGGGCCGGAGCGGGTATCGCGCACGTAGCCGACCGAGACGAGCAGCTCGGTGTCGCCCCGGGGGGACGACCCCCCGTAACCCCCCGATTGGCCGTCGGCCAGGAACAGGCTGCGCTCGGGGTGCCTGGACCTGGTGGCGAGGCCGTTGTACGGGTCGACGCACATCCACCAGTCGCGGCTGTCCAGGTCCCTGAAGGGCAGCACGTCGTAGACGTACTTGCCGGTGGCCTCTTCCGGCGCTATGCCGGTGAGCCTGGCCGCGGCCCGGTTGAACACCACAACGCGGCCCGCGTCGTCGGCCACCACCAGGCCATCTGGCAGTTCATCGGCGAGCAGTGACTGTGCCTCGGCGAGCTCCCGCGCCGTCAGCGGCCCAGTACCGCCAGGAAGCGTGCCCTCGGGAGATGACGGCGCAGGCCGCTCCGCCGGCGTGGCGGCGGGCGTGCCGCTGGCCCGCCCGGGCCCGCCGGTTGCCCGCCGGCCCGGTCTGTTGCTCTCCACGGCGTTGCGCCTCCGTCCGACTGGGGGCGCATCGGGGACCGGGCGTTACTTGACGGCTCGGACCACGATGCGGGTGACGGAATGTGATCAGACTCTAGCGCGTTTGCCCGCCTGCACGACAGTCCCCGCGCACCGAGATTTCGCTATGTCACAGCGTAAATACCGTATGCGAGGGATACCCGGCCCGCCAGCGGCGCGCAACGCGACGTAATCATAATGCTTCGCGGAGATGACCGTGACGCCTTAACATGCCGCTAACAAGGCCTGCTCGGCCCGCTGGCTCCGCGCGGAGGCGTACAGGCATACCGCCGCCGCGGCGGCCAGGTTGAGCGACTCGGCGCGGCCGTAGATCGGTACCGCGACCGACTCGTCGGCGAGCGCCAGCAGGTCACCGGGAAGCCCCCATGCCTCGTTGCCGAACAGCCACGCGGTCGGGATGCGCAGCGCGGCCTGGGTGCGCGGGTCGTCGAGCGTGCTCGATCCCCGGCCGTCGGCGGCGAGCACCCGCAGGCCGGCCTCGCGCAGGGCGGCGACGGCGGCCGGCAGCCCGACGCCCGCCACGACCGGCAGGTGGAAGAGGCTGCCCGCGCTCGCCCGGACGCACTTGCCGTTGTAGACGTCCACGGAGGCGTCCGTGAAGATCACCGCGTCGGCGCCCGCCGCGTCCGCGGCGCGCAGCACGGTGCCCGCGTTGCCCGGGTCGCGGATGTTGGCCAGCACGGCGACCAGGGCCGGCCGGGCCGCGGCGACCTGGGCAAGCGGCACGTCGATGAAGTCGCAGACCGCCAGCAGGCCCTGCGGGGTGACGGTCTGGGCAAGCTCGCCCATCACCTCGCCGGATGACCGCCTGGACGTCGATGCCCGCGTCCTGCGCCCGCGCGATCAGGCCGGAGTGCCGCGCCTGCGCGGGCGCGGTGACGAAGATGCCCCGCACGCAAGCGCCGACCGCCAGGGCCTCGGCCACGGCCTGCGGTCCCTCGGCGAGGAAGGCGCGCTCACGCTGGCGCAGCGCCCGCTTGGTCAGCCGACGGGCCGCCTTGACTCGTGACAGGCTGGCGCTTGCGTACATAACTCTCCCGCGGGGGGACGACCCCCCTGCACCCCCCGGTCACGGGGGGCCTGCGCGGCCCCCCGTCTCCCCCGCGGTGGTGCGGCGCAAAGAACGCGCCCCACCACACGGTGGCTGAGGGGAGGGCCTGGTGGTTACTGCAGCTACGCTGCCGCGCCGACCGTCTCGGGCAGCGCGTGGCGCGCAACCTCGACCAGCGCGGCGAAGGCCGCGGGGTCGGTCACGGCGAGGTCGGCGAGCACTCGCCGGTCGACCTCGACGCCCGCCGCCTTCAGGCCCTGGACGAAGCGGTTGTAGGTCAGCCCGTTCGCCCGCGCGGCGGCGTTGATGCGCTGGATCCAGAGCCGGCGGAAGTTGCCCTTGCGGTCCTTGCGGTCGCGGTAGGCATAGGTCATCGAGTGGAGGACCTGCTCCTTGGCCTTGCGGTAGAGCCTGGACCGCTGGCCGCGGTAGCCCTTCGCGCGCTCGAGGACAACCCGGCGCTTCTTCTTGGCGTTCACCGAACGCTTGACGCGTGCCATTGTTCAATCTCCCTCTGGGCTGCGGTTACGAGTTCACTTGCCGAGCAGGCGCTTGATCGCGCGCACGTTGGACGGGGAGAGCTCGACCTCGCCGTAGAGCCGCCGCGTGACGCGGGAGGACTTGTGCTCGAACAGGTGCTGCCGGTTGGCCCGCAGCCGCATGACCTTGCCGCTGCCGGTGATCTTGAACCGCTTGGCGGCGCCGCTGTGCGTCTTCATCTTCGGCATGGTCGCCGTCGTCTCCTAGTTTGCGCCGCCCGGGGGCAGCTTAGCCTTGCGGAGCGGCCCCGCACCGTCATGCGGGCCGCTCCGCCCTGTCCCCGTTGCCGGGGTAAACCTCTACGCGTCTGTCGGCGCCTGGGCTGAGCTCTCGACCGTCGTGGCCTCGGCCGCGGGCTCGGCCGCGGCGACCGGGGTCTCGTCCGCGGCGACCGGGGCGGACGCCTCGCTGCGCGGGCTCGGCACGGGACGCGGCTGCGCGGGTGCCTGCGCGGGCTTGCGCTCGGGCGGGCGCCGGTGCGGGCCGATCACCATGATCATGTTCCGGCCGTCCTGCTTGGGCTGCGACTCGACGAAACCGAGCTCGGTGACGTCGTCCGCCAGCTTCTGCAGCAGCCGGAAACCGAGTTCGGGGCGGGACTGCTCGCGACCGCGGAACATGATCGTCACCTTGACCTTGTCCCCCGCCTTGAGGAACCGCTCGACGTGGCCCTTCTTGGTGCCGTAGTCGTGCGGGTCGATCTTCGGGCGGAGCTTGATCTCCTTGACGATGGTCTGCGTCTGGTTCTTGCGCGACTCCCGCGCCTTGAGCGCGGTCTCGTACTTGAACTTCCCGTAGTCCATGAGCTTACAGACCGGGGGACGGGCGGTCGGGGCGACCTCGACAAGATCGAGGTCAGCCTCCTGCGCGAGCCGGAGTGCCTCGGTGATCGAGACGATCCCTACCTGCTCGCCCTTCGCTCCGACAAGCCGGACCTCAGGTGTGCGGATCCGGTCATTGATACGCGTTTCGGTGCTGATGTGACCTCCACAGGTTCATCATGTTCTGCCGTCGCCGGCCTCTCCGGCGACCGCGGTGCCTGCCGTGGCAGCTACCTGCGCTGCCTTGCAGGCAGGCACCTGACCTGCGCGACCAGGGCCAGACGAGAAAAAGCCCCGCCAGGCACCTTGTGCCGCGGGGCTACCACACCGACGGTCGCGATCCCCGCCAGCCTGGCCGGGATGAGCGCCGTTCAAACCCGCCGACCCGTGGCCGGCGAGGTGGGAGGTGGTCCTCCGCTTGCACGCCCGGCACATATTACGAACCGGGCTAGTCGCTAACCAGAGTAGCAGCACTCGGGGGCAATCGGGTATTCCCGTCCCCGGGCCGTGACGGCGCAGCGGGCGGGAAGCGGCATGGCATGCTCTCGTTCAGGCTAACTTTTTGCTGTTATCGATCCCCTGGGTGGCGGGCTGGCAATGAGTGGTGGATAGTTCGCCGTAGCAGGGCGGCGATGCCGCCGGCCGATCCACGCGAGCATGGGGATCCGGCGCGAAGGGGGCATACCGCTTATAACCTTCTCTCATGAGGTATCTCGTTCAGGAGCGCATCTTTTCCTTCACGGCTGATTTCTGGATCGAGGACGAGAACGGTGACCGGGTCTTCTTCGTCGACGGCAAGGCGCTGAGGCTCCGCGAGACCTTCGAGCTCAAGGACGCCTCAGGCAACATCCGCGCGATCATCCGCAAGAAGCTGTTCGCGATGCGCGTCGCGTTGACATCGAAGACGCTGACGGAGTGATCGCCACGGTCCGCCCCGCGTTCTTCTCGCCCATCAGGCACCGCTATGAGGTCACCCTCGCCGACGGGTCGCGGCTCGAGGCGACCGGCAATTTCGCGGACAAGGACTGGCAGCTCACCAGCGACGGGCGCCTGGTGGGGCGGATCTCCAGGCAGTGGTTCCGGATCAGGGACACCTACGGGGTCGAGGTCGCGCCGGGCGAGGATGACGCGCTCATCATCGCCATCGCCGTGAGCATTGACCGGATCCACGAGGACGAGGAGCGCGAGCGGCACTAGCAGTGGCCCTTCGGCGGCTTCGGTCACTGATTCCGACGGCCGACCCGCTTGACCGGGAGGATGCATGGGGGGCCTGCGCGGCGGCCGCCGGCTGAGCCAGTGATCGTGGGGCGCGACGCCGAGCGAGCGCTGCTGTCAGCATTCCTTGACGCGGGCGATGCGACAGCGGCGGTCCTGACCGGGGCGGCCGGGATCGGGAAGACCGCGCTGTGGGAATGGGCGACCACGCGGGCGGCTAGTGCAGGCCACCTGGTGCTCGCGTCCCGCGTCGGCGCCGCGGAGGCGCGGCTGCCGTGGGTGGGGCTGACCGACCTGCTGCGGAGCACAGAAGCGTCAGTAATCGCCGGGCTGCCGGCGCCGCAGCGGGAGGCGCTGCGCGTCGTCATGCTGCAGTCGGCCCCCGGCAGCGAGCCCGCCGACGAGCGGGCCGTCGGCACCGCGCTGCTTTCCGTGCTCTCGGCGCAGGCACGCTCACGACCAGTGCTGATCGCGCTTGACGACCTGCCGTACCTGGACGCGGCGACCGCCGGCGCGCTGCGGTTCGCGCTGCGGCGGCTAGGGCCGGACAGCCGCGTGCGGCTGATCGCCACCGCGCGCGGCGAAGGCTCGCGCTGGGCGCCCCTCGACGGGCTGCCCGGCGACCAGGTGCTGTCCATCGCGGTCGGGCCGGTCACCGTGGGGGCGCTGTTCGAGCTGCTCGCCGGCCGGCTCGCGGTGCGCCTGCCCCGGCCGGTCCTGCTGCGCGTGCACGCGACCTCCGGCGGCAACCCGCTGTACGCGCTCGAGCTGGCGCGCGCACTTGACCGGCTGGAGATCGCGGTCACCCCGGGGATGCCGCTGCCCGTGCCCACCAGCCTCGATGCGCTTGTCGCCGAACGGGTCCGCAGCCTGCCAAGGGACGTTCTGCTGATCGCCGCGGGGACGGCAGCGTCGTGGCGGTTCACCGACGAGGGGCTCGAGCCCGGCGCCCTGGAACGCGCTGAGCTCGCCGGGGTGGTGATCGTCGACGAGGCGGCCGTGCCTGGCGGGCTGACGGTGCCTGGCGGGCCGCGCACCGTGCGGGCCGCGCATCCGCTGATGAGCGCCGCCGCCTACGCCGCGCTGCCGGCCGCCGAGCGGCGGGCGCTGCACCGGCGCCTTGCGAGAGCACCGATGACCCGCTTGAACGCGGACGGCACGCCGCCCTGGCGGCGACGAGGGCGGATCCCCGGATCGCCGTCGCGCTTGACGTCGGCGTGGCGGCGGCGCTTGCCGCGGGCGCACCAGACATCGCGGTGGAGCTGTCGCGGCTCGCCCTGGCGCACACGAGCGCCGACGCCGACCGCGCGGCGCGGCTTGACCTGCTGGCCGACGCGCTCGTCCGGGCCGGCGACAGCCCTGGCGCGGTGCGGGCGCAGCGCCAGGCAATCGACCTGACGCCGGCCGGGCCCGGGCGAACCCGCAGGCGGATTCGGTTCGCCGAGATGGCGACGGAGGTGATCGGCTGGGGCGGCGCCGCGGCCGAGCTCCAGGCCGCGGCGGCCGAGGCCGCCGGGGACCCCGCCGGCAGGTCCGAGGCACTGCTGACCCTGGCCGCCGTGACCGACGACATCGACCTGGCCGACGCGTCGGCGGCGGAGGCTGTGGCGCTGCTCGAGGAGGGCGGCCAGCCAGATCCGGCGGTCCTGTCAGGGGCGCTCTGCCAGGCCGCGGGGGCCAGGTTCCGTGCGGGCCGGGGCCTTGACCATGACATGTTCCTGCGGGCCATCGAGCTTGAACGCGACCACCCGAGCCGCAGGCTCTCCGACCGCGCCGACGCCAGCTACGCGGCGCTGCTCAAGTACGCCGACGACCTTGACGAGGCCGAGGCCCGGCTGCTCGCCTTGCTCGCGGAGGCCCGCGCATCCGGTGACCTTTCGTCGATCGCCTACTCTCTCGGGCACCTTCCGCACATCGCCCTGTGGCGCGGGCAGCTCGGGCGGGCCAGGCAGTTCGCCCAGGAGCAGTTCGACGTGGCTGAGCAGGGCAGCCTTGCCTCGCTCGCTGGACAGGCCAGGCACAACCTCGGCCTCATCCTGGTCTACGAGGGACGGCTAGGCGAAGGGACGGCCGCGCTGGCCAGCTCGTCCGACGCCGCCGTGGCGACCAACTACGAGCGGCACCGCGAGCACGGGGCGCTCGGCTTCGCCGCGCTGTCCGGCGGCGACCCGGCCACCGCCGTCGGGCACTTCGACCGCTGGCACGCCGTGCTCACCGCAATGCACCTGCGCGAGCCCGGCTACAGCCGCTGGCACCTTGACTACCTGGTGTCCCTCGTCGCGACCGGCCGGCTAGCTGACGCGCGGGCCTTCCTCGATCACCTCGACGGGCTGGCCGCCGCCTCCGGGCGGCGCTCGGCCGGGGCCGTCGTGCTGTCAGGGCGCGCGCTGGTGCAGGCCGCGGACGGCGAACTGCCCGCCGCCCTTGCCGCCATCGGGCAGGCCCTCGCCTGGTACGACGGTTCGCCCCTGCGGTTCGACCGGGCCAGGACGCTGCTCATCGCGGGCCAGCTGCAGCGCCGGGCCAAGGCCAAGCGGCTGGCCAGGGAACTGCTCACCGAGGCGCACAGGGAGTTCACCGCGTTCGGCGCCGCCGCCTGGGCGGGGCAGGCGGCGGCGGAACTGGCCAGGGTGAACCTGCGCCCGGCCGCGCCAGGCGGGCTGACCGAGACCGAACGGCGCGTCGCGGAGCTCGCCGCCGCCGGGCTGACCAACCGCGAGGTGGCGCAGCTGATGTTCCTCTCGGTCAAGACGGTGGAGGCGAACCTCGCCCGCGTCTACCGCAAGCTCGCCATCGCCTCCCGCGCCGAGCTCGGCGCCCTGATGGGACCGGCGCGTCCCTGACGCCCCGCGCGCCGGCCAGCCGCCCTGCCGCTGCCCGGCTTTGCGTCCAGGTCGAGGGTTTCTCCCGATTCCTCGTCGCTGTGCTCGCCCCTAACGTCGAGGCAGCGCCGTGGCCAGTCACCGGCGCCGCGACCACGCTTGAAGAGACTCACCGGGAGAAGACATGCGAGTAGCCGCCGTTCTCACGGCCGCCAGCCTAACCCTCGCCGTCGCCGCGTCGGCGACGGCCTGCTCGGCCGGATCGAAAACTGCCGCCGGCGGGGCCGCACCGGCCGGGGCCGACGGGACGAGCGCCGCGGCGGCGCCACGCGCGGCCGCGGCGAACTCGGCGGCAGGAAACTCCGGCTCGTCGGGCACCACGGCGAACTTCAACGTGTGCACCGCGCTGACGGCCGCGCAGGCGTCGCAGATTACCGGCACCACGTTCGCCACGACGAAACCCAACAGCACGGCCGGCCAGGTCTTCGGCTGCGATTACGCCACCGGCGACTCCGCGCTGCTGCAGGTCTCGGTCACCGTCAAGGACGGCAAAATCGGATACGAGGCCGACCTGAACGCGCTGACGACGGCCGGCTTCCCGCCGAACTCCGTCACCGGCGTGGGCGACGAGGCTTTCTCCGCGCCCGACCCCAAGGGGAACGCGGGGTCCGTCGGCGCGAGCGCGTTCGCGAGCTACGGCGCCGTCTTCGGCGACGTCTACATCCAGATCGGCGGCCTCCCCTACGTGACCCCCGCCCAGGGCAAGGCGATCGTCGAGGAGCTGCACGCCAAGCTCTGACCGCCGCCCGCGGCGGCTAGCGCTCCGGGCCGGTCAGGCGCACGCGCCAAGCGGACGGCGGGAAGGCGAGCGCAGCCGCGTGCGCGTTCATGCTGTCGCGGACGGCGACGATGCCGGGCTGGTCTTTACTGCCTGGTGAATACCGCGTGGACGGTGATCGTGTTGTGCACCGAGACCATGCCCAGCTGGTTCCAGGTCAGGCCGAAGTCCGACCGGTTGACCTGGAGCTCGCCGTCCAGCTCCACCTGTGTTCCGTCGAGGACGGTGACCCGCGCGGGGAAGGTCACCGGACGAGTGCGGTCCCGGACGGTGAGTGCCCCGGTCACGGTGACGCCCGCGCCGGACGGCGTGACCTGCTCGGCGGTGAAGGTGATGTCCGGGGTGCTGGCGACGTCGAAGAAGTGCGCCGAGCGCAGGTGCTCATCCCGCTTCTTCTGCTTGGTGTCGACCGACCCGCGGCCACCGTGACCGTGCCGGTAACGTCCCCGGACGCCGATACCGTGCCGCTCCCGGTGACCTCGCGGAATACGCCGTTGACCGCGAGCATGCCCCACATGCTCTTGCTCTTGAGCCCGATCTCGGACCTGGCAGCATCGAGGGCCCAGGACCCGGCGAGCTTCCCGTCCTGCAGCAGCTCCCCCGCCGTTGATGGGGTGGTCTGCCCTGATTCCGTCATGCCGTCTCCCTTTAATTTTCTTCTGATAGCAAAACTATTTTGTTACTGGAACCATATATAATGGGCTCCCAGGTGTCAAAGGGAGGGGCATGGCCGACGAAACCGACAGCTCGCGGCACTCCGCGGCGTGCCTGCGGCTCATGCAGTTGTTTCCCCGCGTCACGCGCGGGATGCGGCGCTGGCAGGACCGCGCCGCGCCCTTGGCGAGCGCACCGCTCGGCCCCCGGCACGTCGCCGCCCTCCAGCAGATTCGCGGCGGCCCGGTCACCGTCAGCGAACTGGCCGTCAGGCTTGGCCTGACCCTGCCCACCGTCAGCGGCGTCCTCGCCGACCTCGACCGCGCGGGCTTCATCGAACGGCACCCCGACCCCGCCGACCGGCGGCGCACCATCGTCGCCATCACCCCCGCTCAGGCCGCCCTGGTCGGCGAATGGCTCGACGGCGCCGCCAGTCCGATCGCCCGCGTCCTCGACAAGCTCTCCCCCAGCGAGCAGGAAGCCTTCCTCAAGGCCATGGACCTGCTCGAGACCGAGCTACGCCGCCAGGACACGCGGTAACCCGTTTGCCCGCGGTCCGGCGCGTCGGCCATGATGGCCGGCATGGGCCATCTGCAGGTCGCGCACGTCGACTACTACCTGCCCGACGGCCGGATGCTGCTGTCCGACGCGAGCTTCCGGGTCGGGCAGGGCGACGTGCTCGCCCTTGTCGGCCCGAACGGGACGGGCAAGAGCACGCTACTGAAGATCATCTCCGGGGAGCTGAAGCCAGACGCGGGGACGGTCACCACCAGCGGCGGGCTCGGCGTGATGCCGCAGTTCGTCGGGTCATGGCGGGACGACCGGACGGTGCGTGACCTGCTGGTGTCCGTGGCGCGGCCGGCGATCCGCGACGCGGCCGGCGCCGTGGACGCGGCCGAGCTGGCGATCATGGAGCGCGACGGCGAGGCCGACCAGATGGCGTACGCGCAGGCGCTGAGCGACTGGGCGGACGCGGGCGGGTACGCCGCGGAGACGGTGTGGGACATGTGCACGATGTCCGCGCTCGGCGTGCCCGTATGAGAAGGCCCAGTGGCGGGGCGTGGCGACGCTATCCGGCGGCGAGCAGAAGCGGCTGGTGCTCGAGGCGCTGCTGCGCGGTCCCGACGAGGTGCTGCTGCTCGACGAGCCGGACAACTACCTGGACGTGCCGGGCAAGCGCTGGCTTGAGGAGCAGCTTGCGGGAGACCGGCAAGACCGTGCTGTTCGTCTCGCACGACAGGGAACTGCTCGCGCGGGCGGCGTCGAAGATCGTCAGCGTCGAGCCCGCGCCGGGCGGCTCAGACACGTGGGTGCACGGCGGGGGGTTCGGCAGCTATCACGAGGCGCGGGCGCAGCGGTTCGAGCGGTTCGAGGAACTGCGCCGCCGCTGGGACGAGAAGCACGCCCAGCTGAAGAAGCTCGTGCTCGACATGCGGCAGTACGCCGCGAACAGCGACGCGATGGCGTCCCGCTACGCCGCCGCGCAGACGCGGCTGCGGAAGTACGAGGAGGCGGGGCCGCCGCCCGAGCCGCCGCGCAGGCAGGACATCAAGATGCGGCTGCGCGGCGGGCGCACCGGCGTGCGGGCCGTCACCTGCGCCAAGCTTGAGCTCACCGGGCTGATGAAGCCGTTCGACCTCGAGGTGTTCTACGGCGAGCGCGTCGCGGTGCTCGGCTCGAACGGTTCCGGCAAGTCGCATTTCCTGCGGCTGCTCGCCGGGCAGCCGGTGGCGCACACCGGGAGCTGGAAGCTCGGCGCGCGGGTGGTGCCCGGGTTCTTCGCGCAGACCCACGCGCACCCGGACCTAGAGGGACGGACGCTCACCGGGATCCTCTGGGACGTCCACGCGCGGGACCGCGGTGCCGCGATGAGCGTGCTGCGCCGCTATGAGCTCGAACGGCAGGGCGACCAGCTGTTCGGCAAGCTGTCCGGCGGGCAGCAGGCCCGGTTCCAGATCCTGCTGCTCGAACTTGAGGGCTCGACCGCGCTGCTGCTCGACGAGCCGACGGACAACCTCGACCTAGAGTCGGCCGAGGCGCTGCAGGACGGTCTTGAAAGCTACGAGGGGACCGTCCTCGCGGTCACCCACGACCGGTGGTTCGCGCGGACCTTCGACCGGTTCCTCATCTTCGGCGCGGACGGCGCGGTCCGCGAGGCCCTTGAGCCGGTCTGGGACGAGGGCCGCGTCAGCCGCGCCAGGTAAGTTGATGACGCGGTTGCGGAAGGTGCGGACGGCCATGCCGCCGAAGGCGAGGGTGCCGCCGACCAGGGCGAGCATGATCGCCCAGAGGGCCATGTGGCCCAGGCCCGGGGTCAGCGCGGCCCGCAGGCCCTCGGTCATGTAGACCATCGGGTTGATCAGCGTGACGATCTGCAGCCAGCGGATCGCGTGCAGTGCGGACCACGGGTAGTAGACGCACCCCAGCATCGTGATCGGCAGCAGGATGACGGCGAAGATCATCTGGATCTTGCGCGGGTCGACGACCGTGCCGAGCCACAGGCCGAGCGACGCGGTGAGCGTCGAGGAGAAGACCATGACCACGGCGAGCAGGAACCAGTTGGTCACGTGGACGTGCGGGCCCTGGCCTGGAGCGTGCACCCAGTAGACGACGGGGAAGACGATCGCGGCGCCGATGAACGCCTGGATCGCACCCGCGGTGATCTTCTGGATACCGAGCACGCCGGATCGGTACCGGCGCGAGGGCACGGTCCTCGATGGTGCGCTGCCAGGAGAACTCCATGATCAGCGGCATCGTGGTGCCGAACATGCCCTGCATGAGGAACATCGAGCCCATGAGGCCGGGCACGAGGATTGTGGCGAAGTTGATGCTGCCCGCCGTGGCGCCTGGGCTGGCCGCCACCGAGAAGCCGCTGCCGATCTTCGGCATGACGTAGGCGAAGACGAACGCGAACAGCAGCGGCTGCAGGACCGCCCTGATGAAGGTGGACGGCGCGTTCCTGCCGAGTACGCGGAACTCGCGCGCCATCATCGCGGCGAACGTCTTCCACAGGGTCGGGTGCGGGACCGGCGCGTCGGTGATGAGCGCGGCGACCGACGCCGCGACGGGGGCGTCGTCGCTGGATGCCGTGCCGATGTTGGCGGGCTTGCCCGGCCGGGTGTTCGCTGTGATGGCCATGATCTCTACTCCCGGTACTCGCGGCCGGTCAGGGCGAGGAAGGCGGTCTCCAGGCTCGGCTTCGCCTGGGTGGCGTCCCGGACGTGCAGGCCGTTGGCGGCGCCGATGTTCACCAGGTCGCCGAGCAGGCCCTCGGGGTCGGCGGCGAAGACGCGGAGCTGGTCGCCGTCGGCTTCCACCTTGGTGACGCCGGGGCGCCCGGTCAGGCCGGCCCGCTCGGCGAGCCCGTCAGGTACCGGCTCCTCGTAGCGGATGGTGACGACCGTCTGCGCGCCGGAGTTCGCGAGCAGCTCGTCAACCGAGCCCTCGGCGAGGATCTTGCCGTGGTCGACGACCGCGATCCGGTCGCAGAGCGCCTCGGCCTCCTCCATGTAGTGCGTGGTGAGCAGGATCGACTGGCCGCTGCGCGTGCAGCACCTGGAGGATCTCCCACAGGTTGACCCGGGTCTGCGGGTCGAGGCCCGCGGTCGGCTCGTCGAGGAACAGCACGTCGGGCTGGTGGACCAGGGCGCGGGCGATCATCAGCCGGCGGGCCTGGCCGCCCGACAGCTGGTCGGCCATCGCGTTCTTCCTGTCGGTCAGCCCGAACGCGTCGATGAGCTGCGCCGCCCGCCTTGCCGCGACCCCGGTGGGCAGGCCGAAGAACCGGCTGCGGAATTCCAGGTTCTCCGCCACCGTGAGCTGCATGTCGAGCGTGTTGTTCTGGGTGACGACGCCGATCCGCCGCTTGACCGCCACCGTGTCCCTGGTGACGTCGTGGCCGGCCACCCAGGCCCGGCCGCCGGTTGGGGCGACCAGCGTGGTGAGCATGCCGATGGTGGTGGACTTGCCCGCGCCGTTCGGGCCGAGCAGGCCGAAGAACTCGCCCTGCGGGATGTCGAGGTCGATGCCGCGCACCGCCTCCACGTCGCCGCGGCTTGACTTATAGGTCTTGCGCAGGCCCTCGGTCCTGATCGCCGACGTCACCGCCGGTGATCCGTTGTCCTTGGCCCGCGCGGTCACGGTCGTCATACGCCGCGTTCCTCTCGCAGTAGCTGGCTCAGATGATCGATCAGCTGGATGAAGAACCCCCGGACGACAGCCTCGTCGGCCTCGTCCACGAAGTCGAATGCTTTACGCCACCGGGCGGCCGCCTGGGGGACGTAGTAGGAGATCAGGGCCCGGCCCTGGTCGGTGATGTAGAGCCGCACCACCCGGCGGTCGGCCTCGTCGGGCCTGCGCTCGACGAAGCCGTCCTTGACCAGGGTATTCACCACGCTGGTGACCGTGCCAGGCGTGCACCAGGCCTGCTCGGCGACCTCGGTCGACTTCAGGCCGTCCCTGGCCATCAGCGCCCGCAGCACGCCAAGGCCGGCCATGCTGACCTTCAGCCCGGCCGCGTTGACGGTCTGCTGGCCGTAGGCGCCGAGCAGCCGGCTGGCGGCGAGCACGAGCCCGTGCAGCGGGACGTCGCCGGGGAACACGATCAGCCCGCCCGGCCACTTCCCCCAGTCGATAGGCTTGCCGTCCGGCCCGAGGGGCGCGCAGGAACTCGCACCGGGCGGCAGCGGCCCGGTCGCCGCTCCCCCTGGCCCGACGGCGTCGGCCTGCTGCAGACTCCACGGAAGGCACGCTTCAGTATCGGCGATAAGAGGTTTGAGGTCAAATATTTTGACCTCAAAATTGGTTCATCTTGCGGCGAACGCCGCTGCGGCGGGGACCGGGGGCGTGCTGGTGGCGCGGCGGCGGCCCGGCCCCGGCTTACCCCCCGCCGCCACTGAATTTCCAGTAGAATTTCGTATCAGGTAAACTTTTTACCGGCAGTAAAGAAAAGACGTTCGCAACGTCTTTTCTTTACTTGTCGTGATTTGTTTACCGGTAAGTCCGCTGACGCGGCCCGGCCCGCCGGGCCGGGCCGCCCGCGGCGGGACGGCGGGACGGCCCGGCTTGGAGTTGTACCGCGGCGCGGGTCGTCGCGGGCGGCGCGGCTGCGCGGTCTCGCCGATGTGCTGCTCCGGTCGGCTCACACCGCGCCGTGCGCGGGCACGAACTCGGCGATGGCGCCGGCCACGGCGGCCGGGTTGTCGACGGGAACCCAGGTCTTGGCGTCGGGAACGGTGATGAGCGTGGCCTGCGGGAAATCCGCCGCGAGCCGCTGCGCCTGCGATACGGGGAAGAACCGGCACCGCTCGCCCCAGATCAGCAGCACCGGCTGGCCGAACTCCGGGATCACCGCGGCGGCGTCGATGAGGAGCTGCGGGCGGAAGCCCGCCATGGCCGCCACCAGGTCCCCGGCAACCCGGCGATCACGCCTGGCCGGGCCGAAGAAGGATTCCGCCCGGTCGCGGTCGAGTCCGCTCGCGGTCACGGTGGCCAGGGTGCGCCGCAGGGCGGCCTGCGCAGCTCAGCTGCAGCCGGATCATGGCCCTGGCGAGACCGGGGAGCGCGCGGCATGCCGCCGACGCCCGCTTGAGCGCATCGGGCGGGAACTGGTCGTAGCTCTCGCAGTTGGTCAGCACCAGCCGGCCGATCCGGCCGAGCGCCTGGTGCCCGGTGGCCAGCGACAGCAGCAGCAGCCCGCCCGCCGTGTCATTGGCGGCCACGGTGGCGTCGTGCAGGTCGAGCAGGTCGAGGCAGTCGAGAAGCAGCCGGGCAAGCGAGGTGGCCGACCGGTCCGCGCCCGACGTGAGCGGTGACGGGTGGGCACCGAGCGGAAGGTCGACGGTGACGCAGCGGTAGCGGTCATCGAGTTTCGCGATGACGTCGCGCCACAGGTCATGGTTCGCGAGGGCGCCGGCGAAGAAGACGAGTGCGGGACCGCGACCGGACGACTGCCAGGCCACGGGGCCAAGACGGGTTTCCAGCATTCCGGATTCCATGAGTATAAAACATACTCTCGGTATGCGATAAGAACAACCCCCGTGCGCGAAGGTTTACCTCTCGCCGCCTGGAGCGGGGCGGTTGCCCGGCCGGCCGTGCGCAGGCGCGGGGCTGTCCGCGGGCGCGGGGCTGTTCGCTGCGGCGAGGTTGTTGCCCCGGGCCAGGCCGCGGAGCATCGCGTCGAGTGCGCGGCCGAGTTCGGCCCTGGTCTCGTCGGGGTCGCCGGCGCGCGCGATGAGCAGGCCGGCCACCCACGCCATGCCGCCGAGCAGGCCGGTGAGCGCGCCGGGGTCGAGGTCCATGATCTCGCCGCTCGCTATGGCCGTGGCGAGGAACGCCCGCGTCGCCGTGTATCCCGGCTGCTGCTCGGCGTTGTTGTCGATCTCCTGGCCGACGATGGCCGGCCCGTCGACGAGCGTGATCCGCCGGATCTCGATGTCGAGCGCGGCATCCAGGTAGGCGTTCATCATCGCGACCATCTGGTCGACCGGCGCCATGCCCGCGTTCCCCGCGCTCAGCACGCGGGCCTGCGCAGCGGTTTCCACCTCCGCGTACACGGCGCGGAACAGCGCCTCCTTGCCCGCGAAGTGGTGGTACACCGCGCCCTTGGTGACCCGGGCCGCGTCCGCGATCTCGTCGACCGAAGTCTGCGCGTAGCCCTGCCGGCCGAACAGGGACTTCGCGGCGTCGAGCACGGCCCGGCGGGTGGCCTCGGCGTGCTGCGACCGCAGCATGGCCGACGGCTCGGCGCCGCCATCGCTTCTCGCCGTTCGCCTGGTCATGCGGCAAGTATGCCAGCAGCGGCGCGGGCGCCTCTGCTCCCGAGCGCGCAAACGCGGCGGCCCCCGCGACGCCCGTGGGTGACCTGCGGCAGATCCCTGGCCGCCGGTTGAGGAGACGGTCACCGCCGTGGTCGACGGGATACTCGCCGGGGCCGGGCCGGCGCGGGATCGCGGCTGACCCGGCCGGGGAGAAATCGCCTGCGGGACGGCGGAGGCACGCGCCCGTTCGGATTGATCTCAGGCGAGCCTGGTGAGCTCCACGGTCACCGTCATGTCGCCGCCTGACGGGCCGTGGTAGATGCCCTTGAGCGGCGGGACGTCGGCGTAGTCGCGGCCGCGGGCGACGACCACGTGGCGCTCGCCGACCGGGGCGAGGCTGGTGGGGTCGAGCGGGGTCCACGAGCCCGCCCAGTACTCCACCCAGGCGTGGGACTGGCCGACGGCGGTGCTGCCGGGCTCGGCCTCCGGGTCCGGGTGCAGGTAGCCGGAGACGTAGCGGGCGGGCAGGCCGGCGGCGCGCAGCAGCGCGACCGCGATCTGGGCCATGTCCTGGCAGACGCCTTTGCCCTTGTCCCAGGCCTCCTGCGCGTCGGTGCGCACGCCGGTCGCGCCGGGCAGGTAGGTGACGTGCTCGTGGACAAGGGCGCAGACCGCGTCCGCGGCCGCGTCAGGTGGCAGGCCGGCGATCTCGGCGAGGGCGGCGGAACCGATCGGTTCCGCCACCGTGGTCAGCGGGGTGGGCAGCAGGAACTCCAGTAGCCTGCTGTTGGCCGCCGTCGCGCCGAGCTCCGCCCACGACGGCCGCCGCCCGGTCGCGGCCCCGCCGCCGAACGGCTCGGTCTCCACCGTGGCGGCCGCCCGGATGACCAGGTCATCGTGCGGCTCGGGCAGGTCGAACACGGAGACGTAGGTGCCCCAGTAGTCGTTGTACGTCCACACGGGGACACCCGGGCCTGCCGTCACCCTGGCCTCGTGCGTGATCTGCGACGGCAGCGTCAGCGGGGTCATCCTGGCCTCGTTGAACGAGGTCTGCACCGGGCCCGCATAGCTGACGCTGGTGATGTGCTCGATGCGCAGTCGCCAGCCCACTCCTCAGCCGTCCCTTTCCCAGGCGACCGGCGTCTGGTACTGGAAGTACCGCCCGGCGATCGCCTCGCTCGCCTGCACGCAGGTCTCCTGCAAGGTACTGAGCAACTCGGGCAGCTGCGCGGTGAGCTGTTTCGTGTCGGCGTACTCCAGCCGGTGGCGCAGCCGCCCGACCGGGCGCCGCGCCGGGTCGTCAAGGCCCGCCCTGACCGGGCCGGGGCTCAGCGCCGCCAGGCACTCCTCCGCGGTGGTCAGCGCGTGCACCACGCTGCGCGGGAACAGCCGGTCAAGGAGCAGGAACTCCGCGACGCGGTACGGCTCGGCGGCCCAGCCGTGGGTGCGGATGAAGGACTCGTGCGCGCCGCAGGCCCGCAGCAGCACCGGCCAGCCGAGGTCGTCGGGCGCGGACATCCGCGCGAGCAGCAGCCTGGCGGTCATGTCGGCGCGCTCCAGGCTGCGGCCGAGTACCAGGAAGCGCCACGCGTCGTCATGGCTCATCGTGGAGTCGGCCAGGCCGAAGAACAACGCGGACCGCTCCCTGACGTAGCGGAGGTACACGTGCGGGCCAAGTCGCTCGGCGGCGCGCTTCTGCCCGGCCAGCGAGTGCGCCGTGACGTTCAGGCACTCCCACATCTCGCTCGAGATAACCTCGCGGATGCCGCGCGCGCCGGCCCGCGCGCCGAGCATCGAGCCGGCGATGGCGCTCGGCGACTGCGACTCGAAGACGAGGCGGAACAGCACGACGTCGATGTCGAGCTCGGCACCGGGCTCGACGGGGACGCCGAGGATGCCGAACAGCGCGCGGCAGGCGGCGTCAGAATCCGGGCCGGCCTCGCCGAGCATCCGGTGGATGTACACGTCGATGAGCCGCGCGGTGTCGTCGGCGCGCTCCACGTACCGGCCGGTCCAGTAGATCGTCTCCGCGATCCGGCTGAGCAGCTCGCTGCCGTTCACTGATCCGGGCCGATCTGCCTGGTGATGGCCAGCGTGTCCAGTTCCGGCGCGGTGGCCGCCGCGGGCATCGCCATCGCCAGTTTCGCCTTGGCCTCCTCAAGCGGCTGCGCGCCGCGGCCCCGGTCGAGCACCCAGGTGTCCTTCGACCCGCCGCCCAGGCTGGAGTTCACCTTGAGCTCGCCCTCGTTGAGCGCCACCCGGGTGAGGCCGCCTGGCAGCACCCAGACGTCGGCGCCGTCGTTGACGGCGAAAGGCCGCAGGTCGATGTGCCGCGGAGCCAGCTTCTCGCCGACCAGCACCGGGGAGGTGGACAGCGCGACCGGCCGCTGCGCCATCCAGCCCCGCGGGTTGGCCCTGACCTCGGTCCTGAGCGCGGCGAGTTCCGCGCCGGTGGCGCGCGGGCCGATGACGATGCCCGCGCCGCCCGCGCCGTCGACCGGCTTGAGCACCAGGTTGCCTGCCTCGCCGAGCACCCAGTCGAGCACGTCCGGGTCGTCGAGGCGGTACGACTCCACGTTGTCGAGTACGGGTTCCTCGCCGAGGTAGTACCTGGTCAGGTCGGGCATGTACGTGTAGATCAGCTTGTCGTCCGCCACCCCGTTGCCGATGCCGTTGGCGATCGTCACGGTGCCGTGCCTGGCCGCGTTGACCAGGCCCGGGCAGCCGAGCAGGCTGTCGGGGCGAAAGTGCAGCGGGTCGAGCCAGTCGTCGTCCACCCGGCGGTAGATGACGTCGACCGGCCGCCTGCCGTGCGTGGTGTGCACGTAGACGCGGTTGCGCCAGCAGAACAGGTCGCGGCCCTCGACGAGCTCCACCCCCATCAGCCGGGCGAGCAGGGTGTGCTCGAAGTAGGCGGCGTTGTGCATGCCGGGGGTGAGCACCACGACGAACGGGTCGGCCGCGCCGGGCGGCGCCGCCGCGCGCAGCGCGGCGAGCAGCCGGGACGGGTACTCGTCCACCTGGTGGATCTTCTGGTCGCTGAACAGCGCGGGGAACAGCCGGGTCATGGCCAGCCGGTTCTCAAGTACGTAGCTGACCCCGGACGGTACCCGCACGTTGTCCTCGAGGACACGGAACTTGCCCTGCTCGTCGCGGATGAGGTCGATGCCGGCCACGTGCACCCGGACGTTGTTCGGCGGGGTGATCCCGGTCACCTCGCGGCGGAACTTCTCGCTGGTGACGACGAGGCTCCAGGGCAGCACGCCGTCGTCGAAGGCGCGCCCGGGGCCGTAGACGTCGGCGAGGAACGCCTCGAGGACCCGGACCCGCTGGCGGACGCCCCGCGACACGAGGTCCCACTCCGCCGCGTCGATGACCCGCGGGATGAGGTCGGTGGGCATGGCCCGTTCCTCGCCCGCGTAGTCATAGGTCACGCCGCGGTCGGTGAACACCCGGGCCAGCTGGTCCGCGCGGTACCGCAGCTCGGCCGGGTCCATCGGCTGGAGCACCGAGACAAGCGCGTCGTAGGCGGCGCGCGGCTTGCCGGGGGCCGCGAACATCTCGTCCCAGGCCTCGGCGAGCCGGTAACCATCGAAAATGTCCGCCACGCCCCCCAGGGTAGATAGCGGCTGTTCCACGTCTATTTCAACAGGTGACAGCCGTGTTTCCGACTATTTCACTATGTGACAGGCCGCGGCTGCCGTCTAGGTGCGAGGCCGTTAACCAGCACGGGCGCCGTTACGCTGACGGGGAGAGGAGTGCCGTATGTACATCCCTGCCCATTTCGCGCCCGACGCGGCGCTGGTCGACGAGCTGCTGCGCAACCACGGGGCGGCCGACCTGGTGACCGTGACCGAGCAGGGGCTGGTGGCGACGATGCTGCCGTTCATCTACGTGCCGGACTCGGGGCAATACTCTGCCGGAAAACCGGGTGCGCTGCACGGGCACCTCGCGCGCAACAACGACCAGTGGAAGCTCAAGCCGACGGGCGAGTCGCTGGCCATCGTGCGCGGCCCGGACGCCTACATCAGCCCCGGCTGGTACGCGTCCAAGGCCGAGCACGGCCGGGTCGTGCCGACCTGGAACTACGTGACCGCGCACGTATACGGGCGGCTGGTGATCCACGACGACCCGGTGTGGACCGAGGACCTGGTGCGGCGGCTCACCACTAAGCACGAGGCCCGCCGTGACCATCCCTGGTCGGTTGATGACGCGCCGCGGAACTTCATCGAGGGGCAGCTGCGCGCCATCGTCGGGATCGAGCTTGAGATCACCAGGATCGAGGCGAAGGCGAAGCTCAGCCAGAACCGGCCGGCCGCGGACGTGGCGGGCGTGATCGCCGGGCTGCGCGAGCGCGGCGATACCGACAGCGCGGACGCGGTGGAGCGGGCGCGGGGCTTAGCCGGCGGGGACATGAAAATGCCTTTGGTGCTGCATAGCAGCAAACTTCGGATCTGCAGATATTCGTTCGGTTCGCCGAGTGATGATCGAGGTAACTGTAAGCCGGAATTGGTCGTTGTGTGGCTCTAAGGCTCATTCAGGGGCTTGTTTCGTGACCTATTCGTTACCTGACCTGCCCGACACGCCGGCGCGCCGCCCGTACCGCTCTAGTCATGCCCGCATGCGGCCAGGATTTCGAAGATAGTGGATAGTTCTGCACACCCGGGCGTACAGAACTATCCACTATGACGGGAAGCCCACAGGCCGCGCCGCGATATACCCGAATTGTTCGACCCGGCTGCCCGTAGTACCGTCACGTTATTTGAGACAGAGCCCGCTGTGTGATACACGACACCGGCGTAGAGTTTCACCGTCCGATTCCCCGGCGGGGTAGGCTCGGCCCGTCGCAGGCACCAGGCATCGCGCCACCAGAGAACTGGCGAGATCGTGACCCCGAGCAGCCAGCGGATTGCCTGCCTGCGCCCTCAACTGGCTGCCGTCTTTCCACCGTTCTCGAAGAGGCTACGGACAATGCTTGATATCGAGCTGATCAGGACCGACCCGGAATACGTGCGGACGGCCCTGCTCAAGCGCACCGACCAGGTTGACCTGGACGCGATCCTGGAGGCGGACGCGCTGCGGCGCAAGCTCAACGCCGAGGTCGACACCGCCCGATCCGAGCGGAACCGCCAAGCCAAGGAGATCGGCAAGCTCAAGGCGTCCGAGGCCGACACCAGCGAGGCGCAGAAACAGGCAGCCGCGCTCGGTGACCAGATCACCGCAGATGCAGGCCGCCCTCGACCGAAGCCGAGACCACCCTCCATGACCTGCTATGCGACACTGCCCAACCTCCCCGACGACCGCGTCCCCGGCCGGCGGGAAGGAAGCCAACCAGGTCGTCCATACCTGGGGCAAGGCAGCCCGAGCTCGGCGACAAGCCGCTGGACCACGTTGAGCTGTGCACCCGCCTGGGGCTCATCGACTACGCCCGCGGGGTCAAGCTCGGCGGCAACGGCTACTGGCTCTACACCGGACAGGGCGCGGCCCTCGAATGGGCGCTGATCGACTTCTTCAACCGCGAGCACTACGCCGCTGGCTACCAGTTCTTGCTCCCTCCGCACATGCTCACCGAGGAAGTCGGGCTACGCCGCCGGGCAGTTCCCCAAGTTCCACGATGACGTCTACCACATCGCCGAGGAGGCGACGGCGGCCGCCGGTCCTTCCTGCTTCCCACCGCCGAGACCGCCATCCTGAACGTCTACCGCGACGAGATCCTGCCCGCCGAGATGCTGCCGGTGAAGGCGTTCTCCTACACGCCCTGCTACCGCCGCGAGGCCGGCGAGCTACCGCACCGAGGAACGCGGTACCATGCGCGGCCACCAGTTCAACAAGACCGAGATGTTCCAGTTCACCGCCCCCGAGGACGCCGAGGGCGCCTTGAAGGAACTCGTCAGCCGCGCCCAGATGCTCGTCGAGAAGCTGGGCCTGCACTACCAGACCTCGCTGCTGGCCACCCGCGACGCCAGCGCCAGCATGCGGCTCACGTACGACATCGAGGTCTGGCTTCCGTCCATCGGGGATCTACAAGGAAGTCTCCTCCGCTTCCTGGGCCGGGACTACCAGGCACGGCGCGCGAACATCCGCTACCGCCCCGAAAAGGGCAAGCCGACCGCTCACATCCATACCCTCAATGCCTCCGGGCTGGCCACCAGTCGCCTGCTGCCCGCCATCGTCGAGCAGCACCAGCAGCCCGACGGCTACGTCGTCGTGCCAGAGCCGCTGCGCGCCTGGGTCGGCACCGACGTCCTGCGCCCCCAGCGCTAGCACCCACGCCTGCCGGGCACCGTCGTCTCAGCCAAGGTCGCGAAAACCCGTCCAACACGTCCGCTTTGTCCGATGAAATCGAACGCCAGTTCCCATAAACTGGTAAGCGCAACCCGGAAAACCGGGCGGGCCGCCGAGGTGCTCCAACACCGCCGGCGACCCTGGCCAAACCACCAGAATGCACTGAGAATGGATGTCATCCATGATTGCTTACCCTGCCCCCGCCGCGCACCCGGATCCCGACGCGGCCGCCCGGCGGCGCGCGACCGCCTGGCCAGGGCGACCAGCGAGGAGATGCGAACAGCGCTCGCCTACCTGAGCATGATCGACGCCGAGGCCTTCGAGATCGCGTTCACCGCGGTCCCCGAGGACGGCACCGAGGATGCGGAAGAGTAGCCGTTGCCCGTGTGCCGGGAGTGTGGCGCCCTGGTCGGGATCTTCCCTGACCGCGGCCTGGGCTGGCGCCACTTCACGGGCGGAGACGGGCTTACCTCGGGCGCCCAGCAGTTCTACGAGCCGGGTCACCGTGCCGAGGTCACCTGGCTGCTACAGCCTGACGCAGAGCCCGGAAGAGCTCTTACCGGAAAGACCCGTCAAGCGCGTGGCGCTGTAGCCACCGGAATGGCCCTTCCCGCCGGGAAGCCCGCGGGAAGGGCCATTCCGCGCTGCACGGTCACGCCAGCGCGGGCGGCGGCCAGTGCTTCAGGAACTCGGTGAACGCTGCCCAGCCGCGCTCACCTCACGGTCCCTTCCGGGTTCGCGTCGGTCAGCCTGAGCCGCTTGGCAGGAGCGGCCGTCCTGCGACACGGTCGAGGTGCCCGTCGAACACCTTGCGGGTGTCGGGGTGAGGGTTTTGGCGCGGCGAGGCGGCGCTGGAATGTCGGACCTGCTCGATACGATGTTCGTCAAAAAAGCTTATTCGCCGCACAGGTTCGGAAGGGCCGGCAGATGTACGAACCAGTATCGCGCCGTGGCGGCCCGCTGCCGGACAACGCCGCGGGCCAGGGACCCGCCGCGATCCGGATACGGAGTGGGCGGAGTACGTGGCGTGGGTGGACCGCGAGATCGCCGCCGACCGCGATCTCGGGAGCTGGGTCCCCGCTGGCGGCGAGTCGTCGGACCCAGCTCCCGGGGACGATCTGGCGCTCGGGAGCCTGGGCTCCCCTGCCTCTGTCCCTGTCTTCGCGCCCGCGACCCGGCGCGGCCACTGTTCGCCGAGGACGGGCTCCGACGTGATGCCGCCCTGCCCGTTCCTTGCCGCGCTGACCGAGCAGGCCATTGGCGATGTGGCCTGCCTGTCCGATAACGAGATCGTCGGAGCGCTGCGGGCCACCCAGCGGCAGGTCGCGCGGGAGCAGTACAAGCAGGTGCTGCTGGCCGCCGAGTTCGGCCGCCGTCGTCGGGCCACGTTCGAGGACGCGCTTGCGCGCGGGGTGCCCGCTGGGTGCGCGGCGGGCGGGTTCCCCGGTGACGAGCTGGCTATGGAGCTGACGGTCACCCGGGCCGAGGCCGGGCACCTCATCGACGACGCCATCGACCTGACCAGCCGCCTCCCGAAGACCCTGGCCGGCATGGCGGCGGGCCTGATCGATGCCGGCCGAGCCCGGTGGATCGCCTTTTACACCCGCAGCCTGTCCCCGGCCGATGCCGCGCACGCGGATGAAGTCCTCGCCGGGGCGGCGCCGGAGCTGCGCGTGCAGCAGGTAACCGATAAGGCCGCCGCACTGGAGAAGAGGCTTAACCCCGAGGCGGTCAAGGCCCGTAAGGAGCACGCGAAACAGCACGGGCAGCGGGTCGAGGCGCGCCGGGAGGCCTCGGGCAACGCGAGCCTGGCCGGGCGGGAGCTTGACACCGCCGACGTGCTGGCGTCCAAGGCGCACATTGACGCGCTCGCGGTAGGCTGCGCAACTCCGGCCTGGTCGATGGAAGCCTGGACCGGCTGCGCGCGCTGGTCATGATGGACCTGACCCAGGGGCGTGACCCGCTGGACCGGATCATCCCTTCGCAGCGCCGCCCGTCACCTGCCCTCGCCCGCCGGGCCGCCGGCACCCCCGCCCGCCGGGCCCGTCCCGCTCCCGGCCCTGGTGAACCTCCTCATCCCGGCCGGCACCCTGCTCGGCTGGTCCACCGCGCCCGGCCAGGCGGGCGGCTGGGGCCTGCTCGACGCCGACGAGGCCCGCGCGATCGCCACCGCGGCGGCCGCTCATCCGCGGACCCGCTGGTGCGCCACCCTGACCGGCCCCGACGGCACCGCGCTAGCCCACGGCTGCGCCGCCGGGCAGCACCCCGGCCTGCTCAGCGACCTCCCCGGCAGCAACTTCCCTGGCAATGCCCCTCCCGGCGACATCGAGCCCCAGCCGCCACCGACCCAGCTGATGGAGCTGCTGCGCCGTCTCGGCCTCACCCTTACCCCGATCGCCCGCGTCCCTTGCGATCACGCGGCGGCAGAGGACGGCTATGTCCCCAGCCGCAAGCTGCGCCACCTGGTCCTCGCGCGCACCGCGACGTGCGACGCCCCCGGCTGCCAGAACCCGGCCGCGAACGCCGACCTTGACCACACGCGGCCGTGGCCCGCAGGCCCGACCAGTCAAGGCAACCTTGCCCCGAGATGTCGCACTCATCACCGGGCCAAACAGGCACCGGACTGGCAGGTCGAGCAACTCGCCCCGGGCGTCACCCGCTGGACCCTGCCGTCAGGCCGCACCCACGTCACCACACCAACCAGGTACGACACCTGACCATCCGGCGAGAACCACTACCGTTTACCCGGCATTCAGAGCGATCACCTGAGTGCGCCCGGGGCGGGGACGCGGCCGGGGCGGGCAGGAGGGGGCGCGTGGGAGAGGGGCGCGTGGGAGCTACTCCGTCGTCACCGCCTGCAGGATGTTGAGCTTGGCGGCCCGGCGGCTCGGCGCGATCGCGGCGAGCAGGCCGGCCAGCGCCGCGATGACCGCGATGACAAGCATCTGCGGGACCGGGAAGACCAGCCGGGTGACGCCCGACGAGCCCATCGCGGCGACGATCGCCCAGCCGAACAGCGCGCCGAGCACCAGTCCCTCGAGTGCGCCGAACATGGAGATCACCAGCGCCTCGGCGCGCACCATGGAGCGCAGCTGGCCGCGGGTCATGCCGACGGCCCGCAGCAGGCCGAGCTCACGGGTCCGCTCGTAGATCGACAGCGCCAGGGTGTTGGCGATGCCGATCAGGGCGATCAGCAGCGACAGCAGGAGCAGCACGTACACGAGGTTCAGCAGTGAGTTCACCGACTGCGTGTACGAGGCCTTGTACTGGGCCTGGTCCTGGAGCGTGGCGTCCGGGTACGCGGCGAGCACGCGGTCGATCGCGGGCCGGGCCGCGCTCGGGGTGACGCCGGGGGCGAGCTTGAGGAAGATCGCGACGTCCAGCGAGGACGCGAAGTTCGCCTGCCCGGCGGCGAGCGGCAGGATGTAGTCGCCGCCGAGGTCACGGACGCTGTAGATGAACTGCACCGTGTAGTTCCTGGTGCCCGTCGTCGGGTACGTCACCGGGACGGTGCTGCCCAGGCGCAGGTGCTGGCTGGAGGCGACCTGGGTGGACACGCCGATTCCGGCCGGGGTCATGGCGGCCATGTCGCCCTGGGTTACCCCCATGTCGAACAACCGCGCGGTCTTGGCCGTGTCCGCGGCGACGACCGGGATCACGGCCCCGAACACCTTCACCACGCCGGAACGGATCCCGGCCACGGTGCCGGCCTGCGGGAGGGCCGCCAGGGAGCGCTCCACGGCGGGGCTGAGGCCGCTCGCGCCGCCGGCCTGCGCCCCGCTGCTGACCACGTAGTCCGCGCGCATCGCCGAGTTGATGGCCGAGTCGGCCGAGGCTTTGATCGAGGACGCCATGACCGTGATCATCGACACCAGGGCCACGCCGACCATCAGCGCGGCCGCCGTGGCCGACGTCCGGGACGGGTTGCGCGCGGCGCTGCGCTGCCCGAGGGTACCGGCCGCGGCGCCGTGCGCCACCGGGACGCCGAGCACGCGGCAGGCCGGCCGCACGATGAGCGGGCTGAGCATGGCGACGCCGACGAACACCGTGGCCGCGCCGAGGCCGACGAGCGGGACGTTGTAGCCCGTGTGGCCGAACAACCCGGCGCACAGGGCGGCCACGCCGGCCGCGGCCACGATCAGGCGGCGGGCGGACCGCCGCGGCGACGGCTGCCGCCGCTCGGCCGCCGCGTCCTGCAGGGCGGCGACCGGCGCGATGGTGGCCGCGCGCCGGGCGGGCACGACCGCCGACGCGGCGGTGACGAGGGTCCCGGCGAGCAGGCCGAAGAGCACGGTGCGCGAGCTGATGATGAGCCCGCTGGCCGGCAGGTCGAAGCCGAGCGCGGACAGGGCGGCCTTGAGCAGCACGGCCAGGCCGACGCCCGCGCCCACGCCGGCGGCCGAGGCGAGCAGGCCGACGATCAGCGACTCGCCGAGGACGGCGGCCAGCACCTGGCGGCGGCTGGCGCCGACGGCGCGGAGCAAGGCGAGTTCGCGCTGCCGCTGGGCGACGACGATCGCGAACGTGTTGAAGATGACGAACGCGCCGACGAACAGCGCGATGAAGCCGAACGCGAGCAGGAAGTTGCCGACGAAGCTCAGCGCCTGGCGGGTCGTCTGCTGCCCCTCCTGGGTGAGCGACGCGCCGCTGACCACCTGGATGCCGGGCGTGTGAATGGCGCTGCCGATCCTTGTGACCAGCGTGCTCGCAGCGACGCCGGGGGCCGCTTCCACGTTGATCGCGTTGGCCTTGCCGGGCTGGCCGAGCACCACCGCGGCGGCGGTGACCGGGTCGAAGGCGGCGATGGTCGCGCCGAGCGGGCTGTCCGCGCTGCCCCACCTGGCGAGGCCGGTGATCGTGTAGGTCCCCGGGCCCTGCTGGGTGAGGACGCGCACCCGGTCACCGACCGTGAACCCGCCGACGTCGGCGGAGTGCTTGTCGATCACCACCTGCCCCGGGCCGCGCGGCTGCTGCCCGCCGGGCAGCAGCCGGAGCGGGTTGAGCGCCGTCACGTCGGTCCACGCCGCGCCGAGCGTCGGCGGCCCGTTGGACGCGACGCCGACCGGCTTGCCGTCCTTGCCGATGATCCGGGCATAGCCCCCGATGTCGAGCGCCACGGCCTGCACGCCTGGCACCTTGGCCACCGTGCCCGCGAGGCTGGAATCGACCAGCTGGCGTTCGCTCGTCCAGCTCGTGCCGGGATTGAATGCCTGGTCGGCCCGGACCACGGCCGCGGTGCCCTGGTAAATCTGGGTCCACAGGCCGTTGAAGGTGCTGTTCATCGTGTCGGTGAGGACGAACGTGCCGCTGATGAACGCGACGCCGAGCAGGACCGCGAGCGCGGTCAGGGCGTAGCGCAGGCGGTGCGCCACGACGCCCTTGAGGGTGATGCCCCACATGGCTACTCAGTCCCCAGCTCGCGGATCGCGTCGAGCACCCGGTCCGCGGTCGGGTCGGGCAGTTCGCGGACCACGCGGCCGTCGGCGAGGAACAGCACCCGGTCGGCGTAGGCGGCGGCGCGCGGGTCGTGGGTCACCATGATGACGGTCTGGTGGTACTCGTCGACCGCGCGGCGGATCTGGGTGAGCAGTTCGGTCGCCGACTTCGAGTCGAGGTTGCCGGTCGGCTCGTCGGCGAACACCAGGTCGGGGCGGGTGACAAGCGCCCGCGCCGTCGCGACACGCTGCTGCTGGCCGCCGGACAACTCGGCGGGCCGGTGCTCAAGGCGGTCGGCGATGCCGAGCGTGCGGACCAGTTCCGCCAGCCACGCGGCGTCGGGCCGCTTGCCGCCCAGGGTGAGCGGCAGCACCACGTTCTCCCGTGCGGTCAGCGTGGGGACGAGGTTGAACGCCTGGAAGACGAAGCCGATCCGCTCCCGGCGCAGCAGCGTCATGGCCTTGTCGGACAGGTCACCGAGCTGGACACCGCCGAGCAGCACCTGCCCGGAGGTGAGCCGGTCCAGGCCCGCCAGGCAGTGCAGCAGCGTCGATTTCCCCGAGCCGGAGGGGCCCATGATGGCGGTGAACTTCCCGGCGGCGAATTCCGCGGAGATGGCATCGAGCGCGCGAACCGCCGCCGCGCCCGTGCCGTAGACCTTGACTCCGTTCGATGATGCGCGCCGCGGGCGCGATCTCGGCAATGCCGGCGGCCGGGCCGCTGATGACCGTTCGTTGCATCGTTCTGCCCTCCGCAGCCATCATCCGTGGCCGGGCCGTGGCATTTTGAGAGGCAAACGGCACTCTCGGCCGGGGAAGGAGTCCCGGCTTTCCGGGCCGTCAGGACATCCGGCGGGCTAGCTCGGCCTCGCCGGCCTCGCGCATCGCCTCGATCGGCGCGGGCTTGCCGGTCATCAGCTCTACCTGGGCGGCAGCCTGGTGAAGCAGCATGGCGTAGCCGCTCACCACGATCGATCCCGCGGCCGTGGCGGCCCGGGCGAGCGGGGTCGGCCACGGGTGGTACACCACGTCGAGGACGGAGCGTGGCGCCTGGGCAGTGAGCCGCACCCGTTCGGCATATGCGTCGGCGGCGCCGGCGGGGGCGGTCGCTATCAGCAGGTCGGGCACTCGGCGCATCGTCGCTGCTGAGGTCCGCCCAGGGGCGAAGCCGGGCCTGGAGGCCCAGCCGGGCAGCGGTGGCGAGCAGGCCGGCCGCGCGGGACGGGTCGCGGGCCACTACGTCGGCGCCGGGCCCGCCGAGCTCGCCGACGGCGGCGAGCGCCGAGCAGGCGGTCGCGCCCGCGCCGAGGATGGTGACCCGCCCCAGTCCGGCACCGGCCGGCGCCGGACAACCCGCCTCGGTGAGCGCGTCCACGATGCCCTGGACGTCGGTGTTGTAGCCGTAGCGGCCCTCGGGGCGGAAGACCACCGTGTTCGCGCCGCCGGTGGCCGCGGCGAGCTGGTCAACGTGGTCGAGCAGCGGCAGCACCGTGCGCTTGAGCGGCATGGTCAGGCTTAGCCCGGCCCATTCGGTTCCCCGCGACTCAACGTAGGCGGCGAGGCCGGCCTCGTCGCACTCGACCAGGTCGTAGGTCCACTCGGCCAAGCCCAGTGCCCGGTACGCCGCGCGGTGCAGCGTGGGTGACAGGGAGTGGGCAATGGGCTGGCCGAGGACCGCTGCTTTCATGGAGGCGAGGTTACCGGCAACCGTTCGTACCCTGGCGTCACTGGCCCTTGAGCGGGGTCGCCGAGAACTGCGACTTGCCGCCGGGGACGGTCAGGAAGTACAGCCAGTTGCCGTGGTCGGCGTTCAGGATGCCCTTGATCGCGGCGTCGCCCGGGTTGGAGATCGGCCCGGCTGGCAGCCCCGCGTTCAGGTACGTGTTGTACCGCCCTGGCGTCTTGGTCTGCTTGATCGTGGCGCTGACCGCGTACTTGCCCAGGCCGTAGAGCACCGTGCTGTCGAACTGCAGGTGCATGCCGATGGCCAGGCGGTTGTGGATCACCTCGGCGATCTTCGGGTAGTCGCTGACCGAGCCGCCCTCGGCCTGGGCCAGGGACGCCTCGGTGACCAGCTGGGCCGGGGTGAGGCCGGCCTTCGTGGCCGCGGCCTCGAGGTCGATCGCCTTGGCCTCGTCGTTGAACCGCTTGACCATCGCCTGCAGGATCTGCAGCGCGGTCTCGTGCGGCACGATCGCGTACGTGGCGGGGAACAGGTAACCCTCCGCCTTGCCGTTGGCGTAGGACGGCAGGCCGAGCTGCGCCGGGTGGGCGAGGACCTGCTGGAAGTCCTTGAGCGGGATCTTGGTCCGGTTGGCGAGGATCGCGATGACGTCGACGGCCCGCTTGCCCTCGACGATCGTCACCGTGGTCTGCACCCGGTTCTTCGGGTTGAGCAGCGCGGCGTAGGCGAGGCTCGCCTGCATGTGCTGGTGCACCAGGTAGAACCCGGCCTGCAGGCCGGTGGACTGGGCGCCGTTAGTGCCGGTGGCCGTCTCGACCGCGTTGGTGAACGCGCGGGTGCTGGCGATCACCCCGGCCGACAGCAGGCGCGGGGCGACGCTGAACGCGGTGTCGCCGCTCATCACCTGCACGGTTACCTGGCCGGAGCCCTGGCCGGCGTAGTCCGCCGGGTGGTACCTGGCGTCGTACTTGCCCTTGATCCAGAGGCCGCCGACGAGGCCGCCGATCACGATGACGCCGACGACCGCGAGCACCAGGATCCTGGGCAGCCAGCGGGTCGCCTTCTTGCGGGGCCTGACGTTCCTGTCGCCCCAGTCGTCGCGCGGTTGTCCAGGCCGCGCTGGCCCGGGCCGGCTGGCCCGCCACCGCGCGGGCCGCGCCGGTCGTCGTAGCCGTACCGGTCGTCGCGCCCCTGGCCGGGCCCGCCGCCGTAACCGCCACCGCCGCCGAAGCCCGGCAGGAACTCCTCGTCGCGCTGGTCCTCGTAGCCGCCCTGGTTGTAGGCCCCTTGCTGGTAGGCCCCCTGGTCGTAGCCGCGATCGGGGCGCTGGCCGTAGCCGCCCTGCTGGTAGCCGCCGTCCGCGCGGCGCGGCCCGGTGCCGCGGTTGACGGGCTGGCCATGGCCCCGGGGGTCGTAACCGGGGTCCGCGTAGTCGCCGTAGGCCTGGCCGTCATACGGCTGACCGCCGAAGTCCTGGGCGCCGTAGCCCGGTACCTGGTAACCACCGCGGGGACTGCCCGGCCGCCGCGGCCTGGCGCGCTCGGGATCGTCGTCGAAGTCGGGCTCCCCGTAGCCCGGCCCGGGATAACCGCCCGAGCCGTAGCCGCCGCTCACTGGCCGGACCCGAGGACGACGAGCTGCCCGGGAGCGGCGCCGGTGCGGCGCTCCGCCTCGAGCGCCGCCTCAAGCAGCACCGCCGCGGCGGCCGCGTCGACCGTTTGCCGCCGGTTCCGCGAGTCGTGCCCGCCCGCGCGCAGCGCTTCATGCGCCGTCGACGTGGTGAAGCGCTCGTCGATGAGCCGGACGGGAAGCGGCGCCACCCTGACCGCGAGGTCTGCCGCGAACTTCCTGGCAGAGAGGGCGGCCGGCCCCTCGCGGCCGGACAAGGACCGAGGTAGGCCCACCAATATCTCCATTGCTTCTTCGGTCGCGGCGAGCGAGGCCAGGGCGTCCAAGTCGCCCTTGCCCCGCCGCACGACGGTGAGCGGACTGGCGAGGACGCCGCGCGGATCGCTGCGTGCCACGCCAATCCGGACAGTACCCGGATCGACGGCCAGACGCACACCCGACCTCACCTGTTGGCCGACCCGGTTGAACATGCCATTACGTTACCCGGCACTACCAACACTTTCCCGCAATGCGCTACGTATGCTGTCAAACGCGGCATTCGCCGCCGACAGCCCCGCACCGGGTGCGCCGCCGCCCTGCGCGATATCGGGCTTGCCGCCGCCTCCCCCGCCGAGTGCCCTGGCCGCACCGCTCACCAAGGTGCCCGCGGCCAGGCCGAACCCGCGCCCCGCCTCGTTCACCGCGATGACCACCACCGGCCGGTCCGCCGGGGTGCCGAGCAGCGCTACGACCGCGGGCTGCCGCGCCGGGATCTTAGACCGGACGTCGAGCGCGAGCTTGCGTATCGAGTCCGGGTCGGTGCCGTCCGGCACCCGGTGCGCGACGAACGCGATGCCGCCGATGTTCTCCGCGCTCGCCGCGATCTGGCCGGAGGCCTCGAGCAGCTGCGCCGACTTGAGCCTGGCCAGTTCCCGCTCGGCGTCGCGCAGCCTGGTCACCACGTTCGAGATCCGCTCCGGCAGTTCCTCCGGGCGCGCCTTCAGCTGGTCGCTGAGCTGGTTGACGAGCACGCTCTCCCTGGCGAGGAAGCGGAACGCGTCGATGCCCACCAGGGCCTCGACACGGCGCACACCGGAGCCGATCGACGCCTCGCCGAGCAGCTTGACCAGGCCGAGCTGACCCGACCTCGCCACGTGGGTGCCGCCGCACAGCTCGCGGGAGTACTCGCCCACCTCGACAATGCGGACCTCGGCGCCGTACTTCTCGCCGAACAGGGCGAGCGCGCCCATCGAGCGGGCCTCGTCAAGCGAGGTATGGTACGCGCGCACGGTCAGGTCGTCGATGAGGATCCTGTTCACCTCGTCCTCGACCTCACGGAGCACCGTGACCGGCACCGCCCCGGTCGCGGTGAAGTCGAACCGCAGCCGGCCTGGCGCGTTCTCCGAGCCCGCCTGCGCCGCCGACTCGCCAAGCGCGCCGCGCAGCGCGCGGTGCACCAGGTGCGTAGCGGTGTGGCTGCGGGAAGTAGCCCGCCTCCGTTCGACATCAATCTCCGCGTAAGCCGGGGAGCCGGTGGTGACCTCACCGTGGCGGACGGTCCCCCGGTGCACCACGAGGCCGGGCAGCGGCGTCTGCACGTCGGTCACCTCGACCTCGGCGTTGCCGCCGGGCCCGGTGGTCTTGATCACGCCCTGGTCCGGCAGCTGGCCGCCGCCCTCGGCGTAGAACGGGGTCCGGTCAAGGACCACCGCGACCTGCATGCCCGGGGTCGCGGACCGTACCGGGACTCCGTCGGCGAGCAGCCCGACGATCGTCGCCTCGCCGTCCGCCGCGTCGTAGCCGGTGAAGGTGACCCGGCCCGCCTGCTCGAGCAGGCTCGCGTAGACCGAGATGTCCGCGTTGCCGGTCTTCTTCTCCCGTGCGTCCTTCTTGGCCCGCTCGCGCTGCTCGGCCATCAGCCTTCTGAAGCCGCCCTCGTCCACGGTCAGGCCCTGCTCGGCCGCCATCTCCAGGGTGAGGTCGATCGGGAAGCCGTAGGTGTCGTGCAGCTGGAAGGCCTGCGCCCCGGTCATCTCGGTGGAGTGCTTGCGCTTGGCCTCCTCGACCGCGACGTCGAAGATCGCGGTGCCCGTGCGGAGGGTGCTGGCGAACTGCGCCTCTTCCATGTCGACGGCAGCGTGGATGCGCGCCGCGTCCCGGCGGAGTTCGGGAAACTGCTCCCCCATCACGTTGATCGTGACGCTGGTCAGCTCGTGCATGAAGCCGGTGGACGCGGTGGCCCCGCCGCCGCGCTGCGCGCCGGACAGCAGGCGCAGGTTGCGGATGGAGCGGCGCAGCAGCCGCCGCAGCACGTAGCCGCCGCCCTCGTTGGAGGGGATCACCCCGTCCTCGATGAGCATGACCGCGGACCGGACGTGGTTGGCGACGACCCGGAGCCTGATGTCGCTGAGCGGGTCGGTGCCGTACTCCTGCTCGGTGAGCTCGGCCGCCCGCTCCAGGATCTTGTAGGTGGTGTCGATCTCGTAGATGTTGTCCACGCCCTGCAGGATGGACGCCATCCGCTCCAGGCCCATGCCGGTGTCGACGTTCCGGTGCGGCAGCGGCGCCTCGACGTCGAAGTCGTCCTTGGCGCGCACCGCGGACAGCATGTCCTGCATGAAGACCAGGTTCCATACCTCCAGGTACCGGTCCTCGTCCACCGCGGGCCCGCCCTCGCGGCCGTGCTCTGGGCCCTTGTCGAAGTAAATCTCCGAGCACGGGCCGCCTGGGCCGGGTACGCCCATGTGCCAGTAGTTGTCCTTCAGGCCACGGCGCTGGATGCGGGACTCTGGCACGCCGACCTGGTCCCGCCAGATGGCGTAGGACTCGTCATCGCCGTGCAGCACGGTGGCCCACAGCCGGTCCTCGGGGAAGCCGAAGCCGCCGTCCGCCTCGGACTTGGTCAGCAGCTCCCACGCCCAGCGGATCGCGTCTTCCTTGAAGTAGTCACCGAACGACCAGTTGCCGAGCATCTGGAAGAACGTCGCGTGCCTGGTGGTCTTGCCGACCTCTTCGATGTCGAGGGTGCGGACGACCTTCTGCACGTCGGCGACCCGCTTCCACGGCGGGGTCTGCTGGCCGAGCAGGTAGGGCTTGAACGGCTGCATGCCGGCGACCACGAACAGCAGCGTTGGATCGTCGGCGACGAGGCTGGCCGAGGGGACGATGGCGTGTCCTCGCGCCTCGAAGTGCGCCAGATAACGGCGGGCGATCTCTGCCGACTGCATCAGTGGTCTTCTCTCTCATCGTGCCTAGGGTGGACGGTGCCTGTGCTGTTGCCAGCGCTTGTGCCTGGCCCAAGGGTAGGCCTTGACGCGCGCGGATGCCGAGCGGAATAAAGGTCCATGCCTTCCCGCACGTCGCGGGTGAAACGGATGGCCTCACGAGCCCAGTGCCGCCGCACTGCCGCCTGCTGGCGCTGGCTACGTGCGCCGAGCGTCTCGGAAACCTGACGGGTCAGCGAGGAGACCCGCCGGTAACCCATGATGCCGCCCGCCGCCCCGGCGAGCAGCCAGAACCCGCGGCGGATCATCGCTCCACCTGGCCGCGCAGGGCTCCCGGGCGTGACCCGGCGCCACGGCGCAGCCCGACCGCGTGCCTGACCCCGTAGGCGACGGCGGCCGCGCGGCCCACGGGACCGCCGACCACCGCGCCGGCCACCGACCGGCCGATGCCGGCCAGCGCCGAGGCCTGCCCGGCGAGTTCCGTCATCGAGTCGCCGAGGTCGGCCACCGCCGCCGTGGCGGCCTCGGTGCGCTCCAGCTGCGCGCTGGCCCGGTCGACCGCGGCATTGGCCCTGGCGAACAGCGCCCGCTGGTCCGCGCGGGTCTCGCGGACCAGCGTGGCCGCGTCGCTGAGCACCTTAGCGGAGCGCAGCACCAGGTAGACGGCCGCGCAGGCGATCACCGCGAAGCTCACCGCGGCGATCAGCGCGGCCAGCCCGGTCAGGCTCATTCCGTGTTCCCCTCGTCGCCATTCCCCTTATCGGCGGGCCCTTTGTTGGCGGGCCCCGTACCGGCTGTGCCCTTATCGGTGGGGCCCGCGGCTGGCCGGCCGCCGTCCGGCTCAGCGTGCAGGATCTGACGTATCACACGCGCCCGTTCGGAGAACCGGCTTTCCATACCGTGGGTTGAGGGCTCATAGTACGCCCGGCCGTTGATCACGTCCGGTGCGTACTGCTGCGCCACGATGCCCTCGGGCCGGTCGTGCGGGTACACGTAGCCGTCGCCATGGCCCAGGCGCTTGGCCCCAGGGTAGTGCGCGTCGCGCAGGTGCGCGGGCACCCCGCCGATCAGCCCGGCCCGCACGTCCGCCTCGGCGGCGCCGATGGCGCGGATGACCGCGTTGGACTTCGGGGCCAGGGCGATGTGGATGACGGCCTGCGCCAGGTTAATCCGGGCCTCGGGCAGGCCGACGAACTCGACCGCGTGCGCCGCGGCGACGGCGGTCTGCAGCGCGGTGGGGTCGGCCATGCCGACGTCCTCGCTCGCGTGCACGATCAGCCGGCGCGCGATGAACCGCGGGTCCTCGCCCGCCGCGATCATCCGCGCCAGGTAGTGCAGCGCGGCGTCGACGTCACTGCCCCGCATCGACTTGATGAAGGCGCTGATCACGTCGTAGTGCTGGTCGCCGTCCCGGTCGTAGCGGACGGCCGCCCGGTCCACGGCGCGCTCAAGCGTTTCTCTGTCGATGTGGTCAGTGCCAAGGGCGGCGGCTTCCAGGTAGGTGAGGGAGCGCCTGCCGTCACCGCCGGCCAGCCTGATGAGGTGGTCGAGCGCGTCGTCGTCGATCGTGACCGTGTTATCGAGTCCGCGCTCGTCGGCCAGGGCGCGCTGGATGAGGGCCCTGATGTCGTCGTCGTCGAGCGGCTGCAGCGTGAGCAGGAGGGACCGGCTCAGCAGCGGAGAGACCACGGAGAACGACGGGTTCTCCGTGGTCGCGCCGATGAAGGACACCCACCGGTTTTCCACGGCGGGCAGCAGCGCGTCCTGCTGTGTCTTGGAGAAGCGGTGCACCTCGTCGATGAACAGCACGGTCTGCCGGCCGCTCATCCCGAGCTCGCGTCGTGCCGCGTCCACGGCGGCGCGGACATCCTTGACGCCGGCGGTGACCGCGGAGAGCTCGGTGAACCGCCTGCTCGTCACCTGGCTCACCACGTAGGCGAGCGTGGTCTTGCCCGTTCCCGGCGGTCCCCACAAGATCAGTGACATCGGCGCGTCGTTGTCGATGAGCTTGCGGAACGGGGTGCCCGGCGCGGTGAGGTGCCGCTGGCCGATCACCTCATCCAGGCTCCGCGGCCGCATCCGCACGGCAAGCGGCGCGGCGCTCGCGGCGGCCCGCTCCTCCGCCTCATCGAACAAACTGTCCACGGCTGCGAGCCTACTAGGGGCTGCGACGCGAAAGGCCCGGTGTCGCTGGGACTTTCGGTCGCGGGTGCTTGTCTCGTGTAGGCGGACGGTACCGGCGGGGTCCGACATTCCGGCTCGAAGTTATCCACAGGCGCTGGCGTGAGGGGGTCAGCAATCCACAGGTATTCGATGGCGCTTTCGCGGACGGGCAGCGCCTTAACGCTTATGCCATGGCAACTGCACTGTCACCCGAGTGCCTCCGCCTGTTGACCGCCAAGACGGGGTCATCACGGTTGGCCAGGCCGTGTCTGCGGGCATGCCCGCCAAGGCCGTTCGAGCCCTGGCGCGCGCGGGACGATGGCAAGTCATGCAACGGGGTGTCTACGCGGGTTTCACTGGCAGGCCAACCCGGCGGGCCGAGTTGTGGGCCGCTGTGCTCCGGGCTGGGACGGCGGCCGTGCTGAGCCACCAGGCTGCGGCCGAGCTGTGGGGCTTGCTCGACAGCGCGAGCCCGGTCATCCACGTGATGGTGCCGCACGGCAGTCGCCCGGAGCGGTGCGGGCCGATCCCCGGCGTCGTCATTCACCAGTCGCGATCACTGCAGCGCTCCAGGCACCCGGTATTTACGCCGCCACGCACCCGGATCGAGGAGACGGTGCTCGACCTCATCGACTGCGCGCGCACCTTTGACGAGGCCTATGACTGGATTTGCCGGGCCATCGGGCGCAGGCGGACCACCGCTCTGCGCCTTCGGGCCGCGCTTGACGCCCGGTCGCGGATCCAGTGGCGGTTCGACGTCGAGTTGGCTCTCGGCTACGCCAGGGACGGCGCGCTCTCCGTTCTTGAACTCCGGTATGTGCGAGGCGTGGAACACGCCCACGGGTTGCCGGCGGCGAAACGGCAGGCTCGGGTCCGGCAGGAGGCCGGCAATCGATACCTGGACAACCTGTATGTCGAATACCGCGCTTGCGTGGAGATCGACGGTACAGCCGCGCACCCCGTGGATGAGCAATGGCGGGACAAGCGTCGCGACCGCTGGAACGCGGTGCACGAGGGGATCGACACGATCCGAATCGGGGTGCCCGACCTGATCAACCAGGAAAAGATGTGCCGTACTGCGGCGGATGTGGCCCAGTGGCTAAGCAGTCGTGGCCCGCGAGTCGGCCGTCCTTGCGGCCCGGGGTGCCCGGTTCGGTTATCGGAGGTAGTTAGCACCCGATTTTGGGTGCTAACTACCTCCGATCTTTTTCGGTCGGGGCGTTTGGGGCGTTGAGGTGCGGTTGGGATGACTGGGGTTGGCGCACCCGCGGCACCACAGCAATGAGTCGAGGAGACCGCGGAGCCGGGGGTCTCGGTTAGCTGACGCTACGGCTGCTTGGGCCGGGCCGGGCTGGCGTCTATGCCGGCTTCCTTGCGCTGGGCGGGGGTGATCGGGGTGGGGGCGCCGGTGAGGGGGTCGGCGCCGCTCGCGGCCTTGGGGAAGGCGATGACGTCGCGGATGGTGTCGGCGGCGGCCACGAGCATGATGACCCGGTCCCAGCCGAAGGCCATGCCGCCGTGCGGTGGCGGGCCGTACTTGAAGGCGTCGAGCAGGAAGCCGAACTGGGACCTGGCCTCTTCCTGTGACAGCCCGATGACGTCGAAGACCTGCTGCTGCACGGCGCGGGAGTGTATACGGATCGAGCCGCCGCCGATCTCGTAGCCGTTGCAGACCATGTCGTAGGCGTCGGCCAGGGCGCCGCCCGGCTCGGCGGCGAACTTGTCCGACCATTCCGGCAGGGGTGAGGTGAACGGGTGGTGCACCGCGGTCCAGCCGCCCTCGTCGGTCTCCTCGAACATGGGGGCGTCGACAATCCAGAGGAAGGACCACGCGGAGGTGTCGATGAGGCCGCAGCGGCCGCCGATCTCCAGGCGGGCCGCGCCGAGGAGTTCCTGGGAGGGACGGGCGGCGCCCGCCGCGAAGAACACCGCGTCGCCGGCTGATGCGCCGACGGCCGCAGGCAGCCCCGTCCGTTCTGATTGCGAGATGTTCTTGCCCACCGGGCCGGAGACGGAGCCGTCCTGTCCGATGAGGGCGTAGGCCAGCCCGCGGGCGCCGCGCGACTTGGCCCAGTCCTGCCAGGCGTCGAGCTCGCGCCTGGCTCTGGCTGGCGCCGCCCGGCATGACGACCGCGCCCACGTAGGGTGCCTGGAAGACACGGAACTCGGTGCCGGCGAAGTAGCTGCTCAGGTCGGTGAGCTCCACGCCGAAGCGCAGGTCGGGCTTGTCCGAGCCGAACCGGGCCATCGCGTCCGCGTAGGTCATCCTGGGCAGCGGGAGCGGGATCTGGTAGCCGGCGAGCTCGCGCCACAGGGTGGAGACGATCGCCTCGCCGACGCCGATGACGTCCTCGCGGGTGACGAAGGACATCTCCAGGTCGATCTGGGTGAACTCGGGCTGCCTGTCCTTGCGGAAGTCCTCGTCGCGGAAGCAGCGGGCGAGCTGGTAGTAGCGCTCAAGGCCGCCGACCATGAGCAGCTGCTTGAACAGCTGCGGCGACTGCGGCAGCGCGTACCAGTTGCCCGGGCGCAGCCGCACGGGCACCAGGAAGTCGCGGGCGCCTTCCGGGGTGGAGCGGGTCAGGTACGGGGTCTCCACGTTGACGAACCCGTGGTCGCGCATGACGTCGCTGAGCAGGTACGCGGCCGTGGACCGCACGCGGAGGTTGCGGGCGGTCTCCTCGCGGCGGATGTCCAGGTAGCGGTACTTGATCCGGATGTCTTCCGAGATGTCGGTCCCGCCCTCGACGGGGAACGGCAGCGGTTCCGCCTCGGACAGGACCTCGATCTCGGCCGCCGCCACCTCGACCGCGCCGGTGGGCAGCTCGGGGTTCTCGTTGCCCGCCGGGCGCAGCCGCACCTCGCCGGTCACCCGGACGCAGAACTCCGCGCGCAGGTCGTGCGCTATCTCCTCGTCGCTGCGCCAGACGACCTGCACGACTCCGCTCGCGTCGCGCAGGTCGATGAAGATCACGCCGCCGTGGTCACGCCGCCTGGCCACCCAGCCCGCCAGGACAACCTGCTCCCCCGCGTGCTCGCCGCGCAGCGTGCCGGCCTCATGGGTCCGGATCATTCCGCTTCTCCGTTTCCCGCCAGTGTGTTAACCAGCCATTCGGTGGCCGAGCTCGCCGCCACGTCCCGCTGCTCCCCGTCCCCCAGATCCTTGATCCGAACGGTGGCGTTGCGCTTCTCTTCCGCGCCGATGAGCACGGCGAAGCGGGCGCCGGACCGGTCGGCCGCCTTCATCGCGCCCTTGAGGCCCCGGCTGCCGAACGCCATGTCGGCACGCACCCCGGCCCTCCGCAGCGCCGTGACGAGCGTCAGCACGTCGGTGTGCAGTTCTTTAGCAAGCACAGGCTCGCCGAGGGCCACGCCGTAGACCTGGCAGGCGAAGCCCGGTCCCGCCTGGGCGGCGGCCGCGCCGCGTTCGGACTCGATGGCTAGCACTATGCGGTCCAGGCCGACGGCGAAGCCGATGCCGGGCAGCGGCGGGCCGCCGATGTCCTGCGACAGCCCGTCGTAGCGGCCGCCGCCGCCGATGCCCGACTGCGCGCCGAGCAGCGCGTGGTCGAACTCGTACGTGGTCCGCATGTAGTAGTCGAGGCCGCGGACCAGGCGGGGGGCGTCGTCGAACGGGACGTCCAGCCGGGCGAGCAGGGCGCGGACGGTATCGTGGTGCGCCTTGCAGTCGCCGCACAGGTAGTCGACGATGTACGGCGCTTTCCCCGTCTGCTCGCGCACCTCGGGGCGCTTGTCGTCGAGCACGCGCAGCGGGTTGATCTCGATCCGCTGCCTGGTCTCCTCGTCCAGGTCGAGCTTGCGCAGGAAGTCCTGCAGGGCCGCGCGGTAGACGGGGCGGCAGTTCGGGTCGCCGAGGGAGTTGAGCAGCAGCGTGAACTGGGTGAGGCCGAGGGACGTGTAGGCGTCGTAGGCGACGGCGATCGTCTCGGCGTCCACCGCCGGGTCCTCGGTGCCGATCGCCTCCAGGTCGAACTGGTAGAACTGCCGGTACCTGCCGTGCTGCGGACGCTCGTAGCGGAACGCCGGGCCGCTCGTGAACACCTTCACCGGGAGCGCGCCCCTGTGCAGGTTGTGCTCAAGGACGGCGCGGACCACGCCGGCGGTGAACTCCGGCCGCAGGGTGATGTCACGGCCGCCGCGGTCCTGGAAGGAGTACATCTCCTTACTGACCACGTCGGATGACTCGCCCACGCCGCGGACGAACAGGCTGGTGTCCTCGAAGACCGCGGTCTCCATGTCGGCGTAGCAGGCGCGGCGGGCGGATCGCGTGAACGCCTCGCGCGCCTCGGCGAAGACCGCGCTGCGCGGCGGCACGTATTCGGAGACCCCCTTGGGGGCCTGGAAGCTCATGGTGGTTATAGCCCCTTCTGGGCCGGCTGAAGTCCGGTAAGGAAAGGATTGCCGCGGCGCTCGGCGCCGATGGTGGTCTGCGGGCCGTGGCCGGGGAGCACGATCGTCTCGTCGGGCAGCGTGAGCGTGCGGGCCAGGGACTTGAGTATCGTCGCGTGGTCGCCGCCGGGAAGGTCGGTGCGGCCGATCGAGCCGGCGAACAGCAGGTCTCCGGTGAATAGGGCGTCAAGGTCGTCCTCCCGGCCGCGGAAGGTGACCGAGCCCGGCGTATGCCCAGGCGTGTGGCCGATGGTGAGGTTCAGGCCGCCCAGGGTGACGATCTCGCCGTCGGACAGCTCCCTGACGTCGTCCGGCTCACTGAACGTGATCCCGCCGAATAGCTGCTGACCCACCATCAGGGACATCCCCTTGGCTGGATCGGCGAGCAGCTCGCGGTCGTCTGGGTGGACATAGGCGGGAACGCCCTTCGCTCCGCAGACCGGAGCGACCGACCACATGTGATCAAGGTGACCGTGCGTGAGCAGCACCGCGATAGGCTTCAACCGGTAGCGACCGAGCAGTTCCTCGATCCCCCGCTCCGCGTCCTGCCCTGGGTCGATAATCACGCACTCCTCGCCGGGCGCCGGCGCCACCAGGTAGCAGTTGGCGGCGAAGGCGCCTGCGGGGAAGCCAGTCACTAGCACGTGACAAGGCTACCGACTCGGCGCGCGATGCAGCGAACCGATAGCGAGGTACCAGCGGTTCGCCCGGCAGGAAGATAGAGCAGCGAACTCATAACGACAGTTCCGCAATGGCACGGCGGGCGGGTACGATGCGCGAACGATCGTGCGCTAACGCCCACAACGGGGGCGTTGCGGGCTTATCGGATGAATTAGGAGGCGGCACCCTTGGCGGGCAGCAGAGAGCGGGAACGGCGGCGGGCCCGTGAGCGGTACGAGCGGCAGCGGGAAGTACGGCTCGCGCGGCAGCGAAAGCTTCGGCAGCGGTTCGGCATTGGCCTGGCCGTTGCCTGCGTGCTTGGCCTCGTCGTCGGCCTGACCATCGCGTTTACCGGCGGCGGCACGCCGAAGGCCTCGCCGACGGCGTCGGCCTCGGCCAAGGCGTCGGCGTCCGCCTCGGCGACGGCCACCACGTCGGCCGCCGCGATCGCCGAGCCCGCGACCCATTGCACTTATACGCAGACGGATAGCTCGGGCAAGCCGGTCATGCCGTCCACGTCGCCTGATTACAAGGCCGCCTATGCGGCGACGATCAATACCAATCGGGGCAAGATCGTCATTAACCTGCTGAACTCGAAGGCCACCTGCGCCGTGAACTCGTTCGTTCACCTGGCGGAGACCAACTTCTGGAACAACACCCAGTGCCACCGGGTGTCCAACAGCGGCGGCCTCTTCATGCTGCAGTGCGGTGACCCGACGGCTGCGGCATCGCAGAAGCTGGCGTGCTCCTCGACCACGCTTGGCACCGGGGGCCCCGGGTATTCATTCGGCGACGAAAACCTGACCGGGGCGACGTATAAGGCCGGAACCGTCGCGATGGCCAATAGCGGTGCGAACACCAACGGAAGCCAGTTCTTCCTCGTGTTCAAGGACACCACCTTGCCCCCCAGCTACACGCCCTTCGGGACGATTACCTCGGGGTTGGATATCCTCCAGAATGTAGCCAATGCCGGTACTTCGTGCACTTCTCGGCCGGCGGCGGTGTCCCCAAGGAGAAAGTCGTTATCACCAGCGTGACTATCAAGAAGACCTGAGCAACACAACGCCCTGGGCGCCTGCCCGGGCAGCAGAGAACCAGGAGGTTCGCCCGTGACCACCGCCAACGATCCCTGGGGTCGGGTAGACGCCGACGGAACGGTCTACGTGCGTACCGCCGATGGCGAGCGGGTGATCGGCTCGTGGGCGGCGGGGAGCCCGGAAGAGGCGATCGCGTTCTTCCGGCGCAAGTTCGAGTCGCTTGAGACAGAGGTCGCGCTGATCGAGCAGCGCATGGCGACGACCGAGATCGCTCCCGCCCAGGCGCAGGCCACCGTGCAGCGGCTGCTCAAGTCCGTGGCCGACGCCAACGCGCTCGGCGACCTCGAAGGCCTGCGCGTCCGGCTTGAGTCGCTCACCGGCGCGGTCGACCAGCGCCGCGAGGAGGTCAAGGCCGCCCGCGAGCACGCCCGCACCGAGGCTCGCGGGGTCAAGGAGCGGATCGTCGAGGAGGCCGAGCACATCGCGGCCGAGGCGACGCACTGGAAGGCGAGCGGCGAGCGGATGGCCGAGCTCCTTGAGGAGTGGAAGACCGCACCGCACGCGGACCGCGCGATTGAGGCCGTGCTGTGGAAGCGGCTGTCCGCCGCCCGCAACGGGTTCACCAAGCGGCGCAAGGCCTACTTCGCATCCTTGGAAGCGGAGCGGGAGGCCGTCAGGACCCGCAAGGAGAAGCTCGTGGAGGAGGCCGAGTCCCTCGCGGACTCGACCGACTGGAGCGCCACCTCCTCGACCTACCGCGACCTGATGCGGCAGTGGAAGGAAGCCGGCCGGGCCGGGCGCGACGACGAGGCCGAGCTGTGGAAGCGGTTCAGGGACGCGCAAGACAAGTTCTTCGCCGCCCGCTCGGAGGTATTCGCCGCGAAGGAGACCGAGCTGCGGGCGCACGCGTCGGTGAAGGAGCAGCTGCTCGCCGAGGCGCAGGCGCTACTGCCGGTGACCGACTGGCGCGCGGCGCGGTCCGCGCTGCGGGCCATCCAGGAGCGCTGGGAGCAGGCGGGCTCGGTCCCGCGCGAGACCCGTGACCAGCTGGAGCAGGGGCTGCGCCGGGTCGAGGAAACGGTCAGGCGGGCCGAGGAAGCCCAGTGGAAGCGGTCCAACCCCGAGGCCCTGGCGCGCGCCGAGGGCACGGTCAGCCAGCTCCGCGCGGCGATCGAGTCCCTGGAGGCGCAGCTCGCCAAGGCCCAGGCGCGCGGCGACGCGTCCGGCGTCCGCAAGGCCGAGGAGGCCCTGACGGCGCGCCGGTCGTGGCTCGCCGAGGCCGAGCGTACGCTGGCGGAGTTCACCAGCTGAGGTCCGTCGCTACGGGTCACCATTGTGGTGAAAGCGGCGGGTGCCGGGGGTAACCCCGCGCCCTCCGCCTTCTCGTCAGGCGGGCTCCCGCAGCAACTCGGCGAGGACCGCCGCCTGGCTCAGCTCCACGTTCTTCGTGGCGGTGAGCAGCGTTACCGGCCGGCCCGCGGCCATCTCGCGGAGCCGGGCGAGGGCCTCGCGGGCGCCCGGTGCGGCCAGTTCGGCGACGTACCGTTGCCGGAACTCACCGAACTTGGCCGGGTCATGCTGGTACCAGGTGCGGAGCTCGGCCGACGGCGCGACGTCCTTGGCCCATTCGTCCAGCCGGGCGGCGTCCTTGCGCAGCCCGCGCGGCCACATCCGGTCCACGAGCACGCGGACGCCGTCGGCCTTAGCGGGTTCGTCGTAGACCCGCCGGACCTGGATCGCAGTGCCCATCATGCCTCCCGTTCCTGGCGGAAACAGCGGTAGGTGTCGCGGGAACCATGCCCTCGTTCTGCACGCGAACACGCGCGATGCCACGGTCACCCGCCATGCCCTGTGCCTCACGGGGTACTCGTGCCGTGAGTAGGAGGAAGGCCGAGGGCCTTGCGCAGCACGGCCTCGGCCCGCTGCTGGGCGTTCCCGTCTTTCGTGATCGTCGGCTGCCAGGTCTTGGCCGTGGAGCCGTTCAGCCCGCCGAGCGCGAGGATGTCACCGGCCAGCTTCTCATCGGCGGTCACGAACGCGGTGATCGCGTTCCCGAGCGCGCCGGAGGCGCCCGCTCTCAGCAGCGTGTAGTCGAGGTTGCCGAGGGCGCCTGCGAGGGGCTGGTCGATGCGGGCGACCTCGGCCGCCGTCGGGCCGGCGGTCGCGGCTATGCCGGGGACGGGGGGAGCCAGCGCCGGCGCGCTGAGCGCCTTGAGCCGGGCGGTCCAGGTCTTGCCCGCCGCGGTGATCTTGGCCACGCCGCTGAGCAGCGCGGCACGGATCGCGGCGCTGGTCAGCAGCGCCGGCAGGCCGGCGAGGAACGAATCCACCGTGAGCACGAACGGCGCCCCTTCCTGGAACAGGAAGCCGTGTCCGGCGTCGGGGTAGAGCCGCAGCTGTGCCCCGGGGATTAGCCTGGCGATCGCCTGCGAGTTGGACACCGCGTCGAGCTTGTCGGCCGTCCCGTCGGCGACGAGCACCGGCGCGGCGATCCGCGAGGTGGCCCAGGCCGGCCGCGTCCGCGCCGTGGAACCACCCGAGCGAGGCCTGTCCCTGCGCCGAGATCACGGCCGCCGGCGCCGGGGCGGCGGGCGGGTAGCCCGCGGTTCCGCCGGCGAACGCGGCGGCGGCCATCGTCTGGTCGGCGGGGAACAGCTCGGCCAGCCCGTTACCGTTGGTGAGGTTGTCGATGTCGGACTGCGGCGGCACTACCGTGCCGACCCCCGGGAACGTAGCGCACAGCACGAGCCGCCGCGAGACCTGCGCGGGGTGTTCATACCGCCAGCGCCTGGGCGATCATGCCGCCCATCGACCAGCCGAGCACGTCGGTCCGGCCGAGGCCGAACGCGCTCGATGAACGCGCTTGCCTGACTCGCCATCGCGTCGATGGTGAGCGGCGCCGCAACGCCTTCGTGTCTGCCGATTCCCGCGTTGTCGAAGATGATGACCTCTGTTGTTGGCGCAAGGGTGTCCACGAACTGCGGCGTCCCACGTCTCCATCGTCCCCGCGTAGCCCATGATCAGCAGCAGCGGCGCCCCGCTGCCCGACCTCCCGGTAGCCGACGGCCCCGAGCGCGGTGAGCGCGACCTGCGCCGGGGCCGCGGTGACCTGGTCCGCGGTTACCGCCGGTCCCTGCGGCCCGCCGCAGGCGCCGAGCGATACGGTCAGCCCCGCCGATACCAGGGCCGCGGCGATCAGCCGCGCCCGTCCCGTATCTCTTTTCATCATGATCGCCTGCCTCCTTCTGAAGGTGCCTCCCGTGGCTTGCTGTCTCTTTCATGGTTGCGGCGGGCGGGCGCTTGAACCACCGTGGCCACTCGCTCTTGAAGGTACGGCTGGCACGACCAGAGGCCGTTCCGCGCACCTGGCTACGTGGACTGGCTGACGTAGATGCGGTGCGCGATGTCCTCGTTGGGCAGGCCCGGGCCGTCATGCGCCCGCTGGCGCGGGCGGCCGCGGTGCGACGTGCTGCTGGCCGCCTATGCGACGGCGAGGATGACGGCCTCGCCGGCCGGGGACTCGCCCTTGCTCCGCTGCTCGACCAGGGTGACGGTGGCGGCGACCGTGCGCAGGATGCCGGGGGCGCCGCTGTCGGCGGTAGCGCCGTCGGCGGTGCCGCCGTCGGTAGGGCGCCGCCCGTGAGGGCGCCGTCCGTGAGGGCGAGGGTGACGGCGCGCAGCGCGGCCGCCTCGGCCGGGCTCGGGGGCCGATGGGCGGCGAACATCCGGGCGGCGGCATCGGCCAGGTGGGTGAGGCCCGTTGCCCGGTGCCAGTCGGGCGAGCCGTCGGGCCTGGCGGGCGCGGCCGCCGCCAGGTCGCGGAGCACTTCGGTCAGCGGGCGGCCGAGGGCGGCCGTGAGCCGCGTCGTGTCGTCGATCCCGGCGCGGGACGAGAGCGCTCGCGCGAACGCGTGATACGGATCGCCGGGCAGCGGGCGGGCGGCGCCGGTGCCCGCGGCCTGGCTCGCGGCCTGGTCCGCGGCCTGATTCGCGGCCTGGCTCGCGGCGTGGCTCGCGGCGAGCACCTCGAGCATGGTGCCGGCGAGCGGCCCCTCGGCGGTCCAGCGCAGCGGGAGGCCGAGGACTCCGGGGAGCCGAAGCGCGGTGTCGAATGCCGGGATGCCGGCCAGGCCGAAGACGCGGGCGAGGTCGGCGGCGCAGGCGTCCGGGATGCCGCGGGCCAAGGCGTAGGCGCGGGCGAGCTCGGTGGCGTGCACGCGGGCGAGCTCACCCGTCGCGGCGATGTCGAAGTCGAAGGCGGACAGCACGCTCAGGTCCTGGTCGATGGCGTCGGCGAGCTCGACGGCGCGGGTGCGGGCGAGGTCGAGGTCGCCGGTCAGGTCCCGGGCCACGGCCTCGGCAAGGACGCGCGCCTGCGCGATATCGAGGCCGCCGCCGACGTCAGTGGCGGCGCGGGTGCGGACGATGGGTTCGGAGCGGCTGAGGTCGAGGGCATGCGCGTAGGTCAGCACGATGGCGTGCGCGTGGGCGTGCATGAGCTCGATGGTCTGCCCGTCGGACTCGGCCCGGGCGGCGAGGTCGACGGCCAGGGCGCTGGTGAGGGCACGGATGTCGTCGAGGTCGCGGGTGACGCTCAGCGCGACGTCGAGGACCGCGGCGGTGAGTACCTGAGGCAGCAGCGTGGTGTGCCGCGCGTCGGCGGCGACCGCCTCACGGACAGCGGCACCGGGCAGCTCGTGCGGATGGGACTGGCCGGGGCGGAGCCACAGCCCCGGCGCGACCGTGTGCCCTGGCGTCGCGGCCGGCCCTTGCGCGGCGCTGACCGGATGGGTCCACGCGGACGTCACCGAGGCCGGGAGCTGGCGCGCCAGGTCGCCGGCGATCGGCTCCTCCTGGAGCTCATCGTGGGACGGCAGCCTGACCTCGATGCCCGTGGCGGTGGCGGTGATCGAGTTCAGCCACGTGACGAAGGCCTGCGCCTCCGCGCCCCAGATGCCGGTGGCGGCCTGGTCAGCGCGGGGCTCGCACGGGCTGTCCGGCCCTGGCGCCCCGGTGTCGGCGAGGAAGAGCCAGTACAGGTCGGCGGGGACGGGCCGGACGCAGACCCTCACCCCCGCGGCGGTGGTGCGGGCCTGGCGCACGAGCTGCGCCGCGAGGACCCCGGCGATCAGCCGCCGGTGCCGGCGCGGGCAGTCCGGCTCGTACGCTCGCCGCCGTTCCCTGTCGAGGCGCTTGCGCAGGTCGGGATCGATCTCCGTGCTCGCGTCCGCGCAGTCGAAGGCCAGGGTCAGGGCGGGGATCGAGCCGCTGTCCAGGCAGGCGCGGACGATCGGGCTGGCGTCGGCGGTCGCCGCGTACAGCAGGATCGTCTCGTACCACCAGACGTCGTTGACCCGGTTGGCGAGGCTCTTCACCAGGTCGGGGACGGCGCTGACGTGCCGGGCGGCCAGGTACTCCTGGAAGGTCAGGTGCGTGAAGGCGTACCGGCCTCCCGGCGCCTCGACGAGCAGGCCGTTGCGCGCCACGTCGCCGAGGAACGCCTCGCCGGTGACCGACGAGGAGAAGCGCTCAAGCTGGGGAGCGAGGATCTCCACGGCACGCTGGCCGGGGAGCTCACTGACGTGGTCGCGCATCATCTGGTAGGCGAGCGCCGCGAGCAGCCCCTGCTTAGCGGGCCAGGACAGGAGCTCGGGCAGGTCCTTGGCCTGGCCGCGGCGCGACAGCAGGACCTGGCAGATCTCGCCGTAGAGGTCGGCGCGGCTGCCGGGCAGCGCGCCGCGGTACCGGTGTGCCGCCGCGATCATTGTCAGCAGCAGCGGGTTGACCGCCAGGTCATGCAGGGCGGGATGGTCCCGCAGCAGCGAGCTGAGCCTGGCGGCGGAGTCCTGCGCCCGCATCCGGACGGCGCGCTGCGCCGACCGGTCGGAGGCACCGGTCGCGTGCCGCTCCGCGGCGAGGTACCAGCGGTCGAGGAACAGCTGCACCTGCTCCGCGGTGAACGGCCGGACCACGAACACGCCCGTCTGGGCGGCCAGCTCATCGGGCAGTCCGTAGGGCCTGGCGGTGATCACGAAGTGGTTGCCCGGGTGGGCAGCGACCTGCCGTTCCACCCACTTGGCCACGGTGAGCCGGTCGGCGTCGCCGGCGACCTCGTCCATGCCGTCGAGCATGACCAGGCACCGGCCGCGGCTCAGCTGGCGCTCCCACCAGCCGCTTGATTCCCGGCCCGCCGCGCCGCCGACCGCCGCGCGTATCACGTCAGGCAGCGAGATCTCGGGGTTGGCGACGACCGACCCGGCGTGCTCACGCAACACGAGCACGGACTGGGACGCGCCTGCGGCCCGGCCAGGGCAGGGCCGGCTGGGCGGCGCGCTGGGCCGCGTGGGCGAGCAGCGTGCTCTTGCCGCTGCCCGGCTGGCCGATCAGCGCGAGGACGACCCGCTCGCGGCGGTCGAGGAGCTCGCCGACCGAGTGCCGCTCCGGTACGTCCTCGCCCAGGTAGCCGTGCGCGTCCGCGACGGCATCCTCCGGCGCCCGGCTGACCAGCGCCACGTCGACGTAGATGTCGCTCAGTTCCGGGATGTGATCGCCGCCGGTCGCGAGATCCTGCCCGTCGACGTATCTGAGCGAGTCGAGCACCCACCGCCGGTAGCGGTGCCCGTACCAGGGAACGGCCGATCCCGATACCACCTGCTGCCACGCTCTCGCCGTCAAATGCGCCTCTCAGGCCCGTAACCCGGATGTACCCGCTCCAAGCTAGCGGAGGGGGGCATGCCCGGCCAGTCCTCCGAACAGCAAAGCGCTCGCCGTCTGGGTGACCGACGGCGAGCGCTGGCTGCTGCTAGCGTTCCAGCCCGCCGAGTACCCGGGCTGGCCCGGGAACGTCCCCGGCGTCCTTAGCCCCGCGCGGGCGGCCCCACGCTCGGTCGCCAAGCAGGGCTAGGGCGGCGGGCAGCAGGATGCCGCGGATGACCGTGGCGTCGATGAGGATCGCGGCGGCGGTGCCGACGCCGAGGATCTTCAGGTCCACGAGCGGCAGCGTGGTGAAGATGGAGAAGACCGCCGCCATGATCAGCGCGGCGCTTGTCACCACCCCGGCGCTCGACGCGATGCCGCCGGTGATCGCCTGCTTCGGCGAGGCACCGCGGGCCCACAGCTCGCGGACCCGGCTCAGGATGAACACGTGGTAGTCCATGCTGATCCCGAACAGGAACACGAACATCATCAGCGGCACCCAGTAGATGATCCCGCCGAACCCGGTGTAGCCGAGCAGGCCCTGCCACCGCCCGTCCTGGAAGATCAGCGTGATCAGGCCGTAGGCCGCGCCGACGGACAGCAGGTTGAGCGCGATCGACACCAGCGGCACGGTCAGCGACCTGAACGCCATGAGCAGCAGGACGAACGCGAGCACGCCGACGAACGCGAACACCGCGGGCAGGCTTGAGCTCTCCTGGTGGATGTCGTCGTACAGTCCGGCCGTGTCGCCGGCCACCGCGTAGCTGACGCCCGGCACCTTTCCGAACGTGGCGGGCAGGATCTGGTTCCGCAGCGTCAGCAGCGCGTTGTTCGACGCCGTGTCGGTGCCGCTGCCCGCGAGCTGCACGCCGACGAGCAGGGCGCGCCCGCCGCCGAGCTCGGTGACGGTGACCGGCGGGCGGACCGGGCCGCCCGCCACGGCGCGGGCACGAAGCTCGTCGACCGCGGCGGTGACCCGCGGGCCGGTGAGGTCCGTGCCCGGTGACCACGATCTCGGCGGGCGCCGGCGCTTGCGGGAACGCCCGCTGCACCGCGTCCATCGTGGTGACGGCGGCGGACGTTCTTCGGCGCGTCGATGGCGGGCTGGCCGACCCGCAGGCCGAGCGCGGGCGCGGCGAGCGCGAGCATCGCGACCGTCGCGATGCCGCCCCAGATCAGCGGCCGCGCGACCACCCGGCGGGCGAGCCCGCCCCAGAACCGGGACGGCCGGGCAGCCGCCCGCCTGCGGCCGAGGAACGGAATCCGCCCGGCGTCCGCCTTCGGGCCGAGCCAGGCGAGCAGCGCGGGCAGCACGGTGAGCGAGCCGGCCACCGAGATGCCGACCACGGCGATGGTGCCGAGCGCCATGCCGCTGAACGGCCCGCCGCCGACCATGAACAGGCCGGCCATGGTGGCCATCACGGTCAGGCCGGACACCACGATGGCGCGGCCCGAGGTGCGCGACGCGATGCGCAGCGCCTCGGGGAACGACCGGCCGAGTGCCCGCTCCTCCCGCTCGCGGCGCAGGTAGAACAGCGCGTAGTCGACGCCGACCGCCATGCCGATGATGACCACGACCTCGAAGGTGCTGCTGTTGACCGGCAGCAAGTGGCTGACGGCCGTCAGCACGCCGATCGCCGCGGTCAGCGAGGTCAGCGCGAGCAGCACGGGAATGCCCGCCGCGACGAGCGCGCCGAACACGGCGAGCAGCAGGATCAGCGTGATCGGCACCGAGGTCGCCTCGGCCTTGCTGAAGTTCAGCGCGCCGTTGATCGCCACGCCGATGCTCGCGTCGCCGGTCTCGGCGACCCGCAGGTCCGCGTGGCTTGCCTGCACGCCGGCGACCGCGTGCTCGCAGCGCCGTCACCGCCTTGCCGGCATCGGTGACGTTGCCTGGAACCTGGAAGGTGACCAGGGCGCTGCGCCCGTCCTTGGACACCAGGCGCCTGGCCGCCCGGCTGCAGCGGGGTGCGGATGTCCCCCGCGTAGCCGGGCAGGGCGGCGAGCGCCGCCGCGACCTGGGACGCCGCCTGGCGCATGGCCGGGTCGGTGGCGAAGGTGGCGCCCGGCGTCTTCGCCTGGATGAGCACCTTCTCCGGGCTTCCGTTGTACTGCGCGGGCGACACCTGGTTGAGCACCCGCTCCGCCTGGCCGGACTGGCCCGCGTCGTACTGCGGCAGGTTGCGGGTGCCGAGCGCCTGTCCGCCCATGAAGACGGCGGCGACGAGCAGCAGCCAGCCGATGACGACCGTCTTGCGGTGCCCGGCGCTCCAGCCGGCGATCTCGTTCGGTGAGGTTGGGCCGTTCCGCTCGGCCGTCTCCGGCGGGCGGTTCCGCGGCCCTGGCGGCGGGTCATATTGCTGGTAATCGGGTTCCGTGGGGGATACTGGAATGCGCGGCTGGCGCATGACAGCCTTCTTTCTGCTGGCGTGGAGAGATGGGTATGCGTGATGCGGATACGTCGCGGTCTGATCCCCGCCCGCGAGCTGGACCCTCGTGGGCGGGGACAGTCACCTACCGCTCGTTCGGTATGACTTTCTCGGCGAAGCCGGGGTGAGCCGCGCTTTCCGCGACGGACAGCGGCCCTGGACGGCCGAGTACCTCGCGTGCCTCGTGCAGCGGGTCGCTCGGCGCGGCGAGCAGGTTCCGCGCGACGGCGACGTGCGCCCGGGCGGTCGCCACCAGGACGTAGTTGAAAAGCAGGAAGGCGATGCCGAAGGCGGCCGCGGCGAGCAGCGCCTTCGGCAGCGTGTCGATGTAGAAGCCGTAGGCCGGGTGGCCGTGCGGGCCGCCCGGGAAGTAGCCGAGCTGATAGCCGTGGAAGCGGACGCCGTGGATGGACTGCCACGGAGCCCAGTACCAGGCCGGGATGCGTGATCCCGGCGAACAGCACCAGCCAGACCGTCAGCACGATCAGGTCGAGCGTGACCAGCGGCACGAACATGCCCAGCAGGTAGGCGATATCGCGCCAGATGGCGGGGTCCCGCCACAGGACGCGGACCCGGGACACCAGGCCGGACGCGGCCTGCTGACGGTAGTGGGACCCGAGGTCGCCGCAGAACGGGAGGAGCCTGGCCCGCTCGACGTCCGCGCACCAGCGGATCGGCCGCGGCCGCGGCGATCAAGAGCGGTATGCCCGCCAGCGTGATGCAGAGCACGGCGCCGGTAAGCGCGACGCTCAGCGCGATCGCGAACAGCACCCAGCCCATGACCTGGTAGGCGAGCAGGTACCAGGCCCCGCCCACAGGCCGCGGGACAGAACAGCAGGCGTACGGGGCCGCGGCGCAGGGACAGCAGCGGGCTCATCCGACATCCCTCATCAACTGCTCGACGGCGCACACGTGCTCGCTCAGCTTGGCCATCTCGCTGCGCAGTTCGGCCATGCTGCCCACCGCCTCCTCGGCGAGTTTGCGGTAGGAGGCCATCGCGACGGCGTTGGCGCGGTGCCGCTGCAGCCGGTAGTAGTTCCAGACGATGATCGCGATCGCCGCGCAGATGGGCACGAAGATCGCAAGGAGGATGCCGATTGCGGTGAAGTTGGTACTGGTACCGCTTGATGCCAGTGTTGTTGTCATGTCCGTCACCTGTCGCTCTCTTTCGCGTTGAGAGCCTGCTCCGTCGTTCTTGTCGGTCTTCCGCGAGGTCGTGCTGGTCTTGGGCGAGCGCGCGGACGACCGTCTCGGCCGTAACCCGCACCTCGAAGGGGGCCAGTTCGAAGTACTTCATCGCCTTGCCGTCCTGCGGACAGCTCCAGGCTGCCGGTCACCAGGGCCGCTTTCTCCAGGCGGTCCAGGTGCATGTAAAGCAGCGGCCTGGACATGCCGAGCCTGCGCGCCAGTTCGCTGACGTGCACCCGGCCGCCCGCGAGCTCCGCGATGATGCGCAGCCGAAGCGGGTGGCCGATGGCGGTCAGGGCCGCCACGAGTTCTTCGCTGGCCAGAGTTTCTTGCACTGTCTATCACCTGTAAGACAGAACTTACATGTGATCTAGTGGACTGTCAACGGATTCCCGGCCCGCCCGAGACGGGAGGTGGCGGCCGGTCCTGGCCAAGCGCGGCGAGGACCGCGTCCAGTCGCCCGTCGAGTGGCCCGCTGAGCTCTAGATGATTGATTCCTGGTGGTGCGGTTGCTGTCAGTGGTCGTAGGCGGTGAGGACCGCTTGACGTCCTGGCCGGTCTTGTCGTTGTGCCAGATCGCAGAGGCAAGGGCCAGGACACGGTAAAGGATGCGGGCGAGATGCCCTGCCCGGTGCGGCCGCCGTGTCCTTCCAGGTCAAGCTGGGCCTTGAGGGTCTGGTTCACGGACTCCATGACCTGGCGCAGCGGCTTGAACAGCTGCTTCCCTGCCCTGGGAGCCTCGCCCTTGCGGACCGGCCGGAGCAGCACCAGGTCACTTTCCGTCACTGTTTTCTCGAAGTCGCGGCCGAAGTAGTTCTTGTCCCCGATCAGCGTCTGCCCCGGCCGGGCGCGCACGAGCGCCGCGTCGGCCTCCAGCATCCCGAGCAGGACCTCCCGCTCGTCGGCCTTCGCCCCGGCCACGGCGAACATACGGGCAGGCCGTGCAGGTGCACACCAGGTGAGGCGGAGCCCCCAGAAGTACCGGGAGTGACTGGCGCAGTACCCGTACTCCGCCCATCCCGCGACGTCGCTGCGCTTGACGGTCTCACGGGAGCAGCCGCACTGGACCGGGTGGAGTCGACGACCCAGACGTCGTCGGTCCACAGCGAGGTGTCCGCCCCGAGCCTGCGGATCACGTCATGAGCAGGAAGATCATCTTCCGCAGGCGCTTGTTGTACCCGGGCTGGCCGATCTGCCGGGGACAGGCCCGTCAGCCGCGCGCCCGCGTAGCGCAGCCAGCGCCGCTCCGACCGGAAACCCAGCAGCGCCGACATCACCGCCATGGCCAGCAGCTCGGCGTCACTGACGGTAACCGGCATGCTGCCCACTGGCCGCCACGGGGCCAGTTCCGGCTCCGCCAGGAGCATGTCATCGATCTTGACGTACAGTGCAGTCGCGAGAGTCTCTATGTCATTGTCCACAACCTTGATCGTGGAGACTCTCGCCTCTTTATGCGCGCAGATCCCCTGGAATCAATCATCTAGCACCGGGATGCCTTCCCAGGCGCTCAGCTCCTCCTTCGTAGACCCGGTCAAGCAGCGCGTCGTTCACCTACGAGCGGAGTACGGGCAGTTCCTGAGGCGGCAGCTTCCGTTCTGTCTCCGGTGCCATCGGCCACATCCTAAATGTCACTGGCGGCCCTTATCCGTCGTGCTATTTTCAAGGTTAAGGAGTTACACAACGATGAACAGAGTCACGTGGGCATTCCTATTGTTGACGCAGAAGCTCATACAAAAAGTATGCTCGAGTGTATGAGCGACACGACGATCAGGCTGGACAGCGCCGTGCGGGACAAGCTTCGCGCCTTGGCCGATGAGGATCACGTGACGCTGGGGGAACTGCTCGCACGGCTCGCGGAACGCGAGCAGTACCAGCGCGAGATGCGGCGCGCGAACGAGGTCATGGAGCTCATGGAGCGCGAGGACCCGCAGGCATGGCAGGACTACCTGTCCGAGCTTCGCGGGTTCGAGGGCGGCACCGTGCGTGACGGGCTGTCCGACGCGGCGGCCGAGTGGCCTGAGTACAACGAGGGCGGCGGAGGGGCGCACGATGCCTTATCAGGCCGGTGACGTGCTGCTTGCCGACCTCGATCCGGTTGCCGGGCATGAGCAGGGCGGGAGGCGCCCGGTGCTCGTTCTCTCCGGGCCGTCTTACAACGAACTGCGCAATGAGCAGCTGATCGTCGCCGCCGTCACCAGCCGGCAGCGAGGGCTGCCCTTCCACATTCCCATCGGTCCCGAGAGCGGGCTGCGCGGTCCCAGCTGGGTCCAGTCGGAATCGGTCCGGGCCATCTCGGTCGAACGTGTCGTCAAGAAGCTGGGCCGGGCCCGCTTCAGCAACCCTGGCGGAGACCAGGAACCGGGTAATGAACTTCCTCCGGGACTGGTAACGCGCGGACGACCCCTTGGATCTGCGTGGCCTGGCGGATGATCTCGGTGGCCACCACCTCGATGATCCGCTCGGTGCCTGACGGCAAGGCGGTGTCCTGATCGCGCAAGGTGATGCGGACCTGGCGGGCGACCGAGTCCGCCTCGGGCTCCTGGCCGTGGCCGCGGTCGCGCTGGTTGACGTAGATCGTCCAGGCGAGGGTGGCGGCGGACACGAGCAGGCTGCCGAGCGAGACCACGTCGAGGTAGCGGTCTGGCCGTTGCTCCCCGGCCCGGGCAGCCAGCGCGGCCTCGACCTCGACCGGCAGGTTCCGGCCTAGGTCGGGGGCGAGGATGACGGCGGCGGAACGGGCGGCTTCCGCGGCATGGTCGGTCATGCGCTGGCCTCCGGGTCTTGGTCTTCGTCTTGGTTTTGGTGGCTGGTGATGTAGTCGAGGACCGGCCCAGGCACGGGCTGGCCAGTCACCTGCCGCCAGGCTTCCTCCAGGGCCGGGATGCCTAGCTGGCGGGTCAGCCGGGCGAGGGCGGACGGTCCGGTGCCGGTCAGCGGACTGGGGGAACTCGTCGAGCAGGGTCACGCACCGGATGTTCCACGTCAGGGCCAGCGGGGTCTGTGTCCGGGCTTCGGCGAGCAGGCCGAGCACTGCGTAGCTGATCGTCATGCCGGGCCGGTTGCCGAGCTCCTCCTCGATGGCCAGGGACCTGTGGTACCAGTCCTGCGCCTCGTCCAGCCCCCGTCCTGCGCCGTCGTACCGAGCTGGTGGTAGGTGGTCGCCATGCCGGGGCGGTCGCCGAGCTCCTCCTCGATGGCCAGGGACTTGCGGTACCAGTCCTGCGCCTCGTCCAGCCGCCCCCGGTCCTGCGCGGTCGTGCCGAGCTGGTGGTAGGTGCCCGCCATGTTGGGGCGGATGCCGAGTTCCTCGCTGATCGCCAGGGACTTACGGTACCAGTCCTGCGCCTCGTCCAGCTCCCCCCGGTCATGCGCCGTCATGCCGAGCTGGTGGTAGGTGCTCGCCATATCGGGCGTGCCGAGTTCCTCGCTAATGGCCAGGGACCTGTGGTACCAGTCCTGCGCCTCGTCCAGCTCCCGGTCATGCGCCGTCGTACCGAGCTGGTGGTAGGTGCTCGCCATGCCGGGGCGGTCGCCGAGCTCCTCCTTGATGGCCAGGGACTTGCGGTGCCAGTCCTGCGCCTCGTCCAGCCGCCCCCGAGCCAGCGCCGTCCAGCCGAGCTGGTGGTAGGTGCCCGCCATGTTGGGGCGGATGCGCGACCATTCCTGATCGCCAGGGACTTGCGGTACCAGTCCGTCGACCTCGTCCAGCTGCCCCCGGTCCTGCGCCGTCATGCCGACCTGGTCGGGGGTCGGCGGTTGCGCGGGTCCAGTCGGTCGCGGGCTGGTCATGCAGGTAGGCGAGGGCGCGGCGGTAGGCCAGGCCGGCCTGATCCGGCTGCCCGGCTTCCTTCTGCCGAGTGGCCTGACGGATGGTGGTATACAGCCACAGCGGGCGGGCGGGCTCGGTCGGAGCCTGGCCAGGGCCGACGGTGGCGTTGAGGACCCGGTCCGCCCAGGCGGCGGCCTCGGCGCTCAGGCCGCGGGAGTCCAGTACGCGTCCAGCGCCCGGATAATGCTGTCGGCGTCGGCCCACGCGTGGTGGTCCAGGCGTGGCCGAGCATCGCGCCGAGGGTCCGTCGCTGCCACCCGAGCAGGGTGTAGGCCAGGGCGGCGTTCCCGGAGGCGATCTGATCGGTCAGCCAGCGGGCGAAGGCGGCGCAGGCGGCGCACAGGGCCTGCTCGATGCCTGGCGCTGCTGGTCGTCGCCGGCGGGGTCTTCGGCAGCCACCGCGGCGAGGTAGCCGGGCAGGGCGGTGTGGACCTGGTACGTGTTCGACGCCAAGGCCGGTGAGCAGCCCGACCCGGGCCGCGTCGTCAAGCACCGCCGACCACTCGTCCGCGCTTATCCCGGCGAACCGGCCCGGACTCTCTTCGCGCGGAAGAGCTCAGGACGTTCACGTCGGCGACGCCGTGGAACAGGCTGATCGCCGGGAGCAGCCGCCGGTCCGGTCGGCCAGATGGGTGTAGAGTAGGCGACGCCGGCCGCCAGCGACGTTATCCGGTCGCGTCCGGGTGTCCCGGCCGGGAGGGGTGTGCCCGCAAGTCGGCCAGCAGGTCGGACGGGTCGGTGGTGTCGAGGCGAGGCAGGGTGAGCCGCTCGCCAGAGGGTGACCATCCAGCCAGTCAAGCAGGGTCCCCGAACGAGCGCCGTCCCGACGCCGCCGCGCGCCACGTATACGGCTCGAGCAGGTCGTCGGCGTACTGGGCGGCTTCGTGCAGGTTCAGGCCGCCGACGCCGATCCGGCGGACCTGGCCGAGCCAGTCCTCCTGGGCGCGGCTGGTAACCAGGACCGCGCTGGCGGAATGGTCCCGCACCCAGTCCAGGAAGCCCTTGAGGGCGGCGCAGCCCGCCTCGTCCAGCGGCGAGGTCGCCCCGGCGACGTCCGGCATCTCCCGGACCGCCTCGAAGTTGTCCCACACCAGGAGAACCCGTAGCTGCCCGAGCAGGACCTTGAACTCGTGCGATACGCTGCGGCGGGTCCAGGCGAGCGAAATCGGCCCCGAACACTCCCAAGCCGATCTCATTGATCACCCCGTCCAGACCGAAGCTGGCGAGGCCTGGCTCGAAGGAATGCCGGAACACCAGGCGCGGGTCGGACACGCCCCCGGTATCGCGCCACCAGCGGGCGAAGCCCTTGGCCAGCTCGGTCTTGCCCGTGCCGCCAGGGCCAATCAGCACCACAACGCGCTGGAGCCGAACGGCCGTCTCCAGCTGGTAGAACAGGTCGTCGCGGCCCACAAACACCCCATCGACCGCGGCGAGAGGGTCCTGCGCGCGGCTGCTTCCGACGGAGCGGCGCGGATCTGGTCCAAGGCCTCGTCCAGCGACGGCGCCGCGGCCGGGCGGGCAGTGCGGGCCTGCGGGAAGCGCACCTCTCGGCGCAGGTAGTGGACGGGAACCAGCCAGTCGGCCAGTGGCAGGTCGCCCTTCAGGCTCGGGCGGCCGTCCTGCTCGAACAGGCGCTTGCGGCCGACAGTGACTGCCTGGCCCACGCTTTCCCCGGCGAACAGGGACTCGTAGAACGCGGCCATGAACTCCGCCGCCGCGACCGCGTAGACGCTGTACGCCATCGCGACCACCGCCGCGCAGCCGGCCTTGAGCAGCGCGGTCGCGACCGAGGCTTCCAGTTCCTTGCCGACCGCGCCGGACTGGCAGGCATTCAGCACCACCACCGGGACCTTGCCGTCGGCCAGCACCTGAGCGATCTGCGACGCCTTGACCAGATCACTGCCGCCGCCGGGCTTTTCGAACGCCAGGACTCCCTCGCCCGAGCCGGTCATCATCGCCGGACGGCCTGCCATCGACGCGCCGCCTCCAGCCCGGCCGGGCATCAGGCCGTGGCCGTCGAAGTGCACCACGTGGAACGGCTCACCAGCATCGGCGGCCTGCTGCACCGCGTCGCGCAGAGCGTCGAACGTGGGCGGGCGCAGCACGGTCAGGCTGACCTCGCCGCGAACCGCGTCTAGCCGTTCGAGCAGCGGGCGGGCCACCATCTGGTAGCTCACGTCGCGGGTCCCGTCCGGGCGCGCGATCACCATCAGCACCCGCAGCTTCCCGCCTGGGACGTCCAGCGTGCCGGCGCGGCCGGCGACCGGAAGGCTACGGGAGATCCCGCCCGCGCGCATCGCCACCGGACCGGTGCCGTCGCGCATCAGCTCCCACGGGAGGCCGAGCAGGGACGGGTCGGCGTGACCGGAACACCAGCTCAAGGCCGCGGTCGCGGGCCAGCAGGTAAGCGTCACGCGCGGGGCCGTTGCCGAAGACCGAGCCGAAGACCAGGTCTCCCCAGCCAGCGAGCTTCTCGCCGATGGCCGGGCCGCGCTCCTCCCAGACGCCGTACGGGCCCTGCAGGTAGTCCTCCAGGTACCAGCGCAGGTCCTCGAGGGCTTCGGCGTCGAGTGGCCAGGCGAGCGGCGCCCGGGAGACCTGCTCCGGCATACCGCCGTCAGGCCAGGAAGAAACCCTGGCCTGGCCGTCGTCGTCCAGGTCCACTACCAACCGGTCAGGCAAGTCCCCACCCCCTGCCGGATAGCCGGAAAACCGGCATTCCGCTAACTATCAGCATGCTATGGCTAACGCGGAGCAACCGGAACGGCTTTCACCTGACAGTTACGAGATAACGGGAGGACTCCGTACCGGCGCCCGGCTTGCGCGCGGGGACCCCGCCGAGCCCGGCCCGGGGTCGCGCCGCGAAAGCCGGCACTCCAGTCACTCGCGTCTCGCAATCGCCGCCCCGGCGCGATCACGCCTGCGGCGTGAGATGCCTTTGCATAACTGAGGACCACGGATCTTCATGTTTGCATAGCAGCGGGCTGGACATTTGCCGCAAATTGATCGTGATCATGGGCCTGCGCTATGCAAAGAAGGACGAACGTGGTCCTCAGCTATGCAAAGCCAAGGTCATCCAGGGAAGGTCGCGCGGACGTGAAGACCTTTCGTGGTTGCGGGCCTGCGGCGGGAATTCGCTAGGAGTTCTACGGTCGGTTGTTCGCCCGGGGGACGGTTTCGCTGGCGTGGAGGTTCCTGTGATTGCCGTTGTCGGCGGGATAGTGATCTCTACGGTCAGGGTCCTCCTGGAGCACGGGGGGACAGGCGGGATCATGGCGAAGCGCGGCTGCAGTACCAGAACGTTCGGCACGCGAACGAGAGTCATGGGACGCGGATATGGCGGAGCACGCTCTCGTTCGGGATAATCCTTAATTCGTTACGCGGTAGACGTCGTATACGCCGTCGATGTTGCGTACGGCTCTCAGGACGTCGCCTAGGTGCTTGGGGTCGCCCATTTCGAAGGTGAAGCGGCTGAGGGCTACCCGGTCCCTGGTGGTCTGGACCGACGCGCTGAGGATGTTGACGTGCTGGTCGGAGAGGACTCGCGTGACGTCGCTCAGCAGGCGGGTGCGGTCTAGGGCCTCTACCTGGATGGCTACGAGGAAGACCGAGGCGTCGCTTGGGGCCCAGTGGACGGGGACCATGCGCTCGCGCTGGGTATCGGAGAGGTGCTCCAGGTTGACGCAGTTGGCGCGGTGGACGGAGACGCCGTGGCCGTGGGTGACGAAGCCCTGGATCTCGTCGCCGGGGACCGGGGTACAGCACTTGGACAGCCGGACCCAGACGTCGGCGACCCCCTCGACCTCGATGCCTGAGTCGCTGGCGGAGCGGGATCTCTGGACCTTGGGTGCCCTGGGCGGGATGGGGGTGACCTCGGCCAGGTCCTCCTGGGCGGCCGCGCCGCCGCTGACCGCACGGACGAGCTTGCTGACGATCGACTGCGCGCTGACCCGGCCCTCGCCGACGGCCGCGTAGAGTCCGGTCAGGTCGGGGTAGCGGAGCTCTGAGGCGATCTGGCGCAGTGTCTCAGCGGACATGAGGCGCTGCAGCGGGAGGCCCTGCTTGCGCATCACCTTGGCGATCTGGTCCTTGCCCGCCTCGACGGCGGCCTCGCGGCGCTCCTTGGAGAACCACTGGCGGATCTTGTTGCGGGCGCGGGCCGACTTGACGAAGTTCAGCCAGTCCCGGTTCGGGCCTGCCTCCTGGGACTTGGAGGTGAAGATCTCGATCGTGTCGCCGTTGTCGAGGGCCGACTCCAGGGCGACGAGGCGGCCGTTGACCTTGGCGCCGATGGTGCGGTGTCCCACGTCGGTGTGGATGGCGTACGCGAAGTCGACCGGGGTGGCGCCGTGCGGCAGCGCGATGACCTCACCGCGCGGGGTGAAGACGAAGACCTCGGCGCTGGCCAGGTCGTAACGGAGGGAGTCGAGGAACTCGGCGGGGTCCTCGGTCTCGCGCTGCCAGTCGACGAGCTGGCGCAGCCAGGCCATCTCGGCGGCGTCCTGGCTCGCCTTTACCGCGATCTTGGAGTTGGGCGCCTTGCTGCCCGCCTTCGGGTTGCCGCTGGCCAGCGCCGGGCCCTGGGCGTGCATCTCCTCCTTGTACTTCCAGTGCGCCGCGACGCCGTACTCCGCTCGCTTGTGCATGCCCCAGGTCCGGATCTGCAGCTCGACCGGCTTGCCGCCCGGGCCGATGACCGTGGTGTGCAGCGACTGGTACATGTTGAACTTCGGCATCGCGATGTAGTCCTTGAACCGGCCGGGTACCGGGTTCCATCGCGCGTGGATCGAGCCGAGCGCGGCGTAACAGTCCCGGACGGTGTCGACGAGGACGCGGATGCCCACCAGGTCATAGATGTCGTCGAACTCGACGTTGCGGGCGATCATCTTCTGGTAGATCGAGTAGTAGTGCTTGGGACGGCCGGTCACGGAGTTCTTGATCTTGGCCTCGTGCAGGTCGGCCGAGAGGTTCTCGATGACCTCCTGCAGCAACTGGTCCCTGCGGGGTGAGCGCTGCGAGACGAGCCGCGCTATCTCGTCGTACCGCTTGGGGTAGAGCGTGGCGAACGCGAGGTCCTCAAGCTCCCACTTGACGGTGTTCATGCCGAGGCGGTGCGCCAGGGGGGCGTAGATCTCCAGCGTCTCGTGCGCCTTGCGCTCCTGCTTCTCGCGCGGCATGTAGCGGAGCGTGCGCATGTTGTGCAGCCGGTCGGCCAGCTTGATCACCAGGACGCGGATGTCCTTGGACATCGCGACCACCATCTTGCGGACGGTCTCGGCCTCGGCGGAAGCGCCGTACTTGACCTTGTCCAGCTTGGTGACGCCATCAACGAGGGCCGCCACGTCCTCGCCGAACACGCTGCGCAGCTCATCCAGCGTGTAGTCGGTGTCCTCAACGGTGTCGTGCAGCAGCGCGGCGCAGATCGTCTCGGTGTTCATGCCGAGTTCGGCGAGGATGGTGGCCACCGCGAGCGGGTGGGTGATGTAAGGGTCGCCCGACTTACGCCGCTGGTCCCGGTGCCAGTGCGCGGCGACCGTGTAGGCGCGTTCCACGGTGCGCACGTCCGCCTTCGGATGGTGCGCGCGGATCGTCTTGATCAGCGGTTCAAGGACAGGGTTCACGCTGGACCCCCGCTGTGCTCCGAGCCTGGCCAGGCGGCGGCGGACCCCGGCGCCTGGTGAGGCGGGCTGCGCCGCGGGCGCAAGCTCCTGACGAGTCTGGCGAGCCGGGCGCGGGCGCGGGTCCGTTGCGCTGGCGCCCGGCGGCGTTCCCCCGGCGGTGTCCCCCCGAGACGGGCGGGTCGTCTCTCCGGGAGATGACGGCACCTGCAGGTTGCCGGGCGTGCCAGCTGGCGGCCCGGTCACCGTTACCTGGTCCGCCTCGGTGCGGTTATGCCCTCCTGGTTGGGCAGAGTCCGCCGTTTCCCCGGTACGGGCAGCCCCTTCGGCGCCGGCCGTGGCGGTCGTCATTACATCACCGGCCACAAGCGCTCCTCGCATCTGCCAAGTCACCAGTCTACTTGGGGTTATTAACCCACGGGTAGAGTCCTGACATTCCGCAGTTCAGGAGCGATTGCCCTCGGTTTCAGACTACGAGCAGTGACCGCACCTCGAGGTCGGGGATCGCCTCGCGGCCCTTCAAGAACGACAGCTCCATCAGCACCGCGACGCCGACGACGTGCGCGCCCGCCTGCTGGATGAGGGACGCCGTAGCCCGGGCGGTACCGCCGGTGGCGAGCACGTCGTCCACGATCAGCACCTGGTCACCCGGCTGGAAGGCGTCCTGGTGGACCTCGAGCACGGCGCTGCCGTACTCGAGGTCGTACTCCTGGGCGAAGGTCGCCGACGGCAGCTTGCCATGCTTACGTACGGGAACGAAGCTGGCCCTGATCTCGTAGGCGACCGGGGCGGCGAGGATGAACCCGCGCGCCTCGATGCCGACCACCTTGTCCACGGGCCCGAACGCCGCCGCCATTGCCTCGACGACGTTGCCGAACGCATCGGCGTCGCCGAGCAGCGGCGTGATGTCCTTGAACAGCACGCCGGGCTTCGGGTAGTCGGGGATGTCACGGACGCGGGAGGCGATCAGGGTCTCGATGTCCGGCACGGCCGGCTACCGCCGCTTCTTCTTCGCGCCGGGGCGCCGCTGGGTGCCACCGGTGACGCGCTGCTGCCTGGTGACCGGGCGAGGCGCGGCGTCAGCCGAACGGGCGGCGGCCGGGACCGCCACGCCGGTGTCTCGCTCGTCCGCCTCGCCGGCCTCCGCGTCCGTGTCCGCGGGCTGATCATCGGCATCGCCGGCCACGGTGACCTCCGCGGCCACGGTGCCCGCGAGGTGCCCGCGGCGCCGCGCGGCCGTCGCGCTGGCCGCCGTCGGCCCGGCCGTGTCGCTGGCCGCGCGCTGCGCGGCGCGGCCGCCGGCCAGGCGACGGTTCACCTTGGCCGCCAGGTCACGGTACTGCGGCTCCCGCTCCTTGAGGTCCGCGAGCACCGGGGTCGCGATGAAGATCGAGGAGTAGGTGCCGGACAGCATGCCGACGAACAGCACGAGCGCGAGGTCCTTGAGCGTGCCCGCGCCGAGCAGCCCGGCCCCGACGAACAGGATCGTCGCGACGGGTATCAGCGCGGTCAGCGAGGTATTGATCGACCGGACCAGCGTCTGGTTGAGTGCCAGGTTGGCCGCGTCGCTGTAGCTGGATCTCTGCGTGGTGAGCAGGCCGGCGGTATTCTCCCGGACCTTGTCGAAGACGACCACGGTGTCGTAGAGCGAGTAGCCGAGGATCGTCAGCAGGCCGATGACGGATGTCGGGCTGACCGAGAAGCCGGTCAGCGCGTACACGCCGATGGTGATCAGGATGTCGTGCATCAGCGCGATGAACGCCGCGATGGCCATCCGCCACTCGAAGGCGACCGACAGGTACAAGACGATCACCACGAGGAAGATGATCAGCGCCTCGATCGCCTTGCTGGTGATCTGGCCGCCCCAGGTCGGCCCGACGAGCGAGATCGACATCTTGCTCTGCGGTATGTGGAACGCCTGCTCGAGGGCGCTGGCCACCTTCTCGGACGCCGTCGCGTCGAGCGTGCGCGTCTGCGCCGTCCACTGGTTCAGCGTGCCGGAGGTGTACTGCACGGTGGCGTCGCCGCCGCCCGCCGTGGTCACCACCCGGGAGATCTCGCCCTGGGTGACCGAGGAGCTGGCCGGGAAGGTGAAGCTCGACCCGCCGGTGAACTCCTGGGAGAAGTTCAGCCCGCGGATCAGCAGCGCGGCGATGCTGACCAGCAGGATCAGGCCGGAGATCGCGTACCACAGCCGCTGGCGGCCGACGAAGTTGACGGATACGTCGCCCCGGTACAGCCGCCGGCGATGCCGCCGCCGTGTGCCATCATGCCTCCCTCGAGGTCGAGGAGCCGGCCGCCGGGCGCGTCGAGCCAGTCCGCTGGGTACGGACGGTGCGCCTGGTCGAGGACCGCCACCGCGTCTTAGCGCCGAGCCGCTCGGGATCGAGCCCGGACCACGGGTGCCCGCTCGAGAAGAACTTCGTCCCGGCCAGCAGGGTCACCATCGGCTTGGTGAACAGGAACACCACGAGCACGTCGATCAGCGTGGTGAGGCCGAGCGTGTAGGCGAAGCCCTGCACGTCGCTCACGGCGAAGTGGTACAGCAGCACCGCGGCGAGGAACGACACCGTGTCGGAGACCAGGATCGTGCGCCGGGCCCGCTTCCAGCCCGCTTCCACCGCGGGGCGCAGTGTCTTGCCTTCTCGCACCTCGTCACGGAGCCGTTCGAAGTACACGATGAACGAGTCCGCGGTGATGCCGATCGCCACCACGAGGCCGGCGATCGCCGACAGGGACATGGTGAAGTTCTGGTACTTGCTGAGCAGCACCACGGAGAAGTAGGCGAGCAGCCCGGCGAGCAGCAGGCTGGAGACCGACACGATGCCCAGGCCCCGGTAGTAGTAGAAGAGGTAGATGATCACCAGGATCAGGCCGAGGACGCCCGCGAGCAGCCCCGCGGTCAGCGAGCTGTGGCCGATCTGCGGCGAGATCGAGTTGACGAACTGCACGACGAAGTTGAGCGGCAGCGACCCGTACTTGAGGATGTTGGTGAGCTGGGTCGCATCGGCCTCGGTGAAGCCGTTCGGCTGCGGGCCGCTGATGGTGAACGACCCGGAAGTGAGCGCGCCCTCGGTCATCGGCGCTGACTGGACGTTCCCGTCGAGGACGATCGCCGTCGAGTCGAGCGCGACCGCGTTCTGGTCGCCGGACGCCGCCCGGGAGTAGTACGTGTTGTACTGGCTGGTGGTCAGCGTGCCGAACGTCTTCGTCGCGGCGCCGTCCAGCGTCAGGTTGACGACCCACTGCGTGCTGTTGGACTGCAGGCCGGGCTGGATCCCGGTGAGCTGGGTGCCCTCGATGACCGCGGGGCCGAGCACGTACTTGGTGCCGTTGGCGTCACAGGAGACGATCTGGTTCTTGACCGCGTCCCACTGGTCGCCGGCCTTGGTGTAGCCGGCGGTCCCCTTCCAGTTGTTGTCCACCGTGGTCGGGTTGGGGCCGGCTTGCACACCATCTTGTTGAACAGCTTGAGTGTCGCCGCGTTCACCTTGGACGCGTCACCGTAGGTGAGGGACGTCGGCGAGCTCGACGTGGCCGTCGGCGTCGCGCTCGCGCTCGTCGTGGGCGTCGCGCTCGCGCCGTGGCGGTGGCGGTCGCCTTCGCCGTGCTGGTCGCCGTCGGGGTGGCCTGCCCGGCCAGCCGGGCGCCGACGGCGTTGGTGGACGCCTTGGCGCTCGCGGACGTGCTTGACGTCGGCGAAGGCGAGCCGCTGACCCCCGACCGGGCGGTGCTCGTGCCCGTCGGCGTGGCCGACGGGCTTGTCGCGGCCGACGGGCTCGTGCTAGGCGTGGTGACGGGCGGCGTCGCCGTGTAAGGTCCCTCGAGCAGCACCGGCCGGAATGCCAGCTTGGCGGTGGAGCTGACCAGGTTGATGACGTCCTGCGGCGCCTTGCCCGGGACGGTCACGGTGATCAGGTCCGCGCCTTGCTGCTGCACCTGGGCGCCGGAGTTACCCGTGCCGTTCACCCGGGATTCCAGCACGGAGATGGCCTGCTGCATCGCCCCGCTCGACGGGGCGCCCTTCGTGGTCGCCGCCTTGAGCACCACCTCGGTGCCGCTGGACAGGTCGAGCCCGAGGCCCACCTTGAACTGCCCGGACCACTTACTCGGGTTGAACGTCTGGGAGCCGGTAATCCCGATCAGCATGACCAGGATCAGCGCGCCCATTGCGGCCAGTGCGCGGCCCGGGTGCGAGCCGCTTCTGCTTGGGGGTGCCACTTGTCGCCTGCCTCTTAGCGTACGATCGTGCCTAACTCGCGCCAGTTAGTCCTTCTTGGTGCCGGTTGCCTGCTCGTACGCGGTCTCCTCCGGGTCGGCCTGCGGGGCGGACCCGTTCGCGGTGGCGGCGGAACCGTTGGCGGCCGCGGTGGCCTGCGGGGCGTCGTCGACCACGGCCGTGTCGTCCACGTCATCGGCGTGGTCCGCGGCCTGCGCGTCGAAGTACTCCGCGTCGCTCTCGTCGGCGGGCGCGTCGTCGGCCTCGGCCGGAGCAACCACGTCCATGACGGCGCGCTTCATGTAACGGACCTCGATGCCGGGCGCGATCTCAAGGACCACGTCGTCGCCGTCCACGTCCACCACGGTGGCGTACATGCCGGCCGTCGTCCGGACCCGGGCACCGGGCTGGACCGTGTCCTGCTTCTGGGCGGCCTGCTGCCGCCGGCGCTGCTGCGGCCTGATCATCAGCAGGTAGAACGCCACGACGACGACCAAGATGAGGATCAGGCTCGAGGGGTTGAAGCCCCCCGACTTGGCTGGTGTGGCTGCGAGTTCGGTAATCCCCAGCATCGGGGCATCCTTCCAGTTGACTGTGCGCTTGCCGGCTGGCCCGCCGCATCACGGCGGTCACGTGCCAACCTGCGCAGTGTAGCGGCGCTTAGAAAAACGCATACCCACCCTACGGGGTTCCGGTCGGTAATCGTTACGGCCGGCGCCAAGAGCAGGGATGAATCGGACATTCGCCGCCGCACTGCAACCGTACCGCCACGAAGGCGGCGCCGGGTACCCGGCGGGCGGGTCAGTCGAAGAGCGTCGGGGCGTCCGCGGGCGGCGGCGGGACCAGGCCGAGGTGCGCCCAGCCGGCCGGGGTGGCGACCCGGCCGCGGGGGGTGCGGGCGAGCAGGCCGTGCCTGACCAGGAACGGCTCGGCGACCACCTCAACCGTCTCCGCCTCCTCGCCCACCGCGATGGCCAGCGTGGACAGGCCGACCGGGCCGCCGCCGAACCGGCTGACCAGGGCGTCGAGGACCGCCCTGTCCAGCCGGTCGAGGCCGAGCTCGTCGACCTCGTAGAGCTCAAGCGCGGTCCTGGTGAGCTTCCTGGTGACCAGGCCGTCGGCGCGGACCTCCGCGTAGTCGCGCACCCGGCGCAGCAGCCGGTTGGCGATCCGCGGCGTGCCGCGCGAGCGCAGCGCGAGCTCCTCGACCGCGTCGTCATCGATCGGCACGCCGAGCAGGCCGGCCGACCGCCGGACGATCACGGCGAGCTCGTCCGGCTGGTAGAAGTCCAGGTGCGCGGTGAAGCCGAACCGGTCGCGCAGCGGCGCGGTCAGCAGGCCGGCCCTGGTGGTCGCGCCGACCAGGGTGAACGGGGCGATGTCCAGCGGGATCGCCGTCGCTCCCGGGCCCTTGCCCACCATGATGTCGACCCGGAAGTCCTCCATCGCCAGGTACAGCATCTCCTCGGCGGGGCGGGCGAGGCGGTGGATCTCGTCGATGAAGACGACCTCGCCCTCCTGCAGCGTGGACAGCACCGCCGCCAGGTCGCCCGACCGCTCGATCGCCGGGCCGCTGGTCATCCGCATCGGCGTGCCCAGCTCGGCGGCGATGATCATCGCGATGGTGGTCTTGCCGAGGCCGGGCGGGCCGGAAAGGAGCACGTGGTCCGGGGTCCGGCCGCGGCGCAGCGCGCTGTGCAGCAGCAGCGTCAGCTGCTCGCGGACCCGGGCCTGGCCGACGAAGTCGTCGAGGCGCTTGGGCCGCAGCGCGCGCTCGACCTCCCGGTCGTCGCTGTCGGCGAGCGGCGAGACGATGTTTTCTGTCGCCCCCACGTCCAGGCCGCGATGCCTGGCGAGCTCGGCTTCCTCGGCCCGCGTCAGGGCATCGCCATGCTCGCTCACTTCTTGGACAGCTTCCGCAGCGCGGCGCGCAGCGCGGTGGCCACGTCGGGCTGCTGCCCGCCAGTGCCCGAGTCCACAGCCCCTGCCTCCACCGCGTCCGCCTCAACGGCGGCGATCGCGGCCTCCGCGTCCCTGGCGGACCACCCGAGGTTGACCAGGCCGGTGGCGACCTGGTCCCGCCAGGACGCCGCGGCCTTGCGCGCGGGCGCGAACCCGTTCGCCGCGGCGGTGTCGCTCGGCGCGCCGAGGCGGTCCTTGAGCTCGAGGATGATCCGCTGCGCCCCCTTGTTACCGACGCCCGGCACCATGGTGAGCGCCTTGAGGTCCTCGGTCGCCACGGCGCGGCGCAGCGCTTCCGGCGAGTGCACCGCCAGCATGGCGAGCGCCAGCCGCGGCCCGATGCCGGTCGCGGTCTGCAGCAGCTCGAATACGTTCCGCTCGTCGTCCGTGCCGAAGCCGAACAGGGTGAGCGAGTCCTCCCTGACCACCAGGGACGTCGCTACCCTGGCCGGCTCGCCCGGCTTGAGCGTGGCGAGGGTGTCCGGCGTGCACTGCACGCGCAGCCCCACGCCGCCGACGTCGATGACGGCGCCGTCGAGGCCGACCCCGGCCACGGTGCCGTTCAGGTGCGCGATCATGTTCCGCCTCCTGGGGTGGCTGCTGTCCTTCGCCTGGCCGCGATCGCCGGGGCGCGCCACAGGTGGCAGATAGCGAGCGCGAGCGCGTCCGCCGCGTCCGCGGGACGTGGCGCGTCCGTCATCCGCAGCAGCCTGGTCACCATCGTGGTGACCTGCTCCTTGTCCGCGCGCCCGCTGCCGGTCACGGCCGCCTTGACTTCGCTCGGGGTGTGCAGCGCGACCGGCAGCCCGCGGCGCGCGGCGCACACGATCGCGACCGCGCCCGCCTGCGCGGTGCCCATCACGGTCCGCACGTTGTGCTGGCTGAACACCCGCTCCACCGCCACCGTGTCCGGCCGGTACTCATCCAGCCAGCGCTCGACCTCCCGCTCGATCGCCAGCAACCGCGCCGCGATGTCGTCGCCGGCCGGTGTCCTGATCACGTCGACCGCCACCAGCGCCGGCGGCCGTCCGGGCAGGCCCTCGACGACGCCGATCCCGCACCGGGTCAGGCCCGGGTCGATGCCGAGCACCCGGGAAACGGGGCGCGGGCTGTACGGGCTCATCGCGCCTGCCAGGTCATCCGCGCCATCCCGTCCCGTTTCATCCGGCGAACATCTGTTCGCCACCCTACCGCGCTCCTCGTGGCCGCGCGGGGAAGCGCGCCGGACGTGTCCGTGCCGGGAACGCCACGCGGCACCGGCGCGGATGCGGCAGGCGGGTCGCCCGAGCCGCAGGAGCCCCCGTCACGGCGCGATCTCGCCGATGATCCGTGGCCAGAATTCCTCGAGCATGTACGGTCGTCGAAGGGCGCCGGGGATGCGGCGGCGGTGCCGCGAGCCCGGCGTCCAGCGCGGCATCCGCCGCGGGACGAGCCGTGTCCCGAGGGGAGGCCGGCCCGCCGCGCAGCGTGCGCGAGGTGGGTACGGGCCGCGTGGAGCGCCGCCGCGTGCGCGCCCACGCTGGGAGCGGGTAACGGGCGAGGCGATCACGGTCCCGTACACGATGAGCGGTCCCCGGCTGCCATCGGTGACCGTCAGTTGCCAGGAGCCCGCTTTGCCGAGGCAGGGCCGGGTCCGCGCACCCCATGCAACGGGTTGCCGAGGGAGACCGCGGCGGGGGAGACAGCGGGCCGGCGATCGCCGCCCGGAGGCCGACGACGCGCGGCATCCGACGTCGCCCGGCGGGCGATGGCGGCGTCGACGCGGTCGCGGCTTGGTGCCGCTATCCGCCAGAACGGGTCGGCCGGGGCCGTGATGCCGGTGACGTTCTCGACGGGTGACGTGCGAGGCGATCAGCGACCAGAGGGCGCGCAGCGTCTGGGTCACCTGGGTGCAAAGCGCGGCACCCCGGTCGCCGCGTCCCACGCGTAGGCGGGGAAGCCGTCCTCCGCGGCGTCCCCGGCCATTGGTGTTCCCGGTCCGCTCTGCCGAGCCACTCGCGTGGGGTCCGGTCCCAGGTCACGGGCCGCAGTCGCGGGAGGCGAGGCGGCTGCCGCGGATGGATCCCGAGGACCCGCGCGGCGTCGGCGGGGCCCGCCGGTGGATGGCGACGGTTGCGGTGACGCCGCGCTGGCCCCTCCCGGTATCTCATGGGCCAGGTCCAGCACTACTTCACCACCAAGACGGACATGCTCATGTTCGCCCTGTCCCATATGCGAGACAGGGTGCTGGCCAGGCTTGAGCGCCGCCTCGCGGGCCTGCCGCAGCCGGTCACCCAGCAGACCAGCTCCCCGGTCGCGGGCCCCGTAGACGACCGGAGGCCGCAGCCCGCGGTCAACTGCCTTGATCCGCCGACGTCAAGCCCGTCGAGCGTGACGGGCCGCCCGCCAGTCACGTCAGTCACGCGCGCCCTACCGCTACGCCCCGCGGCTGCTGCCGCCTACCCAGCCGGGAGCGCCGCGCTCTCCCGCAGGGACTTAGCCCCGAATACGGCCACTCACCCGGACCACCGTGAACGCTGCAAGCGGCCGAATTGCCGGTGACGCCGCGGAAGACTTGCCGTCCTCCGCATCCCGTGGGCGTGAGACCGGGGTGAGGGACGGGTCAGAACACACCCAATAAATTTCGCAAGTGACCTGTGGCAAACCGCATGAGCCGCGACGCAGGCGGAACAGGCTCAGCCGAGCTTTTCCATGATGTCGTCGCTGACGTTGTAGTTCGCGTACACGTCCTGGACGTCGTCGGAGTCCTCAAGCGCGTCGATCATCTTGAGTACCTTGCGCGCCTGGTCCTCGTCGAGGTCGATCTCGGAACTCGGCAGGAAGGCCATGTCGGCGGACTCGTAGTCGATGCCGGCGTGCTGCAGGGCGGTACGGACCGCGACCATGTTGGTCGGCTCAGAGATGACCTCGAAGCCCTCGCCGAGGTCGTTGACCTCTTCCGCGCCGGCGTCGAGCACGGCCATCAGCACGTCGTCCTCTGTCATGTCCTTCGCCTTGTTGACGATGACGACGCCCTTGCGGTTGAACAGGTACGACACCGAGCCCGGGTCGGCCATCCGGCCGCCGTTGCGGGTGAAGGCGACACGGACGTCGCTCGCCGCCCGGTTGCGGTTGTCGGTGAGGCACTCCACGAGCACCGCGACGCCGCCGGGGCCGTAGCCCTCGTAGGTGATGTTCTCGTACTGGGCGCCGCCGGCCTCCTGGCCGGAGCCGCGCTTGACCGCGCGGTCGATGTTGTCGTTCGGCACCGAGGACTTCTTCGCCTTCTGGATGGCGTCGTACAGCGTCGGGTTGCCGGCCGGGTCGCCACCACCAGTGCGGGCAGCCACCTCGACGTTCTTGATCAGCTTGGCGAACAGCTTGCCGCGCTTAGCGTCGACCACCGCCTTCTTGTGCTTGGTGGTGGCCCATTTGGAGTGGCCGCTCATGACGTTCCCTTCACCATCTTGACGAACAGCTCGTGAATGCGCCGGTCCGGGGTCAGTTCCGGGTGAAACGCGGTCGCGAGAAGCGGACCCTGCCGGACGGCGACGATCCTACCGTTATCCGCGCCCAGCACGGTGACTCGCTCGCCCGCCCGCTCCACCATGGGAGCGCGGATGAACACCGCGTGAAACGGCGCCGCTCCCCGGTCCCCGGCGTCCGGCTCGTCCGCGCCCAGGCGCTGTCCGCGCCGTCCAGGCGGAGCATGACCTCCCGCTCGAAGGAGTCCACCTGACGGCCGAAGGCGTTGCGGCGCGCGGTCATGTCGATGCCGCCGAAGGTCTGCTGGCCTTCCGCGCCGTCCACGCAGCCGGTCGGCGAGCATGATCAGCCCGGCGCAGGAGCCGAAGGCGGGCATGCCGCAGGCGATCAGCTTGCGGATCGGGTCCATCAGCTCGAACGCGGTCGCCAGCTTCCACAGCGTGGTCGACTCGCCGCCGGGGATGACCAGGCCGTCCACCGACTCGATTTCCTGCAGCCGGCGCACCGGCCGCGCGGTCGCGCCCGCCTCGCCGAGCGCGCGCACGTGCTCACGCACGTCACCCTGCAGGGCGAGTACTCCGATGACCGGCAAGTCCGATTCCTCCCCATAGCCGCTGACCGCCGAGGGCGCGCGTGAGCGCCGCCGGGTCAGAGGATTTGCTGCTTTAACACGTCATTCGCGCCCTGTCTTCCCCGGGCGGCCGACGGCCCTCGTCGGGCGGCTGCCAAGGACGTTGATCACGGAAACTCCGTTCACGGAAATTCCGCACGCTATGCGACGGCGGAATTTCCGTTGAAATCCGAATTTCCGCGATCATCCTTGTCGCGGTGTGCCGGATGCGCCTGCCGGGGCTGCCGTGCGGCCCGCACTCGCAACCGTGGCGGGATTACCAGCCGCGGGCGGCGTAGTGCTGCTCGGCGGGCAGCGTGTCGATGTTGATGCCGACCATCGCCTCGCCGAGGCCGCGGGACACCTTCGCGATCACGTCGGGGTCGTCGTAGAACGTGGTCGCCTTGACGATCGCGGCGGCGCGCTTGGCCGGGTCGCCCGACTTGAAGATGCCGGAGCCGACGAACACGCCCTCGGCGCCGAGCTGCATCATCATGGCCGCGTCGGCCGGGGTCGCGATACCGCCCGCGGTGAACAGCACGACCGGCAGCTTGCCGGCCCGCGCCACCTCGGCGACCAGCTCGTAAGGCGCCTGCAGCTCCTTGGCCGCGCTGAACAGCTCCTCAGGCGGCAGGCCAGCCAGGCGGCGGATGCCCTGGCTCAGCGAGCGCATGTGCCTGGTGGCCTCGACCACGTTGCCGGTACCCGCCTCGCCCTTGGACCGGATCATCGCGGCGCCCTCGGCGATACGGCGCAGCGCCTCGCCCAGGTTGGTCGCCCCGCAGACGAACGGAACCGTGAACTTCCACTTGTCGATGTGGTGCGCCTCGTCGGCCGGGCTGAGCACCTCGGACTCGTCGATGTAGTCAACGCCGAGCGACTGCAGCACCTGGGCCTCGACGAAGTGGCCGATCCTGGCCTTGGCCATCACCGGGATGGAGACGGCGTTGATGATGCCCTCGATCATGTCCGGGTCGCTCATCCGGGCGATGCCGCCCTGCACGCGGATGTCGGCGGGAACCCGCTCAAGCGCCATCACGGCGACCGCGCCGGCGTCCTCGGCGATCTTCGCCTGCTCGGGCGTCACCACGTCCATGATCACGCCGCCCTTGAGCATCTCCGCCATGCCGCGCTTGACGCGGGCGGTGCCGGTCTCGGGTGCCTGCGGCGACCCGGTTGTCGTGCCGTTTGTCTTGGCGTCGGCGGTGGACACTGTCAAACCTCCTGGTAAGGGCCTAATACCTGCCATGGTATGTCCTGCCCGGCCGACGGCGCGCGCGGCGGCGGCCCGGCTGGCGAGCGCGGGCCAATCGAGCGCCAATGCCCGGGGCCGGCGGCCGCGCGCGGGGACGCGAGAGCCGCCCCGCGGGGGTGCCCGGGCGGCCTACTCGCCGTCGCTTAGCTCGTCGTCCATCTCGAAGAACTCGGGCTGCCTGGCGCTGCCCGACAGGCGAAGCACCCGGGCCAGCGGGCGGCGGCGCGCGTCGAGCGTGCGCCCGGCCACGTCGTTGTAGAACTTGCGCGCGATGAAGACCTGGTTCGCCGCCTTCTCGACCTCGTCGAGCAGCTCGGTGGCATCGTCCGGGTCGCCGTCCGGGTCGCCGGCGGCTGCGGGGACCACAATGGCCGGGACGGGACCGCACTGGGCGGAGACTGCGGGCTGGGCGGCGGAACGGGGCTGGGCGCGCGGGCCGCCGCCCGGTCCGTCACCGGCGCGCAGCTCGGCGCGGAACTCCGGGTCGCCGAGGGTAGCCCGCAGCGCGCGGGTCAGGTCGCTTTCCGCCAGGTCACGCTCGGCCGGGTCGGCCTGCCGCGCGCGGCGCACCGCGTCGGCGAGCAGCAGCGAGCTGGCCGGGTCGAGCTGGCCGGAGGAGGCGAGCTCCGCTGCCGCGGACGCGCGCCTGACCAGGGCCAGGTCGAGCGCCGTGCGGGCCGCCTCGGTCCGGTTGTGCAGCCGGTCAAGGCGGCTGGCCCGCCAGGAAACGTAGAACCCCCACAGCACGAAGGCGAGCACGGCGAGGACGGTAATCGTCCAGGTCATCGGACGCCTCCACTTCTTGCTGTTATCCGCCGAAGGGCCGCCGCGGGGGCGGGCCTAGACCGGGAATTGCCTGGGAAAGAGGACGAGACAGCGAGCGAGGCGCGGGACCTGCTCACTGGGCGAGGCTTACCGTGCTGCGGCCGGATACGACCGTCTCGTAGACGTTCAGCACGTCCTGCGCGACGGTTCCCCAGTCGTAGGTGGCCACCGCGTCGAGCGCGGCGACCGACAGCTCGGCCCGGCGAGCCGGGTCGTCGAGCAGCCGCGCCGTGACGCGGGCCAGGTCCTCGGGGTCGCCGGCCGCGAACAGCTCGCCGGCCGCGCCGTTGCGCAGGATGTCGCGGAACGCCGGGATGTCGGACGCGACGATCGGCAGGCCGGCCGCCATCGCCTCGGCGGTGACGATGCCGAAGGACTCACCGCCGGTGTTGGGCGAGCAGAAGACGTCGACCGAGTGCAGCAGCCGGACCTTGTCCTCCTCGGACACCTCGCCGAGGAAGACGGCGCGGTCGCGGAGCCCTTCCGGTAGCCTGTCCCGCTGCTCGTCCACGTCGCCGTTCCCGCCGATGAGCAGCCGCAGGCCCGGCCGGCCGGGCGCGAGCACCTCGAAGGCGCGCAGCAGGATCGCCAGGCCCTTGCGGGACTCCTCCATCCGGCCGAGGAAGCCGATCGCCCCGCCCTCTCCCGGCCAGCCGTCGAGCGGCTCGGCGTGCCGGTAGCGGCGGGTGGCCACCCCGTTCGGTATCAGCACGGCGTCGCCGCCCAGGTGCTCGACGAACGTCGAGCGCGCCGCCTCGGACACCGCGATCCGGCCGTCGATCTTCTCAAGCGCGGAGCGGAGCACCGGCATGGTGGCGAGCAGTATCCGGGACTTGCGCATCGCGGTGTGCACGGTCGCCACGATCGGGCCGGACGCCACCCAGCAGGCGAGCAGCGACAGCGACGGCACCGACGGCTCGTGCACGTGCAGCACGTCGAACGCGCCGTCCCGCAGCCAGCGGCGCACCCGGTTCGCCGACAGCGGGCCGAACGCGAGCCGGGCCACCGAGCCGTTGTACGGCACCGGCATCGCCCGGCCGGCCGGGACCACGTAGGGCGGCAGCGGCCGGTCCTCGTCGGCGGGCGCGATCACCGAGACGTCGTGGCCGAGTTCGATCAGCGCTTCGGCCAGGTCCCTGATGTGCTGCTGCACCCCGCCGGGCACGTCCCAGGAGTACGGGCACGCGATGCCTATCCGCATGGAAATGCCACGGGTCTCATGAGGGGGTACCGCCCGCGCGCGTCTCCCGGGGACGCCCTGCCCCGGCGCGCGAGGCTCCGCCCCGGGCTCGGCCGACGGCCACGGCGACGGCAGCGCGGCCATTCCCGTTCCCCGTCGCGGGCGCGGCTACGGGCCAGGCGCGCGGGGTCCAGGTCGCTGACGAAGACCTTCTGCAGCATGTGCCAGTCTTCCGGGTGCTCGCTGATCCCCTGCTCGAAGACGCGCGCCATGGCCTGGGTCATCGCCGCGACCTTCTGCTTGCGGTCGCCATCGGCGGGGACGGGGATCTCGTCGTAGATGTGCGCGCCCCACTCGTCCTCGCCGACGAACCAGCAGGCCACCGGCATCAGCGCGGCGCCGGTCTGCACGGCGAGCATTGCCGGGCCCGCGGGGACCAGCGCCTTCTCGCCGAAGAAGTCCACCTCGACGCCGGTGTCGGAGAGGTCCCGGTCGGCGACGATGCAGACCAGCTTCCCCGCGCGCAGCCGCTGTGCCATCACGCCGAACGGGTGCGGGCCGCCCGTGGTCGGCACCACTTCCATGCCGAGGCCCTGGCGGAACGCGAGGAATTTCTGGAACACCCCCTCCGGCTTGAGCCGCTCGACCGGCACGGTGATCGAGCCCGCGCCGGCCAGGATCACCCAGCGGCCCGCCTGCTCGAAGTCGCCCATGTGCGGCAGCGCGTAGATGACGCCGCGGCCGCTGCGCATGTACTCCAGGGTGCGGTCGAGCTGCTCCATGTTCACGTGCATGCAGGACAGGATCCGCTCGTCCGGGATGATCTGCAGGCGGAAGGTCTCCAGGTAATAGCGGGCGTAGGAGCGCATGACCGCGCGGGACAGCGCCCGCAGCTCCGCCCCGAACTCGCTGGGGGTGAGGGAATCACCAGCCCTCGTTGCGAGGACTCTGACCAGGTTGCCCTCGAGGACCTGCACCCCGGCGCCCTGCCTGCGCCAGGCGATGTCGGCGCCGAATTCGAACAGGGCGCGCGCCCACGACTCGGGCAGGCGGCACACCAGGCTCCAGCCGGCGCCGAACGCCACGCTGACCAGGCGCTCTCGCAACTTTCCCATCAGGCGTCCTCGGGCGGTGCGGGGGCGGTCTCGCGGCCTCCGGGTGTGCGGGGGCGGGCGGTGCGGGGGCGGGCGGTGCGGGGGCGGGCGGGGCGGCTGCGGGGGCGCGGCGGTTGCGCCTTGGCGCGCGCGTCCACGTAGACGGCGCGCATCCGCTGGCCCAGGGTGAGGGCGGTGCCCGCGGCGAGCGCCCACATGCCGATCGGCAGCACGTACGGGATGCCGAGGCCGGAAAGGCCGATGCTGGTGAGCCCGATGATCATGCGCTCCGGGCGCTCGATCAGGCCGACGTCGGCGTTCAGGCCGAGTCCTTCGGCGCGGGCCTTGACGTAGGACACGCACAGGCCGCCCGCCAGGCAGAACAGGGAAACCACGCCGAGCAGGTGGTCGGTGCGCATGAACCAGATGGTGATGCCGCCGAAGATGGCCGCGTCGGCGAGCCGGTCCATCGTCGAGTCGAGGAACGCGCCGAACTTGCCCGAGCTGCCCTTGATCCGGGCGAGCTGCCCGTCGAGCATGTCGGTGAACACGAAGACCGTCGCGGTGAACGCGCCGGGGAAGAGCTCGCCGATCGGGAACATGGACAGCGCCGCCGCGGATACGCCGACCGTGCCGGCGACCGTGATCATGTTCGGGGTGACCGGCGTGCGCGCGAGGGCCTGAACGACGGGATTGAACAGGCGCGCGAAGAAGGGACGAAGAAAGTTCAGCATGGCCGAAAGGAATCTTAGTGGGATGTTACCCGCGGCTTGACGACGCCCCTGGGAGCGCCCGTCGTTGTCACCTCGGCGCCACCTCAGGGATTCCCGCAGGGGGGGTTGTGGTAAGGCGGTAGTCGGGTTCACGCTGTGCAATACGAAAGCTCATCGAGCGCGAGGAGGCGACGAGAGTGACGGAAGCAGGCAGCTCAGGAGGGGCCGGACAGGCAGTCGCGGGCAGGGAATCGGGGGCCGGCGGCATACGCAACGTAGTGCTAGTCGGCCATTCCGGAAGCGGGAAGACAACGCTGGCCGAGGCGCTGCTCCTGCATACGGGCACGATAGCCCGGCCAGGGCGGGTCGAAGAGGGGACCACGGTCAGCGACTTCGACGAGGTGGAGGTCAGGCAGAAGCGCTCGGTCAACCTGGCGCTGACGCCGTTCGTGTCCGACGGGGTGACGGTTCACCTGCTGGACACGCCGGGGTATGCCGACTTCACCGGAGACCTGCGGGCGGGGCTGCGCGCCGCGGACTGCGCGCTGTTCGTCGTCTCGGCCGCCGAGGGGATCGACGGGGTAACCCGGCTGCTGTGGGAGGAGTGCGCCGCGGTCGGGATGCCGCGGGCGGTCGTCATCACCAAGATCGATCATCAGCGGGCCGACTTCGCCACGGTGCTCAGCGAGTGCCAGGGAGCGTTCGGCGAGGGCGTCCTGCCGCTTTACCTGCCGGTCGCCGCCGCCGGCGGCATCGGTGCGAGCGGGCTCATCGGGCTGTTGTCCGAGACGCTCTACGACTACTCGTCGGGTAAGCGGTCCGCGGGCGCGGTTACCGCGGATGCCGACGTGGACGCAATGGCATCAGCACGCGACTCGCTCATCGAGGGGATCATCACCGAGAGCGAGGACGAGACGCTGATGGAGCGGTACCTGTCCGGTGAGACGGTGCCGACGGACGTGCTGATCTCCGACCTGGAGACCGCCGTGGCGCGCGGGTCGTTCTACCCGGTGCTCGCCGTCTCCGCGCCGCACGGGATCGGCATGACGGAGCTGCTCGAGATCGTCACCCAGGCGTTCCCTTCGCCGCTTGAGCACCCGCTGCCGCCGGTGGCCTCCGCCGTTAACGGGGACGCGGTCACCGGGCTGTCCTGCGACCCGGACGGGCCGCTGCTCGCCGAGGTGGTGAAGACGACGTCCGACCCGTACGTGGGGCGGATCTCGCTGGTACGAGTGTTCTCAGGGACGCTGCGCGCGGACATGTCGGTGCACGTGTCCGGGCACGGCCGGGCGGAGCGCGGTCACCCCGACCACGATGACGACGAGCGGGTCGGCGCGCTGACCTCTCCCCTGGGCAAGCAGCAGCGGCCGCTGACCGAATGCCGGGCGGGATCGATCTGCGCCGTGGCGAAGCTGTCGACCGCCGAGACCGGGGACACGCTGTCGTCGCGGGACCAGCCGCTGCTGATGGAGCCGTGGACGATGCCCGACCCGCTACTGCCCGCGGCGATCGTGGCCCGCTCCAAGGCGGACGACGACAAGCTGTCCGCCGCGCTCCAGCGGCTGGTCGCCGAGGATCCCACCATGCGGCTCGAGATCAACCCGGAGACCCACCAGGTCGTGCTGTGGTGCATGGGCGAGGCGCACGCCGACGTGCTGCTCGACCGGCTGTCTTCACGGTACGGCGTGGCGGTGGACACGGTGGAGCTGCGGGTGCCGTTGCGTGAGACGGTGGCGACGGCCGCGAAGGGCCTTGGCCGGAACGTCAAGCAGACCGGCGGGCACGGCGAGTTCGGGATCTGCCACATCGAGGTTGAACCGCTGCCGTCGGGCGCGGCCGGGTTCGAGTTCGTCGACAAGATCGTCGGCGGGGTGGTACCCAGGCAGTTCATCCCCTCGGTCGAGAAGGGCGTCCGGTCCCAGATGGAGGCCGGGGTTCTCGCCGGGTACCCGATGACCGGGGTCCGGGTGACCCTGTTCGACGGCAAGGCGCATCCGGTCGACTCCTCGGACATGGCCTTCCAGAAGGCCGGGCGCGCGGCGCTGAGGGACGCCTGCGAGAAGGCATCGCCGATGCTGCTCGAGCCGGTGGACGAGGTGTCGATCCTGGTGCCCGACGAGTACGTCGGCGCGGTCATGTCCGACCTGTCGGGCCGGCGGGGCCGGGTCATCGGGACCATTCCCGTGGGCGTCGGGCGGACGCAGATCCGGGCCGAGGTGCCGGAGCTCGAGATCACCAGGTACTCGATCGACCTGAGGTCGGTGTCGCACGGCACCGGGTCGTTCACCCGCGGGTACCTGCGGCACGAGCCGCTGCCCTCGCACCTGGCGGCCAAGGTGGCCGGCGACTCGCGACCCGCTTAGGCGCCGCGGCGCTCAGGGCACCTGAGTGCTTGGCGGCGACTGTGGACGGCTGGAGCTCGGCGGCGAGCTCCAGCCGTTCGCCGTTGGCCCTTCGCCGTTCGCGCGTGGACGGCGGTGAAGTTCTGATCGCCGGCATCTGGGGTGAACCGTAGCCGGGCGATCGCCGCCGCCGCCAGGGTCACGCCCGCGAGGCACACCAGCAGCATCGCCGGGCTGAACCGCATCGCCGACGGGGTCTCATTCCCGGCCGCGGGCGTGAAGCCAAGTCCAGGCACCCAGCAGACGGCGAACCAGGCAGCGTTGCCGACCAGCAGCAGCGCCGCCGCCGGCCACGGCAGGTAGGTGACCGCGAGCGCGCACAGCGCGATGAACAGCACGACGACGGCGTAGGCGCCCTGGTGGTTGATGGTGCTGATGGCCGGGCTACCCCACAGGAGGATGACCCACACGGCGATCGCGATCCCGCACACGACCGCGAGCGGCGCCGCCTGCGCCAGCGCGCGCCTGGAGGGCTTGAACGCGAGCGCGACCACACCGAGGAGCAGCAGTCCGGCCGCCGGCAGCAGGTCGTTGAGCTCCGCCAGCCGCGCCAAGCCGAGGAACCCGGACCGCCAGGCGTCCTCGGGGTTCAGGCTGTGCCACACGAACGGGTTCGCGACCAGCGCCTCAACGTTCATCCACTTGTTGGCCAGCAGGTGCTGGAAGGAGAGCGCCTGGTACTGCATCACCAGCGTCTTCAGGAAACCGCGCGAATCGGGCACGATCACGCCGGCGATCTGCCACTTCAGCAGCCGGTTGCCCGGTGGGTCGACGAAGCGCTGGAACAGCATCCACGGGACGTAGCAGGCCGCCGCGGGCACCACGGACGCCGCCAGGGCCCGCAGCGGGATCCGGGGCCGCCGCCACAGGGCGAACGAGACCAGCGCGATCAGGACGAAGATGGTGCCGCCGTGGGCCAGCATGCTGAGCGTCGCCAGCGTGATCGCGAGGATCCAGCCGAGCGGCCGCCGGTCGGTCTCGTCCAGGCTCACGACGATCGCCATGGCACCGAGCGCGAAGGTGCCTGCCAGCATCTTGGGCCAGACGTAGACGTCGCTGACCAGGACAAAGCCGGTGAGCGTGGTCGCCAGCAGGACGACAAGGACCCGCCACTGCCCGAACCCGCGGGATCGGAGCACCACCCACAGCGCAGGCAGCCAGGAGGCGCTGAGCCCGGTCGACAGCAACTGGTACCCGGCCTCCTTGCCCCTGCTCCACAGCGGCCACTGGGCGAGCGCGAAACCGCTTTGCAACGGCGGCCGGTCACTGGCCAGCCAGTGACTGGTCAGGTAACCGGACAGCTTCGCGTGCGCGGCGACCTTTTCCGCGAGGATCAGCGGAAGCCCGTTGTCGGCGGTATACCAGTAGGTCTTGCTGACGGCGAGCAGACCGCCGTACGCGATCCCGTCGCCCTGGATGAACGACAGCCCCGTGAACGCGAGGCCGATCGCAAGACCCAGCAGCATGGGAACGGACAGCCCCACGTCCCGCAGGTCGCCGCGACGCCCGAATACCCCGATCACCAGGACCGATGCGCCGACGAGTGCGACGTCGAACAGGCGGCCGAAGCCGGGGCTGGCGAACCAGGCCCAGAACGCCGCCATGGCGGCGGCGCCGGAACCCGCGAGCAGCAGCCCGAGGGCGATGACGGGCGAAAGCGCCCGTCGCCGCGCGAACACGCTCAGCAGCGCGACACCAGGGGTGACGGCGATGACGGCGGCGCCGATGTACAGCACGCTGACCGCCAGCGCGGCGGTGGGCGCCCCGGCCACGTGCACGTGGACCCTGGACGCGCTCCTGGCCAGTACGGCAACCGCGACCGGACCAAGGGTCCAGGCCCAGGCCCGGTCGGTCCAGGCGGCTCGCCGCCGGTGCCGCGGCCCGGCGCCGCTTCGCTTCCGGCGCGGTCCTGCCGATTCGGACTGCTCGTTGCTGAGCCCTGCATGACTCGCCGTCACCTTGCAGTTACCTGGAGAAACAGGCCCCGCGAATGTTGCATGACCAAACCTTAGGGATATATGACCGATGAGTGGTTTTAATCTGATGTTGGTGACAAAAGTGTATATGCCCAGCAAGCTGACCGGTGGGTTCCACCTGGGCGTGGCGCCGGGGCGGATTGCCTGGTCAAGGGCCTGGCTGGCCGGCGTCGACGACAACCGCCGCGTCATCACCGCCCTCCGCTACCTGGAGTCCTAGTGCTCTCGTGGTCAGCGGGTGATCACGAGTTCGCCGGCCAGGCGTCGGCGAGCAGCTTGCGCGTGTCGGCGAGGAGCTGGGGCAGCACGCGGGTGCGGCCGGTCACCGGCATGAAGTTGGTGTCGCCGCCCCAGCGCGGCACCACGTGCTGGTGCAGGTGAGCGGCGATGCCCGCGCCGGCCACCGTGCCGAGGTTCATCCCGATGTTGAAGCCGTGCGGCCCGGACACGGTGCGCAGCGCGGTGATGGCGCGGGTCGTGTAATCGCTGAACTCCGCGGTCTCGGCCGTGGTCAGCTCCGTGTAGTCGGCCAGGTGGCGGTACGGGCAGATCAGCACGTGACCGCTGTTGTACGGGTACAGGTTCATGATCGCGTAGACCAGCGCGCCGCGCGCGACGATCAGTCCGTCCTCGTCGCTGAGGGTCGGCGCGATGCAGAACGGGCAGCCCTCGTGCGCGCCGGGTCCGGTCGGCTTGCCCTCGCCCTTGATGTAGGCCATCCGGTGCGGTGTCCATAGCCGCTCGAACCCGTCTGGCGCCCCGGCCTCGGTGAGTTCCGCGGCGTCGGCGCTCTCGGCCTGGGCGGTCTCCGGGGTCTCGGCGGCCACGGGCGGCTGCCCCTGGCCGGGGGAAGTGGGCTCGGGCGACGAGGGAACACTCACGCTACCGATGCTAGCGGCGCGACGCCGACGGCGCGGGCCGGCACCCGGCCTGGCTCACGGTCCCCAAAACGGGCATGCCGCCGGTGTGGCGGAACAACAGGTGAACAATTTCGTCCCGGCTTGCCCAGGGCTAACCACGGCGCCCGCGGCGGGGAGTGAAATAGGTTCATGAGCGAGCAGGAGCACCGCGACGCCTGGGCGGCCCTCGGCGTCCGCGCGGACGTCCCCCACCCGGCCCGGGTCTACAACTACCTGCTCGGCGGCAAGGACCACTTCGCCGCTGACCGGGAGGCGGCGGAGATGTCGCTCGGGTACCAGCCGGAGATCCGGGACAGCGCCCTCGGCAACCGCCGGTTCCTGCGCCGTGCCGTCCGTGCGATGGGCGACGCGGGGATCCGGCAGTTCCTTGACGTCGGGTGCGGCCTGCCGTCCAGCCCGAACACGCACGAGCTCGTGCCCGGCGCGCGGGTCGCCTACGTCGACCTGGACCCGGTCGTGACCGCCCGGGCGCGCGAGCTGCTGGCCGGCGACGAGCTGACCCTCGTGGTCGACGCCGACCTGCGGCACGCCGCCGCGGTCATCACCGCCGCGGCGGGGCTGCTCGACTTCTCCCGGCCGACCGGGCTGCTGCTCGTCGCCTGCCTGCATAACATCCCCGACGCCGACGATCCCGCCGGGATCGTCGCCCGCTACCTGCCCGCGCTCGCGCCCGGCAGCTACCTGGCGATCTCGCACGTCACCAGCGAGTTCGCGCCCGGCCCGATGCGCGCCGTCACCGAGCAGTACGCGCGGCGGGGAGTGACCTTCGTCGGCCGGTCACGCGAGGCGATCGCCGGCATGTTCAACGGCCGCGAGCTGCTCGACCCGGGCGTCGTCCAGATCTCCCGCTGGCGGCCCGATGCCGCCGACCCGGATCCCGCGCCCGAACGGGTATGGGGATACGCCGGCGTCGCGCGCCTGAGGCCCAGTTAGCCGCGGCCGGCCAGGTCGAGCAGGTCGTCGAGGATCCGGTCGATGGCGGTGACCGTCATGGTGAGGTGGCCGGCGCCCGGCTCGAGGTGGACGCGGGCACCGGGGATGTGAGCGGCGAGCCACTGGCCGTGCGCGAAGGGGACCATGTTGTCCTGGTCGCCTTGCCAGATCGCGGCGCGGCCGGCTGCGGCCTCGACCGGGAAGCCCCAGCCGACGGTGAACGCGAGGTCGTCGTCGCGCCAGCCCGCGATGCCGTTGCGCACCGCGCCGCGCAGGCCCTGCGCCAGGTCGGCGGCGAACTCGCCGGTCAGCACCGCGGCGTCGGCGCCGGAGATGAGCCCGCCGAGCGCGGCGACGATCTGATCGCCGGTGATCGCGCGCAGGGCCTGGGCCTCCTTCTCGAGGAACGGGGTGAGCGCGTCCGCGCCGCGCACCGCGAGGCCGAACTCCTCGATGTTCTCCGGTCCCATGCCGGCGAGAAAGTCCAGGCCCGCGGCGGTGTACGGTGCCACTCCCGCCACCGAGGCGGCGGCCAGGCAGCGGCCGGGCGCGAGGGCGGCGCAGGCGAGCGTGTGCGGGCCGCCGCCGGAGAAGCCGATCGACAGGTACTCGCCCGCGCCGAGCGCGTCGAGCACCGCGGCGGTGTCCGGGACGATGTCGGCGACGGCGCGGCCGGGCCTGGGCGTCGACGCCTCGTAGCCGGGCCGGGCCGCGAGCACGGCGCGCAGGTTCCGCTCGGCGGCCGCGCTTGCCAGCCTGGCGTTGAGCGACAGGCCGACGGGGGTTCCCTCGTGGACCACCAGGGGCAGCCCGTCCTCCGGGCCCGCCGTCAGGTACTCGATGTCCCTGCCGTCCGCTGTACGGACCACGTGCCGCTGCGTTTGCATGGGCACAGGCTAACGCGTCCCGGTCTGGCGGTGAGCGCCGAACCCGGGCCGGGGCGGCGACTGGGCGGGATCGGCATCCGTACCGGGCCTGCCAGTAGCCTGGGGTTCGCGGATCAGGGTCTACTGGCCGGGGTTGGCGTAGACGCGGTCGGGGCGGACGAAGACGGCGGTGCGCCGCTCCGCGCGCATCACCGCGTCGTAGGTGTCAAAGTCGTCGTGGGTGCCGCCCGCGGCGGTGAAGATCTCGCGCAGCAGGAGGCGCAGCCGCTCGGCGTCGACGCCCGCTGCTGGGTCGTCGGGGCCGATCAGGTCGACGCGGCCCTCGGCCGCCGCCCATTGCCAGCCGGACCTGATGACGACGTTCGCGTAAGGGCGCTCCCGCCAGTAGGCGAGCTTCCTGGTCCCGCCGCGCGCCACCATGCCGACCATGGTCTCGCCGGTGACGGGGTGCGGCAGCACGCCCGCGTTCACCACCGACGATGAGATCGACCCGTTGTCCCGTGTCGCGGAGACCACGACGAGCCCGTGATCCCCCGCTACCAGCCGCCTGAAGTCCTCGATGTCAGCCACGAGTCCCATTCAACCGCGTCCGGAGGGCTCACGCCGCGGCGATGGTTGCGGATTTGGGCCGCCCGGGGCGCGCTGGGTCCGTCAGGGGCGGTTGCCGCGGCGATCCTGGGGGGCGGCCGGGTTGCCCTTGTCGTTGACCAGGCCGGCGCGGCGCAAGGCCTCGGCCATGGCGCCGCTGGCCGGGGCGGCCGGCGCGGTGCGGCGGTCGGCGCCCTGGGCTCCGCCGCCCCCGCGGTCACCGTCGTTGCCCGAGCCGCCGCGCTGGCCGTCACGCTGGGCGCCGGGGCGGCCGTCACGCTGGGCGCCGCGCTGGCCGTCACGCTGGGCGCCGGGACGGCCGCCGCGGCCGGAGCGGCCGCCGGGCCTGCCCTCGCCTGCCCTCCCTTGGCCAGCACCGGCCTCGGCCTCCTCGCGCAGCCGCATGGTCAGCGAGATGCGGCTGCGCGGGATGTCGACGGACAGCACCTTGACCTTCACCACGTCACCCGGCTTGGCGACGTCGCGCGGGTCGGCGACGAAGTTGCTCGACATCGCGGACACGTGCACAAGGCCGTCCTGGTGCACGCCGATGTCGACGAACGCGCCGAAGGCCGCGACGTTCGTCACCACGCCCTCGAGCACCATCCCCGGCTCCAGGTCGCCCAGGGTATGCACGCCCTCGGCGAAGGTGGCGGTCTGGAATTCCGGGCGCGGGTCGCGGCCTGGCTTCTCCAGCTCCTTGAGTATGTCGTTGACCGTGGGGAGGCCGAACGCCTCGTCGGTGAAGTCGCGCGGGTCGAGGCCGCGCAGCGCGCTGGCGTTGCCGACCAGGGCGGCCACGTCGGTCCGCGTCCGCTCCAGGATCCGGCGGACCACAGGGTACGCCTCGGGGTGCACGCCGGAGGAGTCGAGCGGGTTGCCGCCGCCGCGGATGCGCAGGAAGCCCGCGCACTGCTCGAACGCCTTGGGGCCGAGCCGCGGCACGTCCTTGAGCTGGTCACGGGAGGCGAACGCGCCCCGCGCGTCGCGGTGCGCGACGATCGCGCCCGCGAGGGAGTCGGTGATGCCGGAGACCCGGGCGAGCAGCGGCCTGCTGGCGGTGTTGACGTCCACGCCCACCGCGTTCACCGCGTCCTCGACCACCGCGTCGAGCGAGCGCTCCAGCTTGGTGCCGGTGACGTCGTGCTGGTACTGGCCCACGCCGATCGACTTGGGGTCGATCTTGACGAGCTCCGCCAGGGGGTCCTGCAGCCGGCGCGCGATGGACACGGCGCCGCGCAGCGACACGTCGAGGTCCGGGAGCTCGCCGCTCGCGTAGGCGCTCGCGGAGTAGACGGACGCGCCCGCCTCGGAGACCACGATCTTGGTGAGGCTGAGCTCCGGGCTGGCCTTGATCAGGTCCATGGCCAGCTTGTCCGTCTCGCGGCTCGCGGTTCCGTTGCCGATGGCGATCAGCTCGACCTGGTGCTGCCGCGCCAGGCTCTGCAAGGTGAACAGCGACTCGTCCCACTTGTGGTGCGGGACGTGCGGGTAGATCGTGTGCGTCGCGACGACCTTGCCGGTCTGGTCCACCACGGCGACCTTGACGCCGGTGCGGAAGCCGGGGTCAAGGCCCATGGTGGCGCGCTGCCCGGCCGGGGCGGCGAGCAGCAGGTCGCGCAGGTTGGCGGCGAAGACGTCGACGGCTTCGGCCTCGGCGGCCTGCCATAGCCGCATCCGCAGGTCGATGCCCAGGTGGACGAGGATGCGCGTGCGCCACGCCCAGCGGACGGTGTCGATGAGCCACTTGTCGGCGGGCCTGCCAAGGTCGGCGATGCCGAACGCCTCCGCGATCGGCTGCTCGTAGGCCGCAGACAAGTTGGGCTGGGACAGGCCGATCGCGCCTGCCTCGAACCCCTCGTCGGCGGGGTCGAGGGTGAGGTCGAGCACCTCTTCCTTCTCCGCGCGGAACATCGCGAGCACCCGGTGCGCCTTCAGCCTGCGCAGCGGCTCGGCGAAGTCGAAGTAGTCGCTGTACTTCTTGCCGGCGTCTTCCTTGCCCTCGCGGACCTTGGCGACCAGGTTGCCCTGGGACCACATCCGCTCGCGAAGCTGCCCGATCAGGTCGGCGTCCTCGGCGAAGCGCTCGACGAGGATGGCGCGGGCGCCCTCAAGCGCGGCGGCGACATCGGCGACGTTCTCGCCCAGGTAGCCCTCCGCGGCCGCGCGCGGGTCGCTCGCCGGGTCGCCAAGTAGCAGCTCGGCGAGCGGCCCGAGGCCGTTCTCGCGGGCGATCTGCGCCTTGGTGCGCCGCTTCGGCTTGTACGGCAGGTACAGGTCCTCCAGCCGGGCCTTGGTGTCCGCCGCGCCGATCTGGGCGCGCAGCTCGTCGGTGAGCTTGCCCTGCTCCGCGACGGAGGCGAGGATCGCGGCCCGGCGCTCCTCAAGCTCCCGCAGGTAGCGCAGCCGCTCGTCCAGCGTCCGCAGCTGCGCGTCGTCCAGGGTGCCGGTCGCCTCCTTGCGGTACCTGGCGATGAACGGGACGGTCGCCCCGCCGTCGAGCAGGTCGACCGCGGCGGCGACCTGGTGATCGCGCACCGCGAGCTCGGCGGCGATCCGCTTGATGATCGACGGGGTGGGGTCGGCCGTGTTCTCGGTGGTCTGGCTGGTCACGTTCGGGTGTGGCCTTCCTGGCATGGGTTCTGCGGCTGTAGCCTATCGGGCGGAGGTCACGGCCACGGCCGGGCTCGGGCAAGGTAACAGTTCTGTCGCCCGGGAGGCTCGCGCGGGGAATGTGGCGGGTGCGGGGGGCGCAGCAAGCGTGAGGTGCGGTGAGCGTGGCACCTTTTATCGGAAGGCGGGCGGTGACGCTACGCACTAGGGTTGTGTCATGACAGATGCCTACCAGCAGCCGCGCGCTGCCGCCATCTCTGGCCAGCAGGTGCCAGACAAGCCCGTGCTCGACGGACTTGAGGCGGTATGGAGCGTACGCTGGGAGGCCGATCAGGTATACCGGTTCGACCGGTCACGGCCGCGCGCCGAGGTATACGCGATCGACACGCCGCCGCTGACCGTGTCCGGGTCGCTGCACGTCGGGCACGCGTTCTCGTTCACGCACACCGACATCGTCGCCAGGTACCGGCGGATGACCGGCAAGGCGGTCTTCTACCCGATGGGCTGGGACGACAACGGGCTGCCCACCGAGCGGCGGGTGCAGAACGTCTACGGGGTGCGCTGCGACCCGTCGCTGCCCTACGACCCGGGTTTCGCGCCGCCGGCCCCACGTGACGGGTCTCGCGGTAGCAGCAACGAGGTACTCGTATCCCGGCGGAACTTCATCGAGCTGTGCGAGCGGCTCACCGCGATCGACGAGCGCGCCTTCGAGGAGATGTGGCGCCGGATCGGGCTGTCGGTGGACTGGTCGACGCTCTACACCACGATCAACAACGACAGCAGGCGCGTGTCGCAGCGGGCCTTCCTGCGCAACCTGGCGCGCGGCGAGGCGTACCGGGCCGAGGCGCCGACGCTGTGGGACGTGACGTTCCAGACCGCGGTGGCCCAGGCGGAGCTCGAGGACAGGGACGCACCAGGCGCGTTCCACCGGATCGCCTTCCGCGCGCCCGACGGGTCCCCGGTGTGGGTGGAGACCACGCGGCCGGAACTGCTGCCCGCGTGCGTGGCCCTGGTGGCGCACCCGGACGACGCGCGCTACCAGCCGCTATTCGGCGCCACGGTGCGGACGCCGGTGTTCGAGGTGGAAGTGCCGGTGCTCGCGCACCCGCTCGCCGAGCCGGGCAAGGGGTCGGGCATCGCGATGGTGTGCACCTTCGGCGACCTGGCCGACGTGACCTGGTGGCGGGAGCTCAACCTGCCGACCAGGGCGATCATCGGACGGAACGGAAGGCTGCTGGCCGCGGCACCGGACGGGGTTCCCTCGTCGCCGTACGCGGAGCATTTCGCCGGGAAGACGGTTTTTTCAGCGCGCGCGCGGACCGTCGAGCTGCTGCGGGAGCGCGGCGAGCTTGACGGTGACCCGCGGCCCGTCACCCGGCCGGTGAAGTTCTACGAGAAGGGCGACAAGCCGCTTGAGATCGTCACCTCGGGCCAGTGGTACATAAGGAACGGCGGGCGCGACGCACGCCTCCGTTCGGAATTGATCGAGCGCGGCCGGGAGCTGAACTGGCACCCACCGCACATGCGGGTGCGCTACGAGAACTGGGTGGCCGGCCTGGCCGGGGACTGGCTGATCTCGCGGCAGCGGTTCTTCGGCGTGCCGTTCCCCGTGTGGTACCCGCTCGGCGCGGACGGCCAGCCGGACTACGGCGAGCCGATTGTGCCGCCGTCGGATGACCTGCTGCCCGTCGACCCGGTCGCCGAGCCCGCGCCCGGGTACGACGAGTCGCAGCGCGGCGCGCCCGGCGGGTTCATCGGTGACCCGGACGTGATGGACACCTGGGCGACCTCCTCGCTGACGGCGCTGATCGCGGCGCGCTGGGGCACCGACGACGACCTGTTCTCCCGGGTGTTCCCGATGGACCTGCGGCCCCAGTCGCACGAGATCATCAGGACCTGGCTGTTCTCCTCGGTGACCCGGTCGCACCTGGAGTTCGGGACGCTGCCCTGGTCGGATGCGGCGATCTCCGGGTGGATCCTCGACCCGGACAGGAAGAAGATGTCGAAGTCCAAGGGCAACGTGGTGGTGCCGACCGAGGTGCTCCAGCAGTACGGCTCCGACGCGGTCCGCTACTGGGCGGCGAACGGGCGGTACGGGGTGGACACCGCGTTCGACCCCGGGCAGCTCAAGGTCGGGCGGCGGCTGGCCATCAAGGTGCTCAACGCGTCGAAGTTCGTGCTGTCCCTGCCGGGTCCGGCCGGGCCGGTGACGTCGCCGGTGGACCGGTCCGTGCTCGCCGCGCTTGACGGCGCCGCGCGGGAGGCGTCCGCCTGCCTGGACGGCTACGACCACGCAGGGGCGATCGAGGCGGTCGAGCGGTTCTTCTGGATGTTCTGCGACGACTACCTGGAGCTGGTGAAGGCGCGCGCGTACGGGCCCGGCGCCGGCGGCGCGTCGGCGCGCGGCGCGCTGCGCCAGGCGCTCGACGTGCTGCTGCGGCTGTTCGCGCCGTTCCTGCCGTTCGTCACGGAGGAGGCGTGGTCCTGGTGGCACGACGGTTCTGTGCACGCCGCGCCTTGGCCGGCGGGCGGCGCGGCCGGCGAGCTGACGGCTGGCGCGCTTAGCGCAGGCGAGGCCGGCGACCCGGCGGTGCTCGCGACGGCGGCGGCCGTGCTCGGCCAGGTACGCAAGGCCAAGACGGCGGCGAAGCTCTCCATCCGCGCGGAGGCGGCGCGCGTGGTGGTGCGCGGGCCGGACGAGGCGGTGGTGCGGGCCAGCGAGAGCGACCTGCGGGCGGCGGGGAACATCACCGACTTCGCGTTCGAGCGGGCCGCGGACGGGGAACTCGCCGCGGAGGTAACGCTGGCGGAGGCGGTCGCGTCCTGACCGGTGGCCGCCGCGCGGCCGGGCACGGCGGCCAGGCGCTGCGCGCCGCGGGTGTTCCGGCGCTAGCCGCGCAGCCGGCGCAGCGGCCCGGTAGGCAGCCGTGGCATCGGCCCGGTCCGCGCCATCCGCGGCACCGGGCTGGTCACCGGGCCGAAGCGGAGCACCGCCCGCTCGTTGACCAGCTGGTAGCCGAGCCGGATGGCCCACGAGTCCGGGCGGTTCCTGTCGGTGATCATCACGATCTCGTCGACCCGGCCGCCGCCCGGCGCCGTACCGGGCAAAACGGGCCGGCACACGGGGCCGGGCGACACGGGGCCGGAGAGGACGGCGCGGCTGACGGCCATCGTCACCGCCGACGCGTAACCGCTGTGGCGGCGGTCCGGCGGCGTGTAGAGCATGCTGATCCGGACGATGCCCCCCGTGGGACGGGTGAGCGTGGCGAGCGCGGCCGGCTGGCCCGACGGCTTCCTGGCCTGGCCCGTGTCGCCATGGTCCGGGTCGCGGTTGCGCGCGCCCGGCAGGAAATGCGCGGGGTCCCACGCGCGGCCAGGCCGCTGCGGCGCCTCCCAGAAGACGGCGCCGCCGTAGCTGATCAGGTCGGCGGCCAGGTCGAGCGGCGAGTCCATCCGCTCGGCCGTCTCGTTCGCGAACGCCGTGAGCCAGTCGGCGAGCAGCTGCTTGTCGCTGTCCGTCGCGATGCGGAGCCTGCCAGGCGGAACGGGCGGCCGCGGCGGCGGCCAGCCGTTGGCTCCCGGTAGCGCGCGGGCTGGCTGAGGCGGCGGGCCAGGCACGCCGGATTCGACACCTGGCCCGGCTATCCGGTAGACGTGACAGTGCCGGTGCACCCGGACGACGGTGCCAGCGCGCTGGCTCCACGCCGCCGCGAACGCGTCCGCCGCCGGGGTCGGCGCGTCGACGCCGAGCACCGGCCTGTTCATCTTCGCGAGGGTGGCGGCCAGCGAGGCGGCCATCTCGGGCACCAGGCTGGAGACCAGCAGCGGCGCCATGGGGTCGTGCAGGAACGCGCCGCGCGGCTCGCCGCCACCCGGAGGCTCCCACCAGCCGAACAGCCACCCGCCACCCGGTTCCTGTGCCGTTGCCCGGGTGCCTTGCGCGGCGCGCGCGGCCAGCACCGCAGACAGCAGCAAGGTGTTCTCCGCCGCCCTCGACGCCAGGTAGCCGCACGCCGTCGCGGCGAACTCGTCCAGGTCGACGGTGGTGTGCCAGCCCATCGGGTCATGCTCCCCGTCGTACGTTCATGCCTGGGCCCATTCGTCTCTCGTCTCTGATCGGCCGTCTGGCTCATATGCGGGCCGTCTGGCCCGCCGGGACGGCCGGGGAGGTAGCGGGGCGGTCGGATGGCACACTACGCAACGTAACGGGAAATCTGCCCGGCGGTTAGGATGATGACTTAAGTATGCCGCCCCGACCGGGGAACGCAAGATTACCGGCCGGTAGCGCCAGGCGCGGAAAATGCGAGCAGGACCCGGTCCTCAACGCCGCGGTACCCGATCCGCTGGTAGATGGAATTGGACACCGGATTGTCCAGGTCGGTGTAGAGCAGCACCTCCGTCGCGCCCGCTTCGCGGGCCCGCAGGCTGAGCTCGGCGGTGACGGCGCTGGCGTAGCCGCGGCCGCGGGATTGCGGCGGCGTGTAGACCGGGCCGATCCTGACCATCCCCGCCACCTGCCTGGTGACGGCGGCCATGGAGACCGGGCCGCCCCCCGCGTGCCAGAGCGAGAGGCCGCCGTAGCCGAGCTTGTCGCGCACGTCGGCCTCGTGGTCCTCCGCGCCCACGTCGCGCACCTCCCTGGCGAACGCGGCGAACCAGCGGGCCAGCAGCGGCGCGTCGGCGTCCACGGCGACCCGGGCCTCGCCGTCGGGCGCCGGGTCCGGCCAGGCGAGCTCACCGAGCCGGTACAGCCGCATGCCGCGGACGGGCGTCACCACGCAGCCGGCGGCATCGCGCCAGGCGGCGGCGAACCGCTGCGCGGCCTCCTGATGGGCGTTCACACCGCCAAGCACCCGGCCCGCCAGGACGGCGGCGAGGCCGGCGGCGACGTCCGCCGGGACCGCGGTGAGCAGCAGCGGATACGGCGGCGTGTGCAGGAACGCTCCGCCGGCCTCGCCACCGCGGCCCGTCCACCACCCGAAGAGGGGACGGTGCGCCGGGCCGGTGCCGCCGGCTTCCGCCGCCGCGTAGCGGGCCGGGTTCACCCGCAACTGCTCGGCCACGGTGAGCAGCACCGTGTTACGCGCGCGCTCCTGCCGCAGGTACGCGCCCGCCGCCGTGAGGAATTCCGCCACGTCCCCTGTCGTCTGCCAGCCCATGCCGGCCATGCTGCCACGCGGCCCGCGGCGCGCGCACCAGATTTTACCGGCACCTAATGCGCGCCACAAATGCGAGGTGAATTGGTGAATTGATAGCGCGACCGCAATCAAGAAACCTGCCTTCAGGAATTGATCGGACACGAGCAAAGAGTGGTTCTCCCTTGCCGAAGCCTTCCGCCATACGGCATTTCCTGCCGCCGCGGTTGCCAGGCCGCCCCTGTTTGCATAGCGGAGGCCCATGATCATCGCTGTTTGCATAGCCGGGGCCCATGATCACCATCGATTTGCGGCAAATGTCCAGCCCGCCACTATGCAAAGCGGCGAATTGGTGGGCCTGGGCTATGTAAAGCCGAATCATCCGGGGGGAAGGTCGCGCTGCCGTAGAGATTTCTGTGATTGCTGTTGTTGGCGGGAAAACGTGAGGATCTCTACGGTCAGCGGGCGGCCGGGCTTGGGGCGCGGGCAGTTCGCGCGGGGCGGGCGGCGCGGGCGGAGCGGGCGGGCGGAGCGGGCGGAGCGGGCGGCGCGGGGCGGAGCGGGGCGGGGCGGGGCGGGGCGGGGCGGGGCGGGGCGGGGCGGGGCGAGCGGGGCGGGCGGAGCGGGGCGGGCGGCGCGGGAAGGCTGGAGACTGTGGCAGGCACAAGACGAGCGGCCCGGTGTAGTGGAGCGTCAACAGCCGTCATGACCCTGACCTGGGGATTGTTGACAATCTAGGGTGCTTGTCCCTAGCGTCGAGGCATGGCACCAGGTATCCCGGGCGGTCCCCGGGTCGGTGAGGCGGCGCGGGCGCACGCCTATTCCGCGCTCCGCCAGTCCATACTCAACGGGGACTTCGCGCCCGGCCAGCGGCTCGTCGAGGAGGAGCTGGCCGCGGCGACCGGGGTTACCAGGCAGTCGTTGCGGGCCGCGCTGCTCGACCTGACCACGGAGGGACTCGTCGAGCGGATACCCAACCGCGGCGCCCGGGTCCGGGTGGTGACCACCGAGGAGGCGGTCCAGATCACCGAGTGCCGGATGGCCCTGGAGGCGCTGTGCGCCGTGAAGGCGGCACTGAACGTCACCGACGAGGAGGCCGCGCAGCTCCGTGAGCTGGGCGAGAACTTGAAACGTGCGGTCGCAGAGGGCAACCCGTTCAAGTACTCGGAGCTGAACAGGGAGCTGCACAGGCGGGTCGGCGTCATCTCCAGGCAGACGGTCGCGGTCGGGCTGCTCGACAAGCTGCACGGCCAGCTGGTCAGGCACCAGTTCCAGCTCGCGCTCCGCCCTGGGCGGCCCGAGGTGTCCGTCAGCGAGCACCTGGCCATACTCAACGCGATCGCGGACAGGAAGCCAGGAGAGGCCAACCTCGCCGTCCGCGCCCACCTGGCCAGCGTTATCTCGGCACTGCGCGCGGCCGACACCGCGCCGGCCCGTGCCGTGGACCAGTAGCCGTGGACAAGTAAACCCCGAGAGGACCCCGATGCTCAACGTCATCGTCACCGACCCGCCCCGCGCCGACCTGGCCGAGGTCGACAAGCTGGCCGGCTACGGCGTCGCCACCGTGCACGAGGCGATCGGCCGCCGAGGCTACCTGGGCCGGCCATCCGGCCGAATCAGCCGGGCGCCCGCATCGCGGGCACCGCGCTCACCGTGCTGTGCTGGCCGGGTGACAACCTGATGATCCACGCCGCCGTCGAGCAGGCCAGGCCCGGCGACATCATCGTCATCACCACCACGTCGCCGAACGGCGACGGCGCGTTCGGCGAGCTGCTCGCCACCTCGCTGGTCAGCCACGGCGTCCGCGGCCTGATCATGGGCGCCGGCCTGCGCGACACCCAGGAGCTGCGCGACATGGGCTTCCCCGCCTGGACCGCGCACGTCTCCGCGCAGGGCACCGTGAAGGAGACCCCCGGCTCGGTCAACGTCCCGGTGACGCTCGGCGGCCAGCTGATCAGGCCGGGCGACGCGATCGTCGCCGACGACGACGGCGTGTGCGTGGTGCCGCGCCTCGACGTGCCGGGCGCGGTCACCGCGTCCGCGGCGCGGATCGCCAAGGAGGACGCCAACCGCAAGCAGCTCGCCGATGGCGTGCTCGGCCTTGACATGTACAACTTGCGCCCCAAGCTGGCAGGAGTTGACTACATCTCCTACGCCGAGTACGTCAGGCGCGCCGGGGAAGGCGTCTGAAGAAATGATGTGTGCCGAACGATAGCGTGGCTTCGCGCTGGAGGTTGTCGTGACTGGAGCTGGCGGGCAGGACGGCATCCGGGCCATGCAGATGCGAGGCGGTACGTCAAAGGGGCTTTACTTTCTCGCCGACGACCTGCCCGCCGCCGCGGACGAGCGTGACGACCTGCTGCTGCGGGTCATGGGGTCGCCCGACCCGCGGCAGATCGACGGGGTCGGCGGTGCGCACCCGCTCACGTCCAAGGTCGCGGTCGTGTCACGGTCCGCGCAGCCCGGGATCGACGTCGACTACCTGTTCCTCCAGGTGATGGTGGACAAGCCGATCGTCACCGACAAGCAGAACTGCGGGAACATCCTGGCCGGGATCGGGCCGTTCGCGGTCGAGCGGGGGCTGGTGGCCGCCGCGGGCGACGAGACCCGGGTGCGGATCCGGATGGTGAACACCGACGGCATCGTCACCGCCACGTTCCCGACCCCGGGCGGCCGGCCGCGGTACGACGGGGACACGGCGATCGACGGCGTGCCCGGGACGGCCGCGGCCGTGGTGCTTGAGTTCGAGGACTCCGCGGGGCCCGGGGGCGTGTTCCCGACGGGGAACGTCACGGACGTGTTCGGCGGCATCACGGTGACCTGCGTGGACAACGGGATGCCGGTCGTCGTGGTCGCCGCGGCGAGCTTCGGCAAGACCGGGCTCGAGTCCGTCGCCGAGCTGGAAGCCGACGAGGAGCTGAACCGGCGCGTGCAGGAGCTGCGGCTCGAGGCGGGCAAGGCGATGGGCCTCGGCGACGTCAGCGGCACCACCGTGCCCAAGATCTCGCTGGTCGCGCCGCCCGCGCACGGCGGGACGATCAGCACGCGAACCTTCATACCGGTCCGGGTGCACGAATCGATCGGTGTGCTCGGCGCGGTCAGCGTTGGCACCGCGATCGTCATCCCCGGCGCGGTCGGTCACGACTTCGCGGTGCTCGACGGCGGCCCGCGGCTGTCCGTCGAGCACCCGAGCGGCGCCCTCCAGGTCGAGGCCGAGCTGGACACGAGCGCCAGCCCGCCCAAGGTTGTCCGGTCGGGTGTGGTCAGGACCGCGCGCAAGCTCTTCGACGGGACGGTGTTCCCGCGCTAGCTGGTCACTCGCCGGTGTTTACTCATCAGCGGGCGTGGAGATGAGGCTGAAGACCGCGCCGTGCTGGTCGGCCACGACCGCCATCCGGCCGTAGGGGCTGTCGGTGGCGGGGCGGATCACCCGGCCGCCGTTGCTCGTCGCCAGGTCCACCGACTTGTCGGTGTCGGCGGTGCCGAAGTAAACCGACCAGGCCGCCGGGTGGGCTTCCATGCCCTCGGGCCCCGTGTTCTCAGGCCCCGTGTTCTCAGGCCCCGTGTTCTCAGGCGTGTTCTCAGGCCCCGTGTTCTCAGGCAGGGCGCCGATGCCGCCCACCACCTGCTGGCCGTTGATCAGCAGCGTGGCGTAGCTGAAGCCGTCGCCCGACATGTCGCCGTACTCGTAGCCGAAGACCGCGGCGTAGAACGCCTTGGCCCCCTCGAAGTCGCGGCTCATGTGCTCGCTCCAGGTGAACGCGCCAGGCACGTTCGCGACCTGCACCCCGGTGTGGCTGCGGGCCTGCCAGAGGCCGAAGACGGCCCCGGTCACGTCGGCCGCCACCACCAGCCGCCCGACGTCCATGACGTCCATCGGGCCGGAGATCAGCTGGCCGCCGGCGCTGGTGATGCGCGCCGCCACGGGGTCGACGTCGGCGACGGCGAAGTAGGTGGACCAGGTGCTCGGGGTGCCTGGCGGGCCCATGATCGGGCCGATGCCCGCCACGTTCCTGCCATCCAGCCTGGCCATCGAGTAGCCGCCGGCCTCCGGCGGCCCCGGCTCGATGGTCCAGCCGAACAGGCTGGCGTAGAAGCCGTTCGATCGCGGGATGTCAGTCGTCCCGAGGTCGACCCAGCAGGGCGTTCCGTCGGGCCAGGGAGTGTCACGGGTAACCACTCTTGTCACCTCCGTATCGCAGGCAGCACGCTCCGTTGCGAGCCACGCTATCGCAGACGGTAACACCTCGGTATCCGCCGCCCCGCCGCGATGCGTCACGGCGCGACGTCCTCGTAAAATGGGCCGGTGACGAGTGAGGTGGCGATGTACAGCAAGACCCGCCTGGGCAGCGACCAGATCGAGGGCGAGCGCAAGCTCACCCCGCGCGCTAAGCGCATCGCCTACCTCGTGCTCGGCCTCGTGGTCGCGGCCTGCGCGGCGGTCGGCATCTGGAGCGCGGTGAGCGGCGACCCGCTCGCCACCTCCGCGAACGGCTGCGTCAGCGTGAACATCCCGAGCTCCACCGGCGGCCAGATCGGGCACTTCTGCGGCGCGCAGGCCAAGACGTTGTGCCGGCAGGCCTTCGCCGCCGCGGACCCGACCGCGGTCGCCGAGCAGAAGCAGTGCGACCTGGCCGGGCTGACCAAGGCCAAGCTCGCCGCCGCGGGCTGAGGGGCACCGCCGCCGAGTTCCGCCGGCCGTGGCTCGCGGCCCTGGGCCTTGGAACCGCTCGTCACTAGAGCTCGATGATGATCGTGACGGGGCCGTCGTTCACCAGGGCGACCTTCATGTCGGCGCCGAACCTGCCCGTCTCGACGCGGGCGCCGAGGTCACGCAGCTCCTGCGCGACGGCCGCCACCAGCGGCTCGGCCACCGCGCCAGGCGCCGCGTTGTTCCAGGTCGGCCGCCGGCCCTTGGCGGTTTCCGCGTAGAGCGTGAACTGGCTGACCACGAGCAGCGGCGCGCCAGGCGTCCGAGCAGGACTTCTCGGCGTCGAGGATCCGCAGCCCCCACAGCTTGGCGGCCAGCTTCCTGGCCTTCTCCGGGGTATCGTCGTGGGTGACGCCGACGAGTACGAGCAGCCCCGGCTCGTCGATCGCCCCGATAACCTGGCCGTCTACGGTCACGCTCGCCTGGGTGACCCGCTGCGCTACTGCTCGCACGAACGGCCAGCCTAGTGCACCCTTCCGCATTCTGGTCGGGGTTGTCCCGGCGCGGTTGCGTGGCGGGTAGGGCCGGCTGCCGGGCGGCTCATTCGGCTGCTCATCGCGGCGCCGCCGGGGCGGCGGCCCGGCCCGCGGCATGGTATCGGGCGTTACCGGACTTCGTGTCACTTATCAGGCCGATATGGGCAGCGGAAAGGCATCGACCGGCCATAATGTCTCGGGTGACCCCTTTGGAGCAGTTGTCCGTGAGCGACGTGGTTGCCAACCCCGTGCTCGCTGAGGTGATCCGGTCCGGGTTCGTGGAATCCCGGCACCGCGGCAGCATCGTTGCCATCGGTTCCGACGGCATGTACGCGTTCACCGCCGGCAGCGCGAACACGCCGATCTTCCCGCGCTCGGCCAACAAGCCGTTGCAGGCCGCGGCGATGCTCCGCGCGGGGCTGCCGGTCGAGGGGGAACTGCTCGCGCTCGCCGCGGCCAGCCACTCCGGCGAGGACTTCCACGTCCAGGGGGTACATGACATCCTCGACCACGCCGGGCTGACCGCGGACGACCTGCAGTGCCCGCCGTCGCTGCCGCTGGACGAGGCGACCGCGCGGCGGCTGATCAGGGAGGCCGCACCCGGCGGGCCTGGGCCGGAGTCGCGGGTGCGCTACAACTGCTCGGGAAAGCACGCGGCGATGCTGGTCACCTGCATCGCCAACGACTGGCCGACCGAGACCTACCTGTCGGCTGAGCACCCGTTGCAGGTGCACATCAGGCGGACCGTGGAGGAGCTCGCCCGGGAGCCGGTCGCCGCGGTGGGGGTCGACGGCTGCGGCGCGCCGCTGTTCGCGCTGACGCTTGGCGGGGTGGCCCGGGCGTTCCGTGCCCTGGTGCTCGCGGAGCCCGGCTCGCCTGAGCGCAAGGTCGCCGACGCGATGCGCAAGTCACCGGAGTGGACGAGCGGGACCACCAGGGACGAGTACAAGCTGATGACGTCGATTCCCGGGCTGCTGCTCAAGTCGGGCGCTGAGGGGGTGGACGCGTTCGCGCTGCCGGACGGCACCGCGGCCGCGGTCAAGATTGACGACGGGAACCAGCGCGCCCGCACCCCGGTCACCGCCGCCGTCCTGGCCATGCTCGGCGCGCAGCCGCCCGCCGAACTCGCCACCACGGTGGTGACCGGCGGCGGCCGCGCGGTCGGCGTCATCCGCCCGACCCGCCTGTTGTAGCCGGGGCCGGCCGGGGCGGCCCCGGGGTGGTCAGCCGGCCAGGTGGGCCGCCAGGGTGAACCGGGGATCGGGTGACGGCCTGCCCGCGGCGAGGTCCGCGATGATCTCGCCGAGCAGCGGCGCGAACTTCGCGCCGTGGCCCGAGCAGGGCGAGGCGATCACGAACGGGCCCTGCTTGTCGAGGATGAAGTCCTCGTTCGCGGTCCAGGTGTAGAGGCAGGTCGCCTCGTTGAACGGGACCGGGTCAAGGCCGGGCAGCCGCCTGCGCGCGAAGCCGGCCACCCGGGCCCGGCCGGCCTCGTCGACGTGGAAGTCGCGGGTCGCCGCGGTGGTGACGGTGCCCGGGTGGTGCTCGCCGACCTTGATCGCGCCCGGCACCTCACCGTCCCGGCCGCCCGGCAGGCCGTAGCAGAAGTCGGCCTCGTGCGCGGAGATGAACACCGGCCACGGCTGGGCCGCCGGCTTGGCTGGTGCCGCCGGCTCGGCTGGCCCGGCGGGCCCGGTTCGCTTGGCCGGGGCCTGGGCCGGGCCGAAGTGGAAGACCGCCTGCTTGGTGACGGTCAGCGGCGGCAGGCCGACGAGGCCGCCCAGCAGGGGCGCGATCCAGGCGCCGGCCGCGACGACGACCGCGGGCGCGGTGAACGACTCCTCGCCGGCCCGCACGACCGCGCCGTCACCGCCCGCCGCGAGCCCGGTGACCCGGCGGCCGAACCGGACGTCGGCGCCGTTCGCCGTCGCCAGCCGCAGCAGCGCGGCGATGGCCCGGTCCGGGTCTAGCACGCCCGCGTTCTGATGAAAAAGGACTGGCCCCGTGCCGGTGAAGTCGAACTGCGGCCAGCGGCGGCTCGCCTCTTGCGCGGGCAGCAGTTCCGCTGGGACGCCGCACCCGGTCAGCACCGCGTGCAGTCGCCCGGGCTCACGCACCGCGCCGAAGTCGACCTCGCCGGTCATGGTCAGCAGCGTCTCGCCGGCCGCCGCCTCCAGCGCCCGCCATTCCTCCCCCGCCTGCCCCGTCAGCCGCACGTACAACGGATCGGGGTAGGCGCGGCGGAAGATCCTGGCGCTCCCGTGCGAGCTGCCGTTCCGGTTTGCGGGCGCGAACTGCTCAAGGACGACGACGCTGGCGCCGCGCGCGGCCGCGCTGCGGGCGGCCGCCGCCCCGGCCAGCCCCGCCCCGACGACGATCAGGTCCGCGCGTGCTGCCACAGTGGTCAACCTCCGGTTTGCTGTCGGGAATGCCCGGCAGGCAAGACCAATCAATATCAGGAGGCGGGTGCGGGCGGTGCGGGGCGCTGCGTGAGAGGGTGGTGCCGGGAGGTGCTCGACGATGAAGGTTGGGCTGCAGATTCCGGATTTCAGCACGCCGCGCGGCGCGGAGTCACTGGGCAGGGAACTTGGCACCGTAGCGCGGACGGCGGACGCCGCCGGGTTTGAGTACATCGCGGTGATGGACCACTTCTTCCAGATTCCCGCGGTCGGGCCCGTCGACAAGGAGATGCTCGAGGGCTACACCACCCTCGGCTACCTGGCCGCGTGCACCTCAAGGGCCGCGCTGCTCACGCTGGCCACCGGGGCGCTCTACCGTGAGCCGGGCATCCTTGCCAAGATCGTCACCACCCTTGACGTGCTGTCCGGCGGGCGGGCGTGGCTTGGCATCGGCGCCGGGTGGAACGAAGAGGAGTCCCGCGGGCTCGGCATCCCGTTCCGCCCGGTGGCGGAGCGGTTCGAGCGGCTCGAAGAGACCCTGCAGATCTGCCTGCAGATGTGGCACGGCGACGACGGCCCCTACCAGGGCAGGCACTACCAGCTCGCGCGCACGCTGAACTCGCCGCAGTCGCTGTCGCGGCCGCACCCGCCGGTGATGATCTGCGGCGGCGGTGAGAAGAAGACGCTGCGCCTGGTGGCCCAGTACGGCGACGCGTGCAACCTGTTCGCGGGACGGGACGAGGCAAGGAAGCTTGACCTGCTGCGCGAGCACTGCGAAGCGGTCGGACGTGACTACGACACCATCTTCAAGACCGCCTACTACGCGTTCGACCCGTCGCGCGGCACCCAGCGGATCGTGGACGAACTCGGCGCGCTCGCCGGGCTCGGCTTCCACGCCGCGATCGGCGGGGTGGCAGGCGTCTGGGACGTGGCGCCGCTCGAGGTGATCGGTGCCGAGGTTATCCCGGCCGTCGCGGACTTCTAGCGCGGGCGACCGGAGGCCGGGCTAGCCGCGGGAGAGGAACTCCTCGATGGAGACGGCGAGGGCGACCGGGGTCTCGTACATCGGGTAGTGGCCGGTGCCGCGCAGGACCTCGAGCTCGGAGTTCGGGTAGACCTGCAGCCAGGCCTGCTCCATGAACTCGGCGGGCTGGGTCGGGTCGTACTCGCCGGTGATGACCTTGACCGGGACCTCGTTGCCCTTGATCCGGCCGAGGATGTCGGCGCGGGCCCAGGAGTGCAGGTAGATGCCGAATGCCTGGGAGTTCGCGTTGTCGAGCGAGTGACGGACGATCAGGTCGATGAAGCCGGCGGCCAGGCGGCTGCCGGTGGAGTAGTTGACGATCATCGCGCGGCTGGCCGGGCTGCCCGCGGCGGAGGTGAACAGCGACCACTCCGACTCCCCGAGCGGCAGGCCGGTGGCGGGGACCGGCGCCACGCCGACCAGGCGGCGCACCCGGTGCGGCGCCTGGTCGAGCACGTGCTGTATCGCCACCCCGCTCATCGAGTGGCCGACCAGGCTGAACCGGTCCCAGCCGAGGGCGTCGGCCAGGCCGATCGCGTCGGCGGCGGCCTCGGCCATGGTGAAGTCGCCTGGCTCGTCCTGCCGGGAGCCGTAGCCGCGCAGGTCGGGGAAGGCATAGGTGAACTGCGCGGTGTTGAGGTAGTCGGTCAGGTGGCCCCAGCCGAGGGCGGAGCCGAACCAGCCGTGCAGCGCGATGACGTGGTGGTCACCGGATCCGACCGTCACATACGAGCCAGCCATGACTCGTAACTTAGCGGAAATTTTGTCGTGAATATACCTGTCTGTGCAGGCCCCGCCGTGCGGCCGGCCCCGGGCGCTCGGCCTCGAGGCTGACAATGCCGGGCGCACCGCGGGCCCGACTGGTCAGGCAGCACCGGGGGTGGACTGGTTGTCCTCGATGGCGTTGAGGTAGTTGGAGTTGACGACCGGGCTGCCGCTATTGGGCAGGTTACCGCCCAACCGGTCGAGGCCGATGTAGTTGCGGATCACGGCGTTGTCGAAGGTGCCACTGTCCAGGGTCACGCCGGCGCCACCGTTCCCGCTGATGAGGTTGGCCGGCCTGGCTTGCGGCCCGCCGATCAGGTTGACGAAGGCGTAGTCACCGACCAGGACACCGCCCGCCCCGTTGCCGAGGGGATTGACGCCGCCGATATCCGTCCCGATGTAGCTGAGGGTGACGTGGTTGGCCCACGCCGATCCGGTGATCGCCACCCCGTACCCCGTATTGCCGGAGAAGGTGTTCTGCGGTATCGCCGCGTTGAGCGTGCCGCCGATGACGTTCTGGTGCGCGGAACTGTCGATCAGCAGGCCATTGCCGCCGTTGGGCAGCGCCGCGGTGCCCGTGGCATTCAAGCCGGCGATATTCGGCAGGATCATCACTCCCGAGGCATTACCGCCCAGCTCGATCCCGTTCTGCACGTTGCCGGAGAACACGTTCGCCCGGACCAGGTTGCCGCCGCCGGTCGAGGTGATAAGCAGCCCGTCATTGCCGTTGGGTGCCGCGTCGTTCCCGCTTGCCGTGGTCCCGACGAAGTTCCCGTCCAGCACGTTGCCTTGGGCGCTGTCCGCGATCAGCACGCCGTCGCTCAGGTTGCCCGATATCAGGTTTCCCGCGGCGGACGGGCCGCCGATCTCGTTGCCTTGCGCGGCCCCGGCGAGCTCGACGCCGTCGTTGTTGGGGATGGCCACGGTGCCAGCGGGGTTCGTCCCGATCCGGTTGGCCGTTACCGTGTTCGACGATCCCTCCATGTGGATGCCGTCTTCCTTGTTGCCGGATATCACGTTCCCGACCTCGCCGGGGGCGCCGGAGGGGATCAGGCCGATGACGTCCCCGGTGGACGTGGATGAGACGGACACGCCGTCGTCGCCGTTTCCCGCCGCCGCCCCGGTGAGGTCCAGGCCGATGTAGTCGTCGTTGAGGGTGACCTGGCCGACGTCTAGCGTCACGCCGTCGGCGCTTGCGCCGTCCACGGCCACGCCGAGGAGCCGCGAGCCGGCCGAGCCGACGGTGAACACCAGGCCCGGGTGCCCGTCGCAGTCGATCGCCACGACCGGCGGCCCGCCGCTGACGTGCGTCGGCGCCGTTGTCGCGTCAATCGCCACTTCCTGGCTAATCGTCGGAAGCGCGCCGTTCAGGGTAATGGTCCCGTGTATGTCGAAGCTGATCAGAGTTGACGTTCCCGGCGCGGTGGCGTTAACGGAGTTGATGGCGTCGCGGAGGGTACCCGGTCCGGCGTCGGCCAGGCTGGTGACGGTGAATGTCGACGCGACTGCCGGGACGTGGCTCGCATGAGCCTGCGCCGCGGCAGGCACGGCCGGGAAGCCGACCGCCGCCGACACCCCCGAGGCCAGGACAGCGGCACCGGCGATTTGCGGCATGAAACGCCGGGGACGGCCAGGCCCGTATACTCTTGAAAGTCATTTTCGTGGCGCGGTTAAATATCATTAAAACCATTTCCGTCCTTTTTGACAGAGTGAACCTCTGGCTTCAAGAATAATATTCAGGCAAGCTTTCCGCAGCTCACAGAGGTATGCTGACCGGAAAGTGACCGATGTTACGGAAATGGTGATTCCACGAGAAATTGAGCACGCTTTCTACTTGATCCCCGGATTTCAATATTACCCGGCTATCCTCGGCATGAAATTCCCGCGCCACCCCGAGCCTAGCGGAAATTCCGCGACAATCCGGACCAGACGGCGTCGTAGTCGCGCTGCCGGAAGCCGGCGCCCATCGCCTGAGCCGTCGGCAGGATCGTCCACCGGCTTTCGAACATGAACGCGAGCGTGCCGTCGAGCTTCTGCGGCCTCAGTTCGGCGGTCGACGCCCTGGCGTAGGTGTCCGCGTCCGGGCCGTGGCTGGCGAAGGTGTTGTGCAGCGAGCCGCCCCCGGGGGTGAAGCCCTCCGCTTTCGCGTCGTACTCCCCCGTCACCAGGCCCATGTACTCGGACATGACGTTGCGGTGGAACCACGGCGGGCGGAAGGTGTTCTCGCCGACCAGCCAGCGCGGCGCGAAGATCACGAAGTCGCAGTTGGCCAGGCCTTGTGTGTCGGTCGGGCTGGTCAGCACGGTGAAGATCGACGGGTCCGGGTGGTCGAAGCTGATCGTGCCGATCACCATGAAGTTAGCCGTGTCGTACTTGTACGGTACGTAACTGCCGTGCCAGGCCACCACGTCGAGCGGCGAGTGGTCGTAGTCGGCGGCCCAGAGGTTGCCGCCGAACTTGTTCACTACCTGGACGGCATGGCCGCGCTCCTCGAACGCCGCGTGCGGGCTGAGGAAGTCGCGCTCGTTGGCCAGCCCGTTGGCGCCGATCGGGCCGCGCTCCGGCAGGGTGAACGCGGCGCCGAAGTTCTCGCACAGGTAGCCGCGGGCGGCGGTATAGCCCGGCTCCGCGTCGGGTAGCTCGACGCGGAACCTGATGCCGCGCGGTACGACGGCGATCTCGCCGGGGCTCACCCGCATCGGTCCGAGTTCGGTGTGCAGAACGACGGCGCCGAGCTCAGGCACGAACAGCAGCTCGCCGTCGGAGTCGACGAAGTAGCGGTCGGTCATCGACCGGTTGGCCGCGTACAGGTGCACCGCCATGCCGGTGCGCGTCTTGCTGTCACCGTTGCCCGCGACAGTGAAAAGGCCGTCGATGAAGTCCCGCGCCTCATCCTGCGCCGGCAGCGGCAGCGGGTCCCAGCGCAGCCGGTTGGGGTCGGGGTCAAGCTCGTCGAACGGGGTGCCCCGCAGGTTCCCGTTGTCGATTCTGCGGAACGGAGGGTGCTTGGCACTTGGCAGGATGCGGTAGGCCCACGTCCTGCGGTTCACGCCGCGGGGCTGGGTGAACGCGGTACCGCTGAGCTGCTCGGCGTACAGGCCGAGCGGCGCCTGCTGCGGCGAGTTGCGGCCGACGGGGAGCGCCCCGTCCACCGCCTCGGTCACGAACTCGTTACCGAACCCGCTGGAGTAGAAGAACTCGTCATCGGCCATCCGGCTGCCTCCTCTGCTGTTGCCGCCCGGGCGCGCCTCATCCGATCATGCCCCCGGGCGCGGCCCGGTATCAGTCCGGGTCCGTCAGTCCTGGCCCGTGTCAGTCCAGCTCCGTCAGGAAGCACCGGGGATCTTCTACGGATTCAATGCGAATTCACCAGTCAAAAACACTAAACAACAGTTACTGTAGAGACGAGTTCTTACTGCAGATGTTCGAGTAGGGGAGGTTTAATGCCCGGAACCCGATGGCTAACCTTCGACTGCTATGGCACGATCGCGGACTGGAATGCCTGCATGCTCGACGCGCTGCAGCCAATCGCGGGCGGGCACGCGGCATCCCTGCTCGCCACCTACCACCAGGCGGAGTCCATCCTCGAGGCGCGGCCGGAATGGCGGCCCTACCGGGACATCCTCACCGACGGGCTCGCCATGGCGGCGCGGCGCTCGGGCATCGCGGTCAGCCCCGAGCAGGCGGGCGCGTTCGTGGCGGCCTGGCCGAAAATGCAGGTCTTCCCCGATGTGGCCGAGGCGCTCGGCACCCTCGCGTCATTCGGCTGGCGGCTGGCAATACTCACCAATTGCGACGATGACCTGTTCGCCGCGACTTCCGCCAGCCTTCCCGTGCCATTCGAGGTACTGGTGACCGCCGAGCAGGTGCGGACGTATAAGCCGGACCTCGGCCATTTCCGTAAATTCGCGGAAATGACCGGTGCGACGCCCGCGAACTGGGTTCACGTCGCCAACAGCTGGGTGCACGACATACTGCCCGCTACCCGGATGGGGCTGCGCGCGGTATGGGTCGACCGTGATCACACCGGGCACCCCGCCAAGCTCGCGGAACGGCGGGTCACCACGATGCGCCGCCTGGCGGAGACGGTGACCGACGTGAGCGTGCTGCCCGCCTGGCCCGCCGGCTGACGGCCCCGGCCTGCGAGACGGGCCCATCGTGAGACGAGCACAGCCCCGCGCGAGATAATCGCCGCATGGCTACTAGTGCGGATTTGCTTGTCGACGGGTTCGGGCGGATCAGGGAGAACGTCGCTGACGTGCTTGACGGGCTGACGCCTGAGCAGCTCGCCTACCGGGTCGACCCCGACGCCAACCCGGTGAGCTGGCTGGTCTGGCACCTCACCCGGGTGCAGGATGACCACGTGGCGGCCGCGTTCGGCGTGCCGCAGGTGTGGTCGGCCGGGGGCTGGGCGGCGCGGTTCGGGCTGCCGTCGGGGACGATGGACCACGGGTTCGGTCAGTCCTCGGCGCAGGTCGCCGCCGTCGCGGCCGCGACCGCGACGGCCGGCCTGCTCGCCGAGTACCACGAGCAGACGTACGCGCAGTCGGTGAAGCTAGTGTCCGAGGTTTCCGACGACGACCTCGACCGGGTGGTCGACACCCGGTGGACGCCGCACGTCACGCTCGCCGTGCGGCTGGTGTCCGTGCTCGACGACGACATGCAGCACGTCGGGCAGGCGGCCTACGTGCGGGGCATCCTCCTGCGGCGCGGCTAGCAGGCCGCTTGCGGCGGGGCAGCTTGCCGCGGCGCGGCTACAGGCGGCTTGCGTGCGGGGCAGCTTGCCGCGGCGCGGCTAGCAAGCAGGACCGCGGTCGCACCCGAGGCGGCCCGTTATTTGACGGGCCGCCTTTTTGCGTCGTAAAGTGCTAGTTAACTAAGACACTAGGAGTATAGGTAGATGATCAGCTTCCGGGTCGACGGGCGATCGGGGGTGCCGCCGTACCTGCAACTCGTCCAGCAGGTGCGGCAGGCGCTCCGGATGGGCCTGCTTGAGGTTGGCGACCAGCTCCCGACGGTACGAGAGGCGGTCGCGGAGGTGGCCGTGAACCCGAATACGGTACTCAAGGCGTACCGCGACCTGGAGCGCGAGGGTCTCGTCGAGGCGCGGGCCGGGCAGGGCACGTTCGTGCTGCGGCGCCCGGCCGGCCCCCCGCCCACGACCCACTCGCGGCTCGGCCGGTCCCTGGCCCGCTGGGTCGGCGAGGCGCGGGAGGCCGGGCTCGACGACGAGTCAATGGAATCACTGCTCCGGGTCACGCTGCGGGCGTCCGACCCCGCCGTTGCCCATCTGCAGGGAGAGATCGCATGAGTGCCGCAGTCAAGCCGCTCCCGTTCGAGCCAACGGCGACCGAGACGATAGCGATCGAGACAAGCGGGCTGACCAAGCGGTACCGGCGCGGCACCGCGCTGCGCGACTGCGCGATCACCGTGCCCGAGGGGCGGATCAGCGCGCTTGTCGGGCCGAACGGCGCGGGCAAGTCCACCCTGCTGCGGCTGCTCACCGGGCTCGCCCGGCCGACCGGCGGTACCGCGCTCGTGCTCGGCGGCGTGCCGCGGCAGGATCCGGCGTTCCTCGCGGACATCGGCTACCTCGCGCAGGACGTGCCGCTGTACCGGCGGCTGTCCGCCGAGGACCACATCAGGGCCGGGGCGTACCTGAACGAGCGATGGGACGGCGCGGGCGCCCGGGCCCGGCTGCGCGAGCTCGGCGTCCCGCTCGACCGGGCGGTCGGGACGCTGTCCGGCGGCCAGCGGGCGCAGGTCGGCCTGTCGCTCGCGCTGGCGAAGCGGCCGCGGCTGCTGCTGCTCGACGAGCCGGTCGCGGCCCTCGACCCGCTGGCCCGCAGGCACTTCCTTTCGACGCTCACCACCGCGCTCGCGGAGGCCGAGGGGAAGCTCACCATCGTGCTGTCCTCGCACCTGATCGCCGACCTGGAGCGGATCTGCGACCACCTCATCCTGCTCGCCGCGTCCCGCGTCCAGCTCTGCGGTGACATCGACGAGCTGCTCGCCGAGCACACGGTGCTCGTCGGCCCGCGCAAGGACACGGCGGCGCTCGAACGAGACCACACGCTGGTGCACGCGACCCGCACGGCTCGGCAGGCCACGCTGGTCATCCGGCGGGGCGGCCCCGTCATCGACCCCGCCTACCAGGCCGAGGACATCAGCCTCGAGGACCTGGTGCTCGCCTACATGGGCGCCGCCGCACCGGCGGCCTACGGCGACCTTTCAACGGTTTCGACGCTTGGAGAAGAACAGTGAGCTGGCTCGTCTGGCGGCAGTACCGCGCATCGAACGCCATCACCGGCGCGCTGATCGGCTCGTTCGCGGTGCTGCTCGTGATCACCGGGCTGGCGATAGCCCGCCAGTTCCACGCCGACTTCGGCGCGTGCCTCGCCGCTAACACCTGCCGGTTCCCCAGCGACAGCGCTTCGCTCGGCAGCGGGCTGATCGGGGCCGTCGTCGAGTTCAGCCTCGCGGTGCCCGCGCTGCTCGGCATGTTCCTCGGCGGGCCCGCGGTCGCGCGCGAGGTCGAGACCGGTACTGCTCACTTCGTCTGGACCCAGGCCGTCACCAGGCACCGCTGGCTGACCGTCAAGACCGGGTGGCTGCTGCTCGCCGCCGTCGCCTGGGGCGGCGCCGTGGGCGCGCTCGTCACCTGGTGGTCGGGGCCGCGGAACACCGTGGCCGCGAGCCAGTTCAACCCGGGCACCTTCGACGTCCAGGGCATCATGCCCGCCGCCTACTCACTGTTCGCGATGGCGCTTGGCATCGCGGCGGGCACCCTGATCCGCCGGGTGCTGCCCGCGCTCGGCGTCACCCTCGGCGTGTTCTTCGCCGTCCGGCTGATGATCATGGGCTGGGTCCGCCAGCACTACATGACACCGATCACCAACACGTTCAACGTCAGCCAGGACGGTGTCCTCCTGCCCAAGGGCGCGGCCTGGATTCTCGGCCAGGGGTTCAGCGGCCCGAGCGGCCCGCTGGTCCTACCGGGCGGCCAGGTCGAGGATATCGGCAACGGCTTCCCCGTCGCCGACATCCCCGCCGCGTGCCACGCGTACTGGACGCACGGGACAGCCAGTAAGCAGCTCTTCTCCTGCCTCACCAGCCACGGGTACTCGCAGTACATCACCTACCAGCCCGCCGTCAGGTACTGGCCGTTCCAGTTCATCGAGGCCGGCATCTTCGTGGTCCTCGCCGCGGCGCTGATCGCGGTGGCGTTCGCGGTCATCAACCGCCGCGACGCCTAGCCGTCCGTGCAGATGAGGCCCCAGGGCTTGTCACCGACCCGGGTGATGACCAGCGTCGCGCGGTCCTTGCCCGCCAGCTTGAGGCGGCGCCTGATCTGGTCGACGTCGCCGGCCAGGCCGCGGCGCCTGATGTCGACGGCGCCGATGCCCATGTCGCGCAGCCGCCTGGCGAACTGCTTCTCGTTCCATGGCGCGGACTCAAGTACGCGCAGCGTGCGGGCGAAGGGCGTTTCCACGAGCCGGTCAAGCGTGAGGAACGCGATCTGCGGGTCAATCTTGGCGGCGTCGCCGCCCAGGGTCCTGGCCAGGTCCTCGACCAGGCCGGCCCGGGTGACGGCCGGGTTCGGGTCGAGCAGGTACTCCCCCGGCGCCCGCAGCGGCACCTGGTCGCCCGGAGCGGCGACCAGGGTGGCATGACCGCGTGGTGCCCGGTCGTGTAGTGCCTGACCGCCGGGGACCGGGCCGACGGGGACCGGCGCGATGACGGTCGCGCGGCGCGGGCCAGGCGGTGCGCCGGGCGGGGTCGCGACGGGGGCGGTCGCCAGGGCCGGCGACCACAGCACCGCCTCCTTGAGGTCGCGGCCCTCGGCGATGAACTCGGCCTCCCAGCCGGGCGGTACCAGGTCGGCCGGCAGGCCGGGTGCGGCCTTGACGCAGACGGCCGCTACCTGGCCCGTCAGCGCGGCGCACCAGTCGAGCGGCGGCTCTGACCGCCCGGGGCGGAACCGACGCGCCGGGCTGGCCGGGGCGGGGCCAGCCGTGACGGGCCGGCCGGGGCCGGGCCGGGCCGGGAAGGGCGGGGCAGGGCGGGGGCGGCCGAGGCGGTGCCAGGGCCGGAGCGGCGGGCCGGGTCGATGAACACCGCGGCGAGGCCTGCCAGGCGCAGGTCGCGGACGTCGGACACCACGGCGGTGACGCGGCCCTCCTCGTGGTAGACGCCGGCGTTGTGCACGGCAAGTCTCGCGTGCGCCTCGTCCCTGTCCACGGCGAGCACCTCGACCGCGCCGGACAGCGCGACCAGGTCGCCGCCGATGCCGCAGCACAGGTCGGCGACGCGGGCGCCGGCGCCGCGGCCAAGGGCGCCGGCGAGGCGGGCGGCCCGGTGACGGGCGATCGCTTCCGACGACGACTGCTCGTAGCCGGCCCTGGTGAACAGCATCTGGTCCGCCCGGCTGAACTTGGCCGCCGCCGCGAGTCGCAGTTCCCGCTGGGCCATGGCCAGCGCGACCAGGTCGGCCGGGTACTGCTTACGCAGGCGTTCGGCCAGCGCCAGCGAGCCGTCCGGCTGACTGTCAGCGAGGCGCGCGAGCAACTCGCGGCCTTGCGGCGTGAGCAGGGCGGCCGGGTCGGCGGTCACCAGCATGAGGCTAGTGCCACGGCCGGCGATCCGCGGCCAAGCCGCAAGGAGGCGCGCAGCGGGAACCGCCACTCGCACAGGTCCCACCAGCGTTTTACGTGACGGCCCCTGTGGCGCCGCTCCCCCGCTCGTTCGCCCATCCGGGAACTTTTACTGCGTTCTGGTCAATTTCTGCCCCATTTTGCCCCTTTTGTGGCACCACAAGTCAGTAGAAGTCTGCGGCGGTGCCGCGGCAAAGGCGAAGGCAGCGCGGGAGAGACCGCGGGGCCCTCGACGCTGCTCTCCGCTCCGTGGTCGTTGCCTGCGGACGCTGGACACTGAATACGGTGAGTGATAAGAAGACTACTGAGCGTGCGTCTTGGGGAAGTGCGGTGTTTTCTCTGCCGCGCCAGGGACGTCAACCGGCAGAACCAGGGGGCTGTGATGACCGAGCCATCCGGCATGTCCAGGCGGCAGGCACTGATGTACGGGGGACTGGCCGCGGCTGTGCCATTGCTTCCGGCCGTGCGGCCTGCCAAGAAAGCAAGCCCGAGCGGAAACTCTTCCCTCCCGCGGCAGGTCACGCCAGGGCAACTCTCACTGACCGGCAACGGGGCGGGCGACGTCCGTGTTTCCCGAGGTGGCGGACGGGGATCTCGCCATATGCGCTGTCAACTCCAGTTCCCGTCAATCCGCGACCACGTTGAACCGGGCGGGGACAGCTAGTGCCGCGACACCGCGGTACCTCACGCCCGGCGCGCAGGGCACACGGGCTGCCTGCCTAGCTAGGCACTGGGGAACGGCGAAGCGCGCTCCCGTTCTGGATACCGCTGGTTTTGACCTTCCGCGGTTGACTTATTCAGTCGCCGTAGCGGCCGACCCGGATGCTCGTGAAGCGGCCGTCGGGGCCGATGTCGTAATGGACGAAGCTGGTGATGCGCACGGTGTCGCCGGCCTTGAGCGGGCCGCGAGTGAAGTTCTGGTAGTCCGCGCGGGCGCGGAACTCGGTGGCCATCTCGACCGCGACGTGCTTGTCGTCCATGACCAGGAACCGGATGTCGACGGTCTCGTCCACCGCCGCGCGGAACGGGCGGTAGAAGCCGACGATCGCGTCGCGGCCGGTGAGGGTGAGGCCGCCGTTGAACGAGAAGACCACGTTGTCGGCGTAATAGCGGACCAGGGCGTCGAAGTTGGCGGCGTTGAATTCCGCGATATAGGCGCGGAAGACGGCTTCGTCCATGGTCGTGACGATAGCCGCCGAACGGCCCGGCGAGTTTGAAAATGGGTGCCCTTTCGCCACAACATTCACGTAGAGCATTTGTACTATCACCTGCCCCGGTCAACTCAGGCGCAGAAGAAACCGTCGAGTTACCACTGTAAATGTAATCATGCGACTACACTCCGTAACTTGACGAGCCCGGGAACTAGCACAGGGGGGAACCTGATGGGCGCATGGGTAGCAGTTGTACTGGGTGACCGCTTCCACCACACCGATATTCCCTACTATCCGTCGATGGCGCCGCGGGCGGCGGGCGCCAACCAGACTGGAAACGTCATCTCGGGGGGTAGCCATGACCGTGCCCACTGAGTCCATCATCTCGGTGCTCGATTTCGGCGCGAAGGGCGACGACAAAACCGACGACACGAAGGCGATCCAGGCCGCGATCGACCAGGGGTACAAGACCGGCGCGGTGGTCTTGTTCCCGGACGGATCTACCGGGTCAGCCAGCTAGTGCTGCGCAAGGGGTCGGTCCTGCAGGGCGTGTCGTCGGGCACCTACCCCGACAACAACACGGTCTCCGGCGCGTCCGTGCTCACCCGCATCGGGAACACCAACAAGCACCTACTGCTCGCCCCCGACGGCGCCAACTACTGCCGCATCAGGGACCTAGCCATCGACGGCAACAAGAACAACAACAGCAAGGGCTACGGGCTGTGCGTCGCCGACGGCGCGTCCGGGCAGGAAGCGCAGCTCATCGTGGAGCGCTGCTACTTCCACGACAACCCCGAATCAAACGTCTACCTGGGGCGGAACCGGCGCGCGAACAGCTTGCAGAACAGCGTCTTCAACTACTCGCTCACGGGCGACGGCGTCACCGTCGCCGGGTCGGACAACACCATCGCCGGCAACATCTGCGGCACCAACGCGCGGGCCGGCATCTGCCTCGGGACCACCGCCACGCAGAACTGGCCCGCATCCTCGCCGAACTTCGCCGCGAACATCGCCCACGTCAACGACAACGACATCTACGGCAACCTGGTCGGCATCGCGGTCGCCAACGCCTCGACGGGCTGCATGATTGCCAGCAACGGCATCGACCGCAGCAAGTACCAAGGCATCACCGTCTACTCGGGCGCGTCGAACGCGATCGTCGCCAACAGCCTGCACAGCAACGGGACCGCCAAGAACAACACCTACGCGCACATCGACGTGGGACCGAACGTCGACCAGGTCTGCATCAGCAACAACGCCTTCACCCCGCAAGACGCCGGCATCACCAACAAAGCCTCCTACTGCGTCTACATCGCACCGGGCGCGACGCGGGTCATCGGCGACGTCGGCTGTGCCGACCCGACGACGAGCGTCGCCGGGACGAACGCGCAGGCGGGGGCCGTGCCGGGAACGGCGCTCACAATCGGAGGCGCGGTCATCAGGGGAGCGGGGAGCGACATCCTCGCCCTGAAGAACAAGGCCGGCAAGGTGGTCTGGAAGGTCACAGACAGCGGCAGCGTGGTGCAGTCCAGCGTCGCCGGGGTGTCGGTCACCGGGGTCCCGGGCGCGACGGAAGGCGCCAGGTTCGTCGGCGGCACCAAGTCCGGCGCGCCCACGTCCGGCACCTGGCTGGCCGGCGACTTCGCGATCGACCAGACCGGAACGATATGGATCTACAACGGAGCCAAGTGGGTGGCCGGCGGTTCGGGCTTGTCCTAACAGCCGCTCCTGGTGACGGCGCTTGACGGCCGCACGGTCCACGTGCGGCCGCTAAGCCGCTGACCGCGGGCCATCGGACGGGCGGGTGAAAGACCGTTACGTGTTGGATGCTCCTTGTCCCAGCAGGCCGGATATATGCCCCGTTTAGCACTTGGTGCGGCTTTCCTGGTTGACAGCTGGGTTTTCGCGGAACAGACATACAGTGAGCGTCGCCGACGTAACCCGCGCTGACCCCGCCCTCCTGCGGTCAGCGCTTGACGCCGTGCTGCGCGGCTGGCACGTGTTCCCGTGCGCCGTCGGCGGCAAGCGGCCCGCGCTGCGCGGCAACTGGCAGGAGCTTGCGACCAGGTCCCCGGACCAGGTGCGTGACTGGTGGGCGCGCGCGCCTTACAACATCGGCATCGCGTGCGGGCCGTCCGGGCTGGTGGTGATCGACCTCGACCAGCCGCACGACGACCCGGGCGACGACCCGGACGACGACGGCGCGCTGTTCCCGCTGTCCGGCGCGGACCGGCTGTCGCGGCTCGCCCGCGAGCACGGCGAGCGGTACCCGGGCGGAACCTACGTCGTCGACACGCCGTCGGGCGGCTGTCACCTGTACTTCTCCACGGCAGGCGATAGGGCGCGGAACTCCGCCGGCGTACTCGGCCCGCACATCGACGTGCGCGCCGGCGGCGGGTACGTGGTCGGCGCGGGCAGCCGGATCGGCGGGCAGGCGTACACCGCGCGGAACGGTTCGCGGGCGCTCGCGCCGCTGCCGTCGTGGCTCGAGCGGCTCGTCGCGGAGGCCCCCGTCGCGCTGCCGGTGCCCGCGCCGCGGCTGCCCGTCGCCGACCGGGCGGAGGGCCGGGCGTACGCGATGGCAGCGCTGCGGGCGGAGACGTCCCGGGTCGCCGCGGCCGTGCCTGGGACACGGAACGACACGCTGAACCGGGCCGCCTTCAGCCTCGGGCAGCTGGTGGCGGCGGGACTGCTGCCGCCGGTCCCGGTGATCACCGGGCTGATCAGCGCCGCCATGTACGCCGGGCTGCCGGAGGAGGAGGCGGTGCGCACCGTGCGGTCGGGGATGACGGGCGGGGCGCGCAAGCCGCGCTACTGGTAACCGGCGTCACACGCAGCGCTTTTACCATCACTTGGCGCGTTAGACAACTCTGTCGCCAGAGAGATCACCGGGTTACTGTAATCGGGGGACCACAGGTTGTAACCGGAACGCGCATTTTGTATTCATTACGCTCACGGAAACCACCACAGGGGGGACTCATGTCCGGTGACACCTACCAGGCCCTGGTCTCGGTGCTCGAGTTCGGCGCGACGGGTAACGGCAACACCGACGACACGCGGGCAATCCAGGCCGCGATCGACTACGCGAACGGGATCGGCGCATCGGTCTTCTTCCCGGCCGCCATGTACCGGGTCAGTCAGCTGGTGCTGCGCAAGGGGACGATCCTGCAGGGCGTGTCGTCGGGCACCTATCCCGACAACAACACGATCTCCGGCGCGTCGATCCTCGCGCGGCTGGCGAACACCAACAAGCACCTGCTGCTCGCCCCCGACGGCGCCAACTACTGCCGCATCTTCGACCTGGCCATCGACGGCAACAAGAACAACAACACCAGCGGCTACGGGCTGTGCGTCGCCGACGGCGCGCGCGGGCAGGAGTCGCAGATCATCGTCGAGCGCTGCTACTTCCACGACAACCCGGAGTCGAACATCTACCTCGGCAAGGGCCGGCGCGCGAACAGCGTACAGAACGGGGTCTACAACTACTCGCTCAAGGGCGACGGCATCACGGTGGCCGGGTCGGACAACACGATCGCGGGCTGCATTTTCGGCAGCAACGGGCGGGCGGGCATCTGCCTGGGCACCACCGCCACGCAGAACTGGGCCGCGGCCGCCGGGTCCAGCGCCGCGGCCATCGCCCACGTCAGCAACAACGACATCTACGGCAACCTGGTCGGCATCGCGGTCGCCAACGCCTCATCCGGCTGCATGATCGCGGGCAACGGCATCGACCGCAACAAGTACCAGGGCATGACCGTCTACTCCGGCGCGTCGAACTCGATCGTCACCAACACCTTCCACAGCAACGGGACCGCCAAGGACAACACCTACGCGCACATCGACGTGGGACCGAACGTCGTCCAGGTCTGCATCAGCAACAACAACTTCAGCCCGCTGGACTCCGACGTCACCAACGTGGCCTCCTACTGCCTGTACGTCGCCCCGGGCGCGACGCGGGTCGTCGGGGACATCGGCGCGGTCGACCCGACGACGGCCCGCGCCATCACAAACGCGCAGGCGGGGGCGGCACCGTGGACCGCGTCCAGCAACATCGGCGCGGTCATCCAGGGGTCGGGCAACGACATCCTCACCCTGCGCAACAGCAGTGCGGCCCTGATCACCAAGGTCACTCAGGGCGGCAGCTTCGTCCACTCCGGCGGCGGATCGCAGTTCACCCAGCCCTTCAACCACGTGTACGGCGGCTCCTCGCCGATCAAGGCGGACTCGTACCTGCTCTCCCTGATCGGCGGCAGGACGAATACCTCGCAGATCGCGACGCGGAACTTCTCCGGGCAGACCGCGCCGGTCGCGACGTGGCTCGGCCCTGACGGGACGTCAGTGCTCGGCGGGGTCGACGTAAGCGGCGCCGTGATGGTCAACGGCGTGACCGGGGCGACGGCGGGCGCACGGTTCGCCGGCGGCACCAGGTCCGGCGCGCCCACGTCGGGCTCGTGGCAGGCCGGCGACTTCGTGATCGACCAGACCGGCAAGGTGTGGATCTACACCGGGTCCGGGTGGGTGGCCAGCGGCGGCACGGGCGGCGGCGTGACCGTCGACAACACGAGCCTGCCGCTCGCCGATGCCATCGTCGCGACGCCGGGGAACTCGGCGCAGGCAGCCCCGGCGAACCACCAGCATCCGCGCACCTACTGGAACCCGTCGGACCAGGGGCTGGTCACCTGGACGATGGACGTGATGACGGCGACCGCCAACAGCATCCTGCCCGCGCAGGGCACGCTGTACGTGGTCCGGGTGCACGTCCCGGTCGCCGCGACGGTCCGGAACATCCTGGCGGCCATCACCAACGGGGGGTCGGGGCTCAGGGCCGGGCAGTGCTTCGCGGGCCTGTGGAGGGCATCCGGCGGCGCCCGGGTCGGCGTGACCGCCGACCAGAGCACTGGCTGGGCGACCACGGGGGTCAAGACCATGGCCCTGTCCGGCGGCGCGGTGAACCTAACCGCGGGTGACTACTACATCGGGCTGTACGCGAACGGGACGACGCTGCCGAACTTCGCCAGGGGCAACAACCAGATCGGCGGCGCGTTCGCCAACGCGGGCATGACCGGCAACTTCCGGGTCGCCACGGCGAACACCGGCCTGACCACCACCCCGCCGGCCACCCTCGGCACGCTCACCGCGTCCAACACCGCGTGGTGGCTGGCCGTGTCCTGACGATGGACCGGCTCTTCCCAAATGTCACTGAGCGCGAAAGCTCAGATGAAGCGACCAGCGACGATGCGACCGGGAGCGCTGGCGGGGCCTAGTTACTCAGTTAGTTACGCAACAGCAGAAGGCGGCGGCTTCATCTAAGAAGCCGCCGCCTTCTAGCTTGTGGGCGATACTGGGATCGAACCAGTGACCTCTTCGGTGTGAACGAAGCGCTCTCCCGCTGAGCCAATCGCCCGCTGCTCCAACAGAGTAGCGCATCGGCGAGGGTGTCGTGGGCATCGCGGGGTCGCGAGGTTCCCCAGGCCACGGCTCGCCGGCCGACGGTGGCAGGCTGGTGGCAACCGGGTGGCATGAGGAGAATTATCGGGTCGACCTACTGACAAGTACTCCGAAGCTCGGCTACTCTCAGCAATGCAATCGATAGCAGCAATAGGCGGTTATATCGCGCATAGTTATCGGTTGACTACTGAGCGGATACGCCTGCAGCCAGCAGACTGCGAGGTAGATCACAACTAGTGCAATCGATACGCAGGAACAACAGACTGCGGCCACGCGGTTGGACGGTAACGGTGTCCTGAAGCAACGGATCCCGTCGACAATTCTCCCTGCGGCCGAACCGCCGACACAAGCGCAAACGGAAGCAACCAGATTTTTATCTTGTTAACGCTCCGTATTCACGCTAGTCGCCCTGGTCGCGTCAATAGCAAGCGCCCGGTGCCCCTCGCCGGGAACCCACCCCAGATTGAGGTTGGACTGACGATGAACAGCAGCAGCACGGTTTCGGCAGAGCTCGGCCTACGGCTGGTCGTTCCGCAGCAGACGGTCGTGCCCCTCGTGGCGAGCCTGTACTACTCCAAGGAAGACCCGTACGCGATCCGCATCGCGTTCCACGTCGGGCTCGACGAGCCGGTGGAGTGGATCTTCGCGCGAGACCTGCTGTCCAACGGCATCGAGGGCCGCGAGGGCCTCGGCGACGTCGTCGTCTGGCCGTCGACCGGCTCGGTGGGCGGCGACCCGGGCAGCGTGCTGAACATCGAGCTGTCCTCCCCCTTCGGCCAGGCCCACTTCGAGGCGCCGATCAAGGAGATCGCCGACTTCCTCAAGCGGACCTACGGACTCGTCCCCAGCGGCCAGGAGGCCAACTTCGTCAACGTCGAGGCGGAGATCGCTGACCTGCTCCGTCAGGCGCAGTAACCGGCACCGTCAGCGCGCCGGCCCTCCTCCCCCTCGCGCACGCTTCCCGGCCCGGGCCCCCGTAACGGGCCGGGATATCCCTTCAGGCAAGCCCCCGGCAACGCCGGGCGACCGGAGCCGTAGCGCCCGGTACGCTCGCGGCGCCGGGGGCTTTCGCGTACCGGGGGCCTTCGCGTGCCGGGGCCTCCGCGAGCCGGGGCCTCCGCGTGCCGGGGCCTCCGCGTGCCGGGGCCTCCGCGTGACCGGGGCCTCCGCGGCCGGGCCTGCCGCGCCGGAAGGTCCCCGCGGGCGGCTCCGCTCCGCCGCCGGCGCCGCAGGTGATCGTCCAGAACGGCGGCCGGCCCTCCGTACACCTCCCTGACCTGCGAAACGGTGGTGACAGAGTGACCAGCACTCGTTAGGGAGGCAGATTTTTTCCCGTCATCCCCGCTTCGAGTTGGTGGTTGAGCCAGGATCGGATACAGTTCTGAACGCAGCGCCGGAGAGATCCGGCGGTCAGGCCCGAGGTGTACTCGGACCGGCATGCGGACGTGGCTCAGCTGGTAGAGCATCACCTTGCCAAGGTGAGGGTCGCGGGTTCGAATCCCGTCGTCCGCTCGGAAGCGCGGCTTAGGGTTTAGCCCGGCTGACGGCCGAGGGCCGTCTCGGTCAGGAATCGCAGTAGCTCCCCCGGGGACGCTCCGCACCCCTGCGAGGCGGCATGACGGCCGCCCGCGAAGCTCGCTCCTGCGGCGGAGTGGCCGAGTGGCTTAGGCAAGGGCCTGCAAAGCCCTGTACACGGGTTCGATTCCCGTCTCCGCCTCCCATCTTTCTCTGACCAGCGGAGATATCCCTTCAGGGGCTGCGCGGGCCGCACGACGGTCCTAGCATCCCGGTCTTGTGTACGTAGCCTCGGGGCTCAAGGCATTACACAAGGCTCCCCCAGAAGGGACCTGACCATGTTCTCGATCCGCCACCCCGGCCGGCCGGGTTCGAGCAGTGCTGCGCTCGCGACGACGACCTCGGCACCGTCGTCGTCGCCGCCGAGGAAGGCCGGCGGGTCTACGCAAACATCCGCCGGTTCCTGCTCTACGGCCTTGCCGGGGGCAGCGCCGAGATCATGGTCATGCTCGCCGGGCCCCTCGTCGGCCTGGCGCTGCCGCTGCTGCCTGCCCAGATCCTGTGGGTCAACCTGCTCACCCACGGGCTGCCCGGCGTCGCGCTGGGCAGCGAGCCCGCCGACCCGGCCGCGATGCGCCGCCCGCCGCGCCCGCCGGCGGAGAGCGTCCTCGGGGCGGGCCTGTGGCAGCGCATCATCCGGGTCGGCCTGGTCATCGCCGCCGTCACTCTCGGCGTGGCGTTGTGGGGCCACGCAACCGGCAGGCCGTGGCAGAGCATGGCCTTCTTCGCGCTGGGCACCACCCAGCTCGCGGTCGCCCTCGGCTCCCGCGCCCGCCCGGGCACGCTGGCCAACCCCGCCCTGCTGTGGGCAGTGGCGGGCGCGCTCGGCCTTCAGTTCGCCGGGATCTACCTGCCGTTCCTCAACGACCTCCTGAAGACCAAGCCGCTCACCGCCCTCGACCTGCTGGTCGTCTTCGCGCTCTCGACCCTCGGCTACGCCGCGATACGCCTGGACCGCGTCGTGCACCGCGACGGCCGATGGCGGCCAGGCGTACGGCGCCGGGGTACGGGCACCCTGTGACCAGGCGCGCCCCGCCCCTCGTTGATGGGCCGCTGGAGGTGACCCTGGACGGGGAGATCGCCGGCCCCTGCCCGGCTCCTTCGCCGTCGCCGGGGACGCACTCCGCGTCGTCCTCCCCGCCCGGCTTCACTGATATTGACGACAACATCCCGGAGAAGGGAACGAGATGACCGAGGCCAGTCCGGCTCCTGCCGGGCATGGGGAGCCGCATGGCGGCGGCATGGCCACCAGGCTGAACTGGCTGCGCGCCGCGGTGCTTGGCGCCAACGACGGGATCGTCTCCACGGCGGGCCTCGTCGTGGGCGTGGCCGGCGCCAGCTCGTCGCGGACCGCGATCCTGACCGCGGGCCTGGCGGGGCTGTTCGCCGGGGCGCTGGCGATGGCGTCAGGGGAGTTTGTCTCGGTCAGCAGCCAGCGGGACTCCGAGCGGGCGATGCTCGCGCTGGAGCGGCGCGAGCTCGCCGAGTTCCCGCTGGCGGAAGCGGCCGAGCTGGCCCGTCTGTACGAGGCGAAGGGGCTGGCCCCGGCGCTGGCCAGGGAGGTGGCCGAGCGGCTCACCGAGCATGACGCGTTCGCGGCCCACGCCGACGCCGAGCTCGGCATCGACCCGGGCCAGCTGGCCCGCCCGGGTCATGCCGCCGTCGCGAGCTGCCTGTCGTTCATCGCCGGCGCGGTGCTGCCGCTGCTGGCGATCACGCTCGTCCCTGCGCCGGCGCGCATCGCCGTCACGTTCACCGCGGTGCTCGCCGCCCTCGTGGGGACCGGGGCGGCGAGCGCGGCGCTCGGCCGGGCACCGCGACGCCCGGCGATGGTGCGCAACGTGCTCGGCGGCGCGATCGCCATGGGCGTGACCTACGGCATCGGCTCCCTCATCGGAGCCTCCGGCATCTGACCCGCCTGCGCCGCGCTTCGGCCGGCGGGCCCAAGGTAGCGGCCCGCCGCGACCTAGGGACCTGCGCATGTGGCAGGCACTATGCCTAGCGTGAGATGAGGAAGTGGTGACCATGGCTACCGGTACTCCGCACGGGATTACCACCGGGGCGGGCGTCCGGTGCACAGCAACCGTGATGTCCGAGGTCATGGCTTCAGGGGGCGGCGTGCCCGTCGTACTGCCTTCCGGATCTCGGCGACCGCGATGATCGACAGGGCCACGGCGGTGCAGAGGAGCCACTGCCTGACATCGAGCGTGGTTGTCTTCAGGATTGCCTGGAACGGCGGCAGGACGGTGGACATGACGAGCAGGAGGAAGGACATCCCGGTCGTGACGGTGAAGGTCCGGTCGGAGAAGGTGTCCAGGGAGAACGCGGACTGCCGTTCGTCTTTCGCCTCGATTGAGAAGAGCAGGTTGAGCAGGGAGAACGTGACCACGCCCATGGTCCGCGCGATGTCGAGGGTGTGCTGGTGTTCCGCCCAGCTGATCACGCTCAGCGTGCCGGCGGCTATCACCAGCCCGGCCGTGGCCAGCCAGGTGATGAGCCCCGGGCTCAGGATCGGCTGGCTGGGCGGCCGGGGCGGGCGCTCCATGAGTCCCGTGGGGGGCTTGCTGTACCCGAGCCCGATGGACTGGATCGTCACGGTGGTGAAGGCCACCCACAGGATCTGCAGCGGGATGAGGGGCTCGCCGTCGGCGATGTTGAAGATGCTGGCGCCGAGGAAGGAGATGATGAAGCCGAACATGCATCCCATCTCGAACCGGATGTACCGGGCGAGGTTGTAGTAGAGCCCGCGGCCGAGTTCCACCGCCTTGATGATCGTGGCGAAGTTGTCGTCGGTCACGATCATCACCGCGGCTTGCCTGGCCACCTCGGTCCCGGTGCCCATCGCGATCCCGATGTCGGCCTTCTTCAGCGCGGGCGCGTCGTTGACGCCGTCGCCGGTCATGGCGACGATATCGCCTTGGCGCTTGAGCACGTCTACCAGGCGGACCTTGTGCTCGGGGCTGACGCGGGCGATCACGCCGACATCGCCGATTGCGCCTATCGCCTCGTCGTCGCTCATCGCCTCGAACTGCGCCCCGCTGATGACCGTGCCGTCGATGCCGAGCTGGCGGGCGATCGCGGCCGCGGTGACCGCGTGATCGCCGGTGATCATGCGGATCCTGATCCCGGCGGATTTCGCCTGCGCGATCGATGCCTTGGCGGCGGGGCGCGGCGGGTCGACGATCCCGACGAGGGCGAGCAGTTCCAGGCCGGTCACGAGCGGGAGCAGGTCAGCGCCGGGGTCGAAGGTGGCCGGGTCGAGGTCCGTGCGTGCGGTGGCCATGACCCGCAGGCCCTGTTCCCCGAGCCGCTGGTTCTCCGCCAGGTACAGCTCGCGGAGACGGCCGTCGAGCGGAGCCCGCCCGGCGTCCGGGTCCAGTATCGTGGCGGCGCGAGCCAGCAGCTGATCGGGTGCGCCCTTGACGAAGCAGCGGATGACCGCCTTCCCCGTCTCATCGGTCATCCGGTGGAACGTTGCCATGAGCTTGTATTCCGCGTCGAAGGGGAGCTCGGCGATCCTCGGGTACACGTGCCTGGTCGAGACGGCGTCGATGCCGCCCTTCGCGGCCAGCGCGACCAGCGCTCCCTCGGTCGGGTCGCCGATCAGCTCGCCGTCGCTGAGCACCGCGTCCGAGGCAAGGACCATCGGCATCAGGAACTCATCCAGCGGGATCTCCGCCTGCCCGGCGGCGCGGGTGATGCGCCCGTGGGTCGAGTAGCCCTTTCCCTCGACGGCGTAGCGGCGCCCGGCGACGGTCATCTGGACCGCGGTCATCTGGTTCAGCGTGAGCGTCCCGGTCTTGTCCGTGTTGATCGCGGAGACCGACCCCAGGGTCTCGGCCGAGCGGAGCTGCTTCACGATCGCCCCGGCCCTGGCCAGGGCCTGGGTGCCCCACGCCAGGATCGTCGTCACCACCATGGGCAGCTGCACCGGGACCGCGGCGATGGCGAAGGCGACCGCGGCGTTGAACACCACGGCGAAGGTATAGCCGCGGGACAGGTTCACGGCCATCGACGCGATCAGCGCGACGCCCGCGACCAGCAGGAGCTGCTTTGAGAGCCGGTCGAGCTGGCGGGTGAGCGGGGTCCTGACCGCCCGCTGCGCCTGCAGCATTCCCGAGATGCGGCCGACCTCGGTCGCCATCCCGGTCGCGGTGACCACGAGCTCGCCCGCCCCGCGGGTGACAGCGGTGTTCATGTACACCATGCAGGCCCGGTCGCCCAGCGGCAGACCGGCCTCCCCGGCCGGGGCCGTGCCCTTCGAGGCCGGCAGGCTCTCCCCGGTCAGCCCGGACTCGGCGACCTCCAGCATCGCCGCCCGCAGCAGCCTGCCGTCAGCGGGAACGATGTCGCCCGCCGCAATCGAGACGACATCGCCCGGCACGAGCTGTTCGGCGGGGATCTCCGCCTGCTGGCCGTCGCGCCGCACCCGGGCGGTGACGATCATCATCTTCTGGAGCGCGGCGACGGCGGCTTCAGCCTTGCCCTCCTGCTGCAGGCCGAGAACCGCGTTGCCCAGCGTCAGCAGGATCAGCAGGACGCCGGTTCCCAGCTGCCGGATGGGGAAGAGGCTGAGCACCCCGGCCGTGACCAAGACGACCTGCATGGGGTCGGAGTACTGGCGGATGAACGCGAGCCAGCCAGGCTCTGGCCTGCCCGCGGCCAGCTCGTTGGGGCCGAACCGGCGGCCCGCGCCGCCGCTTCCGCTGAGCTAAGGCCACGCTGCGCGTCTGCCGCTACGGCCCGCAGCACCCGCTCAACGCTGAGCGTGTGCCACGCCATGGCACTGGCCTGCGGGTCCAATTCCGGCCCGGGCGGACCTGTCAGCCTGACCCGCACCGGTCACTCCCTTCCCCGGCGAGGGCCAGGCGAACTGAAACAGCCCGAGACGAGAACGGAACGCGGCCTGCGCCGGGCTGCCCTTGGCCACCGCTCCGTGCGCGCTTCAGGCTTGCTTCACCGACTCAGCTGCGCCAGTCGCCGATTCCGTTATTCCCGTGGCCGCCTCGGTTACGGCGCCGCTCGCGGTCTCGGCCGCGCCAGTGGCGGTCTCGCGCACAGAGCCGGCGGTCGCGCTCAGCTCATCGGCTGCCGCGCCCAGATCCGGGAGTCCCGGCACCTCAATACCCGCAGCCTCAGCTGCCCGGGTCACGAGATTCCGGATTGCGTTCCACATGATGCACCTCTCACCGCAATGGCCCCGTCTACAGGGCCCTTGGCTGAGCTTGACCGGTGGCCTGGGCAAGATGCCAGAGTAGTAAGTCCTTAGGCAAGCCCCTGAGGCAGCGGGCCGCCACCGTCCGCCGGCCATTGGAGTTCCGGTGCCCCCGCCGCCCGCCGGTGCACTAGGAATGGCCGGCCACGTCAAGCCAGCGAAGTGGTTAAGCGCCTGGGCCGTTCCCGATATCCTGACGGGAGAAAGGCGAGCCGACGCCGTCCAGGATGCGGAGGCACCCTCGTTGCTAAGGTCCCATGCCGGCTGACAGCCCGCCTGATGCCGCCCGCCGTGGCTGAGCCCGAGGGCGAACCCGGCCGGGATCGGGTCCCCCCGGATCATGGCGAGCCAGGCCCGGTGCCCGCGAGATGGCCTGGGCCGGGATTCGAGCGGGGCTTGGTGCTGTCCCGCAGCGTGGCCCTGATCCCGGTTGTGGTGCTCACCCTCGCGGGAGCGGGCGCGTTCGTGTACGGCGCGGCGCTGTTCGTTCACTCGGCGGCGGAGATCATCAGGCACCCGTTCCCGGTTGGCGACAAGATCGGCTTGTTCCTGCTCGTGGTGGACCTGTTCCTGGTGGGCGCCACGATGCTGATCGCGGCAATCGGCTTCTATGAGCTATTCGTCAACCATGCCGGCGCCGACCGCCAGCACGGGCTGCCTGCCTGGCTGGTGATGCGCGACCTGGACGACCTGAAGGCCCGCGTCGTGTCCATGCTCGTCCTGGTCGCCGCCGCGAGCTTCACCAACGTGGTGGTGGACTTCCACGGCGGCCACGACATCCTCTTCCTTGGGGGTGCGGTCGCGGTCGTTATCGCCGCGCTTACCCTGTTCTTGCGCCTGGGCGCCGACCGGACGGGCAGCCGGAGGTGACTGCGACGGCGCGGCACGGGATCCGGCAAGCAGCCCGCATCTTCACGCGCAGCGCCCGGATCTATACCTGACAGTCGGCGGCGCCGCCGGCGGCGGGGGTGTCCGGGTTCTCCTTACCCGGGCTGCTGCCCGCGGCCACGCCGCCGGGACAGGACCCAGAAGCCCGCCAGCGCGGCGGCGCCGAGTGCCGCGACGGCCAGCGTGGCCGGGAGCCCGCTGCGCGGCAGTTGCAGCTCGTAGAAGCGGCGCACGGCGGGTACCGGGAACAGCAGCACGAAGCCGGCCACCACGCAGCCGACCAGCGCGATCCGGCGCCAGGTCAGCGGGATGGCGAGCAGGACCAGCACGCAGAGGCTCAGGATGAGGGTGACCAGGGTCGCGGCCGTGCGCTGCTGCACCAGCGGCAGGCCGTGCGCGCGGGCCAGCGCGTAGGCGGCGAACGTCGCCGCGGCGATGATGGCGCCGGCCGGGATGGCGAAGCGCAGCACCCGGCCGGTGAACCCGGGCAGGTAGCGCCTGGTGTTCGGCGCGAGCGCGAGGAAGAACGACGGGATGCCGATGGCCAGGCTGTCGATGATCGTCAGGTGGCGGGGCAGGAACGGGTACGGCAGCAGCGTGACGCCCACGGCGACCGCCAGGAGCGTCGCCCAGGCCGTCTTGGTGACGAACAGGCCGGCGACGCGCTCGATGTTGGCCGTGACCCGGCGGCCTTCGGCGACGACGCCGGGCAGCGTGGCGAACCGGCTGTCGAGCAGTACCAGTTCGGCGACCGCCCTGGTCGCCGGCGCGCCCGAGCCCATGGCGATGCCGATGTCGGCGAGCTTGAGTGCCAGCACGTCGTTGACGCCGTTGCCGGTCATCGCCACCGTGTGCCCGCGGGCCTGCAGGGCCGTGACCATCGCCTGTTTCTGCTGCGGGGTCACCCGGCCGAAGACCGAGCGCTCCTCAAGCAGGCGCCCCAGCGCGCCGGGGTCGGCCGGCAGTTCCCGCGCGTCGACCGGCCGGTCGGCACCGGGCAGCCCGGCTCGCACCGCGACCGCGCTGACGGTCAGCGGGCTGTCCCCGGAGATCACCTTCAGCGCCACGCCCTGCGCCGCGAAGTAGGCGATGGTCTCGGCGGCGTCGGGTCGCAGCCGCTCGGCGAGCAGCACGAAGGCCGCCGCGCGCAGGCCGCGGGGGAGCGACTCGCCGTCCGGCGGGCCCGCGGCGCGCGCCAGCACCAGGACCCGGCGGCCGCTGGCGGCCAGCCCGGCGGCCTGCGACAGCAGCTCCTGCCGGCCGCCTGGCAGCACCATCTCCGGTGCGCCGAGCACCCAGGTGCCCTGGCCGTCGAAGCTGGCCGCGCTCCACTTGCGCGCCGAGGAGAACGGCACGGCCGCCAGCCGCGGCCAGCCCTGCGGCGGCGGGAACGCCTGCCCGACGGCGGCCAGCGTCGCGTTGCGGTTCTCGTCGTCGGCCAGCGCCCCGAGCGCCGCCTCGGCCGGGGCCTGGCCGTCGAGCCGGATGAGGCTGTCGAAGGCGATGGTGCCGTCGGTGAGGGTGCCGGTCTTGTCCAGGCACACCACGTCCACCCGGGCCAGGCCCTCGACCGCGGGCAGCTGCTGCACCAGGACCCGGCGCCGGGCGAGCGTGACCGCGGCCACCCCGAACGCGACGCTGGTCAGCAGGACCAGCCCCTGCGGGACCATGCCGACCAGCGCCGCGACCGTCCCCGTTGCGACCTGCCTTACGTTTCCGCGGGCGTGCCATCCGCTGACCGCCAGCAGCACCGCCACCGGCCCGATCGCCCAGGTGACGTAGCGCAGGATCCGGTTGATGCCGTCCGTCAGGTCCGAGCGCACCAGCGCGAAACGCCGCGCCTGGGCGGCGAGCTTGCGGGCGTACGCGTCGGCGCCCACGCCGGTGGCCTGGTAGCCGCCCGACCCGGCGACCACGAAGCTGCCCGACAGCAGCCGGTCGCCGGCCCGCTTGCCGACCGGCTCGGACTCGCCGGTCAGCAGCGACTCATCAGCCTCCAGGCTCGCGCTGGCCCGCACCACCCCGTCCGCGACCAGCTGGTCCCCGGCGCGCAGGTCGACCAGGTTGCCGACGACCAGGTCCGCGACCGCGATGTCCTGGCGCGCGCCGTCGCGGATCACGCGCACCCGCGGGGCGCTGAGCACGGCGAGCCGGTCGAGCGTGCGCTTGGCGCGCAGCTCCTGCGCGATGCCGATCAGCGCGTTGGTGACGAGCACGATGCCGAACAGGGCGTCCTGCGGCTGGCCCGCCACCAGGATCACGGCCAGCAAGGCACCGAGGATGAAGTTGAACCGGGTCAGGATGTTCGCCCGCAAGATCTCGGCGACCGGCCTGCTGGTGCGCTCCACCGCCCCCGTTCGCCAGCCCGCGCGAGCGCCGCTCGGCAACCTGGGCGCCGGTCAGGCCGGCCGGCGGCGTCTCCGTCACCGGCGCGGCCGGCGCCGGCGGCGTGGAAGCGACCGCATCAGCCATGCCGGGTCACCACGCCGCTGTGAAGGGCCAGCGGAACGCGCGGCTACCGGCGACATCGACAGCGTCCCTTCCCCCTGCGCTGCGGCTCACCGTGCCACAGGCTCCATCGATACGGGCTGGGCCGGCCTCGATCGTGAACGGCGACTTCGCTGCCATAGTCATCCTCCTCACCTGCTTGGAGACTAGCGCCAGTCGGCCGGCTCAGCCGGTGAGCGCGTCGAGGGTGACGAACAACGGGCTCTTGCCAGTCACGGCGGTGATCTGCCGCGCGGCGTCGAGTATCTCCTGCCGCACTGCCGCGTCCCCGAGCCGGGTGAGGTACGGGTGGCTGACGGTGTGGTCGCCGATCCGGAACCCCGCTGCCGCGATCGACCGGGCGGCCGCGGGGAATTCACGCACGAAGTCCCCGGTCAGGAAGAAGGTGGCCGGGACGCCCTCGCGCCGCAGGGTGGCCAGGACGGACGGGACGGCGTCGGCGTTGGCACCCGCGTCGAACGTCAGCGCGACCACGCGCCGGCTAGTGGGGATGACGGTCCAGTCCTGCCCGGCGAGCCCGCCGGTGACCGGGTTCGTGGCGGGCGCTGCCGGGCTGGTGGCGGGCTCTGCGGGGCTCGTGGCCGGGCTTGTCGCTAGAGGGCTGGGCGAGGGCCGGGCCGGGGAACTCGCAGTCGGCGGCGAGGCAGCTGGCGTCGCCTGCCTGCCGGGCTGCGTGCCGCCGCAGGCCGCCAGGGCCCCCGCGATGGCGGCGGCCAGCGCAAGCCGGGTGATCAGCAGCGTCCTCATGCTTCCAGCATGCGCGCCCCATGCAGGCCGTCAGCGGCCGTCAGTCCCCTTCCGGGCTGCTGATGGTCACACAGTTGGCGTCTCGGGGCGGTTTCGTGCCGGGAGTCCGGGCCTAATGGCCCTACAGGAGACCCCGGAGGACGCGATAGGCCTAGTCACGGTGGCGTGTTGAGCGGACAGGAGGGCCGGGATGGGCATCGACCTCAATGGCGGCCGCGTGCCGGGCAGCAAGGGAAGCGGCCCGGCCCCGCTCGCCGGGCCGTGGAGCCCCGCGGCCGGCCGGCGGCTGGGCGCGGTGGGAATCACCCTGGTCGTCTTGAGTGCGGTGGCCTGCACCAGCGCTGGCGGAAGCGGGACGGGCGCCTCCGCGAGCCCCTCCTCAGCGGCTGCCTCATCCTCCGCGTCGTCCGCTGCGCTGCCTTCGTCCGGGGCCGCCTCTTCCCTGGAGCAGCAGTACGAGCAGGTCGTCAGCCGGGTGCTGCCATCGGTCGTGCAGATCTCGACGAGCCAGGGGTCCGGGTCCGGGGTGGTGTACGACACTAAGGGGGACATCGTCACCAACGCCCACGTGGTCGGCACCGCCACGACACTGCAGGTCGGCCTGGCCAGCGGCGGCAAGCCGCTGGCGGCCACGGTCGTGGGCGTGTTCGCGCCCGATGACCTGGCGGTGATCAGGGTGCAAACCGGAGCCGGGTCGCTGCACCCCGCGTCGTTCGGCCGCTCGGCCTCGGTGCGGGTGGGCGAGATCGTGCTGGCCATGGGCAACCCGCTCGGCCTGACCGGGACCGTGACCGACGGCATCGTCTCCGCCACCGGGCGGACCGTCTCCGAGGGGCAGGGCAGCTCCGCGGTCCTCATCAGCGCGATCCAGACCAGCGCGGCGATCAACCCGGGCAACAGCGGCGGCGCCCTGGTCAACCTGGCCGGGCAGGTGATCGGCATCCCGACGCTGGCCGCCGCCGACCCGCAGATGGGCGGCGCCGCGGCCGGGATCGGCTTCGCGATCCCCAGCGACACGGTCACCAGCATCGCCGCCCAGCTGATCGCCACCGGGAAGGTCACCAGTTCCGGCCGGGCCTCGCTTGGCATCACCGCGCAGACCGTCGCCGACGCCAGCGGCCAGCCCGCCGGGGTCGGCGTGGTCGCCGTCACCCCGGGCGGCGCGGCCGCCAAAGCCGGCATCCAGTCCGGCGACATCATCACGGCGCTGGCCGGCCAGCCGACTGCCTCCCTCGCCGCACTGCAGTCGGTGCTGGCCGCGGGCAAGCCCGGCGACCGCGTGCAGGCACAGGTATCCCGCGACGGCGCCACGTCCACCGTGACGGTAACCCTCGGCAGCCTCACCAGCTAGCCGGGCCGACAACACGGAGGGCCGAATCATGCCTGACCCGAAGCCCACCAGAGCGCCACTTCCGCCCCGCTGGTTCATCCGGCTCGCCTGGATCGCCCATCGCCGCCTGTACCGGTGGACGGGCGGGCGGCTCGGCCTGTGGCGGCCGAAGCCCGGCGGGTGGGGCGCCATGCGCCTGACCACGACCGGGCGGCGGACGGGCCGGGCCCGTCCCGTGATCCTCGGCTACTTCGAAGACGGGCCGAACCTCGTCACCATGGCCATGAACGGCTGGGGCGACGCCGAGCCCGCCTGGTGGCTCAACCTCCAGGCGCACCCAGACGCCACGGCCGCTACCGTCGACGGTCCCCGCCAGGTCACCGGCCGGGCAGCACAGGACGATGAGCGCGAGCGCTTGTGGGCCCGATGGCGGCAGGTCGACAAGAACCTCGATGCCTACGCCGCGCGCCGCTCCATGCCGACCGCGGTCGTGGTCCTTGCCCCCAGGCGTCATCCGCCTGGATGACCGGGGCTCCCCCGTTATCTCCGCCGCGATGTGCCGGCCGAGCTTCACGCAGAAGCCGCGGCTGTCGTGGCTCCCGGCGACCGCCACGGCTGCGATCTTCGGGCAGTAGCGAGGATGGCAGGGCGCCGGCCGGTGCGAGCCGAGGGCCCGTTCGGGTGCCCGTCGAGGAGAGGCGAGAGGCCCCTTCACTCCGGCCCATTACCGGGCCTTCTTCGCTACTACGGGCCGTCCCGCCCCGTGCGGACCCGTAATGGAGGCTAGGACCGGTAAGCTCGCACGCGGCGCGGCAGGTCGCGTCATGACATGGCGGACAGAGGACGTGGACTGATGGCAACAGGAACAGTGAAGTGGTTCAACGCCGATAAGGGCTTTGGCTTCATCGCCCCCGATGACGGGACAGCGGACGTGTTCGTGCACTTCTCCGCGATCGCGAGCTCGGGCTACCGGTCGCTGGATGAGAACCAGAAGGTCGAGTTCGACACGACCCAGGGGCAGAAGGGACCGCAGGCGGAGAACGTCCGTCCGCTCTGAGGCGTAACGCGTGGTGCCGGCACCGCGCCGCGGTGCCGGCACCGCGGCGCGCTGGCCGCGCCTTCGCGCATCTGCCGACAGGCGGCCGTTCGGCATGGCAGAACCGCATGCGGACGGCTTCCTGTCAGCGGAACAAGTGTCTAACGTTGGCCTATGGCCTCCGGCATCGCCGCCGCGCAGGCGGGATCAGGGAAAGCGGCACCTGCCTACCGGCTCAGCTCCGTCGATCATGCCCTTGAGCTGCTGCTACTCTTCAGATCCCGCCCCGCGCTAAGGGTGTCCGAGGTAGCAGCAGAACTCGGCGTTGCCAGGTCGACCGCCCACCGGCTGCTTGGCATGCTCGTGCACCGGCAGTTCGCGGTCCAAGACCCGGTGACCCGGAGCTACCGGCCGGGACCCCGGCTGGTGGAGATCGGCCTTGCCGCTGTCGGCGCACTCGACCTGCGCACCCGGATTCGGCCCTACCTGGCCGAGGTCGCCAGCCGTACCGGGGAAACCGCTTCGCTGCTTGTCCTCGAGGGGGACACGGTGCACTTCATCGACAGCATCGAGTCGCGGCGCACGGTGCGGGTCGGATCGCGGTTCGACGCCCGGATGCCGGCCCACGCCACCTCGGCGGGAAAGGCGATGCTCGCCACACTGCCCGCCGATGAGGTGCTCGCGAGCTACCCGGCAGAGAAGCTCGCCACCGTGACCAGTCACACCATCGCCACCAGGACCAGGCTGCTTGCCGCGCTCGACCGGGTCCGCGCGGCCGGCTTCGCGGTCAACCTCGAAGAGAGCGAGCCTGGCCTCGGCGCCGTGGGCATGGCCGTGCTCGGCCCGGACGGCCGCCCGGCCGCTGGCCTGACCGTGGCCGCCCCCGCGCAGCGCATGACGCCCGAATGGATCAGGGTGATCGCGGCCGAGCTCCGCGCCCCGGTCGCGGCGGCGTCCGCCGAGCTGTGCCAAGTCACATACCACTGAAGAAAATATTAATAATCCGGAACGGATGGTGCTTGCTCTAATCACGCACTGTGTTCCAATTCCCTATACCAGAATTCCGGGCCGGACTATTCACCAGGGCGCGCAGCGGGCTTAGCCTCAGCTCAAGATCACCTGAGAAGTGAGGTTATCGATGAGGAAGTCGATTCACCTCGTGACCGCGGCTGGCCTGCTCGCACTCGCTGCCTGCTCGTCAGGCGGCGGGAGCGCGTCGTCCGGCCCGGTCCGGCTCGTGTCGGTCGCCGCGTATACCGGCGACCAAGCGTTCGAGGCGCAATTCGCCGATTCCATTGACTTCCCCGCGATCTACGCGGTGAATAAGGCCGGCGGCATCCTGGGCCGCCAGGTTTCGCTCATTCAGATGGATACCAAAAGCGACCCCGCAGACGCGCTGACCGCGATGGACAAGACGCTCGCCACAAGCAGCGGTGTCGCGGGCATTCTCGGCCCTGACTCAACAAGCGCGGCCACCCTGGTGCCGCTGCTTAACAGCAAGAAGCTGCCGATGATGATCGCGGCGGGCGAGGCGGCCTACGACCGCTCCGCCTACTCCTACCTGTGGCGAGACGTGCCGCCTGACCCGGCCAACGGCGAGGCGATCGCGCTGTGGGCGAAGCGGCAGGGCTACACCAGCGTGGCCACCGTCTTCGGCACCGACGCCGGATCGCAGGGCGACCTGCCCGGCGTGGTGACCGGCGTCAAGGCGGTTGGCATCACGCTCGCTGACCAGGAGAACCTGACCCCCGACCAGCCGTCCTACCGGTCGTCGGTGGAACGGCTGCTCGCCGCCAAGCCGCAGGCGATCATCACCGAGTCCGACGGTGCGACCGCAGCCACCTTCTACGGCGAACTGGCGCAGCTCGGCTCGGTCGTGCCGATCATCGGCACCAGCGGCACCCCGTCCACCTCCTACTTCTCGCCGCTGCGCGGCGCGATCGGTAGCGCCAGCTTCGATAAGTACTTCCGCGCCGTGGTGGTGGGCAACCCGGTGGCCAACCCGGCGGTTACCGCCTTCAACGCCGCGGTGCTCGCCGTCAAGGACAAGCTCCAGAAGCCGGTCACGCAGTGGGAGAACAACTCGTTCTCCGAGTCCGGCTATGACTCAGTGATCGTCCTCGCGCTGGCAATGGACGCTGCCAAGTCCACCGACGGCTCTGTCTACAACAGCTACATCATGCAGGTCACCGCGCCGGGCGCGGGCAAGCAGGTGGTCTACACCTACCCGGACGGGGTGGCGGCGCTCAAGGCCGGGCACCAGATCCAGTACATCGGCGCCTCCGGCCCGATCCTGTTCAACTCCTTCCACAATTCCTTCGGCGCGCAGGCGGTCGAGCAGTTCCCGGCCAACGCCCCGGCCGTGGTGGTCGGCACGATCAGCCAGGCCGACGTACAGGCGCTCCATGCCTAGCCTGGTGCCCGGGACACGGGGCAGCCGCTGATGGCTGAGCTGATGGTCCAGGCGATCGGCTTCGGTGTCGTCACGGCGGCGCTGATCGCCATCGGCGCGCTTGGCTTCACCCTCCAGTTCGGGCTGACCAACGTGCTCAACATCTCCTTCGGCGGCGTCATGACGGCCGGCGCGTTCGCGGCCTTCGTGGCGGAGGAACTGCACTGGCCGGTGGCCGTGGCGGCGGTGTGCGCGGTCGCCACCGGGGCGCTGCTCACCTGGCTGCTCGGCAAGACGCTGCTCGCGTTCTTCGCGAGGCGCGGGGCCGGCCTGTTCGAGATGGTGATGGTGACGCTGGCGGTAGGCCTGATCCTGCAGTACGGCATCGACGCGGCCGCGCGGGAGCAGATATACCGGTTCTCCTTCCCGCAGGGCGCGTCGCTGCGCTGGGGCTGGTTCACCCTCACGGTCACCCAGCTGGCCCTGGTCGCCCTGGCGGCGGCGGTGTTCGCCGGGCTTGAGGTGCTGTTGCGCCGGACCACGCTCGGCCGGGCGCTGCGGGCCATGGCGGACGAGCCGCGGCTGGCCAGGACCTGCGGCATACCGACAAGGAAGATAGTCAACGTGGTGTGGCTGGCCAGCGGCGCGCTGGCCGGCCTGGCCGGGCTTGCCTACGTCATCAACTCGCTCACCATCGACGCGTCGGTCGGCACCAGCTTCCTCCCGCTGGTGCTCGCCGCCGCGATCCTCGGCAAGGCCGGCTCCACCCGCGGCGCGGTGCTGGCGGCGCTGCTGCTCGGTCTGGTGACCGAGGAGGTGGGCGCCGTCGGCGGCGCGCCGTACGCGACCGTTGCCGCGTTCGGCATCCTGGCCGTCGTGCTGGCGACCCGCCCCGCCGCCCTGGCCGGGCAGGCCGCGACCAAGGCGGAAATCACCGTATGAGCTTTTACCTGTCTACCCTCGTCGTGTACTTCTTCATCGACATGCTGCTGGCCTACGCGCTGAACATGCAGTTCGGCTGGGGCGGCATCCCCAACTTCGCGCTGATCATGTTCCAGGCGGCCGGCGCCTACGCCGCCGCCGTGGTGTCACTGGGGCCCGACACCGGGATCAACTCCTTCCAGCGGTACGCGTTCGGCGCGTCCTTGCCGTTCCCCCTGCCGTTGCTCGTCGCGGCAGTGGCCGGCGGGCTGCTGGCGCTGGTCGTCGGCATGTTCTCGCTGCGCCGGATCAGGCGTGACTACCAGGCCGCCATCTTGCTGATCGTGTCACTGATCGCGACGGGCCTGGTCACCAACGTGGTCGGCCTCTTCAACGGGTCCAACGGCCTGACCGGGGTGCCCCGGCCGCTGTCTGGCGCGCTTTCCGCGCTGAGCTACGACGGTTACCAGTGGGTGTACGCCGTCTGGTGCGCGGTCATCGCGGGCGGCTGCTACCTCCTGGTGGCCCGGCTGGGGCGCTCCGACTGGGGCCGGGCGCTGCGGGCGGTCCGCGACCACGAGGATGCCGTCGCCACGGTCGGCGTCAACCCGGCGGCAGTACGGATGCAGGCGTTCGTGCTCGGCGGCATGATCACCGGGCTGAGTGGTGGCCTGCTGGTGGAGTTCATCGCCGCCTGGTCTCCGGCCGCCTGGGGCTACGCGGAGACGTTCGCCGTGCTCACCGCGATAATCCTGGGCGGCGTCGGCAACAACTGGGGGATCGCGCTCGGCACCCTGCTTGTCCAGGTGATTTTCCTCCAGGTACCCACGTTCCTCCCGCAGGTGGGCTACACCGGGCTGATCGACGCCCTGCAGTGGGTGCTGATCGGCGTGCTGTGGCTGGCCTGCCTGGCGCTGCGACCGCGCGGCCTGATACCGGAACGCCGCTACCGCGCCCGCCTTCTGCTGGAGGCACCGGCCGGCGGATCGCACGCCGACATCGCGGGATCGGCCGGCCCGCCATCGGCGGCCAGTCCCGGTCAGGCCGCGATGGCCACCCCGCCCGTCACCCGCTCCGCCGCGCCACCCGCCGGCGACGCGCGGTCTGCCGCCCGAGTGCCCGGAGTACCCGGCTCGCGAACGGGCCCGCCGTCGGCTTCCGGCGACGCCAGCCCGGACGGCCCGGTCCTCGAGGTGCGCGACGTGTCGGTCCGGTTCGGTGGCGTGGAGGCGGTCCGCGGTGTCACGCTCCGCGTCTCGCCCGGCGAGGTGGTCGGGCTCATCGGCCCGAACGGCGCTGGCAAGTCCTCACTGCTCGGCGCGCTAGGCGGCCAGTTCGCGGTCACCTCGGGCCGGGTGCTGCTCGACGGCCGCGACGTCACCCGGCTGCCGCCGCACCAGCGGGCACGGCACGGCCTGGTCCGCACCTTTCAGCACACCAGCACCTTCGATGGCATGACCGTCTTCGAGAACCTGCTGGTCGCCGCCGCGTCCGCGCGCGGCTCGCGGCTGCGCGAGGCCCTCGTCCGCGACCGGCTCAGGCAGGACGAACTCGAGCGAGCGGCGTGGGCCCGGCTGCGCGAGTTCGACATGACGGCGGTCGCCGACTCCTACGGCAGTGAGCTCAGCGGCGGCCAGCGCCGCCTGGTGGAGATCATGCGCTGCCTGGTCCAGTCGCCCCGGGTACTGCTGCTCGACGAGCCCATGGTCGGCGTCGCCCCGCACCTGGTCGCCCGGATCACCGGGGACTGCGCGCGGATCGCCGCTTCGGGCGTGGCGATCGTCATCGTGGAGCACGCGCTTGAGGTGGTGGAGGCCATCTGCGACCGCGTTGTGGTCATGGCGTCCGGTCAGGTCGTGACCGAGGCGACCTACGCCGAGGCGATGTCGAGCGGCGCGGTCAGAGAGGCGTACTTCGCATGAGCCAGGAGCCGCTGCTGAGGGCCAGCGACATCACGGCGGGCTACGGCGCCGTCCCGGTAATCCGCGGCGTTTCCGTAGCCGCCGTCCCTGGCGAGGTGGCCCTGGTTATCGGCCCTAACGGAGCCGGCAAGTCCACTCTGGTGAAGGCGATCAACGGGGAACTCGGGCTGCTTGACGGCACGGTCACCCTCAGCGGGACGGACATCTCCCTGCTGACGGAGGACCAGCGCGCGGCCCGGGGTCTCGGCTACGTGCCACAGTCCCGCGATGTCTTCGCCAGCCTGACCGTGACGGAGAACCTCCAGATGGGCGGCTACCGGCTGGACCGCGAGGAGGTGACCGAGCGGACGACGGAGTTGTTCGACCGCTTCCCGGCCTTGCAGCGGCTGCGCAAGCGGACGGCGGGAACGCTAAGCGGCGGCGAGCGTAAGCTGCTCGCCGTCGCCCGCGCCCTGATCGCCAGGCCCGCCGTGCTGATGCTCGACGAGCCCACCGCCAACCTGGCGCCTGCCGTCGCGAGCCGGGTGCTCAACGAGGTCATCGGCGGCCTCGCCGCCGGCGGGACCGCCGTCCTGCTCATCGAGCAGCGGATCGCCCTCGCCCTCGACCTGGCCACCCAGGTCTACGTGCTGGTAGACGGCACCCCGCGCTTCACCGGCACGGCGGCGGAGTTCCGCGCGCTGCCGGACACGGGCGCGGTCTTCTTCAGCCGCGGCGGCAACCACGCCGACGCGACCTGACTTCTCGCACCACCAGCAACGCCCGCTTCCGGCGCGACAGCGCCCCGTGCCGGTGTCCGGCTGATGGCAGCCATTACGCGGAAGATTCTTCAGCCTCCTTGCAGGCCTTTGCTGCGGCCCGGCGACTTGATCGTTTTCTCAGCGTCAGCCGGGCGCCTGCCGTGGAGGGTGTCAGTGTTTCTCAGATGTCCATTGCGGATCGCGGCCGATGAAGCCGAGCATCCTGGTCTGGGCGTCGGCATCGTCCTTGACCGGCACTCTGGGTCCGTATTGGCCGGACGATCGGATGACCTCCTCCAGCGGCTCCATCCCTGACAGCAGCATGGCGCAGAAGTCCGGGTCGAGGCGGTCGTCCTGCCCGGTCGCGCGGGCCAGGTCCCAGGTGTGCATGAACACGTCGGCGGTGTAGAACTGGTCGATTGCGCGGCCGAGGGGCAACTGGCCGATGTGCGGGTTAGAGAGCGTCAGCTCGGCGGTCGCCGGGTCGTCGAGGAGCGCCTGCACGGCATCGGCATGAGCGTGCCAGGCTCTGGCCGGGTCGTCGTCGACCGATGGCACGGCCGGCAGTCGCACACCGGAGCCGCCGGCCAGGAACGGCGGCAACCACTCGACGAGGTGCCGCACTACGTCGCGGGCGGTCCAGCCGGGCACCGGAGCGGGTACGTCCCACGAGCGGGTGCCGTCCACCTTGTCCGTGAAGACACAGGCGATTTCGCGATGCCGCTGGGCGGGCTGGTCAGATACTGCCATTCGCGATCATCTCCTCCAGCTTGGCGTAACCCTCGTCGACGCCGGCCTTCATGCCGCTGGCGAGCCAGGCGTCACGGTCCTCGAAACTATCCGTAAGGGACTGCGTGCGCAGGCGGGTGCGCCCGTTGCCTAGGTCCTCGAACCACAGCGTGCCAAGGGCGACTCCGTCAGGTTGCCCCTCCCACGTGAACGTCTGTACGATCCGGTCGGGCCGGACCTCGTGGAAACAGCCGCGGAATCCGTACTCCTGGCCGTCGCGAACGGAGACGTAGCGCCAGCTGCCGCCGGTGCGCGCGTCCCACTCGACCACGCGCGTCTGCATGCCGCTCGGCCCGATCCACTGCGCGAAGAGCTCGGGATCGGTATGCGCACGAAACAGCTGCTCGGGCGTCGCGTTGAAGTCGCGGGTCATCCGGATGACCGGTACCTTCGGGTCGGCCTCGATCGTGGTTTCTGCGATGGTGTTCACGCCACACTTCCCTTCTGTTCCTGAGAATCGCTGCCCGGCTCGTCGCTCATTCGTGCCAGCACCGCGTCGAGGCGGCGGTAACGCTCCTCCGCCTGGCGCCGGTAGCGCTCGATCCACTTGTCCATGAGGTCGAAGACCTCTGCTTCCAGCCGCACCGCCCGAGGCTGCGGCCCGGGCGGACGGCTCACGACACCTGCGTCCTCGAGCACCTTGAGGTGCTTGTAGATCGCCTGCAGCGTCAGCTGATAGGGCTCGGCCAACTGGTTGACGGTGGCGTCACCCGCCGCAAGCCGAGCCACCATGTCACGCCGGGTCGGATCGGCCAGCGCGGCGAAGATCCGCGACAGCGTGTTAGGCGGCATGGCGACCTCACAAGCTTTCAACATATTGGTTGAAAGCAACGCTACGTGAGCGCGGCGTAAATGTCAACCGATGAGTTGAAAGAACTGCTCAGCAGCCATAAGCTAACCCCAAGTCGGCAGTGATCCGCTGTCCCAGACCGTGGCGGCTAGGCCCGCGGGGTGATCGAAATCGAGTTGTCCGGTGAATCTCGTCACCGTAGAGTTCCCGTCATGGACTGGCGGGCCTGGCATGACACATACGATCATCCCGGCTCGTGGATGGCACGGCGGTTGCGGACTGTCCAAACGCAGATCCGGGCCGCCTTGGACGGCAGTCCGCCCGGTCCGCTGCGGGTTGTCAGCGTGTGTGCTGGTCAAGGGCGTGATCTGCTGGAGGTGCTGGCCGATCACCCTCGTCGCGGCGAGGTCCGTGCACGGCTGGTCGAGTTGGACCCGCGAAACACGGCGCTCGCCGAGGAAAGGGCCAGCGTCGTCGGATTGCCGGGGGTGGAGGTGGTGACCGGTGACGCCTCGCTCACCGATCACTACCGCGGCATGGTGCCGGCAGATCTCGTGCTGGTCTGCGGAGTGTTCGGCAACATCACTGACGAGGACATCGAGCGCACTGTCGACTCGTGCTCCCAGCTGTGCCGGACGGGCGGCACCGTCATCTGGACCCGCCATCGCGGTGCTCCCGACATGGTGCCGCTGATCTGCGAGTGGTTCGAGACGCGCGGGTTCGAACGGCAGTGGTTGTCGGAGCGGGACGCGGGCTTCGGCGTCGGTGTTCACCGTTTCACTGGCGAACCGCGACCGCTCTCCCCGCGCATGCACATGTTCGCTTTCGCCGGATACGACGTGCTCAGGCAGACCAACGCGCAGGCGGAGGGTGCCTGACAGTAGCTCTGGCCCCGGCATGGAGAACCGCTTCTGGACGGCGGTCCTGCTGAGGCCGGTCTTATCGGCGATCTGAGCGACATGCTCGGCGAGATCAAGGCCATCCCGGTGCACGGCGCGTGGCCAGGTTCTACCTCCGCAGGTCAGCTCGGTCCTGGTTCGTACGCCCAGCCAGGCGGAGCGCTTCGGGCCCCTTAATCAGTCGCGAAGCACCTGTAACCGATTCGTCATCACTCCTACGGGTCGCTTACCCGACCCCCGAATCGCTCTCGTCCAGGCTGCGGGCAGGGCAAGGTCGAAGCCGTCAGAACAAACGGGCGCGTTTGAGCGGACGCCGTCCACATGAGGAGGCATCGATGAGCAAGCGCGGAATACGCGGGATGTCCATGCGGGTACGCGTGGCGGTCGCGGCGACGGTACTAGCGGGCAGCGGAGCGGCCGGGATAGTGGCGCTAACCGCCAACCACTCCGGCGCCGTGAACGCCGAGTCGGCCGGCTTCTTCCAGCACAGGCAGACGCTGAGCTACAGCAGCGCCATCTCCTCGGCGATGAAAACCTGGGACACGTCGCCGAGCACGTCACTGCGGACGCTCTCGCACATGCAGCAGATCAACAACTACTGGACGCAGCGCTGGCACCATGTCACCCTCTTCTTCCAGCGCGGCACGGTGGTCGCGGTGGGGAGGCACCAGTTCGTGGTCAAGTCCGCCAACGGCACGTTCGAGACCTGGCGCACCAGCGGCAAGACGGCGATCCTGAACGTCGGCGGCACCTCGATGGGGATGTCCGCCATGACCGGCGGCTCGATGAACATGCGGGTGCCGTCCTGGTGGGCCATGGACACCAGGATCAAGGGCCTGGCCATGGGCGACATGGTGTTCGTCTTCGGCGAGCGTGAGGGCCACACGCTGAAGGCGCAACTGGTGCTGTTCGCGGCGCCGATGCGGAACACGCCCACCGCGCCAGTGGCCACGCCGATGACCACCGCACCCACCACGAACCCGGCCGCTCCCGCGGTGGCGCCGGCGGGCCAGGTGCCGACGGTCGCCGGCACGCACTTCTGACCGTAAAAGCGGGTCACGTGGCGAGGGCCGCGTAGAGTCCGGGGCGCTGCAGGCGAGCAGCGCCCCGGACTCAGCAGTTGGCCCCGCCGTTAATCCCCCGGCCAGGTCCGCGAGTACGGCCGCCAGGGCACTGGCTCCGGCGCGGCAGTCGGCGGCGGAGGCCGTCTCCGCGGGAGCGTGGGAGACCCCGGTCGGGTTACGGACGAACAGCATGGCAGTGGGCAGCTCCGCGGCGAGCACCCCGGCGTCGTGTCCCGCCCCGGTGGCGAGCACCGGGACCTCACCGAGCTCAGGGACTCCGGCGAGCAGCGTGCGCATCCGGCCTTGCAGCCGCGCGTCGAACGCGACCTCGGGCACGTAGGACTCCTGGGTGAGCTCGGCGCGGCAGCCGTGCCGCCCGGCCGAGATCTGGATCGCCGCGGTGATCTCGGCGGCCAGTGCCCGGCAGGCGGCGTCGGTGTCGCCGCGCACGTCGAGCCAGGCATCGACCCGCGAGGCGATGACGTTGGTGCCGCCGGGGACCGGGACGATGCGGCCGACGGTCGCCCGTGCGTTGACGCCGCCCGCCGGGTCGTCGCGGGCGCCGGCGATCTCCCTGGCGGCGAGCACGGCGGCCGACGCCGCCACCACGGGGTCCCTGCGGCCGGCCATCGGGGTGGCGCCGGCGTGGTTGCCCTCCCCGGTGAAGGTCACCCGCCACCGCCCGTGGGCCAGGATCGCCGAGGCGACCGCGACCGGCGCGCCGAGGTCGGCGAGCGCCCGGCCCTGCTCGACGTGCAGCTCGACGAAGGCGCCGAGCGAGGCAAGGCGCTCGTCGTCCCGCCCGATCCCGGCCGGGTCCATCCCGGCCGCGGCGGCGGCCTGGGCGAACGTGACGCCGTCGGCGTCGGCAAGCGCCGTGACGGCGGCCGGCTCGAGCGCGCCGGTCATCAGCTTCGATCCCAGGCAGGCGATGCCGAACCTGGACCCCTCCTCCTCGGCGAACGCGATCACCGCCACCGGCCGGGCGGGAGTGAAGCCGCGCTCCCGCAGCCTGGCGACCGCCGACAGCGCGGACGCCACGCCGAGCGGGCCGTCAAGCGGGCCGCCGCCTGGCACCGAGTCGAGGTGGCTCCCCGTGCCCACGGTGCCGGGCCCTGGCTCGCCCCAGTGCGCCCAGATGTTGCCGTTCCTGTCGGGCTCGACCGTCAGCCCCAGTGCCGCCGCGCGCCCGGTGAACCAGGCACGCAGCTCCAGTTCGGCCGACTCGAACACGTGCCGCGAGTAGCCGCCGCGTACCGGGTCGCGGCCCACGTCCGCGATCTCCGCCAGCAGGTCGACGACATCCCAGCGGTAACTCACGGGCCGGCTCCTAGGTGCTGCGGGTGCGTTGCGGTCAAGCGCGCTCGACGGGCGCGCTGCATCACCACAATAGGATTACCTTCATTCGCAGAGGAGACCCGGTGAATCACGACGAGACCGCGGCGTTCGCCGAGCAGTGGGCCAAGGACTGGAACGACCATGACGTCGAGGCGGTGCTCCGCCATTTCGATGATGACGTGGTTTTCACGTCGCCGCTCGCGGGCCAGCTGTTCCCGGAGAGCGGCGGGGTGATCCGCGGGAAGGAAGGCTTGCGCGCCTACTGGAGCGAGGGCGTGCGGCGCAACCCGGGCTTGCGTTTCGAGGTCCTCGCCAGCTACGCCGGCGTCGACACGGTGGTGATCCGCTTCCGTACCGAGCGGGGCGCCGACTGCTGCGAGGTGCTCACCTTCCGCGACGGGCTCGTCAGGACCGGGCACGGCACCTATCTGGCCGGCAACGGGTAAGCATTACCCAGGCAGTGCCGCGATAACGAACTTGTTCATGATCACGAAAGGATTACTGGGCCATGACGCTAACAATCCTTCGTGATCATGACCTGGGCTGCCGCGATGGAGCGAATTAGCCGGGATTTACGGCATTTACGCCGCTCCCGCGTTTTCGCTGCGCCGGGGAGCGCCAGGAATTGACCGTAGACTCGACGTTATGAGTGACCCCTTCGCAGTCAGGGAATTGCGGATCCGCCAGCCTGCGAGGGTGTTGCCCGGCCGCGCGCGCTATGACATCTTCGACTCCGGCCGGACATTGCTCGCGGTCGCCGCGGAGACCACGCCGCGGTCCGTGCTGCAGACCATGGCCGACCTCGTGCCGCGGACGCGCACCATCGCCGTCCGGTCCGCCTCGGGCGAGCCGGTACTCACCCTGGTGAAGCGGGACAGCGACTGGCTTGTCGACGTCACCGACCCGGACGGCCGGCTGATCGGGCGGATCCAGATCGGCGAGACACGGCGCCACTACACGCTGCTCGACGAGGCCGGCCAGGTCGCCGGGCAGGCGGTGGGCGACCTGCCGGTCAAGCAGATCGTCATCACCGGGCCGCAGGGCGAGCGGTACGCGCGGGTACGCAAGACGTGGGCGGGCCTCGGCAAGGAGCTGCTCACCTCGTCCGACCACTACTCGGTGACCTTCACCGGGCCGATGTCGCAGGACGTCAAGCTGATGGTCGTGATGGTGCCGGTCGTGCTCGACATGACCAGGTGGGGACCTTACTAAGAACCTGACGGTGAAACCTTGGCCCGCTAGCCGGCCGAGGCCCCCGACGTCGCGGCCGCCGTGGTCGCCGCGGCGGTGGTCGGCGCGGCCGTCGTCGGAGCCGTCGTGGGGCTGGTGGTCGGCGACGTCGTCGGGCTCGTCGTGGGGCTAGTGGTCGGCGACGTCGTCGGGCTCGTGGTCGGCGACGTCGTCCTGGTCGCCGTCGATGACGAGGACCGGTACGTCGACGGCTGCGAGGCCGGGGCGGACGAGGACGACGTGGCGGTTACCGTCGGCGTCGCGGTCGGCTTCGGCGAGGCCGAGGTCGTCGGGCTCGGCGTCGCCGGCCGCGTCGCGTTGCCGGCGAGCGACTGGGTTGCGGTGGCGCCGCCCTTGCCGCCGCCCGGCTTGTGCGACATGAGCAGGACCGCCGCCACCGCGACGATCACCACCGCCGCGGCGGCCGTGACGAGCCAGCCCCACCGGCGGCGGCCACGCGACGGCGGCCTGCGCGGCGGCAGCGGAGGTATGCTGGCGCCCCCGCCGGCTCCGAGGAGCAGCGGGCCAGAGACCGGGACGAGGGACGTGTCCGGCAGGGCCTGATCGGCCCGGGTGGCGAAGACCGGCGCCCCGGCCCCGTGCGCCCCGACGGCCGGCTCGAGGGTCGTCGGCTCGTAGCCGAGCCCGCCGGACGCGGCCGAGCCCGGGACGTACGGCGCCGGCGTCGTCGGCACGGGAGAAGCCAGGCCGGAGGAAGCCAGGCCGGAGGAAGCCAGGCCGGAGGAAGCCAGGCCGGAGGAAGCCAGGCCGGAGGAAGCCAGGCCGGAGGAAGCCGCCAGCGCGGCGGCCGCCGCGGCCGCCGGCGCGGCGGCGGCCTTCGGCTGCGACTGGTCCGGCTCCTTGAGCGCGGGCGGCAGCGGGGTCTGCGTCGTGGGGCTGTAGCGGCTCATCGACTCGGCGATGGGCGGCGGCAGCCACTCCCCGGTGAGTACTTCGACGTCGTCGCCGAGCGTGGCGAGGATCTCCGCGGGCGTGGGACGGTCGGCGGGATCCTTGGCCAGGCAGTGCCCGATCAGCGCGCTGAGCCGGGCGGGAACCGCGGTGAGGTCGGGCGGCTCGCTCACCACCCGGTAGAGCAGCGCCGGGGTCGGGCCGGTGCCGAAGGGGCCGTTTCCCGTCGCCGCGAACGCCAGGACGGCGCCGAGGCTGAACACGTCCGTCGGCGCGCCGACCTCCCGCTGGCCCTTGGCCTGCTCCGGTGACATGAACCCGGGCGAGCCCATCACCATGCCGGTCGCGGTCATCATGGACCGTTCGAGCGCCAGCGAGATGCCGAAGTCGATCACCCGGGGGCCGTCGGTGGCGAGCAGCACGTTGGACGGCTTGAGGTCCCGGTGCACCAGGCCGACCCGGTGGATGGCCTGCAGCGCCTCGGCCAGGCCGGGCGGCGAGGGCGAGCACCGAGTCGACGGGCAGCGGGCCGTTGTCTTCCACCGCGTCGGTCAGCGACGGGCCTGGCACGTAGACGGTGGCCATCCAGGGCAGCTCGGCGTCCGCGTCGGCGTCGACGACCGCCGCGGTGTAGATGCCGCTGACGTTCCGCGCGGCGGAGATCTCGCTGGAGAACCGGGAGCGGAAGCCGCGCTCTTCGGCCAGGTCGGGCCGGATGAGCTTGATCGCCACGAGCCGGCCGCCCGGCGACTTGCCGAGGTAGACCTCGCCCATGCCGCCGGCGCCGAGCCGCCCGAGCAGCTTGTACGGCCCGACCACCGCCGGGTCGCCGGCCCGCAGGTCCTTGATCACCGGCGGTTCCCCCTGGCAAAGGCGAACCGGAAGATCAAAGCTGCCCAACATAAAGGTCCCCCCAGCAACAGCAAACGCGGTATACAGCCATCAGCGTAGGCCGTCGCGTTAAGCCACGCTAGGGCGGGGATTGAGGGCGGATTAAGTTAGTGATTTCGTTATAGCGCCGTTAGCACCGCATGAAATCGCACGGCGAGTCCCGCGACGTGCCGCGAGGCCGGCGCGGGCGGCTGAAGTTGACACACGCTTCCGTTCGGTATGTTCGGATTTTGATTTTTTCTATTGAGTATCACGCGCCCGAGGCAGCTGTTACTGGGGTGTCCAGGGGGATTGATTGGAACATTGGCGGTTCTTCCGCCGGGGTGAGCGCGGTGACGCTGTACAGCCAGTCGACGAAGCTGTAATCGCGGACGTCGCGGGCGCGGAGGATCTCGTTGCGCCGCTCGCGCGGCTGCCCGTCAAGGTGCCATAGCGCGCCCCAGGCGCGGGACGTCTCCACCACGCGCCGGCAGTGCTCGGTCCGGACGGCCTGGTAGGCGGCGAGGGCCCGGTCGATGCCGGCGTCGCCTGCGTCGCCGCAGTTCGCGTCGCCGCAGTTCGCGGCCAGGTGCTCGGCGAGCACGTAGCCGTCCTCGATCGCCATGATCGCGCCCTGGGCGATGTACTGCAGCGGCGGGTGCGCGGCGTCACCGAGCAGCGCGATGCGGCCGTAGACCCAGGTCATCACCGGGTCGCGGTCGAACATGCGCCACCAGCGGTCCCGCCACATGAGCGGCAGGCCTTTGCTGGATATTGCCGGTCATCCCCGCGTACGCGGCGTCGAGCTCGTCGGGGGTGCCCCAGTCCTCCTCGCCCGCCCGGGCCCGCGGCGACTCGAAGACGGCGACCTGGTTGAACATCTCGCCGCCGCGCAGCGGGTACTGAACGAAGTGGCAGCGCGGGCCGACGTAGACGACCACGTCTTCCTCCGAGACGCCGTTCTCCCTGACCATGCCGATCGGCACCGCGCCGCGGTAGGCGACGTAGGCGGAGTTCACCGGCTCGTCGCCGACGAGCCGCGCGCGGGCCGTCGAGTGCAGGCCGTCGGCCGCGACCACCAGGCTCGCCTGGTGCACGGTGCCGTCGGCGAGCATTACCCGGGCGCCGTTTCCTGTGTTGTCGTACCCGGTGACGTGCTGGCTGGTGCGCAGGTCGACGCCCGCCTCCCGGCAGGCGCTGAGGAACAGGCTGTGCAGGTCACTGCGGTGGATGACGATGTACGGCGTGCCGTACCGCTGCTTCATGTCCTTGAGGTCGAGGCTGGTCAGCACGGTGCCGTCCACCGCGTCCTTCATGACCATGCTCGACGGCAGCACGCCGAGGCGCGTCGCCTCGTCAAGCAGGCCGTAGGCGCGCAGGATTCGGGTGCAGTTGGGCGCGATCTGCATGCCCGCGCCGACCTCGCCGAACTCCGCGGAGCGCTCGAGCACGCGCACGCGCAGGCCCTTGCGGGACAGCGCGAACGCGGCGGACAGGCCGCCGATGCCGCCGCCGACCACGATCACGTCGGGCACCGCCGGGCCTGTGCCTGGCCTGCTGGACTGCGCCGCGCTCACCCCGCCGCGTCCCTGGCTGTGTCCGTCGCGGTCCGGTTGAGCTTGAGTGCCTCGAAGACCGGGGAGTCGCTGAACCGGAAGAGGTCGAGCGCGCGGGAGTCGGAGTCGGTGGCGCCGGCCTGCGACTTCGCGGAGAACGGCTGCCAGGACGGGACGACGAACAGGTCGCCGCGGCCCACCGACCAGGACTTGTCCCCGACGGTGACGGTGCCGCAGCCGTCGAAGACCGTGTAGACGCTCGACCCGGTTTCCTTGACGGGGGTGGTTTCCGCGCCGCGGGCCACCCGGTGGAACTCGACCCGGATCGTCGGGAGCACGTCCTGCCCCGTGGCGGGGTCGGTGTAGCGGACGGCGGCGTGGCCCGGCTCGACGGTGCCGCCGTGGCCTTCCTTCTCGATCGCCAGCTGGTCGGCGAGCGCGCGGTCGGTCTGCTCCCAGCGGTAGGCGAGCAGCGGGCTCCCCGGTTTGCCCGGCTGGGCCGCCGTCGCGAGCGGGCGCAGGCCCGGGTATCCCCACAGCCGCTCGGACCGCGACCGCTCGGGTGCGGCCCGCTCCGCGTCGCTGATCTCGTCGCGGCCAGGCTCGAAGAACTGCGCCTCGGTAAGGTACTGCAGCGGGATGTCCAGGCCGTCGATCCAGGCCATCGGCGCCGTGCTCGCGTTGTGGTGCGCGTGCCAGTTCCAGCCGGCCTGCGGCAGGAAGTCGCCGCGGCGCATCGCCACCGGGTCGCCGCCGACCACCGTCCACACGCCCTCGCCCTCGAGGACGAAGCGGAAGGCGTGCTGCGTGTGCCGGTGCTCGGGCGCGTTCTCCCCCGGCATCAGGTACTGGATCGCCGCCCACAGCGTCGGGGTGGCGAATGGCCGGCCGCCAAGGCCCGGGTTGGCGAGCGCGATCGCGCGCCGCTCACCGCCGCGGCCAACCGGAACGAGCTCGCCCGCCTGCGCGGCCAGCGCGCGCAGGGCGTCCCAGCGCCACCGGTACGGCACCGCCTTGGACCGCGGGTGCACCGGCATCAGGTCGCCGATCTCCGTCCACAGCGGGACGAGCAGCTCCTTCTCGAAGCCGCGGTAGAGGTCCTCAAGCGCCGGCGTCACAGCGGGCAGGTTCTCCGCGGCCACCGCCGTCAGGTGCACAGGCGATTCGAAGTCAAGCGAGGTCGTCATGCCTTCAGCGTGACCCGTCTTCCGCGACGGCGAACAAATGATTCTGTCATCCAGAACGGAAGCGGCTTACTCGGACGTCATGACTGCTCTGCCCTGGCGGGATTGCCTGGTTGTCCTGGCCTCGGTAACTTGTCCTGACCATTGATGGGGGACAAAACCGAACAATTCGGGCGCACTCTTGCCTAAGTGACGCGACAACCGCGGCAGCCGGACCCGGTGGTTGCGGCAACGGGCCGGCGATAGGGGGACACGCCCATACCCTCACCCGCCGCCGCACGATCGAAGCTACCGGCAACCTCTGATCAGCCCGGAAATCTCGTCACCCGTGCCGCCGAGCACGACAACGGGCGCCGGCAACAGCCCTGGCAGCACGAAATTTCATGATCGCGGAACTTTTGCACACTCATAAGGCGCAAAGGTTCCGCGGAAACAAAAGTTACCGGGTTCTGCCGCAAATCTCGTGATGGTTACTTTGCCTGGTCAGGTGAGCAGGACGCGTTTGCGGAGGAGTTCGAAGCTGGCGCGTCCGTACATTTGCCGTTTGAGCATCTTGATCTTGTTGACGGTGCCTTCGACTTTGCCGCTGCTGTGGGGCAGGGACAGCCCGGCCAGGACGGCGTCGTGGTCGCGGCGGATGCCGCGGGCGAAGGAGCGGAGCTGGTCCAGGCTGCCGGCTTCGGCGGCGGCGAGCCAGGCGTCGAGGTGCCTGGGGCCGGTGAGCCCGGTCGTCATGTCGCAGAAGGCGCGGATGCGGGCGGAGAGTTCGGCCAGGTGGGGGCAGGCGGCGGTGACGGCGGCGAGGGCGGCGGCGTCGTTTGCGGTGAGGTTGCCGGGGCTGGTCATGAGCCAGGCGGTGATCTTGCGGGCGGACGGGACGGCGGGCGGCGGCTCGGGGACGGGGCCGGGCAGGTCGCGGAAGGCCCGGACGAACCGGCGGACCTGCTGGTCAGATCCGGTGTAGCCGTGGGCTTTGATCTCGGCGTGCAGGGCGCGGGCGTCGCGGGTGCCGGCGTTCCAGCGGGCGATGAGGCAGGGCTTGTAGGCGTCGAGGGCTGATTCGCGGGCGGCGGGAGTGACCTGTCCGGGGCTGGCGGCCCGCGCGTACCTGGCGACGGTCGGCGCGGACAGGCCCAGGATGCGGGCGATGGCGGTTTTCGGGTGGCCGGCGGCCAGCAGCTGGTGGACCTGCGCGTGCCGGGTCCGGGTCCGCTCGGGCAGGCCGGGCTTGCGCGGCGGGGCGGGTTCGCCGTCTTCCCGGTCTTCCTGCTCCTGCCGGCCTTCGGGCTGGCCCTGGCCCTGGCCGTGCTGTCCGTCTGCCCGGCCGTGCTGCCCGTGCTGCGGGGGCTGGTCCGGGCAGGCGCCCAGGCAGCTGGCCCGGTGCGCGGCGGCGGCCTCATAGGCCTTCTCCCGCAGGTTGTGCAGCAGGTGCCAGCGGTCGGCGACCTGGACCGCGTCCGGCGCCCCGGCCCGGGCGCCGTCGGCGTAGGCGCCGGCCCGGTCCCGGCAGATGACCGCCGCGCCGGGATGGTTCTCCAGCCATTTCTGCAGCGTGGCGGCCTCCCGGTCGGGCAGCAGGCCGATCACGTCCCCGGTCTGCAGGTCGATCAGCACCGTGCCGTACACGTGCCCCTTGCGCAGCGCGAAGTCATCGACGCCCAGGACCTGCGGCGCGGCCGCCAGTTCCTCCTCGGGCAGGGCCATGACCAGGCGGATCATCGAGTCCCGCCCGGCCGGCATGGCGAGGGCGGCGGCCAGCCGCGCCCCGGCCCGGCCGGCCAGCACGGCCGCGACCGCGGCCAGCGCCCCGGCCAGCAGCGGCGTCCGGCGCGCGAACCGCGAGGCCAGCCCCTCGGCCTGCTCGGTGAACGTGACCTTCGGGCAGGCCGGGTTCAGGCACCGGAACCGGCGCGCCGCCAGCCAGATCACCACCGGGCGGCCGCCGGCCGGGACATCGCGCAGCCGCCGCGGGTAACCGCCGTGCCGCCGCCCGGACAGCTGCCCGCACCCCGGGCACGCCGCCTCCGCTGCCATCGGCCTCACCAGCACGAACACCCGGCCCGCCACCTCCCAGGCCCGCTCGGTGACCACCCCGGACAGGTGCGGCAGCAGCACCCCGAGGACCTCAGCGCACGACAGGACACGGCAGCACTGCGACAATGACACGACGGGCTCCTGGATTCCGGTGGACTCAGACACCCGCCGGCATACCAGGAGCCCGCCCCAGCATCACGCCGCCACGCCGGACGAACCCTCACCAGGCAGCAACAGCCCGACAGAACCCGTCATAACACCCAGAACACCCGCACCGTTACCATCACGAGATTTGCGGCAGAACCAGTTACCGTGATCATGAGGCGGCCGGCGGCCCAGTCACCGCGCGGCCGGCCGGAGGCGCCCGCCACCACCATCCCGAGGCATGCCCAGGCAGCCGACCTGCGGGACGGGCGGGGCCAGCCACCTTCATAACCCTGGGCGGGCGGAGCGCGGGTTAGCCGGCGGAGCGCGGGTTAGCCGGCGGCGCGGGGGCGGAAGGCGGCGAAGGGGTTGGTTACCACCAGCTCGCGGGCGGCGAAGCGGTAGACGGTGGCGGGGCGGCCACCGGTTGAGGCGGGGCGGGAGACGCCGCTCGTCGGCTCGATCACGCCGCGGCGGGTCAGGATGCGCTGCAGGTTGGTCGCGGAGACCGGGTGACCGAGCGCCGCGGCGTAGGTGTCGCGGAGCTGGGAGATGGTGAAGGCCTCCGGGGCGAGGGCAAAGCCGATGTTGGTGTAGGAGAGCTTGGCCTGCAGCCGGTTCCTGGCCGATCTGATGATCGAGCCGTGGTCGAACGCGGTACTCGGCAGGGCGTCCACCGGGTGCCAGGCCGTATCGAGCGGCAGGCTCGGCCGCGCCTCCGGGGTCACCAGCGCCAGGTAAGCGGTGGCGAGCACCCGGCCGCGCGGGTCGCGGACCGGGTCGCTGCGCGTCTCGAGCTGCTCGAGGTGCGCGATCTCCGGGATGTCGACCTTGGCCGCGAGGTGCCGTCCCGCGGCGGCGCCGAGCCGCTCATCGGCCTCAAGCAGGCCGCCTGGCAGCGCCCACGCGCCTTCGAAGGGCGGCTCCGCGCGCCGCCAGAGCAGCACCGTCAGCCGTTTGTCCCGCACCTGGAACACGACGCCGAGGGCCTCGTGGCGGAAAAAATCGGCAGGCACACGCCCATCGTAGGGTCGCGACGCCACGTTCGGCAGTGCATCTGGCAGCGCCGGGCATCCGGCGCGCCGGGCATCCGGACCGCCGGGCATCCGGAGCGCCGGTCACAAGTTTTCGCCCACGGGTTGTAAACTCGGCTGTTTTCGCCTTAGAGTCGGAAACATGACAGACATGAAGGCGACTGCAGCGGTTCACCCGGTCGATGCCGAGTGGGCGAACCGGGTGCGGCGGCTGGCCGCCGGGCGCGACGCGGTGATCCTCGCGCACAACTACCAGCGGGCGGAGATCCAGGATGTCGCCGATCACGTGGGCGACTCCCTCGCGCTCGCCCGGCTGGCGGCCGAGAGCTCCGCTTCGGTGATCGTGCTGTGCGGCGTGTACTTCATGGCGGAGACCGCCAAGATCCTCTCCCCCGATCGCACGGTGCTGATCCCGGACGCCGGCGCGGGCTGCTCGCTGGCCGACAGCATCACCGCGGATCAGCTGCGGGCCTGGAAGGCCGAGCACCCGGGGGCCGCCGTCGTCGCGTACGTGAACACCAGCGCGGAGGTCAAGGCCGAGTCCGACGTGTGCTGCACCTCGGCGAACGCGGCCGAGGTCGTGTCGTCCATCCCGGCCGACCGCGACGTGCTGTTCCTGCCCGACCAGTTCCTCGGCGCGCACGTCCGCCGGGTCACCGGGCGGCCGAACCTGCACGTGTGGGCCGGCGAGTGCCACGTGCACGCGGGGATCTCGCCGCAGGCGCTGCGCGACCTGGCCGCGGCGCGGCCGGAGGCCGAGCTGTACGTGCACCCGGAGTGCGGCTGCGGCACCTCCGCGCTGTGGCAGACGGGAACCGGCGACCTGCCGGCGTCACGCACCAAGGTGCTGTCCACCGGCGGGATGCTCGACGCCGCGCGCACCACCCGCGCGCCCGCGGTGCTCGTGGCGACCGAGACCGGGATGCTGCACCAGCTGCGCAAGGCCAATCCCGCCGTCAGCTTCGAGCCGGTCAACCCGCACGCGACCTGCCGCTACATGAAGATGATCACGGGCGAGTCGCTGGAGCGGTGCCTACGGCTCGGCCTGGCGGAGGTGCACGTCGACCCGGCGGTGGCGGCGCGCGCCCGCCGGGCGGTCGAGGGCATGATCGCGGTCGGCCCGGCCCCCGTTCCGGCCGGCGCGCGATGACCGGGGCTGCCGGGCGCGGTCGCGGCGCTGCTGGGACTGCCGCCACCGGGACCGGGCCGGGCCGGTACCGGTGGCGGCGCGACGCGGACGTGGTCGTCGTGGGGTCGGGTGCGGCCGGGATCTCGGTGGCGCTGACCACGGCGGCCCGCGGCCTGCGGGTGCTCATGGTGACTAAGGACCTGGTAGGCGGGGCCACGCCGCTGGCGCAGGGCGGGCTCGCCGCGGCGCTCGGCGCCGGCGACTCGCCCGCGGCGCACCGGTCCGACACGCTGACCGCGGGGGCGGGGCTGTGCGAGCCGGACGTGGTGGCGGAGCTCGCGGCCGCCGCGCCCGGCACGATCGACTGGCTGACCGGGCTCGGCGCGCGGCTCGAGACGCGGGAGTTGCGGCTGGAGGGCGGGCACAGCGCCCACCGGATCGTGCACTCCGGCGACGACGCGACCGGGGCCGAGGTGCACCGGGCGCTGCTTACCGCGCTACTCGCCAGCCGGGTGGAGATCCTGGACCGCACTGTGGCGCTCGGGCTGCTTAGCGGCAACCACGCCGGCGAGCTCGCGGAGGGGGACGAGACGGGGGCCGGGTACGGGACAGGGGCCGGCACCGGACCAGGTGCCGCGGACGGGACGGCGGCTGCCACCGCCGTCCCGGCCGGCCGGCTCGCCGCGGAACCAGGCACCGGCCGCGCGGTCACGGGCCTGGCGGCGGCCTTCATCGGGGCCGGCGGGCGGCTGACGCCCGGGGTGATCTCCGCGCGGGCGGTGGTGATCGCGGCCGGCGGACTCGGGCAGGCGTTCGGCACCACGTCGAACCCGGCCGGGGCGACCGGGGACGGCATCGCGATCGCGGCGCGGGCCGGCGCGGTGCTGCGTGACCTGGAGTTCGTCCAGTTCCACCCGACGGTGCTATGGCTGCCAGAGGCGAGCGGCCAGTGCCCGCTCATCACCGAGGCGCTGCGCGGCGCCGGGGCGGTGCTGCGCCACCTGGACGGCACGCCGCTGATGGCGGGGCATCACCCGCACGGCGACCTGGCACCGCGCGACGTGGTCGCCGCGCGGATGGCTGAGGTCATCGCCGCGGGCGACGCGGGGCACGTGTGGCTGGACGCGACCGGGCTTGGTCAGGACCTGCTTGAGGAAGGGTTCCCGACCGTCACCGCGGCCTGCCGCAAGCACGGGATCGACCCGGTGACGCAGTACATCCCCGTCGCGCCGGGCGCTCACTACTCGTGCGGCGGCATCCTGGCCGACCTGGACGGGCGGACCACGCTCGGCGGGCTCTACGCGGTGGGCGAGGCGGCCTCGACCGGGGTGCAGGGGGCGAACAGGCTCGCGTCCAACTCGGTCACCGAGGCGATCATCGCCGGCCGCCGCGCCGGGGATGCGATCGCGGCCGCTGCGGCGGCAGAGACGATCACGGCCGCTATGGAGGGTGATGGTTGCGGTAACGAGCCGGCTATAGGCGGCTGGTTGCCACAACCATTTGGCTGGGCGGCAGCAGGGGCGCCGGCCGAGGCGGCAGGAGCGGCAGGGGATGCGGAAGCGTCCCCTGTGATGGGCGGCGCGGGACCGCACAGGGGCCTGTCCCACGACGTGACGGGCACACGGCGGGACCTGGCGGACGCCATGTCGCGGTATGCGGGGGTTATTCGGGACGCCGACGGGCTCGGGCAGCTGCTGCGGGCCATCGTGGGAGCGGACGCGGAGCACCGGCCGGGGGGCAGCCAGGCGTCCGAGGCGAGCGGGGCGGGGCGGGAGGAACACGCTCTCGTTCTGGATCATGTTGTTGAGCTTGAGGACGTTGAGGCGGCGAACCTGCGGACGGTGTCGCTGCTGATCGCGGCGGGGGCGGCGCGGCGGGCGGAGAGCCGCGGGTGCCACCGGCGGCGGGACGCGGGCGCAACGGGCGCCGCGCCATGGCACACGCTGCTGCGCTGGGACGGGCGGCGGCTCGTGGTGACTGAGGAGCTCGTGAAAACTGAGGAGGCGGCAGCGTGACTGCTGAGATGACAGAGGCATCGCTGGCGCCGGCGACCGCGCGGGCGATCGAGGCGACGGGGCTTGACGTTCCCGACGTGGTGCGCGTGGTGCGGGCGGCGCTTGCCGAGGACTTCAGGTACGGGGCCGACGTGACGTCGGTGGCGACCGTGGCGGGGCGCACGCTGACCGCGGACGTGGTGGCGCGCGAGCCGGGCGTGGCGGCCGGGCTGCCGGTGGCGCTCGCGGTGCTCGACCTGCTCGGCGACTACCTCACCGGGATCGCCGGGCCGGGCGCGTTGACGGCGGCGCCGGACGGCCCGGCCGCCGTGGGCTCGACGGTGCTTGGCACCGTGCTCGTCGCGGACGGGGCGCGGGTCCGGCGAGGGGACGCCGTGCTGCGGGTTTCCGGTGACGCGGTCGCGGTGCTCGGCGCGGAGCGGACCATGCTGAACTTCCTGACTCACCTGTCGGGCATCGCCACGGCCACCCGGACCTGGGCGGACGCCGTCGCGGGTACCGGGGCCGTGGTGCGGGACACCCGCAAGACGCTGCCCGGGCTGCGGGGCATCGAGAAGTACGCGGTGCGGTGCGGCGGCGGCGAGAACCACCGGATGGGCCTTGGCGACGCGGCGCTCGTCAAGGACAACCACGTCGCGGCGGCCGGCGGGGTGGCCGCGGCGGTGCGCGCGGTGCGCGCGGCGGCCCGCCCTGGGCTGGCGATCGAGGTCGAGTGCGACTCCGTGGCGCAGGTACGCGAGGCGCTCGCGGCGGGCGCGAGCTTCATCCTGCTCGACAACATGGCGGTGCCCGAGCTGCGCGCGGCCGTGGCCGTGGCGCGCGGCTACGCCGGGGTGCGGCTTGAGGCCAGCGGCGGGCTGCGGCTGGGCAACGCGCGCGAGGTCGCGGAGACCGGCGTCGACTACCTGTCGGTGGGCGCGCTCACGCACTCGTCGCGGGTGCTTGACCTGGGGCTCGACTACAGCGGCGCGGGCTGAGGGGCGCGGCGCAGGGGGCCTGCGCGGCCGAATCCATCTGCGCGGCGAACTTCTGGTAGTCTCTCGGCGTGGCGATGTTGCGGCCGGTTCCGGCCAGCCGTCGCCGCGTCCCGGGCGCTTAGCTCAGCGGGAGAGCGCTTCCCTGACACGGAAGAGGCCACTGGTTCAATCCCAGTAGCGCCCACCAGGCAAAACAGGGTCGGTGGCCCGGCATCCGCTCGGAGCGACTCTGCCCCGGGCGCGCACTTCCTTCGCTTCTGCGGCTTGCCGTCAACCCGGCCGCCATCGCCGGATCCATTCCCGCGGTGCCCGTCGGGCACGCCGTGACCAGCCCTGCCTCTAGCGACGGTCACGCTTGGTCAGAGTCAGTGATGAAGCGCAGGTCCCTGCCGATTCCGCGCGGGCCATGCCTTCTCCAGCCTTACGACTGGGTTGTTAGCCGATGTGCCGATCTTGTGCGGCGCGGGATTCTTCACATACTGAGGCTTTCCGGACACTGCCGGGCCGTCGCGGGTGCCGAACCAGCGAATCCGGCAGTCTGAAGTTCAAGGCGGAGATCGTCGATGGCCTTGCCTTCAGCACGGCTCCAGGACGACGAGCGAAACTGACGGGAGCGGGAGCGTGGTCCGGTGCAGCAGCTCCCCCGAAATTGAGGTCAGCATGCGGTTCGGGGCTCCGTGCGTCTCCAGTCCCTGGCGTGCACGGATCTGACCGAGCGCCGGCTCATCCGGATCCTGCGGTTCCCCGAGCGACTGCCACACGGCGTGCGAGTTGGAGTGGCTGGCGTCGATGCGGTACTCGGTGAGCGCGTAGGAGGGCGCGGGCAGGCCGGTGAAGCGCAACGCCACCTCGGCCGACGCGCTGTCTGCGCTGTACTGGTCGTCGGCGTGCCTCCAGACAAGCGTCGCGACTGTTCCGTCCGGGTGAAGCGACGCGAGGCAGTCGACCTCCTCGGGCATGCCGTAGGGGCGGCCTGCGAGGTCGCCGGTCGGCCACGCTGCGTCGGAACGGGCCTCAAGGCGCTGCCTGCCGAGCTTCGCGAATAGCCGGTACGCGTTCATGAAGGGCTTTTCGATGCCGCCGGCTGTCAGCCAGGACCGGGTGCCCTCGAAGTAGCGCTCCCCTTCAAAGTAGAAGGACCACGTTGTCGCCAGCTTGACGTTGCCGTGATAGGCGTCGCTCACGTCGAGGAGCTTTTTCATCAGCTTGGCCTGGAACACGGGATAGTACTCGGTGTTCTGGAACCGGAAGTTCGCGTTGTCGTACATGCCGTGGTGGGCGGGAACGCCCGCGTCACACTCATCGATCAAGACGGGAAGCGCGGCGTAGCCCGCGAACTCGCCGAGGACGGAGAGCATCCGGTCCACCTCGAAGAGCATCTTCACGGCGGAGGGAGACTCCCGGGCCGGGGGCGGCCCCCCGGTGGGGCCGTAGGTACGCCAGGGAGTGAAGGCCGAGCCCTTCGTGTGGAACGAGACGTAATCCAGCGGCGTCGCCGTTCTGGCGCAGTGCGCCAGGAAGCCGCGCATGAAGCCGACGGCGCCGTCGCCTGCCGTCGTTGACGGCCCGCCCACGCGCGCGCAGGGCAGCACCCCGCGAATCGCCTTCACGGTGACGGTGTACAGGTCGTAGTACTGCTGCGGGGTCCCCTGCCAGTAAAAGAGGGATAGCCGGGCCTCTCGTTCGCGCTCACGAGCTCAGCTCGACGCAAACCACACCCTGTGCGCCGGACGCCCTGTTCCCCAGCCCACGTGCCCGTATGCCGGCGCCGACAATCGCGTCGTAGGCCTGATCCAGGATGGTGAAGTCGTAGAAGGGCACCCCGGCGCTGTCCTCGTGGTACACGTTCCCGTTGCCCCAGTGCGGCAAGCTCAGACCGCTCCCGCTGCAGAACATGTAGTGCGGGCGCACGTAAAACGGATCGGGTGAGATCTCCCCGATCGCGGCCAGGAGCCGCTTTCCCTGCGGCCGGTAGGTCCAGTTGATCTCGTCGTATCCCAGGCTTGCCCAGATCGCGGTGAGCTCGCCCCGCACAGCCGATACGTCCACCACCACCCCGGCGGAGCTGACATGCCGCGGACTCGGGTCGGACAGCGCCGCCCGGGGGTGGACCCGGTCCGTGCCCGAATGCTGAGAGCCGACGTCGCTCATCACACGGTTCTCCTTCGCATGGGATCGCACCAAACCTAACCGCAGGTCGCCCAACCCACAGTCCTACGAGGACCGCGCAAGCACCACCCTGCCCTCATCTCCCCGGGTAATCCCGGTCACAACTGAGTTCGCCGAAGCGGAGATCTCCTCCAGCTCGGCAATGCAGAATGGGGCAAGCGGTCGCGCGGCACTGCGCACCAGGAGGGGCAGGCGTGAGCATCGGGCTGGAGACCGCTAAGGTCATCACCGCAGCTGTACGGGCGGCGGGCAAAGAGCGCGGCCTGAAGCCGCTGGCCGTCGTGGTGCTTGACGCCGGAGGTCACCTCGTCAGCGCGGAGCGGGAGGACGGGGCGTCCAACAACCGCTTCGAGATCGCCTACGGCAAGGCCTACGGCGCGCTCGCGCTCGGCACGGGCTCGCGCTCCCTGATGGCCCGGGCCGAGCAGCAGCCCTACTTCATCACCGCAGCGGCGGCTGCCATCGGCGGCAGGCTGGTGCCCGTTCCCGGAGGCGTGCTCGTCAAGGACGAGGCGGGGGCAGTGCTCGGCTGCGTCGGCGTTTCCGGCGACACCTCCGACAACGACGAGCTCGCCGCGATCGCCGGGATCACGTCCGTTTCCCTGGTACCGCAGCCAGACTGACCGTCCGAGAGCGCCGCGGTTCCCGTTTTTGGCGGCGCCGGCGATAGACGCCGCACCGCGTGTACTGCCGGGCGAGCGCGTTACTTGAGGGCGAGCGCGTTGGCGGGCGAGCCGATGCCGCCCGGGGAGTTCAGCGGCGCGCTGGTCAGCAGGCACTCGTACACGCCGTCGGCGGCGCAGTCGGCCGCCAGGTCCTCGGTCCACCACAGCTCCCCCAGGGCCATGCCGAACTGGCCGATGAGGATGCGGTGCAGGAAGCCCATCGGGCCCGAGCGGTCCGGCGGGAACGCTTCCACCGCGTAGGTGTCGCTGACGACCGCCGCGAAGTGCGCGTCCCACAGGTAGCGGCACATCTCCTCGCCGCGGGCCAGCCCCGGTGTCGTGCTGTCGCGCCGGGTCTGCTGCCGGCGCTCGTGGTCCTGCCTGGTGTACCAGCGGGCGAAGCCGGTGTGCAGGACGAGGATGTCGCCGGGGGCGTACTCCAGGCCGGCGCGGGCGCGGGCCCGCTCCAGCTCGTCCACGCTGAACGCGGTCGAGCTGCCCGGGTCGTAGCCCCGGCCCTCCTGCGCCGCCAGCCGCGGCAGGTCGAGCAGCACGGCCCGGCCGGCGATGCCGCGCCGGGCCCAGTGGTCGATCGTGTTGCGCCGTCCCGAGGCCACCTCGGCCTCAGTGGCGCCGTTGTAGAAGGCGTCCGCCGCGTAGCCGACGTGGCCCAGGGAATCCCACTGGCTCGATGCCTGCGGGTAGAAGTTGTCCAGCACGTCGTCGAAGCCGAGGCTGCCGGGGGCGTGCAGCACGTGCTGCCTGGGGACGCCGCGGCCGGCCGCGATCGGCGGGTCGAACGCGCCGAGCGGAGCGTTGAGCGGGAAGACCGCGCCCTTGCGGACCAGCCGCGCGGCCGCCACCACCCGCTCCGGCGTCTGCAGGTTGAGCAGCCCGACCTGGTCATCCGGCCCGAACAGCCCCCACCCGCTGCGGCCGCCCAGCGGCGCCGCGGGCAGGTCATCGTAGCGGGGAAGCCCGGCCCGGCCGCCGTCCCGGGCCGCGGCCGCCCGCAGCGCCTGCGCTTGATCGGAGTCCACTGACACCTGCCTTCCCCTGGGCCACTCAAGGCCTGTCAGGGACATCTTCCAGGACGGGAACAGGGTGTGAACACCCATGCCTGGCCGTCTATCCGCGTGCCGCCCGGCTTCGCCGATGGCATCCCTAAACTGTACTAAGCCGTCCAGTTTTCTGGTAAGGTCCTATTGTACTGTCCCGTCCAGAAAAGAAGGGCGCCGTGGCCGAGATGATCAGGACGCGGCTCGCGGCGTCCCAGCCGGCGCACTGGCGCCCTTGCCTGCGCTTCCCAGTCACGACAAGCCAGCTAAGGAGAATCAGATGAAGTTCATGCTCCAAGTCCGCTTCAACGGCGCCGACAAGGCGATCGGGGAGCTCCCTGCCGGGGATCAGGAGAAGGTGACGGCTGAGTTCGAGGAGGTCCGCCGGTCCTCCGGGGTGCTCGACGGCAACCAGCTGCAGGCCGCCAGCACGGCGGCGACGGTCCGCGTGGACGGCGGGCAGCCGCGGGTCAGCGAGGGCCCGGCCGTGGCGGCAGGAAGCGAGCTGGACGGGTACTACCTCTACAACGCGGCAGACCTCGACTCCGCGATCGCCTTCGCGCAGCGAATCCCGGCCACCCGTTTTGGCGCGACCGTCGAGGTCCGCCCCGTGCTGGAGCGCTAGCCATGGCCACGTTCCCGGCACCCGCGGAGGGAATCGCCCTCACGCACTTCGTCGTCGCGTCCGACGTCGCCCGGTCACGGCGCTTCTACGCCGACGTGCTCGGCGGCGAGGTACTGAAGGACGGCGAGCCGACGATCATCGCGCTCGCCAACGGCTGGATCATCATCAACGCCGGCGGGCCGCCCACCGACGACAAGCCGACGGTGACGCTCGAGCCGCCCCGCGACCCCGACCGGGTCAGCAGCTTCCTCAACATCCGCGTCGCAGACATCCACGCTGTCTACCAGGAGTGGCGGGGCCGCGGCGCCCGGTTCCTGACGCCGCCGACCGACCGGGGCCCGGAACTGCGCTGCTACATGCGCGACCCGGACGGCCATCTCATCGAGGTCGGCCAGCGGATCCCCCCGCAAGAGCCCCCTGCCTGAAGCCCTGCGCGGCAGCGCGGACGGCCCGATGCCGGGGTGCCCAGACGATTCAGCCCCTGCCCCCGCTGACCCGTTCACCGCGGCCCGGGCCGGACGCGCGCGCACGCTGCGCGGGCCCCGCGCCGTCAGGAAGGCGGGCGGCGGCACCCGTTGCGAGGCGGGAAGCCTACGGGCCCTTCCCGCCTCTCCGGGCGCCCCGGTCGCACCTACTGGACGGCATAGTACAGTTTGCGGCTACCATGGCCGTATGCCAGGTGAGCCGAAGACAGGGCGCGGGCGCGCCAGCCGGGAGCGGATCGTGGAGCGGGCCGCGGAGCTGTTTGCCGAACGGGGGATCGCGGCCACCAGCGTGGATGAGGTGCTGGCGGCGGCCGGGGCGGGCAAGGGGCAGTTCTATCACTACTTCCGCGGCCGGGACGAGCTGGCGGCGGCGGCGGTCGGGTTCCGCTGCGCGCAGGTGGTGTCCGGGCTGACCGAGGCCCTGGGCGGCGTGTCGTCGCTGGCGCAGCTTGAGCAGGCGCTGGCGGGGTTCATGACCGGGTTCGAGGAGATGGGCATGCCGGGGTGCCCGATCGGGACGCTGTCGACGGAGGTCGCCGGTCGCAATGAGGAGGCGCGGCTGGCGGCCGCGGCCGGGTTCGACGCGTGGGAGCGCCTGCTGGCCGGCGCGCTGGAGCGGATGCGCGAGCGCGGAGAGCTGCGACCCGGGGCTGAGCCGGCGGTGCTGGCGACGGGACTGCTGGCGGCCATCGAGGGCGGGATGGTGCTCAGCCAGGCCCGCCAGGATATGGCATCGCTGCGCATCGCGGTGGACGCCGGGATCATGCACCTCCGGACGTCGGCGCGTTAAGACTGTACTAGATCGTCCACTTTCTGCTAGCCTCCTGACTGTACCGATCCGTCCAGTCCTGGAGGCTGCCCTCGTGACCGACCGACCCGCTTCGCTGCTGGCCACCCGCCGCGGCAAGCTGCTGCTGCTCCTGTTGTGCGCGGTGCAGTTCCTCGATGTCGTCGACTCCTCGATCATGAACGTCGCCCTGCCGTCGATCCGCCGCGACCTGCACTTCACGGCCCAGGACCTGCAGTGGGTGCTGTCGGGGTACCTGGTCACCTACGGCGGGCTGCTGCTGCTCGGCGGCCGGGCCGGGGACCTGCTCGGGCGGCGGCGGCTGCTAGTGGCGGGCACCGCGCTGTTCGCCGCCTGCTCGCTGGCCGGCGGCCTGGCCACCAGCGCAGGAATGCTAGTCGGCGCCCGGCTGGCGCAGGGGGCCGGCGCGGCGCTGATGGCCCCGGCCGGGCTGTCGATCCTGACCACCAGCTTCAACTCCGGCGACGACCGCAACAAGGCGCTCGGCGTCTGGGGCGCGATCTCCGGCCTGGCCGCGGCAGCGGGGGTGTTCCTCGGCGGCGTGCTCTCCCAGGGCCCTGGGTGGCGGTGGGTGCTGTTCGTCAACCTGCCAGTCTGCGCGCTGATCCTGCTCGGCGCCTTCCGGCTGGTGCCCGGCGGCCGGCCCGTCGACCGGGCCGCCGGCTTCGACATCCCCGGCGCGATCCTGGGCACCGCCGGCATGCTACTGCTGATCTACGCCCTCGTCCGGGCACCAGAGCAGGGCTGGGGCAGCGCCCGCACGATCGGCGAGCTCGCCACCGCAGGCATCCTGCTCGGCGGCTTCGCCGCCACCGAACTGCGCCGCCGCGACCCGCTGTTCCCGTTCTCCATCTTCCGCGTTAAAGGGCTGGCCGCCTCTGATGTCGTCCAGATGATCGCGTTCGCCGCGTTCGTGTCGGTGTTTTACTTCCTCACCCTCTACATGCAGAACGTCCTGGGCTTCAGCCCCATCCGCAGCGGCTCGGCCTACCTGCCGGTGACCGCCGGCATCATCGTCGCCGCCGGGGTCTCCGCCAAGCTGTTCGCCCGCATCGGCACCCGCCCGGTGATCGTCGCCGGCGCGCTGATCGCCGCGGCCGGGGTGTGGTACCTGTCCCGCATCCCGGTCCACGGCACCTACCCGCAGGACTTGCTTCCCGGGCTGGTGATCATGGCGATCGGGATCGGCGCCGTCCTGGTCTCCGTCACCACCGCCGCCAACGCAGGCGTCCCGGCGGACAAGGCCGGGCTCGCCGCCGGCCTGCTGAACTCCTCCCAGCAGCTGGGCACTGCCCTCGGCCTGGCAATCTTCTCCGCCATCGCCACCGCCCGCACAACCGCGCTGCTCAGCGCGAACGCCACGCCGCATCAAGCGCTCACTGCGGGCTTCCACCGCGCCCTGCTGGCCGCCGCAGTCTTCCTGCTCGTCGCCGCTGTGATCGCGCTGCGGGCCAGCAACACCCGCGGCGAGCCTGCCGCGGGTGCCGCGAGCACAACCGCCGCTGACGCCCGCGGCCAGGTCCCCGCGTCGGAACTGGCCGACTAACCCGCATCCACGCCAACCGAACAGGAGCCAGCAGCCATGAACATCACCGTCTTCGGGGCCTCAGGCGGCATCGGCGGCCACATCACCGCCCTCAGCGTCCAGCGCGGCCACCACGTCCGCGCTGTCTACCGGCAAGCACCCGCCGCGCCTCCCTCCGGGGCTGAGATCGTCATCGCCCCGGACGTCTTCGACCCTGGCTTCGCTCGCCTGGCGGTCAAGGGCGCCGACGCGGTAGTCTGCGCGGCCGGGCCGAACTTCACCACCCGCCACAATCCCCGTACGCCCATGACCTCACCGCCCGACCTGCACCAGCGGCTGGCCCGGACTCTCATCACCGAGATCCGCGACAGCGCCCCCCGGGCCCGGCTGATCTGCGTCAGCACCGCCAGCATGGGGCCCGCCGATGCCGTCATGGGCCCGGCGCCCCGGCTGCTGTTCCGATTCTTGCGCACCGTGGCCGTCCCCAACCTCGGCCGCGTCGGCCAGGACCTCATCGCGATGGAGCACGAGCTGGCCGCCAGCGGCCTGGACTGGCACGCGCCCCGTCCCGTCAAGCTCACCGACGGCCCGCTCACCCGGAACGTGCGCGCCAGCGACCGGGTCACGGTAAAGCCCATCTCCCGTGCCGACGTCGCCTGGCACATCCTCACCCTCGCCGAAGACCCCGATCCCGGCCCGCTGCGCACCCCCGTCATCACCACCGGCCCCGGGCGCAAGAACCGAGCCGCCGGGAATGAGGCTCCCTGACGAGGGGTTGCCGTCTGGCCAGCCAGCACATGACAGGCCTTAACGACTGGGTCCGCAAGGGCGTCGATGACGCGGATCCGGATCGCCCCGGACAGGACCAGTGTTTCCTCCGGGAGCAGTAGCGCGGACATGACACGGACCCGTGGAAGCGCTACGGGCCCGTGCGGATGGGGTGTGATGTGCTGGCGGTTCAGCTGCGGCCGAAGAGCTTGCGCAGCCAGCCGCCGCCGCTGGCGGCGGGGTCGCCGGCGTGGCCCGGCGCAGCGCCGGGAGGCCGGGACGCCGGCCATTACCTGGCGGACGTGCTGGCCGCAGCCGGCCCAGGTGGTCTTGCCGCATTTCCTGCAGGTGACTGCTCGGCACATGATGATTCTCCTTAAGGGGTGCGTGCGTTGTACGGGAGTAGCTGGCGAGTCGGGATCACGCGGCGTCCTGGGCGGTGACGGGCAGGCCCGTTGCCCGCGCGTTATCGAACGTGTCGTCGATCGCGACGGGCTGGCGTCCGGCGGCGGCGAGGAGCGACGCGGCGATCGAGGCGCGGTAGCCGGCGGCGCAGTGCACCCATACCTCGCCGGCGGGGACCTCGCCCGTGCGCCCGGGCAGCTCATGGACCGGGATGTTCAGCGCGCCCTGGATCCGGGACGCGCCGTACTCGTCGGTGCGGCGCACGTCGAGTACCGTGACCTGCCGGTGGTGCCGCACCTGGGCCAGGTCGGCGAACGTGGCGGTGGCGAACGAGGCCAGTTCCCGGCCGGTGCCGGCGACCCAGTCCGCGGGCTTGCCGGCAGCGGCGGCGGCCGGGCGGTCGATGCCGATGCGGGCCAGCTCGCGCTGTGCCTGGGCGACGTCGGCCGCGGTCTCGCCGAGCAGGGTCAGCGGGGTGCCCCACTCGATGAGCCAGCCGAGGTAGGTGGCGAAGCTGCCGTCGAGCCCGAAGTTCAGCGAGCCTGGCACGTGCCCGGCGGCGAACACGGTCCGGCTGCGCAGGTCCACCACCCACTCGCCGGCCTCGATGCGGCGCCGGATCCCGGCCGGGTCGGCCTTGCCCGGCGGTGACAGGTCCGGCTCGGGCGGGCCGGCCGAGTTGGCGGGGGCCATGTGCGCGTAGTACGCCGGGTAGGCGCTCAGGCCGGCCAGCAGCTCGCGGACGTAGGTCTGCTCGTCCTGGGTGAGGACCGGGTTGGCGGCCTTCTCCTGCCCGATGGTCGAGCTGGCCGCATCGGTTTGCGTCGCGGAGCAGAAGGACCCGAACCCGTGGGTGGGGAATACCTGCGCGGCGTCGGGCAGCATCTGCGCCAGCTTGCGGGCCGAGGCGTGCTGCGCCCGCACGAGGGCGCCGGTGTGCCGTGGGCCGAGCAGGTCCGGGCGGCCGGTCGCCCCGTACAGCAGCGAGCCGCCGGAGAAGACCGCCGTCCGCTCGCCGGCGCCGGCGCCGGCGAGCACGTAGGACAGGTGGGTGAACGTGTGACCCGGGGTGGCGACCGCGGTGACCCGCATCCGCGGCCCGACCGCCAGGACGTCGCCGTCGCGCACCGGGGCCCGCTCGAAGGACACCGCGTCGTCGGCGTTGACCAGGTACGCCGCGCCGGCCCGCCGGGCCAGGGCCAAGCCGCCGGTGACGTAGTCGTTGTGGATGTGGGACTCGAAGACGTGAGTCAGCCGCAGGTGATGCGCGTCGAGCAGCGCCAGGACGCGGTCGATGTCCCGCTGCGGGTCCACCACGAAGGCGACTTCGCCGTCATGGACCAGGTAGCTGCGATCGCCAAGCGTGGGCGTCTCGAGCGGGATCACGGTGATGGCATCGGTTTCAGGCATGCTCACCGGGCTCGCGTACGTCGACGATCGCCGCGCCGCCCGCACGGCTCCGGCGAGCTGGCCGATATCGATCTCGGGTGCGTTCACCGGGATCACAGGATCCTCCTTGCTGCCGCTCATACCCACAAATACCCTGGGGGGTATCTACAAGGGGCAACTATAACACCCCTCGGGGTATTCCAGAACCGGACCAGCCGGACGCCGCGGACCGGCAAGATTGCCGGTCGCCCGCGCACGGAACCCGGCGCGGGAGCCACATGGGGGGTTCCCGGATCTCCCGTTCGTCCTCGACTACGAGGACGCTGCCGGCCACCGGGCCGCACCCGCCGCATGCGCCTGGCATTCCCGTTCGGCGGCAGCTGCCTGCGCCAGTACCACCTGGGCGAGCTGCCGCGCCTCCGCTACGGTCAGACCCGCCCATCCGGTCCCCTCGCAACCGGAGCACTGCCCCAGGTCAACGAAGACCCGCGCGGCGGGATGACGGGCGTCGCCGAGAGCGAGCCTGCCTACGGGTATAGGCAAGAACCGGGCCGTTATTATTCCCGCTTACGTCACACGGCGCTGGACTGGCCGGACTCCTCGGCGACCAGCCTCGCAGCGGCCATCTCGCGCAAGCCGCTGCGCACCCGGTACAGCGGCAGGCCGGCCACCTCGGCGATCTCCTCCGCCGCCGCGGACCGCCGCACCGCCGCCAGGATCCAGCGCAAGTACTCCGAGGGGCACCGCTCAGGTACGAGGCGCCCGCCCCCGGCCACCACCTGATTGCCTTGCACCACGACCGGGGCTCACGCTGTCTTCCAGCATCGTGCCCGTTGTGCCTGGACGCGGACTCACCTGACAGGACGAACGGCACTGCTGCGCAGGACGGCAGGCCCTCCCCGGCCGGCATCTCGCGGCGTCACCTGAAGGTACCGGATGGACCGCGGCCCGGGTGATCCCGGGATGCTGGACGCGCGACACGTGAGGAAGCGGACGATGACCCGATGCGAAAGCGCGCTGTACCCGGGGCTCCGGGCCGCGGGCGGCGGCCCCCGGCCGGCCGGGCCGCCACGACAGGCTGACGCTCCCTTCATCTGGCCGGATAGCGGCGGGCCTGACCCATCTTCATGTGCTGACCTCGCCTGGCTGGCTGGCATCCTGCCGCCGCCGCCGGCCCGGATCCTGGATGCCGGGTGCGGCGAGGGCGCCCTGTCCCGTGCCCTCGCGGATGCCGGGTACGCCGTTACGTCCATCGACGCGGACCCGGCCGCGGTCGCAGCCGCCCGCTCGGCGGGGATTCCGGCCGTGCGTGCGGATCTCGCCGGCTATGACGACGAGCCATTCGATGCCGTGGTGATGCTGCTCTCCCTGCATCACATGCACCCGCTCGGCACCGCGCTTGACCGGGTCGCCCATCTGCTGCGGCCCGGGGGCATGCTGGTCCTCGACGAGTACGCCTGGGACTGGGCCGACGAAACCACCATCAGGTGGTTCTACGACACTGCCGCGATCCTGGCCGCGACAGGAGTGATCGAACCGCCGGCCGGAGAGGACCAGCTGCTCGCCAGGTGGCGCTCGCGGCACACGGTGGACGGCGCCATGTGCAACGGCGGGGACGCCATGATCAAGGCGGTCTCCGCGCGGCTCGGGGCCGTGACCGTGCAGCGGCTGCCCTATCTCGCCCGGCACCTGCTCGCCGGGCGGGGCAACCGGAAGATCCTCGGCGAACTCTGCCGCATCGAACGCGAGCACCTGGCCGACGGCACCCTGTCAGCCACCGGGTTCCGGCTGACCGCCGCGAAAGAAGCGCCCGCTCGCAACCGGCCGCGGACCGGGAATACCTCGCACCCGACCGTGTTATACCCATGGGGGTATACTGAGCAGCGAGCCGAAGGAGCGAGAATGAGTACCATCGCACTGACCGAGGACACGTTCGAAGAGGCCATCACCAAGCCAGGGATCACGCTCGTCGACTGGTGGGCGTCGTGGTGCGGCCCGTGCCGGATGTTCGCGCCGGTCTTCCAGGCCGCCAGCGGCAAGCACCCGGACATCACCTTCGGCAAGGTCGACACCGAGGACCAGCCGGGCCTGTCGGCCGCCGCGCGGATCACGTCCATCCCGACGCTGATGGCCTTCCGGGACGGCATCCTGGTCTTCTCGCAGCCCGGCGCGCTGCCCGCGGCCGCGCTGGAGAAGGTCATCCAGGCGGTCCGGGAGCTGGACATGGACGAGGTCCGCGGCAAGGTCGCCGCGCGGGAAGGGGCGGGCCGGTGAGCTACGGCACCAGCGTTACCGTCCGCGCGCCGTTCGCGGAGACGGTCGCCCGGGTCCGCGCGGCCCTCGCGGGGCAGGGGTTCGGCGTGCTCACCGAGATCGACGTCACCGCCACCTTGCGGGCCAAGCTCGGGGAGCAGATGGAGGACTACGTCATCCTCGGCGCCTGCAACCCGCCGTTCGCGCACCAGGCGCTCGGCATCGACCGCAGCATCGGGCTGCTGCTGCCCTGCAACGTCGTCGTCCGCGCTACCAGCGACGGGACCGTCGTTGAGGCGCTGGACCCGCAGGTCATGGTCACGATGACCGGCCGGTCGGAGCTGAAGCCGGTAGCCGACGAGGTCGGTCGGCGGCTTGCCAGCGCGCTGGCCGGCCTCACGCCGGCAGGCGCCGCGCAATGACCGGCGCCCGCCGCCCGTTATTGACCCCGCGGAGTGCGATACCCCGTAGGGTATAGTCGAACGGTACAGAGAACGTGCGGCACCCGGATTCACGCGCCGGGTGCGCCACCCCCGAGGGAGCCGGCATGGACGTGGACAACGAGACGATGGCCAGCGTGCTGCGGCGGCTGAAGCGGGCGCAGGGCCAGGTCGGCGGGGTCATCAAGATGATCGAGGAGGGACGCGACTGCGCGGACGTGGTGACGCAGCTCGCGGCGGCGTCCCGGGCGCTCGACCGGGCCGGCTTCCAGATCATCGCGACCGGCCTGCAGCAGTGCGCCCTCAACGGCGGCGAGGCGAGCGACGCCGAGCGCGCGCAACTCGAGCGGCTGTTCCTGTCGCTCGCCTGAGCGCGGCCGGCCGGGCGGGCGATCGACCTGGGGACCGGCGAAGGGCGCAACGCGATCTGGCTTGCCGAGCGCGGCTGGCCGGTCACCGCGGCGGACTTCTCCGTCGCCGGCCTCGCCCGGTCAGCCCGGCTGGCCCATCATGAGCACAGGCAGTCACCCGGCCGGCTCTCCACGCCCTCCCGTGCCGCTGGTCGGCGACGGGATGCCGGTGCCGTGCGCCGACGGCTCCGAGCGGCCGTACCTGTCGCTGGACGCGGCCGCGTCGACGGCGGCGCTGGGGCCGGTGCTGGCCCGGGTTGAGGAGTTCATCCCGTGGTACTCCGGCGTGCACCGCGGGGCCGGCTACAAGTCCGGCATGTCGAGTGCGGCAGCGACGGCGCCTTCGATGCCGGCGACGTCGAGGCGGCGCTGGGCCGGCACCCGTCGCCGCGGCTGCCGGCGGTCACCGGCGCGTCCAACGTCACCGGCTGGATGCCGCCGCTGGACGCGATCATCGCGGCCGCGCACGACCGCAGCGTCCCGGTAGCGGTGGACGCGGCGCAGCTCGCCCCGCACCGGCCGCTGCCCGCCCTTACCTGATGCGGCTCCTCGGCCGCACCCGGGAAGACGTGCACCGCTACCGGGACCAGGTCCGGCGCGGCGACCGCAGCGCGATGCCGGGAGCCGTCCGGGCGAGCGCGGGCGTCAGCACCACCGAGCAGGACGTGGCGCGGCTGCTCACCGCGGTGGGACGCATCGCGGGCGGCGACCCGCCGCCGTCCCCTTACCGCCAGGACCCGCGCACCGGCGACTACCACCCGTGCGGCGACGTCCCCGGCCAGCTGCCGCGGCCCCGGCCGCACCAGGCCCCCTGCTCGCCCGGATAGCGGCGCCGGCCACCCAGATACCCCCGGTGGTATTTGCGGCCACAGAGCCCATGGCGGGTAGCCTTGCCTTATCTAATACCCCCCCGGGTATATGCAGAGGGCAGGAGGTACCGCATGCTGGCCGTCATCGCGATCCCCGCCGGGCTGCTGATCGGCCTGTCGCTGGGCGCCCTCGGCGGCGGCGGGTCCATCCTGACCGTCCCCGCGCTGGTCTACCTGCTGCACCAGCAGCCGCGCGCCGCGACCACGGGATCGCTGCTCATCGTCGGGATCACCGCCCTGGCCGGCACGGCCGCGCACTGGCGCGCCGGCCGGGTCCGCCCCGCCGCGGGCGTCACCTTCGGCGTGCTCGGCATCGCCGGGTCCTACGCCGGCACCAGGCTGTCCGCGGGCGTCAGCCCCGGCCTGCTGCTCACCCTGTTCGCGGTCCTCATGCTGGCCGCCGCCGCCGCGATGCTGCGCCGCCGGGCCCCGGCCCGCAGTCCCGCGCCCGCGACCCGGCCGGCGCCCTCCGCCGGCCCGCCGCCGGGCAGTCCGGCCGCCCCCGGGCCGGGCGGCGGCACCAGGGCCGTGACGCTGGACCGGCCGGCGGCCGCAGCGCCCCCGGGGACGAGGGCCCCGGCATGGCGGCACCCAGGCGGCGTGAGCGCCCGCCGGGCCGTCAAGGTCGCCGCCGCCGCCACCGGCGTCGGGCTGCTGACCGGCTTCTTCGGCGTCGGCGGCGGCTTCGTCATCGTGCCGGCCCTGGTGCTCGCCCTCGGCTTCGGCATGCCGGCCGCCGCCGGCACCTCCTTGCTGGTCATCGCCGTCAACAGCGCCTCAGCGCTCACCGCCAGGCTCGGCGGCGGCATCAGCCTCGACTGGCCGCTGCTCGGCGTGTTCACCCTCGCCGCGCTCGCCGGGACCCTGGCCGGCAACCGCGTCGCCTCCCGCGTCAGCCCGTCCAGGCTCACCACCGCCTTCACCGGCCTGCTGATCGCCGTGGCCGCCTACTCGCTGTCCCGCAGCCTGCCCGCGCTAATGTGACCGGGTCCTGCCCGGTCGCGGTCCTGCTCACTGGAAGCGCGCCCGCCCGGCGAGATACTCGCCGCCCGGCCGGGCCGGGGCGCCCGGATGGCCCGTACCGGGCGGCGCCCCGGCGTGCCCGCGTCTCAGCGGGCTCGCAGCCGGGCGGTGCAGATCGGCCTCCAGGGAACCAGGCGGTCGGCGGGTCAGCGCAGACGCGGGGCAGCGCCGGTAGGCTCACTTCCGCTGGTATAGCAGCGCGGCGAGCGGCGCGAAGACCGCGATCAGCGCCGCGGCCGCGGCCACCGCCCAGAGCACCTGGGGCGCGGTGGCGGTGCCGGCCGTCAGTGTCCGGGTGGCGGTGACGAGGTGGCTGACCGGGTTGACGTCGCTCACGCCGCGCAGCCAGCCGGGCATGGTGGCGGGGTCGACGAAGATGTTGCTCATGAACGTGACGGGGAACAAGATCACGAAGCCGATGCTCATGACCGCGCTCGGCGAGCGGAGGACCAGCCCGAGCGTGACCCAGGCCCACGACAGGGCCGAGGCGAACAGCAGGACGAGCGCGGTCGCGGCGATGAGCCCGGCGGCGCCGCCGGCCGGCCGGTAGCCCATCGCGAGCCCGAGGCCGATGACGAGCCCGCCGGCCAGCAGGTAGCGGCCGAGGTCGCCGATGAGCGCGCCGACGATCGGCGCGGGCCGCCAGACCGGCAGGGACCGGAACCGGTCGAATGTCCCGGTGGCGAGGTCGGCGTTGAGGGTGACGCCGCTGTAGACGGTGACGAACACGACGGCCAGCGCGAGCGTGCCGGGCAGCAGGAACTGCAGGTAGCGGTGGGTGGAGCCGGCCAGCGCGCCGCCGAACAGGTAGGTGAACAGCAGCGTGAACAGCACCGGGATGCCGATGACGTCGCCGAGCTGTTCCGGTACGTGCCTGATCTTGAGCAGGGACCGCCAGGCGAACGCCAGTGACGCCGCCGCCGGGCCGGCCGGGGCCGGGCGCTCGCGGGCGGAGATCGCGGTCATCGCACGGCCTCCGTTTCGGCCGGCGCCGACTGGCTATGTTCCGGCCCGGCCTGGCTGCCGGTAAGCGCGAGGAAGACCTCATCGAGGCTGGGCTGGCCGAGCGCGAAGTCGCTCACCCCGATACCGGCGCCGGCGAGCCGGGCGAGCGCGTGCGCGGCGAGTTCGCCGGCGGCCGCGGGGCGCCGCTGGGCCGGGACCCGGGCGGAGATGACGGCCGGGTCGGGCTCGTCGTGGACGGTGATCGCCTGGCCCTGGGCGATCAGGTCGCGGGCGCGGTCCCGCTGGGCCGGGTCGAGCAGCCGGATCCGGATGCCCGCGCTGCCCACCGACGCCTTCAGCTCGCCGCGGGTGCCGGCGGCGATCACCCGGCCGTGGTCGATGACGGCGATCCGGTCGGCGAGCTTGTCGGCCTCGTCGAGGTACTGGGTGGTGAGCAGCACCGTTGTCCCGTCGGCGACGATGCCGCGGACGGTCTCCCACAGCGCGCCGCGGCTGCGCGGGTCGAGGCCGGCGGTCGGCTCGTCCAGGAACAGCAGGTCGGGGGCGACGATGATGCTGGCGGCCAGGTCCAGCTTGCGGCGCATGCCGCCGGACAGCCGGCTGGCCTGCTGCCGCGCGGCGGCGGTGAGGCCGAACGCGGCCAGGAGCTCGCCGGCCCGCTGCCCGGCCCGGCGGCGGGAGTGGCCGAGCAGGCGGCCGAGCAGGACCAGGTTCTCCTCGGCGGTCAGGTCGGCGTCGACGGACGCGAACTGCCCGGTGAGGCTGATCAGCCGCCGCACGGCGGCGGCCTCGCGCACGACGTCGCGGCCGAGGACGCGGGCGCTGCCGCCGTCGGGGCGCAGCAGCGTGGCGAGGATGCGGATCGTGGTCGTCTTGCCGGCGCCGTTCGGGCCGAGGACGCCGTAGACGCAGCCCCGGGGGACCGTGAGGCTTACGCCGTCGACGGCGCGGGTCGCGCCGAAGGTTTTGACCAGGCCGTCCGTCTCGACGGCGAGGTCGCCGATAATGCCAGTTGTTCTCGTGTTCACGCGATCAGGCTAATACGATTGGGCCATATGGACAAGTCAGATGGACAGGCCGGACGGACAACAGCGTCCGGGCCGACCCGGGAGAAGCTGATGGCGGCGGCCGCGGAGCTGATCGCCGAGCTCGGCTGGGGGCGGGTGACCACCCGGGCGGTCGCCGAGCGCGCGGGCCTGCCGCACGGCGCGGTCAGCTACCACTTCCGCGGCAAGCAGGAGCTGCTGACCGAGGCGGTGATGTTCGCGTTCGCCCGGGCCGTCCCGCAGGACGAGTTCGCGGCGCTGGCCGGCGTGGAGGACCTCATCGGGTTCATCGCCGCCGAGATAACCGGCCCTGACGCGGTTGACCCGGTGCTGTCCCGGCTGATGTTCGAGGCGATGGGCGAGGCCGAGCGCGACCCCGCGCTGCGGACGCGGATGGGCGCGATGCTCGCCAGTTACCGGGAGCTGATGATCCAGGCGGTCCGCGCCGAGCAGCAGCGCGGCGCGGTCTTCGCCGGCGTCCCCGCCGACGCGGTCGCCACGCTGCTCGGCGCGCTCGGCGACGGGCTGCTGCTGCACGCCCGGCTCGACCCCGGCCTCGACGTGCACGCCGCGCTCAACGCGCTCCGCGCCCTGCTCGCCCCGCGGCCTTCCTGAGCGGCGACCGGCTGACCCGGCACGTCAGGGCCGTCAGCGGAGGTCGGCTGGCGAAGGCAGTCACCCGCCGTCCGTTCGGGATGGATCTGCTGTCCTCTTCCCGAACGGACGGTGGCGGCTCCCGTCGTCACCGGCGCTTGCGGGCGGGCGCGGCCGGCCTGGGCGGCAGTCCGCCGGCGTAGCCGACGGCGGCGTCAACCCACTGGCGCAGCGCGTCACCGCGCAGGCCCCCTGGGGGCGACGAAGACCATGCCCTTCATAGGCCGGCGGTGAAGTCCATCGGCCGGACGTGCGGCTGGTCCAGAGCCCGGTCGGCGCCCTCGGGGCCCGCCAGGCTTAGCGCCACGCCGGGCGTGAACAGCACCTCCTGAAGCACGGCGGGCATCACCGGGCTCCCCGGCCGTAACGGCAGACAGCCCGCAGCCGCAGCGTCCGACCGTACGTTAAGGCGTGCCGCGCCGGTATTCGGGAGGCTCCCCCGGAACGGGACTAGCACCGCGGACAGCGCCAGCGGTGCCGCCCGGCAAAGAGGCTGCGGCTGGCATGGCGCGGGGAAAGCGGCGCGGGAACTGGTCAGGGATGCTCATGGGCGCTCCGGGTGCACGAGTACAGACTGCTGCTATCGTGCCGACCAGGCTTCCCGGCTCACCTGACAGCGAGCCTAGATCACTAGGTTGCCGCCGCCAACCGCGATTCCGGCTGGGAGACCCGGTTTCCTGAGAGCGGCGCGTGGCCCTAGGGTGCCAGTAAGTGAGCGTGAGGAGCCATGATGAGCGGGGCGTCCGCTGACCTGCTCGGGGCGGTCGTCGCGGTCGGCGGGTTCGTCATCCACCTGTTGACCGGGCTGCGCGCGATCACTCGGCCGAACCGGGTGCCGGCCTCGCGGGTGGCCTGGATCGCGGTGATCATGTGCCTGCCCGTCATCGGCGTCGTCACCTATCTGTTCCTCGGCGAAACCAGCATCGGCCGCGAGCGGGCCCGCCGTCTCCGCGACGCGGAGAGTCGCCTGGCGGCACCTCGCGGTGCGGGCCCCGAGCCCGACGATCCGGCCGCCAGGGCCGTCTCGGACCTGTGCCGCTCGATCAACGGCTTCGGCCCGACGCCGGGCAACCGCATCGTGCTGCTGGGTGACCTGGGCGCCTCGCCGGCCGAGCCGGCCCGCGACTGCGACGCCGCGATCAAGGGGCTGATCGAGGCGTTCGACGCCGCGACCGAGCACATCCACCTCAGCTTCTACATCTGGCTCGACGACGAAAACGGCGGCCGGGTCGCCGACGCGGTCAGCGCGGCGGCCCGCCGGGGCGTCGCCTGCCGGGTGATGGTCGACGCGCTAGGTTCGCGCGACTTCATCCGCGGGCCCCGCTGGCGCCAGCTGCGCGAGGCCGGCGTCCACCTGCTCGCCGCGCTGGAGGACATCCCCCGGCTGGGCCGCTTCGCGGTGGGCCGGGTCGACCTGCGCAACCACCGCAAGCTGGTGGTCATCGACAACCGGATCGCGTTCTGCGGCAGCCAGAACTGCGCCGATCCGCAGTTCCTGGTCAAGGCGAAGTACGCGCCCTGGATCGACATCCTGCTGCGCTGCGAGGGGCCGGTCGTACGGCAGGCACAGCACCTGTTCCTCGCCACCTGGATCGCCGAGACCGGTGAGGACCTCTACGAGCTGCCCGCGGCGGCGCCGGAGCCCGAGCAGGACCATGAGGGCGTGGTCGCGCAGATGTTCGGCACCGGACCGACCACGCCAGGCAACCAGATGTCGGACTCCTTCGTCAGCGCGCTGTACGCCGCCGCGCACGAGCTGATCATCACCACGCCCTACTTCGTGCCCGACGAGGCCCTGCTCCGGGCGCTGTGCGCCGCACCCCGCCGCGGCGTGACCACCACCCTGATCGTGCCCGCACGCAACGACTCCGCGCTCGTCGCCGCCGCCAGCCGCAGCACCTACCCGGACCTGCTCGCCTGCGGCGTACGCCTCTTCGAGTACCGGCTGGGCCTGCTGCACACCAAGTCGATCACCCTCGACGGCCGGATCGCCCTAGTCGGCTCGGCGAACATGGACCGGCGCAGCCTGGATCTCAACTTCGAGAACAACCTGCTCGTCCTCGACCCCGGTCTCACCGCGGCCATCCGTCAACGACAGCTCGGCTACCTCTCCCAGTCGGCCGCCGTCGAAGCCGAAACTGTCAAGGCCCGGCCCTTCCGCACCCGGCTGATCGGCGACGTGATCGGCATGGCCTCACCACTGCTCTGAACCCGAGCTGAGTTGGGACCAGCTGACACCGCACTTCATGGCCGTCAGCGGAGGCAGCTGGCGAAGGCGGTCACCCGCCGCACGTTCGGGATGGACCTGCTGTCCTTCTCCCGAACGAAGGGCGGCGACTCCCGGCATCACCGGCGCTTGCGGGCGGCCGCTGATGACGTGGGCGGCGACGTCGCGCACCCGCCAGCCCGCGCACAGCGTCGGCGCCCGCCACTGCGGTCAGTGGCAGGGTCGCCAGGAACGCCGCGAAGTCCGCCCGCTCATCGCGCGCCAGGCGCCGCATGTCCATGACACGCAGGCTAGCCGGACCCTGGCCGGCCGCCCGATCCGCCAGCCAAGTCGAGCGCGATCATGGGCAGGCTGGTTCCGTCGCTGTCGATCCGCGCGCCCAGGGTGTTCTCAAAGACCGGCCTTAGCGCGGCCCACGCCCGCGGGTGGCGGCGCGCGTAGGCGGTCAGCGCCGCGGCAGTCTCCTCGCCGGTCAGCGGGCGCGCGGTGGCCGGCGCTGGGCGGCGGGAACCTGTGCAGACGCGGACGCGGGGGGTGGCGCGGACGTTGCGGAGCCACTGGGCGCGGTCGCCGAAGCCGGCCGCAACGATGTAGGTGTGCGGGTCCGGGTGGTCAACGGCCTCCAGGACGACATACCGGCGGATGCCGGTCTCGCGGCCGGTGTGTTCGAGCATCAGCAGCCGTGACCCGAACACGAACCCCAGCCGTGCCCGGTACAGCCAGACCGGCGCGCGGACGATCCAGCGGACCCGCAGGAGCCTGGCGGCCAGGGCGGCGGCGGGTGACGACGCTTGCGCGGGCACTGATCTCCTCCTTGAGCTTCAGGCCCGGCAGCGGTCCGGGCCGCTGGCCGGGCGGCTTCGCAGCATGGAACCGCTCACGGGCTGCCGGTTCCACTGCTGGCTTCGCGGCTAGCGGCATGCTTGCTGCTGTCCTCGGGGTCCACGGGGTGCCCGTTGTGCGGTGCCGGGATGAGCATGCTGACCCGGTCGCCGGGCGACAGGGTGATCTCGCTGGCTGGGGAGCGCAGGCGGCGGCCGTGCAGCACCGAGACGAGGGTGCCGGCTGGCGGCCAGGGGAGGTCGCCCAGTTTCCGCCCGGCCGCCGGCGAGTCCCCGGTCACGGTGATCTCGATGACCTGGTAGCCCGGCAGCGGGACGGGCGGATGGGCGAGCATGGCCTCCGCGTCGCCGTGCTCCGGGTCGGCGGCGGCCTGAGCCTGCACGGCCGTGGCCTGGCTGCCCGTGACGTGCCGGGCGAGGGCGCGCATGACGCTGGCGCCGGTGACCCAGCCTTCCACCCGCTGCCCGTCGGCGGAGAGCACCGGCAGCCCGTCCCGCCCGTAGACTTCCAGCTGGCGCAGCGCCTGGCTGAGTGACTCCGAGGCGAACAGGGCCTGCGGGTCATGCCGGCGGGTGACCAGGCCGGGGACGGCCCCTGGTTCCGGTGTGCTGCCGTTGCCCGCCGGGGACCCGCCTGCGCGGCGGGTCGCGGTGCCGCCCGGCGGGACGGGGAGGGCGGGCCGGATCGGGCGCATGATGTCGGTGATCTTCAGGTCGGCTACGGCACGCCAGGGGGCGGCCTGGTCGATGTCGGTGCCGCGGCGCAGCAGCTTGGTGGTGTAGATGGTGCCGTAGGACAGCGTCCGGGAGACGATGGAGGCGATCGCGACGGCGAGCATGACCGGGAGCGTCAGCGCGAAGTCGCCGCTCATCTCCACCACGCTGGCCAGCGAGGTTAGCGGGGCGCGGGCCGCGGCGGTGAACACCGCGCCCATCGCGACGACCGCGTACAGCGCGGGCTGCCCTGCGCTCGCGCCGAAGACGTGGTGCACGACGTCGCCGTAGGCGTAGCCGGCGGTGACGCCGATGAACAGCGACGGGGCGAAGATGCCGCCCGACCCGCCGATCCCGATCGACAGGCTGGTCGCGAGGATCTTGCCGAACGCGAGGATGACCAGGAACCACAGCGCGTACCCGCCGGCGGCGGTCTTGTACATGACCGGGTAGCCGACGCCGTACATCTGCGGCAGCGCGAGCAGCAGCAGCCCGAGGGCGACGCCGCCGACGGCGGGCCTGGCCCATTCCGGCCGTCCCTGCCACAGCGCGTCACACCGGTCCTCGACCTTGTACAGGACCTTCGTGAACGCCAGCCCCATCAGCGCGGCGATCACCGCCAGCCCGGCGACCAGCAGGTAGGTCGTCGGGTGGTGCAGCGCGATGCCGGAGGGGAATCCGGACAGGAACGGCCGGTCCGGCAGGAACTGCAAGGCGACGACGTCGGCGACCATCGATGAGAGCATGACGGTGAACAGCGCGTCGACCGCGAACTCGCGCAAGATGATCTCCACGCCGAAGAACACCCCGGTGACCGGCGCGTTGAACGTGGCGGAGATGCCGCCGGCGGCGCCGCAGGCGACCATGATCCGCAGCCGGTTCTCCGGCATCCGCACCCACTGGCCGATGCTGGAGGCCAGCGCGGAGCCGATCTGCACGATCGGGCCCTCGCGGCCCACCGAGCCGCCCGACCCGATGGTGAGCGCCGAGGCGAGGGCCTTGACCACGCTGACCTGCCAGCGGATCCGCCCGCCGTTGTCGGCGACCGCGATCATCACCTCGGGCACCCCGTGCCCGCGCGCCTCCCGCGCCCACTTGTAGATCAGCGGCCCGTAGATCAGCCCGCCGATGGACGGGATGACCACGAAGAAGCCCAGGCCGAGCCAGGGCAGGTGGGCGCTGCCCACGTACGCCGGCCTGGCCGAACTCGCTGTGCCCGGTCGCCAGCCAGGTGAAGAAGTAGATCAGGTACCGGAACGCCACCGCGCCGAGCCCGGCCCCCGCTCCTACCACGAGCGCGAGCAGGAACATCCCGCCCCGCCCGGCCCGCAGCCACGCCACCACCCGGACCCGGTTAGTCCGCGGAAGTCCTCTCGCCGGCATCTCGCTGGCCACTGCTGTTGTCCTTTCCCGCCGACGGCGGCGCGCCGCCGGCCAGCCTCTCGTCTCGCCCGGCAGGGTGGCGTTCCTGGTCAAGTGCCGCCTTGCCGGATGGTCCGCGGCGTGGCTGCTGATTCCCTGGAGCAGGTAGCGCAGGCCCTGGATGAACTGCCCGGTGGTGGTGTAGGCGGCAAGCCGCCGGCCGAGGCGGCCGGCATCCTCGCCGCGGGTGTCCTCGCGGCCGGGGGCGGAGCCAGGCTCGGGAGGCCTCCAGTGCGGCGAACCCGATCGTGTAGGTGTGCAGCGCCCCGTAGGCGCTGCGGGCCGCTTCCTCGCTGAGCCCCGCCCGGTGCAGCACGCTCATCATCGCGTTCATCCGGTCGATCGCGGCCGGGGAGACGACGGGGTGGCTCAGGTAGACGTGCAGCGCCGCGGGCTGGCTGACCAGGAAGTCCCGGAGCCTGGAGGCGGCCTCGGTGATCCAGGCCTGCCAGTCCTCCTCGGCGGCAGCCGGGCGCCAGGAGCCGGCCAGCAGCCGGTCGGTGACCTCGCCGAGCAGGTCGTCCTTGTCGCGGATGTGCCGGTACAGCGACATCGGGGCGACGCCAAGGGAGGCCGCCAGGCTGCGGATGGACATCTCCTCATGTCCGCCCGCCGTGACGATCCCGGTCGCCGCGGCGACGATGTCCTCGCGGGAGATGCTCCCCCACGGCGCCCGGCCCGCCGCCTCGCTGTCCGGCCGGGACGTCGGCGTCAGTCGGTGCCGCGTCACCCATGAGCCTCATGGTACCAGGCTCTTGCGTACGCGTACGCATTGAGGGTTATGCTTCATCTTGCATACGAGTACGCATCTACCTGGCAGGGAGGCGCGGGCAGGTGACCAGTGCGATTGAGGCGACCGGGCTGACGAAGCGGTACGGCGCCGTCACGGCCGTTGACGGCCTCAGCCTGCGGGTCGGGCCGGGGCAGGTCTTCGGCTTCCTCGGCCCGAACGGGGCGGGCAAGTCGACCACGATCCGGATGCTCCTGGCCTTGCAGCGCCCGACCCAGGGCGAGGCGAGGGTCCTCGGCCTCGACGCCGTCACCGGGAGTGTTGAGGTTCATCGCCGTACCGGCTACCTGCCCGGCGACCTTGAGCTGTTTCCCCGGCTGACCGGCCGCCAGCACATCGCGTGGTTCGCCCGCGCCCGCGCCGGTCGATGACTCGCTCGCCCGGCGGCTCGCCGACCGGTTCCAGGTGGTGGCCGACCGTCCGGTCCGCGAGCTGTCCAAGGGCAACCGGCAGAAGATCGGCCTGGTCCTGGCCTTCATGCACCGCCCGGAGCTCCTCATACTTGACGAGCCCACCTCCGGGCTCGACCCGCTCATGCAGCGTGAGTTCGAGGCCCTGCTCCGCGAGACGGCGGCCGAGGGGCGGACCGTCTTCCTGTCCTCCCACGACCTGGACGAGGTGCAGCGCACCGCCGACCGGATCGCGATCATCTAAGGCGGCCGGCTGGTAGCCGAGGACACCGTGGACGGCCTGCGGCGCGCCGCGCCGCAGAAGATGGAAATCCGCTTCCGGCACCCCGTCGACCCCGCCGGCCTGAGCGCGGTGCCGGGAGTCACCGTCACCGCCGCCGACGGCGCCCGGGTGACGCTCGACGTCACCGGCGACATCGGGCCGGTGCTGCGCGTCATCGCCAGCCACGACCCGGCCGGCCTGACCGCCCGCCCGGCCGGCCTGGACGAGCTGTTCCTCGGCTTCTACCGGCGCTCCCCCAAGGCGGAGGAGGCCTCGCATGCCGGCTGACGTCATCCTGCTCGAGTTGCGGCTGCGGCGGCGCAGCATGACCGGCTACGCGGCCGGGATGGCGCTCTACACCCTCGTCGTGGTGGCCCTGTACCCCTCGTTCAAGGACTCCGCGTCGCTGGACAGCCTCAGCGGCTCCACGGCCGGCGCCCTGCTCGGCGTCACCGGGCAGCTGACCTCCCCCGGCGGGCTGGCTCAACGGGAACATCTACGGCAACTTCTTCCCGCTCATCATGCTGCTGCTGACCATCGGCTACGGGGCCGCCTGCCTGGCCGGGCAGGACGAGGACGGCACCCTCGCCCTCATCACCACGCTGCCGGCCTCCAGGCGGGCCATCTTGCTGCAGAAGCTCGCCGCCATGGCCCTGCAGGCGCTCCTCCTCGCGGCCGCGGTGACCGCCTGCGTCCTGATCGGGCGGGGGTTCCAGCTCACCGCCAGCCCGGCCGACGCGGTGGCGACCTCGCTGGCGGTCGTCCTCATGGGACTGGACTTCGGGCTGGTCGCCGTCACCGCCGGGGCCGTCACCGGCCGGCGGGGAACGGCACTCGGCATCGCCTCCGGCCTGGCCGCCGCCTCCTACCTGCTCAGCGCGCTGGCCGCCACGATCCCGGTTATCCGGCCGGCTCGGTACCTGTCGCTCTTCTACTGGTCAGTCGGCGACGACCAGATCAGCCGGGGAGTCAGCGCCGCCGACTACGCGGTCCTGATCGCAGTCGGCCTGTGCGCCCTCGCCGCCGCGGTCACCGCCTTCCGGCGGGCTGACCTCAACTAGGCA
>CAWERB010000032.1:0-262157 GCA_963811335.1 uncultured Actinomycetota bacterium | reverse complement strand
CGCGGCTCGTTCGAGGCCGCGCACGACGCCATCGCCCGCCGCTGCGGTCCGGTCATCGGCAAGCGGCAGGCCGAGGACTCCGTTGTGCGCTCCGCCGCCGGCATTGCCCCGCGTTCTACGCCGCCCGGATCCCGGAGCCGTGCACGCCCGCGGCGCTGCTGGTCCTGTCGGCCGACTGCAAGGGCGTCGTGATGCGGCCCAGGGCGCTGCGGGCCGCCACCGCCAAGGCCGCCGCGAAGCTGGGGAAGATGCGGACCCGGCTGACGGCCGGGGAGAAGCCGAACCGCAAGCGGATGGCCGCCCTGGTCACCGTCTACGACGCCGAGCCCGCGGAACGCCGCCCGCACGACGTGATCGCCCCGCCCGGCGGCCGGGCCCGCGCCCGCGCGCTCCGGCCCGGCCCGAAAGCCCGGGCCAAGTGGCTGGCCGGGTCCGTCCGCAAGGACCCCGCGGACATGATCGCCGCCGCGTTCGACGAGGCCGAGGCCCGCGACCCGCTCCACCAGCGGACCTGGGTCGTCCTCGTCGACGGCGCAGAGCACCAGCTGGGCCTCATCCGCGCCGAGGCCGCCCGCCGCGGCGTCACCATCCACGTCATAATCGACATAATTCACGTCCTCGAATACATATGGGGCGCTGCATGGAGCCTCCACGAGGCCGGGGATCCCGCCGCCGAGGACTGGGTCGCGGCCAAGGCCCTCGCCGTCCTGGCCGGCGACAGCGACCGGGCCGCCGCCGAGATCACCGCCGAAGCCGACGCCGCCGGGCTGGAAGGCAGCCGCCGCTCCGGAGCCGACGCGTGCGTCCGCTACCTGGGAAACAAGCGCGAGTTCCTGCGTTACGACCAGGCCCTCGACGCCGGCTGGCCAATCGCGACCGGAGTCATCGAGGGCGCATGCCGTCACCTCATAGCCGACCGTCTCAATCTGGGAGGCGCGAGATGGGGCCTGAACGGCGCCGAGGCCATCCTCACCCTGAGAGCTGTCATCAGCAACGGCGATTTCGAGGAGTACTGGCGATTCCACATCAAGCGCGAGCACCAGCGACTCTATCCCGGCATTAACCAGGGACAATACACACTCGGCGCCTGACCGGCCCTCTCACTTCAGACGAGCTGCACCCAAAGAGGGAAATGCTGGCCCGTCTCAGACTGTGTAATCATGGCGCAGTGACCCGGATCAGCTCAGCCTGCCTGCGGACCGCGAAGGCCGAGGACAGCCCCCAGCTGCTGCGCCTTTGGGATCTCTTGTCTGACGATGGCGGGCACGACATCCGGGCAGCCGTGAAGGCACCATGCACGTGAGTGGTTCGCAAAATACGTCGACGACAGCCTCAATGCCCGGTTCCCCGTGATCGAGGCAGACGGCGAGCTCGTGGCCACGGCCATCGGCACCCTGGAGATCGGCTCTCCCCAGCCCCTCAGTGCGCCCGGGGGCGCACCGTGCGCCTCGCGAACGTCATCACCCTGCCCGCGCATCGCGGCCGCGGTCACGCAACGGAGCTCGTGCTCGACGTGGTGGCCTGGGCCCGGTCGATCACCGCCGACCGCGTTCAACTGCAGCGCTACACCCCGAAGGGCAGCGCATCTACGAGAAGCTCGGCTTCACAGTCACCTCAGCCCCGCGCATGAAGCTCGTTCTCTGAAGTCATCCGGCAAAACTACTGGTCAGCAGTCCCTTCAGAAGAGCTGCACCCATTCGCGATGAACGCGACGGCCTGCGGGTCGGCCCGTCCCAAGCCGACGCTCCGCGGCCAAGGGCAGGCCGACCAGCGCAACCCCGACGATGACCGCGGGCCATTTCCGCTACGGATGGCCCGCCTCCAGGTCCGGTACCCGAAGGGCCCCCTGACCCACCCTGTCCCGACCGTACCGCAACGCCAATTGGTCTAGACCCATATGAAAAATGGTCTAGACCATTAATTCCGGTATCAGCACCAACTCAGCACGCGGTCCGGAAACGACAGGAAACAACCGGCATCAACCGGACAGTAAGACATGAGACCGGGCCACCCCACTCCCGAGCGGAACGGCCCGCCCCAGCGACCGCCGACCCGGAAACCGCAGGTCAGCGCCCTATTTCAGCCCTTGGCCAGGTCACGGGCGATGACCAGGCGCTGGATCTGGTTGGTGCCCTCGAAGATCTGCATGACCTTGGTCTCGCGCATGTACCGCTCGACGGGGAAGTCCCTGGTGTAGCCGGCGCCGCCGAGCACCTGAACCGCTTCGGTGGTCACCCGCATCGCGTTGTCGGTGGCGGTCATCTTCGCGATCGACGCCTGGCGGGAGAACCGCCGCCCCGCGTCGCGCAGCCGGGCCGCGTACAGGTACGTCGCCCGGGCGGACTCCACGGCGGCGGCCATGTCGGCCAGCAGGAACGCCAGCCCCTGGTGGTCGATGATCGGCTTGCCGAACGACTCGCGCTCCTTCGCGTACCGCACGGCCACGTCGAGGGCGCCCTGAGCGACGCCGGTCGCCACCGCGGCGATGCCGAGCCGCCCGGAGTCCAGGCCGGCGAGCGCGATCGGCAGGCCCTGGCCCTCGGCTCCCAGCCGCCGCTCGACGGGTACCCGGACGTTATCGAACAGCATGGTCGTGGTCGGCGAGCTCATCAGGCCCATCTTGTCCTCCGGCACGTCCGCGGACAGCCCGGGGGCGTCGGCGGGCACCAGGAAGCAGGAGATGCCCCGGCCGCCGTCGTCGCTGGTGCGCGCCATCACCTGGTAGAAGTCGGCCACGCCGCCGTGCGTCGTCCAGGCCTTCGCCCCGGTGATCAGGTAGTCGCCGGAGTCCCGCACCGCCCTGGTGCGCATCGCCGCCGGGTCGGAGCCGGCGTGCGCCTCGGACAGGCAGTAGGCGCCGAGCTGCTCACCGCCGAGCATGCCGGGCAGCCAGCGCTCCTTCTGCTCGCTGGTGCCGGCGTGGAACAGCCCGAAGCAGCTCAGCGCGTGCACGCTGGTGCCGACCCCGATAGCGGCCCACGCCGCGGCGATCTCCTCGAGCACCTGAAGGTAGACCTCGTATGGCTGGCCGCCGCCGCCGTACTCCTCCGGGTAGGGCAGGCTCAGCAGGCCGGCCCGGCCAAGCGTGGTGAACGCCTCCCGGTGGAACGCGTGCGCGCGCTCGGCCTCGTCGACCAGCGGGCGCAGCTCCTTGTCGACGATGCTGCGGGTCAGCTCGATCAGGTCGGCCGACTCCTCGGTCGGCATCAGCTCATCGCCGGCATGGCCCCTCCTGTCTCCGGCGGCTAGGAGCCGTCAGGCGTGCAGCCGGTCCGGCGTGATGACCAGCGCCTCGGGGAACAGTTCGGCGAACCGGGATGGCGTGCCGAAATTCGCCCCGATGCGCTCGGCGTACTTCGCCACGTACTCCGGCACCTGGTCGGCCGCGGGGTACCCAGGCACGTGCTCGGCGGTCCCCTCGACGCGGATGATGTCCCGCCCGATATCGGTCACGTCGAGCCCGAGTGACACCCTCGGGTTGCCTGCGATGTTGCGCAGCTTGATCTTCGCCGCCTGACTGTAGACCAGGATCGTCTCGTCGTCGCGCAGCAAGAACCACACGGGCACGCTGTCTGGCCGCCCGTCCGGGCGCACGGTCGTCAGCCACGCCATCAGGTTGGCGCGCAGCCTGCCCTCCACGTGCGCGCGGCGGCCATCGGGCAAATGTGACGTCAGCTTCATGGACAGCATCCTGGCAGACGCGGTCAGCCGGGCGTGCACCTGGCCCGGCCGCGTGCGGCGGCCGCTTGCGCGCCGCAAGGGTTGAGCCGCCCGGCGGTGGGCAGCTGAAAGGCGATCTCATACCAAGGAGGCGCGACATGGGTTTCATGGACAAGCTTCGCAACCGGTTCAAGATGGGCAAGGGCCGGGCCAAGCAGAACGTAGGCCGGGCAACCGGTGACCCGTACCTGGAGACCGAGGGCGCGGCCGAGCGCGTCGAGGGCGCCGGACGCCAGGTGGGCGAGCAGGTCAAGGACGCGGGCAAGAACGTCAGGGACGCTTTCAAGGACTGAGCTTGCCGAGCAGGTTCTCATTCCAGACCATGACGGTGTAAGACTCGAAGCGGTAGGTCCGCGCGGGTTTCCCGAAGGTCTTCACGGCGAGCTTGCTTGAGATGGCCGTGCCCGGCACGATGACGACGAAATTCGCGGTGTGCGCGGCGGGGTCGGCCAGCCGCACGTCGGTTTCCCACGGGTACGGTGCCAGCTTGTGGTTCAAGCCGCGAGCCCTGACGGCGAGCATGGTGATCCTGCCGCCGGAGTCAACGGTGACGCTCGACGCCTGCCAGTACGGGGCAAGCCCGCTGCGCAGGCGGTGCTGGCGCAGCCAGGTGGCGAGGTGCACGTTCTGCGGCATTCGCTGCGGGGACGCGGCGGCGACTCCGAGCAGCACGACATAACAGGCGAGCCCCGCGGCGAGGGCCGGCAGCAGGGCCGGGGTGCCGTCGCTGAGCCCGGGGAGCCTGACCCGGCGCGGCCGCTTGGTAGCCTGGGATCCGCCCGGGTGATACGGAAGCGGAGCAGCGGTCCGCCGAGCATCCGTCCGGTCAGCGCCGCGCCCAGGGACAGGACCGGGCCGATCTCGTGCGCGCTGTAAATGTTGTCGATCGGGACGAGCAGCAGGTAGGCCGCGATGTTCACGACGACGGCGAGCACCAGCACGTCAGCCACCAGGTCGCCAAGCGGCTCGGTACGCGGCGGCCGGATCAGCCGCCAAACGGCGAAGACAACCGCGGTGATCACCAGGGCCACCCCGGCGAGGTGCACGAGCGCGAAGGCGACGTTACCCGCGCCGGTCACGCCCGCGTAGTCGGCGCCGAACAGCGCGAGCGCGCTCCGCCAGAGCATCGGCGCGTCCTGCGCGATCCTGTGCCACGGCAGCGGGTGATACGTGGCCGCTCCAAGGCGGTAGCCGCCAAGCTCGGTTACCAGCGAGTTCACCGCTTTGGCGACGGGAACGGCGATGAGCGCGGCGGCGGCAACGGAAACCTCGTACCAGGCCGCGCGCCGCGTCCCCGCTGCCTGCCGCGCCGTGATGATCCGGCCGGCCCGCAGCAGGCAGGCGAGAGCCAGCGGGACGACGCCGGCCACCTCCGCCAGCGGGTCGCCGACGATCGTCCAGGCAAGCAGCACCGTCACGCAGGCCGGCACCAGCCAGCGGGCCCGCGCTCGCCAGTCCTGGGCCCGGTCCAGCAGGAGCAGCAGCGCGAGCAGCGGAACCGCGGTGCCCACGTGGTCGGGGCTGCCGAGCAGCACCACGGTCGGTCCGCTCGGCTGCGGCGCCAGCATGACGGTGGCCGCGAGCAGCGCCCGGACCACGCCCTCCGCGCCCCGGGCCCGGCCGCGCGCCACGAACGCCGCGAGCAGCACAAGCAGGGTGTAGGTGAGCGCCGAGCAGACGTGGACCACCTCAGGGCGGACACCGCCGACGGCGGTGACGGCCATGTACTCGGGCAGCTCGGTGGTGATGAATGAGACGTCGGTGGCCCACCAGCCGTGCAGCAGCAGGTTGCCGTGCAGCATGCTCGAGGCCTGCAGGACGAGCCCGTCGCCGTCGGAATTCACTTGCGTGGCGCCGGCGACGCGCAGGTAGCAGGCCATCAAGGCCGCCCCGGCCAGCACCGTGGCGAGGGCCCACCGGGCCAGCCCGCGATGCCGCCGGGCAGTCCCCCGCGACTGGCGTTGTGCCTTCTCCCCCATCAAGGCCACGAGCTGTAACTACCCAGCGTGCGCATCCGGACGCGGACCTTAAGCGGAAGCTAACCGGATTCTCGCCGGCCCGACCGGCCCTGGTACGGTCAGCCGAGAGCGGAACGGACACCGGGAGCAGGACATGGAATCGCTGAAAGAGCGCGTCGCTATCGTCACCGGTGCCAGCCGGGGCATCGGCCTTGGCATCGCCGCGGAACTGGTGCGGCACGGCGCGCGCGTGTGCGTCACCGCCCGTAACGCCGAGCACCTCGACGCGGCCGTGGCGGAACTCGGCGGGCCCGACGTGGCCATCGCGGTGCCCGGCAAGGCCGACGACGCCGGCCACCAGGCGGAAGCCATCGCCCGGACCATGGAGGCGTTCGGGCGGCTTGACATGCTCGTCAACAACGCGGGCATCAACCCGGTCTACGGCCCGGTAGCCGGGACCGACCCGGCGGCCGCCGCCAAGATCTTGGCGGTCAACGTGCTCGCCCCGCTCGCCTGGACCACTCAGGCGAGGGACGCGTGGATGGGTGAGCACGGCGGATCGGTAGTGAACGTCTCCTCAGTGGCCGGGCTGCGGCCAAGCCCCGGTATCGGCCTGTACGGGGTCAGCAAGGCGGCGCTGATCCGGCTGACCACGGAGCTCGCCGTCGAGCTCGGCCCGCGCATCCGGGTGAACGCGGTGGCGCCGGCCGTGGTGAAGACGAAGTTCGCCACCGCGCTGTATGAGGGCCGCGAGGAGCAGGTGTCGGCCGCCTACCCGCTCAAGCGCCTCGGGGTGCCGCAGGACATCGCGGGCGCGGTCGCGTTCCTGCTGTCCGATCAGGCGAGCTGGATCACCGGCCAGACCCTGGTGCTCGACGGCGGCGTGACCCTGACCGGCGGCGTGTGAGCTGAGCACGCTCGCCCGGCGTCGGCGCGGGCGCGGCTCAGATGTGGTTCAGCTCGCGGAGCAGGTTCTTGTCCCAGACCATGATGGTGTACGGACCGTAGCGGTAGGTGCGCAGCGGGTTGCCGAACATCTCTATGGCCAGCTTGGCCGGGATGATGCGGTCCGGCCCGGTGACGACGAAGTTCGCGCTGTGCGTCTTCGGGCTGGCCAGCCGCGCATCGGTCTCCCACTTGTCCGGAGCCAGCCGGTGTTTCCAGCCGTGGATCCCGACCGCGAGCATGGTGATCTGGCCGCCGGAGTCCACCGTGACGCTTGACGCCTCCCAGTACGAGGCCACGCCGCTGCTCAGGTGGTGCTCGCTCAGCCAGCTGGTGAGTGTGTTGTTCTGCGCCGGCGCCTGCGGGTACGCGGCGGCGATGCCGAGCAGCGCCAGGTAGCAGGCGAAGCCGACGGTCAGCGCCGGGAGGAGAACCTGGGCGCCGTACCGTCGCAGCGTGGAGAGCCGGGGCCGCGGCTTCCCGCCCGGCGCCCCGGCCGGGCTGCCCGGCTCCTTGTCCTGCCTTTCCCGCGCTGCTCGCCAGGCCCGGAGGGCCGGGCCGCCGAGCATCCGGCCGGTCAGGGCCGCGCCAAACGACGCCACCGGCCCGATCTCGTGCGCGGTGTAGATGTTGTAGGGCTGGACGAACACGAAGTAGGCCGCGATGTTTACCAGGACGGCGATCACCAGGAAGTTGGCGACCAGGTCGCCGGCCCGCGCGGCGCGCACGGGAACGAGCAGCCGCCAGACGGCAAAGGCGACCGCGGCGATCACCACCGCCACCCCGGCCAGGTGCGCGAGGGCGAAGGCTACGTTGCCCGCGCCGCTCACGTCGGCGTAGTCGGCGCCGAAGAGCACGAGGAAACTCCGCCAGATGATGGGCGCGCTCTTGACCATCTCATGCAGTGGCTGCAGACCGTACAGGTTCGGCCCGAGCTGGTACCCGTGGTGCCGCCTGATCAGCGAGTTCATCGCCCGCGCGAGCGGGACGGCCGAGAGCGCGGCGGCCGCGAGCAGCAGCTGGTAGCCGGCCGCCCGCCATGAGGTGTCCGCCGCGCCCCGGTCACCGGCCGCCGGGTCCGCCGCCCCCGGGCCCTCGGCCACGGGACCGGCGGCCGGCGGTGGGCCCGGCCGCGACCGCGGGCTCGCCATCGTCCCTGGCCGTAGCGCCCCGCGCCCGGTTGAGCCGGATGACGCCGATCCGGACGGCCCGCAGCAGGCAGGCGAGGACCAGCGGGACGACGCCGACTACCTCCGCCAGCGGGTCGCCAACGATCATCAGGGCAAGCAGCCCCGCCGCCGTGACGCAGACGGCGCAGCACACCGGGACGTACCAGCCCGCCCGGGCTCGCGGGTCCGGCGTACGGTCGAGCAGCAGCAGGAAGAGCAGCAGCGGCAACGCGGTGCCAACGTGGTCGGGACTGCCGAGCAGCACCGGGGTCGGCCCGGTCGGCTGCGGCGCCAGCATGACCCCCGCCGCGAGCAGCGCGCGGACCACGCCCTCCGCGCCGCGGGCCCGGCCGCGGGCCACGAACGCCGCCAGCAGCACGAGCAACGTGTAGGTCAGTGCCGAGCAGATGTGCACCACGTCGGGGCGGACCCCGGCGACCGCCGTCACGCCCATGTACTCCGGCAACTCGGTCGTGATGAACGAGACGTCCGTGTCCCACCAGCCGTGCAGCAGCAGGTTCCCGTGCAGCATGTCCGAGGCCTGCAGTACCAGCCCGGCGGCATCGGAGTTCACTCGCACGGTTCCGGCGACGCGCAGGTAGCAGAAGAACAGCAGGGCCGTGCAACCGAGCACGGTTAGGACCGCCCACGGCCACCGGCGGCGCTGGCCGCCCGTCGCCGGCTGCTCCCGGACTCTCGCCCCGATCGCGTACACCCGGGAAAAGTACCTCCACGCAAAGCGCCTGAGTCATTGCTTTGTAGAAATAAAGGAATTCCTATGGATATCTCGGCTTTTCCGGCGACTCGTGACGGCCCGTCACCGGCGACGCCCTGGCCGACGGGTCGATGACCGCCTCATTCCCGGTTTGCCGCCGGATTACCCGCGGAGCGCATAAGGTCGCCCGCGGCGGCATGGCCCGGCCGGCCCCGGGTAGGCGCCTGGTGTCCAGCTCACCATCAGCGGGAGAGGAGTCGTCATGGCTACCAGCCGGCAGAAGGAGTTCGCCTTCCCCAAGGAGCGCAAGGAACCGCTGACTGACGCGCGCCACGTGCGCAACGCGATCGCCCGCTTCAACCAGGTAGAAGGCGTGAGCGACACCGAGCGCGACCAGGCGTGGAAGCGGATCATGGCCGCCGCGAAGCGCTATGACGTCGAGGTATCTGAGTCGGACTGGCGCGACCTCGCCAAGGGCGGCAAGGACCGCTAATGCGGCGCGAGCGCGCCGATCAGCGCGCGCCTGCTCGCCCAGCGCGAACCACCCTGGTGCCTTAGCCCGGCGTGGCGGTTCAATGAGGCCATGCGCGCACCATACGACGAGATCGCGGACTGGTACGAGCACGAGTTCCTCGGTACGCAGGACGCGCGGGCCGCCGATCCGCTCGGCATCGATCACTGCCTGCGCGCGCTGCTCGGCCAGGGCAGCGGTATCTGCCTTGAGATCGGCTGCGGCACGGGCGTCCACGCGGCCACCGTCACCGACCTGGGCTGGACCCCAGCGGGGATCGACATGTCCGCGGGGATGCTGCGGCATGCGCGCGGGCGACTCGCCGTCGCCAGGGCCGACGCCGAGCGCCTGCCGGTGCGGGACAACGCCGTGGCGGCGGTTATCTCGGTCATGGCGCACACCGACATGCCCGGCTACCCGGCCGCGCTGCGCGAGGCCGCGCGAGTTCTGCGGCCTGGAGGGATGCTGGTCCATGTCGGGGTGCACCCGTGCTTTTGCGGCGGGTTCGCCGACCGCAGCGACCCGCGGGCGGTTGTGATCGGCCCCGGCTACCTCGACCGCTACTGGACGAAGGCATCGTGGACGGACAGGGGCGTCCGCGACAAGGTGGGCGCGACTCACTTCCCGCTCCCCGACCTGCTGAACGCGATCAGCGACGCGGGCCTGTGCTCGAGCACTTCGCCGAGGGCGGCGCCCCGAATCCGCAGGTACTCGCGGTCAGGGCCCGCAAGCCCGTGGACTGAACGCGCCCTTCACGCGGGCGTAAGGGGTATTTCGTAAGTGTTATGGGCAGCTCTGCGGGCTGCCCATAACTTACTAGTTCTTAGTGTTTGTCGCGGCATGGCTTACGTGCTCCTTAAGCGATCGCGCGGATCGGTAACCGCAGGACGGGGCCTGGTTAGGCTCGGGCCCGGCAAGACACGAACAGGCCGCGATGGGCGGGGCCTTGGTGCTTGCCGCACCAAAGCCAACCGAAAGGGACTCCGTCAATGAACATCGCGGACAAGCGCACTCCTGGCAGAGCCGCCGCGTGCGCCGGACTTATCCTCGGCAAGTTCCGCCCCCGCGCGCTGCCGCTCCTGTCGGGAACGGTGGCGGTCGCCGCGGCGTTCGCGGCCGCTGGCTGCTCCGCGCTCGGCGGCGGCACCCAGAACGTGGCGCTGGCCGGGCAAACCGGCACGCCAACCAGTAGCAGCACGGCGCCGGTCATCAACGGCATGGCCGGCGGCTTCCAGGTCCTCACCCTGAACGACCGCAAGGACCTCACCTTCAACCAGCTCCTCGGTATCAACAACGAGGGAGTGATCGCCGGGTACTTCGGCAGCGGCGGGGCAGGCCACCCCAACAAGGGTTACGTGCTCCGGCCGCCGTTCGCCCAGGGCAACTTCGGCAACGAGAACTTCCCCGGTTCCGTGCAGACCCAGGTCGTCGGCCTCAACGACAACGGCGTCACCGTCGGCTTCTTCTCCACGATGAACGCGGCCGACCCCGCGAACGACGACAACATCGGTTTCTGGCGGGCGGACGGCCGCTACCACACGGTCAGGATCCCGACGCAGAACACCGCCACGCCGCCGGTCAGCCAGCTGCTCGGCGTCAACAACTCGGACACCGCGGTCGGCTTCTACAACGACGCCAAGGGCAACGCGCACGGCTTCGCCTACAACCTCGAGACCAGGCGGTTCAAGATGATCACGGTGCGCGGGGCGACCTCGCTCACCGCCACCGCGATCAACAACTTCGGCTCCGCGGCCGGCTTCTACACGAACGCCAAGGGGGCCACGGTCTCCTTCGTCCAGTTCCACCACGGCAGGACCTTCACGATCGCGTTCCCCGGCGCATCGGCCACCCAGGCGTTCGGGCTCAACGACCAGGGCGAGGTCGTCGGCGCCTACACGATCGGCACCGGTGACAACGCCGTGTCGCACGGCTTCACCTGGATGAACGGCAAGTTCACCACGGTGAACTACCCGGCGGCGAGCTCCACCACGATCAACGGCGTCAACGACGAGGGCGACATCGTGGGCTTCTACACCGACGCCAAGGGCAACACCGACGGGTTCCTTGGCCTGCCGTTGTAGGTGCCGCGGCCGCGAGTAGCGGCGTCGGCCACAATGGTGGCCATGGTTTCTGAGATCTTCGACCCAGCGCGGTGGCGCGTGGTGGACGGGTTTTCCTTTACCGACATCACGTACCACCGCGCTGTGGCGTCCGGCACCGTCCGCGTCGCCTTCAACCGGCCCGAGGTGCGCAACGCCTTCCGCCCGCACACAGTGGACGAGCTGTATACCGCGCTCGATCACGCGCGGATGTCCTCCGACGTGGGCTGCGTACTGCTTACCGGCAACGGCCCGTCGCCCAGGGACGGCGGGTGGGCCTTCTGCTCCGGCGGCGACCAGCGGATCCGCGGCAAGGACGGCTACCGGTACGCGGAAGGCGAGACGAGCGAGACCATCGACCCGGCGCGCAGCGGGCGGCTGCACATCCTCGAGGTGCAGCGCCTCATCCGGTTCATGCCCAAGGTCGTCATCTGCGTGGTGCCCGGCTGGGCCGCAGGCGGCGGTCACAGCCTGCACGTCGTCTGCGACCTCACCCTGGCCAGCAGGGAGCACGCCCGGTTCAAGCAGACCGACGCCGATGTCGCCAGCTTCGACGGCGGCTTCGGCTCGGCCTACCTCGCCCGCCAGGTCGGCCAGAAGTTCGCCAGGGAGATCTTCTTCCTCGGCGACACCTATGACGCCGAGCAGGGGCACCGGATGGGCACCGTCAACGCGGTGGTGCCGCACGCGGACCTGGAGAGCACCGCACTGGAGTGGGCGGCGAAGATCAACGGCAAGAGCCCCACGTCGCAGCGCATGCTCAAGTACGCGTTCAACCTCATCGACGACGGCCTGGTCGGCCAGCAGCTGTTCGCCGGCGAGGCCACCCGGCTCGCCTACATGACCGACGAGGCCGCCGAGGGCAGGGACTCGTTCCTTGAGAAGCGCAAGCCCGACTGGGACCGGTTCCCGTGGTACTACTGAGCCCCGTGGTACTGAGCAAGACCTCATTACTGGCAAGTAATAAATGGGTAGTCGTACTCAGGCGCACCCTGATCAGCCCGCTGAGAATTAGGCGCATGAGCACACCACTCCGCCCCCGGACAACCACCGCTTTCTACGTGCAGGCAGCGATCTCCTTCGGTGTCTCACTCGCCGTCACGGTCATCGGCATCGGCTACCTCGCGGACTCACGGTGGGTCCGCGCGTTCCTCGCCCTCGGCCTCCTCTACGTCGTCACCTCGTCGTTCACGCTCGCCAAGTGCATCCGTGACCGTCAGGAAGAGGTCGCCATTGTCAGCCGGGTCGACCAGGCCAAGCTCGACAAGTTCCTCGCGGAACAGGACGTCCTGCGGGTCAACGACCCCTACCAGTAAGTGCGGGCCGCGACGCGGTTGTCGGCGGGTGCTTCCCCGGGCACTCGCCAGCGACGGCGCGGCCGGGTAGCGTCTGCGCCATGGCCGCTCAGCTGTGGCGGGTCGTATCGCTGTACCGCGTCATCACCTTGTGCTACGCGGCCGTGCTTATCCTCCGCGACCACGGGTCTTACGCGCGCCCGGCGGCCGGCCTCGCGGCGCTCGCCGTCATGGCGGGCTGGACCTGCGTGACTGTCGCCGCCTACCGGCGGCCGGCGGGACGGACCGCCTGGCTGATCGCCCTCGACCTGTCCGTCGCGGTGGCGCTGATCCTGAGCACCCGCTGGATCGACACGGCGGCGAGGATCAACGCGGGCGCGCCGACCGTTCCCACCGCCTGGGCCGCCGCGCCGGTCCTCGCCTGCGGGGTGGCGAGCGGCCCGTGGGCGGGGTTCGGCGCCGCGCTCATCATCGCCGCCGCGGACCTATCGAGCACCCCGCGCTCTCGACGGGCGCCACGTTCAACGGGATCGTGCTGCTGGCGATCGCCGGCAGCATCGGCGGCTACCTCCTCCAGCTTGGCCGCCGGGCCGAGGCCGAGATCGAGAACGCCGCCAGGCGAGACGCGGCGGCGACCGAGCGCGAGCGCATTGCCCGGGGCATCCACGACTCGGTCCTGCAGGTCCTCGCGCTGATCAGCAGCAGGGGGCATGCCCTCGGCGGGGAGGCGGCCGAGCTCGGCAAGCTCGCCGGCGAGCAGGAAGGCGCGCTGCGGGCGCTTCTTGTCCCGGGTGGCGACCAGGCCCGCGCACTGGGCGGCCTGCTCGATGTGCGCAGCCTGGTCGGCCCGCTGGCGGACCCGAGGATCACGGTGTCGTGCCCCGCGACGCCGGTGCTGCTCCCCGCGGTGACGGCGACCGCCCTGAGCGGCGCCGTCGCGGCCGCTCTCGACAACGTGGCGCGGCACGCCGGCCCGGAAGCGCGGGCCTGGGTGCTCCTGGAGGATGAGGACCAGCACGTGACGGTGAGCGTACGGGACGACGGCGCGGGATTCGGCGAGGGACGGCTGGCCGTGGCCGCGGCGGAAGGGCGGCTCGGTGTCTCGCACTCCATCGTGGGGCGGGTCCGCGAGGTCGGCGGAACCGCGTCCCTGATGTCGTCCCCGGCCTCGGAACGGAGGTGGAGCTGCGTGTCAGCAGGACCTGACCCGGCGATCCGCGTCCTGGTGGTGGACGATCATCCGATCTGGCGGGAAGGCACCGCGCGCTACCTGTCCGAGGCCGGGTACACGATCGCCGGGACGGCGGGTGACGGGGCGCAGGCACTGCGCATCATCGCGGCCACCCGGCCCGATGTCGTGCTGCTCGACCTGAACCTGCCCGACGAGTCCGGCGCCGAGGTGGCCCGCCGCCTGCTGGCGGCGCGGCCGTCGGTCCGCGTGCTGATGCTGTCGGCCAGCGGCGCGCAGCAGGACGTGCTGGACGCGGTCACCGCCGGCGCCGTGGGCTACGTGCTGAAGTCCGCTCGGCTGACCGAGCTGGTCGACGCGGTACGGTCAGCGGCGGCCGGGCATCCGGTCTTCACCCCGGCACTCGCCTCGCCTGGTACTCGGCGAGTACCGCCGGCTCGTCAGGACGGACGGCACGGCTCCCTCGGCCAGCGAGCACACTGGCAGCCGGGGCACCGGGATAACACCCCAGCTGACCGGCCGGGAGACCGAGGTTCTCCGGCTGGTGGCCAAGGGCCTGACCTACCCGCAGATCGGCCAGCGCCTGACGCTGTCCCACCAGGACCGTGCAGAACCACGTCCGCAACACCCTCACCAAGCTCCAGTTGCACAACAAGGCACAACTGGTGCGCTACGCCCTGGAGAACGGCGCGGACTAACTCGCAGCGTCACATGCCTCAAGCGCTTGAAGTCAAATCCGCGGCGCGCTCAAGTTCAGGCGGCGAGCAGTGCCTCCAGCTGCTGCGCGTTGACGTGGGCGTAGTCGCGGTAGCAGTTGTTGAACACCACGTGGGTCTCCGCGGCGTCCTCGGCCAGGTGCCGTACGTTGCCGGCCCATTTCGCCAGCTCCTCGTCGCTGTAGCGGTAGCGGAACCGCTCCTGGACGCTCTTGGCGTCCCATTTGTCGGAATGGCCGTGCAGCCGGACGACGGCCAGGTCGCTGGTGGCGGCGAGCACCGGCGGAATGGAGCTCGGGTAGCCCTGCGGTTCGTCCACGCACACGTACGGGAGCTGGTGCGCGGACAGGAAGTCCAGGGTCTCCCGCTGGTTGTCCTCGGTCATCCACGTGTGGTTGCGGAACTCGACGCAGACCCGGCGCGGCGCGATCCGCTCGGCGCAGCTGACGATGTACTGCTTGTTCGCGCGGCCGATCGGGAACCAGGGCGGGAACTGGAGCAGGATCGCGCCGAGCTTGCCTGCCTGGCGCAGCGGCTCGAGCGCGGCCAGGAACCGGTCCCAGGCTTGCTCGGTCACCTCCTGGTCGACGTCCTTGAGGTAGACGCGGTCCTTGCCCGCCTTGCCCGCGGCCTCTCGCAGGTCTTTCGGCAGCGCCCGCACCGGGGTGGGGTGCTGGGTGAACAGGCTGAACGCCTTAACGTTGAAGGTGAAGTTCTCGGGGGTCCGTTCCGCCCACGCGGTGGCGGTCTGCTCGGCAGGCAGTGCGTAGTACGCGGAGTCCACCTCGACCAGCGGGAACTGACTCGCGTAATACCGCAGGCGCTTCTCCGGGTTGCTGGCGCCGTCCGGGTACCAGCCGGATTCGATCAGCGTCTTGTCGGTCCATCCCGCCGTTCCGACCCGGATCTCTGCCATACCAGATCTCTCCCTTAGGTACGGCTCGGGAAACCCGCGCCGGGCGGCCGCCGGCCGTTGGCTTCAGGCCGCGCCCGGCGCGTCGGGCGCGCCCGCCCGCCGGCCAGCGGCGCCTGGCCGGGAAACGGCTGAGGTCGCCGGCGAACCACGCCCTCGTTCGGGCGATCCTCACGGGGCCGGCTGTCGCTCCCGGCTGCCCGGGCCCGGTTCCACCACCAGCCGCGGGCGCGGGCCAAGTTCATGCCCGTCATCGCAGGTCAGCGAGACCTTGATCGGCGCGCGTGCCGCCTTCCGGCTGACGCCCAGGGAGTTCCACTACAACCCGCTCGGCAGCGTGCACGGCGGCGTGTTCGCGACCATGGCGGACTCAGCGTGCGGCTGCGCCGTGCACACCATGCTCCCGGCCGGGGTCTTCTACACGAGCCTGGACCTGTCGGTGAAGTTCCTCCGGCCGGTCACCGTCGACACCGGCCCGATCACCGCCGAGGGCACCGTTGTCCACCTCGGCCGCCGCACGGCGCTCGCCGAGGCCAGGATCACCGACGCCGCCGGCAAGGTCTACGTCACCGCCACGAGCAGCTGCCTGCTGATCCGCCCGGCCAGCCGTCGCCCCAGGCCGGCTAGGGCGGGGGCCTGGTGCGTGAACGACCGTGGTGTCCAATACTTGTCGTATGCGGCAGGTGCTGTGCCCGGTGCTCGTCGGGCGGGATGAGGAGTCCCGTCAGCTGCAGGCTGCCCTGGCCGCGGCGCGGGCCGGGCGCGGCGGCACGGTCTTCGTCACCGGCGAGGCCGGGGTCGGGAAGTCACGGCTGATCCGCGAGATCGCGCGCGCGTCCCGCGAGCAGGGCCTGGTGACCGTGGCCGGGCGGGCGGTGGCCGGAGGCGTGCCCGCGCCGTTCCGGCCGTTCGCCGAGGCGCTTGCCCCGGCTGCCCGCGCCGGCCGCCTGCCAGGCAGCGGGGAACTGGATCCGTTCCGGCCCGCGCTCGGCCGGCTGGTTCCGCAGTGGCGCAGGCCACGGGACGGGACGGGCGACGACTCGCTGGTGTTCCTCGGTGAGGCGGTGCTGCAACTGCTGCGCGTCCAGTCAGGCGACGCCGGCTGCCTGCTGGTGCTCGAGGACCTGCACTGGGCCGACAGGGAGACGCTCGCGCTGCTTGAGTACCTGGCCGACAACCTCTCCGCCGAGCGCGTGCTGTGCGTGGGCACCCTGCGCGGCGAAGAGGGCGGCGAGGCGGCCGGGCTGGCCGGCGCGCTGCAGGCGCGCGGGGCGGCGGCCGTGCTGCCGCTCGACCGCCTGGACGTGACGGCGACCGCTCGCATGGCGCTGGCGTGCGTCGGCGCCGCCGAATTGCCTGACGTGGTCCAGTCGGTGATAGCGGAGCGCGCCGAGGGCCTGCCGTTCCTGGTCGAGGAGGTGCTCGCGGGCCTGATCGGCGACGGCACGCTGACCGAGCGCGATGGCTTCTGGCACGCCGGCGACCTGGCCGGATCGGGAGTGCCCGCCACGTTCGCCGATGCCGTGGGCCGGCGGCTCGACGGGCTGGACGCCGATGCCCGCCGTGTGGTCTGCGCGGCCGCCGTCATCGGCCGCAGGTTCGACTGGGCGCTGCTCGGCCAGGTCACCGGCCTGCCGGATGCCGCCGTGGTCACGGCGCTGCGGCGCGGGGTGGGCCTGCAGCTGGTCGCGGCCGACGGTGACAGCTTCCGGTTCCGGCACGCGCTCACTCACGAGGCGGTCCTGGCCGGGCTGCTGTCGCCGGAACGGGCGCTGCTCGCCGGGCAGGCTCTTGCCGCGGTGGAGGCGGCGCATCCGGGCCTGCCCGGGACATGGTGCGTGCTGGCCGCTGAGCTGGCCGAGGAGGCGGGGAACAAGGCACGCGCGGGTGCGCTGCTCCTTGAGGCCGGGCGGCGCGACCTCGCGGTGGGCGCGCTGGCCAGCGCCGAGCAAACGCTCCTGCGGGCCCGGGCCCTGATCGGCGCGGATGACCCGGTGCTCGGCACCGGGGCGGACGAGGCGCTGACCGAGGCGTTCGCCTTGTCCGGGCAGGTTGACCGCGCGATCGAGATGGGCAGGAGGCTGCTCGCCGGCCTCGGCGGTACCGCCACGGCCCGGGCCGGGCCGCTGCACCTGGGGATCGCGCGGGCCGCGATCGCCGGCGCGCGCTGGGCGGAGGCGGCCGCGAGCGTCCAGGTCGCCCGCAAGTCACCCGGGACCGATTCCGCCCAGGTGGACGCGTGCGCGGCGCAGGTGGCGGTCGGCCGGGGAGACCTGGCCGAGGCGGAACGGCTCGCAGCGGCGGCACTGGGCGCGGCCGAGTACGGAGGGCTGCCAGAGGTGGCCTGCGAGGCGCTTGAGGTGCTGGGCCGGGTCGCCAGGCAGCGTGACCTCGACGTGGCCGAGGGGTTCTTCAACCAGGAGCACACGGTGGCCGGCGCGCACGGGTTGCGGCTGTGGCAGTTGCGGGCACTGCACGAGCTTGGCACGATCGACCAGCTGCGCACCGAGAGCACGGCCCGGCTTGAGCAGGCGCGGGAACTGGCCGCGGCCCAGGGCGCTCTCGCGCTGAGCGCGACGCTTGACCTGCAGATCGCGGCCGGGCTTAACAAGCAGTTCCGCCCGGTGAGGCGATGGAAGCCGCCCGGCGGTGCGAGCAGGCATCGCGCCGGTTCCACCTGGCGACGCTGCCGATGGCGCTGATCTTCCAGGCCACCGCGCACGCGATCTCGGGTGAGGATGAGGCCATGGAGGCGCGGATCGCCGAGGCGACCGCGCTCGCTCCGGATGACCCGGACGTGACGGGCTGCTCGTGGGGACACTGCCGGGCCACGTTCTCGCTGCTCGCCGAGGACATCGAGCTGGCCCACGAGCAGATGACCACGGGGGCCGGGCTGATACTGAGCTCGCACGGCCACCATGGCCCCGCCGTTCCTCGGCCTGTGGCCGCTGCTCGGCGCCCTGCTTGGCCTGGACGCGGAGGCGGCCGCGGCCCGGGTGCGGGCCGCCCACGGCAGCCGGCACCTGGTGGTCGGTTCCCTGCTCGGTTACGCGGGCGCCATCCTCGCGGGCCGGGAGGGCAAGCGGGACGATGCCGCGGCGGCGTTCGACGCAGCGGACGCGCAGATGGGACCGCTTGTCGCCTGGTACAGGCACTACGCAAGGCGCGTGGCCGCGCAAGCCGCGCTCGCCGACGGCTGGGGAGACCCGGTCGGCTGGCTGCGGGAGACCGTCGGCTATTTCGCCGACCGCGGCGATGACCGGGTGGCCGCCGCCTGCCGGAACCTGCTGCGCCAGGCGGGAGCGCCGGTACCGCGACGGCAGGCCGACAGCGCCGGGCTGCCCGGCCAGCTGCGGGCGATCGGCGTGACCGAGCGCGAGGCGGACGTGCTGCGGCTGGCCGCCCGGGGCCTGGCCAACAAGGAGATCGCCGCGGAGATGTTCCTGTCGTCGCGCACCGTGGAAAAGCACGTGGCCAGCCTGCTGGCCAAGACCGGCATGCGCCGCGCAGCTTGCCGGGTACGCCGCCGGGCTTGACTGGCGGCCGCACCGGTTAACCGGGTAGCCAGCCGGGCTTAACTGGGTAGCCGCCACGGCGCCTGCCGGGGGCCGCAGCGGCGCTGATTGGGTACGCGCACCGATGTGGCCGTCAGCCGCCGCGAGCCACGATGCGGTCATGCGGGGCGTCAGGTACCCCCGCCCGCACACGCAGGAGGCATCCTCATGGCCGCCGTCGATGAAGCGAAACTCAATGAATTCCTCGGCCAGTTCGTGGCCGACCTGGGCGCGACCGCCAACGCGGCGATGGTGGTCATCGGCCACCGGCTCGGGCTCTACCGCACGCTCGCCGAAGCGCCGCCGCTCACCGCGGCGGAACTCGCGGCGCGCACCGGGGACCGCACCCCGGTACGTCACCGAGTGGCTGGCCGCCCAGGCGGCCTCCGGCTACGTAACCTGGACGGGCGATGGCCGGTTCTTCCTCTCGGCGGAGCAGGCGCTCGCGCTGGCCGACCCGGACGGCCCGTGTTTCCTGCCTGGCGCGTTCGTGCTCGCGCTGGCCTCACTGCGCGCCGAGCCGCGGATCAGTGAGGCGTTCCGCACCGGCGCCGGACTGGCCTGGCACGACCAGGACAGTGAAGTGTTCGACGGGTGCGAGCAGTTCTTCGCGCCGGGTTACCGTGCCAATCTGGTCCAGTCCTGGATTCCCGCCCTCGACGGGGTGGAGGCCAAGCTGCGGGCCGGGGCGAAGGTCGCCGACGTCGGCTGCGGGCACGGCGCCTCCACCCGGATCATGGCGCAGGCGTATCCCGCCTCGACCTTTACCGGCTACGACTATCACGCTGCCTCGATCGAGCGTGCCGCCAAGGCCGCCGCGGACGCCGGGCTCGGCGAGCGCACCCGGTTCGCCGTCGCGCCCGCCGACGGGTTCCCCGGCACCGGGTACGACCTGATCGCCGCGTTCGACTGCCTGCACGACATGGGCCATCCGGTGACGGCCGCCGCCCACATCCGCCAAGCGCTCGCCGACGACGGCACGTTCCTGCTCGTGGAGCCCGCCGCCGCCGATGACCTGGCCGGGAACCTCAACCCGGTCGGCCGGGCTCTACTACGCCTTCTCCACCCTGCTGTGCGTGCCAAGCGCGATGGCGCAGGAGCCGGACGTGGTGCTCGGCAACCAGGCCGGAGAGGCACGGACCAGGCAGGTCCTCACCGAGGCGGGATTCACCCGGTTCCGCCGTGCGGCCCAGACGCCGTTCAACCTCATCTACGAGGCGCGGCCATGAGCATCGGGCCCGCTGCACGCGGCAAGGCGCTGGCGGGCCCACCGCGGTGCTGGCCCTGCCGGGTGCCCGGCTGGCCTACCAGATGAGCGGTGCCGGGCCCGCCGTGGTGCTCGCCCACGGGTTCGGGCTTGACATGCGCATGTGGGACCTGCAGGCCGATCACCTGGCCGCGCGCTTCCGCGTGGTCAGGTACGACTGCCGCGGGTTCGGCGCCTCCGGGCCGTTCGATCCCGCCGTGCCGTATACCCACGCCGGTGACCTGCTCGCGCTGCTTGACCACCTGTCGATCGAACAGGCCGCGCTCGCCGGGCTGTCCTTTGGCGGCCGGGTGGTCATGCAGGCCGCCCTGGCCGCACCGCAGCGCGTGCGGGGCCTCGCGCTGCTCGACGCGGTACTCGATGACGTGCCATGGGACGCCCAATCGGCCGAGGGACTCGAAGAGGCTGCCCGGCAGGCACAGCAGCGCGGGCTGCTGGCGGGCCGCGCGGCCTGGCTGGCCCACCCGCTGTTCGCGGCCGCCCGGCGGCAGCCGGCGGTGGCGAGCGCGCTGGCGACATGGTCGCCGGGTACCCCGGGCAGCACTGGAGCGGTGACGACCCGCACCGGCAGGATGAACCGCGCCTCATCAAAGCACTGAGCAGTTCACCATGCCCGCCCTGGTGGCCGTGGGCGAGCAGGACGTGCCTGGTTTCCGCGAGATGTCCGCCGTGCTCGCCCGCCGCATCCCCGGCGCTCGCACCACGTCGTGGCCAAGCCGGCCACATGATCAACATGGAACAGCCCACCGAGGTCAACGAGCTGCTCACCCGGTTCCTTGACGGGCTCCGCGCGCCCGCAACGCCGGCGTCGGCGATAGGAGACAGGCAGTGGAGCTGATGATGGCGGCTGCCGTACAGGCCGCACCCGTGCTGCTTGACCGCGACGCGACGATCGCCAAGGTTCTCGCGCTCTGCGAGAAGGCCGCCGCCGAAGGCGCGCGGCTGGTGGCCTTCCCCGAGGCGTTCGTGCCCGGCTATCCCGACTGGGTGTGGCGCACCCGGCCCTGTGACGCCACCTCAAGCGCCTTGTACGCCCGGCTCCTTGACCAGGCGGTAGTCGTCGGGTCGCCGGCCACGGACCTGCTGGCCGAGACCGCCAGGCGGCTCGGCATCTGGCTGTCGGTCGGCGTCAGCGAGCGGGACGCGGCCGGCGCGACCCTCTACAACGCGCTGCTGCACTTCGCACCGGACGGGACGCTGGCCGGGCGGCACCGGAAGCTCATGCCGACCGGCGGCGAACGGCTGGTCTGGGGCACTGGTGACGGATCGACGCTCGACGTCATCGACACCGGCTCCGGCGATCTCGGCGCCCTGATCTGCTGGGAGAACTACATGCCGCTGGCCCGCGCCGCCCTCTACGCCCGCGGAGTCGACATCTACCTGGCACCCACCTGGGACAATTCCGACATGTGGGTGCCGACCCTGCGGCATATCGCCAAGGAAGGCCGCACCTACGTGGTCGGCGTCACCGCTTGCATCCGGGCCACCGACCTGCCCGAGGACCTGCCGGGCCGCGCGGAGCTCTATGGCGGTGCGGACGACTGGCTGTCGCGCGGCAACACCGCCATCATCGGCCCCGAGGGCGAGGTGCTGAGCGGCCTCGCTAACCGACCGGGAAGGCATCGTCTACGCCGAGATCGACGCTGGCCGGGCCAGGGCCAGCCGTCAGCAGTTCGACCCGGCGGGCCACTACAGCCGCGGCCACGCGCTGCACCTGATCGTCGACCGCACGCCCAGGGCGGCTGTCTCGTTCACCAGCCGCGATTATCGCGGCGAGCCCGTCACCGCCAACAGCCTCACGCCCGGCGAGCAACCGGTCAGGCCAGCGCGGTCGACGATGCCGCCAGCATCACCATCCATACCACTGAGGAAACCTCCGGAGGACAAGATGAACACCACGCCAGTTACCCATGCACCTGAATCAACCGCTCGCCGCGACCTGCTTGTCAATCCCGAATGGCTGGCGGCCCGGCTGCACGATCCCACCGTCCGGGTGGTCGAGGTAGACGTGAGCCGGGCCGCGTACGACCGCTGGCACATCGATCAAGCCGTCCTGTGGAACGTGTACAGCGACCTGCGGGACGCGGACTACCGGCCCGTCGATGACGCGGCAGTTGGCCGGGCTGCTCGCCCGGTCAGGCGTCCGGCCAGACACCACGGTCGTGCTCTACGGGTACGCACCCGCCATGGGATTGTGGCTGATGAAGCTGTACGGCCACCAGGATGTCCGGATCCTCGACTGCTCCCGTGACACCTGGCACGCCGAGGGCCGGCCGTGCAGCAGTACGCCCGCCCAGCCAGCCGCCACCAGCTATCCGCTGCGTGGGCAGGATAAGCGGCTACGCGCCGGCCACGCCGCGGTGCGCGGCGCCATCGGCGCACCGGGCACCACCATCCTCGACGTGCGCAGCCTGGAGGAGTACCGGGGCGAGCGGTTCTGGCCGTCGGGCGGCATGGAGCCAGGGGGCCGCGCCGGGCACGTCCCCTCGGCGGTCCGCCAGCCCATCGACGACCTCTACGACGACCGCGGGTCCTTCCGGACCGCCGCCGAGCTGCGGGGCATGCTCTCCGCCGTTGACCTGGACGGCGACGGCGAACTGATTACCTACTGCACCATCGGCGGCCGGGCAAGCACCGCCTGGTTCGTCCTCGCCAACCTGCTCGGCCGTGATCACGTCCGCGTCTACGACGGATCCTGGGCCGAATGGGGCCGCATGCCCGACACCCCGGTCGAGCAGGCGTGAACGGGCTCTCGGGCGGCTTACCGCAGATGGCCGCGCGGCAGAGTCGGCTGACTGATGATCGGCATCCCGCCCGTCTGGAGACTTCAGGTTGCAGCCAACCGGCCGCAAGAGCGGCCGCCGCTGACGCACTACCCCGCTCGTACCGCCGCGGGCTGAACCGCAGGCAGGAGGCCGCGTCCGTCCGGGGTCTGGAACGGACGCGGCCTCCTCGTGGTCGCCACCGCGCGAGTGCGGTTACCGCGCGGCGGTACCGTCGGCGGCTACCGCGTCACGGGCGACGGCCGGCACCGGCTCGGCCTCCGGCGTCGCCGCGCCGAGCGCGGCCGACGCACTGGCGAGCGCGACGTCAGCGGACCCCGGCCGGCGGCGCAGGGACAGGTAGCTGAGCACGACCCCGGCGGCGAGCAGGCCGATGGTCAGCCACAGGCCGGAGTGGTACCCGTCGATGAACGCCTGCGCCGGGTTCGCGCCCGAGCGCAGCGCGCTGCCCTCGGCCGACCGCAGCACCGCGCCGACCACCGTGACGCCGAGCAGGCCCGCGACCTCCCGGGAGGCGTTGAGCATCGCGGACGCGACGCCCGCCTGCGCCGCGGGCGCGCCGTCGATCACCGCGTTGGTCAGCGGGACGTTCATCAGGCCGGCCCGAGGCCGAACAGCACGAACCCTGGCAGCAGCGAGGCGAACGTGGCGCCCGCGCCGAGCCCGGCGAACAGCACCAGCCCCACGGTCATGATCGTCATGCCGAGCGCCACCGTGCGGTGCCCGCCGATGAGCGTCACCACCCGCGGCGACAGCGCGGCGGCGAACGCCAGGCACAGCGCCATCGGCACGAACGCCAGTCCCGCCTTCGAGGGCGAGAACGCGAGGTTGTTCTGCAGGTAGAGCGAGGTGAAGAAGTAGATGCCGAGCACGCCGAATCCCCAGATCATCATCGTTCCGAGGCCGCCGCTGAACGCGCCGGAGCGGAAGATCGGCAGCGGCAGCATGGGGTTCGCGCTGCGCGCCTCGATCGCGATGAAGAGCGCGGCCACCGCGGCGGCCACCGCGAACGAGGCGATGATCAGCGATGAGGTCCAGCCCTTGTCGTGTCCCTCGATCAGCGCGTAGGTCAGCGCGAACAGCGCGAGCGCGGAGGTGACGAGGCCGGGGATGTCGAGCAGGGCAACCGTGGACTGCCGGGTGCCTGGTGCTCCAGCCGGCTCCGTCCGCCCGTGCGACTCGGCGACGAACGGGATCGCGATCGCGGCGGTGATGATCCCGATAGGCACGTTGATGAGGAAGATCCAGCCCCAGTGCAGGTGCTGGCTGACCACTCCGCCGATCGCCGGGCCGAGCGCGAGGCCGAGCGCGCCGATCGCACCGGAGATGCCGATCGCCGTGGTCCGCTCCCTGGGACTGGTGAATGTCGCGACGACGATCGCCAGCGACGCCGGCAGCACGAGCGCCGCGCCGAGCCCTTGCACGGCCCGGGCGGCGATCAGCACCCCGCCACTGCCCGCCAGGCCGGCCGCGAGCGAGGAGAGCGTGAAGACGGCCAGCCCGGCCAGGAACACGCGGCGCCTGCCGAAGATGTCGGCGACCCGGCCGCCGACCAGCAGGAGCCCGCCGAGCACCAGCAGGTAGCTGCTCACGATCCACTCCAGGCCGCTGACCGACAGGTGGAGGCTGCGCTGGATGGTCGGCAGAGCGACATTCAGCACGTTGTTGTCGAGATACACCATCACCGTGGCGAGGCTGACTGCCGTCAGCGCCCACCACCGCGCCCGATCCTTCATGGCCTTGGTCCTTCCCCGAACCTCATATACGGCGTACCTGTAAGCCGTACCTGTATGTTGTTCCTATACGTCGTACAAGCTGTCGTTGCTTATGCTGCCTTGTACGCCGTATAGTTGTCAAGTGACTTCTTCGCGGCAGCCCGCCGGTAACCCGGCAGGCGTTCTAGACGAGGGCGAGCGCACTCGCCTGACCAGGGCCGCGGTCGTGGACCGCGCGCTGGCGCTGGCCGACGCGTCCGGTCTTGAGTCGCTGACCATCCGCAAGCTCGCCACCGAGCTCGGCGTGACGCCGATGGCCCTCTACTGGCATTTCCACGGCAAGGACGAGCTGCTCGAAGGGCTCACCGAGCGGATGTGGAGCGAGATCGACACCAGCGTCGACGCCGCGCTCCCCTGGCCGGACCAGCTGCGCGCGCTGCTCACCTCGCTGATCGGCGTGCTGCGCGCGCACCCGGCCGCGCCCCAGCTGCTCGCGCAGTCGGAGAAGAGCAGCGAGTCCGCGCTCAACGCGATCGAGGTCACCCTCGAGCTGCTGCGCTCGGCCGGGTTCAGCCCGCAGGACGCGAGCGCGCTCGCCCGGACCGCCCTGTGGACCGGCATCATGCTGGTGATGAGCGAGCCGGGGATCGAGCTGATCGACGACGTGGAGCGCACGGAGCTGCAGCGCAAGAAGCAGGTCGTGCTCGCGACCCTGCCGCCTGCCCGGTATCCCCGGCTGGTGGAGTGCGCCATCCCGATGACCGCGTGCGACGAGCCGGAAGCGCACTACCAGTTCGGCGTGGAAATGTTCATGGCGGGCGTGACCGCGATGGCGGCGAACCGGGCGGCCAGCCGGCCGGGCGGCCAAGCGCAAGGGCAGGACCCGGCGGCTCAGCCCGCGGGCTCAGCCGGGGGCGGCAGCTGGGCGAGCACGGCCGCTAGCTGCTCGTCAAGCGGGGCGGCGGCAAGCCGGTTATCAACGGCGATGTGCGGCACGGCCGGGCGGTCGTCGAGCCGCATCCGGGCGGTGAACGCGGCGAAGTCCGCGAGCTTGCCCGCGTCCCGCCCCGATCCCCTGGCCTCCAGCCGCCGCCGCAGGGTGGCCGCGTCCGACCGGACCCAGACGAGCCGGACGTCACCGCCGCCGAGTTCGGCGGCCCAGGACCGCCAGCGGCCGGCGTCGTGGATCTGCCGGGTGAACGGCCCGGACAGCAGGACCGGGCAGCCGTGGACCCGGATCTCGCGAGCGGTCGCCGTCAGGCCGGCGTACTCGTGCGCCTTGACGTGCTCGTCGTACCAGGGGCCCTCCCGCTCGCCGGGCGGGCGGCCCGCCGCGGCGAGGACCGCGGCGACGAACGGCCCGTACATCGTGTCCTTGTCGAGCAGGGCGGGCACCGGCTCGAGGCGGGCGAGCAGCAGCCGGGCGACCGTGCTCTTCCCGGCGCCAGGCGGTCCCGCCACCACCCACGCGGGCGCTTGGACGCTCATGCGCGCCAGCATAGGCGGCCCGCCCAGGCCGGCGCGGCCACGCGGACACTCGGGCACACAGACCGCGAAGGGCCTCGCAGCTCACGGGGCAGCCACCAGATGGCCGCCGCGGGGCCTGCGGTTAGGGTTGGCGTGGCGGTAACGGTGCAGCTTGGAGGGCGATGAACGGAACTGCGCGGGGGGCGCTCGAGACTCGGTGCGCTTGGCGTCGTGTTCGGCGACATCGGCACCAGCCCGCTGTATACCGTGCAGACGGTCTTCAGCCCGTCCGACCCGCACCGCGTCCAGGTGTCGACGCAGAACGTGTACGGCGTCGTCTCGCTGATCTTCTGGGCGATCGTGCTGATCGTCATGGTCACCTACGTGACCCTGGTGATGCACGCCGACAACGACGGCGAGGGCGGCATCATGGCGCTGATCACCCTGATCCGGCGGCGGGGCGCGCCGAGCGGGCGGCGGACGGCGCTGATCCTGGCGGCGCTCGGCGTGTTCGGCGCGTCGCTGTTCTTCGGCGACAGCATGATCACCCCGGCGATCTCGGTGCTCTCCGCGATCGAGGGCGTCCAGGTCGCGGCGCCGTCCGTGGGCAGCATCGTGCTCCCAGTCACCGCGGTGATCCTGATCGGCCTGTTCGTGCTCCAGCGGATCGGCACGCAGGCGGTCGGACGGCTGTTCGGCCCGGTGATGGCCTGATCTGGTTCGTAGTGATCGCCGCCTGGGGCATCAAGGGCATCGCCAGCAACCCGGATATCCTCAAGGCGCTCTCCCCCACGTACGCGATCGCCTTCCTGTTCGGCCACTTCACCACCGCGTTCTTCTCGATGGCGGCCGTGGTGCTCGCGGTGACCGGCGCCGAGGCGCTGTACGCCGACCTGGGGCACTTCGGCCGCGGCCCGATCACCCGGGCCTGGCTGTTCGTGGTCTTCCCGGCCTGCGTGCTCAACTACATGGGGCAGGGGGCGCTCGTCCTGTCTCATCCGGCCACCGCGATCGCCAACCCCTTCTTCCTGCTCGTCCCCGGGTGGGCGGCGATCCCGATGGTGATCCTGGCCGCCGCCGCGACGGTCATCGCCTCACAGGCGGTCATCTCCGGCGCGTTCTCGCTGACCCAGCAGGCCGCCCAGATCGGGTACCTGCCGCGGCTGCGCATCGCGCACACCTCGGAGGAACGCGTCGGCCAGATCTACGTCCCGTGGATCAACTGGGCGCTGTGCGTCGCGGTCCTCGCGCTCGTCTTCACGTTCCGCACGTCTACCGCGCTCGCCTACGCGTACGGCGTAGCGGTCACCGGCACGATCACCATCACCACGCTGCTCTACTTCTACATCGTGCGCAGCCAGTGGAAGAAGCCGCTGTGGCTCGTCGCGCCGGCCGCCGCCGCGCTGATCGCCTTCGACCTGCTGTTCTTCACCGCCAACCTCACCAAGCTGCCGCACGGGGCCTGGCTGCCGCTCGCCATCGGCCTGCTGGTGTTCACCGTCCTCACCACCTGGCAGAAGGGCCGTCAGCTGGTCAGCAGGCAGCGCGAGCACGACGAGGGATCGCTGCGCGAGTTCATCGACCAGCTGCACGCGAAGAAGCCGCCGCTGCCCCGGGTGCCGGGCACCGCGGTCTTCCTCAACCGGGGCAAGGCCAGCGCGCCGCTCGCCCTGCGCGCCAACGTCGAGCACAATCACGTGCTGCACGAGCACGTGCTCATCCTGGCTATCGAGACGCTCCCGGTCCCGCACGTGGCCGACAGCGGCCGGCTGGAGATCGACGACCTCGGTTACAAGGACGACCAGATCTACCACGTCACCGCTCGCTTCGGCTACATGGACCCGCCGGACGTCCCCTTGCTGATGCCACTCGTCCGCGCGACCGGGGAGGAGCACGTACTTGACATCAGCCACATCTCCTACTTCCTGTCCACCATCGAGGTTCGCAAGGGGACCACGCCAGGGATGAGCAGGTGGCGCAAGCGCCTGTTCATCGCCACCACCCGGCTGACGGCGGACGCCGCCGAGTACTTCAATCTCCCGCGGGAAAGCACCGTCATCATGGGCGCGCGCATCGAGCTCTGACCAACCCCCAGGGAATCCGGGGGCGGCCGGAGTCAGCCGCCTACGTTCTGCGTCATGCGGATGATCATCCGGAACGGGGGCGTGGTTCCCCCGGTCCCTCCGTCTGGCCGCCGCCCGCGGCGTGGAACGCGTCAGCCGCGTCCCTGGGGGTTTCGTAGCGCGCGTCGGGGTCAAGTGCCTTGGTGATCCCGAAGCTGTCCAGTTGCCGCTGCACCTGGGGAAGCACGGTGCTCACCGCGAACCGCACGTGCCGCTCGCTGGAGATCTGCACCGCCCGGGCAAGGACGGCAGCCGCGGTGTAGTCGATGTCCTCGACGGCCGCGCAGTCGAGGACGAACCAGCGCAGCGGTCCTCCGGCCTCAACGATGGCCCGCAAGTCGGCGAGCAACTTGGCCGCGTTGGCGTAGTAGAGGCTGGTGCCGAACCGGTAGATGACCAGCCCCTCCTCCGTCCGCGCGCCGGGCGTGACGGCGTCCGGCTGCCAGTACCCGGCCGGCGACTTCACCAGGACGTGGTTGAGCGGGTTGTAGCTGTGCCGCAGGTGGTCGACGACCGAGGCGACGACCGCGATCAGGATGCCGTACTCGACGCCGAACGCGATCACCGCGGCCGCGGCCAGCACCGCGACCGCGAACTCGTCCCGCCGCAGCGCGAAGTATGCGCCGCAGCTCCTTCAGGTTGATCAGCTCGACCGCGATCAGGAAGACGACCGCGGCCAGGGCGGCCCTCGGCAGGTAGGCGAGCGGCCCGGTGAGCAGCACCGCGGTCACAAGGACCACGGCGGCGGCGGCGAGCTGCGCGAGCTGGCTCCGCCCGCCCGCGCTGTCCACCATCTGCGCCTTGGTGGGACTGCCGTTGACCACGAACGTGCCGGAGAACGCGGCCGCGAGGTTGGCCGCGCCGAGCGCGCTCAGGTCGTCGGGGACGCTCAGCGGCTCGTCGTACTTCGCGGCGTAGGCGCGCGCGGTCGCCGTGCTCTGCGCGAGGATGACCACGAACAGGGCCGCCGCGGTGCCGAGCAGCCTCGTGGCGTCCGCCCAGTCGAGCGCGGGCAGGGCGAGCGACGGCAGGCCGCTTGGCACCGTCCCGACGACGGCCACGCCGTGACTGGACAGGTCGAACAGCCGGCTGGCGGCGATCGCGAGCACGACGGCGATCAGGGCGCCAGGGAAGCGGCGGGTGAGCGCCCTGGTCCCGAGCACCGTCACGATCACCGCGGCCGACACCGCCGCGTCGGCGCCGTGGGCGGACGCGACCCGGCCAAGCGCGTGCACGAGCACGGGCACCGTCTTGTTGCCCGGGACCGTGAGGCCGAGCATGTCGGGCAGCTGGCCGATCGCCACCTGGACCCCGACGCCGGCCAGGAAGCCGACCAGCACCGTGCGGGACAGGAAGTTCGCCAGGAAGCTCAGCCGGGCCAGCCGGGCGAGCAGCAGCAGCACCGCCGTGAGCAGCGCGGCCAGCCCGGCCAGCCGCACGTAACGCGCGGAACCCGGGACAGCCAGCCCGACCAGGGCCGCGGCGAGAATGGCCGCGGTCGCCGAGTCGGCGGCCACCACCAGGTGCCGCGAGGAGCCGAGGACCGCGAACACCGCCATCGGCAGCACCATCGTGTACAGGCCGGTCGCCAGCGGCATGCCGGCGATCCGCGCGTAGCCGAGCACTTCCGGTATGCCTAGCGCGGCAAGCGTGACTCCGGCCAGCACGTCCGGCCACACCCGCGAGCGCGGCAACGGCAGCAGCCCCCCGAGGACAGGCAGGCGGCGCAGTGAACTTCGTATGCCGCCGGTGGGCCGCCGGGCGGCGCCACGAGCGGGCTCAGGGCTGGAAGACAATCCGGCCGGCGGTGGAGCCGGCGCCGAGACGGCGCAGCGCGTCGGGCACGCCGGACAGCGGCAGCCGCTCGGAGACGAGCGTGCGGATCAGGCCGGCGTCGGCCAGCCGGGTCAGCTCGGCATGGCAAGCGATGACGGACTCCGGGTCGAGCCGCTGGTACAGGCCCCAGTGCAGGCCGAGGATCGAGTAGTTCTTCACAAGCGCGTGGTTCAGCGTGGCCGTCGGGATGGTACCGCTGGTGAAGCCGACGATCACGATCCGGCCCTCGAAGGCGATGCACTTGGTGGATTTCGCGTAGGCGTCGCCGCCTACCGGGTCGTAGACGACGTCGGCGCCGCGCCCTCCGGTGACCTCCTTGACGACCGCCACGAAGTCCTCCGCGTAGCGGTCAACCACCACGTCCGCGCCGAGTTCCCTGGCCAGCGCGGCCTTCTCCGGGCCACCGACCACACCGATGACCCGCGCGCCCGCGGCCTTGCCGAGCTGGATCGCGCCGCTGCCGACGCCGCCCGCCGCCGCGTGCACGAGCAGGGTCTCGCCGGCCACCAGGTGCGCCCGCCGGTGCAGCCCGAACCACCCGGTCTGGTAGGTGATGAAGAACGGCGCCGCCTCGGCGTCGTCGAGCGCGGCGGGCGCGGGGAAGGCGCCCCGCGCGTCCATGAGGGCATACTCGGCGAACGCGCCGTACGGCAGGGCCGCACCACCGATCACCCGGTCACCGGGCGCGAACCCGGTCACGTCCTGGCCCGTCTCGACGACCTCGCCGCACAGCTCGGCCCCGGGGGTGTACGGCAGCGGCGGGCGCACCTGGTACGAGCCACGGCACATCAGCACGTCGGGGAAGTTCGCGGCGGCCGCGCGCACCCGCACCAGGAGCTGGCCAGGGCCGGGTACCGGACGCGGCACCTCGGCTAGTTCAAGCACGTCTTCCGGCTCGCCGAGCCGACTAACCTGCCAGGCTTTCACTTGTTCTCCTCTGCCTGCCGTGCCTTGGCTTCCGCCTCTTCGACCCGCTGCTGCAGCCGCGACATGCCGCGCAGCCACCGGTCGGTGTCCGTGGCGCGGTGCACGTAGTAGTCATGGACTTCCGGGTGCGGCAGGACGAGGAAGCTGCCGTCGGCCAGCGCGGCCGCCAGCGCGTCGGCCACCTGCTCGGGCTCGATCGCGGCGCCGGCGAGCACCACCTCGCCGGCCTGCCCGGAGTTGGCGAGCATCTGGGTGCGCACCCCCTGCGGGCAGACGCAGTGCACGGCCAGCCCGCGGTGCTGGTACGTCGCGGCGAGCCATTCCGCGAAGCCCACCGCCGCGTGCTTGGTCACCGAGTAGGGCGCCGAGCCGAGCATGGTCAGCAGGCCGGCCGCCGACGCGGTGACGACGAACGTGCCGGACCCGCGGGCCAGCCAGCCGGGTAGCAGCGCCCGCGCCGCGCGGACGTGCGCCATGGCGTTGACCTCCCAGGCGCGCTGCCACACCTCATCCGGGGTATCCGGGCCGGTTCCGCCCCCGGTTCCCGCGTTCGAGCAGTAGATGTCGATCTCGCCGAGGAACCCGGCGGCGGCCTGGACGAGCTCCGCGACGCCCTGCGCGGTCCCGGCGTCGCCGGGGACGGCGAGGCCGCCGATCTCGCTGGCCACCGCCTCCGCCGCCGCGACGTCCAGGTCGTTCACCACCACCCGCGCGCCGTCCGCGGCGAGCCTGCGCGCCATTGCCCGGCCGATGCCGCCGCCACCGCCGGTGACGACAACCCCGGCCCCGCTCACGATCGTCATGAGCGAACCATACCGATTCTGGTTCGCCACGCCCATGGGCCGCGACGATCACCTGACCGTGGCCAGCGCCACGGAAGAGCCCAGCGGGCTCGGGGGCAGCGGGCTCGGGGGCAGCGGGCTCGGGGAGTGATGGTTGTGGCAACGGGCCGGCTATATAGGGGGGTTGCGGCAATGCCCCCGTGTCGTTGCTGGCCGGGGCGGGTGCGGCGGGTGTCATGGTATCCGTCCTGGGCGGCGCGGATCGCGATGGCCACCCGGCCGGCTCACGGGCGGGCGCGTCCCGATGAAAGGCGCCGGCAGGCCGGCGCCAGGGCATGACGGCCGGTCCCGGTGGCAGCGGGCCGGCCCGGTTCCCCGGCGGCCGCTGCGACGGCGAGTGAGGCGAGCCGGCTGCGCCACCGGGCGCCGCCCGGCCCGGCTGAACGTCCCGCCGACGATCTGCGCGCGGGCGGTCGCGGCTGCCCGGGCGTGCCTCAGGGTGGCGGTCACGGGCGCCTGCGGCCGGCCACGCGGTGACCTGGGCCGCCGGCCGCCTCATGATCACGGTAACTTTTGCTTCCGCGGTACTTTTGCGCCTTATGAGTGTGCAGAAGTTCCGCGATCATGACATTTGTGCGGCCAGGGCTGTTGCCGGCGCCCGTTGTCGTGCCCGGCGACACGGGTAACGAGATTCCCGGGCTGACGCCGCAACCATCGCCCGACGTCCGCGCTCCGCCGGGCGAGGAAGACCGGATCGGGTGGTTTCGGCGGAGCGGGCGGCGGTGGATGATGAATTGTGCGCAGTGATGACAGCTCCCGCCGCCGGGCGCTGGACGAGGGCGATCAGGTCAGCTTCGGGCCGCGGCGCCCGGTTGGCCGCTGGCGGCCGGGCATGCTGCTGATTGCCTGCGGGGCCGTGCTGGCCGCGGCGGCCGCGACGCTGATCATCGGGCACGGGAACAACCCGCCGCGGGCTCGGCCGGCGAGCACGGGCGCGGTGAGCACGAGCGAGGCAGGCCCCCGTCTGCTTGGCGTGCGGGCCAGCTGGGAGCTGTTCGGCTATGGCGATGACCGGGTAGTGCGGATTCAGTTCGCCTCGGGCCGGATCACGCAGACGGCCGTCCCGGTGAAGACGCCCATCCCGGTGCCGAGCAGTGGACCTGTCTCGCTTGTCGTTGGCCCGCACGAGGCCATCATCAGCCACCTGGATTTCGTGCCCGGTTACCTGGTGCCCGACGGCCGGCCCGCCCGCCCCCTTTCTGGTGCGCTTGGCAAAGGCGGAATTGTGATCCCGGGACCGCAGCCAGGGACAGCATGGGTGCAAGCCACATTCCAGGCCACGTCGATGCCGCTGGTCCGGATGGACGGCACCGAGACCGGGGTGTCCCTGCGCCTGCCGCCGGGCGGCTATTCGCAGGCGAACCCGGACGGCCGGGGCGGTGTGCTGGTCGGCGTTTACCCCGAAACGAGTGCCACGTTGTACGACGTACGGCCCGGCGGCTTCCAGCCGATCGCCGGAATGCTGGCCGCGGTCGGCCCCACCCGGTGGCTGGTCGTTGACTGCCACGCTGGCCATCGTTGCTCGAATGCCACGGTGGACCCGGCGACCGGGGCACAGCACACGCTGCCCGGCTCATCGGCCGAGCTCCCGGGCGGGACGCCTGGCGTCATCGCCCCCGACGGCTCGGCCGCGGCGTACCCGGCGGCCAGCGGCGACCGGGTAACCCTTCAGCTGCTCAACCTGGTGTCCGGATCCGATCAGCAAATCCCGGTTTCCCTTTATCCGGAAACGCCGGCCGACCAGGTGCTTGCCTGGTCACCCGACAGCCGGTGGCTGTTCGTCGTGACCGCGCAGGGCAAGCTGGCCGCGGTCGATGCCCGCACCGGGCACGTCGAGGGCCTCGGGGTCTCGCTCCCCCGCCTCAGCCTGATCGCCGTCCGGAGCTAGCCATCCCGTTGGGCATGCCGGCGCCCTGGCTCGGTAAGGGTGCCCCTTGCCGGGAACGGCCAGGCGGTTCACGCTCCAGCTGACATGCGGGTGCCGCCGGTCAGCCTGCGGGCAGGCCGGCGGCACGCGGCTCCATAACATCGTGTCCGAGCCGGTTGCTGCCGTCCCGGACACGGCATGTCTGGTTTCAGAGGGCGTAGCTTGCCTCGATCGTGAGGCGGCGGGTTGGGGTATTGGCGAGTCCCCCTATGGCCGGCCCGTTGCCACAACCATCCGGGCTCGCGAGCCGTTGCCCGGGCGTAGGCCGGGAAGGGCACGCGTAGCACGCGGTCGCGCTAGCTGACGCGGTTGCGGATGTGGGCGGGGAGCGGGATTTCCTCGCGCAACTGGGGTCCGGTACCGGCTGGCCGAAGGTAACGGAGATCGGGAGCACGCCGGCCCAGACGTCAAGGTCGCAGTCCTCGGGCTCGTCCGCCGGCATGCCCGTGCGGACCTTGACCGATGCCTCGGCGAGCGGGAGCGACAGCACCGCCGTGGCCGCCATCTCCTTCCTCGTGGGCTGCCGGGCAGCCGCCCAGCGGCCGGGGATGAGGTGGTCGGTGATGAGCCGCAGTGCCTGCCAGCGCTCGTCCTCGTCCTCGACGATGGTCGCGGTACCGAAGATGACCGCGCTGCGGTAGTTCACCGAGTGGCTGAACACCGACCGAGCGGCGACGAGACCGTCCACGTGCGTCACGGTCACGCAGACCCGCTGCCCGTCCGCCGCCCAGAACGCCCCGTTGGCCGAGGACCCGTGCAGGTACAGCGTGTCGCCCTCGCGCCCGTACGCGGTGGGCAGCACAACCGGGTCGCCGTCGGCGACCACGCCGAAGTGGCAGATCAGGCCCGCGTCGAGGACCTCGTAGAGTGCGGTACGGTCGGTCGCGCCGCGCTCGTGGTGCCTGCGCAGGGTGGTACGGGGCGTGCTGGACAAAGGCGATGGTCTCAGTGCTCATGATCCCGTAGCCTAGGCCGCAAGTGGACTGGCGCAAATAGCCAATCATGGAGAAGTTTCGATGACCACCTTGCCCACTGGCCTGCCGGTCGTGGTGGACCGGGCGGGCGGGGCGCCGCTCGCCGCCCAGATTTCCGGCCAGCTCGAGGCCGCCGTCACCGGCGGCGTGCTGCGCGCGGGCGACCGGCTGCCGTCGAGCCGCGACCTCGCGGCCACCCTCGGCGTCAGCCGGACCGTGGTCACCAACGCATACGCCAGGCTCTTCGCGGAAGGCTGGCTGGAGGGGCGCCACGGCTCCGGCACGTACGTGGCCGACGTCACCCCGCCCTCCGTCAGCGCGCCGGCCCCAGGGCCTGGCCGGGAGCGCAGCCGCGGGTCCGGGCCGCCCTCCGTCGCCGGTGATCCCGAACGTAGGCATGTTCCACGGGTTCCATCCGGACGCGCCGTTTCCCCCGCCGGGCCGGGCCGCGGCGCCCGTCGGCACCGATGGGTCGGACTGGTGGACGGCGATCCACGCCCGATACCCCGGGCTCATCGACCTGCAGCCGGGGGTCTCATGGGCGGACGGGATCGAGCCCGCGATGTGGCGGCGGGCCTGGCGGCAGGCCGGCGCGCACCTGCCGTCCCGCTGGCCGGACCCGCACGGGCGGCCCGAGCTGCGCGAGGAGATCGCCGCCTACCTGCGCAGGTCCCGGGGCCTCACCGTCACGCCCGAGCAGGTCCTGGTCACCCAGGGGGTGTCAAGCGGCCTTACGCTGCTCGCGGACGCGCTGCTCGCGGCGGGCGACAAGGTGGGCGTTGAGGAGCCCGGCTACCCCACCGGCCGCGAGGTGCTGCGCCGGGCAGGCGGCCGGGTGGTGCCCTGCCGGGTGGACGCGTACGGCATCCTGCCCGGTGAGCTGCCCGGGGACCTGCGGCTGCTCTACACCACGCCTGCCCACCAGTACCCGCTCGGCGGCCGCCTCCCGGTAAACCGCAGGCAGGCCCTGATCACCTGGGCAAGGGCCGCAGGGGCGGTCGTCGTCGAGGACGACTACGACAGCGAGTTCCGCTACGACGTCGGCCCGCTGCCCGCGCTGCACAGCATGGACCCCGAGGTCATCGTCTACCTCGGCACCGCGTCAAAGGTCCTGTCGACCGCCTTCGGCGCCGGCTGGCTCGTCGCGCCGCCCGCGCTGGTCGACGAGCTCGCCGCGCTGCGGCCGCGCCTCGGCGTCCGCATCCCCGAGCCGGTGCAGCACGCCGTGCTCGCCCTGCTGCGCTCGGGTGACCTGGAGCGCCACGTCCGCAAGATGCGCCTGGAGTACGCCCGCCGCCGCGCCGTCCTCGTCGACGGGCTGACCCACGGCGACGGGCCCACCGACGACGCCACCGGCCGCGGTGCGGACCGGGTGCCGTTCCGGCTGCTCGGCGACACCGCCGGGATGCACGTGGTACTTGAGTTGCCGGCCGCCTACCCGACGGAGCACCTGGTCGAAGGCGGCCGCCGAACGCGGCGTGGGCGTCTACCCGCTCGACCGTTACTTCGCGGGCCCGCCCACGATGAGCGGCCTGATCCTCGGCTACGGCACGGCAACGCTGCCCCAGGTCCGCCGCGCGGCGGCCGAACTGTCCGGGCTGCTGACCAGGCTCCCGTAGGAGCCTGGTCCGCGATTCGCGTTACCCCGCGGCGGCCACGCGGCGGGATACCTCAGGCGGCGCGGCGGCCGGCGGCGGGACACCTCAGGCGGCGCGACGGTGGACTAGCCAGATGGTCAGGGCGATGAGCAGCACGGACAGCACGAGCAGCCAGCCGCCTTCGATCCACTGGAACGGCCAGAACCGGCTGGCCGGCTGGAAGCTGTTCCACTGCGCGTAGCCGTGCGGGGCCAGGCACTGCGCGAACGGGTTCACCGAGGACGGAGGGCCGCCGACGCCACCGCCCTTCCCCCCTGGCCCTTGCGGGAAGCCGACGCCGCCGCCCTTCCCCCCTGGCCCTTGCGGGAAAGAGCACTGGTTCAGGAGGCTGTCGGGAGGATTGCCCGCGAAGGCGAACCTGCCGTTCTTGGTCCACCACTGGCCGATGATCCACGCGGTGCCCGGCACGTTGGAGTCGCTGCTGACCAGCGGGGTCAGGTAGTGCTCGCGCAGGAAGGCCGCGGCCGCGACGGCGAGCCCCGCGTAGACGGCCAGGGTGGCGACGATCGCGGGGACGACCCGGCGGATGAGCATCCCGGCCAGGGCGCCGATCGCGAAGGTGGCCACCGTCCAGGCGGGGAGCGTGACCTCGCGCAGGCTGAACACGACCGCGAACGGTGTGTTTCCGTAAATCCCCAGTTCCTGATTGCCGGGGGCGAGAAACGGCTGGTAACACCAGGACACCAGGGCGCCGAACGCGCAAGTCGCGGCGGCCAGCACGACCGCGAGCGGCACCAGCTTGGCGAGGGCCCAGCGCCACCGGCCGAAGCTCTGCGTCCAGGCGAACCGGAAGGTCCCGGTCTCCAGCTCCCTGGCCAGCACCGGCGCCCCGACGAACGCCCCGATCAGGGCGGGAAGCAGCTGCAGCAGGACGGACGGGATCGACATGGCATTCCACGTGCCGTTGAACGTGGTGGCAAGGTCTTGGCAGGCGGGCGCGCTGGCCGGGCGACAGGCGGTCACGGCGGCGTAGGCGTGGTGCACCGACGCGCCGGCGATCCACAGCCACCCGGCGAGGGCGCCAAGCAGCACGGCCACGGCGGCCAGGGCGTAGCGGTGCTGCCGCCAGGTGACCCCGGTCATCCGCCGCCACGGTATCGGCCGCGGCCTGGTGTCGTCGTCCGGGCGGGCGGGCGTGGTCAGCGCGGTCATCGCGTCACCGCCGACCTGGTCGCGCGCATCACGCGGCCCGGCGGCGGACGAGCCAGATGGCGGCGGCGACGAGCACCACCGACAGGGCGAGCAGCCAGCCGCCCTCAATCCACTGGAACGGCCAGAACCGGGTGGCCGGCTGGTAGCTGGTCCACTGCGTGTAGCCGTGCTGAGCCATGCACGGCGCGAAGCCGAGGGGCCCGATCTTGTCCTGTGGAACGTTGGAGCAGAGCTGGTTGACGAGGCTGTCGGGTGGATTGCCGGCGAAGGCGAACCGGCCGCCCTTGGTCGTCCACTGACCGATGGTCCACGCAGTGCTCCCGCCAGGCAGGCTGATGTTGATGTTGCTGGTGACCAGCGGGGTCAGGTAGTGCTGGCGGAGGAACGCCGCGGTCGCGAAGGCGAGCCCGGCGTACACCGCCAGGGTGGCGACGATCGCCGGAACGACCCGGCGGATGAGCATCCCGGCCAGGGCCGCGACCGTGAAGGCAGCTAGGATCCAGGCGGGGAACGTGACCTCGCGCAGGCTGAACAGGTTACCGAAGGGTGATGCTTCGTATAGGCCGGGGATCTGGCTGTTGGCGCCGGATTCCGGCTGGAAGTACCAGGACACCAGGGCGCCGAACGCGGCGGTGGCGGCGGCCAGCACGACCCCGAGCAGCACGAGCTTGGCGAGGGCCCAGCGCCACCGGCCGAAGCCCTGGGTCCAGGCGAACCGGAAGGTCCCGGTCTCCAGCTCCCTGGCCAGCACCGGCGCCCCAGCGAACGCCCCGATCAGCGCGGGCATCACTTGCAGCAGGACGCCCCCGGCCCCTTTACTCCCCATGAATTTGTCGGTGGCGCTGCCGTTGAAACTGACGACCAGGTTCACGCAGGCGGACGAGTTCACTGGATGGCAGGCGACCGCGGCGGCGTAGGCGTTGTGCAGCGACGTGCCGGCCGTCCACACCCACACGGCGAGGGCGCCGAGCAGCACGACGACGCCAACCAGCGCGTAGCGGTGCTGCCGCCAGGTGACCCCGGCCATCCGCCGCCACGGCAGCGGCCGCAGGCTCAGGTCCGCGCCCGGCTGGGCCGGTATCGTTTGCGCGGTCACCGCGTCACCTCCGCCGGAGTCTCGCGCAGGTAGGTCAGGGCGAGTTCCTCCAGACTGGCTTTTCCGTGGCTAGCTAGCAGGTCGTCGACCGCCCCGGTCAACCGGACCTCGCCCCTGGACAGCAGGATGAGGTAATTGGCGACCCGCTCAAGCTCGGTGAGCACGTGCGAGGACAGCAGCACCGACACCCCGTAGGCGGACGCCGCCGCCAGGACGGTGGCCATGAAGTCGTGCCTGGCGATCGGGTCGAGCATCGCCACCGGCTCATCCAGGATCAGTAGCCGCGGCCGGCGGGCCAGCGCCAGGGTCAGCGCGAGCTGCGCCTGCTGCCCGCCCGACAGCTTCCCCGCCCTTCGCTTCGGCGGGATACCGAGCTCCTCCAGCCGGGCGTACGCGTACGACTTGTCGAATCGCCGGTTCAAGGCGCGGGTCACGTAGATCATGTCCGCGACCGACAGGGTCTTGTACAGCGGCGTGTCCTGGGCCACGAACGCGATCCCGTCAAGCGCGGCCGGCGAACCCGCCCGGCGCCCGCCGAGCACGGTGACCGCGCCCGCCGACGGCACGGTCAGGCCAACCGCCAGGTTCAGCAGCGTGCTTTTGCCGGCCCCGTTCGGCCCGACCAGGGCCGCCACGCGCCCGGCGGGGATCTCCAGCGTGCACTCGCGCAGCGCCCAGGTACGGCCGTAGCGCTTGCCGAGGCCGCTGGCCTCCACGACGTTCATTGGTCTCCTCCCATGCGTCAGTCCGGTGTGTCCGCCGCCTACTGTCCCTGGATCCCGACTCGGTTGTCTGCGGCCACGGGAGCGAACCGGTTCATCCGCAAGGATGAATCCAGGTCGCCGCGCGGATGATGCACAGGGACTGGCCAGCGGATACCGTCGGTTACATGCAGTCAGTTGGGCGCTCGGCGGGCGAACAGGCGGGCATCATCACCGACGCCGGGATCGGGATCGCCGATGCCGGCATCGGCGTCGCCGCGGCCGGGCTCATCGCCGTCGCCGCCTGGGGCGCGCCCCGTCTGATCGGCAGCGAGGCGATCGTCGGGCCTTCTTGGCTGCTGGCGCTGCTGCCCCTGCTTGTCGGCGCGGCCCTGGTGCTGCGCCGCCGCGCGCCGCTGCTGATGTGGCTGGCGATCTGGGCTGGCATGGCCCTGCTTTGCCTGCTCGCGCACAACTCGCTGCGGGGTCTGGCGTTCACGTTCATGCTGTTCGCCGCCGCCTACTCGCTGGGAGCGCACGCGAGCTTCCGCCGTGCCGTCGCTGGCCTGTTGCTCAGCATCCCGGTCATCTTCGTGATCAGTAATTTGGGGAACCTAGGGCTGGTCCTGGGGAAGGGGGGCGGCGGCGGCCCCGGCGTGACATTGGCGTTGTTGCAGCTGGTGGCGTTCTGGCTGGCCGGCGTCCTCGTCCACGCCCGCGGGCAGGCCGCCACGCTCGCCGCGCGGAGCGCGGCGCTGCAGCGCCAGGCCGAGCAGGCCGCGGCGGCCGAGCGGACACGGATCGCCAGGGAACTGCACGACATCGTCGCCCACCACCTCAGCGTGATCGTGCTGCAGGCAGCCGGCGGCCGGGCGTCGGGAAAGCCAGCCGAGGCGACCCTGGAGAAGATCGAGAACAGCGCACGGCAGGCGCTGGCCGAGACCCGCCGCCTGCTCGGCGTGCTGCGCGACCCGGACGAGGAGGCCGGGCTCGACCCGCAGCCAGGCATCGCCGAACTGGACGCGCTGGCCGCCAGCGTCCGGGCGGCCGGGCTGCCGGTGCACCTGGTCATCGACGGCGACCCCGGCGCGCTGCCCGCGGCCGTGGACGTGTCGGTGTACCGGATCGTCCAGGAAGCGCTGACTAACGTGCTCAAGCACGCAGGCCCGGCCCGCGCCGACGTGACGATCGGGTGCGCGGCGGACACCGTCACGGTCGAGGTCACCGACGACGGGATCGCCGAGCCCGGTAGCAGGGTCCCGGCTGGCGGGCACGGAATGGCCGGGATGCGCGAGCGGGCCGCGGTGTTCGGCGGTGAGCTGGCTGCCGGGCCGCGGCCAGGCGGCGGGTTCACCGTCCGGGCCCGGCTGTCGCTCGAGGGCGGGCTCCGGCCCGCGGGACTGCCGTGATCAGCGTCCTGATCGTTGATGACCAGGACCTGGTCCGCGAGGGCCTGCGGATGCTGCTCGAAGCTGAGCCGGACCTAGCCGTCGCCGGTGAGGCCGCCGACGGCGGCCAGGCGCTTGACCAGGCGCGACTACTTGACCCCGACGTGATCTTGATGGACGTCCGGATGCCCAAGATGAACGGCATCGAGGCGACCACCCGGCTCGTCAAGGCCGGGTCCCGGGCGCGCATCCTGATGCTGACCACCTTCAACCTGGACGAGTACGTCTACCACGCGCTGAAGGCGGGCGCGAGCGGCTTCCTGCTCAAGGACGCGAGCCGCGACCAGCTGGCCGGCGCCGTGCGCGCGGTCGCCGCCGGCGAGACCCTGCTCGCCCCGGCGATCACCCGGCGGCTGATCGAGGACTACTGCAATGGCCCCGCCCCCGGCGCCCCGGGCGCAGGCGGCGCGGGGAGCCTGAGCGAGCGGGAACTGGACGTCGTGCGACTGGTGGCCCAGGGTCTTTCGAACGCCGAGATCGCCGCTAGCCTCTACCTCAGCGAGGCCACCATCAAGAGCCACATCGCCCGCATCCTTGCCCGGCTCGGCCTGCGCGACCGGGTGCAGGTCGCCGTCTACGCCTACGAGCACGGCATCGTCCGGCCCGGCCGCGGCGCTCCCCCGGCCGGCCGGCGGACGAGGCACTAGTGAGTGCCTCGCCTTTCGGGTTACTTGCCCGCCCGGCCGATCAGGCGGTCATATCGAAGACGGCGATGACCTTGACCGGGCGCAGCCGGACCACGAGCTCGCCGGGAACGCCGTTGCGCTTGCCGAATTCCTCGGCCCGGTCGGGGCCCACGTAGCGGGCGGCGATCGCGGTGGCGGTGCGCACCAGTTCCCCTGGATCCTCCGACAGCTCGGCTTCACCTTGCACCTGGACGAAGCCGTACGGCGGCTCCTCCAGGTCAACGCAGAGCGCAGCCCGGGGATCACGGGCCAGCGCCCGGCCCTTGGCCGTGTCCTTCCCCGTGTTGAACACGAGGTCGCCGTCCTCCACGATGAACCAGATAGGGGCAACCAGCGGCCTGCCGCCCTGGGCGGCGTAGGCCAGCTTGCCGGTCCGGGTACCCGCGCTGAGGAACTCGCTGATCTTCGGGTCTGTCACCGATGCCACCCGCCCAGTCTACGGACGGGCGGCGGGCCGCCACGCTGCCTGGGGCGAACCTTCCCCCAGCCGACTCACTGACCTGGGCTGATTAGCTGCCCGCAGCTACTTGCTCGGCCCGGTGAGCGCGATCGTGACGCCGACGCCAACCATGGCCAGGCCGCCGGCGCCGCCGACGAGTGCGTACCGGCGCGGCGACCGGGCGAACCAGGCGCGGACCGTGCTCGCGGCCAGCCCCCAGGTGACGTCGGAGACCAGCCCCAGGCTGACCGAGATGAGCGCGAGCAGCAGCATCTGCGCCGGGACGTTCCCCGCTCCCCGGTCGACGAACTGGGGCAGGATCGCACCGAACAAGATGAACGACTTCGGGTTGGTCACCCCGACGACGAACCCGTCACGCAGTGCGCGCCAGCTGTCGCCCGCGCCCGCCGCCGACGACATCGCCGTCGCGAGCGAGTGCCGGCGCCTGACCGCCTGGACGCCGAGGAACACCAGGTAGAGCGCGCCAGCCAGCTTGACCACGGTGAACACCTCCGCGGAACGCTGCAGCAGCGTGCCGAGCCCGACCGCCACGCACGCGGCCACCACGTAGTTGCCCGCCGCGTGCCCGGCCGCGGTCGCGAACGCGGTCCGCCGCCCGTGCGCGAGCGCGCGCCCGATCACGAACAGCACCCCAGGACCGGGCACGACGATGATGACGAGCGAAGCGAGCGTGAAGCCGATCAAGTGCCCCGATGAGATCATGTGGCCATCATTACGCGGATATGGGTGTGCTGGCACCCTTCGCGCCCTCGCGTGAGCACGCCTGCCGGCGTGGGGCGCGTGCGCCGCGTCGCAGGCGCTGGCCGACAGCGGAAAGTCCGTCACCACCGGATAACCGCTCCGGGCCTGGCGGTGGCAGTATCGAGGTGTCGTCCCGAGTCGTCCAGGAGGTTGCCGTGCGGCTGGTCAGGTTTCATCTCGGCGATCGCCGGGCTCGCGTCGGGGTGATCGACGGCGACGCGGTGACCGAGCTGGCGGTGCCCGAGTCGGCGGGGGCCGGGTCGCTGGGCGACCTGCTGGCCCTGCCGCTTGACCGGATCCGCGAGGCCTGCGAGCACCCCGGCGGAGCGACGAGCCCGGCCGCCGGCGCCCAGCTGCTTGCCCCGGTGGACGGCCGCATGGAGGTGTGGGCGGCGGGCGTCACCTACGAGCGGTCGCGTACCGCCCGGATGGCGGAGAGCGAGCAGTCGGCGGACGTCTACGACCGGGTGTACGCGGCGGAGCGGCCCGAGCTGTTCTTCAAGTCCGCGGCGTGGCGGGTCAGCGGCCCTGGCGAGCCGGTGTCTGTGCGGTCCGATTCCGTCATCGACGTCCCCGAGCCGGAGCTGGCCGTCGTGCTCAACGCGGCGGGCGCCGTGGCCGGCTACACCGTCTGCAACGACATGAGCTCACGGTCCATCGAGGGCGAGAACCCGCTGTACCTGCCGCAGGCCAAGGTCTACCTCGGCGGCTGCGCGGCCTGCCCGTGGATCGTGCCCGCGTGGGAGGTTCCCGACCCGTACGCGCTGACCATCGAGCTGACGATCGCCCGCGGCGGCGCGGCGGCCTGGGCGGGCAGCGCGAGCACCGGGGCGCTGCACAGGAAGATCGACGAGCTGGCCGGCTACCTGTTCCGCGCGGACGAGTTCCCCGCCGGCGTGATCCTGTCCACCGGGACCAGCGTGGTGCCCGACCTGCCCTTCACCCTGGAGGCCGGCGACGAGGTCCGTATCCGCATCTCGGGGATCGGCGAGCTGGTCAACCCCGTGGTGCGCGGCAAGGCCGCCTTGTTGAGAGACGCGACGTAAGGTATGTTACCCGCCAGTTACATAGCTGGTTATACGGCCGGCTCGACGTCGGTGGAGGCGACGATGCGCGACGTGCTTAACCCGTGGGCCAACCCGGTGACGTGGGCGGTCCCGTTCTTCCTCCTCTTCATCGGCGTCGAGCTCGCCGCGCTCAAGTGGCTCGACCACGACGACGTGACCGGCTACGCGTCCAAGGACGCGTCGACGTCGATCATGATGGGGTTGTTCTCGCTGTTCTCCACGCTGGCGCTCAAGGTCGCGGCGTTCATCGCGCTCATCGCGCTGTACCTGTACGTGGCGCCGTGGCACCTGCCGATGCGCACCTGGTGGTCCTGGGTGCTGGTCGTCGGCGGCGTGGACTTCGCCTACTACTGGCAGCACCGGTTCGTGCACCGCGCCCGGGTCGGCTGGGCCGCGCACCAGGCCCACCACTCGTCGGAGTACATGAACTTCGGCACCGCGCTGCGGCAGAAGTGGAATCCCTGGTTCGACTTCTTCTTCTGGCTCCCGCTGCCGCTGCTCGGCGTGGCGCCGTGGGCGATCTACTTCGCCTACGGTGTCAACCTCGTCTACCAGTTCTTCGTGCACACCGAGATGATCAGGAAGCTGCCGCGGCCGGTCGAGTTCCTGTTCAACACGCCGTCGCACCACCGGGTGCACCACGGCTCCGACCCGATCTACCTGGACAGGAACTACGCGGGCATCCTCGTCATCTGGGACCGCATGTTCGGCACCTTCCAGCCGGAGCTCTACCGGCCGAAGTACGGCCTGGTCCACCCGGTCGACTCGTACAACCTCATCACGCTGCAGTACGGCCACTACGCCGCCCTGTGGCGGGACGTCAGGGCCGCCGCGTCGTGGCGCGACCGGCTCGGCTACCTGTTCATGCCGCCGGACTGGGAGCCCCCGTCCGCCCGCACCCCGGACGCCGAGCCCGTCTCCGCCTAGGCGGCCTGGGCGACCTCGGCGAGGTCGGGCTCGTGCGCCTCGTGCTCGGCGGCGATCTCGTCGAGGCTGCGCCCGGCGGGCTCGGGGAGGACCAGGGTGAGCAGGGCGCCGAGGACGGAGACGCCGGCGGTGAGCAGCAGCGTGCCGCGCAGGCCGAGTGAGCTCTGCAGCACAGGGAACAGGAAGACGCCGACGAACGCGCCGAACTTGCCGATGCCGGCCGAGATGCCGTGGCCCGTGGCCCGCACCGAGGTGGGGAACAGTTCGCCGGGCAGCACGAACGTGGTGACGTTCGGGCCGAACTCGGTGAAGAAGTAGCTGATCCCGTAGACCAGGAGGAACGGAGCGACCGCCGTAGTCATGCCGGGCACCAGGCTGATCACGGCGAAGCACAGGCCCATCGCGGACGAAGCCGACGAGCTGGAGCTTGCGGTGCCCGATGCGGTCCATCCGGGCGATCGCCAGGATGTAGCCGGGCACCGCGGCGACCACGAAGATGGCCAGCTGGATCGCGATCGTGGTGATCTGCGACGAGTTCGGGTTGATGAGGGAGATGATCCGCGGGGTGGAGATCGTGTTGCCGTAGTAGGCGTAGTCGAGCAGGAACCAGCAGCCGGAGGTGCCGACGAGCAGGGTCAGCAGGCGGCGGCTGGCGAGGAAACCGCGCCGGCCTGCCGCGGGCCGCGGCTGTGCCTCGCCTCGCGTGGCCGGGTCCGTGACAGCTGTCTTCGCAGCGGCGTCTTCGCAGCGGCGGTCTTCGCGGCGGCGGTCTTCGCGGCGGCGGCCGTGAAGTGGTCCGACTCGGGCAGCTTGCGGCGCAGCCAGACCGCGACGGCCGCGGGGATGGCGCCTACGCCGAGCAGCAGCCGCCAGGTGAGCGGGGCGCCCAGGCCGCCGCCGAGGAAGGCGAGGGCGAGCAGCGGGCCGACGATCAGCCCGACCGCCTGGGCGGAGAAGACGAGGCCGACCTGCCTGCCGCGGGTGCCGTGGTGCGCGTACTCGCTGACAAGCACGCTGGTGACCGGGTAGTCGCCGCCGACGCCGAAGCCGAGCAGGAACCGGAAGATGGTCAGCACGAGCAGCGACGGTGACAGCGCCGAGCCGATCGCCGCGAGCACCATGAGTGCGGCGGATATCCAGTACACCCGGGTGCGGCCGATCGAGTCGGCGAGCCTGCCGAAGCACAGCGCGCCGAGGAACGCCGCACCGAGCATGACCGCGTTCAGCAGCGCGAGCTGGCCGGTGCCGAGATGCCATTGCCCCTTCAGCAGGGTGGACACGATGCCGATGACGAACAGGTCGTAGGCATCGGTGAAGAACCCGATGCCGGAGGCCACCACCGCGCGCTTGCGCAACTTGCGCGTTGCCGTACCGCCGGACGGCCCGGTCGCGTCCAGGCTCTGGGTTTCGGACAAGTTGTCCCTCGTTCGTCTCGCGTCCAGCTGCCGTTCGCGTACGCGACGGCCGGGCGCCCGAAAGCCGCCCACGGTGCTCAAGTTATGGAGCCAAGTAAACGTGCCACCGACTCGCAGATGAACACAGAGTTAACGAAGCATGTCCAGGAGGCGAATCATTCCAGGCCCCATCCCCTCTGGCTCACTGGATCGATAGTGACCACAATCAGGCGATGCCTACCCGGGCCTGTGTTTCGAATCTGTGTACTGATTCAGGCTAGGCGTGGCGGGCCGGCGCCTGGGAGGATGGACCCGTGACTGGAGACGGACCGCCCGCCAAGTCGAGGCCGGCCCGGCTGGCCGCGCGGCAGGAGCTACGCCTCGCGGCGGCGCTGTGGCAGGCCGACCGGCCGATGGCGGTGAGCTGGTGGGGGCTGCTCGTCGCCCGCGGGCTGCTGCCCGCCGGCTTCGCCGTCGCCGCCGGCGTGCTGGTGGCAGCGGTGGAGCGCGGCTCCGGCCTGGCGGCACCGCTGCTCGCGGTGGCCGTGGTCTTCATCCTCATGCAGGTGCTCGGCCCGTTCCACACGGCGCTCTCCGCCAACCTCGGCGACCGGACGGCCGCCCGGCTGTACGACGAGATGACCGCCGCGTGCGTGCGGGTGCCCGGCATCGGACATCTGGAAGACCCGGTGCTCGCCGCCGACCTGCAGACGGCGCGGGACTTCGACCGGGGCATGACCGGGCCGCCCCTGTCCCTCTCGATGGACTTCATCGCCGGCGGCCTGGTGGACATGGTCGCGGGCATCGCCCAGGCCTGCGTGCTGTTCGGCTTCGCCTGGTGGGCGCCGCCGACGCTCGCCGTGGGCTGGCTCGCGACGCACTGGCTGCTGCGCGAGAGCGCGGTCTGGCGGGACCGCAACACCGAGGAGGTACGGCAGGCGCGGCGCGACGCCGACTACGCCTACCGGCTGGCCGTGGACCCGCCGGCCGCCAAGGAGCTGCGGATATTCGGGCTGCCCGACTGGGTGCTCGGCCGGTTCCTCGCCAGCAGGCGAAACCTGCACCGGCTGCAGTACGAGGCGACCCGGATGCGGGAGCGCTCGCTGCTGCTTAGCCTCGCGGTGGTGCTCGCGGCAAACGGGCTCGTGTTCTGGACACTCGGCGCGGCCGCGCTCGACGGCCGGCTCGCGCTCGGCAGCCTGATCGCCTACGCCACCGCGGCCGCGGGCACGTCGATGATCGCGTTCGGCGGGCTGAACTGGGCGCTCGACGGCGCCGCCGCGCCGGTCGCGGCGGTCGGCAGGCTCACCGGCGCGATGGGCCGGGCCGGCACGGTCGCGTCCGGCAGCCGGCCCGCGATGGGCATGCCCGCCCGCCAGGTCAGCTTCAGTAACGTGACCTTCGCCTACCCGGCGAGCCCGGAACGCCAGGTGCTGCGCGGGCTCAGCCTGGAGATCCCCGCGGGAAGCTCGCTGGCCATCGTCGGGCAGAACGGGGCGGGCAAGACCACCCTGGCCAAGCTGCTGTGCCGGCTGTACGACCCGCAGTCGGGCGCGATCGAGGTCGACGGAGTGGACCTGCGCGACCTCGACCTCGAGTCATGGCGCCGCCAGGTCACCGCGGTGTTCCAGGACTTCGTCCGGTTCGAGCTGACGCTGCGGGAGAACGTGGCGCCGTCGTCTTCCGGGGGGACGACCCCCCACTCTGCCGACCCGGGGGGACAACCCCCCCAAACCCCCCCGAGGCCCCGGGGCGCGCCCGATGGCTCCGCCATCGTATCGGGCGCGCGGTCCCCCGTGACCGACCTGGACGACATCGTCGCCGCCGCGCTCGCCGAGGCCGGGGCGGCGGGGCTCGCAGACCTCGGCACGGTACTTGCCAAGGGCTACACGGGCGGCACCGAGCTGTCCGGCGGGCAGTGGCAGCGGGTGGCGCTGGCCCGTGCCCTGGCCGCGGTTCGGCTCGGCGCCGGGCTCGTGCTGCTCGACGAGCCCACGGCGCAGCTGGACGTCCGCGGCGAGACGGAGATCTTCGAGCGGATACTCACGGCCACCCGGTCATGCACCACGATCCTTATCTCGCACCGGTTCAACACCGTCAGGCACGTTGACCGGATCGCGGTGGTCGCCGACGGCGCCGTCGTGGAGCTGGGCAGCCACGACGAGCTGATGGCGCTGCGCGGCCGGTACTGGCGGATGTTCTCCCTGCAGGCGGAGCGGTTCGCGACCGGGACACCGGAGGAAGGGGAGGAGGAGGTGACCTTCGATGTCCTCTCCTGACGTGACAAACGGCGACGCGGCGGGCAAGCTGCCGCCGGCGCTGCGGTCGATGTGGCGGCTGTGCCTGCTCGGCTTCCGGTACGAGCCGGCGCTGATGGGCGTGTCCTTCACGCTCGCCCTGGTCGCGGCCGTGCCCGACGCGCTGCTCGCCGTCTGGTTCAAGCTGCTCGGCGAGGGCCTGCTCTCCCGCGACCCGGGGCTGCTGCGCTTCGCGGTCATCGCGCTCGCGGTCTCCACGGTGGCGACCTGGCTGCTGGCCACCGTGTCCACCCGGATACAGCGGCGCTTCAGGGACAAGGTGACGATCGCACTTGAGTCGCACGTGGCGCGGCTGCAAGCCGGCGTCGCCACGATCGCGCACCAGGAGCGGCCGGAGTACCTGGACCGGCTGTCGGTGCTGCGCGAGGAGACCTACACCCTGGACCACATGTACATGTCGGTCTTCTCCACCGCCGGCTGGCTGGTCCGGCTCGGCATCACCGTGGCGCTGCTCGGCTCGGTCAACCCGGTCCTGGTGACGCTGCTGCTGTTCGCGATACCGACGGTGGCGGCCACCTCCTGGCGGCCCGTGGTGGAGCGCACCGCCCAGGAGCGCGGCGCGCAGTCCACCCGGCTCGCCGCGCACCTGTACGCGCTGTCCACTACCGCCTCGCCGGGCAAGGAGCTGCGGGTACTCGGCATCGGCGAGGCGCTCGCGGCCCGGCGCCGCGCCGCGTGGGAGCGGTGGTACGGGCCGGTGGCGACGGCCAGGTCGCGGTCCGCCGCCTGGTACGCGGCCGGCTGGGCGGTCTTCGCGCTCGGCTACGTCGGCGCGATCGCGCTCACCGCGACCGGTCCGCGCGCGTCAACGTCCGGCGCGATCCTGGTGCTGACCGCCGGCGCCCGGCTGTCCTCTTACCTCAACGCCACGGTCGGCGAGATCGGCTTCCTGCGCGGCACCTGGATGGACGGTGCGCAGCGGCTCGCCTGGCTCGAGGACTACGCCCGGGCCGTGACGCAGCGCGCCGACCAGCCCGCGCCGGAGCGCATCACCGAGGGCATCCGGCTTGAGCACGTCACGTTCCGCTACCCGGGCGCCAGCCGGCCTGCGCTCGACGACGTGGACCTGTTCCTGCCCGCCGGGTCGGTGGTCGCGGTCGTCGGTGAGAACGGCGCGGGCAAGAGCACGCTGGTCAAGCTGCTCGCGAAGCTCTACTCCCCTACCACGGGCCGCATCCTGGTGGACGGCACTGACCTGGCCCGCGTCGACAGCGCGCGCTGGCGGGAACGGCTGGCCGGGGCGTTCCAGGACTTCTTCCGCTTCGAGTTCCAGGCGGCGCACACCATCGGCATCGGCGACCTGCCCCGGCTCGACGTCGAGCCCGCGCTTGTCACCGCGGCCGAGCGAGCCGGGGCAGCGGATCTCGTCGACGTCCTGCCGGCCGCCTGCGCACCCAGCTCGGGCCAACCTGGCCGGACGGGGTCGACGTCTCCTACGGGCAGTGGCAGAAGCTCGCCCTGGCCCGCGGCTTCATGCGGGACGAGCCGCTGCTCACCGCGCTCGACGAGCCGACCGCGGCGCTGGACGCGGAGACCGAGCACCAGCTGTTCGAGCGCTACGCCGCCACGGCGCGCCAGGCCCGGGCGAACGGCGGCGTGACCATCCTGGTGTCGCACCGGTTCAGCACCGTCCGGATGGCCGACCTCATCGTGGTGCTCGACGGCGCGCACGTGGCGGAGGCCGGCAGCCACGACGAGCTGCTCGCCCGCGGCGGCCGCTACGCCGAGCTGTACCGCATCCAGGCGGCCGGGTACCAGTAACGCGGCGCTGCGCCGGGCTGTACCGCATCCAGGCGGCCGGGTACCAGTGACCAGGGCCGGGTGAAACACCCTCCCGTTCGGGCTAAAGATCTTCGGAGGCGGGCTCGCGGTAGGCGGTCAGCGAGCGGGAACCGCTGGCCAGGACGGTCGCGATGAGGGCGTGGACCGCCGGGCGCTCCTCGGTCCGCGGGTTGGTCAGCAAGACCAGGTTGATGGTGCCGAGTTCGGGCAGCCGGTGGCCGGGGCCGAGGGTGGTGAGCTGGGCGGGCACCAGGCTGGCCGCCATCGCCGAGATGCCGATGCCGGCCGCCACCGCGCCGATCAGGCCGTTAACGCCGCGGCAGAGGCAGGCGCTGCGGAACGGCAGGCGGGCACGGTTCAGCGCGCGGCGCATCTCGGACCGGGAGAGGCTCGGCGCCGGGTAGACGACGAGCGGCAGCGGTCGGGTCAGGTCGAGCCTGGTGGACGGCGTGCCCACCCACACCAGGCGGTCCCGCTTGACGAGCTGGCCGCGCTGCTCGCCGCTCGGGCGCTTGCCGATGAACACGTCGAGCCGGTCGCCCTCGAGCCGCTGGTGCAGCAGCCCGCTCTGGTCCACCGTGAGGTCGAAGTCGACGAGCGGGTTGTCCCGCCGGAAGTCGCGCAGGATCTGCGGCAGCCGGGTGAGCGCCAGGTCGTCGGAGATGCCGATGCGCAGTCTGCCGCTCGGCCGGGACCCGCTGAAGTAGGCCGCCGCCTGCTCGCAGGCGGCGAGGATGTTGCGCGCGAACCCGACCATCGCCTCGCCATCGGCGGTGAGCGCCACGGAGTGAGTGTCGCGCTGCACGAGCGTCCGGCCGACCTGCCGCTCCAGGCGGCTGATGTGCTGGCTGACCGTGGGCTGCTGTATGCCGAGCCGGGCCGCCGCCCGGGTGAAGCTCCCGGTCTGCTCGACGGCGAGGAAGGTGGCCAGGAGCTGCGGGTCATAGCCGGTCATAACGTCTCACAATAACTGTTAGCTAAATCATAGTAGTTCCATATAAGGCCCCTATATCGGAGGATGTCAAAGGGACGACAGGGACAAAGACGACCAGGAAGGCGCTCTTCGTGATTACCGCCGAGACCGTTCGGCAACCGGGAGGCGCCTTCACGGCCCTCTCCTCGCGCAGCTACCGGATCTACATCGGCGGGCAGAGCCTGGCGAATACCGGCTCGTGGATGCAGACCATCGCGCAGGACTGGCTGATCTTCAGCCTGACGCACAGCTCGACCGCGGTTGGCGTGACCATGGCGCTGCAGTTCGGGCCCATGCTGCTGCTCGGCCTGCACGCGGGCGCGGTAGCCGACCGGCTGCCCAGGCGGCGCATCCTGCTTACTACTCAGGCCCTGAATACTGTTCTTACCGGGGCGCTTGCCGCGATCACCATCGCCGGCGCGGTGCGGGCAGCCGACGTGTACGTGTTCGCCCTGCTGAGCGGTGCGATCTTCGCGTTCGACGTCCCGGCGCGGCAGGCGTTCGTGACCGAGGTCGTGCCGGAAGGCCGGCTCCGCGCGGCGATCTCGCTGAACGCCGCGGTGTTCCAGGCGACCCGGCTGGTCGGCCCGGCGATCGCCAGCCTGCTCATCGTGAGCGCGGGCACCGGATGGGTGTTCGCGGTCAACGCGGCGTGCTACCTGGGGCCGACCATCGGGCTGCTGCTGCTCCGGCCGTCCGACCTGCGGCCGGTGCGCGTTACTTGCCGGGAGCCTGGCGCGGTGCGGACGGCCGCCAGGTACCTGTGGCGGCGTCCCGAGGTGCTGTGGACGATCTTCCTGGTCGGGATGCTCGGCACGTTCGGCCTCAACTTCCCGATCGTGCTGACCGCGATGGCCAAGTCCGCGTTCGGCGGCAGCGCGAGCACCTACGGCCTGTTCAACATCGTGCTCGGGCTCGGCTCGGCGGGCGGCGCGGTCCTCGCCGGGGCGGGCACCCGGCCAAGGGCCAGGGCGATCGTCACGTCGGCTGCCCTGTTCGGCGTCCTCGAGGCGGCCGCGGCGCTGGCACCTGGCATGGGGGTCTTCCTGGCACTGCTCGCCGCCATGGGCTTCGTCAACCTCGTCTGCCAGGCGATGGCGAACTCCGCCGTGCAACTCGCCGTCGCCCCCGAGCTGCGCGGCCGGGTCATGGGGCTGTACATGCTGGCCTTCATCGGCGGCACGCCCTTCGGCGCCCCGATCATCGGCGCGATCACCAGCCATTACGGCGCCCGGGCCGGCATGCTCATCTGCGGTGCCGTGCCGGTGCTCGCCGCCTGCGTAGTGGCCGCCGCCCTGGCCCGCAGGGACGGCCGGCCGGGTCACGCGGCGATCCGGGCAAGGATTTCCTCAGCCGGCGCGGCGGCCTGCCGCTGAAGCCGCCGTCGCGGCCGGGCCGCCGTCGCGGTGCCGAGGACGACGGCCGGAAGAAAACGTGTCGGCCACTCATCTTGAGCACGCTAACAATCGAGGTCGTCCGATGCGGGCCAGCCCTTCACGACGCCGGGACACCTCGCGATCCGGGCCGTCCCCTGGCGCCTCCCGGCAGCCGCAGTGTCACTTCTGGGTCTACTTGTCGACGGTTTGCCGTCGATAACGAGGACGATTAGGCATGATTGTGGCGAAGCAATTACCGCAGGAGGGGGTGCCGGCGATGCCGCAGTCCATCGTCGAGCCGCTGCGCCGCTGGGATCCCGAACGAATCGGCCCGTACACGATCATCGGGCGGCTCGGCGCGGGGGCGATGGGCCAGGTGTTCCTCGCCCGGTCCACGGCGGGCCGCCTGGTGGCGGTGAAGACGATCAGGATAGAGCTGGCGGAGGAAGCCGACTTCCGGGCCAGGTTCGCCCGCGAGGTAGCGGCGGCGAGCCGGGTGAGCGGGGTGTTCACCGCCGCGGTCATCGAGGCGGACCCGGACGCCGACCTGCCCTGGGTGGCCACCGCTTACGTGCCCGCGCCCTCGCTGAGCACGCTGGTGCGGGCGGCCGGGCCGCTGCCGGTGCCCGCCGTCCGCTGGCTCGCGGCCGGCTGCGCCGAGGCGCTGCAGTCCATTCACGGCGCGGGCCTGCTGCACCGCGACGTCAAGCCGTCGAACGTGCTCGTAGCGCCGGACGGGCCGCGGGTGATCGACTTCGGCGTCGCCAGGGCGGCCGAGCGGGTTGCGCTCACCGCCACCCGCGCGGGGTCGGGTACGCCGGCGTACATGGCGCCCGAGCAGGCCAGGGACGCGTCACGGGCCTCGCCCGCCAGCGACGTCTTCTCGCTCGGCGCGACGCTCGTGTACGCGGCGACCGGGCACCCGCCCTACCAGGGCGAGACCGTCATGGACATCCTCGTCCGGCTCGCCACCGAGCCGCCAGACCTCACCGGGCTACCCGAGGAGCTCTACGGGCTCATCGCCGCCTGCCTGGAGCGCGTCCCGCGTGACCGTCCCTCCGACACGGCGATCCTCGCCAGGCTCGGCTCGTTCGCGCTGCTGGCGGGCCCAGGGCATGACTACCTGCCCGACGATGCGATGGCGGTGATCGGCGAGTACCAGCGCGGCCCGCTGCTGCCGGCCGTCCTCGCCCGCGACGACCGGGCCGCGGGCGGCGACGCCGCCGACGAGCAGTCGGTCGGCGGCGAGACTGCCGGGTCTGGCGGCCAGGCCGCGAACGATGCCACGGCGCGGTCGCACACCGCCCTGCCCGGCTTTCAGTCGCTCGGCAGCCACGGCGCACGGCAGGGCCCGGCATCCGGCCGGGCGCGGCACCGGCGTTTCGGACCGCAGCAGAAAGGCACCGGGTCCAGGCCATCGCCACGGGCGCCCCTTCCGTTGCTGGCGTGGGTGGTCCTGTCGCTGCTGCTGCTCGGTGCCGGCGCGGCCCTCGGCATCTGGCTGCACGGGACAGGCGCACAGGCGGCCAGCCAGCTGGGACCGGTGCTCACGCCGCCGCCGACGTGCCAACGGCCAGAGACAGCCGTCAAGCCGCAACTGTGCGTCAGCCAGCCATGGGGCGACGGCGCCACGGTGTTCATCCTCCACGGCAGCGGCTTCGCCCCTGACGCGCGGGTAACCGTAACCATGGCCGACGCGCACGTCGCGCCGGTATCGGTGACCGCCGACGCGGCGGGGATGTTCAACTACGCGATCGACCAGGGGCACCGGTTCTTCTCCGGACCGATCCCGGAAGGGACGCACAGCGTGGTGGTCACGGCGGCGGGCCAGGGCAGCGCCACCGCCTCGTTCCGCGTCTACCCGAAGGGCGGCGCGCCACCGCTGCCTCCTCCGGGAGGCGCGCCCGTGGGGTGATCCGCGAGGACGCGCAGGACCGCGGCACCTCCGACGCGAAGACGGCCCTCAATCCCTGCTCCACCACAGGTCCTCCTGCCGGGAGCACCACGCAGGGTCGGCGAGCAGCGCGAGGTCGCCAAGGCCGACGACCCCGTGCTCGATCAGCACCCGCACGGCCACCTCGTCCGACAGCCGGACATCGGGCCCGGCGAGCCCGCGCTCGGCGATCTTGCGGCGCAGCACCTTGATGTGCTCGGCGACGCGGGCGGACAGCTTGTCGCGGAACTCGGGATCACTATCGAACCGCTCAAGCTCATGGTGCGCGCCGGTCACCTCGAGCGCGGCCCTGGCGATCTCCGGAGTGCGCGGAAGCGGTGACGCGGCGCCCGGGTCGGTCAGCCACGGCCGGCACCACATCAGCGCCACCAGGAAGAGCTTGGTCTTGGGGTCCAGGTAAAGAGGCAGCACGGTGCCTTCCTCGTCTGGCTGCGCCTGGTCGGCCGGGCCCGCCGCCGACCGCGGTCGCCGGTGCCTGCCGGGGACCGTCACCGCGATCTGCAGCCCGTCGTCAAGCATCGAGCGCGAGCCGACCATCGCCGTGCCCGCGTGGACCAGCCAGCCGCCCGCCGGGTCACCGTCGCCCTCCACCCGCGGCAGCCGGATCCGGTAGCCGTCGCCCGCCACGTAGAGCGCGTGGGTCTGGCTGATGTTGGCGATCCAGGCGCCCTCCGGCGTGGCGGCGATCACGCCGGCCCGCCGGGACAGGCCGCGCCCAGCGGAGATGGCCAGGTCGACCTCAGGACCTCGCCCGAATATCAGCTGGCTGCCTTCGGTGAGCCGGATGACCTGGCCAGACGCGGTACTAACGTGCGCGGCCACCGAATCAGTCTAGGCTCGGGTCCCGCGCGGCGGGCACCCCCGGATTCGGGGATGGCGCGGCCGCCGGCCATGCGGTTAGCTGCAGTTGGCGAGACGCCGAGCACCGCATTGGGCACCAGCCCGTAAGGGCCGGGGCCAGCACCGGAGGGCGGGGACGCAGTCCTGGGGGGGATGATCCGGTGCGATGGCCAGGCGGAGCCCGGCGTCTCGCCAGTTTCCTGCGCGGCGCGGCCTGCCGGTGAACCGCGGTCACGGCGAGCCCGCCGAGGTCCGCGCCGAGCGCTGCGGTGAAAGACAGAATTCCGACGTCACGGCGCCCCCCAGGACGCGGAGCAGGGCTCCAGGCGCACACCCGCCGCGCTAACTCTGCAGTTCCTCAGAATGCGCCCAAAGTCTCGCCAATGCAACGAAGCCGCCACAAGACTGTGTACGTCTCCCCGAGAATGGGGCATATCCCCCGAACCGCCGGCCTAGGACTGAGGAGCGCCATGGCTCACCCCGGACGTTCTTCAAACGACCGCCCGGACGGCCCGCCCCCGAGGTGATCAGTACGAGTGGGGCTCATACCCGCGCGATCAGCACCCGGATGGCCGCAACAGTCAGGGCGCGCAGCGCGGCGGCCTGGCCGGGCCCGCCCGAGCGGGGTACCGGGCCGGGATACCCTGGGCCGCCGCGGCGCCCGGCCCTTACCCGATGGCCGGCAATCCAATGGCCGGCAACCCGATGGCCGGCCACCAGCCGACCGGCTCATGGCAGGCGCGCGGGCCGGCGGGGCCGCAGCGACCGGAGATGCCGCCGCCGGAATGGGCCGACCCGGCTGAGGGCCGCCGCTGGACACAGTCCCGGCCGGTGCCCGCCACGGCTGCCCAGCCGGCGCTGCCCCAGGAACGGCCCGACCCGCGGACGGCTCGCAGGGACCGCGCGGTATGGCCGCGGCGGAACACGGGCGCGTGGCCCGCGCAGGTCGGCGGGCCTGCCCAGACCGAGCAGCCGCCGCCGTGGGAGGCCGGCCCCCTGACCAGTGCCGGCCAAGCGGTCCCCGTCCGGGCGACCGCCGCCAACCCGATGCTCGACCCCGCCAGGACGACCGGCGCCATGCGGGACGACCGGCGCCATGCAGGCGACCGGCGCCATGCGGACGAGCGGCGGGCAAACGGCGGCCGATGCCACCTCGGTGTCCGCTGCCATCCGGACGGCCGACCCGCTCAATGCGACCGGCACGCTCAAAGCGACCAGCGCGTCGCGCACCTCCGGTGCCCAGCGGACCGCCAAGCCGATCACGCCGGGCACCGGCAAGGCGCGGATGATCCTGCCCGCCGTAGTGCTCTGGGTCATCGGGGCCGGCTTCCTCGGCGTCTTGTACCTGTGGTGGCGCGACACGCTGTTCCAGCACGGCAGCGGCGCGCTGCTCATCGACATCGGCGAGGTGCTCGGCCTGGTCGGCGGGTACGGCGTGATCATCCTCGTCGCGCTGATGGCGCGGCTGCCGCCGCTGGAAAAGGCCATCGGCATGGACCGGCTGGGCCGCTGGCATGCCACCGGCGGCCGGTGGACCATCACCGCGATCACCGGGCACGTCGTGTTCATCGTCTGGGGCATGGCGGCCGCCGCGCGCGCCAGCGTGACGGGCGAGACAATGACGCTGGAGCGGGAGTTTCCCGACATCCTGATGGCGACGGTCGCCTGGCTGCTGCTGCTGATGGTCGCCGCGTTCTCCATGCGCGCCGCGCGCCGCCGCATCGCCTACGAGACCTGGTACTACGCCCACCTGTACACCTACCTGGCGATCGCGCTCGCGTTCAGCCACCAGTTCGCCGACGGCGGCGCGTTCGCGCTGAGCCTCCAGGCCCGGGTCGCCTGGTCGGCGCTGTACGCGATGGTCGGCGGGCTGCTGCTGTGGTACCGGGTCATCACCCCGCTGCGCAATGCCGCTAGGCACCAGTTCACCGTGCAGTCCGTCAAGCCCGAGGCACCCGGCATCGTGTCGGTGCTCATCTCCGGCCGCGAGTTCGACCACCTGCGCGCGGAGCCCGGGCAGTTCTTCCGCTTCCGGTTCCTCACCCGCGAGCTGTGGTGGCAGTCCCACCCCTACTCGCTCTCCGCGATGCCGCAGCCCGACCTGATGCGCATCACCGTCAAGGCCCTCGGCGACCACAGCGGCTCCCTGGCCAACCTGCCGCCGGGCACGCGGATCATCGCCGAAGGCCCGTACGGCGCGTTCACGCCGTCACTGACCGGCCGGCGGATCCTGTTCATCGCCGGCGGCGTCGGCATCACCCCGATCCGCGCGATGTTCGCCGCACTGCCCAAGCGGATGTCCGGCAACATCACGCTGCTCTACCGGGCCAGCCATCCCCGCGACGTCGTGTTCAGCAGGGAGCTCAACGCGATCGCCAGCGACAGGCAGGCCGCGCTGCACTACCTGATCGGCTCCCGCAAGGAACTCGGCTACGACCCGCTCGACGCCGAGCACCTGCTGCAGACCGTTCCTGGACTGCACCGGTGCGAGGCGTACGTGTGCGGGCCGAGCGGCATGACCATGGCCGCGGTCAACGCGCTGGTCGAAGCGGGCATCCCGCGCCGGCGGATCCACCACGAGTCGTTCGACTTCTGACCCACGAGCTTCACCAGAGATACCAAACCGACCCAGGAGGTTGCATGCGCCGCGCTGTCCTCGCCCTCGGCGGCACCGTCGCCGGGCTGGCCGCGCTGTTCTCGTACAAGACCCATGTGCCGACCGTGACCGCGCTCGCCAAGCCGGTCACGCCGGTCTACGCCGTCGGCATCGCCGAGCGCCACGACGCCGACGATGATGCCGCCGACCACCAAGCCGGCGGCGACGAAGTCAGCCAGCGCGAAGCCGACCACGAAGAAGACGACGGCACCGGCGTACACCCCCCCTCCGACGACCCAGGCGCCACCGCCCCCGCCGAAGCCGTCAGGTACCTTCACCGGCCCGGCGGTCGATACCAACTACGGTCCTGTACAGGTGCAGATCACCGTGTCCGACGGGAAGATCACCCAAGCCAACGGCAACGACATGGGCGGCAGCTCCATCGGGGAGGACGCCATCCCGCAGCTGAACCAGGAGGCCGTCCAGGCGCAGAGCGCCAACATCCAGGGGGTCAGCGGCGCGACCTACACCAGCCAGGGGTACGCCCAGTCCCTGCAGCAGGCCATCGACGCAGCCCACCTGTAGCCGCTTCGCCGTCGCCCTCAGCCGCCGAGGCGCCTGGTGAACCCGGGCGGTATCACCAGGTCGTCGGGCGACAACTCGGCGATCGACGAGTGGCCGAGGCCGAGCAGGCAGGCGTCGATTCCGGAGCGCAGCAGGTCGAGGACGTTCTCCACGCCGGCTTGCCCGTTCGCCCCGAGGCCCCACAGGTACGCACGGCCGATAAGCACCGCGCGCGCCCCGAGGGCGAGCGCCTTCACCACGTCGCCGCCACGCCGCACGCCGCCGTCCATCAGCACCTCGACCTGGTCGCCGACCGCCTGGGCGATGTCGGGCAGCAGCCGGATGGTGGCCGGGGTGCCGTCCAGGTTGTTCCCGCCATGGTTGGACACCGAGATCGCGGAGACGCCCGCGTCGACCGCCCGCTTCGCGTCGTCGACCCGGGTAACGCCCTTGAGCATGAACGGGCCGTCCCACTGCGAGCGCAGCCAGGCGACGTCCTCCCAGGACGGCGGCGGCGTCTGCATCCACTGCCCGTAGGCGCCGAAGAACGTCGGCACCGGCGCCCCGCCCACCGGCAGGTTCGGCACACTGAGACCTGGGATCCCGCCCGTCTTGAGCCACGAGTACAGCCAGGCCGGCCGGGACAGCGCCCCGGGTGCCTGCCGCATCATCTCCTGCAGCGTCATGCTCTCCGGGATCTTGGGCGATCCCCAGTCCCGGCCGAAGGAGAACGACCAGTCGAGTGTCACGATGACCCCGACCGCGCCGGCGGCGCGGGCCCGTTCCATGCGCGCCGCCATGTCGTCGCGCGTGCCGACCCAGTACATCTGGAAGAACGTCTTGGGGTTCGCCGCGACGACCTCCTCGACCGGCTTGGACGCGAACGACGACAAGCCCATCGCCGTGCCCCGCGCCGCGGCGGCCCGCGCCACGGCGACCTCGCCGTCCGGGTGCACCGCCTGTACGCCAGTCGGCGAGATCAGCACGGGCAGCGAGATGTCCTGGCCCATCACGGTGGTGGCCATCGCCCGCGTGGCCGGCAGGCCCGCGACGTGCGGGGCGAACCCAAGCTCGCTGAACGCGTCGACGTTATCGCGCATCGTCACGCCGGCTTCCGCGCCGGCGACAAGCGCCATGTACACGGCCTTGGGCAGGTGCCGCCTGGCCCGGAGCTGCGCGACCGCCACCGTCTCAAACCACTTGTTAGCCATAACTTCATCAGTACCCTTTCCTCCGCGCGCTGTCTCGCGCCCGGGTCAACCGCCGAAAAACTCACTGAGGGCCGGGGCCACGTCCCGGTAGCCGTGAACCGGCCGGAGGCTGCCGCGGCCGAGCCTGGCGAGGTCACGGGCCAGCTCGGGATCCTGCTCACCGGTCGTGTCGAGCAGGACGTCCAGCCTCGGCAGCCGCACCGCGAACGGCCGCGGGTCCGGGCCCGCGTTGTGCACGCAGTCGGAGAGCAGCAGCGCCCGTGCGTCCCTCGCCGGGGCCCTGGCCAGCTCACGCCGCGCCACCTGCAGCGGGAACGCCACGTTGGTGAGGCCGCGGGCCGGGATCCGCAGCATCGTCTCGATCAGCCGGGCGGGTAGGACCTGCTGGCCAAAGCGAGACAGGATCGCCGCGTCCGACCAGAACGCGATCACCGCGAGGTTGTCCCTGGCCAGTTCCGCCGCGAGGGCGCCAACGGCGGCCGCCGCCGTCCGCGAGCGCTCGCCGCGCATCGACCCGGAAAGGTCGACGAGCAGCACCACGGAACGCGTGGTGGTGACCCGCTCCCGCACCACGATGTCCTCGTCCGCTGGCACCGGGTGCTCGGTCAGCTGCTCAAGCGTCTGGTCCAGGTCGATGTCGTCCGAGCCGCCCCGGTACGGGACGCTGGCGACCTCTCCCCGGCCGCCCAGTCGCCGGGTCGCGCCGTCCGGTCGCCCCGGGGCCGCGGTACCGCCAGCCGCGCCGCGATCTCCCGCGCCCGGCGCAGGGTCTCCTGGTCGACCACCCGCTCCGGGTCGTGCAGCACGGCGGTCAGCGCCGCTTGCTCGTCGGTTGTCGCCGGCCCGCCGCTTCCGGCCGGCGCCGACGGTAGCGCCGAACGGGTGCTTGGTCCCCCCGGCACCGCCAGCCCGCCTCCGGCGCCCGATGGGGGCGCGGCGTCAAGCAGTGACGGCTCCGCGGTCAGCTCCTTGGGCTTGCGGCGCAGCGGCCGCAGGCCCGATACCCCGGCTTCGCGCTTCCGGCCCGGGTCACCGGGGCGCCGCGCCGGCGTTTCCGGCGGCCACCTCCATTCAACCGGGGGACGCGGTCGCCGGGTTGAGTATGAAGTGGTCCTCCCAGACCTGCCTGAGCACCTGCTCTGGCGTGGCCTCGACGGTCTCGTCGAGGAAGATCCGGCCGGACAACGCGACGACCATTGCGTCATAGATGATCTCGCGGTAGGCCTGCTCAGCCTCCGCGTCCTGTTCGGCCGACGCCGGCGGGTCAGGGGCGGTGGCGCGGAAGACAGAATGAAAAGAGTTCGCCCGTTCCGTAGCCAACTCGAAGAGCTGCCCGGCGACCAGGGTCAGGTCGATTGCGCCGCGCACCGAAGAGCCCTGCCTGATGTCATCGTGTGCGCGCGTGGCCCGGGTGACGGCCACGGCGTCGGCGACCAGACGCTCGTAGCGGGCGGGCTTGAGGTCGGGGAGCGGGGCGCGCAGCGCGACGATGCCGCGCTCGGCCGCCGCGTCCTGGTAGGTCACCGCGAGACGGCACAGCCGGTCGTGCACCGACGTCGACAGCCGGGTGGTGCCGATGTTGTCGTAAGGGTTCATCGACGCGATGACGCGGAAGGTGTCCCTGGCGACGACCTCGCCCACCCGGGGCACCGTGACGCGCCGCTCGGCCATCGCGGTGAGCAGGGTGTTCAGCGTGTCCTCCGGCGCCCGGTTGAACTCCTCGATGTAGAGGAAGCCCCCGTGCCGCATCGCCTCGACCAGCGGGCCGTCGACGAAATTGTCCGGGCTGTAGTCCTCACGGAGCACCCGCGCCGGGTTGTGGTGCCCGACCAGCTTCGCCGGGGTGAGGTCGGCGTTGCCCTCGACGAACACCAGCGGGATGCCCCACTCGGCCGTGATCGCCCGCAACAGCGTGGACTTGCTCGTGCCAGGCGGTCCCTCAAGGAGCAGGTCGCGGCCCGCCGCGACGGCCGCGAGCACCAGGTCGAGCTCACGTTCGCGGCCCACCACACGGGCCCTGATCCGGTCTCTGACCCCGGTCAGCGTGCTCATTCTGCTCGTGCTCATCGGATCGTGTTCCCTGCGTCGACGGTGAACTCGAGCCCAGTGACGTACCGCGCCTCGTCGGAAGCGAGGAACAGCACGGCGTTGCTGATCTCGCGCGGCTCGAGGCTTTCCACCGCCAGTGCGTTCGTGTAGATGTGCCCGAGGCCCGGGTCTCTTTCTATCAGCGCGTCGAGGTAGCCCAGGCCGTTGCCCAGCGGGGTGTTGACGCCGCACGGGTGCACGGTGTTGACCCGGATGTTGTGCCGGGCCAGCTCGTTCGCCATCGTCTTGGCGATGCCGACAACGCCGTGCTTGGCCGCCACGTACGGCGCGAAGTAAGGCAGGCCCTTGATGCCGGCCGTGGAGCTGGTGGCGATGATCGACCCGCCGCCGGCGGCGACCAGGTGCGGGACGCCGGCCACGATGGTGTGCCACACGCCGGTCAGGTTGGTGTCCAGCGTGTCCTGCCAGATAGCCGGCGTGACCTCGTCCCAGGACTGGACGGTGCAGATGCCTGCGTTCGCTACGACGATGTCAAGCCTGCCGAGTTCGGCCACGCCCGCGTCGACGATCCTCTTGAGCGCCTGGGGGTCCCGGACGTCGGCCGGCTTGGCGATGATGCGCCGGTCGAGCGCCTCGACCTGCTTGGCGGTATCGGCGAGGTCTTCCTCGGTCGACATGCCGTAGCCGACGGTGTCGTAGTCACGGCAGATGTCAATCGCGATGATGTCCGCGCCCTCTTCCGCGAGCCTGATCGCGTGGCTGCGACCCTGGCCGCGGCCCGCGCCGGTGACGAAGGCGACCTTGCCCGCTACTCGTCCTGCCATGTCCCGGATGTTAAAGTCAGCCACTGACAAAAGCAATGTGGTGTGACCGGGGTCTCATGGAGGTGACGAGGTTGACCGACCACGGGGCGGCCGGGCAGGCTCGCGGTCACCGCGGGCGGCCGCGGTCCACCAGCAGGCGCGAGCTGCGGCTGATCGCGCTGCGGCTCTTCTCTGAGCACGGGTTCGACACCACCACGATCGAGCAGATCGCGGCCGAGGCCGGGGTCAGCGAGCGCACGTTCTTCCGGTACTTCACGACCAAGGCGAGCGTGCTGTGGGGCGAGTTCGAAACCGAGGTGGACACCATCAGGGCCACACTCGGCTCGGTACCCGACGACGTGCCGATGATGGACGCGATCCGGGGCGCGGTGGTCGCGGCGAACCACTACCGGGCCGCTGATGTCCCCGAGATGCGGCTGCGGATGCACCTCATCGCTACGGAGCCCGCGCTGTCGTTCAGCGCCGCCGAGCACTACGAGGCCTGGGAGCGGGCGGTCAGCGAGTTCGCCGGGCGGCGGCTCGGCCAGCCCGCCGAGTCCCTGTACCCGCTGACCGTCGGCCGGTCTGTGCTCGCCGCCTGCCGCGCGGCCTATGACCGCTGGTCCGCCCGGGCGGACGCGGACCTGACCATCTACCTGGACGCCGCGCTGACCGCCTTGGCCGCCGGCTTCCACCCCGACCTCGTCAAGCAGGCGGAAGCAACCGACTGACGTCAGCGGCGGGCTTAGCGGCCCGGCGTTATCAGGCCTGACTCGTAGGCCAGGATGACGGCCTGGACGCGGTCGCGGAGGTCGAACTTGGCTAGTATCCGTCCGACGTGGACCTTGACGGTTCCTTCGGACAGGTGCAGGTCGTCGGCGATCTCACGGTTGGACCGCCCGGCGGCGAGCTGAACGAAGACGGTCTGTTCCCGGTCGGTGAGCTTGCTGAGCAGGAGCATCCCGGTCCGTGCTGCCGGCCGGGATCGGGTATCAGGGGAACGAACTTGTCGATCAGCCGGCGGGTCGTCGTGGGGGCGAGGACCGCGTCGCCGCCGGCGACGGTGCGGATAGCGGTGAGCAGCTCGGCCGGCGGCGCGTCTTTGAGTAGAAATCCGCTGGCGCCGGCCTTGAGCCCGGCGAAGACGTACTCGTCCAGGTCGAAGGTGGTGAGGATCAGGACCTTGGTCGCCGGGCAGGCGGCGGTGATCAGGGCGGTCGCGGCTATCCCGTCCATGCCGGGCATCCGGACGTCCATCAGCACCACGTCGGGGCGCAGGGCCGATGTCATGCTTACCCCGGCCGCCCCGTCCCCGGCTTCGCCGACCACCTCGATGTCCGGCTCTGCCTCGAGGATCAGCCGGAATCCCATCCTGAGCAGGGACTGGTCGTCGACCAGCAGCACCTGGATCATGAGGCGTCGCCGCCGTCCAGGCGCAGCCGCGCGGATACTTGCCAGCCCCCGGGCTGGCGGGGGCCGGCCCGGACGTCGCCCCCGTAGGCGTGGACGCGTTCCCGCATGCCGAGCAGGCCGCCGCCGACGCCGGCGGCCGCCGGGGCGGTGACCCCTGCTCCGTCATCGTCGATGTCGACCTGCAGCTCGCCGGGGAGGTAGCGCAAGCGGACCGAGGCGCGGGCCCCCGGCCCGCCGTGCTTGAGGGTGTTGGTGAGGGCCTCTTGCACGAGCCGGTAGACCGTCAGCTGCACGCCGGCGGGCACGTCCGGTGCCTGGCCGCGGATCTCCAGCGTGGTGTCAAGACCCGCCGACCGGACCTGTTCGATGAGCCGGTCGAGCTGGCTGAGATCGGGGACGGGCTGCAGGGTGCCCGCGGCCTCCTGGCCGGAGTCCTGGCCGGGGCGCTGGCGCAGCACGCCGAGGAGCCTGCGGGTATCGGCCAGCGCTCGCCGCCCGGTGTCCGCCACGCTGCGCATGACGTCGTTGGCGCGCTCCGGTGAGCTGGCCGAGGCGGCGATCGCCGCCTCGCTCAACGTGATCATGACGGTGAGGTGGTGGGCGACGATGTCGTGCATCTCGCGGGCGATCCGGGCGCGCTCGGCCGCGACGGCGAGGGCCGCTTGCTGGTCTCGCTCTCGTTCCAGCCGGTCGGCGCGGTCGCGCAGTTCGGCGAGGTAGGCGCGGCGGGTGCCGATGTACAGGCCGAGGCCGAGGGCGGCGGCTATCAGGGCGGACAGGAAGATCAAGTCAGTCCACCAGCGGCCGCCGGCGAGCAGGAGCAACAGGGTGACCACGGTGAGCTCGAGCACGGCGCCGCAGGCGAGCGCGGCGCGGCGCGACTGCAGCCGCGCCACCGTGTACAGGGCGATGACCAGCGCCGGCCCGGCGACCAGATTCCGGTCCCACGCGACCGCGGGGATCTGGATGGCCAGGATCCAGCCGAACACCGGGATCGGCCAGATCCGGCGGACCACCAGCGGCGCCGTCATCACGATGAGCACGACGAGCCCCGCCGCTCCCGGTGCCCGGTGCGGGGGTTCCTTGAACAGGTTGGGCGCCGACAGCACGATGGCCAGCAGGGTGACGAACACGTCGAATACCCAGCGCCGCGCGGGGCGGTTCGCCGGGTATTCGACTGGCCTGAGAAGCCTCATGCTAGGAATTGTCCTCCTCGCTCTAGGCGTCCGCGCGGCGCAGCCGCCAGGCCGCCACCGCGATGAGCACCGCGGCGTACCCGCACAGCAGCGCGAACCCGGTCCACGGCGCGAGGGCGTGCTGCACGTTCAGCGCCCCGCCCCACAAGGCCGACCCCGCGTTGGAGGGCAGGTAGGGGGTCAGGTGGCTGCTGACCGAGGGGGGCAGCATGCCGGCCAGCAGCGGTATCACGAAGAACACTCCCGCGAAGGTGGCTATCCCGGCCGCGGTGTTGCGGAACAGCGCCCCCAGGGCGACGCCGATCATGCCCGCGACGGTGAGGTACAGGGCGGCGCCGACGACCGACCGGAGTGCGTCCGGCGCGGTGATGGACACCCCGATGTGCTGGCTGTTCAGCACCAGCTGACCGAGGAAGAAGGAGATGAAGCTGGCGATGAGCGAGACCGGGAAGATCACGCCGGCGAAGACGGCCAGCTTGCCCCACAAGACCGGCAGGCGGCGCGGCACGGCGGTCAGCGAGGAACGGATCATGCCGGTGCTGTATTCACCGCTCGTCACCAGCACGCCGAGGACACCGAAGGCCACGACGGCGAACAAGACGCCGCTCAGGCTGGTCGTGACGGGGTTGACGGTGGCCTTCTCGGCAAGGCTCATCGTGTGGTACTGGCTGGCGGTCAGCGCCGAGAACAGGGCGCCGAGGCCGATCATCAGCGCGACGGCGGTCAGCAGCGTGTAGCTGGTGGACCGCAGAGAGCGGAACTTGGTGAGCTCCGAGCGCAGCACCCGGCCCTGGGTCACCTTGAGGGCGGGCCTGGCGACGACGGGAGTCATGACGGCGGGGGTGCGGACGGCGCTCATCGGGCTGCCACCGCCTCGTGGGCCCCGTGCGAGCGGAAGTCAACGGAATCGTCGGTGAGCTGCATGAATGCCTCCTCCAGTGAAGCCTGCGTGGTGGTCAGTTCGAAGACGGGCAGGCGGGCCTGCCAGGCGGCGGTGCCGATCTGCTCGGCGGTCAGGCCTCGCACGTGCAGCACGCCGGACTGGTCGCTGGTCACGGTGATGTCCGGGCCGAGCAGCAGGTCGCGTAGCTGGGCTGCCTGCGGGGTGCGCACGGTGACGGCGCCGCCTCCGGCGCGGCCCACGAATTCCTCGACGGTGGTGTCGGCGATCAGCCGCCCCCGGCCGACGACGACGAGCCGGGTCGCGGTCTGTGCCATCTCGCTCATCAGGTGCGAGGACACGAACACGGTGCGGCCCTCGGCGGCCAGGCCCTTGAGCAGGTTCCTGATCCACAGCACCCCTTCGGGGTCCAGCCCGTTGACCGGCTCGTCGAGGACTAGGACGCTGGGATCGCCAAGCAGCGCCGAGGCGATGCCCAGCCGCTGGCCCATCCCGAGGGAGAACGCGCCGACCCGTTTGCCGGCCACATCATCCAGGCCGGCCATGCCGATCACCTCATCGACCCGGCGCCGGCTGACGCCGTTGGTCTGCGCCAGCGCCAGCAGGTGATTGCGGGCCGACCGGCCGGTGTGCACCGCCCTGGCCTCCAGCAAGATGCCCAGCTCGGCCATCGGGGCCGACGCGGCGCGGTAGTCCTTGCCGTTGACCCGGACCCGGCCGGCGGTGGGCTCGTCCAGGCCGGCGATCATCCGCATCGTGGTCGACTTGCCGGCCCCGTTCGGACCGAGAAAGCCAGTCACGATACCGGGTCGGACGACAAAGTCCAGGCCGTCGACCGCCAGCTTCTCCCCGTATCGCTTGCTGATGTTCTCTACCTCGATCATCGCGTTCCTTTCATTGGTGTTCCCGGTACCACCAACGCTAGGAACCAGCGGCCCCGCGGGGCATTGGCCGCGTGGCCACACCTCGGGCCGCCATATATGCCGCAAGGCATATCCGCCCCCGCCCCGAAGGCTGTCGAATGTACGCCTGAGGTACTACTCGCCTGGGTAGCGCAGGCCGATCTGCTCGCGGATCGCGTCGAGGGTTGCCATGATCGCGACCGTCTCCTGCGGCGGGAGGACATCGCCGGCGATCCGGCCCTCGCTCACCAGGCGCTCGGCCTCCGCCGCCTGGAACTGCATGCCACGGCCCTCGACTCGCGGCCGTACGTCCTCAATCAGCGTGCCGGCGCCGTCGAAGACGCGCAGCCCGCTCGCCGTGTACCACACGCTGTCGATCTCGATGCGGCCGTCCGAGCCGAGTACCACGGCGACGTTCGGTCCCTGCGTGACGCTCGCGGAGTAGGTCGTCGCGATCTGCCCGCCCGCGTAGCGGAACATGGTGGCCACCTGGGCGTCGGCGCCTGTCTCCTTGAACGTGGCGGTGGCCTGGATCGACCGCGGCGGGCCGAACAGCTGCGACGCGAAGGAGACCGGGTAGACGCCGAGGTCGAGCAGCGCGCCGCCGCCTAGTTCCAGGGCGTTGAGCCGGTGCCCGGGGTCGTCGGGCAGCCGCTGGGTGTGATCGGCGCTCATCGAGCGCACCTCGCCGATCGTCCCGGCGGCCACGATCTCCCTCAGCCTGGTCATGTGCGGGAGCCAGCGCGTCCACATCGCCTCAAGGACAAGCAGGCCCCGGTCGGCCGCCAGCGAAACGAGCTGCTGTGCCTGCACGGCGTTGAGCGTGAACGGCTTCTCCACGAGGACGTGCTTGCCCGCCTCGAGCGCGAGCCGCGCGTTCGGGTAGTGGAACGGGTGCGGCGTCGCCACGTAGACCAGGTCAACCGACGGGTCGGCGGCCAGCGCCGCGTAGCTTGAGTGCGCCGCGGGCAGCTCGTAGAGCGCGGCGAACCGCTCCGCGCTCTCCCGGGTGCGCGAGCCGACCGCCGTGACGGTGTGGCCGGTCAGCAGCAGGTCCCTGGTGAACTGGCGGGCGATGCCGCCGGTGCCGAGGATTCCCCATCGTGCTGTGCTCTCCGCCACTTAGGGCTCCTTCTCGTCGACCTGCGCAGCCTGCGCACCGTTCGCGGTCACCGAGGGCATTATCCCGAACGGAGGCGGGCTGTTCGCGATCCCCCTGCGCTGCTGCCTTTGCGGCTCAGGCAACGCGGCGGGCGCTCGTGGCTGGGTCAGTCGTCCCGCCGGCCGGCGTCCTGCGGGTCAAGCGACTCTTGAGACACGGCGTTGTCCGTGTTGTCCGCGGCGGGGATCGTATCCCGCGGCTCCCCCGCTTGCGCCTCCGCCGCCGGCGCGGCGGAGGCGGCAGGCGCCCACTGCTTGAGCTCCACCTGCGGGATCAGCCAGGCACCGAGGAACGCCAGCAAGGCGATCGGCACCGCGATGAGGAACACCGTCTGGATCGACTCGGCATAGCCGGCCACGAAGCCCGCGTGCACTACCGCGGGCAGGTGACCGAGGTGCGGCCGGCGTCACGTTCGCTGAGCTGAAGCCCGCGGGCAAGCCCACTCCGTGCAGGTGGCTGGCCAGGTTACCGACGAGCACGTTAGCGAAGATCGCGCCGAAGATCGCGGTACCGAACGAGCCGCCGATCGAACGGAAGAACGTGGCGCCCGAGGTCGCGACGCCAAGCTCGCTGTGCGGGACGCCGTTCTGCACGATGATCACCAGCACCTGCATCACGCCGCCGAGGCCCATGCCGAGCACCAGCATGGACAGCGAGTCGGTGAGGGTGGACGACGAGGGACTCATCAGCGACAGCAGGTACAGGCCGACGGTGATCAGCGCCGTGCCGGCGATCGGGAAGAACCGGTACTTGCCGGTCCGCGCGATGACCTGGCCGGAGGCAATCGAGACCACCAGCATGCCGGCCATCAGCGGCAGCAGGTACAGGCCGGAGACCGTCGGCGAGATGCCCCTGACGACCTGGAAGAAGGCGGGCAGGTAGGTGATCGCGCCGAACATGCCGAAGCCGACGACGAAGCCCACCACGCTGGTGACGGAGAACACGCGGGTACGGAACAGGTGCAGCGGCAGGATCGGCTCGACGGCACGCCGCTCGGCGAGCACGAAGGCGCCGATCAGCGCTGCGCCCGCCACGCCGAGGAGGTAGATCGGTGCCGACGCCCACGGGTAGGTCGTGCCGCCGAGGCTGGTGAGCAGGATCAGCGAGGTAGCGGCGAGCGACAGCAGCACCGTGCCCAGGTAGTCGATCGTGTGGTGGACCCGGCGCAGCTTGCCTGGCACCTGCAGGGCCACCACGACCAGCGCGATCGCGCCGATCGGGATGTTGATGTAGAAGATCCAGCGCCAGGTCAGGTTGTCCACGAAGACGCCGCCGAGCAGCGGGCCGACCACGCTGGCCAGGCCGAAGACCGCGCCGAACAGGCCCTGGTACCTGCCGCGCTCACGGGGCGAGACGATGTTGCCGACGATCGCCTGCGCGCCGACCATCAGGCCGCCGGCGCCGAGGCCCTGCAGCGCGCGGAAGGCGATCAGCATGACCATGGAGTTGCTGAGGCCGGAAAGCACCGAGCCGATCAGGAAGATGACGATCGCCGCCTGGAAGAAGACCTTCCTGCCGTACTGGTCACCGAGCTTGCCCCAAAGCGGGGTGGATACCGTGGTGGCGAGCAGGTACGCGGTGATGACCCACGCGATGTGCGAGCCGCCCTTGAGGTCGCCGACGATCGTCGGCAGCGCCGTGGACACGATCGTCTGGTCGAGCGCGGCGAGCAGCATGCCGCACATCAGCGCGCCGATGATGAGCAGGATGCGCCGGCGGCCGAGCCCCGGCAGGGCGCCGTCACCGGGACTGCCCGCGCCGGGAAGCGGTGAGCCCTCGGCGGGCGCGGGGATTGCTGAGGCCATCAGTGCATGCCCTTCCTGTCTGCCATGTTCTATTACGCCTCCCGGGTTCCGGTCGCCTGCTTACCGGGTACCGCCGTGATACCCCGCAGCGCGGAGTCCTCGGGGAATCCGTCGGCGAGCGCTTGGAAGGCATGGTCGATAAGGTGGCCGAGTTGCACGGCGCCACTTGTGCCCGTCCAGAACGCCAGGCAGGCGCGGATCAGGCTGACGGCCGTGGCGGCCAGCACCCCCGGATACGGATCGGTCTCCTGGTCGGCGCCGAGGCGCGCCGCGATCCCCTCGGCGATGGCCCGCTCGATCATCGCCATCTGCGCCGCTTGCGCCGCGCGGACCAGCGGATCGGTGCGTGCCGCCTTCATCCGGCGCAGCCAGTCGGCCGGGTCGCCGCCGAGCGAGCGCAGTTCGTCGGCCATCGCCTCGGCGTCCTGCGCAAGCACCGCGCGCAACGTGGCGATCACCGGCTCGCCTGGCGCCTCGGTCGCGACGCGCTCGCGCAACTGGGCCGCGCGGTCCGGTTCGCCGCCGAACAGCACGGCTTCCTTAGAGGGGAAGTAGTTGAAGAACGTGCGCGGCGACACCTCCGCCGCCTCGGCGATGTCCTCGACGGTAACGTTCGCCAGGCCCCGCTCGGCCACCAGGCCGAGCGCAGCGCGGCGCAGCAGCCGGCGCGTGGCCTGCTTCTTGCGCTCGCGCAGCGAGACGGGCGGTACCGTCTCGGCCGGCGTGCTAGCGATGGTCATGACTGCGGTCTACACCGGAACCTTGCAGTCAGTGAAAAATTGCATCCTCGGCTTGATTGCAGTGGATGCAACAAAAGGCTGCGGCGCTTTGTTCCCGTTGCTCGCGGTTCTTCCCCCGCCGCCTGCCAGCCGGGTCGTCTACGTGGACAACGGCCGGAGCAAGTCGGGTTGTGTGCCCGCGCCCGTTCCCGCACGCGCGCGCGGGAACGGGCGCGGACATCCTGAGGCCGAACCGAACTGACGGAAGCCGCTGGCCGCCGTCAGCGAACGGGCTCCTGGCGGATGCGCTTCGCGAGTCTGGTGCAGTAGACCGCAGTCGCGGCAAGCGCTACCGGTGCGGCACTCAGCCATTGGCCGGCCCCTTGGCCACCCGACACGATCATGGCGTCCACGCCGAGACCGGCCGTCCAGAGTCCCGCGACCGCGAAGGCGAGCGCGGCCGCGGTATCAGCGACCACCGGCATCAGGCCCGCATTGCGCGGCCACCGGCGCTTACAGGAACGGTACGCGACCAGCAGCAGGACACCGGCCAGTCCCACTGCGAGGCGGCCATAGATCGTCTCGAAGGCCCAGTCCGATAGTGCCGCCTGATGGCAGTTCGCGGCCGCTTGCTGTGATAGCCAGCGAGCGCAATCCTGCGGGGTGAGTGCCGCCGCGGGGACCGTGACAATTGAGTTCGCACCACCGATCAGGTAGATCAAGCCTGGCCGCTACGCCGCTGGCCCCGACGGTCATTGCGCCGATTGCCCCCAGCAGCATTGCGCTGTGAAGAATCTGACCGGCGAGTCCCCGCAACGGCATCCGGATTCGCCGGCTTTCGCGCGGGACGAGATCGTCGACAGTACCGAAAGCCGCCAAGGCCTCGAGTTCCGCCTCGTAGGATTGCGCGCCGTCGGCCATCGCGGCGTCAGCGGAGTCGCGCAGATGTGCTTCGGTCTCGGCCAAAAGGTACCGGGCGTCCCGCGGCGGAAGTGCGCGCGTGGCTTCGAAGAGGTCGTCGAGGTAGAACCCGATCGGGCTATCGTCGGGATGATTCATCAGGCTTCCGCCGTTCTGCCGGGTGCGGAGCGGACCACGTTGCCGATCGCCCGCGTGAGGGTCTGCCATTCTGTGCGTTGGTGCGCTAGCGCGCTGTGGCCCGAGGAAGTCAGCCGGTACAGTCGTCGGCGCCGCCCGTTGACAGGGTGCCACTCACTGGCGAGGAACCCGAGATCTTCAAGGCGGTGGAGAGCCGGGTATACCGCTCCCTCGGTGAGGTCGAGCAACCCGTCCGTGCGTTCACGCAACTGGGTGATGACCGCGTAGCCATGTCCCGGCTCTGTGCTGAGGACGGCTAGCAGCAGCAAGTCGAGATGACCCTTTACCTTGTCTGCACTCATACCTTGGCATCTTAGGTATGGGAGCGCGGCGGGTCAACCGTGACCGCGACAGGACCCGCCGAGGGTGCGAGCCGACAAACGCGAACCGGCCGCCGCCAGCCCTGGTCGCAGCACCGTGCTTCGCGTCCCACGTCTCCACCGACCACCCTGTGGGGCGGCGTCGGCGGCAAGTGAGCAAGCTTTACCGCCGTGCCCTCACGGTCGCGGCCGCTCCTTGACGCCGGCCGCGAGCAGGTCCACGACCTCGGCGATGCGGGCCACGCGCAGGTCTGGCCGCCGGGTGGTCGCGTCGATGTAGCGGAGGTACGCCTTGCGGTAGAACTGCGCGAGCGTGTCGAAGAACGCCCCGGCGGCCGGGTCCGCCGCGAGAGCGGCCGCGACGTCCTCGGCCAGGTCGGCGCGCTGCGGGCCCTCCGGCGTGAGTTCAACGGCCACCTGGTGGCCTGCCTCAAGTCCCAGTTCCTGTGCCCGCGCCGGGCCGTACGAGAACCCCCATCCGCCGTCGCCCGGGGTGAGCGTCACGCGGACCCGCTTGCCGTCGACGGTGCCGTTCACGTGGTGCACCGCCTTGACGCCCCAGGCCTCGTCCGGGTCGAACGGGACCAGGATGACGGCGCGGCCGCCGGGAGCGGCGGCGGCGACGGCGCTGAACCGCAGCGTGCGCATGATCCCCATCCTGGCATCAGGCCGCGGCAAGAACCAGGCTGGCCGACGGTCAGGCGGAGGTTAGCATGCCTGGCGGGGCTTAGCCCGTGGGTCCTTGAAGGCGGTGGGCGACGAGGAGGGACTGGGCACCCACGCCCACAGGGCCGCGGACGTCGGAGAGCACGGAGGTGGCCAGCCCGGTGCCGCCCGGTGAGATCGCGGTCGTGGCGTCCAGGCAGATCCACTCGCCCTCGGCCTCCCTGTGCAGGTGCACGGTGAGCTCGGGGTTGATGGAATACCAGCGAAGGACGTCCATCTCCCACGAGGCGCCGTTCCCGCTGTCGGCGACGGCAAGCACACGTTCCAGCGGGCCCGGTGCCTCGTCGGGCACGAGCGGGTACCGCATGCGCCCCCACATCGCGGCGGGACCAGGGCCGGTGAACCCGCCGTGGATCATGCGCCACTCGATCGCGGACAGGTACCCGTCCACCCAGCCGACGGGCAGCGGCACGGCGGGCCCGTCCGGTGGTGCCGCGGGCGCGGGAAGCCGGGATGCCACCGGCAGGCGTCCGTGCGGAGCACCCGCCACGCGGTGGCCCGCGCGACCTCGCGCCCGCCCGAGCTCGCTGTCGCCTCAAGCAGCTCGACGCTGCGGCCAGGGCGCGCCAGCCGCGCCGCCACGGTGATCTCGCCGACCGGGATCGCGCCCAGGATCTCGCAGGTGAACCTGGCGATCATCATCTCGTCTCTGGGCTGGCAGCGCAGCATGGCCCGGCCAAGCAGCGCACTGGGCGGACCGGCGTGCTGCGCGCCCGCGTCCCAGGGCCCGGTCGTGTGCACCGTCGCCTGCCATCGGTCGCCCCCCAGCGGAACGTAGAAGCTCTCTGCCACGCAAGGAATGCTACGGACTGGCCACCCGACGGGGCACACTGCGCTCCACCTGCCGTCAGAGCGCTGAGAAACGTCCGCCCCGTTCGTCTTAACATTGCCGGTGCAGAGAGGAGCACGCATCATGACCGAAGCGTCGCCGCCGTGGCCGAAGCAGGGGCCCGCGTCGTACTTCCCGTCTATCGAGAAGAAGTACGGCCGCTCAATCGCCGAGTGGCAGCAGGTCATCGCGAGCTGTGGCCTCGACAAGCACATGGCCATCGTGGGTTACCTGAAGTCCGAGTACGGCATGGGACACGGCCACGCCAACGCCCTCGTCGGCTGGACGCTCCAGGGCAACCTTGCCCGCGCTTGAGCGACTCTTACTGAGTTTTGGGCAAATTTTGTCACAATTTGCCAACTTTCGTCCCACCAGAAGTCGGTATAAGTTCGACGAGCGGGCGCCCGGGCCGAGCATGCGCGAAGGCCATCGATTCAGTTCTGTGTCGGTAGGCAGCATTTTCGACTTAGACCTGAATCGGCGGCCGGGCCTAGCATGGGTGTCATGTTCAACGGTCTGCTGTTCTTTCCCGTGACGCCGTACCGGGGCGACGGGTCCGTCGATCTGGACGAGCTCGCGGCGCATGTCGGGCGCGGCGTGGACGCGGGGGCTGGCGGGGTGTTCGCCGCCTGCGGTACCGGCGAGTTCAGCGCGCTCGAGCCGGACGAGTACGCCGAGGTGGTGCGGGTCGCCGTGGCGGCGATCGGCGGGCGGGTGCCCGTGTTCGCCGGGGCGGGCGGGCCGGTTCGCACGGCGCGCCGGCTCACCGACCTCGCCATGGGCGCGGGCGCCGACGGCGTGCTGCTGCTGCCGCCCTACCTGACCGAGGCGGCCGGACCCGGGCTCGTCGCATACGTCCAGCAAGCTACCCGGGAGGACCTGCCGGTCATCGTGTACAACCGGGCGAACGCCCGGTTCGATGAGGCCAGCGCCGTGGCGGTGGCCAGGCTGCCGCACGTGATCGGGTTCAAGGACGGCGCCGGCGACCTGGACCTGATGATCAGGATCGTGCGCGCGGTGCGGGACGACACGGGCCGGGACGGCACGGGCCGGGATCAGAGGAGCGGGCACCCGTTCTTCTTCTTCAACGGGATGCCGACGGCGGAGGTGACGCAGCGCGCCTACCGCGCCATCGGCGTGCCACTCTACTCGTCGGCCGCCTTCGCCTTCGCGCCGCAGGTCGCGCTCGCCTACTACGACGCGCTCGAGCAGGACGACCAGGCGACGCTTGACGCGCTTGAGCGCGCCTTCTACCACCCGCTTGCCCGGCTGCGGGCGAAGGGCACCGGGTATGCCGTGTCGCTGATCAAGGCGGGCGTTGAGCTCGCCGGCTACCCAGCCGGCGGGGTCCGCCCGCCGCTCACCGCGGTGACCCGGGAGCACCGCGAGGAACTGGCCCGCATCCTCGCCGCCGGGCTCGAGGCGCTCCCCGCCGCTGTCGCGCACGGCGGGTTAGAGTTTGACCGCCTTGCGCGGCAGCACGCTGATCAACTGAATCCGGAGCGCTGATGAACGCTGGAGCCATCCGCATCACGAACGTGACCATCACGCCCGTCGCGTTCGCCGACCCGCCGCTGCTGAACTCGGTCGGCGTGCACGAGCCGTTCGCGCTGCGCGCGATCATCCAGGTCGCCACCGACGCAGGACTGGCCGGCCTGGGCGAGACCTACGCGGACGAAAAGCACCTGGCGGCGCTGCACGCCGCGGCCAAGGCCATCGAGGGCGCCGACGTCTGGCGTACCGGAGAGATCTACCGCCGCGTCCAGGCCATCGCGGCACCGGACACGACGATCGCGTCCGGCCTGATCGGGCACAGCGCGGCTACCGACCGGGTGTTCTCACCATTCGAGGTTGCCTGCCTGGACATCCAGGGCAGGGCCACCGGGCGCCCGGTCTCCGACCTGCTCGGCGGCGCGGTCAGGGAGCAGGTGCCGTTCTCCGCCTACCTGTTTTACAAGTGGGCCGCGCACCCCGGAGCCGAGCCTGACGACTGGGGCGAAGCGCTCGACCCGGACGGGATCGTCGCCCAGGCCAAGCGGATGGTCGACGAGTACGGGTTCACCGCGATCAAGCTCAAGGGCGGCGTCTTCCCGCCGGTACACGAGATCGCGGCGGTCCGTGCGCTGCGCGAGGCCTTCCCCGGCCATCCGCTGCGGCTCGACCCCAACGCGGCGTGGACCCCGTACACGTCGGCGCAGGTAGCCCGCGAGCTTGACGGCGTCCTCGAGTACCTGGAGGACCCGACGGCAGGCATCGACGGCATGGCGGACGTGGCGCGGAAGGCCCCGATGCCGCTCGCCACCAACATGTGCGTGGTGGCCTTCGACCACCTGCCCGCCGCGGTCAAGGCCAACGCGGTCCAGGTAATCCTCTCCGACCACCACTACTGGGGCGGCCTGCGCAGGTCGCAGCTGCTCGCGGGGATCTGCGAGACGTTCGGCATGGGGCTGTCCATGCACTCGAACTCGCACCTCGGCATCAGCCTCGCCGCGATGGTCCACCTGGCCTCCGCCGTGCCCAGCCTCAACTACGCGTGCGACACGCACTGGCCGTGGAAAACCGAGGACGTGGTAGCCGGGACCCCGTTCACCTTCGCAGGCGGCGCGCTCAGCGTGCCGCGCGGCCCCGGGCTCGGCGTCGAGCTTGACGGGGACGCGCTGGCCCGGCTGCACGAGCAGTACCTGGCCTGCGGCCTGCGCAACCGGGACGACACCGGCTACATGCAGCGGGTCGTCCCCGGCTACCAGCGCAGGCAGCCCCGCTGGTAGCGGTCCGCCGCAACCGCTCTGCGGGGTACTGAACGGGGGCGTGTTCCACCCGCGGCGACCAGTGTCACGCGGGCTACTTGTCCACCGACGCCTGGTAGATCTCCTCGACCGAGTGCTCGAGCGTGGCGCCGAACTCCTCATCGCTCTGGCCCTCGGTCAGCCCCTCGAGCAGCGCGCGGGAGAAGCTGGCGATCAGCGACTGGTCACGCTTGAGCAGCGTGCACGCCTCGTCTCTGCTATACCCGCCGGACAGGGCGACGATCCGCAGGATGCGCGGGTCGTCCGCCAGTTCGGCGTAGAGGCCAGGCTGGGTCGGGATGGTGATCTTGAGCATGATCCGGGCGTCGGCGGGCAGCGCCTCGACGTGCTTGGCGATCGCGTCGCACAGCAGCGACTCGGCGTACTCCTTGTGCGGGCTTGAGATGCTGACCTCGGGCTCAAGGATCGGGACCAGCCCCGCCGCGCGGATCCGGGCGGCGTAGTCGAACTGCTGGTCCACGATCGCCGCCACGCCGGCCTCGCTCGCGTCCTTGATCACCGACCGCATCTTGGTGCCGAAGATCTGGTGCCTGTTCGCCCGCTCGAGCAGGTCGTCGAGGGTGGTGATGGGCTTCATGAGCTGTACGCCGTCCTGCTCCGCGGCCAGCCCCAGGTCCACCTTGAGTATCGGGACGACGTTCTTGGTCTCCCAGAGGTACTGGGCGGTGGGCACGCCCTCGATGGGGCGGTCCATGGTCTGCTCGAACAAGATCGCAGCAAGTATCCGGGTACCGTCGAACGCGGTACTGGTCATCACCCGGGTCCGCATGGCGTGGACCAGGTCGAACATCTCCTCGTCGGTGCCGTACCGGTCCCGTTCTATGCCGTACTCGGCGAGCGCCTTGGGCGTGCTTCCGCCGCTCTGGTCGAGCGCGGCGAAGAAGCCGCGGCCGGCGCCGATCTTCTCTGCCTGTGCAGTGTTCACCCTTCCGCATTGTGTCACCAGGCCGGCCAGGCTGGCGAGCGCATCGGCCGCTTGGCGCGTCAGACGGGCGGCAGGCCGCCCCGCGAGCCGTCCTGCAGGTCGAGCGTGAGGGAGACGGAGCGGCGGATCTCGTGGAACTGAAGCACGCATGGCCAGGCATCACCTGGGCAGGGGATGGGCATGACCACCACCGGACTTACCACCGACATATCACTCGACGTGGTGGCTGACCTGGCCGCGCAGTTGCGGGTCGACTCGATCCGCTCCTCCACGAGCGCCGGATCCGGCCACCCCACCTCAAGCATGTCGGCGGCCGACATACTGGCCGACCTGGTCGCCCGCCACCTGCGGTACGACTGGGAGGACCCGCGCTCGCCGGCCAACGACCACCTGATCTTCTCCAAGGGCCACGCGTCGCCCCTGCTGTACTCGGTATTCAAGGCCGTCGGCGCGGTGTCCGAGCACGAGCTGCTCACCGGTTACCGCCGCTTCGGCGAGCGGCTCGAAGGGCATCCCACGCCGGCGCTGCCCTGGGTTGACGTGGCCACCGGGTCACTCGGCCAGGGCCTGCCGGACGGCGTGGGGGTCGCCCTGGCCGGACGGTACCTCGACCGGCTTCCCTACCGGGTCTGGGTGCTGTGCGGTGACAGCGAGCTCGCCGAGGGCTCCATCTGGGAGGCACTCGACAAGGCGTCCTACTACAAGCTGTCCAACCTGATCGCCATCGTCGACGTCAACCGGCTCGGCCAGCGGGGCGCCACCGACCTGGGCTGGGACACGGCGGCCTACGCCAGCCGGGCCATGGCCTTCGGCGCCCGGACCATAGAAATCGACGGGCACGACCTCAGCGTGATCGATCACGCGCTCATCGAGGCGGCCAGTCACGCGGGCGGAGACCAGCCGACGGTCATCCTCGCCAAGACGATCAAGGGCAAGGGCTTCTCCGAGGTCGAGGACAGCCCCGACTGGCACGGCAAGCCGTTCCCGCCGGACATGGCCGACCGGGCGATCGCGGAGCTTGGCGGCGTGCGCAACCTGGTCGTCCGCGGGCCAGTGCCGGAACCCGCCAGGCCGGGACCCGCGCTGCCGCACCCGAGCACGCTCCCGCAGCAGGGCGAGAAGTCGCAGCCGAGCAAGGACTGGCCGGAGTACAAGCCCGGCGACAAGGTCGCCACCCGCAAGGCCTACGGCGACGCGCTGGTGGCCCTGGGCGCGCGGGACGACAAGGTCGTCGCGCTCGACGGCGAGGTGAGCAACTCCACCTACGCCTCGGAGTTCGCGACCGCCTTCCCCGAGCGGTACTTCGAGATGTTCATCGCCGAGCAGCAGATGGTGGCCGCCGCCACCGGCCTGGCCGTCCGCGGCTACAAGGCCTACGCATCGACGTTCGCCGCGTTCCTCACCCGCGCATACGACTTCATCCGGATGGGCGCCATCTCCGGCGTGCACCTGCGGCTCGTCGGATCGCACGCGGGCGTGGAGATCGGCGCCGACGGCCCGTCGCAGATGGCGATGGAAGACCTCGCGATGATGCGCGCCGTGCACGGCTCCACCGTGCTTTACCCGGCCGACGGCACCAGCACGGTCGCGCTCACCGCGACGATGGCGGACCTGCCCGGCATCAGCTACCTGCGCACCACCCGCGGCTCCTACCCGGGCCTGTACGAGGCCGGCGAGCAGTTCCACGCCGGCGGGTCGAAGGTGCTGCGCTCCAGCCCGGCGGACCAGGTGACGCTGGTCGGCGCCGGGGTGACGCTGCATGAGTGCCTGCGCGCCGCGGACCAGCTCGCTGGCGAGGGCATCGCGGCCCGTGTCATCGACTGCTACTCGGTGAAGCCGGTCGACGCGGCGACCCTGGCGGCCGCCGCCGAGGCAACCGCGGGGCGCGTCGTCGTCGCCGAGGACCACCACCCCGAGGGCGGGCTCGGCTCGGCGGTCGCCGATGCCCTGCTCGCCGCCGGGCAGCGCGACCTGCGCCTCACGCACCTCGCGGTGCGCGAGATGCCCGGCTCCGGCTCGGGCACTGAGCTCCTGGCCTGGGCCGGCATCGACGCCGGGCACATCGCCGACGCCGCCCGCCGGCTCGCCACCAAGATGTAAGGCCGGTCGTCGGGAGCGATAAGCGCCCAGGGCTAGTGCCTGTAGTACTGGTACTTCAGCCGCCCTCGCCCTCCCCCCGGCTGCCACCGCGGCCAGCCCGCTGAGCAGGTGGCCAGGGAGCAGGGCAGCGGGCCAGGCAGCGGGCAGCAGACAGCGGGCAGGCGGCAGCGGGCAGCCGACAGCGGCCGCAAACCCACTGCATCGGCGCCAGCAGCCCCCGGGCAAGATTCTCATTCCACCCGACCGCCCCCGGGTCCAAACGAGCCAGCGTCAGGCCGGCCATGATCACGCGCCTTGCATAGCCCAGGCCCATGATCATCGCCGTTTGCATAGCCGCGGCCCATGATCCGGCAATTTGCGGCATTTGTCCAGCCCGCCGCTATGCAAAGCGGCGATTGTGGGCCTGGGCTATGCAAAGCCAGACTCATCCCGGGGGGCCGGGCTGCCGTAGAGATTCCTGGGATTGACGTTGCCAACGGGATAAAGTGCCGGTGAGGCCGAAAAAAGGTGTTGTACCGCTGACTGCTGGTACCGGCCGCGGAGGGCGGGTCGGTTCACGCGGGGTGCGCCCGAGCTACCGGCCTGCCGGGCCCTTCAGGTCACGGCGTACCTCGTCAACGAGGTCGTGGATCTGCTGCTCGGTGCTGACCAGGTTGGCCTCGGCCCGCGCTGTCCGCGCTGCGGCCCGCCGCTCCGACCGGCTTGGCTTCCGGCCAGCGCCCGCGCCCTGAGGTGTCTTACGGAAGAGCCTCATGATCCCGTCCTTAGCCTGCCGTACCGTGACCAATGCGGTTCCTGGCTACCCGGCTTGCGCCCTTCCATGTCAGCGGCGCGGGATATCGGGAGAGCACGGACGTAACGTTTCCGTAGCGAGTGGGGCTGTATGGGCAATTGAGGTTTCGACGTGCCCCGCGGTGGCCGTCGACACCCTCGCGCGCCATCCCGGCGTCCTTGGCCAGCGGGATGCCGGTGACTGTCATTCCGCGGTGACGCCACGAGCCAAGAGTGCCCGGCCGGAATGGACAGCCCCCTATGACTGCCCTACGGTGCTGTCATGGCCTCGACGGTAACGCCAGATGCGAGCCCAGAGGTCACCCGCCTGTTCGAGCTGCGGAGCGACCCGGCCCGTGAGCTGGCTACGCAGGCCGACGCGGTCGCTGCGGCTTGTCACGCCATGGCGGTCAGGTTCCACCGCGGCGGCAAGCTCATCGTGTTCGGCACCGGCGGGCCGAGTGCCGACGCCCAGCACGTCGCGGTCGAGTTCGTCCACCCGGTGATCGTTGGCAAGCGCGCGCTGCCCGCGATCTCGCTGGCCACCGACGTGGCCACGCTGACCGGCATCGCCGAGGCCGAGGGCATCGAGCAGGTCTTCGCCCACCAGCTTCGCTACCTGGCCGACCCCGCCGACATCGCGCTGGGCATCTCGGCCGACGGCGACAACGGCAGCGTGCTGGCCGGCCTGGCCACGGCACGACGGCTCGGGCTGCTGACCATCGCGCTGGCCGGAGGCGACGGCGGCCGGATCGCCGCGGCGAACGCGGCGGACCACCTGCTGACCGCCGCCTCTGACGATCCGTGCGTAGTCAAGGAATTGCAGGTGACCACGTACCACATCCTCTGGGAGCTGGTGCACGTGTTCTTCGAGCAGCCGGGAGTGCTTGACCCCGGAATGGTGAAATGAGCGGCGCGGAGGGGACCTTCGGCCCTGACTGCTCCGGCGATCACTGCATAACCTGCGGAGACGTGGCGGTACCGGTGCGCGTCGTACGACTGCTCGACGATGGCCTGGCCGACGTGGACACGGGGCATGGCGAGGAGCGGGTCAGCGTCGCCCTGGTGAGTGCCGTGGCCGGCGACACCATCCTGGTGCACGCGGGTGAGGCGATCGCTGTCGTGGGGAGGTGACCGGGTGACCGACGACAAGGCGACCGCGGCGATGGAGTCGCTGTACCCGTTCCTCTACTCCGGCACCAGCGATCTGCCGGCCGTGCTTGACCAGGTGCGCGCGTCAACCGTCGCCAAGACGCAGGAGATCACCGAACTGCGCCGGGTGATCGCCCGGCGGGACGGGGCGCGGATCGCGCGGTGCGCGCGGGAGATGGCGGCCAGGTTCACCGCGGGCGGGCGGCTGTTCGCCTTCGGCAACGGCGGCAGCGCGACCGACGCGGCGCAGCTCGCGACCTTGTTCTTGCATCCCGGCCGCCTCGCGTCTGGTGCCGCCGCCCCGCCGCTCCCGGCGTTCGGGCTGGCCAACGACACGTCGGTGGTCACCGCGCTGTGCAACGACATCGGGGCCGACGTGGTGTTCGCGCGCCAGCTCGGCGCGTTCGGCCGGCCCGGCGACATCGCGGTCGGCCTGTCGACGAGCGGCAACTCCGCCAACCTGCTGCGCGCCTTCGACGAGGCGAGCCGACGGGGGATGCTCACCATCGGCCTGGCCGGCTATGAGGGCGGCAAGATGGCCGAGCTGCCGGGCATTGACTACCTCTTTGTCGCGCCGTCGGCCTCGGTCCACCGGATACAGGAAGCCCAGACCACGATCTACCAGGTGCTATGGGAACTCACCGCCCAGGAGGTGTCGCGTGTGCCTCGGCATACCGGGTGAGGTCGTCGAAATCCACCCTGATCAGCCCGACCTCGCCAAGGTGAACGTCAGCGGGGTCAAGCGGCTGATCAGCATCGGCCTGCTCGCCGACGACCCGCCCCGGCCGGGCGAGTGGGTGCTGATCCACGTCGGCTTCGCCCTGTCCAAGATCGACGAGGCCGAGGCGGCCGCCACCATAAAGCTCCTCGAGGGCATCGGCCAGGCCTACGAGGACGAGATCGCCGCGCTGCGCGGGTCACAGATCCAATAGGGGGCGTACTGACGATGCGGTTCGTCGATGAGTTCCGTGACGCGGACAAGGCTCGCGCGCTCGCCGCGAAGATCGCGGCGCTATGCGAGCCTGGCCGCGAGTACAAGCTCATGGAGGTGTGCGGCGGGCACACGCACACGATTTACAAGCACGGCCTCGAGGACTACCTGCCGGAGGCGGTCACCCTGGTGCACGGTCCCGGCTGCCCGGTGTGCGTGATCCCGATGGGGCGGGTGGACGACGCCATGCACCTGGCGTCGCGGCCGGAGGTGATCATGACGTCCTTCGGCGACATGATGCGGGTCCCCGGCTCGGCGGGCTCGTTCCTCGACGCGAAGGCCGCCGGCACGGACATCCGCATGGTGTACTCGCCGCTCGACTCGCTCAAGATCGCGCGGCAGAACCCGGACCGCCACGTGGTGTTCATGGCCATCGGGTTCGAGACCACCGCCCCGTCCACCGCCATGACGATGCTGCGCGCCCGCGCGGAGGGCCTGGCCAACTTCTCGGTGTTCTGCAACCACGTCACGATCATCCCGGCGATCAAGGCCATCCTCGACTCCCCCGACCTGCGGCTCGACGGGTTCATCGGGCCAGGGCATGTGTCCACCGTGATCGGGTGCCGGCCTTACGAGTTCATCGCCCGCGACCACGGCAAGCCGGTCGTGGTGGCCGGGTTCGAGCCGCTCGACATCCTGCAGGCCATCTACCTGCTCATGCTCCAGCTGTCGCAGGGCCGCTCGGAGGTGGAGAACCAGTACTCGCGCGTGGTGCCATGGGACGGTAACCCGGTCGCGCTCAGGGCGATCGGCGAGACCATGGAACTGCGGCCGTACTTCGAGTGGCGCGGCCTCGGCTTCATCTCGCACTCCGCGCTGCGCGTCCGTGATTCCTTCGCGTCGATGGACGCGGAGCGGCTGTTCTCCGTGCCCGGGGTACGGGTCGCCGACCCGAAGGCGTGCCAGTGCGGCGAGGTGCTCAAGGGCGTGCTCAAGCCGTGGGAATGCAAGGTGTTCGGCACGGCGTGCACGCCAGAGACGCCGATCGGCACTTGCATGGTGTCACCGGAGGGCGCCTGCGCCGCCTACTACAACTACGGGCGGATGAGCAGGAACCGGGTGCCCGAGGCTACCCCGGCGGCGTCCGCGGTGCGGTCATGACCACGGGCTCCGGCTGGATCGACGAAGCGCTCGGCGAGCACGATCACGCGCAGCGGCCGGAAAGCCAGGACGGGCGGACCGAGCTACCCGTCACGGACCGGGAGCAGCAGGTGCTCGACCGGATCGACCGCGCCAGGCGGCGCCGCCCCCGGGTACGCGAGGAGCGGATCACCATGTCGCACGGCGCCGGCGGCAAGGCGACGCACACGCTGATCGAGGCGATCTTCCTCGAGGCGTTCCGCAACCCGCTGCTCGAGCCGCTGGAAGACGCCGCCGAGCTGCACCTGCTCGGCGGCAGGCTCGCGCTCACCACCGACTCCTACGTCGTGTCCCCGCTGTTCTTCCCGGGCGGCGACATCGGTGACCTGGCGGTCAACGGCACGGTCAACGACCTGTCCGTGGCGGGTGCGACCCCGTTGTACCTGACGGCGGGGTTCATCCTCGAGGAGGGCTTTCCCGTCGCCGACCTGACCCGGGTCGCCGAGTCGATGCGGAACGCCGCCACGGCGGCGGGAGTCTGCATCGTCACCGGGGACACGAAGGTCGTCCAGCGGGGCAAGGCCGACGGCTGTTACATCAACACCGCCGGCGTCGGGGTCATCGCGCGGGACGTCTCACTCGGCGTCGCCCGCGCGCGGCCAGGTGACGCGATCATCGTGTCCGGCCCGGTCGGCGACCACGGCATCACCATCATGCTGGCCCGCGGCGAGCTTGACATCGAGTCGGACGTCCGGTCGGACACCGCACCGCTGAACGGCCTGATCGCTGGCCTGCTCGACGCGGTGCCCGGGGTGCGGGCGATGCGCGACGCGACCCGGGGCGGCGTGGCGACCATACTCAACGAGATCGCGCGGGCCGCCGATGCCGGCGTGCTGGTCAGCGAGGACGATATCCCGGTGCGTCCCGAGGTGCGCGGCGCGTGCGAGCTGCTCGGCATCGACCCGATGTACGTGGCGTGCGAGGGCCGCCTGGTAGCGGTGGTACCGGGCGATCGCGCGGACGCCGCGGTGCGCGCGCTGCGCGCCCACCCGCTCGGCGAGCAGGCAGCGGTCATCGGCGAGGTCGTCGCGGACCAGCCGGGGATCGTCCGGCTCAAGACGTCGTTCGGCGGCACCCGGATCGTCGACCTGCTGGTCGGCGACCCGCTCCCGCGCATCTGCTAAGGGCCGGGCCGCGGCGTGGCGGCGGGCCGCCACCGCCAGGTGCACGGCGCGGGAGTGTTCGCCTGGTACGTGAAGACGGCGGCCGGGGTGACGGCGCTGCGCGGCTGCCCGGCCAGTTCCCCGCCCAGCGTGGTGATGGTGATGTTCACCGTGGTGCCGGCCGTGCCTGGCGGTGCCTGGACCGTGACCGGGCCGCTCGGCGTCAGGGTCGGCTGGCTGAGGATCTTGGCGTGCACCGATCCGAAGTAGACCGTCCGCACCTCGGAGTCGAGCGTTCCCTTGATGGTCACCACCGTGCCGCCGGCCGCCGGACCGGTCGCGGGGCTGCTCGAGTTGACAACCGGCCTGCCCGGGTAGACGAGCAGCAGCGTGTCCACCGCCGAGTCGGGCGCGCTGCACCCGGTCACGCTGCAAACGAGCACGTCGACCGGGACTTCAAAGGTCTGCGGTATGGCGACGGTCAGTGAAGTGTCGGCCAGGGCGGAGATGGCGGTCGAGGTCGAGGTGAGGAAGCCGAACCCGTCCTGGGCCTGGAACACGACGCTGGTCACGTCGGCCAGGCCCTGGCCGGTGATCCGCAGCTCCCCGGGCGCGGCCTGGCTGGCCAGGTGCTTGGAGACGCTGGTGAGCACCGGCGTGCCCGCGTAGCCGAGTGCCGAGACGTTGGACAGCTGCCCGGCACTCAGTACCGAGAGCGGCACCGTGAACGGCTCCACGGTGGCCGCTAGCGCCGCCGGCACCGTGATGACCAGCTGGGTCGGCGTCACGCCCAGGATGCCGAAGTCCTGTGAAGAGCCAAGCCCGGCCGGCCCGACGTTCGCGTACTCGAACGTGAGCAGGTTGAACCCGCTGCCCGAGATGACATCGACCGACGAGCCGTTCTCGCTGGCGAACGCCGGGCTCACCGACGTGATGACCGGCGCGGGAGCGTAGTCGTACTCCTGCGGCGCGGGCGCTATCTCGCAGCCGCATCCGGCGGGCACGACGTACGCCCCGTTCGGGCTGAACACGACTGGCCCCTGGTAGGCGGGCAGGATCCGCGGCCCGGAGCTGGTACCGAAAGGCGTGCTGACCCTCACCGCGACCGCGCAAAGCCCCTGCGCCGCGGTGGTGGCGCACTTGCCGTCGCTCGCCGGGACCCTAGCGCTGATCTGGTTATCGCTGAGCACGGTGAACGAGGTTGCCGGGACGTCACCGAAGCGGACGCTGGTGGCCCCGGCCAGGGCCGCGCCGATGATGCGCACCGTATTGCCGCCCGCGAGCGGGCCGTTGGGCGAGCTGACATAGTCGACGGCCGGCGACCCGGACGTGCTCGCCGTGTACTGGTACACCGACGCTCGCGTCCGGCGCGCTCGACTGGTGCGGGGTGCCCGCGGTAACCACCGTGACATTCGCCCGTCCCGCGAAGCCAGACGGCGTCCCGCCAGGAACGTAGTACGGCGGCGCGACGACCCTGATGTCGTCCGCCGACCAGTTGGCCACGGTGGCCCTGACGTCGCCGAAGAACACCGAGCCCGTCGCGGTGCCGAAGTTAGTCCCGCGGATCCGGACGATTCCGCCGCCGGCCACCGAGTGCGGGCCGGCGAGCTGCGTCACCAGGGCCACCATGGGCGCGGGCGCGCTGTGTCCGGCGGCCGCGCACAGCTGCGCAGCGAGCCCGGGCGCGCCGTTGGCGTTGGTGACGCGCGGCGTGCCGAGCCCGGTCGCCAGGTCGTAGCCCGCGGCGGCCGGGTAGTCCACGGCACCGCCGACGCCGAGGTTGTCGTTGTTCCCGCTGGTGATGTCGTTGAACGCGTCCGCGTAACCCGCCGCGGAGGCGACCTGGTAGAGCAGCGGGTCGGCGAAGCCGGTGCCGTGCGGCATCGTGCACCCGCTCGACGCGTTGATCTCGGCGAGCATCGCGGCCCACATCGGCGCGGCCGACGACGTGCCGCCGTACTGCCCCCAGGACCCGTTGTAGAAGATCGTCGGGCCCGTCTGCGGGTCGGCGAGCGCGCTGACGTCAGGCGTCTCCCTGCAGGCCGTCTCCCGCGGCAGGGTGGTGGCGACTCCCTGCACGTGGAAGCGGTCGGCTGTACCGGCCGGGTCGTTGCTGCACGCGCGGTCGGCGGCCGTCTGCGGTACCGCCGCGGAGTCCTGCCACGGCGGCATGGCCCAGGCCGCGGAGATCCCGCCGCCCCCGGCGCCGCCGCTGTTGCCGTTATTCCACACGGTCTCACGTGGCGGCCGGGACGCGCTGGTGACGGTGGTGCCGCCCACCGAGGTCACGTAGGGCTGGCTGGCGGGGTCGAGTAGCGATAGGTCGGGAGCCACGGCCGTGGGCCCGTGGTAGGCGCAGGAGTCGGACCCGTCGTCGCCGGCCGCGGCGAAGACCGTCTGGCCCTGCGCGGCGGTCTGCTCGAAGATCTCGTTCTCCACCTGCTGCTCGCCTGGCGCGCCCTGCTGCAGCGCGGCCTCGCACAGTCCCCAGCTTGTCGAGACCTGGCCGGCGTCATCCGCCTCCGCGATCGCGTTCTCGGTGTCGAGCGCACCGAACATGCCGTCCATGTTGGGCGCCTGGAACACGTGGATCTTCGCGCCCGGGGCCAACGCCGCGACGTCCTCGATGTCGAGCGCGGCCTCGCCGATGCCCGGGCCGGTTCCCGGCCCCCCGTCGACCGAGGTCACCGTGACCTGGCCGGCGCGATCGGCACCGAAGTAGCATTCGCCGAATGCCGCGACGTCGGACACGTCGAAGGGCTCGTACTCGATGACATCGATCGTCTGCGCGGCGGCCAGGTCGCCGGCCCGGTAGAGCGGGTCAAGCCCGTACGCCGCGGCGACCCGCTCCATGGTCAGCGCGCCGGCCGGCTCAAGCGCCCTGGCGGCGGCGCAGGAGGCCGGCCCGCCGCCCGCTGCGCGCGACCGCACGGTCGCGGCGGGCACGGCGGCCAGGGCAGGCCGTGCGGTAGCGGCGGGCGCGGACCGGGCCTGGCGGCGGGCCGTCACCGCGCTGTGCTCGCTGACCAGCCGGTCGAGCCCGATCACGGCCGTCACGTCGGCTGCGATCGATGCCGGGAAGCTGACCGCGGACGTGGTGGCCTGCCCGGTGCCGCCGCCCGCGAGCGCGACGCGCCGCAGCCCGGTGTGGAACGCCGCCTCCGCCGCGGCGGCCGTGCCCGTGAAGGTGACGAGCAGGCGGTTGGCCGACACGCCGCTGACCGTGAGCCCGTCGGCGCGCAGCTGCCGTTCCACCGCGGCCACTGCCGCCTGGCCCGGGCCGAACCTGCGGGCGAACTCGCCCCGGGCCAGGTACTCGCGGTACCCGGGCGACCGCGGGCTGGACACCGCGTCGATGAAGGCGGTCGCCGCCGCGGGGTCCCTGAGCTTGAGCGCTACGGCGCCGGTCACCTCGGCCGTCCCCGGAAGGGCCCCGGCGACGCGGGCGCCGGACGGCAGCCTGGGCGCGGCACCGACAGGCACCAGGTGCACCGTCGCGGCGGCAGGCCGCGGCGCGGTGAGCGCGGCGGCGGGCACCGCTACCGCCAGCGCGCCGGCCAGCGTCAGCGCTGGTACCAGCGCGCGACTGGCGCCGGGCCGCCACGGCCGCGGCAGCGCCCCGACAAGGAATTCCCGATACGGCGCGAGCTGCATGCTTCTCCCGGTTGGCAAACGCGAACGGCTACGTTCAGTGATTGATTGGCCCCGAAGAGATGATCTTGCGCGGAACTTCCCTGGTCAAAGCGCCACGCTGGTTTCCGGCGCCACTATGAGTAACAAGGGTCAGCGCGGCTCACGGGCGGCGGCCACCACGGCCTGGCCCAGGCTGATGCCGCCGTCGTTGCACGGGACGCGGGAGTGGGTGAGCACGGTGAAGCCGCGCGCCTGCAGGCGGGTTACCGTGGCCCGCAGGAGCAGGAGGTTCTGGAAGACGCCGCCGGAGAGCGCGACGGTGTTCAGGCCGTGGTGCTCGCGCAGCAGCACGCAGCCGTCCTCGATCAGGGCGGCGAGTCCGTTGTGGAAGCGGGCGGCGACGACTTCCCGTCGCACGCCGGCGGCGAGGTCTCGGGCGACCGCGCCGATCAAGTCCGCGCCGTCCGCACGGAACGGCTCGCCTGGTTCGGCACCCGGCTGGATGACGGCGGCGTACGCGCCGGCTTCACCCGGGTCGGCCAGCTGCTCGAGCTCGATCGCGGCCTGGCCCTCGTAGCTGATCTCGTCGCGGACCCCGAGCAGCGCGGCGGCCGCGTCGAACAGGCGGCCCGCACTTGAGGTTCGCGGTGCGTTGATACCGCGCCGCGCCATGGTGACCACGGAGTCCCAGCGCGCGGCGTTGCGCCGGGCCACGGGAAGGCTCGCCACGTCGAGGCCTGCGGCCGCCGGCTCGGCCAGGTAGGCGGCGGCCATCCGCCAGGGCTGCCTGATCGCGGCCGCGCCGCCCGGCATGGGCACCTGGGCGAGGTGGCCGGACCGCGAGAAGGCCGCCAGGTCCGCGACGAGGAACTCGCCGCCCCAGATCGTGCCGTCGGTACCGTAGCCGGTGCCGTCTAGGGCAACGCCGATGACGGGGCCGTCCGCCCCGTTGTCGGCGAGGCAGGAGGCGATGTGCGCGTGGTGGTGCTGCACGCCCACGAGGTCGACGCCGTCCAGGTCGAGCGCGTACTTGGTCGACAGGTAATCCGGGTGCAGGTCGTACGCGACGACCTGCGGGGTGATGTCGAACAGGCGGGTGAAGTGCGCGATGCCCTCGGTGAACGAGCGCAAGGTCTCCGCGTTCTCCAGGTCGCCGATGTGGTGTGAGAGGAACGCGCGGTGCTCTTTCGCCAGGCAGAAGGTGTTCTTGAGCTCGGCGCCGCAGGCGAGCACCGGCCGCGGGAACCCGCCGCGCACAGTGACCGGCTCGGGGGCGAAGCCGCGTGACCGCCGCACGAGCACGGGGCGGCCGGCGAGCACCCTGGCCACGGAGTCGTCGGTCCTGATGTGGATCGCCCGGTCGTGGGTGAGGAACGCGTCGGCGATGCCTGCCAGCCGGCCGAGCGCGTCGCCGTCCCGGTAGGCGATCGGCTCATCGGAGACGTTTCCGCTGGTCAGCACCACTGGGCCGCCGACCGCTTCGAGCAGCAGGTGATGCAGCGGCGTGTACGGGAGCATGATCCCGAGCTGCCGGTTGCCCGGTGCGGCCGACGCCGCCACCGGCGCGTCCGGCTGCCTGGTGAGCAGCACGATCGGCCGTGCGGGGCTGGTGAGCAGGGCGGCCTCGACGTCGCCGGCCACGCAGAGTTGCCGCGCCGCCGCCAGGCTGGCGGCCATCACCGCGAACGGCTTGTCCTCCCTGTGCTTGCGGGCCCGCAGCGCGGCGACCGCCTCCTCGCAGGCCGCGTCCGCGGCGAGGTGGTAGCCGCCGAGCCCCTTGACGGCGACGACCGCGCCCTCGCGCAACAGGGCGGCCGCGGCGTCGAGGACCGCGCTCGCGGCGGGCGCCGGATCTCGCGGCCCGGCGCTGGACGTGACCGCGCCGGGCCCGGGTCCGGACAGGGGCTTGCCCGCGTCGTCGAGCAGCGCCAGCCGCGGGCCGCAGGCCGGGCAGCAGACCGGCTGGGCGTGGAAGCGGCGGCTGGCGGGATCGTGGTACTCGGCCGCGCACCGCTCGCACATGGGGAAGGCGGACATGGTGGTCAGCGGCCGGTCGTAGGGGACGTCACGGACGATGGTGAACCGCGGCCCGCAGTTGGTGCAGTTGATGAACGGGTACCTGAACCGCGGGTCTGCGGGATCGGCGAGCTCGCGCAGGCAGTCCGCGCAGGTCGCGGTGTCCGCGGCGATCAGCGCGCGGCGCCGCCCGGAAGACTCGCTCGCGACGATACGAAAGGAAGCGGTCCCGGCGGGCGCGAGCGGCGCCGCGGTGACCCGCTCCACGCGGGCGAGCGGCGGCGCGTCACGGCCGACCGCGCGCAGGAACTCCCGCACCGCCGCGGGGTCGCCCTCGACCTCGGCGAACACCCCGTCGACGTCGTTGCCGACGAACCCGCCGAGGCCGAGGCGGGTCGCCAGCGAGTAGACGAAGGGCCGGAAGCCGACACCCTGGACGATGCCCTCCACGCGGACCGCGGTTCGCACCGGGTCCTGTTCCCGGGCGCCGCTTCCCGGCCGCCCGCCACCGTCGGAAGGTGTCATGGGCCTGAGTGAGTCACCCGCTTCCGTTCTGGATCTCCTTGAGGCGGATGTCGAACTCCACGGCGACCTCATCCTTGAGCTTGAGCGCGCCGAGGAATCCCGAGTACGGGGTGATGCCGAAGTCCGTCTGCCGCACCGTGGCGCTGCCGCGGAAATGACCGGGGCCGGGGCTGGTGACCTGCAGCCGGAGCGGCCGCGAGGTGCCGCGCAGCGTCAGCGTGCCCTCGATCGCGCCGCCCTCGATCGCGCCGCCCGCGGCCGCGCCGCCCGCGATCGCGCCGCCCGCGATCGCGCCGGAAGAGGAGGGGGACGGGATGACCCGAGACGACGCGAAGCTCGCAACCGCCGCCTGACCGAGGATCCGGCGCGCGGTGTTCTGGATGTCCCTGCGGTCCCGGTCGGTGAGCGGCTTGGCCCCGCCGGTCCCCTGGCGCACCGTCAGGGCGCTGAGGTCGAGCTCGGCGGTCAGCGTCGCCGCCGCGACGCCGCCGTTCGCCGCGTCCGGCACCGTGGCCCGCGCGGACCAGCGGGTGATCTCGATCACCAGGTCGTGCCCGGCCCGCGCGGCGAGGCCTTCGCGGCCGGTCCTGACGAGCACCTGCCCGTCGGCCGGGCCCAGCTCGTATGTTCCGGAGATGTCAGCCACGGCACCACCGTACGTCCTTTACCGAGCGGGACGAGAGTGGGCACGGAGAGAGCTGCCGAAGTTCCTTACCGATGGTGAATGGGTCGCGTCTGGGGTTTGAGGGGGGCCAGACTGCGGTAGTGAGGACGCGCTTTGCTCGCGCACGTCGGCCCGCGCGCCGCCCGACCATCCGAAGTGAGGTTTGCCGATGGATCGCCGCAGGGACCTGCCACCCGGATGGCGGCAGCCGCCAGAGACAACCGCGGAACCCGTTCCGCTGCGGCGACCGTACCTGGGCAGGTTCCTCCCGCGTCCGGACGAGGCGCCGCGGCCGCGCCCGAGGTTCACTCCGCGGCCCCGGCCGGCCGGCCAGGAACGGGTGCCCTGGCGAGTACCCGATGGCCAGGCGCCGACCGCCCCCCAGGCGCCCAGGCGGCGGTCGGCCATGCGGCGGTGGCGGCCCTTGCGGGCCATCATCGGCGACGAGATCAGGAAACCGATCCTGTGGTGCGAGTTCGGCGACTGCATCGAGCGGTACACCGCCCCCGACGCGCGCGGTGAGGGAGAGCTCCGCGCCCGCGCGCTCGCGGCGGGCTGGCGGTACGACGCGGGCGGACGGCTCGCCTGCCCGGGCTGCGCGGCGCCGCCGGCGAGGCGGACGGGCCGGGGTCGCGATCGCTGAAGGTGACCTGCCCGGCGATCAGTAGGGGGCGGCGGCGGCCGGCCGGGCCGGGACGCCGCACCAGCGGGCCAGCGCGCTCCTGGTCTCCGCGGCGTGCTCCGCCAGGGCAGTATCGTCGGCGGTGGCTTGCTGCCAGGGAGCGGCCTGCCCCGCGGCGCCGTCCGCGTTGGTGTCCGCGGCCCACGCGATGTACGCGTCGGGGCGGATGAGCATGAGCTTCCCGGTGGGGGCCGCGGTGATGACGTCGGTCACCCGGTCGTCGTAGCCGTCGGTCACGCCCGCTGGTACCGGAGTGTCGGCGGCGAGCACGAACCTGCCGTCGCGAAGTGCCTCGTACAGTCGCCGCGAGTCCGCCAGGGGCACGTCGGTCGCGCGCTTGCCGGTGAGCGGGTGCGCGTCACGGGGTGCCGGGTAGGAGATGCCGATGCCCGATAGCGCGTCGGCCGCCGCGCCCGCCGCGAACGGGATCCTGGTGGCCAGGGTCATCAGCAGGTTCCGCGCGTTTGTGAGTGGCGCCGGCCCGGTCAGCCCGATTCGCAGCATGGCGCCGCTCACCCGCAGAACCTGCCTGCCGACCGGGTGCCGTTCGGCGTGGTACGTATCAAGCAGGCCTTCGGGTGCCCAGCCCTGCACGGTGGCGGCGAGCTTCCAGCCGAGGTTGGCGGCATCTTGAATGCTCGTGTTCATGCCCTGCGCGCCGGCCGGCGAATGAACGTGAGCGGCGTCGCCGGCCAGCAGGACGCGGCCGGCCCGGTAGCTCGGCACCTGCCGTTCATCACTGTGGAACCGTGACGTCCACCGGGGGTCGTGCATGCCGAAGTCGGTGCCGAGCACCTGGCGGGTCACTTCGCTGACCTCTTCCAGGCTGACCGGGGTGCTTTCCGGCGGCTGGTTATACCGGTCCCAGGCGATGACCCGGTACCAGCCGTCGCCGAACGGTGCGATAAGGCAGAACGTGCCGCCAACGGCATTAACGGTCAGCACGTGCGGCGGCGTCTCGGTGAGGCGCACGTCGGCCAGCATCAACGACCGCACCACGGCTTCTCCGGGGAACGGCATCCCGAGGGTCTCGCGGACGGTGCTGTGCATGCCGTCGGCGCCCACCAGCCAGCTGGCGCGGAGCGACCGGGTCAGGCCGCCGGCGTCGCGGACCTGGACCTCAACCGCGTCGTTGTTGTTAATGAAGCCGGTGACCTCGCTGCCGTAGCGGATGTCGGCACCGAGCAACGTGGCGCGTTCTTCAAGCACCCGTTCTGTCTCGTACTGCGGGGTGACCAGCAGGTAGGGGAAGCGGCTCGGCAGGCGGGACAGGTCGAGTGCCGCGCTGTCGAAGAGCCGGAGCTCAGGGACGGGGCTACCCGTAGCGACGAGCTGGTCGGCCGCTCCCCGTGCGTCCAGCTGTTCCAGGGTCCTGGCGTGCACGGCGAACGCCCGGGTTAGGCCGGAGCGCTCCGCGCGGCGCTCAAGCACCGCGCAGCGCACTCCGGCCCGCGCGAGATCGCCCGCCAGCAACAGGCCGGTGGGGCCGGCGCCCGCGATTGCCACGTCGAGGTCGTTGATCATGGCTTTCCTCCGTGTCTCGCTCGCTCTCACGCGACCCTGCCCGGAGCGAGACAGCCCATGCATCCCCAACCCGAGGCTTGCCCGGAGCGAGACGGCTCATGCATCCCGCACGCGAGGCTTCCCGAGTTTTCATCTCAGTGCCGAGAGTTAAGCATCTATGTGATGTCAAACTCTCGGCACTAACGAAAAACAGCCGGGAACCGCACGGATTCGCGTGATCCCCACGCGCGAGGCGTTACCTTCCCCAGGTCACCGAGGTCACCGCTTGCTATGCACCGAGGTTATGCCCCGGACCGCGAGCCGCCGAGTCTCAGCTTCCCGCGCTCGGCCGCTGCCGCGGGACGATGACCGCGTCCGGGCCGGGGAACAGCAGCCGGGTATGGCCGTCAGGGAACCGGACCAGGTACGGCGGCTCGCCAGCGTTCCCGTGCACCTCGACGATTTCGCCGTGCTTGTCCGGATGGCCGACGGTACTTCCGTGAATGCAGATCTTGTCCCCGATCGTCGCTTCCATAACCGCCTCCCTCGGCGCTGAGGTTCGATGTCGAGAACAGCCTCGCACGGCAGCGGCGCGATGGCCACCGTCTCAAATCCGGCAAAGCGGCATGAATTCGGCTTTAACCCCTCAAGCAAAAATGATCTTGAGTCGCTGGCCGCCGGCGCGCTACGGGACAGTCACGCGGCCGGCGGCACCTCCAAGCCCCTAGCCCATGGACTTCGCGCCGTCCAGGGACTCGCGGATGATGTCGGCATGCCCGGCGTGCTGCGCGGTCTCCGTGGCGATGTGCAGCAGCGTGCGCCGCGCGGACCAGCGCGCGTTCGGCGGGTTCCACGGGGCAGGCGGCAGCGGGTGGCTGGCGTCGAGGTCCGGCACCGTGGCGACGAGTTCGTCGGTCTGCTTGGCCGCCTCGGCGTAGTCCTGAGAGCACACTTGCGAGCGTTTCCCCGGGGAGCAGCCGGAAGCCGTCGGCCCAGGCCGCGTAGTCGGCCTCGGTCATGGCGGAGAAGTCCGGCGATGCCGAGGGCCCGTGCACGATGAAGCTCGCCCAGTTCCGCTCGACCGCCGTGACGTGCTTGATCAAGCCGCCGATCGTCAGCTCGCTCACGGTGGTGCGCTGCCGTGCCTGCTCGTCGCTGAGGTCACGGGCGGTGTAGCGCAGGAAATGCCTGGCGTGCTCCAGCGTCGCCAGCAGGTCCGCCCGCTCGCCGCCGAGAGTCGTGGTGTCGCCAGAAGTACCGGAGCTCATGAGCTTCCGCCTTTCTCCGTTTCGGTGAGAACTGCCTGACAGAACCCACGTTACGGACCATTGCGGCCAGTTTCTGTCCGCAATGCCGAGGACAATGGAAAACATGGCGAACACCAGCTCCCGCGCCCTCCGCCTGCTCTCGCTGCTGCAGAACCACCGCTTCTGGCCGGGCACCGAGCTCGCGGAACGGCTCGGCGTCTCTTCCCGCACGCTGCGCAGGGACATTGACCGGCTCCGCGAGCTCGGCTACCCCGTCACCGCGCACCCTGGCGTGGACGGCGGCTATCAGCTGGCCCCGGGCGCGGCGCTGCCGCCGCTCGTGCTCGACGACGAGGAGGCCGTCGCCCTGGCGGTCGGACTGCGGCTCGCGACCGAGGGCGACCTGTCCGGCACCATCCCGGAAGCCGCGGCCCGCGCGCTGGCGAAGGTCACCCAGGTCATGCCGGCCCGGCTGCGCCGCCGGGCCGGGGCGGTCGCCGCCATGACCGAGTCCGCCAGCTGGGATACCGCGCGGGCGGGCCAGGCGGCGGCCATCAACCCAGACGTCCTCGCGACCGCCGCGCTCGCCTGCCGGGACTACGAGCGCATCCGCTTTGCCTATGGGGCGGCGAACGGCGAGCGGACGGAGCGGCATGTCGAGCCGCACCGGCTTGTCGCGCTCGACCGCCGCTGGTACCTGGTCGCCTACGACCTGACCAGGAACGACTGGCGCAGCTTCCGGCTTGACCGGGTACTCGGGGTACCTCAGCAGACTGGCGCCCGGTTCCGGCCACGGACATTGCCCGCCGCCGACGCCGCCGAGTTCGTCCGCAGGAACGTCACCGCCGCGCCCGGCGCGTGGCGGGTGGAGGCTGTGGTGGAGGCTCCGGCGGCGGCCGTCAGGGAGCGACTCGGCCGCTGGGCCATGGTCACCGAGTCAGGCCCGGCCCGCTGCACGGTCACCATCACGAACCCGGAGAACCTCGACTGGGCGGTGATCGCGCTCGGCGTGACTGGCGCGGACTTCCGGGTCCTGTCTCCGCCGGAACTGGCCGAGCGGATCGCGGACTGGGGCGCCCGCTTCACCCGTGCCGTCGCCAGCCGGCTACACCACCTGATCAGCTAGCGCGGCCATCCTTCGATGTCCGCCCGGGCGGTCCTGGCTGCCGCCGCCCGGGCGGGCTAAGGCAGTGCTGGACCCTTGGCACTTGCGAACACAGCGTGGAATGGCCGATCTTGGACAAAGGGCAAGATGCCGGGAATGAGCTTATCCTGTCTTTAACTACCGCATTTTTGACGTGAGGCCATGGATCGCGAGCCTGCCGGTGTCAAGGTCGCCGAGTCAGGCGCGTCAGGGGCCATGCCCCGGCGTCGCCTAGCCGTCGCGGGCCTTGCGGCCATCGTCGTCCTGCTCGTGGCGGTCGCGGTGCTCGCAACCCGGCTCGTCAGCGCCGCACCCACGGCGAGTGCCAAGGCGCCTGCGCCGCCGCCGAGCCCGTCGGCCACCACGAGCCTCACCGTGCCCGCCATCTACCAGCGGGTCGCGCCCTCCGTCGTGGCGATCCAGGCCGGCGGTGGCTCCGGCACGGGCATCATCGTGGCCGACAACGGCACGATCATCACCGCGGATCACGTCATCGCGAACGCGTCGGCCATCGTGGTCACCTACGCCGACGGCACGCTGACGCGAGCCACTGTCTTGTCGTCAAACAAGCAAATGGACATCGCCATGCTCACTCCGGCAAGGCTGCCGCAGATCGTCGTTCCCGCGACCCTCGGCGGAACCGCCGACATCGGGGCGCCCGTCGTCGCCATCGGCAACCCGCTCGGCCTGACGGACAGCGTGTCCGCCGGCGTGGTCTCCGGGCTTAACCGCAGCGCGAATACCGACACCGGCAAGCGCAGCGGGCTGATCCAGTTCGACGCTTCCATCAACCCCGGCAGCTCCGGCGGCCCGCTGCTCGACGGCCGTGGCATGGTCATCGGCATCGTGGTGGCGCTCGCCGCACCCGATGGGCGGGACGCGTTCGCCGGCATCGGGTTCGCGGTGCCCATCGGCAGCGCGCTCGGCGGCACGGCAGGCAACGGGCCGGGCACGGGACCGCAGATATGACCGCCGTGACCATGACCAAAGCGATCACGAGCCGCCGCGGCCCCGCGGACCAGGCGCGCCAGCGACGTACGGCTGCGAAGGCTTCACTATCAGACGAAGGAGCCCGATGACCTCGGTACCGGCCGACGGCCTCGACCCGTCACCCGACCACTACGCGAACCCCCTGCAGCCGGTGCTGTTCGAGGTGAAGCGCACCATCGTCGGCCAGGACCTGCTGCTTGAGCGGATGGCGATCGCCCTGCTCTGCGGCGGCCACCTGCTTGTGGAGGGCGTTCCCGGCCTGGCGAAGACGCTCTCCGTCAAGTCGCTCGCGTCGGCGATCGGCGGGCAGTTCAAGCGCATCCAGTTCACGCCCGACCTGGTGCCTGCCGACCTCACCGGGACGCGGGTCTACCACCAGCATTCCGGCGAGTTCCAGACACAGCTCGGCCCGGTCTTCACCAACCTGCTACTCGCCGACGAGATCAACCGCGCGCCCGCCAAGGTGCAGAGCGCCCTGCTCGAGGTAATGCAGGAGCACCAGGTCACCATCGGCCGCGAGACCTACCAGGTGCCCGAGCCGTTCCTTGTCATGGCCACGCAGAACCCGATCGAGTCCGAAGGCACCTACCCGCTGCCAGAGGCCCAGGTCGACCGTTTCATGATGAAGGTCGTTGTCGGCTATCCCACCGCGACGCAGGAGCACGCGATCATCGATCGCTCGCTGCGCCCGGCCGAGCCGCTTCGCGAGATGCTCACGCCGGCCGACCTGATCTCCATGCAGGAACGTGTGCGTGATGTCTACGTTGATCCCGCCGTCGTCGATTACGCCGTCCAGCTGGTGACCGCGACCAGGCAGACCTTCGCCGCCGGGCTCAGCGACCTGAAGCGGTACGTCAGCTACGGTGCCAGCCCGCGGGCCTCGATCGCGCTCGTCACCGGCGCGCGGGCGCTGGCGTTCACCCGCGGAAGAGAGTACGCGCTGCCAGACGACGTGAACGAGCTCGCCCTCGACGTGCTGCGGCACCGGATCGTGCTTTCGTACGAGGCACTCGCCGACGACGTCACCGCCGACACGATCATCACGCGGGTGCTGGACGCGGTACCCGCGCCCGAGGTCGTCCTGAGCGGCCGCTGAGCCAGTGCCCGCGTCACCGCCCATGTCACCGCCCACGTCACCTCCCGGGCGCGCCGCCCCGGAACGACTGCTGCTCCGTCTCGAATGGCGGGTGCTGCGCCGCCTTGAGGGCCGCCTGGCCGGCGGTTACCGGACCGCGCACCGCGGCGCCGGGACAGACCTGGCCGGCCTGCGCGACTACCTGGAGGGCGACGACGCGCGGCACATCGACTGGAACGTCACCGCCCGGCTGAACGAGCCGCAGCTGCGCGTCTTCACCGAGGACCGCGAGCTCACGGTGTGGCTGGTGCTCGACCGGTCGGCGTCCATGACGGTGGGAGCGCCCGGGCGCGGCAAGGACGAGGTGACCACGGAACTCGCCGTGGTGCTCGCCCGGCTGTTCACCAGGGGCGGGAACCAGGTTGGCGCGGTGCTCTACGACAACGGGGCGGTGCGCACGCTGCCCCCGGGCACCGGGCGCCGTCACGTGCTGCACCTCGCCGTGCTGCTGTCGAGGACCGCCGTCGAGACCGGTGTCGCGGCAGCGGGCGGCCGCCTCAAGAGAGGCCGCCGCCGGGACAACGGTCACAGCGGGACGAACGGTCACAGCGGGACGAACGGTCACAGCGGGGCGAACGGTCACCGCGGGGCGAACGGTCACCGCGGAAACAACGGCCAGCGTGGTGCAGCCGCCGCCCGCCACCCTGGCCCAACCAACCTGGCAGCGATGCTCGACGCGGTCGCCAGGCTGGCCAGGCGGCGGGCGCTGATCGTCGTCATCTCCGACTTCATCGGCGACGGCGACTGGGAACGCTCGCTGCTCCGGCTCGGACCGCGGCATGAGGTGGTCGCGCTCCGCGTCATCGACGCGGCCGACGACGAGCTGCCGGAAGCCGGCCTTGTCGTCGTCGAGGACGCCGAGACCGGAGAGCAGATGGTCGTCGACAGCGGCGACCCGCGGCTGCGCGCCAGGCTGCGCGCCGCCGTCACGGAACGGGACGCGAGGCTCGCCGCCGGAATGCGCCGGGCCGGGGTGCCCGTGCACCGCATCAGCACAGACGCGGACCTGGCCACGGCACTCGTCGAGGTCGTGGCGAGCACCAGGCGCAGGCGCGCATGACGTTCGATCATCCGGCACTGCTCGCGGTCGGCCTGCTGGTGGCCATGGCGCTCGCCTGGGCCACGGTCGCCGTCGCGCGTCGACGGGCCGCGGCACTGGCTTCGGCCGGGGTGGCGGCCAGCGGTGCCCGTCGCGCGGGGCGGGGCGGGCGGGGAATGAACCTCGGCATCTGGCTGACCGTCGCCGGCATCGCCGCGCTCGGGATCGCGGGCGCCGGCCCGTCGGTGACCGTCCCCGTGTCGCACGCCAACGGCACCGTCATCCTCGCCGTGGACGTCTCCGGCAGCATGTCCGCGACCGACGTCTCGCCCACCCGGCTGAGCGCCGCGAAAACGGCGGCGCAGACGTTCATCAACGCCCAGCCGGGCAACGTGGAGATCGGCGTGATCGCCTTCGAGGACGGCGGTCTAGAGGCATCGGTCCCGAGCACCGATCACTCGACCGCCCTGGCCGCGGTCCGCCGGCTCCGCCCCGGAGGCGGCACCTCGCTCGGATTCGCCATTCTCGCCGCGCTTTCGGCGATCACGCACCGGACGATCACGCTCGACTCGAGCGGCAACGCGCCGGCCATCGGCGACTGGCCGTCAGCCACGATCGTGATGTTCTCCGACGGGCAGGACGGCGGCGCCGCTCTCGCGGCCGGCGACGGCACGGGCAACGCCGGCGCGGGGGCCAGCGCCAGCGCCGGGGCCAGCACCGCCGTCACCGGCGCCGCCGCCGCGGTCGCCGAGAAGGCCGAGGTACACGTCGATACCGTCGGCGTGGGCACCGCCACGGGCACCACGGTCAACGCCGACGGTTACCACCTGTTCACCGCGCTTGACGAGAGCACGCTCAAGTCGATCGCGCAGGCGACCGGCGGCACCTACCACCCGGCGTCGAACGCCAGCGAGCTCAACGGCATCGCCTCGTCGATCAACCTGCGGCTTACCGTCACCAACCAGCCGCTGCCGCTGGCCGGTGCCGTCATCGCGCTGGCACTGCTGCTTCTCGCCGGGGGCGCCGCGCTCACCCTCGCGCGTACGGGCCGGGTGATCTGATTGACCTTCTCCTGGCCCTGGGCGCTGCTTACCCTCCTCATCTCCCCGCTGCTGCTCGCCGCCTGGTGGCTCACCAGGCGCAGGCGCAAGCGCGCCACGGTGCGCGTCACCTCGATCGCGCTCGTCCGGAGCGCGGCAGGCGGCCGGTCACGCTGGCGGCGGCGAGTACCCGCGGCGCTCTTCATGCTCGGGCTCGCGGTACTCGCGGTCGGCGCCGCCCGGCCTCAGGTGACCGTGCCGCAGACCTCGTCGAGCGCGACGATCATGCTGGCCATCGACGTCTCCGGCTCCATGTGCTCCACGGACGTGGCGCCCAACCGGATCACCGCCGCCGAGCAGTCGGCCGACGCCTTCATCAAGTCCCAGGCCGGCGGGCCGCGCATCGGCCTGATCGCCTTCGCGGGCACCGCCGTCGAACTCGTCCCGCCGACCAGGGACACGCAGCAGCTGCTTACCGCGCTCGGCGGGCTCAGCGTCGACGGCGGCACCGCGATCGGCGAGGGGATCCTCACGTCACTCGACGCCATCGCGCAGGTGGACCCGGCGGTGCCGCCGAGCGGCGCGGCCGCGACGCGCGCTCCGGGCACGGGCTACGCGGACGACGTAATCGTCGTCCTCACGGACGGCTCGAACAACCGCGGCGTCGACCCGCCGGTCGCGGCGCGGCAGGCCGCGCAGCGCGGCGTCCGCGTCTACACCATCGGTTACGGCACCGACACGCTCGCTCCGCTCGCCTGCGGCTCCGGGCAGTTCGGCGCGTTCCGCAGTTTCTACGGCGCAGGCGGCAGCACGAGCTCGCTCGGGGCCGACTACGGCGCGCTCATGCAGATCTCGCATGCCACCGGCGGCACGTTCTTCCGCGCGCAGGACGCCGCCCAGCTCAGCCGCGCACTCGCCAAGCTGCCCGCCGCCTTTTCCGTCGTCCGCACGCGCGTCGACATCGCCGCCGGGTTCGCCGCCCTCGGCGGCCTGCTGATCGCCGTCGCGGCGGGACTCTCACTCTGGCAGGACCGGTCCCGCGGTGCCGTCGCCCGTCCCCGGGCTACTCCTGGCTGAGGTGCTGCCCGAGCAGCGCGAGGTCGGCGACGCCGAGCCGGTCTCTGGCCGTGGCGAGCTGGTGCCAGTGCGGGTAGACCAGGCCGGGCGCGCTCACCTTGTCAAGGGCCGCGCGCTCGTCGGTGGTCAGCGCCAGCGCGGCAGCGCCCAGGTTGTCGCTGAGCTGCTCCTCGGTACGCGCCCCGATGATCAGCGAGGTCACCGCCGGCCTGCCCAGCAGCCAGGCGAGCGCGACCTGGGCCGGCGAGGCGTCGTGCGCGCTCGCCACGTCGACCAGCACCTCGATCGTGTCGTAGAGCTTCTCCCGGTCACGAACCGGCGGCTCGTTCCACTCACCGGACAGCTGCCTGGTCTGTCCCTCTGGCGTGGCGCCGCGCCGGTACTTGCCTGACACCAGGCCGCCGGCCAGCGGCGACCAGACGAGGATGCCGAGTCCCTGGTCGACCGACAGCGGGACGAGCTCGTACTCGGCGTCCCGCGACTCGAGCGAGTAGTAGACCTGCTGCGCGGCGAACCGCTCGAAGCCGCACGCGTCGGCGACGCTCAGCGCCTTCATCAGCTGCCAGCCCGCGTAGTTGGACGCCGCCAGGTAGCGGACCTTGCCCGCGGCGACAAGCGCGTCAAGCGCGGACAGTGTCTCCTCGAGCCGGGTCTGACCGTCCCACTCGTGGACGTGGTAGATGTCGATGTGGTCGGTGCCGAGCCTGCGCAGGCTGGCCTCGCAGCCAGAGATGACGTGGTGGCGGGATAGCCCGGCATCGTTGGGGCCGTCGCCCATCGGCATACGGACCTTGGTGGAGAGCAGCAGCGAGTCCCGGCGGCCCATGATCACCTCGCCGGTGATCTCCTCGGCGAGCCCGCCTGAGTAGACGTCCGCGGTGTCGATGAGGTTCACCCCGGCGTCCAGGCACATGTCGACCTGCCGCCGCGCGCCGGTGACGTCGGTCGCGCCCACCGCACGGAACCCGCCGCGCCCGCCGAAGGTCATCGTGCCGAGCGTCAGCACCGATACCCGCAGTCCGCTGCGGCCAAGCTGCCGGTACTCCATGTCCACCGTCCTTCGTCATCGTGACACTTGCCGCTGCAAACCTAACCGATGCCGGGGCGGGTAATCATCGGGCTGACCGCCGCCCGAGCGGGCCGGCCGGTGACTAACGACAGGCCGGACTTAATGACCAAAGGCCCAACATGGTGGGGCCACTTGGCGGTAACGGGCTTATGGGGCAAAAACGCATGCTTAGGGACGTAAGGAAATCAAGAAGGGCCGGGCCCGATGACCCGGCCGATAGTCAGGAGATGTTCCAGATGCGCCGCACGACTTTCGACAAGCTTCTCGGGTGGATCGGCGCGGGGCTCGGCGTGGCCCTGCTCGCCGCCGGCGGCCTGCTGCTGTGGGGCTCGGCCTACGTGCACAACACCGTCCAGTCCCAGCTCGCCGCCCAGCAGATCACCTTCCCGCCCGCGGCCGCGTTCGCCCACCCCAAGGCCGGCACCGAGATCACCCCGTCGATGGTCCCGTCGGTCAGCCAGTACGCCGGGCAGCAGCTGCTCACCGGCCAGCAGGCCGAGGCCTACGCCGACGGCTTCATCGCCGTCCACATCGCCAACATGGCCGGCGGCCAGACCTACTCCCAGCTGTCGGCCAAGGCCCAGGCCAGCCCCAGCGACACCAAGCTGGCCGGCACCGTGGCGACCGTGTTCAAGGGCGAGACCCTGCGCGTCCATGCTGCTGAACGCCTACGGCTGGTGGAAGGTCTCCCAGATCACCTACATCATCTCGCTGGCCGCCTTCGGCCTGGGCACGCTGTCGTTCCTGGCCGGCCTGCTTCGGGTTCGCCAGCCTGCGCCACGACCGCAAGCTCGCAGGCGCCAAGGCCCCCGTCATCGAGCAGATCACCGACGCCGGCCACCAGGCCAACGCCTGACCAGGCACCCGGCCCCGGCCGACCCGGCCGGCCGCAGGCACAACCCGATAGCGGCCCCGGCCCCCGCAAAACGGAGACCAGGGGCCGCGCCGGAACCGCCCCGAGCGCCCGCCGCAGCGGCGCAGGCGGGCAGGCGCGACAGGCAGGAACCACCTGCCTGCCGCGCCTTTTTGCATGTCAGGCGAGCTCGCGCAGCGTCTCCATCAGCTGGCTCGTAAGCTCGCTCGGCGCGGCGCCGCTACGCACCAGGATGCCGACCGGCTCGGCGTTGCCAGGGACGGGAACGTTGCAGCCGGCGCAGCCACCGCCGGTCGAGGTCGAGCTGCACCGGGTGCCGCGGGGTGATCCACACCGCGTCGGATACCAGGGTCAGCGCGCGGGCCACGGAGACCGACTGCGTTTCCGTCCGGCCGGGCGGCAGCGCGACTCCGTTCGCCGCGAAGAACCCCTCGACGTCATGTCGCGGCGCGGTGCCCGCGCCCGGGACCACCAGCGGGTAGTCGCACAGGTCGCGCGCGGACAGCGGCTTGTCCCCGGCGATCGCGAGCGGGTGCTGCGGCCGCGTCACCACGGCGAGGGACTCGGCGTAGAGCAACTCGAACGACACTCCCTGCATCATCGCAGGCTCGGCCATCCGCCCGACGGCGACGTCGACCTCGCCCGACTTGAGCCCGGCGAGGAGTTCCGGGTTGTCTCCGATCCGGAGGGTGATCCCGGCGTGCGGCCGGCGCTCGCGCAGCCGCGCGATCGCGTCGACAACCAGCCCGCCCGCCACCGTCGGCAGCGCGGCCACCCGGACGGCCGGCGCGATCGGCACCGCGGCGCCGGTCAGCACGGCGGCGGCCGACTCGAGCGCCTGGGTGACGTTGACCGCGTAGCGCAGGAACTCCTCGCCGGCCGGCGTCAGCTGGGTGCCCGCCCGGCCGCGCTCGACCAGGCGGCGGCCGGCCACGGCCTCGAGCTCGGCGAGGGTCTTCGACACGGCCGGCTGGCTCAGGTGCAGCCGCGCCGCGGCGCGGGCCAGCGTCCGCTCCTGGGCGACGACAACGAAGCACGTCAGGTGCCTGAGCCTGATCCGGGACGCTGTCATCGCCCGGGGGGACGATCCCCCGTACCCCCCGCTGGCAGCTACCTCCCGGAAGGACGCCCCCCCGTCCCCCTCAGGCGAATCCGGAGGCGACTGACTCGACGACGCAACGTGATCAGTAAACGCTATGTCGCCAGTCGGCTGCGGCATGGAATCGCGATCTTCCATAACCTTAAGTTATTGATAATTGCCCAAGAAGTCAATTTACATGACTTGTACGAAACTATAGAGTCACATTTAGCGCGAACGGCCCTGTTTGCCAGAGAGGACCCTTCTATCACCAGATGGAAGGGGGTAATTACAGACCGTCGCCGACGCCTGCGAGAGCGGGCGGGCAGTACTGGAGGACGACATGGCACGGATCATCGGCGGCGTCGCGGCATCGCACACGCCGACCATTGGTTTCGCCTACGACCAGAACAAGCAGGACGACCCGTCGTGGGGGCCGATATTCAAGGCCTTCAAGCCGGTCGAGGACTGGCTGCGGGAGAAGAAGCCGGACGCCATCGTCTACGTATTCAACGACCACGTCACCTCGTTCTTCTTCGACCACTACTCGGCGTTCACGCTGGGCATCGGCGAGGAGTACCCGGTCGCCGACGAGGGCGGCGGCGCGCGCGACCTGCCCGCGGTCAAGGGCGACCCGAAGCTGGCCGCGCACATCGCGACCAGCCTGGTCACTGACGAGTTCGACCTGTCCTACTTCCAGGACAAGCCGCTTGACCACGGGTTCTTCTCGCCCATGTCGGTGCTGCTCGACCGGCCTGACGGCGACTGGCCGGCGAAGATCGTCCCGCTGCAGGTCGGCGTGCTGCAGTTCCCGATCCCGACGGCCGCGCGCTGCTTCAAGCTCGGCCAGGCGCTGCGCCGGGCGATCGAGAGCTACCCGGAGGACATCGACGTCGCCGTGGTGTCGACCGGCGGGCTGTCCCACCAGGTGCACGGCGAGGGCGCCGGCTTCAACAACCCGGAGTGGGACCACAAGTTCCTCGACGCGATCACGGACGACCCGACGGCGCTGACCCGGATGACCCACGCCGAGTACGCGCGGCTCGGCGGATTCGAGGGCGCCGAGGTCATCATGTGGCTGGTGATGCGCGGCGCGCTGTCCGACAAGGTGCAGCGGGTGCACAGCTCCTACTACCTGCCGTCGATGACCGGCATCGCGACGCTCGTGCTTGAGAACGAGGCCGCCGTCCTGCCGGACACGCGGGCGGTCAACGACCGGCACCGCGCCCGGATGGCCGAGCAACTCGACGGCATCGAGGCGATGACCGGCACCTACCCGTTCGACATCGCGCGCAGCGTCAAGGGCTACCGCATCAACCGGTTCCTGCACGACCTGGTCATCCCCGAGCACCGCGCCCGCTTCCTCGACGAGCCGGAGACGGCGTTCAAGGAGGCCGGCCTCACCGAGGAGGAGAAGGACCTCATCCGGGCCAGGGACTGGCCCGGCATGATCCACTACGGCGTCATCTTCTTCATGCTCGAGAAACTCGCCGCCGTGATCGGAGTCTCCAACTTGCACGTCTACGCCGCGATGCGCGGCGAGACGCTCGAGGACTTCCTCAAGACCAGGAACACGCAGGTCATCTACTCGGTCGCCGGCAAGAAGAAGGATTAGCCCTGGCGTGACCCGCGGAGCCCGCTCCCGTTCTGAATGTCAATGATCATCCAGCAGAACGGGGGCGGGCTTCACCATTTCCGTCAGCAATCCCGCGCCTGCCCGCATATCAGCGCGTTCGCGGGTAACTCGTAATGCGCGGCGATCACGGCGCTCGGCCCGCAGGAGATCGAACGGGACCTCGTGTCCGTGGAGGCCTGACGGACGGTGCGGTCCTGACGGCGGTGGTCGTGGCGACGAGCCGGTTACGGCTGGCTCGTCGCCACGACCGTCTGGTCTTACTCCGCGCTGGCGCGGAGTCCCGGTTGGGCGGTCCGCGGGCAAGTTATGTCTGCTGCGTGGAGGCGGCGGGCCGGACCGGCCCCGCGACCCGACGGCCAGGCACTACAGTGCTAGCTACGCTAAGCGGATTTTTGGGGGTTTCCGGGCATGGAAGCGCGGCTGGTCGCCGGACGTTACCTGCTGGTCCGGCCACTAGGCCGGGGCGGCATGGGGGCGGTGTGGCTGGGCGAGGACCAGCTCGCCGGACGGCAGGTGGCGGTCAAGGAGCTGCGCCCGCCCGCCGGGGTCAGCCCGGAAGAGCAGGACGTCTTCCGCCGCCGGGCGCTCAGCGAAGCGCGCAGCGCGGCCCGGCTGGCCCACCCCAACGCGGTCACGCTGTACGACGTCATCCCGGCCAGCCCGGCCGACGACGCGGTGTACCTGATCATGGAGTACGTCGCCGGGGCCACCCTGGCCCAGTTGGTCGCCGAGCAGGGGCCGCTCAGCGAGCCGCGGGCGGCGGAGATCGCCCTGCAGCTGCTGTCGGTGCTAGACGCGGCCCATGCGCTCGGCATCGTGCACCGCGACATCAAGCCGGCCAACATCATGATCAACCCGGCCGGCCAGGTCAAGCTGACCGACTTCGGCATCGCGCACATGGTCGGCGGGACCCGGCTCACCGGCAGCGGAGTGCTCGGCACCCCCGCCTACATGGCCCCCGAGCAGCTGCAAGGGTTTGACCTCACCCCCGCGGTGGACTGCTGGGCGCTCGGGGTCACCCTGTACAACGCGGTCACCGGGCACAACCCGTTCGACCGGAACACCACCGTCGCGACGTTCCACGCCATCCTGATGGCTGACCTGCCCCCGGCTCCGTGCGGACCCCCGCTGGCCGGCGTGATCACCGGGCTGCTGGTCCGCGACCCGGCCCAGCGGATGACGACCGAACGAGCGCGTGCTTCGCTGACCGGCGCCGCTCCGCCGCTGTGGCCGGCCGACCCGGGCGCTCCGGTCCTGCCTCCGGGGCCAACCGCGCCTGGAGATGCCTGGTCCCCGGGCCCCGGCGGCACCGCCGTCGCCACCAGCCCGCCCGGGTTCCCGGGCCAGCCCACGAAACCGTCGCCCCGGCGCCGCCGGGGCGTGCTGATCGGCGTGGGGGCGGTCGTCGTGGCGGCGGTCGCGGCCGTGATCGCGGTGACCGTGCTGCACGGTTCGGGCGGAAACCCGTCGGCTAAGAGCGGTTCATCCGGCTCGGCCACCCTGGCCGCCTCGCCGGCCGGGACCGCGTCGTCGGCCGCCACGGATACCCCGGCCAGCTCAGCGCCCGCCAGCGCAGCCTCGGCCAGCCCGCCCTCGTCCAGCCCAGCCTCGTCCAGCACTGGCACCGGGCCCGGTGCCGTGCCGCAGGCCTACCTCGGCCAGTGGAGCGGCACGATCACCTCCCACACCGGGGCCGAAGGGCCGCAGACGGCCGAGTTCAAGCTCACCGGCGGCGCGCTCAACTCCATCGTGGGCACGTCCAGCTACACCAATGGCCCCTGCGCGTACAACCTGCTGCTGGTCAGCTCGTCGGAATCCGGAGTTGAGCTGCAGGAACAGGTCACCTCGGGCCCGTGCTTGGGCGACTACGCCATCGTGAAGCTAAGCGGCGGGAAGCTCACCGAAAACATCTACCTGTTCTCGCCGAGCGGCTCGCCCGACCTCACCGGGACGCTGGCCAAGGCCTCGTAGCGGCGGCAGGCCAGCCAGCACAGCAGGCCGAGGACCGGGAACGCGGCCGCGACCAGGGTCGCCCCGGTCCAACCCCACCTCGCGTAGGCCAGGGCGCCGGCCGCGGAGCCGAGCGCGCCGCCGGCGAACATCGTCGTGATGTAGACGGTGGTGAGCCGGGACCTGGCCTCCGGCAGCAGGTCGTAGATCACGCTCTGGTTGATGACGTGCGAGCCCTGCACGCAGGCGTCCATCAGCAGCACGCCGACGACGAGCAGGGCGAGGCCGGCCGGGCCAGGGTGCGCGCCGCCGAGGCCGATCGGCAGGTACGCGGCGGCAAGCAGCCCGAGCGCCACGCCCGAGGCCGGCCAGCGCAGCGCCGGGACGCCTGTCAAGCACCCGGCCCGCGGCCAGCGAGGAGATCGCCCCGGCCGCGCCGACGAGGGCGAACAGCCCGATGTCCAGCTGGGAGAAGCCGTACCCCGGCCCGGAGAGCAGGAAAGTGACCGTGGTCCAGAAGCAGGCGAAGCTGCCGAACCCGCAGGCCGCGATCAGCGAGCGCCAGCGCAGCGCCGGCTCGGCGCGGGCGACGTCGAGCACGCCGCGCAACTGCTCGCGGTAGCCGATGGCGAGCTGCGGGCCGTGGTCGGGCAGGGCGCGGCGCAGCGTCAGCGCGGTGAGCGCCATGAGCACGGCGGCGATGCCGTAGACCGCCCGCCACCCGGCCAGCCCGGCGACCACCCCGGCGAACGTGCGGGACAGCAGGATGCCGATCAGCAGGCCGCCCATCAGCGTGCCGATCACCCCGCTGCGCTCGTTGTCGCTGGCCAGCGTCGCGGCGTAGGGGACGAGCATCTGGACGACCACCGAGGTGACGCAGCACAGCGCGATGGCCGCGTCGAGCACGGGCAGGCTGGGCGCGAGCGCGCCGCCGGCCAGGGCGAGGGCGCAGAACGCGAGCAGCCCGGTCAGCAGCGGGCGACGGCGCATGATGTCGCCGGCCGGCACGATGAGCAGCAGCCCGACGGCGTAGCCGAGCTGCCCGACGGTGACGAGCAGCGACGCGCTGCCCGGCCCGACGTGCAGCGAGTCGCCGATGGAGTGCAGCAGCGGCTGCGCGTAGTACAGGTTGGCCACGGTCACCGCGCAGGTGACGGCCATCAGCCGGACCAGGCCCGGGGTGAGGCCGTGCCCTGCCGCGTTCTCTGGGCGGGCAGCCGTGGCTGTCATGGGTCTCCCATGGATCGTGGACAGGAGGTATTAGCTAAAACCCGGCGGGACGCGGATGATTCCGCGATTTGCAAACGATTGCGATTTGCCCGTGCGGGCGGGCACTGAGGGATACGGGGGGTTCGTCCCCCGGGGGATTAGAGTGACAGCGTGGCGGAGGCGCGGGTGGTCGCCGGGCAGGCGCCCGGCTGGCGCACCCGAACGCCGTCACACTGCACGACATCATTCCCGCCACCTCAGCCGACGACGCGGTGTACCTGATCATGGAGTACATCGACGGCGCCACGCTCGCCCAGGTCATCTCGCGGTACGGACCGCTGAGCGAGCCGCGGACGGCCGGCATCGCACTGCAGCTGCTGTCCATCCTCGAGGCGGCGCACGTCCTCGGGATCGTGCACCGCGATATCAAGCCGGCGAACATCATGATCACCGCCGACGGGCGGGTGAAGCTGGCCGACTTCGGGATCGCGCACGTGGTGGGCGGCACCCGGCTCACCGGAAGCGGCGTCATCGGCACCCCCGCCTACATGGCGCCCGAGCAGCTGCAAGGGCTGGCGCTCACCCCGGCGGTCGACCTCTGGGCGCTCGGGGTCACGCTGTACAACGCCGTCGCGGGGCGCAACCCGTTCGACCGCGAGAACACCGCGGCCACCTTCCACGCCATCCTCATGGCCGAGCTGCCCGCGCCGGCCTGCGCGCCGCCGCTGGCCACCGTGCTCGCCGGCCTCGTCCGCGATCCGACGCAGCGGATCACGATCGCGCAGGCACGCACTGCTCGCCGAGGGTACCGCGGTCAGCGGCGCGCCCGCCGCCGGCAGCGGCGCCGTAGGTGCCGTACGAGGAAATCAAGTCCGGCCCCTGCATCCCGGAGTACGCCATGCTCGTCCCTGTGCTCACCGGGATCGCGGAATCCGTGTACTCGAGTGAGCCGTACGGGCAGCAGCCCGACTTTTACGGCGTGCTCAGCAAGGGCTAGCGGCTTCAGCGGGCACCCGGCCCCGCCACGACCGGCGATGCGCGGACGGGCCGGGCGGAGCATGCATACGTTCGGTACTCCCCTCACACTTCCCGGCCGGCGCTACGATCTGAGCGTGACCAATCACACGCCTCCCGTCGCCGCCGGTGATTCCGCCGCCGGCGGCGAGGACCTGCTGCGGTCGCTGGCGGGCACGGCGGCCGACGGCGCGGATGTACTTGGCACGCGGGAATCCGCGGTCCCGTGGCTGCGCACGGCGGGGTTGCTGCCGGGCGACGCGATCTTGAGCGGCTCTGAGCACGGCGCGCTGCTGCGGTTGCGCGACGCGCTGCGCGACGTCCTGGCCGCCCGCGCCGCTGGCGGCACGGACGAGGACGCCGCCGCGCGACTGGCGCGCGCGCTCGCCGACGGGCGGCTCGTGGTGACCGTCGCACCGGACGGCGCCGCCGGACTCGCCAGTTCCGCCCGCGCCAGCTACTCGAACCTCGTCGCGGCCGTCGCCATCGCGGTCGCGCAGGCCTGGTGAACTGCCTGGTGAACCGCTGCCGCGTGCCCGGTCATCCGGACGGCGGCGCGGGTGCGGGAATTGTCGCGCGCCGGTTATCGCTTTATCCCCGAGCGAGCGATACACGCAGAGGAGCGAGATGAGCACCGTCGCACTGACCGAAGAGAACTTCGAGCAGACCGTTACCGGACACGGGCATCGCCCTGGTTGACTGGTGGGCCGCCTGGTGCGGGCCCTGCCGGGCGTTCGGGCCGGTCTTCGACGCCGCGAGTGAGCAGCACACGGACATCACCTTCGGCAAGATCGACACCGAGGACCAGCAGGGGCTGGCCGCCGCCGCCCAGATCACGTCCATCCCGACGCTGATGGCCTTCAGGGACGGCATCCTGGTCTACTCGAAGGCCGGCGCGCTGCCCGCCGCCTCGCTTGAGAAGCTCATCCAGGCCGTCCGCGAACTGGACATGGAGCAGGTACGCGAGGAGATCGCCGCGCAGTGATCTCCCGGGGGGACGCACGCGCGCCCGTAGCCCGCCACCGACGCGCGCCCGATGGCACTCCGCCACCGTACCGGGCACGCGGCCAGCTCCCGGAACGGCTGAAAGCGCTTGCGGGCCGGCCGAATACTCCTCGATTCGCCGGGTAGCCAGAGCGCAGCGAACGTCGCGTTCACCCGAAAAGGGAAGTGATAGCAGTGGTTGGGTTCATGCGGATTCGGCGCACCCACGGGATCTTCGGCGGCCTACTCGTCGCGCTGCTTGGCATCTGGGGCGGCATCATCCCGTTCGTCGGCCCTTATTTCAATTACGCGTACACGCCGAACACGGCGTGGAGCTACAACACCGGGCGGCTGTACCTGGAGATTCTTCCCGGTGCGGGCGCGCTGCTTGGCGGGCTGCTAATGATGGCCGCGCGCAGCAGGCACGTGGCGCTGTTCGGCGCGCTCCTGGCGATGGCGAGCGGTGCCTGGTTCGCACTCGGCAACGTCTTCGCCCCTGTGTACTGGACCACGGCGAACCCGGCCGGCGTCCCCGCCACTGGCGGCACGCTGATGCGCGTGCTTGAGCAGGTCGGCTTCTTCACCGGGCTTGGCGTCGTCATCGTGCTGTTCGCGGCCGCGGTCGCCGGGCGGGTCACCGCCGTTCCCGGCGTGACCGCGGTGGTGACCGAGCGGCCGACCGTGCCGGCCACCCGGGAGCCGGTCGACGAGAGCGAGACGGAAGTCATCGGGTAACCGACGGCTCACGAGCCAGACCGTCCCCGCCGGTCTGCGGCGGCGGGGACGGTCGCTCATGCCGGGGACCGGCCGCTCCCCCCGGGGGGCCGGCCCCCGGGGCCTACATCCGGATCCTGCCGAAGTCGTCGAACTCGCCGTTCCTGACACCGCCGAGGAAGGCCTGCCACTCATCCGGGGTGAACCGGAGGACAGGGCCCTCGCGGTCCCGGCTGTTACGGACGCCGATCGCGCCTCCGGGCTGGTCCGATACCTCAACGCAGTTGCCGTTCGCGTAGCTGAGCGAGCTCTTGACCCAGGTCGCGCCGGTCATCGTGCTGCTGTCCAGACTTCCCGCCATTGGGGATCCCACGTTTTCCTTTCGCTGACTGACTTTCCCAGCCAGGTGAGAGCCTCTGCCGGTAGGTTGACTACCGTCTCACCCTGAGCTGGCTGCCTCGAACCCGTCTCGTCCTGCCCGCCGTCTGGGGAACCGGCGGGCCAGCAGCAGGGCGGAAAGGTTCATTACGAATGCTGCTGCAACTTGCAGTGCAAAACATCGGTCAACTGCCGTATTTGTACGCTTCGCCCCCTAAGTCCGTGTGGGTTCTCAGCTGACCTGTCGCCTTCTCATGTGAAGTGGCGGTGCAGGTGGCGAGTTCTCATTTGAAGTGGCGAGTGTCCGGTCTCAGTTGATGTGGCGGATTCTCACTTGAGCTGCAGGTGATCTGGCGAGTCTCAGGTGACCTGGCAGGCTAGCCCGTAGCGGATTCGGCCCATTAGGGTCCCGGTCGCACCATCCGATTGCCGTCAATGTCAGGCGGATCAGGGACTTCCCGGCTAGCTTGGGCCGGTGATCATCTGGATCAACGGCGGGTTCGGCGCGGGCAAGACGACGCTAGCGGAAGAACTGCACCGGCGGCTTCCGGACGCGGTCGTCTATGACCCGGAAGAGGTCGGCCTCATGCTCTGGAAGTGGGTGCCGCCCAACGGCGACTTCCAGCACCTGCCGAGCTGGCGGGAACTGGTCGTCGCGACTGCCCTGTCCCTGCGCAGGCACCACGCGGACACGCTCATCGTCCCGATGTCGCTGATCCGCGACGCCTACCGGGCTGAGATCCTCGGCGGCCTGGCCGACGCGGGCGAGGACGTCTTGCACGTCTTCCTTGAGCTGGACGCCGGCGTGCTCCGGGAGCGGCTCAACGCCCGCGTGACTCGCCCCGGCAAGGACTGGGACCAGGCAGCACGCGAGTTCGGCATGACCGGCATCGATGAGATCGCCGCTGCCGCCGCCCGCCAGCCGGACGGGACCCTCATGCTGCGCTCGGACAAGCTCACCCCGGCGGAGCTAGCCGACAAGGTGCTGGGCAGGTCACAGGGCTGACGCTCGCCTACCCAGCCAGACCGGGGCGTCTTAACTGAGACGCGGACCCTAACGGGCCGATCTCAGTGCGACAGTGCGGACTTACCGGAGACGGGACACCGACAGCACCCAAGGCACGCACGGTGACGACCAGATCCGCGACCACGCCAAAAGATGCCAAGATAACTGAGACAGGTCGGCACCGGTCGTCTCAAACGACCTGACATCCCTCCTGGTCACAGAGCCACGACTCGCCACCTCAACTGAGACCGGACAGCGAGGCTGCTGCGGGTCGGCGGCGGGGCGTTGCGGGCTGGGCGCTCACGGGACGAGCACGGCGACCGTGACCAATGGTTGGCCTCTGTGATTTCTAGGTGCCCAAGCGGCGGGCGCGGGTCAGTACTGGACGTTGACCCCTAGCGGGCGGTCCGGGCAGCGCGTGCACGTGAAGAGGTACATGCTGCCCACGTCCCCGATCATCAGGCCATGGGGGGCGACGTTCCGGGGGAACTGGCCGGGGAGGTCGGCCGCCTTCCAGCGGGTGCCCGCGCCGTTCTCGAAGTTCTCGCTTTCCTGGCTGGCAATGGTGGCCAGGTGGGTCATCGTCTGGCCGCAGCCCTCGCAGTCCGGTGGCCGCGGGTACTGGATCCAGCGGGGCCAGCCGAGCGCCTTCGTGCCCGGCGCGGTGGACAGGTTGGCGTAGTACGGGCCCGCGATGGGGTCACCGTTCTCGTCCTCGCCGGCCCGCTCCCTGTCCCACTCCCCGACGCGCTCCCGCAGGTCTTCGGGCAGGTCCTCGAGGTCGGGGTACTCGGTGACCCGTTCCGGGTACAGGACGCACGGCACGGGATAGTGCTTTCCGGCGCGGATGGTTTGGTCATCGAGTACGGGCGGCGGCGGGTCCGCCAGGACGCGGGTGACGTCGGCGGCCCGCCGCCAGAACGCGTACGGCTTCGGCCCGTAGAAACCGTGCTGGTTCGGGCACCACAGGACCTGCAGCACGTCGGTTTCCTCGGGGAACGGCAGGTCCGGCACGTCCCGCGCGTGCAGCTGCAGGACCGCGACCAGGGGGTACGGGGAGCCCGGCTCCCGGCGCTCGGGGACATGGGCCGTGACCGTCCCGTCCGGGTGCATGCTCAGCCAGTCACTTACGCGGTGCATCAGCGCGTACGCCAGCGCGGACGAACGCCTTTCCTCCGCTGAGGCGAACGTCGGGCCCGGCGGCCGGACCGGCACCTCCCGGTCCCCCCAGTGCGTTCCGGTGCAGGCCGGCCATGGCTTCGCCGGCGGGCCACAGCAGCGGCCCCCCGACCGAGCTGTCGCCGGGCCCCGGGTCCCCGGCCCGGGGGTGCAGGCGGAACGTCGTCCGCGCGAACGCGGCGAGCCCGGGAAACAAGGCGGTCACATCGGCTGACGGCTCAGGAGTCCTCGCCATGAAGGCCATTTAAGCAGCTGGCCTGTCGATTGGTTTCTATTCAGGTGGCAGGTTGCCGGCTGATCTGGCGAGGATGTGGTGTCTTGCGAGCTTCAGGGCCGGAGGGAGGGCACGCGCCTGCCGTCACGGGCAGGCCACCCCGGCGGGCAGGGCCGCGCCAGCGGATTTACCGGTAAACATCTCACGACCGGTAAAGAAAAGACGTTCCGAACGTCTTTTCTTTACCTTCGGTGAAAATTTTACCTGATACGAAAAATTTACTGGTAACCCAGTTGCCGGGGGGGCGCGTGATAAGCCGGCGCCGTCCGGGCCTTGCGGGCCCGCCCGCGGCCGCCGCCGTCCGGGCAAGCGGGACCCCGGCAGGCCGGCCCTGCCTTCCCAACAACGTCCTGCGCATCTGACGGCTACCGGCCTTACCTGCCGGCCGGCGATTTGCAGTACTCTCACCCGGTGGACGCGACGGCACAGGCTCAGCTGCGCGTGATCCACCTCGTAGTTGGCGCGTTGTCCGCTGTCGGCGTGCGGGCCTGGCTGTTCGGGGGGTGGGGGCTCGATGCCAGGATCGGGCGGATCACCCGCGACCATCGTGACATCGAGTTCTGGGTGGGGCGGCCTGACGCCGCCCGGTCGAAAGCCGCTCTGGTGGATGCCGGCGCGACGGCGCTGTCCACGCAGCCGCCGGAGGAGGCGTGCGAGTTCACGTGGGGCGGCGTCGACTTCAGCACGGCCTACTTCAAGCGCCGGGAAGACGGAACGATCGCCCTGGAGGGCCGGTGGTCCGACTGGGTATTTCCCGCTGACTCATTTGGTGAGGTGCCCGGACTGCTCGACGGACTCCCGGTTCCGGCCATGAGCATTGCCGGGATGCTGGCGATGAAGGAGCAGTTCCCGGCGCTGCGCAACGGCGGGCCATGGCGGCACAAGGACATCAGCGATATCGCGGTACTGCGGGGTCTTCTCTCCAAGCCGTCCTAGCAGCATTAGCCGGCCACGGCGCCGCTACGGCCAGCTGTGACCATGGCCGGTCGTTGTACTGGAATTGGAACGATAGTTGGCGAAAAGGGCCCGGGCGGTCCGGCGCGCCCAGCGTGAGGGCTGTTGCACTTGGCTGGCGAAGACGCCCCGGTTGCGAAGGTACGGCAACGACCTATATCGTATCGATATATTGATTCGATACATCGAGGTGTAGTGCGCAAGCCGCACGGACATGGGACAGAGGATGGAACAAGGCACCCGCGACGATCTCCTTGAGCGACTGGCCGAAGCGGTCGGGTCCGCCGCGACCACGCACCCGCTACGGGTCGCCGTCGACGGGCCTCCTGCCGCCGGCAAGACCACGCTGGCCGACGAACTCGCCGTCGTGCTCCGCGCGCAGGGCCGCGAAGTCATCCGCGCGACGATCGAGGGCTTCCTGTTCCCGCGGGCTCAGCGCTACCGGCGGGGCGAGTACTCGCATGAGGGCTGCTACTTCGACAGCCACGACCACGACGCGATGCGCCGGGATCTGCTCGATCCGCTGGGTCCGGAAGGAGACCGAAGGTTCCGGCCGGCGGTCTACCACAGGGAAACGGACACCGCCCTGTCCCTCCCGGCCGCCACGGCCCCCGCGGACGCCGTGCTGCTCTTCGACGGCGTCTTCCTCCTGCGCCCGGAGCTGATCGACCGGTGGGACCTGAGCATCTTCGTGTCCGTCCCGTTCGAGCGCACGCTGGATCGCGCCCAGGCCCGGGGCAACGCACTGGCCGGGCTCACCGCCAGCGCAACCACGATCGAGCGGGCCTGGCGCGAACGCTACATCCCCTCCCAGCGCCTCTACTTCGCTCAGGCCCACCCGGCCGACCACGCCGACATCATCGTCAACAACGACGAGCTCCAGCGGCCCGCCTGGGAAATCAGGCCGCATCGGCCAGTACCCAGGATTTGACATGGACCAGCCGCCGGCCGAGGCCGAGCGAACCCGCGGCCCGGCGGCCGCTGACCCCCGTCAAGCCGTCAGCGGCCGAGAGGCCGCGGACGGCCTGCTCCTGATATGAGGTGCCGGTTTTCGTGCACAGTCACACGGATCCGGGACGTCCTTCTTGTTCCCTGAGCCTCTTTGTGGGGCGGACGGAGTGTGCGACCATCGGCGCAAGCCGCCGACCGCCGGCCCGCAGGCCCGCAGGCCGTCAGGCCCGCCGACCCAAGGAGACATCATGGCGTTCACGATGCGACCTGAATGGAAGGCCGAACCTGCCTCGACCACCGGCGCGTCATACGTTGAGCCGTCGGCAACGGACCTCATCAAGCCGGGGCAGCGGGTGGCGCACCTCTTCCCGCGCAGCGTGATGGAGGAGTACGTCCTGCAGCGGGTGACTGAGCGGGTCTGGTGGGTCTCCAGGCACTTCTACGGGTCGCTGTTTTACGTGGGGACGCGAGGGGTGCTGCTGCTCGACCCCTTCCTCGGCGGGGCCGACGCGACCGTCAAGGCGATCGCCTCGGTGACCGACCTGCCGGTGACCGCGGTGGTGTACTCGCACTTCCACGCCGACCATGTTGGCGGCGCGCGGCGGCTGTTCGAACTGCTCGCGGCGGCGCCACCGCGGGTGATCGCCTCCGAGAACACCGCGATCTGGATGGAGCGGTTCGGCAGCGACCTGCCCAGGCCCGCCGACGTGCTTGAATGGCCGTCCGGCGCCCTTTCCTTCGAGGACGTGACCCTTCGGCTGCAGGGGCTGCCCCGGCCCGGGCACGCGCCCGATCACGCGGTGTTCCTACTTGAAGAGGAACGCGTCGGGCACTCGGCCGACCTGATCAACATCGATCAGCTCCCGTTCGGCGGGTTCGCCGGCCAGGACCCGCTCGTACTGTTCAAGCCGAACCTGGAGTTCGCCAGGTCGCTTGACTTCGACTGGTTCTGCGGCGGCCACGGCAACATCGGCGAGAAGTCCGACTTCGACTTCTACCTCACGTACCTGGACGAGGTGGCCAATCTTGTCAACGAGTACGTCCCGCGCCCGGAGACGGTTCCCGACCTGTCGCTGACCGACTACCTGGGCGGGCTCGACGAGGCGAGCAGGTCCAGGCTGCTGTCCGGGCTCGACAACCACTTCGGGCTCTACCTGTACGGCAGGCAGATCGCGGCCGGCCAGCCGCCGTCGCGTCGGCGGCAATCCGTTCATGAGCGGCACGATCGGCGAGTGGGCGGCGGGGCGGAACAAGGCGGTCGACGAGGCCGTACCGCGCATCATCGAGCGCCTCCGCCCGAAATACGGGCGCATGTACAATTTCGAAGACGCTCAGCCGGGCAATGTACGGCTAATGGCCCTGTCCATACAGCCTAGCCTTACCAATCGCTGACCCGGCCGGGTCATCCTCCGCCCGACGACAAGAATCCTCTCACATTTCTGTGTTGCAGCGGCTATGGATTACGGAGCTAGATTTCCATTACGTCGCCACAGCCGTCCAATGAGCACACCGATAACCGCGGCAAGCACGACCGCGCAGACCCGTTCACTTGATTTCAGGCGAACTACGGGAGCGTGTACAGCCGATGCCGGGTTAGTGTGAGTCTTTATTGGGCCGGCTACTGCGGCACCGGTTGATATCACCTTATTGTACTCGTCGTCGAGCAAGCCGGAAGAAACGATTACGGCGTCCCTTGCTGTTCGCGATCTGCCGCTTGCCAACGGCGGACCAATAAGCCCTTCCCGGCCGACCATGGAAGAGCTCCAAGGCTGCGATCTGCCGAACGGTCGACTCGGAAGCCTCACCAGTAACGTAACTTCCTGCCACATATGAGATCCACATCTGAACGTATAGAAATTGACGGAGCGATTCAAAATCTGATGGGATATCGGTACTCCATGGCGCTCCGGCGGCGGCCATGAGAGACGGATCTTCAAGCTCCAGTTTGATGAGATCAAACTGGAACGTCCGGGTCATCTGCTCGTGAGCGCTTCTAGAATCACGGGCTTGATAGAGCAAGGATGCGATGATTCCGCCAAGTGCGAGACCACTCAGCACAGCGGATATTGCGCCATAAGTCTGACCTATATTAGACAGCTGGACCCAGTCACTTCTAAAGCGAGCTATTCCAGCCAATGCGAGCGGCGACAGTACGACCAAGCACACGACGGCAGCCGAAATTATCGTTATGGATACAACCATAGCCGAACGACGCGGAATCATGAAACGCATCATTCAGGAGATTTCAGTTAAATGTCAAGGCAAGGAGCGGGCATGCGCGATGAAGGGCCTAACGGGCGACAGGCAGTTGAGAAGGGCGGCCCCCCGACCTCGGGACCCGCCCTTCTCAACTGCACTTGCTACCTGCCGAAGTGATCGAACTCCCCGTTCCTGACGCCACCGAGAAACGCGTGCCACTCGTCTGGCGTGAAGCGGAGTACCGCACCCTTGGCGTCCCGACTGTTCCGGACACCGATCTCGCTGTCGGGCAGGCTAGCCACCTCAACGCAGTTACCGTTTGCGTAACTCAGCGAGCTTTTCACCCATTCGGGCTGACTTTCGAGTGTAGGCATAGCAATGCTACCCCTTTACTGTTTTTTGTGTGTTTGCCCTGCACACGCGGCTACCAGCGGTGTGAGCCTTACCGAGAGTAGCCGACACGGGTGAGGCTAGCACACCATGAACACCATGGGTCTGATTCAGCCCAAGTGGCGCTACTGGCTGGCAAGAGTCCTTTAATCACACCTCTTAACAAAGATCACACTGGACATCGATAATCACAGATCCAGCGCCGGCGGCCGGGCTAGATGATGGCGAGATTGCCGGGGCGTCAGCGGCGATGTAGTCGCCGACCGCGTCCTGGTCGGGCTGGTTTGGTCAGGAAGCGCTGAGGCTGGTGGCTGCCCAGTGAGATTCGGCCACCCTGAGGATCAACTGCTTGGAGTCGGCTGGGCTCAGGGCCGCGTCGGTGAGCGTCCGGAATGCGACACGATGCAGGTGCGTCTCACGTTCGCCTTCGAGGATGAAGCCACTGCGCATTTGCTCGGTGGCAACCACGTCCTGCAAGACCGGATCGCCGTCGGCCTCGAAGCTGAAGAGGACGAAGGACTCGCCGATGACGGTGTGCGGGCCGTCCAGGGGCAGCACCTGGATCGTCAGGTTGGGGCGGTCACACTCGCGGGCCAGGCGCTGCAGTTGCTCGTGCATGACCAGATCGGAGCCTATGCGCCTGAGCAGGACCGATTCGTCGAGGACAACAGAGATCTTCAAGGCGGCGCGGTCGAGTACCTGCTGCCGGCGCATCCGCACCCGGACCAGGCGGGACACTTGGGAGGGGGCCACCGGCTCCACTCTGTCGTAGCTGTCGATGACGTGTCGCGCGTAGCTTTCTGTCTGCAGCAGGCCAGCCACCACGTCCACATGCCATATGGCAACAGAGGTTGCCTCATGCTCCAGTCCGATGAACTGCTGGTAGTCCTCATCGAGGCTCTCCGCGTACTCTTCCCACCAGCCCTTCTGGGAGGCGTCCTGTGCGAGCGCGAGCAGCATCTCGCGGCGCGTGCCCTTGACACCGTAGTAGTCGAGCAGCCGCTCGACTTCCGAGGGCCGCAGGCCGGTCTTCGCCCGCTCGTATCTGCTGATCTTCGAGGGGGACCAGCGGAGCGCGTGCGCCACGGACTCGCCGCTCCGTCCCTTGGCCTCACGCAGCTGCCGCAGCTCGGCCGCAAGCCGACGACGGCGCACCGTGGGAGAACCCTCCTCAACCACTGGGCACCTCCTCCTCATCTCGCCGCAGGCGGCACGGTTCCGCGGGCGGCCCCAGCCGGTTACCGCACCGGCCGGGGGACAGTATCAGCTGTGGACAGTACAGTAGCGCCGATCTTGAATATTTCACGGAAAGGTTTGCCGAAACCAGTGAATCACGCTTATCTGCACCGATGGTGATCAAATCGTCACTACGCACGCGTTTGCGCATAACGCTGCGTCGCCGCCGAATAGGCGGACGGGGCCGGAGCGCCCCCGGGGACACGGCAGTCGGATGGCTATCCTGCGATGGATGGTGTCCGCGATCGAATGTGCTTTTGCAGTGCATGGGGTGAGAAGTGGATTACCCTAACGATTGCCGGGTTTTCGATTACTGGGCATGACTCACGATATAAAAGTATGCTTGAGTGTCGCGTGACTCTCAAGAGGCGACGTTGAAGTGGGGAATTGCGGACCTTACCGAGCGTCATCGTTCCGCTTTCGCCTGTCGCTGAAACCGGCAATCGGGCTGGGTGGCCGGGAACTTGTGCCGACGCTGAACGCTGGCGTGGCGACGAACCCGCGACGACAGTAACCGCTTGCCCGGGTGGGCGGCCGGGTGATGACGGGGTTGCCGTGAGCGAGCCTGCCGTCCCTGGCCAGTAGGGCAGTAGGACTCCAACGGCATGGCCGGGCGAGGCCGGGCGGCACCGGGCGAGGCACTGGATGGCCGACGGAACAGAGCCACGCAAGTGACTGGAGATGTGTACGTGCCCAGTGATGCACAGCAGCCCAGTGCTTTTCATGGCGTTAATCGATAAGAGTTGATCAATACCGCTATTTGCGGGCGCTCCTTGACGGGCGGGCCTCACGGGGCGAAAGCATCCATCGTGGTCGCCGCGACACGCCAGAAGAAGGCTCGCGCCGAGAAATCTCGCCGATTCACAATCGTGATCTGCGCGATCCCCGCCACGCCGAAAAGGCAGCCGCCGACGATTCGGTGAATCGTCGGCGGCCAGTTGCCTGTTCCTGTTTTCAGCCGTGCAAGACGACCATGTTGGGCGTGGCGCGGCCGACTGCGACCGCAGCAGTGGCCGGCGCGGCCGTGGTGGTGAGTGCGAGGACGGGGCCGGCCACGAGCGAGCCGACCGTGCCAAGCGTGAGGATGACGGGAGCGAGAATGTTACGCCGAATGCGCATGTCTACCTCCATGCGTTGACCGAGGTCAAGTGCCTACGACCTGGCATCGGCGGCCCGACCGGACATCACTGTCCAATCTTTTTGTTCGCCAGTCTTTGGCTGCTTACATAAGATAGAGTAGGCATACTGAGGCGGCATATTCAAATAGTAAAACAGGCGTTACCGATTGCTATGGCAATATGCGGGTAAATTCTCTCCTCGAATGCACTGCAATTGCTGCAATCGATTGCCACGCAAGGGCTAATGAAATTTTCACACGCATATTACGGTTACATAAAGTTATGTCGGTGGATATGGCGTTGCAATCGCCCGAATTTATGTCCTAAATCGAACCGCTTGTTCCGTTGATGCCCGGCTAGTACGCTTCGTGACATGCATCCGGTAACCCCGGCCGGCATGCTGGCCGGACGTGCTAACGAGCTGTCGCTGCTCGACGGGCTATTTAATGATCTTGCCCGGGGCAGTGGCAACGCGGTGCTCATCGAGGGTGAGCCGGGCATCGGCAAGACCTCCCTCGTCCGCAGCGCGCTCGCGACCGCAACCCAGGCAGCACAGCACGGGCAGCACAATGCCTGCCAGGAGTTCTGGGGCGCGGGCGACGAGCTCGGCCAGGAACTCCCGCTGCTGCCGTTCCTCGACGCGCTGCGCGTGCGCGGCGCGTCGGCGAACGCGCGCCGCACCACCATCGCCGGGCTGCTGCGCGGCGAGGTCGCCACCGACCGCGGCGCCGACGTGCCCGCGATGCTCGCCGAGCAGCTCATCGCGCTGGTCATCGACGAGACCGCCGCCCGGCCCGTGGTGCTCGTCATCGACGACCTGCAGTGGGCGGATGCCGCGTCCGTCAAGCTCTGGGGCCGTCTCGCGCGCACCGCGCGGCAGGTGCCGCTGCTGCTCATCGGCATGACCAGGCCCGCACCGCAGCGCGAGGACCTGCTCGCGCTGCGCCGGGCGGTGGAGCCGGACAACCGGATCCAGCTCGACGCGCTTCCTCAGCCCGCGGTGGCCGAGCTGGTCGGCACCCTGGCGGGCGGGCGGCCGGACACCGGGCTGCTGCGGCTGGCCGCCGGGGCGGCGGGTAACCCGCTCTACCTCACCGAGCTGTTCGCCGCGCTCGCCCGGTCCGACGGCATCGCCATCACGCCGTCGGGCACCGCGCAGCTCGCGGCCGACTCGGTACCCGACTCGCTGCCCGGGGCCATCGCGGACCGGCTCGGCTTCGTCTCCGCGCCCGCCAGGCAGGTGCTGCGCGCGGCGGCGCTGCTCGGCGTGGAGTTCGCGCTCACCGACCTGACCACCGTGCTCGGCCGGAGCGTGGCCGACCTGGTCCCTGCCCTTGACGAGGCCCGCGCCTCCGGCGTGCTCACCGACGCTCCCGGCGGCGCGGGCCTGGCCTTCCGGCATCCGCTGATCAGGGAGGCGCTGTACGCCGAGCTGCCCGCCGCCGTGCGCAGCGCCTGGCACCGCGATGCCGGGCACGCGCTCGCCACGGCGGGCGCGGCACCGGACCGGGTCGCCAGGCAGCTGCTGCGCTCGATCGGCGAGCCCGGCGCGGCGCGCGGGCGCGGTTTCACCGGCGACGGTACCGGCCTGGCCGGACGGCCGGGCATCCCTGTCCCCTCGGTCGCCGGCCTGCCGACGGCCACGGGTGACCTGACCGTCGAGATCGAGCGCCCGCCCGTTGGACTTACCGCGGCACGGCCGGGCGGCCCCGTCGACGAGTGGATGCTCGACTGGCTGGTCACCTCGGCGGACTCGCTGGTCAGCCAGGCGCCAGGAGTCGCCGCGGAGCTGCTCGCCGAGGCCGTCGCCGGAGTGCCCGCGGGATCGGTCAAGCACGGCTGGCTGGCCAGCAGGCTCGCGGACGCCCTCTACCGGACCGGCGACCACGCGGCGGCGGAAAAGGTCGCGGCGCGTGCCCTCGGCCATGCCAGCGACCCGGACCTGGTGGTGGACCTGCAATGGACGCTCGCCCAGTGCCGGCTCGTCGGCGGCTCCGCCGGCGAGTCCCTTGTCACGCTCGACCAGGCGCTCGCGGCACCTGGGGTCACCGCCAAGCACCGGGCCCGGCTGCTTGTCCTCGCCGCGCGCACCTACCTCTACCTCAACGACGTGGAGGCCGCCGGCCGGGAGGCGGACAACGCGCTCGCCGCCGCCACCGAGGCGGGGGACGCCTGGGCGACGGGGTGGGCGCTGCACGTCCTGGCCATCATGGCGACGATCCGAGGTGAGCTGACCGAAGCCCTGCCGCTTTACGACCGCGGCCTTGCGGTGACCGAGACCGACCCCGCGCTTTACGACCTCGGCCTGCTGCTCCAGATCAACAAGGCAATCGCGCTGGGCAACCTTGACCGGTGGGACGAGGCACTGGTCACCGCGGAGCGGGCGGGTCAGCTCGCCGACCGGGTCGGCACATCGTACCGGCTGGCACAGGCGCACATGCATGCTTGCCCAGGCGCTCTACGAGCTGGGCCGGTGGGACGACGCCCTGACCGAGATCGCGGTCATGCCCGAGGACCTGAAGGACCCGATGATCGTGTGTGTCGAGCTCGGGATCGCCGCGGAGATCGCCTTCCACCGCAACGACCCCGCTGCGGCGCGCCGCCACCTTGCGGCGGCCGACCCGCACTGGCAGCGGGTTGAGTACCGCACCCTCCCGTCGCTCGTGCTCGCCAGGTCGCTTGACCGGGAGCAGGACGGGGCGCTCCGCGAGGCACTCGACATCCTCACCGCCATCGCTGGACAGCAACCCAGACGACCTCGGCGAAACCGAGGACCTGCTCGGCGACGCCGTCCGGCTCGCGCTCAAGGTCGGCGACAAGGACACCGCGCAGACGATCGCCGGGCAGGCCGCCACCCTCGCCGAGGGATCGGAGATCCCGCACCGGCAGGCGAACGCGCTCTACTGCCGCGGCATGGTCGACCGGGACGCCGACGTGCTGCTCGCCGCCGCGCAGCGGTACGCCGACTCCGGGCGGCCGCTCCCCCGGGCCAAGGCCCTGGAGGCGGCGGCCGAGTGCCTCGTCGAGGCCGACGACCGGACGGCGGCCCGGCAGGCGTTCGAGCAGGCCGTCGAGATGTACGAGTTCCTCGGCGCCGAGGCGGACCTGAACCGGGTGCAGTCGCAGTTCCGTGCCCACGGCATCAGGCGCGGGCCGCACAGTGCGCACCGGCGGGCGGTCAGCGGCTGGGACGCGCTCACCGACGCCGAGCTCAAGATCGCGTCGTTCGTCGAGGAAGGGCTGTCCAACCCGGAGATCGCGGGCCGGCTCATGCTGTCGCGGCGGACCGTGGCGACGCACGTGTCGCACATACTCAAGAAGCTGAACGTGGCCACGCGGACCGATATCGCGCGGGAATCCGCGCTGCGCGCCGCCACCGCACGGTAGGCCGAGGGGCGAGAGGCAACAACCGAATCAATAGCCAGGTCAAGGGTCAGGTCACCTGGGACCCGTGATGCTTGATGGCTTTCCTGAGAGTCCCCGTCGCTCGGGCCACCCCACCCCTACGAGCGACGGGGACGCGGGGCGGCGCGCCGGGTGAGGGGCTGGCGCGCCGCCCCATACTTACGCTGGCCGGTGCTTACCCTGGCCGGTGCTCACGCCGCCCCGTGCTCACGCCGCCCCGTGCCTACGGGGCAACCGGAGCCGCGCGGCATGCTTTAGGGGCCGGCGGAGTCGCGCAACCCGCCGGCCCCGCGCGACTGCGCCCGCGCAGGCCCTGTATAGCGCGGGCGCAGTCGCGTGCCGGGTACGTTGGCCGTCCCCGGCACTCAGGGTGGTGATGAGCCAATGGCGGATACTGGCTCACCACCACGTCTCTTGGCCGGCCGCCGTGCGCCATCAGCACAACCTCTCCCCGGCCCTGTGCACGGAAATCATGGGGCCATCTCCAGGGGAAGGGGGAGATCTTCACGGCGGCCGGGTCCGTTAGGTCATGCCGGGCACCCGGCCGGGGCCGGCCGGGTGCCCGGGGGGTGGGGGCGGTGCCGCGTTTGCGGCCCGCGGCACCGGCCCCACGGGGCGGGGATGACCGGCGAGTGCGGCTCTCACGGTCAGCCCCGCCTGGGCGGGACGGCGAGCACCTGCGGCCAGGCTCAACCGCCCCACGGGGTGCGGGGATGGCCGGCGCGTGCGGCGCGCGCCTGCCGTCCCCACGTCTGGGAGCCTGCTGAATTTGCCATGCTCGGGCGTATCAGTTCGCGCCTGGCCAGGAGAAACCTGGTGGCCGCGTCCCGGAAAGGTCAAATTCAGCGGGCTCATAAGGGGTTACCGCCCCCAAGTGGTACCCGGGGCGCGGCCCCAGGTGGTCCCGCGCTTCGCGTAAGTGGTGATCGTCATGCTCCTGCTCCAGATGTGTCAGGGCCGCGCTGGTCGCGGCCGGGGGGACGCCTGCGTAGTCCTGACCAGAAGGCGAGGCGGCAGCGTACCTGGCGGTCATAGACGCCCCGCGAGCTCGCGCCGGCCCAGGCCGCGCCGGAAAGGCCGCGGCCGTGAAACCCGATGCCGCGCATGTCGGCGGGGCGGCAGCCGCCCGCGCCGACGGCGGGGGCAGTGAACCTCCGGGGGCTCACGGTTCACCGCCCCCGCTCGCGGCTCCCCGAGGGGCAAGCTCGGGGTACCCAACCCGGAAGGAGTCCTCCCGGGGGGTCTTGTCCGGCCCGCCGGGCACGGCCGGCGGGCCATTCGGTGGCTGCGGCTGGACGTCGCCAGGCGGGACCGCCGCCCGTGGCTCGACCGTGAGCACGTAGTACACGGCCCGGCCGGCGGGCGTCCGGTAGTGGCCGCTCTCGGCCGCCATGGCGGCGGCGAGATGCAGGCCGCGGTCCGCGTTGGCGTCGGCGTCGGCCGTCTCCCACGAGTCTCCGGTCACCGACGCGTCATGGACCTCGACCCGGAACTGCCCGGATGACCACCGGATGCTGAGCATGACGGACTTGCCCGCGCCGTTGGTGACGGCGTTGATCACGAGATCGCTCGTGAGCAGTATGGCCACCGCCGGGTTGACCGGGACCGACCAGGCGTCGATCGACGCCCTGACGTGCCCGCACGCGTGCGCCGCCGCGGCCTGGCCCAGGTCCAGCCGGACGCGGCGATGCCGCAGTTCGGCCGGCCGGACCGGCATTGCCGGCGCTATCGTGTCCATCGCAGGTCCTCATTCCTGACGTTGGTGAGCTTCTGGCGCGCCTGCCTGCTCCCGGGGAAGGGGCGGAGCAGGGGGCCGAGTCTCTCCTCTCGGCCGCCGCGCCGGTTGCAAGACAAATACTCGTGAAAATTGCAGTGCGAGACATCGGTCAGCTGACCGATCTTCAACTACGTCAGTCCGGTGGGGTTCGCTGGCCATCGCGCGCAATGTCCAGAGTGAAGTACACGGCCTTGCCGGCGGAGGTACGGTAGAAGCCCCACTCGGCAGACAACGAGGTCACGAGCAGGAGGCCCCGGCCGGTTTCCGCCTCGGCGGAGGCCGCGCCGAGCAGCGGGAGGTCGCCCGATCCGTCGTGGACGTCCACCCGCAGCGCGGCCGCGTCGCAGCCGACGGTAAGGATGACGAAGGTTCCTGTGGTAGAGGTGCCGTGAGTGACGGCGTTGGTCACCAGCTCGCTGGTGAGCAGGACCGCCACGTCCGTGTCGACGGGGGTACGCCAGGCGCGGATGCAGTCCTGGACCACGGCGCGGGCCGCGGCCGCGGCGGCAACGTCCGCCAGCAGCGGGATGCGGCACTGGTGCTGGCTCGCCGGAAGCGGCGGGCTAGCGGGGCGATTGGGACGGGGCGGCGCCATCGGGGTCATGGGCTTTCCTTTAGCGGACCGGGGCATTGCCTCTTGCATGACAACTTTCATGCAACTTGCATCGACAGACATCGGTCACTTGACGGATATCGAATCCCCGCAGGTAAAGGCATACTCCCGCGAGTCACAGGGGTTATCGCACGCCCGTTTCCGGCTGCCCGCTAACACGAGGACGGTGTGGGCTCATGAGTCACCAGCCGCCCGTTCGGTGGCCATTCATCGCGTTGATCCCACACGGGCGGCAGCCGGCCGGGAACTCAGCCGCAGACCGTCGCACCGCCGCCCGGTGCCGCGACGGTCAGCCGGCCGGCGCGCTGGGTAGGCCAGCCCTATCGGCAATGATGCGGCCGGCCGAGCGCTCGGCCACGAGCGACGGGGGCAGGGCGGCCGGTTGAGCGGGATCACTAACCTCCAGGTGGGGTCGGCGCTCTCCTACCTGATCGCGTTCGTGCTGCCCTGCCTGGACGCCGTACTGCCGGTGCTGCCGAGCGAGACGGTGATCATCGCGTTCGGCGTGGCGACCGCGGGATCGACCGACCCGCGGGTCTTCCTGATCGTGGCCTGCGCGGCCCTCGGCGCGTTCACGGGGGACAACCTCGCGTACCTGATCGGGTGGCGGTTCGCGCCCTGGGTGGAAGCACGATTCTTCAACAGCGCGAAGGGAGTAGCCCGACGGGACTGGGCCGAGCGGTCCCTCGCGAGGTTCGGGACGGGACTCATCATCGCCTGCCGGTTCATCCCCGGCGGGCGGACCGCGGTAACGCTGTGCTGCGGCCTCGTCCGGTACCCGTGGCGCCGGTTCGCACTCGCCACCGCCATCGCGGCCGTCGTCTGGGCCGGCTACGCGTTCCTCGCCGGGCGGTTCGGCGGGAAGGCATTCGAGGACAGGCCGCTGGTCGGCTTCCTGGTGGCCTTCGGCGGCGTGCTCCTGGTTAGCGGGATCATCGAGGCGGCGAGGCGGATCATCGCCTGGCAGCGGCGGCGAAGATCAGGAATCTCCTAGCCTGCACCGACCGGCGCGCTACCCGAGGTCGTCACGGATTAGGTCGGCGGCGCGGTAGCCGACGAGCATCGCCGGCGCCGCGGTGTTGCCTGATACCTGAACGGGGAGCACGGAGGCGTCGGCGATCCGCAGCCCGTCCACGCCGCGCACCCGCAGCCGCGCGTCCACCACGTCGTCATCGTCCGGGCCCATCGCGGCCGAGCCGACGGCGTGGTAGATGCCTGTGCCGGTCGCGAGCGAGTAGCCGACCGTGTCCGGCCCGGCCGCCACCGAGGGGCCCGGGAACTCCTCCGCCCCGATCAGGGCGGCGGTCGGCGGCTCGGCGAGTACCGCGCGGACGATGCCGAGTACCGGGGCCACCGCCGCCCGGTCGGCCTTGGTTTCCAGGAACCGGGCGTCGATGACCGGCGCGTCACCCGGCGCGCCGCCCGAGATGTGCACCGAGCTCGTGGTCTGCGGCCGGATCGGGTAGGCCATGAACAGGATGCCGCCGTGCCTGGCCAGCTTCATTTCCCTGCTCGCCGTGTCGAGGGCCATCGCGGCGATCACGCCCTGGACGTCGGGGCGCGGCACGGCCGGGTCCGACCTGAACTGGCAGACCAGGTCGTAGCCGCCGGTGGACAGCAGGCCCGTGCCGGTCGCCAGCCAGCGCAGCGCCTCCGCCACCTGGCCAGTCCTGCTGCTGAGCCTGCGGCCCGCACCGCCACCTCCGCTCAGCGTCACCTGGAGGGCGACGCCGCGCTGCTCGATGAGGCGCTCACCGACGTTCGGCGACTCGGCGACAAGCGTGATGCCGTGCTGCTCGAGCAGTCGCGGGCGGCCGATGCCGGAACGCTCGAGCAGCAGCGGCGTTTCCACCGAACCCGCGCACAAGATCACCTCGCGGCGGGCCGTCACCTCGCCGGCCCGGCCCTTGCCGTCGACCGTGGCGACCCCGGCGACGCGGCGACCGTCGAAGAGCAACCGGGCGGCGCGGGTGCGGGTCGCCACGGTGAGCCCGCCGTGACCACCGCGACCGCGCCGGGCCGCGGCCTGGCGGGCGAGCACCGGGCGGACGTAAGCGTCGTAGGACGTGGTGCGGCGACCGCGGGAGATCGTCGACGGGGTGAAGCCGATCCGCTCGGCATCGCTGGCGTTCGCGTCGGCGACCCGCTCCCAGCCGTAGCCGACCGCCGATGCCATGATCGCGGCGGTTACCTCGTCGCCCGGGTCGGTGACCGAGACGCCGAGCGGCCCGCCCGTTCCCCGGCTGCCACCTGCGCCGAGGCTGTGGTCCTCGATCGCCAGGTAGGCGGGCAGCACGTCCGCCCACGACCAGCCGGGGTTCCCGCGCGCGGCCAGCCCGTCCCAGTCGGCGGGCGCGCCGCGCATCCACATCATCCCGTTCACGGCCGTGCTGCCGCCGACGACCCGGCCGCGCAGCCAGACCTCGGGTGCCCCGCCCGGGCCGACGGGATTGGTGACGTACCGGTAGAGGTAGCGGTCGCCGCGCAGCGTGTAGTAGAACCCCTTGGGCACGTGCAGCAGCGGGTTGCGCGCCGGGCCGCCGTACTCGAGCAGCAGCACGCTCATCGGGCGGTCACCGCCTGCCAGGCGGCCGGCCAGCACCGATCCGGCCGCCCCGGCCCCCACGACGACGTAGTTGAACTCCACGCCAGCCATCTTCGCCGATCACCGCGGTGGCGCGATGAGGTGGCCGGGATGCCGGAGGGGCACCTCACCCGGCCGGGCTGAGCCACAAGTGGACGGCGAGGGCCAGGCCGGACAGCGCGACAAGCCAGCGCAGCACGCGGGCCGGCAGGCGGCGGGCCACCCAGGGGCCGGCCAGGCTGCCGGCGAACAGGCCGAGCGCGAGCGGCGCGACCGCGCCCCAGTCCACCCGGGTGAGCAGCGCGAACAGCACCGCGGAGGTGATCGTCGCCGCGCCGAGCACCATGTTCTTCAGCGCGTTCGCGGTCGCCAGGTGCGGCTCGGTGGCCAGCAGCAGCAGGGCGAGCGTCAGGACACCTGATCCCGCGCCGAAGTAACCGTTGTAGCAGGACAGCACGACAATGCCGCACGGCAGCAGCAGCCTGCCCCAGCCGGCGTCCGGCCGCCAGGACGGCCGCGCGGCCAGCCACGGCTGGCCCAGCAGGGCAAGCGACCCGGCCGCCACCAGGAACGGCACCACCCGGGCGAACACCCCCTGCGACGTCACGAGCAAGAGCACCGAGCCCGCCGCGCCGCCTACGGCGGCGACGGCACCCCACCGGCGCAGCCACGGCCCGCGCCCGCGCAGTTCCGGCTGTGACGCGACCGCGGAACCCGGCCAGCACGCGACGAGCGCGACCAGGTTCGCGATGTTCGCCTGCAGCGGCGCGACCCCGGCGAGCAGCAGCGCGGGGTAGGAGACCAGTGACGTGATCCCGCCCGCCGTGCCGACCAGCCCGGCGACGGCGCCGGCGGCGGCCAGGAACAGCTCACGGTAAACCGCGCTCACCCGCCGCCCGCCTGTTCTCCGTCATGCCCGCTGCCGTCAGCGCACGCCCAGGGCGGCTTCAAGCTCATCGCGGGTGGGCGCAGCGGGCGGCGGCACCGCGCCCGGCGTGGCCAGCACCCGGCGAGTGCTCGCGATGACCTCCGGGTCGGTGTAGATATCCCCGGGAAGGCCCTGCATGCCCATGACCCGCCAGAAGGCGCGGAAGGCCACCGGGTCGTAGGGCATCGCCGTGCGGACCTCCGCGTAGCTGACGCGATCAGGCGCGTCCGGCGACGTCCGGCGCGGGGTCGCCGAAGATAACGTGGCGCACATGGCTGAGCCGGGCGCCGTCCACGATGGCCTGCTCGGCGTAGTGGGGCTCGATGTGCGCGGTCACCAGGTCGTCCATGGCGATGGCCTGGAGATGCGGTTCGTCAGGGAACTTGGCGAGCGCCCCGGTCAGTCCGGCCGCGCCGGTCAGCGCGAACGCGAGTCCGCGGCCGAGCGTCGGGTTGGTGGTGCACACGGTGTCGCCGATGGCGTGCAGCCCGGTGGCGACCGGCACCTGGCCGATCACGAGGCGGCGCAGCGTGTTGTGTATGCCGCCCATGACGAAGACGCCGGTGATCGGGTCGAGTGCCGCCAGCCAGGCCCGGAAGGCGGGAACGGTGCTCACCACCCGGGTGAAGACGTCCGGGTCCCTGGCCGCACGGAACCGGTGGTCGGCCGCTATGGGGAAGAGGGCAAGCTGCATCGTGTCGTTGTCGGCCGGCCAGATGCCGACGAGGAACTCATCGAGGGCCGCCACCATCCGGCGCAGCGGCGAGCCGGGTGGCGCGACGTCCGGCCGCAGGCGGTAGTGGCGGCTGTAGTAGGCGATGCCGCACTCCGCCTGCCGGAAGTCCGTCTTCGCGGCACCGATGACGGTGAGCCAGTCGTCGATGGCGGACCGCCGCCCGCTGGCCTCGACCACGACGTCAGCCTGGACCTCGCCGCCGCCGGCGCGGACGCCGGTCACATGGGGAATCCCGCCGGGCGTGCCGTCGCGAGCGGCCGGGGCGGCCAGCAGGCCGGTGACCTTGACCCCGGGCCTGACGGTGACTCCCGGCTGGGCGAGCACCGAGCGGAGCAGTACCCAGTCGACGGTCGACCTCCTGGACGCCATGACCATCAGGTGCTCGTCACCCGCCCGCGGCGACTGGTCGGCCAGCGACGGCGGCATCTGCGCGTGCAGCGGCGCCGCCACGGCACCCGCGCGCAATAGCTCGTCATAGACATCAGGAAGGAGTTCGCTCAGCAACTCGCGGGTGCGGGCCATGAGGATGTGCGGATGCACGAGCTGCGGCGCCGTCGGCCGGAACGCCGCGGCCGCCGCGCTCTCGACGTCCGGGTGCACCGTGAGCGTGTCCCGTTCCAGGACGGTGACCTCATGGCCGGCGCGGGCGAGCAAGAGGGCGGCGATGCAGCCCGTTCCGCCTCCGCCCACGATGACGATTCTCAACGGCCGCCCCCACTCTGCTCACCTTGCGGAAACTAGGGTCCCCGCCCATGATCTCGCGGGTCGCGCCGGCGGCACAACGCCGCGCCGCCGCGCCGGGCCCGCGGCGGCAGGGCGGCAGGCGCGCCCGTGGTCTCTTAGAAATCCCGTCAATTCTCGCTATAAAAATGAATTATCAGAACGGAGACGGCCGACTCCGTCACGGATTTACTCTCTGTTGCCCGCTAAAAACGCGAGGTACGCTCACGCCAATGGGGGCACGTTAAGCACGGCAGCCACAAGCGTGGGCGGGCACGGTTTAGCGTAATAACACAAAAGCCCTGCGGTGCGGCAGAGGGAGAATGCGCGTGACCGAGCTTGACGAGCCGGCGATACCGACGACCGACTACGACATCACCCCGCTCCTCCAGCCGCTCCAGATTCGCGGCCTGCGACTGCGGAACCGGTTCGTCATGCCGGGAATGCAGCGCTACTGGTGCGCTGACGGCGCCCCGGACCTCCGGCTGCGCGAGTACTACCGCCGCCGCGTGCTTGGCGGCGCCTCGCTGATTATTTCCGAGTCGTGCGCCGTCGATCATCCGAGCGCCACGAAGAACCCGACGTTCGCGCGGATCTCGCCCGACACGCGCGAAGCGTGGCGGGCGTGCGTGTCCGGTGTCCACGAGGCGGGCGGCGCCATGTTCCTGCAGCTCTGGCACCAGGGCGCGGTCAACTACGGCGGGGACGCGGAGAGCAACCCGGATTTCGTCGCGCTGAGCCCGTCCGGCCTCTCGCATCCGGGTGAGTCGTTCGGCCGCGCCGCCACGGAGGCTGAGCTCGGGGAACTCAAGCAGGCCTTCGTCCAGGGAGCCCGCGACGCCGAGGAGATCGGCGCCGACGGCGTGGAGCTCCACGCGGCCCACGGTTTCCTGCTCGACCAGTTCCTCTGGCCGGGGACCAACCTGCGCACCGACCGCTACGGCGGCCCGGCGATCACCGATCGCGCGACGTTCGTCGCCGAGGTCACCGAGGCGGTGCGGGCGGCGACCGGGCCGGACTTCGTCATCTCCGTCCGCATCTCACAGTGGAAGGAGTCAGACTTCGACGCCAAGATCGTCGATAAGCCAGACGAGCTCGGGGACCTGGTCACCATGCTGCGCTCGGCGGGAGCGGACATCTTCCACGTGTCCGCGCGACGATTCTGGAAGCCCGAGTGGGACGGCTCTGATCTCAGCCTCGCCGGGTGGGCGAGGTCGTTCACCGACGCGGCGGTCATCGCCGTCGGCAGCATCGGACTCGACAAGGACGTGATGGCCTCGCTGAACGGCGAGGAGGCGGAGCAGACCGGGGCTCGCCGTATTGACGAGCTGATGCGCCGCTTCAAGCGCGGCGACTTCGACCTGGTAGCCGTCGGCCGCAGCCAGATCGGCGATCCGGAGTGGGTGGCGAAGATGACGGACCACCGGGTCTCCGACATCAGGGCGTTCCGGTCAGGCGACCCCTGGCTCAGCCAGGACGTGGTCGGGACGTAACCGGGATGTGCCCAAACGTCCACTATCTTGCTGCGAGGCGCCCCGGTCCGGCCGACAGGGCCGCGACGGCGGCGAACCGGCCGCAAGGGCGGGCGGCGCGGTCGGAGAAGAAGTCCGCGGTGCTTGTCCTGGTGTCTATGGCCAGGTCGTGCACGCTGTCTTCCGGGACCCCGGCGGCGCGGAGCTGGCCGCGGATCGCGCCCGTCAGGTCGAACAGGGCATGCCCCGGGCGGCTGCTCGGCGTGAGCAGCCGCGCCGCCGCGGCGCCAAGCACCGCCGTCACCTCGGCCGCCTCGGCCGGGCCGATCTCGTAACTCGCGGCGCCGATCGCCGGGCCGATCCCGATGAGCAGGTCACCGGGGACCGTACCGAACGCCGCCGCCATCGCGGCAACCGTCTTGGGCACCACGCCGCGCAGCGTTCCCGCCCGCCCGCTGTGCGCGATGCCCACCACCCGGCGCACCAGGTCGAAGAGCACAACGGGCGCGCAGTCGGCCACGAGGATCGCGAGCGCGGCGCCAGGCACCGCGGTGATCATGGCGTCGGTCGCCGGAAACGCGGCGGCCGAGTCCGCGACGCCGTCATGCCCTCGGCCGGCCAGCGCGGGCGTGACGATCGCGACCCGGTCGGTATGCCGCTGGTCGGCGATGGTCAGCCGGTCCACGCCGAGCGCCGCCGCCAGGCGGCGCCGGTTCTCCGCCACCGCCGCGGGGTCGTCCCCGACGTGCCCGCCGAGGTTAAGGCTGCCGTAGACGCCCGAGCTCACCCCGCCGTGCCGCGTCGTAACGACCGCGGTCACCTGTTCGGAGTTGAAGGCAAACGCACGCAGCGGAAGGCTAGTGCTCACGATCAAACATTAATCTAGAAGTCCGCACGATGCTGCTGGGCACTGAATGTGCAAATGAGACACGCTACCACACTTGCCGCCTTAGAAGTACTGAAGATTTTTTTAGTAATTCAAGAATTTGTTCCGTCAACCCGGAAAGTACGCTCCATCACGCAGAGCTATTGTTTGTGGTATGAAAACTAACTACTTTACCAGCGAGAATCGCGATCTTGTTGGAGTATCACACAACCACTAGGTGATTCCTGTTGCGAGAGCTAATCGCTGAGAGAGAGCGCGGAATCGTGATCTTATTGATCTATCAAGCAACCAAACCCGCGATGTACTCTCCGGCCAATGGCCTTGCTCTCGAGGAGGCGGGTATAGCCCATGTTCAGACTGAGACGCGCGCGCATCACAGCGGGTGGGGTAGCGGCAGCCGCAGCGGCACTGCTAATCGCTGGATGCAGTTCAAGCGCATCATCATCATCAAGTACGGCGGCTTCGAGCGCGCCGGCAGCGACCAGCCGCGGCCGCCCCGGCCTCAAGCTCGCCAGCAGCGAGCGGGTCAGGTACCCGGATGGCGATCTTCTACTACAACCCGAGCCCGTACGGTGTCGCGTCGCTGAAGGGCGCACAGGCGGAGGCTGCGAAGCTGGGCATCCAGCTCGACGCCTTCGACGGCAACAACAACCCACAGGCTGCAGGCCACGCAGATCCAGGACGCGATCACCACCGGCAAGTACAAGGCCTTCTGGGTCTGGGGCCTGGACGACGTCGCCCTTACGCCTGTCATCAACAAGGCGATAAGCGCGGGCATCAAGGTCGCGTGCGCCGACTACACGTGGGGCACGCTGGCGCAGCAGAACACCCTGGCCGCCACCACGACCTGCGCGACGACCATCGGGCAGTCGATCGCCCCGGAGGCGACCAACCTGGAGAACACGATGAACGCGGCCTGCACCAAGGCCGTGGGCACTGGCCACTGCAACATCGCCTTCCTGCCGGGGCTCGCCAACTACCCGACCGACACCAACCGCATCGGCGCGATGACGGCGTACTACAAGTCGAAGTCGAATTACACGTTCACCGTGATGCCGCCTGGCCAGTACGACCAGACGCAGTCGCAGTCCGTGGCCCAGACCTTCTTCACCGCGCACAAGAGCATCAACGTGTTCGCGACGTTCGGCGACCAGATGGCGCAGGGCGCGATGACCGCGATGAAGCTGGTCGGCGGCTACACGCCGGGCCAGAACATCCTGATCATCGGCTACGGCGGTGCGCAGGAGATCGTCAACCAGGTCAAGTCCGGCACGGTCTACGCCACCCTCGGCCTGTACCCGGCGGGCGAGTCGCAGCTCGGCATCCAGTACCTGAACGACGCGGTGCAGGGCAAGTCGATACCGAACCTGGTCAACATCATCGACCCGAACAACCGCCCGGCGGTCATCGACAAGCCGTTCCTTGACGCGCACCCGAACTACGTGCCGGACTGGAACCTCCAGGGCGGGCTCGGCACCGCCAGCTAGGACTCCGCTGAATTGCCACGCTCAGGCGTATCAGTTTGCGCCTGAGCGTGGCAACCTGGGGCCATAGTCCCAGAAGCGGTCAAATTCAGCGGGCTTCCGATGCTTTAGGAAAGCGGTAAGTGCTTAGCGCAAGGAACGAAGGGCGAGCCGGATGAGCACAGCGGCTGTCTCGCAACTCCGGCTCGACTCGATCGGCAAGCGGTACTCCGGCACCAAGGCGCTCGACAACGTCAGCGTCGAGGTCGCCGGAGGTACCGTGCACGCCCTCGTCGGGGCGAACGGCGCCGGGAAGTCGACCCTCGGGAAGATCATCGGCGGCGTGACCCGCCCCGATGACGGGGAAATGTTCGTCGATAACCGGCTGGTCCGTTACACCAGCCCGCACGAGGCGCGCGCCGACGGGATCGCGACGATCTCGCAGGAGCTCGCGCCAATGCCGCACATGAGCGTGCTCGAGAACATCTTCTTCGGTATCGAGCCGCGCCGCGCGGGGCTGGTCCAGTTCCGGCAGATGCACAGGCAGTACGAAGACCTCATCAGTCAGTGGGGCTTCTCACTCAACCCGCACGCCAAGGTAGGCGCACTGCGCACCGCCGACGTGCAGAAGGTCGAGATCCTCCGCGCGGCCGCGACCGACGCCAGCGTGATCGTGATGGACGAGCCGACCTCGTCGCTGACCAGCGTCGAGACCATCTCGCTGCACCGGATGATCCGCGCCTTGCGCGAGCGCGGCAAGACGATCATCTACGTGAGCCACTTCCTCGACGAGGTGCTCGACCTCGCCGATACGGTCACCGTGCTGCGCAGCGGCCGCCTCGTGCGGACCGCGCCGGCGGCCGAGGAAACCGAGGAGAGCCTCGTCGCCGGGATGTTCGGTGCCGCGGCGGCCGCGGAGTACTTCGAAAAGCGGCAGCACTCGTCGGCGCCGGTGGTCCTCGACGTGGCCGGCCTTAGCCGCAAGGGCGTGCTCAATGACATCTCGCTGCAGATCCGGGCCGGTGAGATCGTCGGCCTGGCGGGGCTGATCGGCAGCGGCCGCTCGGAACTGGCCCGGGCGATCGCGGGGGCCGACCCGATCGACAGCGGCACGATCGCCGTCGATGGCCGGACCCGCCGCATCCACTCGCCCGCGGACGCGATGGCGGCCGGGATGGCGTTCCTGCCGGAGAGCCGCAAGGACGACGGGCTGTTCCTCGAGCTCTCGCTCGCGGCGAACACGACGTTCGCGGACCTGCGCTCCGTCGCCTCGCGCGTCGGCGTGGTGCGCCGCGCCAGCGAGCGGGCCAAGACAAAGGAACTGCTCGACCTGACGTCGGTCCAGCCGCCGAACCCGTCGGCCAAGGTGGTGAGCCTCTCCGGCGGCAATCAGCAGAAGGTGCTGTTCGCCCGCTGGCTGCTGCGCAACCCGCGCGTGCTGATCCTCGACGAGCCGACGCGCGGCGTCGACGTCGCCGCCCGCGCGGCGATCCACCGCCTGATCAACAAGCTCGCGGCCGACGGCAACGCCGTGCTGCTGATCTCGTCGGAGATCGAGGAGGTGCTCGGGCTCGCCCACCGCGTGCTCGTGATGCGCCGCGGCTCGATCACCCGCGAGTTCAGCGCCGACCCGCCGCTGGATGCCGTGATGGAGGCCGCGTTCGGCCTCGGAGGGAGAACGATCGCATGACCGCGCCAACCGACCCAGCGGCCTCCGGGCCCCTGGCGCCCGATTCCGCGGGGCCCGATTCCGTAAGCACGGGCCCGGAGCCGGGGAACCAGGCATCCGGGGGTGCGGTGCCCGCTGCCGCCGCCGCTAGCGGCGGCGGGGTCGTCATCCCGGGCCGGCGCCTGCGGGTCACGCCGCAGCACGTCCGCGACTACGGCATCCTCGTCTTCGCCGCCGCGCTGTTCATCTACTTCACCGTCGCCTCGTCCACCTTCCTGACCTCGAGTAACCTGCTCAACATCGTCTACCAGAACGCGACGATCGGTATCGCGGCGGTCGCGGTGACCTTTACGATCATCGCGGGCAACTTCGACCTGTCGCTCGGGTCCATCTTCGCGCTGAGTGAGGTGCTCGGCGCGTGGGCCGCGGTCCACTGGGGCGTCGCGTGGTGCTTCCCCGTCGCGATCGGCGCCGGCGCGATCATGGGTCTCATCAACGGGCTGCTGGTGACCAAGCTGCGGGTGAACGCGTTCCTCGCCACCCTGGCGAGCGGCCTCTCGTTCGGCGGCATCGCGGTCGGCGTGACCCACGGCGGCCTGCTGATCACGCCGACGAGCAGCGCGTTCACGTTCATCGGGCAGCATAAGGCGGCCGGCATCTGGGACTCCGCCATCATCTTCATCGTGCTCGCCGTCGTGCTGCAGCTCGTGCTGGCGTACACGGTCTTCGGGCGGCACCTCTACGGCGTCGGCGACAACCGCAACGCGGCGCGACTGTCCGGTCTGAAGGTCGACCGGACGGTGATCACCACCTTCGTCCTCACCGGTGCCGCGTGCGGCCTGGCCGGCCTGATCGACTCGTCGATGACAGGCTCGGGGACGAGTTCTCAGACCGGACTGGCCGGACAGCTCGCGCTGCTCGCGATCGCCGGCGTCGCGCTCGGCGGCACCAGCATCTTCGGCGGGGTCGGCTCGGTGTGGCGCACCGTGCTCGGCGTGCTGATGCTCGGCATGATCACGAACGGCTTCGACCTGATCGCCGTCTCTGACTACTGGCAGAACATCATCCGCGGCGTCCTGATCATCCTCGCGGTCGCGCTCAGCTTCGTGGTGGACCGCCGTAACACGTAGCCGGCGGCGGTCCAGGAGTCACGGTGCGGGAGAGTCAGCCTTCGACTCTTTCTTCCTTAATTCCGGTCACGCGGACTCTGGACGGCAGAGACAGGAAGAAAGAGCTCGCTCGTTCCGTGATCCGCTTACTCGTCGAGCGTCAGGGCCATCTTGGGGCAGCGGGTTACCGCGTCGCGGACGCCGGCCGCGTACTCGGCAGGTACCTCGCCGTCGCCGGCGATCGCGAGGACGTCCTCGCCTTCTTCGTCTTCGTGGATCGAGAAGACCTGCGGGACGAGGCGGACGCAGACGGCGTTGGCCTCGCACGCGACGGGGTCGACGGTGACTTTCATAGCGCGGATATTAGGCCGCGTGGGCCGCTGTGACCAGAGCGGCTGTGCCATGGGACAGGTAAGGGGAGCGTCGTTTGTGATGTTCAGGGAATGCGCCAGGGCCCGGTTGCCCGCTGCCTTGACCGCCCTATGCGGCCGCTTTACGCTCCGAAAAAGCCCGGCAAATGGGGCCGTAATGGGCCTATGCCATTTCGTGAAGGCGGGAGGGCACCGATGCCCGTAACTGACTCCTCCGTCGACGCCGACTTCGACTGGTTCAGCCCGGAGGTGTGCCGGGATCCGCAGTTCTACGACGGCCTTATCCGCGAGGCGGGGCCCGTGGTCTACTCGCCGCAGTACGACGTGTGGGCGACCGGCAGGCACGCGCAGATCGAGCTGATGATGCGGGACTGGAAGACGTTCTCCTCCACGCGGCCGGCGTTCGAGGAGATCGGGCAGCCGATGATCCTGCTGTCCGACGACCCGCCGGACCACCAGCGGGTCCGCACGGTCATCTCCAAGGGCATGTCGGCGGCCGTGCTGCGGCGCTGGCAGGAGGATTTCGCGGCCGGGGCGGAGCAGCTCGTGCTCTCGCTGCTCGACGCGCCGGACGGGCTGATCGACGGGCACACGGACCTGGCGAAGAAGTACGTGCTCAAGGTGTTCCCCGACGCGATCGGGCTGGGCGACTCCAACCGGGAGATGCTGATCAAGTTCGGGCACGCGCAGTTCAACATGTTCGGGCCGAAGAACGACATCTACCGGGCGTCCATGGAGGCGGCGGGCGAGGTCTTCGAGTGGGTCGGCCAGAACTGCAAGCGGGACGCGGTCGCGCCAGGCGGCGTCTGCATGGCCATGTACGAGGCGGCGGACGCCGGGGCGGTCAGCCAGGAAGAGGCGGAGATCCTGGTGCGGACCCTGTACTCGGCGGGGTCCGACACCACCATCTACTCACTCGGCAACACGCTGCGGGCGCTGGCGGAGAACCCGGCGCAGTACGAGCTGCTCCGCTCCGACATCGACGAGTTCGCCGTGCGGGCCTTCGAGGAGGGCATCAGGTACGACAACCCCGCCAGGTTCACCAGGCGGCGGGCGACCATGGAGACCGACGTCGACGGGGTGACCCTGCCGGAGGACGCCAAGCTGCTGCTGCTGCACATGCCGGCCGGGCGTGACTCGCGGCGCTGGGAGAACCCCGGCACGTACGACATCACGCGGGACGTCGTCGGCAAGCACCTCGGTCTCGGCTTCGGCGTGCACGCCTGCGTCGGCGCGCGGGTGGCCCGGCTTGAGGGCGTGTCGCTGCTCTCCGCGCTGGCCAGGCACGTGCGGTCGATCGAGCTCGCGGGCGAGCCTGAGGTGACCACCAACATGGCCGTGCACGGCCACGAGAAGCTGCCGCTGCGGATCGTGCCCGCCTGACCGCGGTCCCGGTCCGCTAGCGCCGCGGCTTCGCGGTGAAGATCTGCTCCTGCGCGACGCTCGCGATCCGCGTGCCGTCGGCGGTGTAGACGGTCGCGGTGTACCAGCCGCGGCCGCCAGCGCCAGGCACCTAAGCCAGAACCGGGTTGGCAGCCGTCGTTCGGCGTCGACGGGGCGGAACTCGAACGAGGGGTGCTTGGGATGGGTCCACGCGGGCAACTCACCCGGCGACGGCCGGTCCTCGACTGGTTCCGCATCGTGGTCTGGCATGACCCGGCCCGGCGCGGCGGGGGCGGCGAAGGATGAAGTAGCCGTGCAGCGAGTGCGGCAGCCGGTCCTTCTCAACGGTGAGCCCGGCCGCGTACAGCGCCTGGGCGGCGGCCTGCCCGCCGAACATTCCCCAGGGCGCCTCGTACATCACGCGGGAGCGGTACAGGTCCTGCTCGACGTACTCCAGGTCGAGCAGGTCAAGGATGGCGGGCAGGTCCGTCACCGCTCGAGGCCTTCCGCGGGCGCGCCTTCCCCGGGCGCGGCACCTGGCTGGCCGTCGCCGGCCAGGGCGGCGGCGAGCTCGGCGCAGACTTCGGCGAGGGCCTGGTGCGCGGCACTGCTCAGGCCGGGGAAGTTAACGAAGCCGTGCGGCATGCCGTCGTACTCGGTGAGGCGGACGGGAACGCCGGCGGCGCGCAGCGCGGCGGCGTAGCGCTTGCCGCCGTCCCGTAGCGGGTCATGCTCGCCTACCTGGATCAGTGCCGGGGGGAGCCCGGCAAGCTCGGCGAGGAGCGGTGAGGCCCACGGGTGCGCGGCGTCGCCGTCGGGACCGAGGTAGAGCCGGTGATAGGCGGCAATCTCCGCGTCGGACAGGAACGGGGTGGACGGCCCGGCCGTCGTGCTGTGCACGGCCGTCATGTCGGTGGCCGGGTAAATAAGTGCCTGGTGACTGATCCGCGGCCCGCCGCGCTCACGGGCGATCAGGCAGGTCACCGTCGCCAGGTTGCCGCCCGCGCTCTCCCCCATCACTCCGATCGGTCCGGTCGCGCCCAGCTCGGCCGCGTGCTGCGCCGCCCACTCGAGGGCAGCGAAGCAGTCCTCCACCGCGGCGGGAAACGGGTGCGCCGGCGCGAGCCGGTAACCAACAGAAACGACAACGGCGCCCACGCGGGCCGCCACCGTGCCGGATATCCAGTTCCCCAGGTCGAGTTGGCCGAGCACGAACCCGCCGCCGTGGAAGTAGAGGATCAGCGGCCGGGCGTGGGAGCCGTCGCCGGCCGCCGGTAGGTGCGGACGGGGATATCTCCTGCGGGTCCCGGCACCGGCCGGTCGGTCACCTCCAACCCGGGCGGAAGCGCGCCGAACAGCCACCTGGTCACGGCGTTATCTGGCACCCGGCGCGCCTGCAAGGCGATGACATCCGCCTCGCTCTTCGCCGCGACCGAGGCCGTCCGCCGCACTAGCCAGGCCCAGGCGCGCAGCCGCCGGTTCACCGCAGTCATCGTCACTTCACCTTCCTGTCGCCGGAGGCCGGCCTACGCGAGCGCGCGGACCAGCCGCAGCGGTGTCCTGTCGCCCTTGATTGACGCCACCATGTCCAGCGCCTGCCTGGTCTCCCGCACGTCGTGCGCGCGGAAGATGCGCGCGCCAAGCCAGGCGGCAACGCTTGTCACGGCCAGCGTGCCAGCCAGCCGGTCCTCGATGCCCGCGCCGAGCGTCTCGCCCACGAAGTCCTTGTGCGACGCGGATATGAGCACCGGCCAGCCGGTCGCGGTCATCTCACCGAGCCGCCGGGTGAGTTCAAGCGAGTGCCAGGTGTTCTTGCCGAAATCGTGCGCGGCGTCGATGACGATCCGCGCCGGGTCGACCCCGGCCGCGAGCGCACGGTCCGCGAGCCCGAGCACGTGGCCGAGCACGTCCGCCATGACGTCGCGGTAGGACACCCGGTGCGGCCTGGTCCGCGGCCGTGCCCCGCCCGCGTGCGAGCACACCAGTCCGGCGCCGTACTCGGCCGCGACCTCGGCCAGCCGCGGGTCCCAGCCGCCCCAGGTGTCGTTCACCAGGTCGGCCCCTGCCTCGCACACCGCCCTTGCCGACTCGTGCCGCCAGGTGTCCACGCTGATCACAAGATCGGGGTGCGCCTCGCGGACCGCGGCGATGAACGGGACGACGCGGCGGATCTCTTCGGCGACGGTGACCACGGGGCCGGGCTTGGCGGGCACGCCGCCGACGTCAAGGATGTCGGCGCCCTCGGCGACCACCTGATGCACGCGGTCGATCGCGGCCTGCTCGTCCCAGGTCAGCCCGGGCCGGTAAAAGGAGTCGGGCGTGCGGTTGACGATCGCCATGACGAGCCCGCGGCCGGGGGCGAACTCCGCCTTCCCGAGCCGCAGCGGTCCCGGGTCGCGCAACCGCGCGTCCTGCTGGCTCATCCTGGCACTCCTCACTGCCGCTGCTGACGGCTGAACATTACCGGCACCGGCTGAGGATGGCCCGGGTCGCCCACGGGGGTCTTTCCCGTTTTGCTGGCGTTGATCACCAGCGCGTCATCCTCCAGACGGCAGCCGGTAGCTGAGGTAGACGACGCCGCTAGCGAACCGGCGCGTCTCCCGCAGTTCCAGGTCCGCGCGGGCGCCGTCCGGCAGCGCCCGCTTCCCGCCCCCGACGATGACAGGCACCAGGAACAGCTGCACCTCGTCGACCAGCCCGGCCTTGAGTGCCTGACCGGCCAGGTTCGCGCCCCCCACGGTCAGGTCGCGGTCGGCGGTCTCCTTCAGCCGCCGGACCAGGCCGGGATCAAAGCTCGGCTCGATCCGCGTCCTGGCCGTCGGCGCCGCGGCGAGCGTGGCGGAGAACACGATCTTGTCGGCAGCGCGCCAGATGGCGGCCCACTCCAGGTCTAGCGGCGGATGGCCGGACTGCGCGTCCACGTTCTCCCAGTAGAGCATCGTCTGGTACATCCGGCGCCCGTACAGGTAGGTGCCGACCGGCCGCTCGAGGTCGTTGAGGAAGCTGAGCACCTCGTCGTCGGGTGCTCCCCATTCGAAATTGCCCGAGGCATCTTCTACATAGCCGTCCGCCGAGGCGATCGCCGAGTAAACCAGCTTGGCCATCAGGGTCCCCCGCCTTCCCTCGCTGACTCAATAGCCAGGTGAATGTCCTGCCAATGATCCGACGGTGCCTTCGCGCCGAACTTATCGCGGCGGGCCTCCTTGTCTGGCCGGAAGTGATCCGCCGGGCGCCGCGGTGACGGATTCTCCGAAAGAACGCACTGTTGAGGGGCAGACGACCAGGAGGATCAGATGGCTCACGCGCTCATCGCGGAACGGCCGGGCGGGCACCTGACGGCGGCGGCCTCCGCCGGCCGCTCCGGCGCGGCGGCCTGACGTGAACGGGGGAGCCACGGGCATCAGCAGCCTCAGCGGCCCGGCGGCACTGGTGCTGCTGCTGCCCATGGAGGCGGGCATACCGGTTCCGCTGCCTGCTGACCTGGTGATGTTCACGGTCGGCGAGCGGGTCGGCGCGGGAAAGATCCCGCTATGGCTGGCGGTCACGGGCTTCGAGGTCGTCGCCGTCGCCGGAACCGCGGCCCTCTTCCTGGCCTGCCGTGGACCCGCCCAGCGGCTCATCGCCAGGTTCGGGCCACGCATCGGGCTCACCAGGGCGCGGCTTGGCCGGGCGACCGCCGTCGCCGAGAACCGGGGCCGCGCCGGGCTCGCCGTGGGACGCGCTACTCCTGGACTCCGGACGCTCACGGTGATCGCCGCAGCCGTCTCCGGGCTGAGCGCACGGCGCGCGCTCCCCGCACTGATCCTCGGCAGCAGCGTGTTCCTCCAGGTGCACCTGGCCCTCGGCCTGCTGCTCGGGCCGCTGGCCGACCGGGCCTTCAACCAGGCCAAGGGGCCGGCCATTGCGGTGACGGCGGCACTGGTCGCCGGGACGGTGGCGTTCTGGCTGTTCCGGCGGCGCAGGCGGGGCGCTTCCGCGGCGTGGACGGAGGCCAGTTGCCCGGTCTGCGTGGGCGTGACCTTTCTGTCCGACCGGATCCCGGCACTGGCCGGCCTGGGCGCTGTTCCCGCCCCGGGCACCCCGGACGCCGCGCCGGAGGGCGTCACGCGGGCCTGACCACGGTAAGGATCATGGCCAGGCCCAGAACCGCGAGCGTCGCGCGCCCGCTCGCCGCAGGCCGACGGCTAGCCCGCGTACAGGGACTCGATGACGTCGGCGTACCTCTCGTGGACGACGCGGCGCTTGAGCTTGAGCGTTGGGGTCAGCTCGCCGGTCTCCGCCGTCCATTCCGCCGGCAGCAGGCGCCACCGCTTGACCTGCTGTACCCGGGCCAGCCGTGCGTTGGCGGCGGCCACGCCGGCCTCCACCTCGGCAAGCACCTGCGGGTTGACTGCCAGCTCCGCGAGCGATCCGGCGGTGATGCCATGGGCGCGGGCCCACGCGGGCGCGGCTTCTGCATCCAGTGCGAGCAGGGCCACAACGTACGGCTGGCGGTCGCCGTAGGCCAGTGCCTGGCCGATCAGCGGGTGGGCCACGAGCGCGTTCTCAACCGTCGCGGGCGCGATGTTCTCGCCGCCCGCGGTGATGATCAGTTCCTTCTTCCTGTCGGTCACCGACAGGAAGCCGTCCATGTCGATCGTCCCGATATCCCCGGTATGCAGCCAGCCGGCGGCGTCGATCAGCTCCGCGGTCAGGTGGGGCAGCCCCATGTAGCCGGCCGTGTTGCCCGGCCCGCGGGCCAGGATCTCGCCGTCATCAGCGATCTTGACCTCGATCCCGGCGACTGGCCGGCCTACCGTGCCGAGCTTGAACTCGGTGGGCGTGTTGGCGGTGAAGGCCCCTGTGGTTTCCGTCATCCCGTAAACGTCAAGGATCTTCAGGCCAAGCCCGCTGAAGAAGGCGGACACGTCCGGTGGCAGGGGGGCCGCGCCGCTGGAGAACGAGGTGGCCTCGCCGAGACCGAGGAGGCCGCGGATCGGTGCGAGCACGTGCTCGTCGGCCGCCCTGAACTCCGCTTCCAGTTCCGGTGACGTGACATGCCCGTACTGGCAGCTGTCCACGTAACGGCGGCCGGTTTCCATGGCCCGCTGGACGGCCGCCCGCCTACCCTCGTCCTGCTCGGCCAGGAGCAGGGCCTGGATGCCTGACCTGAGCTTCTCCCAGACCCGGGGCACGCCGAAGAACCCGGTGGGGCGTGCCTTGCCGATCACCGGGACGAGCCGTGCCGGATCCGGGCAGAAGTGGACGTGGATGGCGTTGTGGACGGGCAGGTAAACGCTGAACATGCGCTCGGCGATGTGCGCGAGCGGCAGGTAGGAGACCCACCGTCCCCTCGGGCTGATTGTCCCCATGACGTCGACCGTCGCCAGCGTGTAGAGGATGTTGCGATGGGTGAGCAGGACGCCCTTGGGGTTGCCGGTGGTTCCCGAGGTGTACAACAGCGCCAGCGGGTTGTCGGGGGTGATCGCCGCCACCCGGGCCGCGACCTCACCGGGGTCGGCCGCCAGCCGTTCCCGGCCAAGCACCGCGAGGTCAGCCCACGTCAGGTACCGGTCGCCGGCCGGGCAGGCCGCCGGGTCGCGGACGATGACCTTCTTGATTCCCGGCAACTGGTCTAGCGCCGTCCGCCAGCGGGCGAGCTCGGCGGCCCCGTCGAGCACCGCCATCCGGGCGTCGCAGTCCGCCGCCACGTATGCGACCTGCTCCGGCGCCAGCGTGGGGTACAGCGTCACGCCAAGGCCGCCCGCGTGCGCCGCCCCGAGGTCGGCCAGGACATGCTCGCTGCGGTTCGCGAGCATCAGCGCGACCCGTTCGCCGGGCGCCAGCCCGAGCGCGGCGAACCCGGCCGCCGTTTCCAGCACCCGCTGCCTAGCCTGCGCCCAGGTCAGGGTCTGCCAGCCGCCGCCGACGTCGGGGCCAGCGGCGTCGGAGTACGCGCCGGCATCACCGGCGCTCTCGGCTACCTCGCGCAGTTCATCGCACAGCGTGCGGCCAGCTATCGCGTCCTCGATCTCCGCCCGGTGCTGCGTTACGTCGCTGCTCACCATGTCCTCCACCCCCGGCCGCGCGGCCGTGCCAGCGAGACTGCCGAAGGCAGGCGGCCAGCCAGCTCGCTGGCCTGGTCGTGCTGTGATGGCTCATTTTGCTAGGTACGTCACAGGGAAACAAGGCGGATCACCACGCCTGGCCCGGCCGCAAGTAGGCCTGGTGGGGACCGTGGCGGGCGGTGGGCCGAAGATAGAAGGAAGTCGCTCCGCTTGCGGGGACCGGATGCAGCTCATCTCCCGCGACCGCGGCTGGCAGCGCCGTTCGGAAAGGACAGGTCAGCGTGACGGAAGTGATCGAGCGGACCGAGACGCTCCAGCCCGAGCCGGCCTACGCGCTGGGCGCACTGCTCGGCGTGCCCGTACCCGACCTGGAGCGGGGCGCGGGCCTGCCGCTGCTCTGGCACTGGATCTACCTGCTCGACCGGCCCGCCCAGGCCGACCTAGGTCCCGACGGGCACCCGGTGCACGGCACGCTGCCCGCGCCGCCGGGCCCCGGGCGCCGGCGGATGTGGGCAGGCGGCCGGGTTCGCATGCGGGGTACGCTGCGCACCGGATCCCCCGCGACGAAGCGGACAAGCGTGCTGTCGGCGACGGAGAAGCAGGGCCGGTCAGGGCACCTGACCTTCGTCACGGTCGGCCATCAGCTCGTGCAGGACGGCCAGCCGGTCATCGACGAGGAGCAGGAACATCGTCTACCGGGAGGGAATCGCCGGGCCGGCGCCCGCGCCTGCCGCCGAGGCAGCCTTTGCCGAAGAACCGGCCGCCGAGCCACCGCGATCCCCGCTGGGAGACGGCGAATGGGAGATCGACGTCTCCCCCACGCTGCTGTTCCGGTTCTCCGCGCTGACCTACAACGCGCACCGCATCCACTACGACCGCGACTACTGCCGCGACGTGGAGGGGTACCCTGGCCTGCTCACCCACGGCCCGCTGCAGGCGCTCGCGATGGCGGAGGCGGCCCGCGCGGCCGGCCCCGGGGACGGCGACCTGACCTTCGAGTACCGCCTGGTCTCGCCGCTATTCGACTACCAGGGCCTGATCGTCGGCGCGGTGCCCGGCCAGGCCGGGGTGACCACGGCTGCCCGCGACCGCTACGGCCGCCAGACCGCCGCGGGCACCCTCACCCGCGGATGAAAGCGAGAGGACCGGCCTCACGCCGGCTGCCCGGCGATGCGGCGCAGCGCCGGGATGAGCGAGTCGATGTCCTGGCCGGTGCGGAAGGCCACGACGGTGGTGCCGCCCTCCGGCTCACCGGCCGGCTCGGCGAACAACTCGGTCACCAGGCGCAGCGCCTCGTCGACCTCGCGAACCGGATCGGGGGATTCCCCCCGCAGCCAGCGCCGCAGCACGTGGTTGTGCGCCGCGACCAGGGCAGCGGCGGCCATCTCGGCGCGCAGCTGGGCTGGCTCGCCGTCTTGCGGCTGCCCGGGATCCGGCCGCCGGCCGGCGATGTACTCGCGGAACAACCGCTGGTACCGGGCGCCGCTGACGATCTCCCTGTCGTGCAGCGCCGGGACCTTGCTGGTGAGCGCGTACCGGCGGCGGGCCAGGTCGCCCTCGTTGACGTAGTGCAGCAGGACCAGGCGGACGGCATCGGCGACCGCGCCGAGATGGCTGCCCTGGGCCGGGGTCCGCAGCCGCTCCGCGACCTGCTCGAGCAGGCGGTCGTGGTCGGGGAAGATTACGTCTTCCTTGGTGCGGTAGTGCCGGAAGAACGTGGTCCGGCCAAGTCCTGCCCGCTCGGTGATGTCGTCGACGGTCGTCTGCTCGTACCCGCGCTCATCGAACAGGGCGAACGCGGCCTCGGCCAGCCGTTCACGGGCCGTTGGCTTGGTCATGACCGGCTCCTTTCCCGGGACCGCTCGTGGCCGCCAGCGACCACTGCTTGCGGCCGCTGTGCTTGCGACCCTGGGCGGTACTCAGTACCATTTTAACGGTATCCGATACCAGATCGAGGTGATTTTCGTGGCCGAGGCGGGCGACGCGGCTCGCAGCGAGTCAGGGCTGCCCATCAAGCCCCTGTACGGTCCGGACGCGCTTGCGGGACTCGACCTGGACGCCGCGCTCGGCGTGCCCGGCGAGTTCCCGTTTACCCGCGGCGTGTACCCGTCGATGTACACCGGGCGGCCATGGACAATGCGGCAGTACGCCGGCTTCGGCACCGCCAAGGAGTCCAATGCGCGTTACCACGAGCTCGTCGCGGCGGGCACGGGCGGCCTGAGCGTCGCCTTCGACCTGCCCACGCAGATGGGCTACGACTCCGACGATCCGGTCGCCCACGGCGAGGTCGGCAAGGTCGGCGTCGCGATCGACTCTGTCGACGACATGCGGGTGCTACTCGGCGGGCTGCCGCTTGACAAGATCTCCACGTCGATGACTATCAACGCCCCCGCCGCCACCTTGCTGCTGCTCTACCAGCTCGTGGCGGAAGAGCAGGGCGTCGCGGGGAACCAGCTGACCGGAACCATCCAGAACGACGTGCTCAAGGAGTACATCGCCCGCGGCACCTACATCTTCCCGCCCCAGGCGTCGCTCCGGCTGGCCAGCGACATCTTCGGTTACTGCCAACGGGAGATCCCGCGCTGGAACACCATCTCCATCTCCGGCTACCACATGGCCGAGGCGGGCGCCACCCCGGTGCAGGAGATCGCGTTCACCCTCGCCAACGCCAAGGAGTACGTGCGCGCCGCCATCGCCGCGGGCCTGGACGTCGATGACTTCGCACCCCGGCTCTCGTTCTTCTTCGTCGCTCGGACCACCCTGCTCGAGGAGATCGCCAAGTTCCGCGCGGCCCGTGTCATCTGGGCGCACATCATGCGAGACGAGTTCGGCGCCAAGAACCCCAAGTCGCAGATGCTGCGGTTCCACACGCAGACCGCCGGCGTGCAGCTGACCGCGCAGCAGCCCGAGGTCAACCTCGTCAGGGTCGCGGTGCAGGCGCTCGCCGCGGTGCTAGGCGGCACCCAGTCGCTGCACACCAACTCCTATGACGAGGCCATCGCCCTGCCGACGGAGAAAGCAGCCCGGCTGGCGCTGCGGACCCAGCAGGTCATCGCCTACGAGACCGACGTGACCAAGACCGTCGACCCGTTCGCCGGGTCGTACGCCATCGAGTCGATGACCGCCGAGATCGAGGCCGCGGCCCTCGAGCTGATCCAGGCCGTGGAGGACCGGGGCGGCGCGGTGGCCGCGATCGAGCAGGGCTTCCAGAAGAACGAGATCGAGAATGCCGCCTACCGCGTCGCCCGGCAGATCGACGACGGGACGCGGACCGTGGTCGGCGTCAACAAGTACCTGTCCAGCGGCGACGAGCCGTACGAGCCGCTGCGCGTAGACCCGCAGATCGAGGCGGACCAGTGCATGCGCCTCGCCGTGCTCCGCGCCGACCGGGACAACGCCGCCGTCACCCGGGCACTAGACGCGCTCCGGACGACCGCAGGCGGCACGGGCAACGTCCTGCCGCCCATGCGCGAGGCGCTGCGGCTGCGCGCGACCGGCGGCGAGATCGCGCACGCGCTGCGCGACGTCTGGGGCACCTACCAGCCGCAGGACTCGTTCTGACCAGACCGCCCTGACCGGCACACCGACCCGACCCAACCTGGACCGATCCGACAGGGACCGACGCCGGGAAAACGGAGAAGAGATGAGGAACTGCTCGTGAACATCGTCGTCTGCGTGAAGCAGGTGCCGGATACCGCGGTTGAGCGGACGCTCAGGCCGGGTGACGGCACGTTGGACCGGGCCTCGGTTGACGGGCTGATCAACGAGCTTGACGAGTACGCGATCGAGGAGGGCCTGAAGATCGCCGAGGCGCACGGCGGTGAGGTGACGATCCTGTCGATGGGGCCCGCGAAGGCGGCGGAGTCGATCCGCAAGGCTCTGTCGATGGGCGCCGACAAGGCCGTGCACGTGACCGACGACGGGCTGGCCGGGTCGGACACGCTGGCGACGTCGGCGGTGCTGGCGGCGGCGCTCAAGCAGGCCGGGTTCGACCTGGTGATCTTCGGCGCTGAGTCGACCGACGCGCGGACCGGGGTGGTGCCGGCGATGGTGGCCGAGCGGCTGGGGGTGCCGCAGCTGACGCTGGCGTCGAAGGTGGACATCGACGGCGGGTCGGTGACGGTCCGGCGGGTGAGCGATGACGGGTACCAGGTGGTGACCGGGGCGCTGCCGGCGGTGGTGTCGGTGGTGGAGAAGATCAACGAGCCGCGGTACCCGACGTTCAAGGGGATCATGGCGGCGAAGAAGAAGCCGGTGCAGGCGCTCACGCTGGCCGACCTGTCCCTGGACGCTTCCGCGGTGGGGCTGGCGGGGGCGGCGTCGCTGGGTAGAGGACTTCGCGGCGCGCCCGCCGCGGGCCGCGGGCGTGGTGGTCAAGGACGAGGGGGACGGCGGCAGCAAGGCGGCCGGGTTCCTCGCCGAGCGGAAGTTCATCTAGGAGGACTTGAATATGGCTGAGGTACTGGTCCTCGCGGAGCACGCTGGCGGCGAGGTCAAGAAGGTCACCCTGGAGCTGCTGACCGCCGCCCGGCGGCTCGGCACTCCGTCGGTCGTGTGGACAGGGCCGGGCGCGGAGGCGGCCGCGGGGCGTCTGGGCGAGTACGGGGCGGAGAAGGTCTACGCGGCCGACTCGGCCGACTTCGCCGACTACCCGGTGGCGCCGGCGGCGGAGCTGCTCGCCTCGCTGGTCACGTCCGCGGCGCCTGCGGCGGTGCTGGTCGCCGGGACGACCGAGGGCAAGGAGATCGCCGGGCGGCTGGCGGTCAAGACCGGGTCGGGGGTGCTGACCGACGCGGTCAACGTCACCGCCGGGGACAACGGGCCGGTGGCGGAGCAGCCGAACTTCGGCGGCTCGATCACCGTCCGCTCCACGGTGCGGTCCGGGACGCCGGTCATCGCGGTGCGGCCCAACGCGATCACACCTGAGGCGTCGGCGGGCGCGGCCGCGCCCGCGGTTGAGGCGGTCGCCTTCACGGCATCCGACGCCGCGAAGGCCGCGCGGGTCTCCGAGCGCGTCGTGGCGCCCAAGGGGGAGCGGCCGGAGCTGACCGAGGCGCAGGTGATCGTGTCCGGCGGGCGCGGCACCGGGTCGGCGGACGGCTTCGAGATCATCGAGAAGCTGGCCGACTCCCTCGGCGCCGCGGTGGGGGCGTCGCGGGCGGTGACCGACGCGGGCTGGTACCCGCACCAGTTCCAGGTCGGGCAGACCGGCAAGACCGTCTCCCCGCAGCTGTACGTCGCGGTCGGGATCAGCGGCGCGATCCAGCACCGGGCCGGGATGCAGACAGTCAAGACGATCATGGCGGTCAACAAGGACCCAGAGGCGCCCATCTTCGAGATCGCCGACTACGGCGTCGTCGGCGACCTGTTCACCGTTGTCCCCCAGCTCATCGACGAGATCGGCAAGCACAGAAGTTAGCCTGCGGGGGGACGAGCCCCTGCGCCCCCCGGTCATAGGGGCCTGCACGGCCCCCATAGCCCCAGGCCGGTAAGTTAGCTGGCTTGCGGGCCGGCCAGGGCGTCCCGGCGGGTGCCGGCGTGGCCGCGGTGGGCAGCCGGCGCCCCCGGGGGAGGTAGGCAGGCCGGCCAGGGCCCGCCCCGCGCCGGGAACCCCGCCGTGACAGGCCGCCCGCGGGCAACGCCAGCCACGCGGTTCCCCCGCGTACCAGGACCCCCGCCGCCGCGGCACCACCAGCACCTTGACAGCCGGGCCACCTATTCAAACTAGCCCGCCTTGCCCATAGCCCCCGGCGGTCGGGACGGTTAGAGCCTCGGGGTTGCCGTCGGAAGACGCCGCAAAGACCGCAGCGCCTGCATGCCTCTATCTCTCCGGCGGCCGGTCGCAGATGATGGTCTCGGGCTGAGTGAACTCTGCACCGGAAGGCGGCCGCAATGTCGTGGGATTTCTCAACCGACCCGGAGTACCAGGAGAAGCTCGACTGGGCTGACGCCTTCGTGCGCGAGGAAGTGGAACCACTCGATCTCATCTGGCCTGGCCTGGCGTACACGCCACCGGACGGCCGGGTGCGCAAGGTCATCGACCCGCTCAAGCAGGCGGTCAGGGACCAGGGGCTATGGGCGACGCACCTGGAGCCCGCGCTCGGCGGGCAGGGGCACGGGCAGGTCAAGCTCTGCCTACTCAACGAGATACTCGGGCGGTCGTCCTGGGCGTCGGTAATCTTCGGCTGCCAGGCGCCCGACACCGGGAACGCGGAGATCATCGCCCGCTTCGGCACGGCCGAGCAGAAGGAGCGGTACCTTAAGCCGCTGCTCGAGGGCGAAGTGTTCTCCTCCTTCTCGATGACCGAGCCCGAGGGGGGCTCGGACCCCACGCAGTTCCGGACCCGGGCGGTGCGCGACGGGGACGACTGGGTGATCAGCGGCTACAAGTTCTTCTCGTCCAATGCGAAGTCCGCCTCGTTCATCATCGTCATGGTGGTGACCGACCCGGACGCGCCGCGTGGCAAGAACATGTCGATGTTCCTGGTCCCCGCCGACACGCCGGGCATCACGATCGAGCGCAACGTCGGCGTCGGCGCCGAGCCCATCGGCGAGGGATCACACGCGCTGATCAGGTACGACAACGTGCGGGTGGCTGCCGACGCGCTGCTCGGCGGCGAGGGGCAGGGGTTCGCGATCGCGCAGACCCGGCTCGGCGGCGGCCGCATCCACCACGCGATGCGCACCATCGCCCAGTGCCAGAAGGCTCTCGACATGCTGTGCGAGCGCGCCCTGTCCCGTTACACGGCGGGCAGCCTGCTCGCGGACAAGCAGTTCGTGCAGGGCTACATCGCCGACTCCTACGCGCAGCTCACCCAGTTCCGGCTGCTCGTGCTGTACACCGCGTGGGAGATCGACAAGTACAACGACTACCGGAAGGTCCGCAAGAACATCGCGGCGATCAAGGTGATGATGCCCGCCGTGTACCACGACATCGCCTCACGCGCGCTGCAGGTGCACGGCGCGCTCGGCGCGAGCAACGAGATGCCGCTGACCCGGATGGTGACCGGCTCCTTCGTGATGGGAATCGCCGACGGGCCGACCGAGGTGCACAAGGTCACCGTGGCCAGGCAGGTGCTGCGTGACTACCAGCCGTCCGACGACCTGTGGCCGTCGGAGCACCTGCCGAAGAAGCTGGCCGCCGCCCGGGCCAAGTACGCCGCGTACCTGGAGGAGTGAGCACGTCGCGCGGCAGGCGGCGGGGGCGGCCGTCACCGGGCTCGGTAATGTCGTGCGGGAAGTCGCGCGACGGGAGGGAATCATGAGTGAGCCGCCGGCCGAGGTCGTCCGGCAGCGCGGGCTGTGGTTCGAGGAGCTGCGGACCGGGGTCGTCTACCGGCACTCGCCCGGGCGCACCATCGGCGAGGCGGACAACACGCTGTTCTCCACGCTGACCATGAACCCGCAGTCGCTGCACCTGGACGCCGCGTTCAGCGAGTCGACCGAGTTCGGCGAGCGCCTGGTGAACAGCCTGCTCACCATGTCGGTCCTGGTCGGGCTCTCCGTGGGTCATCTCACCCAGGGCACGATCGTGGCGAACCTCGGGTTCCGCGACGCGAATTTCCCAGCTCCGGTCCGGCACGGCGACACGATCTACGGTGAGACGGTGGTGACCGGCAAGCGGCTGTCGGCGAGCCTGGCCAGGCCAGGGGATCGTGACCTTCGAGCACACCGCGCGCAACCAGCACGGCGACGTCGTGGCCGTGGTCACCAGGACCACCCTGATGCGCTGCCGCCCGGACGGCGACACCGAGGCTGCCGCCGGCGGACGGCCGGAGGGACAGCGATGACAGCAGCGGAGATCCCGCCCCTGCCGGGGCCCGCGCTGCTGTTCTGCCCCGCTGACCGGCCCGACCGGTACGCCAAGGCGCTCGCCGCCGCCGACGCGGTCATCCTCGACCTGGAGGACGGCGTCGGCGCCGACGGCAAGGACGCGGCGCGGGCGGCGCTCGTCGCCACCGACCTGGACCCGGCGCGGGTCATCGTCCGGGTCAACGCCACCGGGACACCCGAGCACGCCGCGGACATCGCGGCGCTGCGCGGGACCCGGTACCGGCAGGTCATGCTGCCCAAGACGGAGACCAGGGCGCAGCTCGACGCGCTCGGCGGCGGCTGGCGCGTGGTGGCGCTGTGCGAGACGCCGCTCGGCGTGGTCAACGCGGCCGAGATCGCCGCCGCGCCCGGCGTCATCGCGGTGATGTGGGGCGCGGAGGACCTGATCGCCGCCATGGGCGGCCGGACGAGCCGGCGGCCAGACGGCGGGTACCGGGACGTCGCGCTGCACGCCAGGTCGGCGGTCCTGCTCGCGGCGTCCGCTCACGGCCGGCCAGCCATCGACGCGGTGTACGTGAACATCCCCGACCTTGACGGGCTCGCCGCCGAGGCGGAGGACGCGGCCGCGTCCGGGTTCACGCTCAAGGGCTGCATCCACCCGAGCCAGGTCGCGGTCGTCCGCAACGCGTTCCAGGCGGACGAGGCGCAGGTCGCGTGGGCGCGGCGGGTGCTCGCCGCGGCGCGCGACGCAGGCGCCCGCGACAAGGGCGCGGTCAAGGTCGACGGCCAGATGATCGATGCCCCGCTCATTCGCCAGGCGGAGGCGATCATCGCCTCACTTCGCTGAAGACGCGTTCCAGGTTCCGGTGGCGGGGGAGGCGGAGCCACGCATACGTTCGGGCTGTAGGTCTTGGCTCGGCAACCGATGCGAGGGGTCTCGTGGCGCTCATCCGGCGTGGCATTCACTTTGGGTCTTACGGCAGCGTCGACGACGGGGCGGCGGTGTTCGGGCGGCTCGCCTATGCCGCGAAGCTGGCCGAGGATGCCGGGTTCGACGCGATCTCCGTGCCGGATCACGTGCACCAGAACCAGGTGGGCGGCGGCCCGGCCTCCCCCATGTTCGAGGCGTACACGGTACTCGGCGCGCTTGCCGCGGTCACGTCGTCTGCGACGCTGTTCGCGCTGGTCAGCCCGGTGACGATGCGCGCGCCCGGGCTGCTCGCCAAGGCGGTGACCACGCTGGACGTGGTGTCGGGCGGCCGGGCGATGCTCGGCGTCGGCGCGGGCTGGGACGTCGCCGAGCACGAGGCGTACGGTATCGGCTTCCCCGGGCTCGGCGAGCGGTTCGACCGGCTGGATGAGCAGCTGGCCATCTGCCGCGCCATGTTCACCGGCGAGCAGGCGACCTTCACAGGGAAGTTCTACGCGGTGCGGGATGCCCACAACGCGCCGCGGCCGGTGCGCGGGTCCATCCCGGTGCTCGTGGCGGGCGGCGGCGAGAAGCGCACGCTGGACCTGGTCGCCAGGTACGGGGACGCGTGCAACGTGTTCGCTGGCGACCCGGACTCCGTACGGCACAAGTTCGACGTGCTCGCCGGGCACTGCGACCGGATCGGGCGCGACCCGGCGGAGATCACCAAGACCGTGTTCGCGTTCGACTCCTCGGACCTGGCCGCCCTCGCGGCGTCGGCCCGGTCGCTGGCGGCCGTGGGAGCGGACGGCATGATCATCGTCGGCCCGCAGGACCCGGCCGCGATCGGCCCGATCGGCGCGGTCCTCGCCGACGCCTTCCCCGGCTAGCGCACGGCTAGCTTTCCGCGGCGGGTGCCAGGTAGGTGCGGGCGGCCGTGGTCAGCGCGGTGATGCCGGTGCGCAGCGTCGGCTCGACCACCGGGGCGAAGAACGGTGAGTGGTTGGACGGCAGGCCGTCCACGATGTCCTTGGCCTCCTCGATCGTGGTGACCCCGGTGAACAGGGCCGGGTCGGAGCCGCCAAGGAACCAGTAGACGCACGGGACGCCCGCGGCGGTCGCCAGCACGCCGACGTCCTCGCTGCCCGTCACCGGGCCGGGGTCGAGGGTCAGGCCGACGCCTGCGTTGAACACCTCGGTGAGCCTGGCGGACTGCGCCGGGTCGTTGACCAGGACGGGGAACGCCTCCGTCGTGGTGATCTCCGGGTCCTTCCGCGCGCCGGACGCGGCTGCCTCGGCGCGGACGATCCGGTCGATCGCGTCACGGACCTTGGCGTGCACCTTCTCGTCGAATGAGCGGAGCGAGAGCTGCAGCTCGGCCCGGTCGGGGATGATGTTCGGCGCGGTGCCCGCGTGCAGCGAGCCCACGGTCAGTACGGCCGTGTCGCTCGCCGCCACCTCGCGGGAGACGATGCCCTGCAGGCGCAGCACCGTAGCGGCGGCCATCAGCACCGGGTCGACCGTGGTCTCCGGGCGCGAGCCGTGACCGCCCTCGCCGTACAGCACGACGCGTATCGCGTCGGCCGCGGCCATCGCAGGCCCGCCGTGCAGGCCGAGCACGCCCGCGGGCAGCGGCATGACGTGCTGGCCGAGCACGATGTCGGGCACGGGGAAGCGGTCGTACAGGCCGTCGTCGATCATGGCCCGCGCTCCCCCGTCGCCCTCCTCGGCCGGCTGGAAGACGAGCAGCAGCCTGCCCTGCCAGGCGCCGGACGACGCTTGCGCGGCCAGTTCCGCCGCCGCGCCGAGCAGGCAGCTGACGTGCATGTCGTGGCCGCAGGCGTGCATCACGGGGACGTCAGAGCCCGCGGCGTCCCGCACCCGCCGGGTGCTCGCGTACGGCAGGCCGGTCTGCTCGAGCACCGGGAGCGCGTCCATGTCCGCGCGCAGCAGCACCGTCGGCCCGTCGCCGTTCTCGAGCACGCCGACTACGCCCGTCCCGCCGACGGCGGCCGTGACCCGGTAGCCCAGGCCGTGCAGCCGCTCCGTGACGATGCTCGCGGTCCGGCGCTCGGCGAACGCGAGCTCCGGATGGGCGTGCAGGTCACGGTAGAGCGCGGCCAGGTCTTCGAGGTCAGCGACATCAGCCACGGGGGCCTCCTAAGCGAGCGGCAGAGCTGTCCGCCGCCCCCGGCGGAGCGATGTCCTCGCGTCAGGGTCGACGTTCTTGAATGCACGATAGCTGGGCATCCTGGGATCGTCGCCTGCGACACCCGCCACGTTCGCCGGTCCCGTTCCTGACTAGTCCCTCGGCGCTGAGCCGGCGAAAGGCGAATCAAGCTCACATGCCCCTCGAACCGGGCGAAATCCCCCAGGTTCATCGTGACGACCGCGCGGACGCCATGGACAAGCATCGTCGCGATCACGTTCGCGTCGTGGACCTGCTGGCCGCGGCATTCCACATCGGCGAGGAGGCTGAGAAGGCGGTCGGCGACCTTGCCGTCCTCCGCGAGCAGGGTGGTCCACACAGCGGGAACGGTTAACCGCCGACCGCGACGGGGAGCTGCGGATGAGGAGGTCGCCTTCGATCACTCATCCGCAACGGTTACCCTGATGTGCCATGAACGCCCAGCCACCGACGTCACAGCCGACGTCGCTTCCGGAGATGTCGCTGCCGGAATGGCTCGTGCTCGCCATCCTCAGCCAGCAGCAGGCCCACGGCTTCGCGGTCGCTCAGCTCACCGCGTCCGGCGGTGACCTGGGCCGGGTGTGGCAGATCCCCAAGGCGGTGGTCTACCGCGCGATCGGCCGCCTGCTCGACGCCGGACTCATCGTGCCCGAGGGCACAGAACCCGGTCTGGGCCCGCAGCGCACCGTCTACGCCGCCACGGACGACGGGCTGACCGCCGCCCAGCGCTGGCTGCACGAGCCCGTCGAGCACGTGCGGGAGATCCGGTCCGCGCTGCTGCTCAAGCTCGCGCTGCTTGACCGGGCCGGCGAGGGCCCGGCAGACCTGCTGGCCGCCCAGCGCACCGTGCTAGAACCGCTCGTCGGCGCGATCGAGTCGCGCCGCGCCGGCAGCCAGGGGTTCGACGCGACCCTTCTCGCCTGGCGCCGCGCGACCGCGGTTGCCGCCCTGGAGTTCATCGACATCATCACGCGCGCCGAGTCCCGGCAACCGTAGCTCTCCCGCCTGGACGGGTGCTCATCGTCGGCAGAACGATTGCGGCCTCCCCTGCCCGGCACACCGCTTCTTCGCCGCGCCGGCGACCTCGGCGGCAGCCGTCAGCGGCGTTCCGCGAGCGCGAAGAAGCGGTGCGGCGCGTCGTCGTAGGCGGTGAGCGCGCAGCCCGCCTCACGCTCGCGCCGGTCATGATGGTCCCGTTCCCCTCCGGGCGCCTCAGGCCAGCCCTGCGCTTCAGCCCTGCCCGCTTCAGCCCGGCCCGGGCCCGGCGCTTCCGGCCGGCGCCTGCCCGGCACCGCCCGCAGGAAGATCAACACGTCCCCGGCCGCGCCCGTGCCCGCCGTCACAACGACCGGGCGGCCGCAGGCGGCGAGCCCCTCGGTGAGCTGAGCGGTGAACAGGCAAACGTCACTTGCGCTACGCAAGCCCCACTGGCTATGACTAGAGCGTACGGTCATCGGCAATCTTCCAGTGGAGTCAGCCGAGCCCGGCCGGGTAGCTGACCGTCAGTATCGTCGACCCTTTGCGGAGTGTCACTCATGAGGCTGAGCGCGCGGAACCAGATTCCGGCCACCGTCACCACCGTCACCTTCGGGGAAGCTACCGCCGTCATCGAGCTCGACGCCGGAGGCACCAGGCTGGTCGCGTCGATCACGGTGGAGGCGGCCCGCGAGCTTGGCCTCGCCACCGGAAGCCAGGTGACCGCGGTCATCAAGGCGTCCGACGTCATCGTCGCCGTCGCGGTCTGAATTCCGGTCGGAGGCCATGCTGCTCGACGGCCCGACCGCCAGGTACAGCGACACCGAGTTCTAGCCGCGTTCGAGCCGGGAATACCAAACACCGAGTCGAGGAGGACTGGGACACATGACAACGTCCGCAGACGCGATCAGCACGCCGCTGCTGATCGCCGGCGAGGAACGGCCCGGCGGCGCCGGCACGTTCCCCGTCTACGACCCGGCGCAGACCGGGGGGATCATCGGGTACGCCGCCGCCGCGTCGCGCGACGACGCGCTGGCGGCCGTGGCCGCCGCCGAGGCGGCCTGGCCCGCCTGGGCGGCGATGACCGCGACCGAGCGGGTCGGGATCGTGCTCAAGGCGCTGGAAACACTGGAGACCGACCAGGACGCGCGTACCGACATCCTGTCGCGGGAGAACGGGAAGATCCGGTTCGAGGCGTTCATCGACCTCGCCGTCTTCTCCGGCCGGTTTCACCAAGCGGCGGTCTATGCGCCGGAACTCGACGTGGAGCAGCACATCGCCGGCCCGCCGTTCAACACGACGATCACCAAGCTGTCCCGCGGCGTCGTCACGATCATCTACCCGTTCAACTGGCCGCTCGCCATCCTCGCCGCGTCCCTGCCGGCCGCGCTGATGTCCGGCAACACGGTGATCGTGAAGCCGCCGCCCACCACCCCGCTGTCGTCGGTGCAGACGCTGCGGCACCTGGTTCGTGCCCTGCCGCCTGGCGTGCTCAACGTGGTCACGGGGGCGGACGACGTGGTTGGCCCCGTCGTCGTCGGCGACCCGCGGATCAGGCACGTCTGCTTCACCGGATCGGTCGGCGGCGGCAAGCGGATCATGACGATGGCCGCGGCGAACGTCACCAACGTGACCCTTGAGCTAGGCGGCAATGACCCGGCCCTGATACTGGACGACGCGGTGCTCGACGAGGCGGCGTTCGCGAAGATGAGCAGCGCGACGTTCATGACCACCGGCCAGGTGTGCATGGCGCTCAAGCGGCTCTACGTGCCGCGCTCCCGTTACGACGAGGTCATTGACGGGCTTCGCGGCACCCTGGTCAATCAGAAGATCGGCCCGGGTCTCGACCCGACGACCACGATGGGCCCGCTCAACACGGCGAACCAGCGGGACTACGTCGCCAAGCTGCTCGAGGAGGCTCGCGCGTCCGGAGCAGAGGTGCGCAGCTACGGCGAGTACACCGGCGACTGGACGTCTGGCAACTACATGCTGCCGTCCCTGGTCCTCAACCCGGAGCCGTCGCTCGGGATCGTGGCCGAGGAGCAGTTCGGCCCGGCGCTGCCGATCCTGCCGTACGACGACGAGGAGCAGGCCATCCGGATGGCCAACGCCACCTGGTCCGGCCTGTGCTCGTCGGTGTGGTCCGGCGACACCGAGCACGCGATGCGGGTCGGCCGGCAACTCCGCACCGGCGTCACCTTCTTCAACAACCACAACGCGACTGCGGTCGACGAGCGCGCGCCATTCGGCGGGTTCGCCCAGTCCGGCATCGGCCGCGAGCTCGGCAGCGAGGGCATGCACGACTTCACCGAGACCCACGTCATGGCGGTCCCCGTCCCGTCCGAGGACGGCGGTAACTAGGAGCCAGAACGCGAGCCGAGTCGAAGGCGGCCGTCGGACGGACGCGCGGTGGCGCCTGGGTTGCCGCGTTCCCGTACCGATAGGCTCGGCAAAGGAATTTCACGCTGAGGACGGAGGGCTCATGGCCGCTAAGGGCAGTGCTGAATGGAAGGGTGACATCTCGGGGACCGGCACCTTCACCGCCGGTGACTCGATCAGTGGCGGGTACTCGGCCAAGTCCCGGTTCGAGGACGGTCCGGGCTCCAATCCCGAGCAGCTCATCGCGGCCGCGCACGCGGCGTGCTTCTCGATGGCCCTGTCGAACATCCTCGCCCAGGCGGGAAGCCCGCCCGAGTCGGTGCACACCGACGCGACGGTGACGCTCCGGTTCGTCGACGGCGCTCCCACGATCACCAAGATCGCGCTGGTTACCACGGGCCGGGTGCCCGGCATCGACCAGGAGGCTTTCGCCGGGCACGCCGCGACGGCCAAGGCGGGCTGCCCGGTGAGCAGGGCGCTCGCCAGCGTTCCCGAGATCACCCTGGAAGCGACGCTGGTGTTATTCGGGGGACGACCCCCCGTACCCCCCGATGTCCTGCTGGCGCGGGCCTGATCGCAAAGGGCGCGATCCTATCAGGCCCGCGCAGCAGGGCCGGATGGAGTTCTGAAGGGATGAACATGGAGTTCGCGAAGCTTGCTGACGGGAACCAACTGCCCATGCTCGGGCTTGGCGTCTGGCAGGTCCCCGACGGGCCGGCCTGCGAGAACGCCGTGCGGTGGGCGCTTGAGCTCGGGTACAGGCACATCGACACCGCGCAGGCCTATGGCAACGAGGCCAGCGTCGGCAAGGCGCTGCGGGACAGCGGCGTGCCCCGCGACGAGGTGTTCATCACCACCAAGTTCTACCCTGGCGGAAAGGACCCGGTCACCGACGCCGAGCAGAGCCTGCGCAAACTCGGCGTCGACCAGGTGGACCTGTACCTGGTGCACTGGCCGCAGCGCGGCCCGGTCTGGGCCTGGCCTGGCATGGAGCGGGCGCTTGAGCGCGGCCTCACCAGGTCGATCGGCGTTTCGAACTTCAGCGCGGCCGACCTGGACCAGGTGACCGCCGCGGGCAGCGTGACGCCGGCCGTCAACCAGATCCAGTTCAGCGCCATGGAGTACCGGCGCGGGCTGCTTGAGGCATGCCGGCGGCACGGGGTCGTGCCCGAGGCGTACAGCCCGCTCGGCACCGGCCGTCACCTCGGCGACAAGCAGGTCAAGCAGATCGCGTCCCGGCTCAGCCGCACTCCCGCGCAGGTGCTGCTGCGCTGGTGCCTGCAGCACGGCGTCCCGGTCATCCCCAAGTCGACCCACCGCGAGCGCATCGCCGAGAACGCCCAGGTCTTCGACTTCACCCTGTCCGACGAGGACATGGCCGCCCTCGGCGCGCTCGACAAGACCCGCGGCACCGACCGCGCCCTCGAGCGCACCTGGTGGCGTTAGCCGCGAAGAGTCCCGGTTGCCCGGACGGAGGTCATTTGGCCCTCGTTCCGCTGCGGTCAGGCGGCGGCTTTCAGATGGCGATGAGCAGCATGAAGGCCATCACGATGCCCATCGTGATCCGGCAGCCGACCGTCACCGCGGGCGAGATCAGGAACCCGTGGCCTCCCTGGTGCGGGCGGCCGGCCGCGGCGACTCCTCGCGCTGCGGGAGGCCGCGGCATGCTCATCGGCCGCCTCGGCGGCACCGCCCCCGTCCAGCAGGGCCGGTACGGCACGGTCTGCGTCCAGCCCGGGCAGGCCAGCCGCGCCGATCCCGGCGAGCGACACGCGCGCCCCCGTGGCGTATCGCCTGCCGGAAAGCTGGTCCAGGTCCCAGATGCCGTAGCCGACGAGGATGAAGGCGAAGGCGAACGCGAGCGTGGGATGGCTCAGCGCCATGGTCGCCGTTCCAGGTCCGCCGGACATGCCGCTCGCGCGCGCCGCACTCGCGGACACGCCGAAGAACATGTAGAGCATGGAGCAGCTGTGCACCAGGTGAGGTGCGCAATGGCCGCCCGCCAGGGCACGGATGCCGCTGCGCCGGGCGTCCGCGAGTACCCGGCCGGCGAACCAGGCGGTCAGCAGCCCGACGACAACATCCCACGCGCTGCCCGGCAGGGTGCTAAGGCCCGGCGACAGCATGCCCGCCATGGCGACCGCCATGAGCAGGTGGGCCACATCGGTGTCGGCCACGCCCGCGCCGCGGCGCCACGGCCGGGCCGCCGCGATCCGCGCGGCGCTCACCGCCGCGACCGCGAGCATGAGCGCGGCGAGAACGTCCAGGATCCAGGCGGGGATCACCGGGCCGTCACCTGCTCAGCGCCGGGCGCGTCGGCAAGCACCACGGCCAGCAGCAATGTCGCCCGCGTTTCCTCGTCAGGCCGCAACCGCCACGGCGGCCGGCCGCTGACGACGGCAGCCTCAGTCATGAGCCCATCCTCGCTGATTCGACCGCCTTGAGTACGTCATTACGATTACGCCGTTCCACCCGGTCCGGGCGGAACGGCTATCCGGGTATCGCACGCTAATGATCGAAATCCCTTTTCCCGCGCATGGCAACTGGTCAACTCAGTCTCTCTCGTCATCCGACGTGACGAGTCCGGATGTCTCAGCGGTGCACGCCAGGTCGATGGTTGCGGCAGCAGGCCGGCAATAGGGGGTTGCGGCATTGCCCCCGTGTCGTTGCCGGCCGGGGCGGGTGCGGCGGTGTCCTGGTATCCGTCCCGGGCGGCGCGGACCGCGATGGCCGCCCGGCCGGCGACGGGCCGGGCGCAGTCCCGGTGAAGGCACCGGCCGGCCGCCGCCAGGCATGACGGCCGGTCCCGGTCGCGGCGGGCCGGCCCGGTTCCCCGCGATCGCCGTGACGGCGGGCGAGGCGGGCCGGCCGCGCCGCCGGGCGCCGCCCGGCCCGGCTGAGCGTCCCGCCGGCGACCTGCGCGCGGTCGGTTGCGGCTGCCCGGGCGTGCCTCGGGATGGCGGTCACGGGCGCTTCCGGCCGGCCGCGCGGTGACCGGGGCCGCCGGCCGCCTCATGATCACGGTAACTTTTGTTTCCGCGGAACTTTTGCGCCTTATGAGTGTGCAAAAGTTCCGTGATCATGAAATCTCGTGCTGCCAGGGCTGTTGCCGGTGCCCGTTGTCATGCCCGGCGGCACGGGTAACGAGATTTCCGGGCTGATCAGACGTTGCCGGTAGCTTCGATCGTGAGGCGGCGTGTGAGGGTACGGGCGTGTCCGCCTATCACCGGCTCATCGTCGCAACCATCAGGCTCGCGGCGTGATCGCGGCGTGATCGCGGGCAGGCGGCAGCGGCGCCGCGGCAAGTCGTCCGGCTAGAGGAACGGCGCGTTGGTCTCGTACAGCAGGTAGATCCCGATGAGCAGGAAGGCGGCGGGCAGGATCCAGTGCCCGTAGCGGCCGATGACGCGGGTGACCCGCTCGTGGCGGACGAGCAGGCCGCCGGCCAGGCACCAGAGCGCGACGCAAGCCGCGAAGACGACGAGCGTCACCGCGGTCTGGGCTTTCCCGGCCTGGGCGAAGAACGGGGTGTAGGCGGCTAGGTCGTCGGCGCCGTTGACGATGGTGAGCGCGGCCACGCCGAGCAGGCCGCCGGCGGACGGTGGCCGCGGCTGCTCCCCGCCGCGCAGCGAGCGGACCGCGGCGACGAGCGTGACGATGCCCATGCCGAGCGGGATGAGGGCGAGCAGCCAGAGCCAGTGCTCTGGCACCAGTGAGAGACCCCGGCCGGCCGCCACCGAGAGGCCGGCCAGGAGCCCGAACCCAGCGTACTGGCCCGCCCAGATCTCCCACCGCCGCGGCCGTCCGTTCGCCTGGGAGGCGGCGCTGAGCAGCGCGAGAACCACCACGTCATCGAGGTTGGTCCCCGCGAACAACGCCGCGGCCGTGCCGATCTGCGCGGGGAGAGAACTCACCGGTCACGCCAGGGCGCGATCGCCGCGGCGGTCGGTTCCGCGGGCTTCGTCATGCCCTCCCCTTGCCGTCGGCGACATTAGAGCGCGCTGCCGCCCGTCGCCAGGCGCATCAGTTCACTGTCGACGTCGATGCCCGTCTCCCGGCCCCCGTCCGAGCCGAGTTCGTGCTGGTAACTCTGCCACGTCCGGTCGCGCACCTGGCGTGCGAAGCCGGACTCCATGAGCAGCACAAGCTCGAACGCGGCGCGGTCGATCCGCTCGTTCAGCGACGGGTCTGCCCAGTCCTCCGGCGCGGCGAACAGCGAGGTCGGCACGGGCAGCGTGCGCAGGTAGGCGAACAGCGAGCGCATCTGGTCATCGACGACGAGCGCGTGCCGCGCCGTCCCCGCGGTCGCCGCGAGCACCGCCGGCTTGCCGATCATCAGGTCGTTGTCGAGCACGTGGAAAAACGAGGTGAACAGCCCGCTCGGGCCGGCCTTGTAGACGGGGGCGGCGGCGATGACGCCATCGGCCGCGCCGAGCGCGTCGACCGCCTGCTGCAGCCTCGGCGTGACCAGCTGGCTGGTCAGCGCGGTGGTGATGTCGGTGGCGAGCTCGCGCAGGTCGATCACCCGGGTCCGCACGGCGGCACCGCGCTCCGCGGCGAGCGCGGTGACCCGCTGCGCCGTCCGGTCGGCCAGCATCCGGGTCGATGACGGGTCCGACGTCCCGGCGGTCACCACGACGAGGGTGAGTGTCTCGCTCATTGCGTTTCCTTATGGGTCCTTGTCGTAGTGGTCAGAACGAGTGGTGGTTGCACCAGCTTCGCGCACAGCTCCTCGAGCTGGCGGAGCTCGGCCGGGGTCAGCCCGGCGAGCATCGACTGGGCAACCGAGCGGCCGTGCCGGCGGCCGATCCGGTGCTGCACGGCCCGGCCGTCGGCGGTCAGCGCCAGGCGCACGCCGCGGCCGTCGCTCGGGTCGGTGGTCCGGCTGACGAGACCGCGGTCCGCGAGCCGGTCCACCATCCGGGACAGCGCCGGCTGGCTGAGCAGCACGTGCCGGTTGAGTTCGGTGAGGCGGATCGGGTCCGGGCACTTGGACAGCGTGTAGAGGACGTCGTACTCCCGCATCGTCAGGTCCTCCCACACGTCCTGCGCGCCGAACCGCCGCATCAGCGTCGCGTGCGCGGAGAGCAGTGCCTCCCACGCGTCGTTGGCCGGGTGGCGGTTGCCTCCCGGGGGGGCGGAACTGGCCTCCATCAGAACATCGACGGGTACTCGGCCTTGAGGTCCTCGGCCGTGTCCTGGTAAGGAGACGCGCCGGTCACGTTGTCGCCGCGGTTCGCGTTCGGGCGCGGCTGACGGGCCGGCTTGTCGCCGTACTTGGCCGCCAGCAGCCGCTCGTGGGTCGGGGCCGGCGCCGTCTCCGGGTCCCGCCGCGCCTCGAGCTCCCTGCGCAGCACCGGGATGACCTCGCCGCCGAGCAGCTCAAGCTGGCTGAGCACGGTCTTCAGCGGCAGGCCCGCGTGGTCCATGAGGAACAGCTGGCGCTGGTAGTCGCCGAAGCTCATCGCGGAACGTCAGCGTCTTGTCGATGACCTCCTGCGGCGACCCGACGGACAGCGGCGTCATCTCCGTGAAGTCCTCCATCGACGGGCCGTTGCCGTAGACGGGCGCGGCGTTGAAGTACGGGCGGAACTCCTTCTTGGCATCCTGCGAGTTCTTCGCGAGGAAGGCCTGGCCGCCGAGGCCGACGATCGCCTGCTTCTCCGTGCCGTGGCCATAGTGCGCGAAGCGCTTCCTGTAGAAGCCGATGAGCCGCATGTAGTGCTCCTTCGGCCAGAAGATGTTGTTGGCGAAGAAGCCGTCACCGTAGTAGGCGGCCTGCTCGGCGATCTCCGGTGAGCGGATCGAGCCGTGCCAGACGAACGGCGGCACGTCGTCAAGCGGCCGCGGCACGCTGGTAAAGCCCTGCAGCGGGGAGCGGAATTTACCCTTCCAGTCCACCACGTCCTCGCGCCACAGCCGGTGCAGCAGGTTGTAGTTCTCCAGCGCGAGCGGCAGTGACTGCCTGATGTCCTGGCCGAACCACGGGTACACCGGCGCGGTGTTGCCCCGGCCGAGCATCAGGTCCATCCGGCCCTTGGACAGGTGCTGGAGCATCGCGTACTCCTCCGCGATCCGCACCGGGTCGTTGGTCGTGATCAGCGTGGTGGACGTGGTCACGAGCAGCCGCTTGGTGGTCGCCGCGATGTACGCGAGCAGCGTGGTCGGCGCGCTTGAGAAGAACGGCGGGTTGTGGTGCTCGCCGATCGCGAACACGTCCATGCCGACTTCCTCGGTCTTCTGCGCGATCTTGACGATTCCGTCGATCCGCTCCGCCTCGCTCGGCGTGTAGTCAGTGGTGGGATCGCGGGTGATGTCACTGACCGAGAAGATCCCGAATTGCATGTCCGATGCCTCCCTGGCATCCGCAGCGGTGGCCTTAGCTCACTCAGTTATATGCGTTTGCATGTATCTCTAACGCGGACGCGGGCTAGGTATTCCCGCGGCGAGGCGCTCGCGGCCTGCTCGTTCGTAGGCCTCCTCGCTGAGGCCGATGTGCTGGCGGGCGGCGAGCACGTCGCGCAGCAGGCGCTGCATGAGCTGCGACAGCGCGAGCAGCCGCCCGCCGCCGTACCTGAACAGGGTCACGGCCAGGTCCGCGCAGGTCTCCGCGGCGAAGACGGAGGCGACCGTCAGGTCCGTGTGCATCCGCGGCGGCAGTGCCTGAACGAGCGGGGCGCCGGCCAGGGCGGCGGCCCAGGTCGCCGCCACCGCTTCCCGGTGCGCTGCCCTGGCCGCGCGCAGCCTGGTCTGCGCCCGGCCGAGTTCCGCGTGGAAGACCGGGCGGTCCGCCAGCGCGGGTCCGCCGGGGATGCGCGCCTGGCCGGCCAGGCCGGACATCTCGTCGAGCGCGCGGCGGGCCATGCCGATCATCAGCGGCGGCAGCTCGTTCGACAGGAAGACGTGCGCTTCCACGTTGAACAGGGCGCCGCCGCGGCAGGCGCTGGCGGCTCGCTCGAACGTCAGCTCCGCGGGGACGAAGACCTCGTCAAGCCGGAAATCGAAGCTGCCGCTGCCGCGCAGCCCGGCCACCCGCCAGTTGTCGATGACCGTGGCCTGCTCGGCAGGCACGATCGCCACCATCAGCTGGCCGTCGGGGCCGGCCGACCGGAAGCCGCCGATCAGCCAGTCGGCGTGACTGCAGCCGCTCGCGAAGGACCACTGCCCGCTGACCAGGTACCCGCTGGCCGCCGGCCGTCCCGTGCCGCGCGGTCCCGGCGTCCCGACGACGAGCGGGCGCGGCCGGCCGGGGACGAAAACCTGGCGGGCCCCGGCGTCAGGCAGCCAGCCGCCTGCCGTCCCCGTGCCGCCGTTGCCGACCATGACCGCCCAGGCGGTTGCGCCGTCGGTGTAGGCGAACTCCTCGAGCACGTCGCAGAAGTCGAGCGGGTCGAGCGGCGTGCCGCCGAGCTCGGCGGGCGTCTTGAGCCAGAACGCGCCGAGCTCGCGGAGCGTGGCCATGGTGCCGGACGGCAGGCTCCGCTCCGACTCCGCCCGCTCGCCCGCCGCCTCGAACTCTGGGCGCCGTTCCCCGATGGCGGCGAGCAGCCTCGCCCTGATGGCTCCGCTGTCGTCCACGACCACGGGCTACTAAGACCGCATGTGGGTGACGGTGCCGAAGGCGCGCTGCCGGTACAGCAGGGGCTCGAAGGAGTGGGTGTCCGCGTGGACCACCAGGCCGATGATGATCACGTGATCGCCGGCCGTGACGAGCTGGTCGGTGCGGCACACCAGCCACTGGCCCTTGCCGGCCAGCCGGGGGGCGCCGTGGTCCATGTACCAGGCCACGTCGGCGAACTTGTCGGCGCCCTTGCGCGCGAAGGTGGTGGCGAGCGCCTGCTGGCCGGCCGCGAGCACGTTCACGCCGAAGTGGCCGGCTTCCTGAATGATCTTGAGCAGGTCCGAGCTCTGGTCGAGGGAGACCAGGATCATCGGCGGGTCGAGGGACAGCGAGGAGAACGCGCTCACCGTGGTCCCGTGCGGCTTGCGGTCGACGTGCGAGGTCACCACGGTCACCGGGGTCGGCACCCGGGCGAGCGTGTCGCGGAAGACGGTGGCGTCGACCCGGTCATACCCGGGAACGCCCGCTTGACCTTCCTCGTCGCTCGCGGTGCCGCCGTCCCGCATGACGCCTCCCTCAGGAACTGCGTGGATCTTTCGACCATAACCGGTGCGGGCCAGGCGGGCTAGCGGCGGCCCGCGCAGAAAGGCCTGTGCTCCGCCACAATGGACAGCGCCTACCAGGCGAGAGACGATCCAGGTCATGATCAAGGGCGTTCATTCCAGAGACATGACCGCGCCCGATACGGTGGCGAAGCCATCGGGTGCGCACCGGGGGGTACGGGGGGCGTCCCCCCGGCGACATGAGCCTTGACGGCAAGGTCGCCATCGTCACGGGCGCGGCGGGCGGGCTCGGTGCCGCCGCGGCGCTGCGGCTGTCGCGGGAAGGGTGCCGGGTCGTCGTGGTGGACGTCGACGGCGACGGCGCGCGGCGAGTCGCGGGGGCGCTGCCCGGGGAGAGCATCGCGGTCGAGGCCGACGTGTCCGCCGAGGAGGGAGTTGAGCGGTACCTGGACGAAGCCACGCACTCGTTCGGGCGTATCGACCTGCATCACCTGAACGCGGGGATCCCCGGGTCCGCCGGCGGCTTCCCCGGCCTGTCCGCCGCCGAGTTCGACCGGGTCATGGCGGTGAACGTGCGCGGGGTCTTCCTCGGGCTGCGCGGCGCGTTCCGCCGCTACCAGGAGCAGGGGTCAGCGGGGAGCGTGGTGCTCACCGCGTCGATCGCGTCGCTGCGCGGCAGCGCGGACCTGATCGCCTACCAGACGTCCAAGCACGCGGTGCTCGGGCTGCTGCACGGGGCCGCCATGTACGGCGGGCCGCTGGGCATCAGGGTCAACGCGGTCGCGCCGGGGATCGTGCCGACCGCGCTGTTCACCCCGGCGGGGCGGGAGGACATGGTGCGGCGGGCCGCGACCGCGCCGCTGCGCCGGGCGGGGACGCCGGACGAGATCGCGTCGGTAGTCGCGTTCCTGCTGTCCGACGAGGCCTCCTATATGACGGGAGAAGTGGTGTCGGTGGACGGCGGGTCGTCCATCGTGTCCACGGTGCGGGCCTCCGGCGGCGCGGGCGCCTGGGACTTCGGCGCGCTCGACGCGCGCACCTACCGGCATCCACCCGAAGGTGCATGAAAGTGCCATCGGTGTCGCTATAGCAGCGCCGATAGCCCATCCACACGGGCGGCTACGCGAGACGAGAGGAGCGGCGGTGAGCCAGGACGCGGCAGGGCGGGCCATCGGGTTCGTCGGACTTGGCAACATGGGCGGGCGGATGACGCGGCGGCTTGTCGCGGCCGGGATTCGGGTCACCGGATTTGACGCCCGGCCTGGCCAGGCTGAGTCGGCCGGTGCCTCTCCCGCCGAGTGGCTCGGTGAGGTATGCGAGGGGACCGAGGCGGTGCTGCTGTCGCTGCCGGACAGCCGGGCGGTGGAGTCCGTGGTCCTCGGCGGCCGGCCCGCGGCCGACGGGCTGCTCGCGTTCGCGCGTCCCGGCCAGGTGCTCATCGACCTGTCGACCTCCGCGCCGTCCTCCACGCAGCGCATTGCCGCGGCGCTCGCCGAGCGCGGCGTTCACTACCTGGACGCGGGAATCTCCGGCGGCGCCGCCGCCGCGGAGAAGGGAACGCTGACGATCATGGCCGGCGGCGAGGCCGCGGTGCTCGACTCGGTCCGCTGGGTGTTCGGGCCGATCGCGGCCAAGGTCGTGCTGATGGGCGGGAGCGGCGCCGGGCATTCCACCAAGCTGCTCAACAACTTCCTGAACGCGGTCACGCTCGCCGCGACCGCCGAGGTGATGGTCGCCGCGCGCAAGGCCGGGCTCGACCTCGCGGCGGTGCTCGACGTGATCAACTCATCGAGCGGGGTCAGCTACGCGAGCACCAGCCGCTTCCCGCACATCATCAAGGGCGATTACCTTGAGGGCGGGCTGACGAGCAACCTGATGACCAAGGACGTGGTCGCCTACGTCGATCACGTGCGTGAGCTCGGGGTGCCCTGCCTCAACGCCGCGGGACCGCTCGCCTCGTTCGGCGCGGCGGCCAACCTGGGCTACGGGGAACTGATCAGCAACCGGGTGGTGGACGCGATCGGGGACCTCGCTGGGGGGGTGCGTTTGCACTCGGGCGCCCAGGGGGAACACCCGGCTGGACGCGGGGAAGAAACGAGTGGCTCACGGGACGGGGACACAGGGGCGGAAGGGAACACGTCATGACGGCAGACCAGGGCGGCGTGGCGCCGGGTGAGGTCGTCGGCTTCGTCGGGCTCGGAAACATGGGCATCCCGATGACGCGGCGGCTCGTCGCGGCCGGATACCAGGTGCGCGGGTTCGACACGTCGGCCGAGGCGGTTCGGAACTTCGCTGCCATCGGGTCGTCGGACGCGGGCGGCGGGGTCACGGCCGTTGCCGAGCTCGGCGCGGTCAGCGAAGGCGCGGCTGCCGTGATCTTGATGCTGCCCGACTCGGACATCGTTGAGCGTGTGCTGCTCGGCCGCCTGGCCAGCGAGCCGGACCTGGGAAGTTCCGACGGCCTGCTGGGCAGCATGCCCGCGGGGGCAACCGTCATCGACATGTCGTCGTCGGACCCGGCGCGGACCCAGGCGCTCGCCCCGCTGCTCGCCGCGGCGGGTGTCACGCTCCTCGACGCGCCGGTGTCTGGCGGCGTCGCCGGGGCGCGCGCCGGGACGCTGGCGGTGATGGCCGGCGGCCCCGCCGCGGCGTTCAACCGGTTCAAGCCGATGCTCGGCGCCATCGGGTCGCGGGTGGTCCACGCGGGCGACTCCGGCGCCGGGCACACGGTGAAGGCACTGAACAACCTGATGTCGGCGGCGAACCTGCTGGTGGCCTCGGAGGCGCTGATCGCGGGACGGCGGTTCGGGCTCGACCCGGCGATGATGCTCGAGATCATCAACGGCGCAAGCGGGCGTTCCACCGCCACGGAGACCAAGTGGCCGAACTTCGTGCTGCCGGAGAAGTACGACTCGGGGTTCACGATCCGGCTGATGGTCAAGGACATCAGGCTCGCTCTCGGCATCGAGCACGCCACCGGGACGCCCGCGGCGGCTTCAGAGGCCGTGGTGGCCGCGTGGGAGGCCGCCCTCGCCGACCTGTCGCCTGGCGCCGACCAAACCGCCATCGCCCGCTGGCTCAGCGAGCGCAGTGAGCCGTGACGGGTGAGCTTGTGCTGCGTGGAGACCAAAGGCGGCGGCCCATGATCGTTGCCGTCCACAGGACCGGGCAGCCGGGCCGCCTCGTGGCTTGACGCGGACGCGGCGGGGACAGGATTCTGGCCTCACCCGTGCGGTGGCGCGACCCAAGTTGGAGGCGACGCGGTGGCAGACGTAGTTCCTGCGGAGGAGTTCGTTGAGCTTACCGAGGGGAGGGTGCACCTGTTGCGCGGCGGCGCCGGCGAGCCCGTGCTGTTCCTGCACGCGGCCGGCGGCGCCGGGATGTGGCACCCGTTCCACCAGCTGATCGCGGAAGGCCGGCTTCACGGTGCTCGCGCCGGATCACCCCGGGTTCGGGAAATCGGACGACTTCCCCGCCGCCGAAGGTGTCGACGACCTTGTGTACCACTACCTCGACGTGCTCGACGCGCTCGGGCTCAGCCTGCCGCACGTGGTGGGCGGGTCGTTCGGCGGCTGGATCGCGGCCGAGCTGGCGGTGCACTCGCCGCACCGGGTCGGGTCGCTGACGCTGCTGTCCGCCGCCGGGCTGCGGATACCCGAGCACCCGGTCACCGACCTCTTCCTGCTGTCGCCGGACAAGCTGGTCACCACGCTGTTCCACGACCCGCCGCCCCCCGCGCCCGCTCCCCTGCCCGGCGCACCGCTGGACCTGGACGTGGTCATCGCGGCCTACCGGGAGGCCACCGCGCTGGCCCGGTTCTGCTGGGCGCCGTTCCTCAACGACCCGAAGCTGGAACGGCGGCTACGCCGCATTACCGCGCCGACGCTGGTCGCCGCGCCGTCAGACGACCGGCTGATCCCGGTCGAGCACGCGAAAAGATACGCGGAGCGGATCCCGAACGCCACCTACAGCGAGGTCGCCAACTGCGGCCACGCCATGTACTTCGAGCGGCCCGCGGAGTTCGCGGAACTAGTGGCGGCCTTCCTGAGTGCGCATCCCCTTGTCACGGCACAGAGCGGAGCCGGCCTGTGAAGTTCAGCTTCTTCCACCTGATGCCCTACCCCTACCTGCCAGATGACTTCGACGAGCGGTACGCCGCGTCGGCGCTTACCTATCCGAACGCGAACTTCTCGCCGGAGCTTGGGAGCGCCCTGTACGCGCGCTACCTGGACGAGCTCGAGTACGCGGACAAGCTCGGCTTCGACGGGATCGCGGTCAACGAGCACCACCAGTCGGCCTACGGGCTCATGCCGTCGCCCAACCTGATGGCCGCCGCGCTCACCCGCCGTACCTCCCGGGCGCGGATCATGGTGCTCGGCAACGCCATCGGCATCCGCGGCAACCCGCTGCGGGTGGCGGAGGAGATCGCCATGCTCGACCTGATGTCCGGCGGGCGAGTGGACTCCGGGTTCGTCCGGGGCATCGGCTGGGAGTACTTCGCGCACTCGGTCAACCCGACCAAGTCCCGGTCGCGGTTCAACGAGGCGCACGACCTGATCATCAAGGCGTGGACGTCCCCGGAGATGTTCTCCTGGTACGGCGAGAACTACGAGTACCGGTACGTGAACCTGTGGCCGAGGCCGGTGCAGCAGCCGCACCCGCCGATCTACATCCCCGGGGCCGGGTCGACGGAGACGATGAAGTTCTGCGCCGAGCGGAAGTACACCTACATGTCGGTATACGCGCCGACGCGCATTGTCCGGCGCTGGTTCGACGGGTACCGGGAGGCGGCGGCCGATCTCGGCTACGAGCCCGACCCGGAGCGGATCGCGTTCTCCGTGCCCATCTACGTCGCCGACACCGACGAGCAGGCGCACGCCGAGGCACGGCCGGTGATCGAGTGGCTGTACCGCAAGGGACTCAAGCAGACACCGGAGATGGTGACACCGCCCGGGTACATGTCGCCCGGGTCACTGCGCGGCGTCCTGGCGTCCGGGATGCGGCCGCTTGGCGGCTTCTCCTACGAGGACCTGCTCGCTAACGGCCAGGCGGTCGTCGGGTCGCCCTCCTCCGTGGCCAAGCGGCTGGGCGAGCTCTACGATGAGCTTGGCGGATTCGGGCAGATCATCGGGCTGTTCGCGATCGGCCCGGCTACGCACGAACAAGTAATGCGCAGCGCCGAGTTGTTCGCTACCGAGGTGATGCCTGTGCTCCGCCCGCTAGGTACAGCCGAAGAGACCGCCGTCATGAGCGAGCTTGCGAGCGAATCAGTAAGCACAGTGCGTCCGCGAATGCGGACTCCGAGCGCCAGCGAGGTGTCCTCATGAGCGAACTGCGCGACGAGCTCATCGCCGGCATCCGGGCCAGCCGGGAGAAGCTCGAATCCGCGGGCGACCGTGCCGAGGAGCTGCGCACGCTCCCGCACGACGCGGTCGCGATCCTGCGGGCGCTCGGCCTGTTCTGGCTCAAGACCCCGGCGGAGCTTGGCGGGACGCCGCTGCCGCCCGTCGAGTTCAGCGACGTGATCGAGGAACTCGCCTACGTCGATACCTCGACGGCCTGGGCGGCGATGATCGGCGCCGGGTGCAACGGGCTCACCGGCGGATGGCTGCCAGAGGACGGGGCGCGGCGGATCTTCGGCACCGGGAACGGCGACCGGCCCGTGGTGGCCGGCCAGCTGGCGCCCCGCGGCACCGGGCACCCGGTCAGGGGCGGCTACCTGGTCAGCGGACGATGGGCCTTCTCGAGCGGCATCGTCCACGCGGACTGGCTGATCGGGGCGTTCAAGCCGGACCGCGGCGAACCGGGCGGCGACGGGGCGGCGCCCGGCGGGTTCCCCTTGATGATCGTCTTCCTGGTGCCCAAGGACCAGGCGGAGGTCATCGACAACTGGCATGTCGCCGGGCTGCAGGGCACCGGCAGCCTGGACTTCTCGCTGGACGGCGTCTTCGTGCCGGCGGAAATGACCTACCGGCTCGGCATGCCCGCAGTCCGCGGCGGGGACCTGTTCCGGCTCGGCATGCCCGCCTTCGTCTCCAACGAGGTGCCACCGCTAGCCATCGGGCTGGCCCGGCGCGCTCTCGACGACATGACCGACCTGGCGATGCACACCGCCCGCTTCCCCGGCGGCCCCACCGTCAGCGAGCGCGCCGTCTTCCACAAGGAACTCGGCCGTGCCGAGACCAGGATCAAGGCGGCTCGCGCGGTTCACCGCGAGGCCATGGCCCAGGCCTGGGAAACCGCTGTCGCGGGAACGGTTCCCGGCGAGGAATTCCAGCTGGCCGTCACCACGGCGTCGATCTATGCCGTCGAGACCTGCGCGGACGTCGTCAGTGACCTGTTCAGGTACGGCGGCGGCCGCGTCCTGGCCCTCTCCAACCCCATGCAACGGCACCTGCGCAACGTGCTAGCCGCCCGCCAGCACCTGGCCTTGTCCGAGGAACACTACGAGGCGGCGGGCCGCTACATCCTCCAGTCCGCCAAAACCCGCCGACCATAGCCGACCGATACGTCATTGGGCGTTGTTTCGACCATATATGGTCACTAATCACACCCCGATAACGAATACCCGAGTCAGCCTTGCTGTTATCCGCCTCTTTGAGGGTCGGTAATTGGACGGGAAATCTATTGGAGGTACTTAGCACCCATATTTGGGTGCTAAGTACCTCCAATCTTTTCCGAGCGGGGCACGGGTGACCGCTGGGCAAGGTGATGGCGCGGTACCGGTGACCACGGGGAAGACCGGATTGGGGCGGTGCTCTCGGCGCGGGCTAAGGTGAGAGGATGGGGTGGTCGCAAAGGGAACTCTCCGCGCGGGCGCCCCTGCTTTCCTGTGGGCCCGTCAGCGCCCCAGGAGGTAACTGAACTTGTCTCGCGCAGGTCGCCGTAAAGAGACACCTGAACCTCAGTAGCTCGCGCCAGCCGCCCAAGGGACACCTGAACCTCAATAGCTCGCGCCAGCCGCCCAAGGGACACCTGAACTCAGTTGATCGCGTTAGCCGCCTAAAGAGACTCCGGACGGATCAGGCTAGCGCTAGTGAGCCTATGCGTCGGTCTGGCCTTTACGGCTTGCGGCAGCGGGAAACCAAGATGGCCACAGCCCTTGGCCTTCTCCGTGATTTGGGGAGGAGCGGGGGCGGATGGGGTGAGCCAGCGCGCGTTCGGCCCACCGATTCGGCCCGGGGTCCGGGGTGTCCCTCGGAAGGCACTTATCGGTGGGCCGACTTGCGCGCGGGCGATCCCCTCCGTCCCCCGCGACCCGCGGTGACATCGGGTTGCGACTAGGTGAAACACGCCCTCGTTCTGGATCACTCTGACGACGCGGCGCGGCGGGCCCGCACCGACGTGGCCAGCGTTTCCAGGGCGGACGCCGTCATCTCGATGTCCATGCAGGCGTCGGTGACGGACTGGCCGTAGGTCAGGGTCTTCGGGTCGCCAGGGTTCTGGCGGCCCGCGACGATGAAGGACTCGAGCATCACGCCGGCCAGGCCGTGCTCGCCGCCGGACAGCTGCTCCGCGAGGGAGTCGGCGACGCCGAGCTGGCGGGTATGGTCCTTGCCGCTGTTGCCGTGGCTGGCGTCGACCATGATGCGGCGCGGCTGGCCGGCGGCCGTGATCAGGTCGAGTGCCTTGGTCACGTGCGAGGTCGAGTAGTTGGGGCCACTGCGGCCGCCGCGCAGGATCACGTGGGTGTCGGGGTTGCCCGCCGTCTTCACCACCGCGGCGGCGCCGGCCGCCGTGACGCCGAAGAACGTGTGGCTCACCGCCGCGGCGCGGCACGCGTCGACCGCCACCTGGATGTCACCGTCGGTGCCGTTCTTGAATCCGACCGGCATGGACAGGCCGGAGGCGAGCTGGCGGTGGACCTGGCTCTCGGTGGTGCGGGCGCCGATCGCGCCCCAGGTCACGGTGTCGGCGATGTACTGCGGGGTGATCGGGTCAAGCCACTCGCAGCCCACGGGCATGCCGGAGCCGACGATGTCGAGCAACAGGCGGCGGGCGGTGCGCAGGCCGCGGTGCACGTCGAACGAGCCGTCCATGAGCGGGTCGTTAATCAGACCCTTCCAGCCCGTCACGGTACGTGGCTTCTCGAAATATACGCGCATAACGATCAGCAGGTCATCGGCGTACCGTTCCCGCAGGCCGGCTAGCCGGGCGGCGTAGTCGAGCGCCGCCTTGGGATCATGGACAGAGCAGGGACCGGTGACAACAAGCAACCGGTCGTCGGCACCGTCAAGCACCGCGCGGACCTCAGTCCTGGTGCGCTCAACCGTTTCCTGCTGCGCTCCGGTGAGCGGAAGCTCGTCAAGCAGGGCAGCCGGGGACAGCAACGGCTCGTAGCCGGTAATTCGGGTATCACTGACGCGTGACATCGGGCTTATCTCCTCCCGGGCGCGCAGTGCCCGGGGTCTTCCGCGAGCCAGCTACGCCCTTTGACTTGGGCGAGGCCGATACCCCGCCCACGGCTGGCTCCGGGTGACTATCAGCGCGCAGGACTACGCACGGCTCCACCCGGAGCCGTCGTAAAGCGCCAATACCACCGTGACACGGGACTGATCTTACACTGCCGCCGGACGGGAGTGGCACAAAGCGCGTTGATGAGCGACGTCGCGGTCACAACGCGCCATCATCTGATCATGACCAGCCTCAACCTGGCCGACATGCTGGCCCTGTTCCTGTCGGTCATCGGCCCGCAGAAGGTGCTCCTGTCCTTCGCGCGCATCGGCCAGATACTGGACGCCCGTTCGGTGCGGCTGGTCGCCGTGGTCGCTGCCGTGGCGTCCGCGGGCGTCGGCTTCGCCTGCGCACTCACCGCGCCCTGGCTGGCGACGTTCTTCCACATCAGCACGCCCGCGCTCGAGCTGGCCTCGGGCGCGGCGTTCTTCGTCTACGCCCTTGCCCTGGTATTCGGTATCCACGTCGACCTCGCCGACCCGGCGCACATGCCGACGTCCGGGGCCGGCGAGAGTGCCGGTGCCGTGGGCGCGGAGGCCGACCCGGAGCACCCGGTCAGCAGCGGAGTCCGCACCATGCTGCTCCCGTGGGTGGTCAGCCCGCTCGCGGTCGCCGCGGTGCTTGAGGAGTCGCTGCTCGCCCGCGGCTGGGGCGGCCGCTGGGAGGTGGCGGCCGCGTTCGCGCTCATCGCCGTACTCAACGCGGTATCGGGGATAGCCCTCGGCCCGCTGCTCGGCCGGACGCACGACAACGTACTCGAAGTCTTCTCCCGGCTACTCGGCATCCTGCTCGCCGCCGTCGGCGTCCAGCTCTTCCTCGTCGGCCTGACCACCCTCGGCGTCATCAGCCCCGGCCACTGACGCCCAGGCCGCGCGGACCACGTTCAGGAGATGGCACGAGTGCGAAGCCCGCCGCTTCGCGGGGCGCAGCCCCGCAGCGGGGGGTTCCGGGGGGTCGTCCCCCCGGGCGAAATGCTACGAGGGCGCCGACTCGCGCATTTTGCGAGCAGGCGCCCTCGAACCGATCGCGGGACGCAGCCCCGCATCGGGGGTCCGGGGGTCGTCCCCCGGTGTAAATGCTACGAGGCCCCCTGCACGCGCTTTCTGCGTGCAGGGGGCCTCCAACGAGTAGCCCCGACCGGATTCGAACCGGCGTTACCGCCTTGAGAGGGCGACGTCCTAGGCCTCTAGACGACGGGGCCGAGATGGTCGCCGGGGGTTCCGCATCCCCGGCGAGCTACACCATACCGCCTCTTGGTGAGTGGAGCCAACACGAGGGCACACGGCCGGCGAACGCACCGGACATATCAGGATTCACGCAGGCCGGCGGCTGCCGCCACCAGGTCACCGTTCCCCGCGGCGACCGAGCCGTCGGGCAGGACCCGCGTGTCCTCGAGGCCGACCCTGATGTCCTGCCCGTCCGCGATCGCGGCGCGCAGCACGTCCCAGGTGGCCAGGTCGTACCCGTGACGGACCTGGCGGGCCGTGATGCCGTGCCTGGCCAGCTCCGCGGCGGCCGCGGCCGCGGCCGCGACGGCGCCGGCGGGCACCCGGTCGGTTGGCTCCATCAGCACCCACAAGATCCGGTCCCGGAAGCCGCTCGCGGCGAGCAGCCGGGCGTCGTCGGCCGACCATACGCCCGGCTCGATCCCGATGCCCAGGCTGGTGAGCAGGTCGGCCAGTTCGCCGGTGCCCGGCTCGTTCATGTTGATCGAGGCGTAGTCCGGCTGGTCCGGACCGGTCCAGCCGGCTACCAGGTCGAGCCGCCGCTGAACGTTGCCGTCCACGGTCCAGATCCCCGTGGTCACCCCGACGGGCAGCCCGGTCGCCGCCCGGACCGCCGCCACCGCGGCGAGCACGTGCTCCGGCTCGAGCGTCTGCTGACCGGACGGATCCCGCGGATGGAGGTGCAGCGCTCCCGCCCCGGCGCGCCGCGCGTCCCGCGCCTCGCTGGCCAGCTCGGCCGGGCTGAGCGGTACCCGCTGATGGTCGGCCCGCGTCGTCCCGCCGTTAAGAGCAGCCTGAATGAGCACCATGCCTCCCGGAGCCGCAGTGCTCTTCCAGGCATGCCCGGACTTTGCGCATCCCGAACACCAGCAGGCCCACTGGGTACGAGTCCGCCCCCATCGGGCATACCCGGCGAGGCGGAGGGTTTGCGTTCGCTCTGGTGCCCGGGATTCGATACACTACATCGGCGCGGTACGGAACGCCCGTAGACTACGAGGCGTCCGGTTCGTGCCGGTAATTGGGGTATAGGGTAATTGGCAGCCCGACAGATTCTGGCTCTGTTAGTCTAGGTTCGAGTCCTGGTACCCCAGCCAAATGACGAAGACGGCCCCGTGCGGTAAGCACGAAGGGCCGTCTCGCTTTTTCTGGGAAGTGCGTGCGCGCGAGTGACGGAGAAGCTCCCGAGGAGCGCGGCCGGGTGGCCGCGCTCCTCGGTCATGGTGTGCCGGTTACCGGCACAGTCTTCGCTGCACGCGGCAGGTTTCTGCCCTGAGCTGTCCTCCTGTCGCGCTGCCGGTCACGAGGCCGGGGTGAGATGCAGGATCACGAACTCGACGTCCTGGTTGTTGGCCGGGCCGGGTTCGGAGTAGGGGTTGGACGGGCTGGGCCAGCCGACGTAGTCCTTCGTGGACCACTCGGCCCAGAGCGCGCCGTAAAGCAGCGGCGCCTCAGGCACCTGGGTGGCCATGATCTGCTGCAGCGAGCCCACTGCGGCCTGCTGGGCGGCGGGGGTGGTCGCGGCCGCGAGCTGGCTCAGCGCGGTCTGCGCATCTGTGCTCTTGAACCGGCCCCAGTTGCCTGACGCGGCCGTGCCGATCGGGGCAGTGGCGGCGGAGTCCATCCACTGCTGGAAGTTGGTGTACGGGAGGGAGCCGGCCGACCAGTGGAGCACCGCGTCGAAGTTGCCGTTCTGCACATCGGTGTTCCACGGGGCGTAGCCGCCGGCTTCGCCCACTGCGGTCACGTCGAAGCCCTGGGCGTTCAGCTGTGTCGCGATGAGCTTGATGTCGGTGTAATAGTCGGTGAAGTCGGAGGGGTCCTTGAGTGAGAACGAGAGCTTCTGCCCGTTCTTGGTCCACTTGCCACCCGACTTGGTCCAGCCGTCGCTGGTCAGGATCGAGGCCGCCTTGGCGGCGTCGCCGGCGGCGGGCAGGTCGTTGGCGTACTGCGAGGAGACAAGCGGCTGGCTCGCGGGCAGCAGCAGCCCGCTGGACGAGGTCGCCGGCGCCTCGTAGCTGGACTCACCTTGGGTGGCAAGCTGCTGGCGGTTAATCGCGTAGCTGATCGCCTGCCGGACCTTGGGGTCGTTGAGCGGGGCCTTGGTGGTGTTGAACCACATGGTGACCACGTTGTTCGCCGCCATGTACGGGGCGGTCGACAGCCACACGTGGTTGTGGACCGGGTCCTTGGCCACGAAGACGTTCTGCACGTCCGAGATGTTGTTACCGGCCCAGTACACCTGTCCGGACTCGACGGCCGCCGGGGAGGTACCGGTCGCGTAGCCGGGGAAGATGACCTCGGGTACGTGGATCGAGGACACGTTCCAGTACTGGGGGTTGTACTTGAGGGTGACCTTCTGCGGGGTGAATTCCGACAGCGTGTACGGCCCGGTGCCGACCGGGTTGGCGTCGGCGTACTTGCCCGGGTCCCCGACCGACTGCCAGACGTGCTGCGCGACGATCTGCTGAGTGCCGATCGCGTACATGTTCCCCGCCTCGGGGGTGGGGAACGTGAGCACGGCGGTGTTCGGCCCGGTGGCCGTCGCCGAGGTCACGGTAGGTGTCCCGTTGACGTCCGCGGTCGCGGCGTACTTCTTGATCAGGTTGAAGGTGAAGGCCACGTCGGCGGCGCTGAACGCCTGGCCGTCGGTCCACTTCACCCCGGACCGGGTGGTCAAGGTGAGGGTCTTGCCGTCGGCGGACCACGAGGAGTTGGTGGCCAGCATCGGCACCGGATCCTGGGTCGGCTTCATCAGGTTGAACAGGAACAGCGGCTCGTAGATGAGGTCGGTCGCGTGGAGGTTCCACCCGGTCGAGGCGCTCGCGGTGAGCGGGTTGAAGTTCTTGGTTAGCGGTGACAGCTCAGCGGTCTCGACAACCAGCGGCTGCGTGCCCATCTTGGCGCCGGCCGCTGCGCTCGCGTGCTGGAGCCTGCGCTCGTACTCGCCCCTGGGCTTGACGTAGCCGACGAGCCGCTGCTGCAGGCTGCGACCGCGAGCACCGCGAGGGCGCCGAAGGCGAAGACCGCCTTGCGTGGGATCTTGGTGGGTTGCATTGTACACTCCGTTATGCCCGGCCGGCGCGGGGCCGGCCCTTGGTGTGTGACCGTGTCGGGGTCTTTACTGAGTGGCGCTCCGGCCGGCCGGGCCCGTGCCCGGTACCGGCTCTCCGGCCGGGTCGTCGACTTGGCCGGTCGCGTTATGGGTAGTTGTGTCAGTATTTGTCGACATATGGCGGGGATCCTGCGGCGCGTGCAGCCAGCACGCGCTGCGATGCCCCGGCCCGGTCTCGAAGGCGGGCGGGGCTTGTCGTGCGCACACGTCCATAGCGAACGGGCAGCGCGGGTGGAAGCGGCAGCCGCCGGGCGGAGACACCAGGCTCGGGGGCGCGCCGCGACCCTGCAACGACGGCGGTTCGACCCGGTCAGGATCGGGTGCCGCCGCGAGCAGGAGCTGTGTGTAGGGATGACGCGGTGAATCGGTCACGCTCACGGCCGGACCGGTCTCCACCAGCGTCCCCGCGTACATGACCGCCACCTCGTCGGCCAGGTAGCGAGCCGACGCGATGTCGTGGGTGATGTAGGCGATGGCCAGCCGCTCGTTGTCGCGCAGGCCGGCGAGCAGGTTGAGCACGCCGAGCCTGATCGACACGTCGAGCATGGAGACCGGCTCATCGGCGATCAGGATCTTGGGCCGCGCCGCCAGGGCCCGGGCGATGGCCACGCGCTGCCGCTGGCCGCCGGACAGCTCATGCGGGAGCTTGTCCGCGAACTCCCTGGCCGGGGAGAGTGCCACCCGGTCCAGGAGCTGCTCGATCGCGGCGTCCCTTGACAGGTTATCCGCGGTCCCGTACAGCGCCAGCGGGCGGCCCACGTGATATGCCACCGTGTGCGCCGGGTTGAGCGAGGCGAACGGGTCCTGAAGCACCATCTGCACGGTGCGCGCGTAAGCCCGCCGGGACCCGGCGGTCGAGGGAACGCCGTGCATCAGCACCTCGCCCGACGTCGGCGTCAGCACCCGGGCCAGGAGCCGGGCCAGCGTCGACTTGCCGCAGCCGCTCTCGCCGACGATCGCGAGAATGCCGGCGGACGGCACCGTCAGCGACACGCCATCGACCGCGTGCACCACGCCCCCCTGCCGGAACCGGGCCCGCCCAGCCTGATGGACGGGGAAGTGCTTGGTGACCGACCGCGCCTCCAGCGCGGGGGCCGGCTGGCTCATCGGGAACCTTCCATGCTGTACTCGGCCGCCAGCGCGGGCGGGAGGGAAAGCGAGGACGCGACCGGCTCGTGCAGCCAGCAGGAGACCACGCGGTCCGAGGTTCCGTCGCGCCGAGGCGTGCGCAGCAGCGGGATCCGCTCCCGGCACACGTCCATGGCGTAGGAGCACCGCGGGTGGAACGGGCAGCCCGCCGGCGGGTGGCGCAGGTCGGGCGGGGCGCCGCCGATGCCGGTCATCGTCACCCGGGGACCGTGCAGCGACGGGAACGAGCCAAGCAGGCCCAGCGTGTACGGGTGCCGGGGAGCCCGGAACAGTTCGGGCGCGCTCGCCTGCTCGACGATGTGTCCCGCGTACATGATCGAGATCGAATCGGCGATCTCCAGCAGCAGCGACAGGTCGTGCGTGATGAACAGCACCGCGAACCCGAGCCGCTCCCGCAGCGCGGCCAGTTCCTCCAGGATCTCGCGCTGGGTGACCACGTCCAGGGCGGTGGTCGGCTCGTCCATGATGACGATCCGCGGCTCCAGCGCCAGCGCCATCGCGATCATGGCCCGCTGCCGCATCCCGCCGGACAGCTCGTGCGGATACGCTCGAAGCCGGTCCGGGGTGATGCCGACCATCCGGAGCAGTTCCGCGGCCCGCTCGCGGCGTTCCGCCCGGCTCATCTCCGGGCGGTGGGTCCGCAAGACGTCGGTGAGCTGGACGCCGATCCGGAATACCGGGTTCAGCGCGTTCATCGCGCTCTGCATGACCACCGCGATCTGGGACCATCGGATCTGGCGGAGCTGCGACTCGGTGGCGGCGAGCAAGTCGATCACGCCATCCGGCTGGCTGCCTGGTCCCGGCTGGCTGCCTGGTCCCGGCTGGCCCGCCAGGTGGAGGCGGACGCTGCCCGCGGTGATCACCCCGGGCGCGCGCAGCAGCCGGGTGATCGCATAGGCGAACGTGGACTTGCCGCTGCCGCTCTCCCCGGCCAGGCCGGCCACCTCGCCCGGGTACAGGGCGAGATCCGCTTCGGTCACCGCCCGCACCGCGTCCGGGCCCACGCCGTAGTCGACGCTCAGGCCGCGCACATCGAGCAGCGGCGTGCGGGCAGTCGGCCTGCTGGTCATAGGGAGATCTCCGTGTCCGGGATAGCGCGGTCGTGTGCGGTGCCGGCCAGGCCGGTGCCTGCTGGGGCCTGCGCGGTCACCGGGGTGAGGCCGAGCCGGAACCGGCGGGGCAGGCCGGCGCCGCGGGCCGCCTTGCGGGACAGGCCGGCGGCCCTCAGCCGCGGGTTGATGAACTCATCGATGCCGAAGTTCAGCAGCGCGAGCGCCATGCCAAGCAGCGCGATCGCCAGGCCGGGCGGAACGAACCACCACCACCAGCCGCTTTGCTCCGCCTGCAAGTTCCCCGCCCAGAACAGCATGGTTCCCCACGACCAGTGCGAGGCGTTGATCAGCCCGAGGTAGGCGAGCGATGCGTAGGTGCCGATGGCGTAGATCACCGTGAACAGGAAGGACGACGCGATGATCGGGATCAGGCTGGGCATGATCTCGAAGCCGATGATCCGCCACGGCCGCTCGCCGATCAGCCGCGCCGACTCGACGAAGTCCCGGTTCCGCATCGACAGCACCTGCACCCGGAGCACCCGCGCGCCCCACGCCCAGCCGGTGATGGCGATGATCAGCGCGATCAGCGGGTCGTTAGCCGAGGACGAGGTGCCGAGGAAACCGGTCAGCACGATCAGCAGCGGCAGCGCCGGCAGCACCAGGGACACGTTGATCAACAGGGACAGCAGGTCGTCAACCAGCCCGCCGAAGTACCCGGCCGCCACCCCGATGAGGACGGCAAGCGCGGTCGCCGCCGCGCCGGCCAGGAACGCCACCAGCATGATCGGCCGGGTCCCGGAGAGCAGCTGGGACAGCACGTCCTGCTGGAGATTGGTGGTGCCGAGCAGGTGCGCCGCCGAGGGCGGCTGCGGCGTGCCGTTCGTGGCGGTGGTTATGAAGTCCGGGTTATAGGGCGACAGCGCCGGGCCGAAGATGGCCAGCAAGACGAAGATGGCGAGCAGCGTGGTCCCGGTGATGACCTTGGCCGAGCGCGGCAGCCGGATCCGTCGCCGGGTCGCGGGTATCATCACCGGGCTGGGCACCCCTGGGGCGCCGATGCTGGTCACGGTGGTCATCGGATCACGCCTCCCGCCGGGCTCGCGGATCGAGGAACACGTAGACGAAGTCACCGAGCAGGTTCGCGGCGAGCACGGCGAACGTGATGATCAGGAACAGGCCTTGCAGCAGCGGATAGTCGTGGTTAAGCACCGCCTGCTTGAGCAGGTAGCCGATGCCGGGGTAGGAGAAGACGATCTCGGTGAGCAGCGCTCCGGATACCACGAAGCCGATCGCCAGGGAGAACCCGGTCACGCTGGGCAAGATCGCGTTCCGGGCCGCGTAGCTCAGCACGCGCCGCTTGGGCAGGCCCTTGGCCTGGGCCATCAGCACGTAGTCCTCGTCCATCGTGGTGACCATCACGTTTCGCATGCCAACGGTCCAGCCGGCCGCGGACGCGAGCACGATCGTGAACGCCGGGAGGACCGCGTGGTCAAGCACGTCGTTGAGGTAACCCAGGTTCCAGCCCGGAGTCTCGGTGATCGAGTAGCCACCGAGGAGCGGGAACCAGTGCAGGCTGGTACCCAGGAGGGCTACCAGCAGGATCGCCAGGAAGAAGTACGGCGCCGCCTGGAGGAAGGTGAGCGCGGGAAGCAGGTTGTCGAGGACGCTGCCGCGGCGCCAGGCCACCACGATGCCGAGCGCGGTGCCCAGCACGAAACTGATCAGCGTGGCGATCCCGACCAGGCCCAGCGTCCAGTAGATCCCGCCGCCGATGACCGAGCTGACCGAGGTGGGATAGAAGCTGGTGGAGGTGCCCAGGTTGCCGTGCAGCAGCTGACCCCAGTAATGCAGGTACTGGTCCCACGCGGACTGATGCCCGGACAGGCCGAACTCTTCGTACAGGCCCTTCAGGGTGGCGGGGGTGATCGTGCCGTGCAGGTTGGCCAGCTGCGCGGCGACCGCGTTGCCGGGCACCAGCCGGGGGATGAAGAAGTTGATGGTGATCGCGATCAGGGCGGCGATCAGGTAGAACGCCAGCTTGCGGGCGAGAGCCTTCACCGTTCCCCCAGTCCCGTCTCGCCGGGCGCGCAGCCGCAACTCTCCAGGCGTACCAGCATGGTGGGCAGTACCAAGTTTTTTCCGTTCTAGGTGCGCGGCGTTACCCCTGGGGCTTACGGCCGTTTTGTTCAGTTAGCTCCAGTGCCGCCGTTGAACAGGTGGGCTATACCGGTTAAGTGTTAACCCAAAGCGGCATCCGCGTAAAGGGCTCACCGCATAACGCTCACATCCCGATCAATTTCGGCGGCGTTCCGGCCGCCGGGGACTAGCTCATGCCGAACAGTGTTCAACAGCATGTAACGCAACGAAACGCCCGGGACAGCGGCGGTTCGCGGTGCCGCGGGCCGTGCGCCGGCCGGTCACGGACGCACCGGAACGAGAGCGCCGGCTAGGCCGTCCGGCGGGAACGGGCAGGCGACGTGATTCCCGACACACCGGCCGGCCCGGAGCTCATCCGGACCTCGAGCGCAGGCTGTGCTTCCGTGACGCTCTCCGGGTGGCCGCCGGCCGCCAACTCGCGCAGCATCCGCGCGGCGGTCGAGCCGACGCTGGCGATGTCTCGATGCAGCGCGGTCAGCGCCGGGTGCATCAGCTCGCACAGGGCGGAGTCGTCCCAGGAGATGATCGATACCCCGCCGGGCACGCTGACGCCCATGCGCTGCGCGACGCCCAGTCCGGCCGCCGCCATCACGTCGCTGTCGTAGAGGATCGCGGTGGGCGGCTCGGCCGAGCCGAGCAGGCTCACCGTCGCCGCAGCGCCGTGCGCCGCGGTGTAGTCCGCCTCGACGGAGAACGCCTTGAGCCCGGCAACCGCGGCCGCCGCCTCGAACGCGTCGCGCCGGAGCACCGACTGCCAGTAGCCGGACCGGCCGCCCACACGGGCGATCCGCTGGTGCCCCTGAGCAGCAAGGTAGCCGACCACGACATCCACCGCGCGCCGGTCGTCCTGACCGATCGCGGGCAGCGTCCCGGCGCCCTTGGGCGAGCCGATCACCACGGCGGGCATCCGGAGCTTCTCGATGGCCGGGATCCGGCGGTCGTCGACCTGGAGGTCGACGACGAAGACGCCGTCCACCCGGCGCTGCGCCCACCACTGGCGGTACAGCTCGATCTCCGCGTCGGCGTCCTCGGTCATCGTGAACAGCAGCGTGACCTGGTGCCCGGCGAGGTCGGCCTGGATGCCGGAGATCAGCTGCATGAAGAAAGGCTCGATGCCGAGCGTCCGGGCGGGCCGGTCGATCACCAGGCCGAAAGCGCCGGTCTTGCCCGCCGACAGGGCGCGAGCGGCGCTGCTCGGCTGGAACCCGATCTCCTCGGCGATCGCCAGGATCCGCTCCCTGGTCGCGGCGGAGACCCCCGGCTGACCGTTGAGCGCGAACGAGACCGCGGCCTTGGTCACGCCGGCTCGCTGCGCGATGTCGGTAATGGTCGGGCGTTTCATCGGGCCCCCCTGGCGGTGCGTCCGAGCCGCCTGCGCCGGGCACCAGACGAAGCGGCTCGCTATCCCGGTTAAGTATAACCGGGATGCGTCCGGGACGCGTCCCGGAAAGTCCAGGGAAAATCCCGCGGTAAGTCCGGGACGCGTCCCGTAACAAGTCCAGGCGCCTCTAGACAGGTGCCTCACCATGTACTATCCAAGACTTAACCGGTATATTCCCGGTCGTCTGGGAGCCTGACGGGGAAGACTTATCCAGACCGGCGGAGGAGACCGCGTGCGCAGGAACACAGCAAGGGTTACGGCCGGCGGCGCGCCGGTGAACTGGCTCGGTGCGAACTTCTGGTCCCGGACCGGCGGCCCGCTGATGTGGCGCCGCTACGACCCGGCGGTCGTCGGCAGCGAGCTTGCCGTGCTCAAGCGCCACGGCCTGACCATGACCAGGTCGTTCTTCTACTGGCCCGACTTCATGCCCGGCCCGCACGAGATCGACGAGACGATGACGGCGCGGTTCGCCGATTTCCTCGACCGGCACGCCGAGCACGGCCTCAGTACGATCCCGACCTTCATCGTGGGCCACATGTCCGGGGAGAACTGGGACCCGGCCTGGCGCAACAACCGCCATCTGTACAACGACGTCTGGCTGGTCGGACGCCAGGCCTGGTTCGCCGCCGAGATGGTCCGCCGCTTCCATGCCCACCCGGCGGTGGCCGGCTGGCTGGTCTCCAACGAGATGCCGCTCTACGGCGGCTCTGACACCGACCACGAGATCGTCGCCACCTGGGCACGGATCATCAGGGACGCGGTACGCGCGGCAGGCGGCCGCCAGCCGTTCTCGCTGGGCGACGGCGCCTGGGGCATCGAGGTGACCGGCAACGACAACGGGTTCAGGCTGACCGAGGTGTCCGAGCTCACCGACTTCCTCGGCCCGCACGTCTACCCCGTCGGCGATGACCCGGTCCGGCAGCGCTACGCGGCCGCGGTCGCCTGCGAGCTGGCAGGCACGTTCGGCAAGCCGGTGATCATGGAGGAATTCGGCGTCAGCTCCGACTTCGCCTCCGACGCCAACGCCGCCACCTACTACAGGCACGTGCTGCACAGCACGCTGCTGGCCGGCGCCACCGGGTGGATCGCGTGGAACAACACCGACTTCGCGCTCCCGGACCAGGACCCGTACCGGCACCACGCGTTCGAGCAGAACTTCGGCCTCACCGACGCGCACGGCACCCCCAAGGCCACCCTCAAGGAGATGAAGGCCTTCGCGCAGACCCTCGCCGCCATCGACTACGCGAACTGCGAGCGCGCCGAGACCGACACGGCCCTCGTCGTGTCGAGTTACCTGGACACCCAGTACCCGTTCAGCTCGCCGGACAGCCATTCCGCGGTTGGCCGGGCGCTGCTCCAGGGGTACGTCTCCGCGCGGCTGGCGGACCTGCCGCCCAGGCTGACGCGGGAAACGAACGGGATCGAGCCGGGCGCCCGGCTCTACCTCGCCCCTTCCGTCAAGCAGTTCCTCGCCCCCACCGCCGCCGCGCTCGAGCAGCTGGCCGGCGACGGCGCCACCGTCTACGTCTCCTACTGCGCAGGGGACGCGTCCTGGCACCGCGGGCCGTCCTACGGCGCGATGAACGAGCTTTTCGGCGTCAGGCACCAGCTCGACGTCGGCCTGGTCGACCCGGTCACCGACGACGTGGTAGAACTCACCCTCACCAGGGACTTCGGCGGCCTGTGCCGGGGCACCACGCTCACCTTCGCCGTCGCGGGCAACGAGCACGCCCGCGGCTACCTGCCGGTCAGCCCCGCCACCGCGGAGGTCATCGCGACCGACGCCCACGGCCGCCCCGCGCTGCTGCGGCGGCAGGCGGGCCGCGGCTCGCTGATCCTGTGCACTTACCCGCTCGAGTACATGGCCTCGGCCGCTCCCCGGGTCAATCCCGACTCGACCGCCGCCCTCTACGGGGCGCTCGCCACGCACGCGGGCGTGCGTCGGCCGGTGAGCGTCGACGAGCCCGGTGTCGCCTGCGACGTCCTTGTTCGCCGTGACGGCACGCGGTTCGCGGTGATCGCCAGCCACGGCGCGCAGGAGGTGACCGTCAAGCCGGTACTTGGCTGCGCGGCGGAACAGGACGCGCCCATGGGGCTGACCCCGCTCGGCGGGACAGAGATCGTGGACCGGGTGACCCTGCCCCCGTTCGGCGTCAGGGTCTTCAAGATCGCCGAGAGCTAGGGGTCACGCCACCGCGGCGGTTCCGCCGCACGTAGGCTTTGGCTATCGCGGTCCCACTCCTTGCAGATTGGTGTGCCATGCCCTGGTACGACTTGCCGGTTGAGCAGTTGCGCGAGTACCGCACGAGCACTCAGGAGCCGGACGGGCTCGACGACTGGTGGACCCGGCGGGCCGAGACGGCGCGGGCACTCGCCAGGCCGCCCGTCCTGACGCCGCACCTGCCTGAGCTCTACGGCCCGGTCGAGGTGTACGACGTCGAGTTCTCCGGCGGCGGCGGCGACCGGGTCAGGGCCTGGTACCTGCGGCCGCGCGACACGCCCGGCGCGCCCGTGGTCGTCAAGTTCATCGGCTACGGCGGCGGCCGCGGCACGCCGACCGAGCACGTGCTGCTGCCCGCGCTCGGCTACGCGCTGCTCGTGATGGACAGCCGCGGCCAGGGCGGCCGGTGGGCGACCGGCGCGACCCCGGACGGCGCCGGCGGGACAGGACCGGAGAACTCCCTCGTCATGACGAGGGGCATCACCAGTCCCGAGGACTACTACTACACCCGGATGTTCACCGACGCCGTGCGGGCGGTGGACACCGCGATCGAGCTGGCCGGCCCGGTTCCGCGGCTGTGCGGTCTGGAGAGGGGGGCGGCGCGCCGGGCATCGCGGTGACCGGCGGTAGCCAGGGCGGCGCGCTGGCGCTCGCGGCGGCCGCGCTGCGCCCGGATGTCGTGCGGGTATGCCACGCCGACGTTCCGTTCCTGTGCGACATCCAGCGGGCGATCACGCTCGCACCGCACGCGCCGTACACCGAGATCCCCGAGTTCCTCGCGAAGAACGTCCAGCTCATCGAGCCCGCGCTGAACACGCTGCGGTACATCGACTGCGCGCTGCTCGCCCGCAGGATCACCGCCACGACGCTGATGAGCGTGGGCCTGATGGACGACATCTGCCCGCCGTCAACCGTCTTCGCGGCCTACAACGAGATAACCGCGGACAAGGACATCGCCGTCTTCCCGTACAGCGGCCACGACTGGCCCGCCGCGCACACCGAGCGCCAGCTCCGCCACCTAAGGCAGCACTTTCCGGCCTAGGCGACCAGGCGAAGGTGCGACCGCAGGAGATCGATCAAATCATCATCTATCATTTTTTTTGCGATCAAATCATATTGGTATGGTGGCTACTCGACGGAAAATCCTCCCCAATCGGAGGTTGCACTATCACTTGATTGCCGCAACAACGGCGGCAACACTGATGGGCGGACTAGCCGCCTGCACCTCGCCAACCACCACCCACAGTGGCGGCACCAGCAACAGCAGCACCGGGGCTAACCCTGCGGCCGGGTCGGGCAGCATCACCGTCGGCCTCGCCGGGGCCCCGGACGCGCTCAACCCGACGACCGGCTCCACCTTCGTCGGGCGCACGGTGTTCGCGAACATGTGCCAGAAGCTGTACGACATCAACGCGCAGCTGAACATCGTGCCCCAGCTTGCCGTCTCGCTCCCGGTCATCACCGACGGCGGACTCACCTACACCATTGCGCTCAAGCCCGGCTTGAAGTTCAACGACGGGACGCCGTTCAACGCAGCGGCGGTGCAGACCACGCTCGAGCACTACCTCACCGACCCGCAGTCCGTCCGCGCCGCTGAGCTCAAGGGCGTGACCAGCGTCAGCACGAGCGGCGCGGACACGGTTGTGCTACACCTGTCCGCGCCGTTCGCCCCGCTGACGTCGGTCCTCGCCGACCGGTCGGGCATGATCCTCTCGCCGACGCAGCTGAAGAAGCTCGGCAGCAACTTCGCGCAGCACCCGGTGTGCGTCGGGCCGTACGAGTTTTCCTCCCGGCCCAGTCTGGACACGATCATCCTGAAGAAGTCGCCGTACTATTACGGCCAGGCCCACGTGCACCTGTCCCAGATCACGTTCGAGGCCATCACGGACCCAAGCACGATGGCGGCGGACCTAGAGTCCGGGCAGATCCAGGTCGCCGACGAGGTTACGCCGCAGAACGTGAAGACGCTGCAGAACGGCGCGAGCACCACGATCGAGGCGCAGAGTTCGCTCGGCTACAACGGCCTCGACATCAACACCGGCAACGTGAACGGGTCGCTCAAGCCCTACGGCACCGCGAACAACCCGTTCGCCACCCATCCCACGCTGCGCGAGGCGTTCGAACTGTCGCTGAACCGCGCGCAGCTGAACCAGGTGGCCTTCGAAGGGCTCTACACGCCTGGCTGCACGCCGATCCCGCCGAACAGCCCGTGGGCGGTGAATGTGCCCTGCCCTGCGCAGAACGTCGCCGAGGCGAAGCAGCTCATCGCGGCCACCGGGCTCAAGACGCCGATCCATGTCTCGCTCATGGTGCCGAACGACCCACTTGACCTGCAAATCGGCTCGATCATCCAGTCGATGGCAGCGCCTGGCCTGCTTCGCAGTGGCCCTGCAGCCGCTTGAGTTCACCACCACGCTGACCCGGGCGGCGGCCGGCCAGTTCGAGATGTACGACATCGGCTGGTCGGGGCGGGTCGACCCGGACCAGAACATCTTCAGTGACTGGTACCCGGGCGCCGGGCTCAACTACACGGGCGCGGACTACCCGGCGCTGGACAAGCTGCTCGTCGAGGCTCGCTCCTCCACGTCCACCCCGCAGCGGCAGGAGCTCTACACGCAGGCCGTGCAGCTGATGCACACCGAACTCAACATCATCTACCTGTGGTACCCCAAGGTCTTCCTCGGGCTGAGCAAGAACGTCAAGGGCGTGCAGTACCTCCCCGACAGCCTTATTCGGCTCGAGTACGCCCAGGTGGGCTGATTGTCCTGGGTCATCGCGCGGCGTACCGGGATCGCGCTCGTCACCCTGCTGCTAGCGACGATCGTGGTGTTCGGCGCGGTGCACGCTCTCCCCGGCGGGCCGACGACGGCGCTGTCAGCGGACTCCACCGACCCGGCGGCTCTCGCCGCCACCATGCACGCCTACGGCTTCGACCAGCCGCTGCCCGTGCAGTACGTCCGGTGGATCGGCCAGGTGCTGAGCGGACAGCTCGGCACCTCGCCGATCACCGATATCCCGGTGTCCACCCAACTGGAGCAGCGGCTGCCGATCACGCTTGAGCTCGCGGTGCTCTCGCTCGCGTTCGCGATCGTGATCGGCGTGCCCGCCGGGGTCGCCGCCTCGGTGCGCCCTGGCCGGGTCACCGACTGGGTGGCGAGCACCGTGGCGCTCGGCGGGCTCTCGCTGCCGCACTTCTGGTTCGGCATCCTGGCGATCCTGATCTTCGCGGTGCACCTGCACGTGCTGCCGTCCGGCGGCTTCGTGCCGCTGGCGAACGGGCTCGGCGGGAACCTGGAACACATGGTCATGCCGATGATCGTGCTCGGCACCGGGCTCGCCGCGGTGATCATGCGGCAGACGCGGGCGGCGATGATCGAGGCGCTCGGCGCCGACTACGTACGCACCGCCCGGGCCAAGGGCATGCGCGAATGGCAGGTGATCTGGTGCATGCGCTACGCAACAGCCTGATCACGGTGGTGACGGTGGTCGGGCTGCAACTGGGCGGGCTGATCGCAGGCGTCGTGACCGTCGAGGTGGTCTTCAACATCCCTGGTATCGGACAGCTCATCCTCGACTCGGTTGGCCAGCGGGACTACCCGACGCTGCAAGGGGCGGTGCTGCTGACCGCCGCCGCCTACATCATCGTGAACCTGCTCACCGACGTGTGCTATGCGCTCATCAACCCACGGCTGCGGGTCACGGCCGCAAGGGGAACCACATGACCGCGGGGGTCGCCGGGCCGGCCGTTCCTGACCCGGTCAGCGGGCGGGTCGCAGCCCGGGTCGTCCGCACCGCCAGGGTCCGCCCCCGGTTCACCGCGCTCGCGATCGCTGGCGCGGCGGGCTCGCTCATCATCGCGGGAGTCGCGGTCTTCGGCCCGCTCGCCGCGCCCTACGACCCGAACGCGACGAACTTCGCCCTCGTGCTCGCCCCGCCGGGCACGGCGCACCACGTGCTCGGCACCGATCAGCTCGGCCGGGACGTGCTGTCCCGGATGCTGTACGGCGCGCGCAGCACGCTTGCCGCGGGAATCCTGTCCACCCTGCTCGGATCGGCGATCGGGCTGCCGTACGGGATGATCGCCGGGTACTTCCGCGGCCCGGTCGACACGCTGCTGATGCGGATCGTCGACGTGATGCTCGCCTTCCCGTTCCTGCTGCTCGCCGTCGGGCTGGCCGCGATCTCCCAGCCCAGCTTGTGGACCGCGGTAGCCGCGCTTGGGGTCGGGACGGTACCGGTGATCGCCCGGATCGCCCGCGGCGCGACGCTTGAGGTGCGTGACCTGGAGTACGTCCAGGCGGCGCTGGTGAACGGCGAGCGGGACCTGACGATCCTGCGGCGGCAGATCCTGCCGAACGTGCTGCGCCCGGTCATGGTGCAGACCACGGTCGCCATCCCGACCTCGATCGTCGGCGCCGCGATCTTGGCGTTCCTCGGCCTCGGCGTCCAGCCGCCCACGGCGGACTGGGGCGGGATGCTGGCCCAGGCGCAGCAGTACCTGAACCAGTCGGTGTGGCCGGGGATCTTCCCTGGAGTCGCGATCTTCCTCGCCGCGTTCTGCTTCAACCTGCTCGGCGACGGCATCACCGACGCACTCAACCCCCGGGGCCGGTGATGAGCGATCCAGCGATGAGCGACCAGGTACTGAGGATCGAGGACCTGCGGGTACGGTTCAGCACCCGCCGCGGGCCGCTGCTCGCGGTCGGCGGGGTGTCGCTGGCGCTCGCCGCCAACGAAGTGGTGGGCATCGTGGGCGAGTCCGGGTCCGGGAAGACACTGACCGGGCTGTCGGTCCTCGGCCTTGAGCCGCCGGGCGCCGCGGTCACCGGGCACGTCTGGTTTCAGGGCGACGACCTGCGGTCGGCCTCGGACCGGAGGCTGCAGCAAGTCCGCGGCGCTTCCATCGCCATGATCTTCCAGGAGCCGATGACGGCGCTCAACCCGTCGCTGACCGTCGGCACCCAGGTCGCCGAGGTGATCCGCAGGCACCAGGGGCTGTCCCGGCAGGCCGCCCGGAACCGGGTCCTTGACCTGTTCGAGCTGGTCCGGCTGCCAGACGGGGCACGGCACCTGCACTCCTACCCGCATCAACTGTCCGGCGGGATGCGGCAGCGGGTCATGATCGCCATGGCCATCGCCTGCGACCCCGCCGTGCTGATCGCGGACGAGCCGACGACCGCGCTCGACCCTACGATCCAGGCGCAGATCCTCGACCTGCTGCGGGACCTGCGCGCCACCCTCGGCATGGCGGTGCTGCTGATCACGCACAACCTGGCCGTGGTCCGCGGGTTCGCCGACCGCGTGCTCGTGATGTACGCGGGGCACCTGCTTGAGGAGGCCCCGACGGACCGCCTCTACACGGCGCCGGGGCACCCGTACACGGCCGGTTTGCTCGGGGCCGTGCCGCAGCCGGACAGCGACCGGGACACCAGGCGGCTGACGCCGATCCCCGGTCAGGTCCCGCTGCTGCGCGGCGAATCGGAGCATTGCGTGTTCAGCCCGCGCTGCCCGTATGCCGAGCCGCGGTGCCTCACCGCGCAGCCGCCACTGCGGCCGGTCGGGCCGGACCGTTCGCACCTGGCCGCCTGCGTGCTTGACCGGATCCCGGACCCGGCGGGAGCGGCCCAGTGAACGGCGAAACCGGGAACGGCGAAACCGGGAACGGTGCCGCGCCGCCGGTGCTCACGGTGACCGGGCTGCACAAGTCGTTCCGTATCCCGCGGACGGCGGGCGGCGGAGTGGTGCACGCCGTCGCTGGCGTCGACCTGGAGATTGGCCGGGGCGAGATCGTCGGCCTGGTCGGCGAGTCCGGCAGCGGCAAGACCACGGTGGCGCACTGCGTGCTGCGCCTGCTTGAGCCGGACGGCGGGCAGGTCACCCTCGACGGCGCCGACATCACCCACCTGTCCCGCCGCAAGCTGCTGCCGCTGCGGCCGAAGATGCACATGGTTTTCCAGGACCCGTACTCGTCCCTGAACCCACGCATGACGGTCTCCGACATCGTCGCCGCCCCGCTCCGCGCCCAGCGAACGGCGGGGCGGGCGGCGCGGCGGGCGGACAAGGTGGCCGAGATGCTCACCCAGGTCGGCCTCTCGCCGCAACTGCGCACCCGGTACCCCCACGAGCTGTCCGGCGGCCAGCGGCAGCGCGTCGGCCTGGCCAGGTCGCTCATTGCCCGGCCACGGCTGCTCGTGGCCGACGAGCCGACCTCGGCCCTTGACGTCTCGGTCCAGGCCGCGATCCTGAATCAGCTCGCCGACCTGCAGCGCGAGTTCGGTTTCTCCTGCCTGTTCATCTCCCACGACCTCGCGGTCGTGCGCTACCTCTGCGACCGGATCGCGGTCATGTCGCGAGGCGAGATCGTCGAGGCCGGCCTTCCGCGACCAGGTATTCGGGTCGCCGCGCCACCCTTACACCAGGAATCTGATCGCGGCGACGGAGATCAGTCGCGGATGACCACGCGGTTGGTCAGGGTGCCGATCGACTCGATGGTGACCGACACCTCGTCTCCGTCGGTCAGCGGGCCGACGCCCTCCGGGGTGCCGGTGAGCAGCACGTCGCCTGGCAGCAGGGTCATTACCGAGGACACGTACTCAACCAGCGACGGCACGTCCCACAGCAGTTCCGACGTGCGCGCGTGCTGCTTGACCGAGCCGTTCACGATCGTGGTGATGCCCAGGTCGGCCGGATCGGCACCGGTCTCCATCCACGGGCCGAGCGGACAGAACGTGTCGAAGCCCTTCGCCCGCGTCCACTGCCCGTCCCTGGCCTGGAGGTCCCTGGCGGTCACGTCGTTGGCGCAGGTGTAGCCGAAGATGACGTCGGCGGCGCGCTCCTTGGGCACGTCGCGGCAGAGCCGGCCGATGATCACGGCGAGCTCCCCCTCGTAATCCACCCGGTCGGTGATCTTCACCGGGTAGGCGATGCGGTCGCCGGGCCCGGTCACCGACGTGGACGGCTTGAGGAACAGGACCGGCTCGGCGGGCAGCTCCGTCTCCGCAAATAGCTTGCGCATCTCCTTGACGTGCTCGGCGTAGTTCTTGCCGACGGCCACGACCTTCGACGGCAGCACCGGGGCGAGCAGCCGCACCTCGGCCAGCGGAAAGCGGTCGCCAGTGAACCGCACACCCGCGGGATCGACTCCGAATGGATGTCCGTGCAACTCCGAGATCGTCTGCGGCTGTCCGGACTCACCCTCAACGACGCCGTAGGCGACCCCGTTGTCTACGGCGAACCTCGCGATACGCACGATGCTCCTTCGCTTCGCTTGTCGCATTCGAGCCTACTTGCCCGGGGTCCTCCCGGGGAGCGCCTGGCGTCGTGGAAGCGCTACTGCTGGTATCCCTCCACCTCCGAGACCGGACGGACTTGGGCAGCGTCAGGACTCTCCCCGTACTGCCGCCGCGCCCGGCGCTGACGGAGCAGGTCCCAGCACTGGTCAAGCGCCTCTTCCGCAGAACGAAGGCGGTCCCGCTCCTGTTCCGAGCTGAGCTCGCCTCGCGCGAGCTGTCCCCGGAGCTCGTGCTCGGTGTCAATCAGGTCGCTGATCCGGGTCATGATGTCCTTGTCATCCATATGCATAAGGTATGCCGGCCAGGCTCAGGTGTGCGATGGGGGCCGTGCGTTGGATATCGTCTTCGTTTTACTGAGACGCGCAATCGTTATTGGGCTACAGCTCGCCTCGTGAGTCTGTTGTAGCCACAGCGAACGCCTCGTCCGGGACGTTGCCTTGTGAGCTAGCCGGACGGGGCGGGCCCGGAGCGGGCGGCTTGTGTGTGCCGCTCCGGGGCGCGCCTCAGGGCTTATAGGGGACGCGGGGACGCGGCCGGGTTATTCGGGGACGCGGCCGGCGCGGAGCAGGCCGTAGCTGACCGCCTCCTCCAGGGCGTGCCAGGAGGCGGAGATCACGTTCTCGTCCACGCCGACCGTCGACCAGGTGCCGCCCTCGGCGTTGCTCGACTCGATGAGCACCCGGGTAATCGCGCCGGTGCCGGCCGAGCCTTCGAGGATGCGGACCTTGTAGTCGGTCAGCTCCAGGGAGGCCAGTTCGGGGAAGGTCTGCTCGAGTGCGGCGCGCAGCGCGCGGTCGAGCGCGTTGACCGGGCCGTTGCCCTCGCCGACCGCGACGATGCGCTCGCCCTTGGCCTCAAGGCGAACGGTGGCCTCACTGGTAACCGTGCCGTCCGCGCGGCGCTCCACGATCACCCGCCAGGACTCGACGGTGAAGTGCCGCTTGCGCTCCCCGGCGAGCTCGTCGCGGAGCAGCAGTTCAAAGCTCGCGTCCGCGGCCTCGAAGGAATAGCCCTGCGCCTCCAGCTCCTTGACCCGGTCGGTGACCCGCCCGATGACCTCCTTGTCGCCGGACAGGTCGAAGCCGAGCTCGCGGCCCTTGAGCTCCACCGACGCCCGGCCGGCCATGTCGGAGACGAGCATGCGCATGTCGTTGCCGACCTGGGCGGGGTCGATGTGCTGATAGAGCATGGGGTCGACCCTGATCGCCGAGGCGTGCAGCCCGGCCTTGTGGGCGAAGGCGGACAGGCCGACGTACGGCTGGTGGGTGTCCGGCGTGATGTTGGTGACCTCGCTGATCGCGTGCGCGATCCGCGTCATCTCGGTGATGCCCGCGCCGTCGAGTACCCGCTTGCCCTTCTTGAGCTGCAGTCCCGCGACGACGCTGAACAGGTTCGCGTTGCCGGCCCGCTCGCCGTAGCCGTTCGCGGTGCCCTGCACGTGGGTGACGCCCGCCTCGACGGCGACCAGGGTGTTGGCGACGCCGCAGCCGGTGTCGTCATGGCAGTGGATGCCCAGCCGCGCCTGTGTTTCCCCGGCGACGTGATGGACGATATCGGCGAGCTCGGTGGGCATCATGCCGCCGTTGGTGTCGCACAGCGCGACCACGTCCGCGCCCGCCTCCACCGCGGCGCGGACGCACTCGAGCGCGTAGCCGGGGTTGGACCGGTAGCCGTCGAAGAAGTGCTCGGCGTCCAGGAAGACCCGCTGGCCCTCCGTCCGCAGGTGCCGCACGGTGTCGGCGATCATCTTGAGGTTCTCGTCAAGCGTGGTCCGCAGCGCGAGGTCCACGTGCCGGTCGTGGCTCTTGGCAACCAGGGTGACCACCGGGGCGCGCGACTCGCGGAGCGCGGCGACCTGCGGGTCGTCCGCGGCGGCCACGCCCGCCTTGCGCGTCGAGCCGAACGCCGCCAGCGTGGCGTGCTCAAGGCTGAGCTCGGTCTGGGCACGACGGAAGAACTCGGTGTCCTTGGGGATGGCGCCCGGCCAGCCGCCCTCGATGAACCCGACGCCGAGCCGGTCCAGGTGCCTCGCGATCACCAGCTTGTCGGCAACCGTGAGGTTCAGGCCCTCCTGTTGAGCGCCGTCGCGCAGGGTGGTGTCGTAGACGTGGAACTGGTCGTCGAGCATTGTCGCTTTCCGTTTCTTCCGTGTCATGTTGGTGGCGGCCGGCGCGTTTGCCTGCAAACACTCTGCTTGCTAAAACAAAAAGACCCCTCGCGGAACACGAGAGGTCTGCGCGTCGGCTAGCGTCTGCCCGGTCCCCGCGCCCGCCGGGCGAAAGCCCGGCATCGGGGGGTCCGGGGGGTCGTCCCCCCGGGCAAGCACTACGAGCCCTAGCGAAATCGGCCGAAGGCCGATGAGCAGGGATCGCTGCCGACGCGCCTGCCGATAATGATCAGGCCGGACGTCACGGAAGCAAGTGTGCCACATCCTCGAGGTGGTTCGTCAACCGGGTGCGGAACTCGCTGGTCAGCCGGCCTTGCCGAAGAACTTCCCGGCCAGCGCGGCGGCCGCCTGACCGGCGGTGGCGCCGGTCTCGAGCACCGCGACCGCGAGGTTGCCCCGGTAGCCGACGAACCAGCTGAGATAGGAGTGCGGCCCGGACCGGACCACGCCTGCCTGACCGAATACCGGCGTGCCCGGGAGGTCGGCGGCGTGTGCCGAGCCGGACGCGACGGCAAGGCGCATCAGCTTGCGCAGTTCGTTAAGTTCCGTGGTGGTCAGCGGCGCCTGCGTGGTCACCGCCGAGTCCGTGGGAATGATGACGGGCGAGTGCCCGGTGCCCGTCGCGACCTCAGCGGCGACGGTTGCCATGCCGAGCGGGCTCATCAGCACGCCGCCTGACCCGGTCGCCTGCGCGGCCACCTGCGCCTCACCGGACACGGCCGGGGCGGTCCCGGAGAACGCCGACAACGGCAGCTTCCAGGAGGCGCCGATGCCGAAGTCTCGTTCCATGCTGGTGAGCTGCTGCGCGGTCAGCGTGCGTGACATGTTCGCGAACGCGGTGCCGCAGCCGTCGGCGAAGTCGGTGGCGAGCGTCGCCGTGCCCCGCGTGGCGGGCTGGTAGGTGAACGTCTCCCCACCGACGTTGGCCACCGGTTCACACGGCAGCGGGTGGTTCCCGTCGATGCCGGTGGACAGCAGCGCCGCGGCGGAGACGATGCTGAACGCCATGCCCGGCTCGACCTTGGCGTTGAGCGCTCCGCCCTTCGGCAGCTGCACGCTGCCCGGTGCGTTACGGGATGCCAGGACGCGGATCGCCCCGGTCTGGGTGTCGACGGCCACGATTTCCGCGGAGCTCGACTGACCCGCGAGCGCCCTCACCGCGGCGGTCTGCTGCTGGCTGTTCAGCGTGGTCAGCACGGGCGTGCCGGCGTGGCCGGCCGCCGAGTTCCACAGGGTCGCGGTGCTGTGGCCGACCGCGTTGACCACCACGACCGAGGTAATCGGCGTGCCCATCAGCTCGTCCTGGTAGGCCTTCTCGAGCCCGGTCAGCCCCACGGTCATGCCGGGCAGGTACGCCGCGCCCTCGTCCCGCAGGACCGAGGAATTCTCCGTACCGATCTCGCCGACCGCCTCCTGCGCGGCCGATTCGAACAGCCGCTCCGTGTGGCGCTCGCTGGTGAGGCCGGGAACCGCGGACAGCTTGGGCCACAGCGAGCGCAAGCCGGCCGGGTCAAGCGTGAGCAGCGCGAGGAAGTCGCTTGGCGGCGCGGCCTGAATCTGGCCGAGCACCTGCTGGGCGTTGAGCCCGGTGACCCTGCTGAGACCGGCCGCCGTCGCCGCCGGGTGCTTGAGCCGGCCCGGGTACACGCCAATCTGGTAGTCCGTCGTCGCCGCGACGAGCGGCTGGCCGTTCATGTCGGCGACCACGGCACGCGGCGCGAGGGCCGTCACCACCGCCAGCCGATCCCCGGGGCCAAGCCGCGGGTTGATGACGGACGGCGCCCAGTCGATCACCCAGGTGCCGTTTACCAGCGTCAGCCCGAACGTCCCGGTGTACGACCACTGCTGCCCCGCCTGCGCCAGGTCCACCGTGGAGCGGAAGGTGGCGACCGCCGTGTTGCCGTGCTGGGCGATGTGTTCCATCGCGAAGAACTGGTTGGTCGCGTCGAGGTCGGTGTAGGCGGCTGCGAGCTGGGTGCTCACCTCCCCGGCCGTGCCGTTGGTGAGCGCGGCCGCCTGCGCGTACTTGCCCTGCTGCCAGTCGAACAGGAAGGCCTGGACCGTCGGCTCCGCGGAGCCTCCCTGGCCGCCGAAGCCGGTCAGGTAACCCACGCCGAGCACCACGACGACGGCCACGAGGACGGCGCCCGTCCGCAGCTTCTTCGACGGCAAGGCGCGCCGTTCCGGCGGCTTACGGTGCCGGCTGCCGCGGGCGCGCGGCGGAGCGCCGGCTGGCCGACGCGGCGCCGGGCGCGGGGCGGTCCGCTGGCCACCTACCTGGCGTCAGCGCGTCGACGGGCCGACGGCGCGGCGCCGTTGGCTGGCGTGCCCGGCCCGCCAGGCCACGTGACCGGCCCAACCGAGCCCTTGGCTGCGATCCCTGGTCCGGCCGGGCGGGGCCGACCGGCCCTGGGGTCAGCGTCACGTCCGGCGCGACCTCGGTGGACCGCCCGCCGTGCCTGACCGAGACAAGCGACCCGAGGGTCTGCAGCCCGGGAACTGTGAAGGGCAGCCCGCTACCACGAGGGCGGCCCGCGTGGCTGCCTCGTTCACGAGAGCGCGCAGTCACCGTCCGCCTCCGGAGTCACCGTCGTCGCCGCAAGGCACGCTCAACCTCCCTGGCCGCATCCCGTTTAGCCAGGTCTTGTCTCTTATCGTATGTCCGTTTACCGCGGGCAAGTGCCAGCTCCACCTTGACTTTGCCGTCTTTGAAGTAAAGCGACAACGGGACGAGCGTCAGGCCCTGTTCCGACGCCTTACGGACCAACCGCTCGATCTCCCCCCGGTGCAGCAGCAGCTTCCTGGTCCTCCTGGGCAAGTGGTTCGTCCACGTTCCCTGGGTGTACTCCGGAATATGGACGTTATGTAGCCAGACTTCCCCGTCAGAGACCAGCGCGAACCCATCCGCCAGTGAGGCGCGCCCGGCGCGCAGCGATTTCACCTCGGTGCCGGTGAGCGCGATACCGGCCTCGAAGGTGTCCTCGATCATGTAGTCGTGCCTGGCCCGCCGGTTCGAGGCGATGACCTTGGTGCCCTGCTCGCGTGCCACGATTCTCCCGTCGCGCCCTCACTGCGGCCACTCAAGCGGGGCCGGGCGCGAGCCCGGCGCCCGCAGTGGGTACGCCTGAACTCATCCCCGGCAGGGGCCGGCTAAACCCGTAGGTAGCGGCGGAGCGTCAGGAACGACGTAACGCCGCACAACGCCACCCCGATGACCATCGCGAGGACGATGACCTCCACAAGGTCGGTCGCCGTCAGGCCCACGTTGTAGTTGAAGTACTGCTGCAGGTTGTTAAGCAGCAGCGACTTCACCGCGACGAGCAGCGCCGCCGCCAGCACCCAGCCGAGCAGGCCCGCGATCACGCCCTCGAGCAGGAACGGCAGCTGGATGTAGAAGTTGGACGCGCCGACCAGCCGCATGATGCCGGTCTCCCTGCGTCGGTTGAACGCGGACAGCCGGATGGTATTGGCCACCAGCATGATGGCGGCGACCACCAGGATCAGGGCCACGATGACGACCGCGTTCCGCAGCCCGTCGAGCAGCCGGTAGAACTTGTCGAGGATGTTCATCTCGTCGATGACCGAGTCCACGCCCTGCGCGCCGGTGACCGCGCTCGCCACGATGTTGTAGTCGGCGGACGGGTTCACCAGCTTGACCTCAAGCGACGGCGGCATGTCCGTCTCCTTGAGCGTCGAGACGTAGGACTGGTCGTTGAGAAGGCCTGCTTGTACAGGGCCCACGCCTGCGCCTGGGAGACGTAGGTGACGGTCTGCACCTGGGGCATGGACTTCAGCCGCGACTCAAGCGCCGTCGTCTGGGCATCGGTCACCGCGCCGTGGCAGTTCGGGTTGGCACTGTCCGCGTAGCAGAGGTAGACGGAGATCTCCACCTTGCTCTGCCAGTACGTGCGCGTGCTGTCCACCTGCTTGACGAAGAGCAGCCCCGTGCCGAGCAGCGACAGGCTGATCGCCACCACCACGATGAGCGCCACGGTCATGGTGAGGTTTCGGCGCAGCCCGACCCAGATCTCCTGGAACACGAAGTTTGAACGCATACTGCCCTTATCTCATCCCTGGTCGTTCATGTGCCCTCTAGGAGGCACCCGGTAAGCAGGCGGTAATACCGGCCGGTGACTAGTAGGCCTGGCCGTAGACGCCTCGGTTCTGGTCGCGGACCACCTTGCCGTACTCAAGCTCGATCACGCGCTTGCGCATCGAGTCGACGATCGCGGCGTCGTGCGTCGCCATGACGACCGTCGTCCCGGTCCGGTTGATCCGGTCGAGCACCTTCATGATGCCGATCGAGGTGGCCGGGTCGATGTTGCCCGTCGGCTCGTCGGCCAGCAGGATCATCGGGCGGTTGACGAACGCGCGGGCCATCGCGACCCGCTGCTGCTCACCGCCGGACAGCTCGTCGGGCATCCGGTCGTGCTTGCCCTCGAGGCCCACGAGGTCGAGCACCTCGGGCACCACCCGCTTGATGAACCGGCGCGGCTTGCCGATCACCTCGAGCGCGAACGCCACGTTCTGGTCGACGGTCTTGTTCGGCAGCAGCCGGAAGTCCTGGAACACGCAGCCGATCTTGCGGCGCATCGCCGGGACCTTCCAGTTCGTGAGCCTGGCCAGGTCGTTGCCTGCCACGAGGATGCGGCCGTCGTTCGGACGCTCCTCGCGGAGTATCAGCCGCAGGAAGGACGACTTACCCGACCCCGACGGGCCAACGAGGAAGACGAACTCTCCCTTGTTGATCGTCATGTCGACGTTCTCCAGAGCGGCCCGCTCCTGGTTCGGGTAGATCTTGGTCACGTTTTGGAACTCGATCACGGGAGCATCACAGGATCTCTCGACGAAGGACTGCCGCCCGAAACTGCAGGGCTTGCGTGCCTGCAGGAAGGGCGCGTTTGCCCCGGTCCGGCAGCCACACAGGGTCTTTCCGGCTTAGCCGGGCAACTTGCGGGTAACCTGGCTGAGCCAGGGAACAGTCTAGGGGGAAACTGGCAGCTAAGGCTCCAGATCACGCCAAGTGCGCCCGGGGCACCGCTTCCGGAAGGGATTCAAGATGAGCTGCGAGCACCTGATCTGCGCTCACTGCACTGGCCCGGTAATCGAGGGCCGCTGCCCGGTCTGCCGTGCCGCCCGCGCCGAGGTCCACCACCACGGCCCTGCCCTCTCGCCGCAACTTCTCATCGCCGCGGCCCTGCTCCTGCTGCTCGGCCTCCTCATCGCGAGCCACGTGCTTGGCTAGCGGCGGGCGGGAGCAGCACGCACCCGTTCGGGATGATGCTGCACTTGATTTTCGGGGTTTTTAGTCGTTTTCCCGCTCGGAGCGGCGCAGCCAGCGGATCTCGGCGTCGATGAAGTCGTCGATGTCACCCTCGAGCACGGCCTCGGCCTGGGAGGTCTCGTAGCCAGTGCGCGCGTCCTTCACCATCTGGTACGGGTAAAGCACGTAGTTGCGGATCTGCGAGCCCCAGGCGCGGCCGCCGTCACCCCGCAGGGCGTTCAGTTCCTTGGCCTCTTCCTCGCGGCGCCGCTCAAGGAGCTTGGCCTGCAGGACCGCCATCGCGGAGGCCTTGTTCTGTATCTGGGACCGCTCGTTCTGGCAGGAGACCACGATGCCGGTCGGCAGGTGGGTGATCCGCACCGCCGAGTCGGTGGTGTTAACGCCCTGGCCGCCGGGTCCTGAGGAGCGGAACACGTCCACCCGGATCTCGTCGTCCGGGATGTCCACGTGGTCGGTCTGCGCGACGACCGGCACTACGTCGACGCCGGCGAAGCTCGTCTGGCGGCGGCCCTGGTTGTCGTACTTGGAGATGCGGACCATGCGGTGCGTGCCCTGCTCGCCGCGGAGCGTCCCGTAGGCGTAGGGGGCCTTCACCGCGAACGTGGTGGACTTGATGCCGGCCTCGCCGTATGAGACGTCGTAGACCTCGGCCGGGTACTTGTGCCGCTCCGCCCAGCGCAGGTACATCCGCTGCAGGTTGCCCGCGAAGTCCTCCGCGTCCGCGCCGCCCGCCTGCGAGTTGATCGTGATCAGCGCCTCACGGGCGTCGTACTCGCCGTTCAGCAGGGTGCGGACCTCGAGGGCGTCCATGTCCTTGCGCACGGCGGCGAGCTCGGCGACGGCCTCGTTGTGCGTGTCCTGGTCGTGCTCGTCATCGGCGAGCTCGAACAGCACGCGGATGTCCGCAAGCCGCTGCCGCAGGTGCTCCATCCGGTTCAGCTCGCCCTCGAGGAAGGAGAGCCGCCGGGTAACCTCCTGTGCACGCGCCTGGTCCTCCCAGAGCGAGGGGTCGGCCGCCTGCTCACGCAGGTCAAGGACCTCCGTGCGCATCGCCTCAGGATCGACTACGGCCTCAATCGTGTCGAGCTTGGACGACAGTTCCGATATCTCATCGGCGGGATCGGTAGCTGCCATGACGGAAAGCCTACGCGAATACCGGCCCGGCGGCGTATTCAGGACGCGCCGGCAGCCCCGCCGACCTGCCCGTTATCCGCCCTGGCGGCCCCGACGCCGATCGCCTGGCGGGGACGGCCGGCTGCCCCGCGGCGGGTAACTTGGGTATTCTGCGCATTCGTGGCACATCGGAGGCTGTGGGCGCGCTCAAGCTCGCGGCGGCTGCTCATCGGCCAGGCGCTTGGCCTGGCGGCCGTGCTAGCCGCCGCCCTGGCCGTCACGGGCTGCACGTCCGCGCCCGCCGGCACCGCGAGTCACGGCGCGCACGGACGGCCCGCCATGACCCTGGCGCAGGCTCGCCAGGTGTGGGATCACTACGCCGCCGTCATCGGCGGGCAGGTCATCAAGGCCGGCCTGCCCGCTGCCGTGCTCTCCCTCGAAACCGGCCCGCGGCACGCCTACGACGCGGCCAGCGACTCGGCCGAGCTCGCTCCCCCCGCCTACACCGCCCCCGCGTTCTACCTGCCCGAGCAATCCGGCTACCCGCACTTCTTCGTCGTGGCCGTGACCAGGAAGCCCGCCAGCGACTACTCCGCCGCAGCCGCCGCCCCAGTCTCGGTCGACGGCGCCGAAGTCCATCCGTTCGGCCCGGAACTGCTGCTGTTCGAGCAGGTGAGCGCCGGCGCGCCTTGGCTGCTCGCCAGTACGGTGAACCTCGCCGTGGGCGAGACGCTGCCTAAGCTGGCGACGGACGGCGCGGGCTACATCCAGACCGTGGCGCCATCGGCGGCCACGCTGCTCGCCCAGCCAGGCGAGGTCGGCGCGTTCCAGGCGGCCGTGGTGGACGACGGTCCGGCCAGCCCCGCCGGCCGGGCGGTGGCGGACGGTCAGCTAACCACCGGCCTGTACCGGGGCGCGCTCAGCCATGCCGACGGCCTGAGGGCGCCGCCTGGTGACATCTACCAGTGGGAACTTATGGGCACGAGCTATCCCGAGTTCGCCCTGCGCACGGCCGGCGGCGGCGCTCTCGTCTTCTACACGATGGCGCTGGACACTACGATCGCCGTCCCCGGCTACATCGACAAGGCCAACCCGGTCCGTTCAGGGCCGCCGATCCAGGTACCGGTCAACGTGCGGCGGCTGCTCCCCGCTGGCCAGGCCGCGCCCCTGATCCACCTTCAAACCGAGCAGCTGCTCTCTTTCGCCGCCATCGACCCGCCGTCAGCCGCGGGCCAGATCCGGGTCATCGCCGTCGGCGGCGGCCTGACCTCCGCCACCGCCTCCTGACTGCCTCGAACCTCAGGCCCCCGGCGAGACCAGCGTCCTGATCACCCGGACCGCCACCGACAGCGTGGTGAAAGTGAAGCGGTTGCTTTCCCAGATCTCGGCCAGCGTAGCCGCGGCCCTGGAGACCTCGGCCGCGTTGGCCGCCTGCCACGCGGCGACCCGGTCCGCCGCGCTGCCGGCCGTGCCTGCCACCGCGTAAGCGCCGGTCAGCCCGGTACCGGCCTGGCCGACCGCTAGGACTTCACGCGTCAGCGCGGCGTGCGCGGCGTACAGGTCGTCGCGCAGCGCCGATCGGCCAACCGTGGCCCAGCGGTCGTCGCGCGGGAGCGCGACGATCAGGTCGCGCAGCCGGCACAGCTGCAGCCGGTCGGCGAGCAGGAAGTAAACCGCCGCGGTCTCCTCGACTCCGTGCTTCGTCGCAGCCGCGCTCGTCACGATGTCGAACGCGGAGTACGAGGCAACCATCCCCGCGACCTGGTCCGCGAGCCCGGCGGGGACTCCGCTGCCGGTGTAGGAGGCGCGCCGTTCCTCGTAGCCGGACAGGTCGCTGCCGGAGAGCAGCTTAGGGATGGACGAACGAACCGTGGAGACCCCCGAGCTGAAGAAGCTCACCGTCTCGGCGATCCCGAACGACGGCCGCCTGTTCACGAGCAGCCAGCGCGTCGCCCGTTCCACTAGCTTGCGAGCCTCAAGGACGACCGCGATCCGCGCGTCCACGTCCACGGTGCCCGCCATGCCCTCGACCTGCTGCCAGAAGGCCCGCATGCCGAAGACTTCCCTGGCCACCAGCCAGGCCCTGGTGATGTCGACCACCGGCAGCCCGGTCTCCTCGCCGAGCCGGAACAGGAACGTAGTCCCGCCGGTGTCCACCATCTCGTTGATCACTTCGGTGGTGATGATCTCGCGGCGCAGCCGGTGGGCGCCCAGCTGGTCGGCGAACCGCTCGGCGAGCGGTACCGGGAAGTATCCGGCCAGCGTAGCCCGTAGCGACGGGTCGTCGGGCAGGTCGGAGGCGAGCACCTGCTGGCCTGCCGCGATCTTGGTCTGCGCGAGGAGCACCGCGAGTTCCGGCGTCGTGAGGCCGGTGCTCGCCGACCGCCGCGCCGCGATCTCCTTCTCGTCCGGCAGCCCGTCTGTCTCCAGCGACACCCGGTTTTCACGCAGCAGGTGGCGCAGGTACCTGGCGTGCACGTGGAGCAGCCTGGGCGCCTGGAAGCGGGAGGCGGCGAGCGCCATGTTCTGCCCGTCGTTGTGCCGCAGCACGTGCGCGGCCACCTCGTCGGTCAGCTGGTGCAGCAGCCCGCCCCGCTCCTGCGGCGGCAGCTCGCCGGCCGCGATCGCCCCGGCAAGCAGGATCTTGATGTTGACCTCGTGGTCCGAGGTGTCCACGCCGGCCGAGTTGTCGATGAAGTCGGTGTTCACCAGGCCGCCGGCCAGCGCGTATTCGATCCGCGCGGCCTGGGTGAGCCCGAGGTTGCCGCCCTCGCCGATCACCCGCGCCCGCAACTGCGTCGCGTTGATCCGCACCGCGTCGCTTGACCGGTCGCCCGCGTCGGCGTGCGTCTCGTGCGACGCCTTCACCCAGGTGCCGATGCCGCCGTTCCACAGCAGGTCGACCGGCGCGCGCAGGATGGCCGAGATCACCTCGTCCGGCGAGAGCGCGATAACCCCAGCGTCGAGGCCGAGCGCCGCACGGGCCTGCGCGGAGATCGGCACCGACTTCGCGGACCGTGGCCATACGCCGCCGCCGGCGGAGATCAGCGCCCTGTCGTACTCTCCCCACGACGAGCGGGGCACGTCGAACAGCCGCTGCCGCTCGGCGAAGCTGTCCGCCGGGTCCGGGTCGGGGTCGAGGAACACGTGCCGGTGATCGAAGGCCGCGACCAGCTTGATGTGCCGGGACAGCAGCATCCCGTTGCCGAACACGTCACCGGACATGTCGCCGATCCCGACGGCGGTGAAGTCGTCGGTGTCCGGGTTCAGCCGCAGCGCCGCGAAGTGCCAGCGCACCGATTCCCAGGCGCCGCGCGCGGTGATGCCCATCTTCTTGTGGTCGTAGCCGACCGAGCCGCCCGAGGCGAACGCGTCGCCGAGCCAGTACCCGTACCGCCCCGCGATCTCGTTGGCCACGTCGGAGAACGTCGCGGTGCCCTTGTCCGCGGCGACGACCAGGTACGGGTCGTCGCCGTCAAGCCGGACCACGCCGGGCGGCGGAACCACGGCGTCGCCGACGATGTTGTCGGTGATGTCGAGCATCGCGCTGATGAACGCCCGGTAGCAGGCGAGCACCTCGCCCAGGTAGGCATCCCTGTCGGCCGGGTCGGGCAGCCGCTTGCAGACGAACCCGCCCTTCGCGCCGGACGGCACGATGACGGAGTTCTTCACCTCCTGCGCCTTCACCAGGCCCAGTACCTCGGTGCGGAAGTCCTCGGGCCGCTCCGACCAGCGCAGGCCGCCGCGCGCGACCGGGCCGAACCGCAGGTGCACCGCCTCGAACCGCGGCGAGTAGGCCCAGATCTCGTACTTCGGCCGCGGCGCGGGCACCACGGGAACTCGCTCGGAGGCTAGCTTGAACACCAGGTACGGCGCGTGCTCGCCGTTGTCGGCGCGCTGGTAATAGTTTGTCCTCAGGGTGGCGTCGATCAGTGCGAGGTAAGCGCGCAGGATGCGGTCGTGGTCCAGGCTGACCACCTCGTCGAGGGCTCCGCGCAACTCCTCGGTGATCGCCGTGTAGCGCTCCTCCGCGCCGGTCGCGAGGGCCGGGTCGAACCGCGACTCAAACAGCCGTACCAGCAGCCTGGTGATCGCCGGGTTGGCCCGCAGCACCCGATGCAGGTAGCTCTGGCTGAACTGGAGCCCCGCCTGCCGCAGGTAGCGCGCGTACGCGCGCAGGACGGCGACCTGCCGCCAGCTGAGGTCCGCGTCGAGCACCAGGCTGTTGAACTCGTCATCCTCGGTGCGGTCCTGCCACAGGGCGGTCAGCGCCTCCTCGAACCCGGTGCGCAGCGAGTCGGCCTTGGCCTGCGTCGCCGCCCGCTGCCGGCCGCGGATACCGAAGTCGTAGATCCAGAACGGGTGCGTGGTGCCACTGAATTCGTAGGGGTGCTCGTCAAGCACTTCGAGTCCCATGTGCTGCAACTGCGGTAGCACGTCGGAGAGCGTGAGCGGCGACAGCTGGTAAACACGCAGCCGCCAGCCGTCGCCGCCCTGCGGAACCGCCGCCGGCTGCTGACCGGGCGGCTGGTGGCCCGGTGCGCCGCGTCGGTCGCCGGGCTCAGGGAAAGCCGGATCGCGAAGCCGGCCGGCTCATCCCGCAGCCGCCGCACCACCGCCAGGTCGGCAACCGCAGCGGCCGGGGCGGTCGCCGCCTTGTAAGTCTCAGGAATGCCGCCGGCGCAGGTTCCGAGGGCCTCGATGGCCATCTCCGGCCCGAGCTGGCGCTCCGCCTCTTCGGCGAGGTCCTCGTCCCAGGAGCGGACCGCGGCGGCGATGCGCGCCTGGAGGCCGGCCTGGTCGACCTGGCCGAGCTGGTGGCCCGGCTCGGCGTGCACCACGATGTGCAGCCGGGCCAGAGCCGAGTTGCCCACCATCGCGCTGTAGTCCACAGAGACGCCGCCGAACGCGCTGCGCAAGATCTCCTGGGCGCGCAGCCTGACCTGCGTGGTGTACCGGTCACGCGGCAGGTAGACCAGGCAGGAGACGTAACGGCCGTAGGAGTCCGGGCGGACGAAGAGGCGCACCTGCTTGCGCTCGCCGAGGCCGAGGACGGCCAGCGCGATCGGCGCGAGCTGCTCCGCGCTGATCTCGAACAGCTCTTCCCGCGGGAAGCCCTCGAGGATCTCGAGGAGCGCCTTGCCGTCGTGGCTGTCCGCGGGCACGCCGGCGATGTGCAGCATCCGGTCGAGCTTGCGGCGCAGCACCGGTACACGGGTGACCGACTCGGTATAGGCGGCCTGGGCGTAGAGACCCAGGAACCGGTACTCCCCGACGACCTCGCCGGTCTGCGGGCTGAACCGGCGCACCGCCACGTAGTCCAGGTAGCTGGGCCGGTAGACGGTGGACTTCGCGGACGACTTGGCCAGCACGAGCAGCCGCGACCGGCGCCTCCCTTGACCGCCGCCCGCCGGGCTGACCGCGAACGACTCGTCGGCCACGTCGTAGCGGAGGATGCCGAGGCCGGTGCCGGGGACGGGCTTGAGCTCGTCCTTCTCCCCCGCCTGTGCGTAGGCGCGGTAGCCGAGGAACGTGAAGTGGCCGGCCGACAGCCAGGCCAGCAGCTCGCTCGCCTCGGTCTCCTCCGGGTTTCCGACGTCGGCAAGCTGCTCGACCAGGTCGCGCGCGGCGGCCCGCATGCGCCGCTGGTCCTCCATCGCGACACGCAGGTCGTCAAGTACGCGGCGCAGGTCGGCGGCGAGCCGCGCGGGATCGTCAACGGCGCCGAGTTCGACGTGCATCCAGGACTCACGGACCGCGTCGGCGTCGGTGACGGCCGCGCCCGTGCCCTGTGCGGCTCCGGTCACGTCCCGGTGGACCGTGAAGAGCGGGTGGACGATGAGCCTGATGTCGGCGTGCTGCCTGTTCAGCTCCATCGTCACCGAGTCGACCAGGTACGGCATGTCGTCGGTGACGATGTCGATGACGGTTCCCGCCCAGGTCAGCGAGGCGTCATGCTCAGGACGGACGGTGACGGCCGGGCGTCCCTGCGGGCGGTTCGCACCGAGCGCGGCGTGCTGCGCCGCGGTCGCCGCGAGCCGTACCGGCCCGGCGGCGATCAGGTCCTCTACTGCGACGAGCCGGTAGTACGCGCTGAGAAAGCCAGGCAGGTCACCCACGACCCGGCTGGCTTCTCCCGGGGGGACGACCCCCCGTACCCCCCGGGGCGCGCCCGATGGCTCCGCCATCGTATCGGGCGCGCGGCCGTCACCGAGCGGGGCAACGCCCCCCTCCGCGACGGTGCCGCTGCGGACGTGGGTCCACAGCTCCGCCGCCTTGGCGATCAGTTCTTCCCTGATGTCGTCCGGGGCCTGCCTGGCCTCGGCCGCGCGTTCCGGCATTGCCTGTTCACTCCTTTGTGATGGCTGGCCTGCACTTCATTGTGCCGACCGTGCACGCGGGCATGCGACTGTTGCCTTCCCGGGGGACGACCCTTGTACCCCCGGGTGCAGGCCCGGCGGCAAAACGGCGGCCGCCGGGCCAGGCACGCGGACGGCCCCGGAAGCCGGCAGCTCCCACGGGCAGCCGCGAAATCGGATCACAGTCGCATCGCAAGCACGGGCACGACGGACGCGCCCGGATGCCCTCCCTCTCTACAGACTAGATCCAGGAGCGCACGAAGCGAGCACTTCCGGACTCGTCAGGGCACTCGGGTCAGCACGCTTTGCTACGGGGGACCCCAGGAGAAACTTCTGCATCTGGCCGAGAATGGAAGCGGCCGGACAGCACCACCCAAAGGGTGGTGACGAGGATCACTCTAGTGCGGTGATGAAATCGATGAGGTCCCGCTGCCTGGTGAGGCTGGGCAGTACCAGGTCGGCGCCGGCCTCGCGGAGCTCGGCACTGGACGCCCGGCCGCTTGCCACCCCCACGCACGTGGCCCCGCCGATCTTGGACGCCTCGACGTCGCGCGTGGCGTCCGCGATGTAAACCGTCAGTTTCTCGGCGAAGCTCACCCGGTACTTTTCCTCCGCCCGCAGGCGGGTAGCGCGCAGCAGCGCGCCCTTGGGATAAGGCTCGGAGCCGACGAACCCGCCGATGCCCAGGTCCAGGTACCGGTCGAGGCCGAAGGCGCGAAGCTTGAGCGCCGCGTTGGGGCGGCTCGACCCGGTGAGCACCGACTGGACCACGCCGCCGGTCCCGGCCAGGGCCGCCAGCGCCTCGGCCGCCCCTGGCAGCAGGGTGCCCTGCGCGGTCAGCTGGTCCCTGCGCGCGGCAAGCCGCGTCGCGTACTCCGCGCCGAACGGCGCGAGCAGCCGTTCGGACTCGCCGTCCGCGCGCAGGCTCACGCCGTTACGGCCGAGCGCGTCGAAGAAGATCTCCGGCTCCGTCTGGCCGGCTATCTGCGGCAGTTGGACCAGCGGGCGGCCGACCACCTCGGCGAACGCCTCGGCGTAGGCCGCCCTCGCGACCTTCGCGACGTCAATCAGCGTCAGGTCGATGTTCCACAGCACCAGCCGGTGAAGCAAGTTATCTCCCGGGGGACAGAGGGCTGCCCATCCGGGAGGCATCAGCCCATGTGGGGATAACGGTAGTCGGTCGGCGGGACGAACGTCTCCTTGATCGCGCGGGCGGACACCCAGCGGATGAGGTTGAATATCGAGCCCGCCTTGTCGTCGGTGCCGCTGGCGCGCGCGCCGCCGAACGGCTGCTGGCCGACCACCGCGCCGGTTGGCTTGTCGTTGACGTAAAAGTTGCCCGCGCTGTACCTGAGCGCCGCTGACGCCTCCGCGATCGCGGCGCGGTCGGTGGCCAGGATCGAGCCGGTCAGCGCGTACGGTGCCGCGCCGGCGGCCTGCGCGAGCATCGCGGAGTAGTCCGTGTCGTGGTAGACGTGGACCGCGAGGATCGGGCCGAAGTACTCAGTGGTGAACACCTCGTCGCCTGGGTCGGCGCACTCAAGGAGGGTCGGCGTGACGAAGTAGCCGGTCTCGTCGTTGACCTGGCCGCCGGCCAGGAAGGAGACCGACGGGCGCGACCGCGCCCGGTCGAACGCGCCGCGATGCTTGTCCGCCGCGCGGGCGTCGATCACCGCGCCGCCGAACAGGGACAGGTCCTCGGACACATCACCGTAGGTGATCGACTCGGTGTCGGCGATGAGCTGGTCCTTGACGACCGCCCAGAGGGAGGCGGGAAGGTAGGCGCGAGAGGCGGCGGAGCATTTCTGGCCCTGGTACTCGAAGGCGCCGCGGACGAGCGTGGCCGCGATGGAGGCGGGGTCGGCCGAGGGGTGCACGATCACGAAGTCCTTGCCGCCGGTCTCGCCGACCAGCCGCGGGTAGTCGCGGAAGCGGTCGATGTTCTGCCCGACAGTGCGCCACAGGTGCTGGAAGGTGCCGGTTGACCCGGTGAAGTGAATCCCGGCGAGGTCGGGATGGGACAGCGCCACCCGGGAGACCGCCTGGCCGTCGCCCGTAACCAGGTTGATCACCCCGGGTGGCAGGCCGGCCGCGTGCAGCAGTGCCATGAGGTAGTGGGCCGACAGCTGCTGGGTCGGCGACGGCTTCCACACCACCACGTTGCCGAGCAGCGCGGGCGCCGACGGCAGGTTCCCCGCGATCGCGGTGAAGTTGAACGGCGTGATCGCCAGCACGAACCCCTCGAGCGGCCGGTACTCCATGCGGTTCCACGCGCCGGGCGCGGAAACCGGCTGCTCCGCGAGCAGCTGCCTGCCAAAGGCGACGTTGTACCGCCAGAAGTCGATCAGCTCGCAGGCGGCGTCGATCTCGGCCTGGAACACCGATTTCGACTGGCCGAGGATGGTCGCGGCGTTCAGCGTCGCGCGCCAGGGCCCCGCGAGCAGGTCCGCCGCGCGGAGGAAAACGGCGGCCCGCTCGTCGAAGGGCAGCGCCCGCCACGCTTTCGCCGCGACGCTCGCGGCGGCGATCGCCCCCGCCACGTCCTCGTCGGTCGCGTTGCCTAGGTCGCCGAGGACGTGCCGGAAGTCGTGCGGCTTGACCACCGGCACCCGCTCGCCCGATCCCATGACGGCCCGGCCGCCGATACTCATGGTCAGCTCGGCCCGCTGGCCGGCCAACTCCTTGATCTTGGCCGCGAGCGCGGCACGATCCGCGCTGCCAGGCTGGTACTGCCTCACCGGCTCGTTGTACGGCACGGGAACCCGCGTCACGGCGTCCATACCGGGCACCTTCCCCGCCCACCGCCAACCCTAACGCGGCCGATCTAGAGGTACTCGAGCTCCTGGGTGGCGTACCAGGCAAGCTCGTGGGCCTCGGCGGAGTCGACGGCGAAGGAGGCGTCGTCGTCGCCTGCGTCGGCAGCGATGACCGCGTCGGCAGCAGCGGCCACGTCGGGCACCGCGTCAAGCTCGTCGACGTGACCCGAGGCGAGCGCCGCGACCGGGACGGCGGCGCTGACGAGCACCGCCGCGGCCTCGTCGTCGTAGGCCACCCAGCTGACCTCGCTGTCGGGGATATCGGCGGCGAGCACGACGCGTCGACGCGGCGCGGCCTGATCAGAGTCGAGCAGCCGGAGCGATCGCCTGGCCGCCGCCAGCATCGCGACGTACTCAAGCTCCTCGTCATCACCGCTCGCGTATCCCTCGCGCAACGCCGGCGTTACGGCGAACGCCCGCAGCGGCGCCGGGCCGATCTCGCCCTTGACGAGGATGTCGGCCAGCTCCGGCAGCGTAGACGGCAGGTAGACGCGCATGGCGGAAATGCTAGCGGGGCGGCAGTGCCTTTGGGGTGCCGACGGCGGCGACCACGGCGGCCACCGCGTCGGGGAGCGGGACGTGCTCCCAGAGCCTGATCACCGTCCAGCCGGCCTGGGCGAGTGCCGCGTCCGCGGCACGGTCCCTTTCCACGTTCCTTGTCAGCTTGGGCGACCAGTACCACTCGTTGCTCTTGGGCTTGCTGCCGTGCTCGGGGCAGACATGCCAGAAGCAGCCGTCGACGAACACGGCAACCCGCCGGCTGGTGAACGCGATGTCCGGACGCACCCGGCGGGCGGGCAAGTCTAGCCTGAGGTCCTTGCGGTAGCGGTAGCCCAGGGCGAAAAGCGCCGCGCGCAGCGCCAGTTCCGGCTTGGTGTCGGCGCGCCGGTTGCCTCGCATGTTCGCCGCGCGGCCCGGGTCGGCGGTGAACGGGTACGACTTGCCCCTCGCTGCCGCCTCCGTTGCCGACCTGCTCTCCACCGCCTCCGCCGCGGGCGGGCGCGTGGCCTTCCGCGGCCGCGGCTTGGCTGGCCCGGCTACGGCGCCCCGGCAACATCGTGCGAGCTGGCGCTGGCATCAGCTTGCGGGTCTCCATGCGCCACGCGCAAAGCCTAGCGACCCGGCAGGGCTCGCGCCGGCGTGAAAGGTGCCATTGGGAAGGTCGCGCGGACGTGAAGGTCTTTCGTGGTTGCGGGCCTGCGGCGGGAATTCGTTAGGGGCTCTACGGTCAGACGTCCCGCGCGGCCGCTGAAGACGCGGACGTGACGGGCACCTGGCATTCGGTCAGCGTCCGGGCAGGCACTGGAATGTCGGGGGTGGCGGGTAGAAGTGATGCCATGTACCGCACAGCAAGCCCAGGCGGCGTCCTCGCTGCCCGACCCCGATCTGGCAGCGATGGCTGTCATGCTGTGCCAGACTTCTCGGCCCCGCTCGACGGCATCTCTGGTGCGGAGGCATCACTGGGCTTCGGGCCTGACCTGCCTGCCGACCCGCCGCGCCGTCGCTCACCGAGGAGCCGGTGACGATGGGGTCGCGCCAGTTCGCGGTGCTGCTTGCCGAAGCGCTCGCGGGCGTGCGTCCGCTGCAGCAGGTGCTGCCGTGGATGTCCGAGCGCGGCGCCATCCAGTTGCGCAGGCTCCTGCCGCTGTTCTGCGGCGATCACCGGCCGAGGATCCTGCGTGTGCTGACGGCATCGCCGAACCCTGGCGTGATCGAGATGACGATCGTGGTCACGTCCGGCCCGAGAGCGCGGGCGCTGGCCGTCCGACTGGAGCGGGCCGCGTCCCGCGGGGCAGCAGCCATGGCGAGGCAAACCCGCCACGCCATGGCTCTGCACCGATATCGAGGGCCGCTTAGCTGGACGGGTCAGGATCGTCGTGGCCCGTTGGGCCGCAATAGGGGGACGCGCCCATACCCTCACACGCCGCCTCACGATCGAAGCTACCGGCAACGCCTGACCAGCCCGGGAATCTCGTCACCCAGGTCGCCGGGCACCGGCAACAGCCCTGCCAGCACGAGATTTCATGATCGCGGAACTTCCGCACACTCTAAGGCGCAAAAGTTCCGCGGAAGCAAAAGTTACCGTGATCATGAGGCGGCCGACGGCCCAGGTCACCGCGCGGCGCGGAAGCGCCCGTGACCGCCATCCCGGTCCGCGCCGCCCGGGACGGATACCAGGACACCGCCGCACCCGCCCCGGCCAGCAACGACACGGGGGTATTACCGCAACCCCCCATCGCCCCAACGGGACACGACGATCATTGGCCGCGCGTAAGCGCCCGGAATTAGCTCCTGCCCGCCGTGGCAGCGCTTGTACTTTCGGCCGGAGCCGCACGGGCACAGGTCGTTACGGCCCACGCTGGCGTACGGGTCGGCCGCGCTCTCGCCGTGCCGCTCGACGCCGCCGGTCTCGGACGGCGCCGAGTACTGGAGGTTGGTCGGACGGCGCGGCTGCAGGCGGGCGGGAAGCACCGGCTGCGACTCGCTGGCCTGGTCCTGCGGGATCGTGTCGGTCTCCTGCTCGGCGGCCGCGGCGGCCTCCGCCGCCCGGGCGTTGCTGCTGCGGGTAGCCGCCTGGCCGCGGCCCGCCGCCGTGGCGTGGCCGCGCCCGTCGGCGGCGTGCCGGCCGCGGGACTTGCCGAATGCGGCCGGCGGTGGCGCGGCCGCCGGCTGCGCCGGGGGCACGGGCCGCGGTGCGCGCGCGGGCGCCGCCGGGACGGCGGGCGCCTGCGCGCCTGGTGCCTGCTGCGCGCCGCCCGCGGTAACGCCCGGGAGGCTGCCGCCGAACGCGAGCTGCGCACCTGAACCCACCTCTTCGACGATCGGGTTCTCCTGGAACTCGATCTGGAGGTTGAACAGGTTGCCGACCGACTCCTCCTTGATGCCGTCCATCATCGAGTTGAACATGTCGTAGCCCTCCCGCTGGTACTCGACCAGCGGGTCGCGCTGCGCCATGGCGCGCAGGCCGATGCCCTCGCGGAGGTAGTCCATCTCGTACAGGTGCTCGCGCCACTTTCGGTCGAGCACGGACAGCACGACGCGGCGCTCGATCTCGCGCATGTTGTCGGGCGTGAGGTCGGCCTCGCGGCGGTCGTATGCCTGCTGCGCGTTCTCCTGCACCATGTCGGTGATCATGTCGGCGTTCAGTCCCGACTTGTCACCGCCCGCCTCCTCGAGCACCGTGTCGATCGGCAAGGAGATCGGGAAAAGCTGCTTGAATGCCCGCCACAGCTTCTCCAGGTCCCATTCCTCCGGGTACCCGTCGGCGGTCGCGGCGGCCACGTAGGAGGCGATCACCTCATCGATCATGGACCGCACCTGCTCGTGCAGGTCCGCGCCCTCGAGCACCTGGCGCCGCTCGCCGTAGATGACCTGGCGCTGCCGGTTGAGCACGTCGTCGTACTTGAGTACGTCCTTGCGGATCTCGAAGTTCTGCGACTCCACCTGGGTCTGCGCGGACCTGATCGACCGGGAGACCACGGAGTTCTCCACCGGGACGTCCGCGGGGATGTGCAGCCGGTCCATGATCGCCGCGACCCGGTCGGAGTTGAACATCCGCATCAGGTCGTCCTCGAGGGACAGGTAGAACCGGGACAGGCCCGGGTCGCCCTGCCGGCCCGACCGGCCGCGCAGCTGGTTGTCGATGCGGCGTGACTCGTGCCGCTCGGTGCCGAGCACGTAGAGCCCGCCCGCCTCGACGACCTGCTCGTGCTCGGCGGCGACCGCCCCCTTGGCCTTGGCAACCGCCTCCGGCCATGCCGCCTCGTAGTCTTCTGGCGTGTCAACCGGGGACAGGCCGCGCTGGTGCAACTCGAGGTCGGCGATGAACTCGGGGTTACCGCCGAGCATGATGTCGGTGCCGCGGCCGGCCATGTTCGTGGCCACGGTGACCGCGCCGAGTCGGCCGGACTGGGCGATGATCATCGCCTCCTGCTCGTGGTACTTGGCGTTGAGCACGTGGTGCTGAATGCCGCGACGCTTGAGCATCACCGACAGCAGCTCGGACTTCTCGACGCTCACGGTGCCGACGAGGACGGGCTGCCCGGCCTGGTGCCGCTCCGCGATGTCCTCGACCACCGAGTCGAACTTCGCCTGCGCGGTCTGGTAGATCACGTCGGTCTCGTCCGCGCGGATCATCGGCTTGTTGGTCGGGATCGGGACGACGCCGAGCTTGTAGATCTGCATGAACTCGTTGGCCTCGGTCATCGCCGTGCCGGTCATGCCCGCGAGCTTGTCGTAGAGGCGGAAGTAGTTCTGCAGCGTGATCGTGGCGAAGGTCTGGTTCTCGTCCTTGATCTGCACGCTTTCCTTGGCCTCGATGGCCTGGTGCATGCCCTCGTTGTACCGGCGGCCGTGCAGGATGCGGCCGGTGAACTCGTCCACGATGAGGACCTCGCCGTTCATCACGACGTAGTCCTTGTCCTTCTTGAACAGCTCCTTGGCCTTGAGCGAGTTCTGCAGGAATGATACGAGCGGGGTGTTGACCGGGTCGTACAGGTTGTCGATGCCGAGCCAGTCCTCGACCTTCTCCACGCCTGCCTCGAGGATGCCGACGGTCTTCTTCTTCTCGTCGACCTCGTAGTCGCCCTCGCCGTCCTCGCCGCGCCGCAGCCGGGGGGCGATCTTGGCGAACTCGGTGTACCAGCGGGAGTTCTGCTCGGCCGGGCCCGAGATGATCAGCGGCGTCCGTGCCTCGTCGACGAGGATCGAGTCCACCTCGTCGACGATCGCGTAATTGTGACCGCGCTGCACGGTCTCCTCAAGCGACCACGCCATGTTGTCGCGCAGGTAGTCGAAGCCGAACTCGTTGTTCGTGCCGTACGTGACGTCGGCGGCGTAGGCCTTCTTCCTCTCGGCCGGCGTCATTTCGGCCAGGATCACCCCGACCTCGAGGCCGAGGAAGCGGTGCACCCGCCCCATCCACTCCGAGTCGCGCTTGGCCAGGTAGTCGTTGGTCGTCACGACGTGCACGCCCTTGCCCGCGAGAGCGTTCAGGTAGGCGGGGAACACGCCGGTGAGCGTCTTGCCCTCACCAGTGCGCATCTCGGCGATGTTGCCGAGGTGCAGCGCCGCCGCGCCCATCAACTGCACATCGAAGGCGCGCTGGCCGAGCGTGCGGCGCGCCGCTTCGCGGACCGCGGCGAACGCCTCGGGCAGGATGTCGTCAAGCGTCTCGCCGTCGTCGGTGAGCCGTCGCTTGAACTCGTCGGTCATTGCGCGCAGCTCGGCGTCGCTCATCGCGGCGAAGTCGTCCTCAACGGAGTTGATCTGCTCGCTGATCCGCTTGAGTTGACGCAGGATCTTGCCTTCGCCGGCGCGAAGGATGCTGTCTAGGATCGAAGGCACTTCTCGTCGTGCTCCTTGCGGCAGGACTCGGTCATTGTCGGACATGCGCGGATCTGCGCGCGTGGGCTGAACAAGCCTCACCTGCCATCGTAGGCGAGATTAGGGGCCGGCTACCGCGTCCCGCGGCACGTTGAGGTATTTTCGTGACACCCTCAGCATAGGCAGCATGGGGTCTGAAGGAGGAGTCGTGGCCGAGCAGGCATCGGGCACCGTGGCGGGCACGGGTACCACGGGGGCGGTGGCGCACGGTGCAGCGCACCTGGAGCACAACCCGGGCAGGCCCATCTCCTGGGTCGGGACCTCGGTCGTCATCATCGGGTTCGTCATCGGCGGGATCGCGTTCGTCCCTTCCCCGCACTGGCTGTTCTTCTGGATCGGTGCCGCCGTCGCGATCATCGGCTGCTTCATCCTGCTGTTCTCCCGGGCGATGCACACCGACTGGTATTAGATATTTGCTGCCCGCGGGGGGACGACCCCCCTGCACGCTGCTACCTGCGGGGGGACGACCCCCCTGCGCCCCCCGATCATGGGGGGCTGCGCGCCCCCCATACCCCCTGCGGTGGGACGGCGCCAAAACCGCGCCGCCCCACACTGTGGTTCTGTTAATGCCCTGTGGTTGCTGTAGGAAGGCGCTGCGAAAGGCGCAGCGCCTTGAATGTCGGTGGTGCCCGCTAGAGTCACTCGGGTGGGACAGACAGCCGCTACCGTTCTGCATGAACCCGGGGCACCGGCCGGGGATAACCTTCAGCTGAGCGCGGACGAGGTGCGGCGGGTCACCCTCTACGCACAGGGATTCCTCGGGGCGGGGGCGAAGCGGGGCGGGGTGGCCGGGGTGCTGCGCCGGGTCAGCGCCGTGCAGCTTGACACCATCTCCGTGCTCGCGCGGTCGCACGAGCTCGTCGCGTACGCACGCCTCGGGCCAGTCGGCCGGGCGGCGGTCGAGGAGGCCTACTGGCCGTCGAGGACGCCGACGGCGTTCGAGTACTGGGCCCACGCGGCCTGCATTCTGCCCATCGCGGACTGGCCGTACTACGCGTGGCGGCGGCGAGCGATCGCCGCGCGCGGTCAGCGCTGGCACAAGGTCTCCGAGGAGGCCTGCGAACAGGTGCTCGGCCGGCTGCGCGACGAGGGACCGCTGACCGCGACGCAGCTCGGCGGCGCGAAGGCGGGCGGCCCGTGGTGGGACTGGTCGGAGGTGAAGATCGCCGCCGAGTGGCTGCTCGACACCGGACGGGCGGTCTGCGCGCGGCGCACCGGCTGGCGGCGGGTGTACGACCTCCCTGAGCGGGTTATACCCTCAGGCCTGCTCGGACTCGAGCCTACGGACGATGAGTGCCTCATCCACCTGGTGGGCACGGTCTCGCGGGCGCTCGGCGTCGCCACGCACGCGGACTTCATGGAGTACCAGCGGCTGAACGGGTACGGACTGCAACTGCGCGACACCGCGCGCCTCGACGGCGCCGCGGCGGCGGCCGGGCTCGTGCCCGTGACAGTGCACGGCGGGAAGCAGGCGACCCGGGCCTGGGCCGACCCGGCCGCGCTCGCCTGGCTGGCCGCGGGCGGACGCGGTACGCACCGCACCGCGCTGCTTTCCCCCTTCGACTCACTGATCTGGGACAGGAAGCGGGTACTGCGGATGTTCGGCTACCGGCACCTGTTCGAGCCCTACGTGCCCAAGGAGAAGCGCGAGCGGGGCTACTTCACCATGCCGCTGCTCGCCGGAGGGCAGATCGCGGGGTGGGCCGACCCCGCAAGAGACGGGAAAACGCTCGTCGCCAGGAACGTCTTCCTGGAGAAGCCGGCCGCCGTCGCGCCCATGGCGCGAGCGCTCACGGAGGCCGCGCAGTGGGCTGGCTGCTCGAATGTGGTCGCCGAACGGGTGCAGCCTTCCCTGCTCGCCCAGCCGCTCGCCGCCGCGCTCTCCTAGCTGATCTCGATCAGCTTCTCCCGCACCGCGATCATCACGGCCTCCATCCGGGAATGGATCTGCAGCTTCTCCAGGATGTTCCGCACGTGGTTCTTCACGGTGTTCTCCGAGATGAACAGCTCCTTGGCGATGTCGCGGTTGTTCAGGCCGCGCGCCACCAGGCGGAGCACCTCCATCTCGCGGTCGGTCAGCTTCAGCACGGGCGCGTGCTTGGCCGGCCCTTCGTCGGCGTCCCTGCGGGCCAGGGTGGCGAACTCAGTGATCAGCTTGCCCGCCATCGACGGGTTGATGAGCGACTGGCCGCCGTGCACGGCGCGCACCGAGTCGGCCAGCTCGTCGAGCGGGATGTCCTTGAGCAGGTAGCCGATCGCGCCCGCGCGGATCGCCTCGAACAGGTCGTCGTCCTCGTCGCTGATCGTGAGGATCACGATCTTGGCGGACGGGGCGACCTCCTTCATCTGGCGGGCCGCCTCGATGCCGGTCATCTTGGGCATCCGGATGTCCATCAGCACGACATCGGGTACCACCTCGCCGGCCAGCGATACCGCCTCGGCGCCGTCGGAAGCCTCGCCGACGAGCTCAAGCCCGGCCTCTCCAGAAAGCACCATCTCCAGGCCCCGCCGGAAGAGGGCGTGATCATCCGCGATCAGCACCCGGATCGGGTCGGCGGCCCGCCCTGCGTCGCCGTCCGGTGCCGGCTGTGGCACGGGAGGAGGGGGCGCGTCCGGGGACGGCTGCTTGGGCAGCGAGCCAACCCCAGGCTTAGCGGGCGACGGCCTGCCCGTCGCCGCGCTCCTGGCCGTAAAGGACCGCTCGGTCACGGCCGTGCTCCTTTCCTTCCAGGGGACGCCCCCTGGACCCCCCGGATTGGAGGGGGCTCCGCCCCCTGGCACCCGGCCGGGAATGCCGCTGTATGCGGCATTCCCGCGCGGAAGCCGAGGTAAGAGCCTCGTGGTTGCTGCTTTGTCGGCAGGCGCTGCTGGTGCGGCGGCGCCTTGTTTGGCTGAGGTCGGGGCCTCGTGGTCGGGTCAGCTTCCCGCCACTTAAGGTTAGTTTCCCTCTGCTTGAGGTTACTTGTCAGCGGGCCACTTAACCAGTCGGACTGTTAGTCCTCGATGAGGCGGATGACACCGTAGTCCCAGCCGCGGCGCCGGTAGATGACGCTGAACTTGCCGCACTGGCTGTCGTGGTACGCGAAGAAGTCGTGGCCGACGAGCTCCATCTCCAGGAGCGCCTGGTCGATGGTCATCGGCTCGGACGCGTGGAACTTCTCCCTGACGACCAGCGGGCCGTCGCCCACCATGTGCATCGGCAGCACCCCGGAGACGGACGCCTCGACCTCGGCCTCGTCGCTGAAGCCGGCGAAGTCGAGCGCTTCGTCATTCGGCAGTGCCGGAAGCGGTACCACCGCCTCCGGGCGGCGCTGCCCGTTCGGCCTGCCGCCGACTCTCGCGCCCGTCCTGGCGCCCGGCTTGCCGTGTGCCCTGGTGCCCGCCCTGCGGCCGACCGGCGTCCCGTTGAGCATGGCCGCGTCATCGGGCGCGGGGATGGCCGGGATCGCCACGTCGGCCAGGTCAGCCGGCTCGGCCATCGCGGCCTCAGCGCCTGCCGGGGCGGCCACCGCGGTCAGCACCTCGGTGGAGCGGACAGTGAGGCCCCCGCTCCTGGCCTTGCGCCGCTCGGCCGCCTTCCGCAGCTGGCCCTCGAGCTTGGCGAACGCGAGATCAAGGGCCGCGTACCGGTCGTCGGCCGCCGCTTCGGCCCTGATCGCCGGGCCGCGGGACCTGATCGTGAGCTCTACCCGCTCGCTGCGGTCAGCCTGCCTTGGGTTGCGCTCCGTCGATACTTCGACATCGATCCGGATCGCGTTGTGATCGAGCTTCCCGAGCTTGGCCAGCTTGGCGCTCGCATGCCTGCGGAAGCGCTCCGGAACGCTGGTGTGCCTGCCCTTGAAGGTGATTTCCATCTCGATCCCCCTTCGGCGTTGATTACCAGTGGCGAACCTTCTCATTCTTCACTTGTACTTAAGGTCTACCCTTCTGCACCAGTGAAGGACAAGAAGGATCAGGAAGCACTCGCCCGGCCGACCTGGTCTTCGACCCCACATCCGCCTGCTGAGAGGTTCGCGGCCTTCCATGGCCACTACTGCCCTTCTCCCGGAGGTCGGGGAGCGCCTTGTGCTTCCCGGCGGGGCAGGACTTACTTCTAAGCCGCACCGTGATCGGACGACGACAAGTCGCCTTACGTGGACCGTTTCGCCTGCGGCTGGCATCGGCTTGCCAAGTAGACCCTCCGGCCGCCAGCGCGGCTCGGGGGGCCTGCCCGGCGCAACCACGGACCCGGGCGAGTGCCATGGATGAACGCTAGCTCTCCTGCGGCCAATTGTCAGGAGGGAGGTTGGCGGCAAAACATCACATAACGGAATAGTAACGTTGTTTCTTTCACCGAGTTCTCAGCAGTCGCTGTAGGAAACCGGGTCAACCGGGGTAGGTGGGCGCAACTCCGCTGCCAAGCCGCATCCACGCACCCGTGAGGCTGGCGTCCGCCACGATGCTGCCGTCGGTCAGGCCGGCGATCAGCAGGTTCCCCATGCTGCCCGTGATCGTCCGCATGCCCGGCTCGACCGGGATGGACGTGGGATTACCGCCGCTCACCGAGTACTCGGTTGCGGCGGGCCCCGGCTTGGCGAGCGTGATGACGTTGTCCGGGCCGTACCAGGTGAGTCCGGTGAACCCAGTACCGTTCGGCGGGCTCAGTTGCACCGACGAGAGGACGATCTGCGGGGTCGGCCCCTGCTGTCCGGAGATGGCGCCGAAGGTCAGTTCGTCGTTGGTGATGATCGCCACGCGGACCCCGTTCTGGCGCGACCCGCAGCGCGGTGTACGGCAACGGCAGGTGCTTGATCCCGAAGGAGCTGATCACGTCGACGGGAACGGGGGCCAGCTGGCCGGGCGACTGCCTGAGGCTCGCCACGGCACGGAACATGACGATCTGCTCGCCGAGTGCCGCCCACAGGTCGTCGCCGGCGTCCCAGCTCATCGTCGAGTACCCGCTGTCCCGCTTGGTCAGGGGGCCGCCGACGAGGCCGGTGTACAGCGTGCTGTCGCGCAGCGCGGCCAGGTACCTGCCGTCCGGCGAGACTGCTACCTGCGTGAACTTGGTGCCGATCAGCGCCAGTCGGGCCGGCTTGCCGTTCGCGCCCTGGCGGCTTGTCAGGTATCCCGTGCTGTCGAGGTAGTAGTACACCGAGGTGGCGCCGGTGGGCGGGGTCTTCTTGTCCTGCTGCTTCTGCTGTACCGGGTTCTCATGGCTGCCCGGCGGGGACCACGCATGGCCGTTCAGTTCGACCACGACCGACTGCACCGCCCCGGTTGACCCGCTCTGACCGGACCCGGACAGCGTCCAGATCAGCTGCGACGAGACCTGCTCAAGTAGCGGACATTGCTGCCGTCCTTGGCGATGGAGCCGGTCAGGTTGACGATCGCGGTCGGGCCGTCCACCGTGATGTCGCCGATCTTGGTGCCGGCCGGCAGCGCGGTCTTCGTCGCCCCGCCGTAGAGCCAGTCCTTCGGCGGGACGATCAGGTCTTGCACCAGCACGTTCATCAGGTCGCCCGGGGCGCGCAGCGGCACGTAGATCGGGTCGGGGACCAGGTGGCTGCCCGTCGGATCGAAGAAGTACAGGTTACGGAGCTGGTAGTCGTTGGCGAACGAGGCGCTGGTGAGCAGCACTTCCGGTGGCGGGAGCGAGATCCGCCACTGGCCGTCGGGTTCCTTGACGAGCTGGAACGGCGGCGGCGCGTCGGACGCGCTCTCGGCCGGGGTGGACGGCACGGAGTAGCTGCTTCCCTCCAGCGTAGCCTGGATGGTGCCGGTGACCTGCACGGTCGCCGTCTTCGCGGTCTTCGCCGTCTTCGCGGTCTTCGGGTAGCACCGGGTTCGCGACGTTCGGGCCGCTCTTGTAGATCACCGCCGAGAGGGTCGGGTTGTTCCAGACCTTCCGTTCCGCTGGCGTCAGGTACTTCAGGGCTACCTGACTGTAATCGCCGAAGCTGGCGGAGGCGGCGAGAAACCCCTGGACGATCTGCTGCGGCGACCAGCCGTCACCCGGTGGCTGCGGCTGGAACTGGAGGTTGGGCTGGTCAGGCGCCCCCGTCCCCTGGGTCACCGGATAGGACTGCACCGGGCCGCCGGTTGGCATCGACACGCACCCAGTGGCGAGCGCGGCGCAGAAGAGCGCGGCCAGCGTGGCCAGTGCTCGCCGCGCGGTCCCGCGCCTAGCCACGGGATCCGCCGTGGGGATACGAGGCGTCGTCGCCCAGGGGAATGACCGCCAGGTCGGCCTCCAGCGTGGTGACGGCGCTGGTCAGGAACTCCGCTTCGTCGGGTCCCAGCGGCAGGGGGGAGCCGACGATGGGCTGCCCGGCGATCCGTGGCAGGGTGAACCGGAAGACCGATCCGCGGCCCTTCTCCCCCCATGCCTGGAGCCAGCCGCCGTGCAGCCGGGCGTCCTCGAGGGAGATGGCCAAGCCCAAGCCGGTGCCGCCAACCGTCCGCGCGCGTGACGGATCCGCCCGCCAGAACCGCTCGAAGACCAGTTGCTCCTCGCCCGGGGCAAGCCCGACGCCGTGGTCGCGAACGGCGACGGCGGCCGCGCCCATGTCCGCCGCCACGGTGACGACCACGTCGCGCCCCTCCCCGTGCTCGACCGCGTTGACGAGCAAGTTGCGCAGGATCCGTTCCACCCGGCGCCGGTCCATCTCAACGATCGTGGCCTCGACGGGCAGCCGGAACTCGATGCGGCAGCCCCGGCGCTCCGCGAGCTGCTGCGCGTCGTCGGCGCTCCTGCGCACGAGATCGCACAGGTCCGCCGGCTCGGCGTCGAGCGTGGCGACGTTCGAGTCGTGCCTGCTGATCTCGAGCAGGTCGGTAAGCAGGGTCTCGAACCGCTCGATCTGGCTCTGCAGCAGCTCGGTGCTGCGCGCGGCCGCCGGGTCGAGGTCCTCCCGCGAATCGAAGAGGATCTCCGCTGCCATCCTGATCGTCGTCATCGGGGTACGCAGCTCATGCGAGACATCGGAGACGAACTGGCGCTGGACCTTGGACAGTTCCTCAAGCTGGTGCAGCTTCTCCTGCAGGCTGTCGGCCATCTCGTTGAACGACGTGGCGAGCAGGGCGAGGTCGTCGGCCCCGCCGACCACCATCCGCTCCTCGAGCTTGCCCGCGGACAGCCGCTGCGCGGCCGCCGCCGCGTGCCGCACCGGCAGCACCACCCACCGTGTCACGAGCGAGGCGATCGCCGCGAGCAGGGCAATGAGCGCGATGCCCACGCCGATGAGCGTCGTCTGGACGAGTTGCAGGGTCTGCTGTTCGTCGTTCAGCGGGAACACGAGGTAGAGCTGGTAGTAGTTGCTGACCGGCACGCCGTATGCGATCGCGGGCGTGCCGGGGCCGCCCGCGCTGGAGTACAGCGTGGTGAGCGCGGAGTACAGGTTATTTTCCGGCTTGCCCTGCCCTTGCGCCACCTGCTCCAGCCGTACGCTGTTCACCAGCGTTTCCGGGAGCGTCGTGTCGGCGTCGAAGGTATGCGACCACTTGTAGTAGCCCGCCAGGCGCAGCAGGTTCTGGTTGAGCCCGACGGCGACGCCGTAGGTGGCCGTGCCGCTCGTCGGCTGGACCACCGCCGCGATCGCCCCCTGAACCTGATATGCGGCCTGCCCGCTTGGCGGGGGCGAGGTCACCCCGGATGCCGACTCGGCATTGCTCAGCGCCGTCACGGCCTGGGCCTTCGCTGAGGTTTCCGCGTTGAGCAGCAGGCCGCCGGCGATCTGCTCGGTGAGGAAGAAGCCGAGCACCGCGATCACCGCCGCGGAGATGAGCAGCGTGGTGCCGACCACTCGCAGTTGCAGCGACCGGTGCCAGCGGTGCCTGGCCTTCGCGATGGCCAGGTGCTCCCAGCGCAGCAGGGAGCGGATGGTGACCGTCAGCCGGTGCGGGAGCCAGCCGACGAACCAGCGCACCCACTTCTTACGCCGCAGCGCCATCTCCCAGGCCTCGCGCCTGTCGCGCTGGTCACCTTGGTCATGCCGCAGTACCGGGACGGGCACGGGGCTGGGCGGGGTTGGCGCGGGCTGTACTGGCGCGGCCGGGACACCGGCCGCGTCGCTGTTAACCGCAGACCGCTCCATGCCTTGATCAGCCAGGTCCCGCCTTGTAACCCACGCCACGCACCGTCACGACGATCTCGGGGTGCTCGGGATCCTGCTCGATCTTGGCGCGCAGCCGCTGCACGTGCACGTTCACCAGCCGGGTATCCGCCGCGTGCCGGTACCCCCAGACCTGCTCGAGCAGCACCTCACGGGTGAAGACCTGCCGCGGCTTCCTGGCGAGCGCGACGAGCAGGTCGAACTCGAGCGGGGTGAGGCTCAGCGTCTCACCGTTGCGCTTCACCGAGTGGCCCGCCACGTCGATGGACACGTCACCGATCAGCAGCATCTCCGGGGCCGGCTCGTCCGTGCGGCGCAGCCGCGCCCTGATCCTGGCGACCAGTTCCTTGGACTTGAACGGCTTGAGTATGTAGTCGTCGGCACCGCACTCAAGGCCAAGCACCACGTCCACCGTGTCGGTCTTCGCGGTCAGCATGACGATCGGCACGCCGGACTCGCCCCTGATCTGACGGCACACGTCGATGCCGTCGGAACCGGGCAGCATCAGGTCAAGCAGCACCAGGTCCGGCCGCGTGTCACGGAAGGCCTCAAGTGCCTTGTCTCCGTCGGCGACGAACGTCGGCTCAAATCCCTCGCCGCGGAGCACGATGCCAAGCATCTCCGCCAGCGCCGCGTCGTCGTCGACGACGAGCACACGTCCTTTCATGAGCCCCATCGTTCCATGTATCTAGCTCCAAGCAGAGCACCCGCCGCGACGATCTCGGTACGGTCCGTCGCTAACCCGCGCTCGCATGCGCAGGTTACCCCTTTTTACCAGGTCCGCACCACCCGCGAGCCCGTTACCACACAGACAGTAAGGGCACGTCAGCACGCCGCCCGGTTGCTCCCGCTGGGGTAGGGCCCCCGCCCGCGGGTAAGTAGCGCAGGGCCATAGGCAGGGGGACCCGTCCGGCGGAATGCCGCGCACCCCGGTACAGGACCACGTAAACGGGGGAATCATGGGCATCTTCGACAAGGTCGAGAAGGACGCCGAGGAGGCAATGGCGCAAGACGATCCCAGGCTCGCGCAGCAGGCCAGCCAGCTCGGCGGCGGCCTGGCCGGCCACGACCAGGCCGGCCAGGATATGCAGGCCGCGCGGGACTTGATCGGAAGGCAGCGCGGCGCCTGCGACCAGGATCAGGACCGTAACGACGAGGCCCGGGACGGTAACGAGCAAGCCCAGGACGGTAACGAGCAGGATTAGGAAGCCGGCTCCGCCAGGCCGGCGCCCGGCGGTTCGCCGCCGGCATTCGCACTACTTGGTCCGTGTGCTTGCGCTATTTTCTGCGCATGCCGGAGCCGTTGAGCAGTGTCGTCGAGGCGGGCTGGGCGGAAGCGCTCGCCCCTGCCGAGGGCCAGATCGCGCGGATGGGCGCGTTCCTGCGCGAGCAGATCGCCGCGGGCAAGCGGTACCTGCCCGCGGGCGACCAGGTACTCCGGGCGTTCAAGCAGCCGTTCGCCGACGTGCGGGTGCTGATCGTCGGCCAGGACCCCTACCCGACGCCTGGCCACCCGGTCGGCCTCAGCTTCTCCGTGGACCCCGCCGTCCGGCCGCTGCCCGGCTCGCTCGTCAACATCTTCCGGGAATACTCGAGCGATCTCGGCTACCCGGCGCCGTCCAACGGTGACCTGACGCCGTGGGCCGAGCACGGCGTGCTCCTGCTCAACCGGGTGCTCACCGTGGAGCCCGGCAAGCCGCGCAGCCACCAGGGCAAGGGCTGGGAGGAGGTCACCGAGCAGGCGATCCGAGCCCTCGCCGGGCGAGGCGGGCCGCTCGTCGCCATCCTGTGGGGCCGTGACGCCCGTGAGCTCGCCCCGCTGCTCGGCAGCGTGCCGCGCATCGAGTCAGTGCACCCGAGCCCCATGTCCGCGCATAACGGGTTCTTCGGCACGCGCCCGTTCAGCCGCGCCAACGAGCTTCTCGAGCGCCAGGGCGCCGCGCCCGTCAACTGGAAGCTCCCCTAGGAGCCGCTCTGCGGGACGCGGCAGGCGCGGTGAAACGTATCCTCAATGACCGTGGACACTACCGGGGAAGCGCGACCTGACGACGGCGCGCACGCGGCCCTGCCGAGCCGGCGGGCGCTCGCGGCCTGGTTCGGCGCGTTCGCGCTCTACGCGGGCGCGATGATCTTCACCAGGCACGCCGACGGGACCTGGGCCGCCTGGGGATGCGCCGGCTACGCGGTGACCGCCCTGCTGCTGCTCGCCCCGGTCGGCTGGGCGATCCCGCTCGCTACGGCGATCGGCGGCGCCCTGATCGCCCCGCTGCTCTGGCTGATCACCACGTTCCCCGCCACGGGCGAGGTCGTCGTCATCGGCCAGTCCGCCAGCTACCTGCTCAAGCACGGCACGCCGTACCTGCCGCCCGCGCTGGTGACCGGCTGGACGTCTTACAACCCGTACCTGCCGCTGATGGAGGTGTTCGGGCTGCCGCGCTCGGCGGGCCTGCCCGGCGCCCTTGGCGACCCGCGGATCTGGACGACGCTGACCACGGTAGCGCTGATCGCCGCGGCGTTCGCCGTCGTCTCACCGCACCGGCTCGGTTTGGTGCAGGTAATCGGCTTCAGCCGCCCGACGGCGCGCCCGATATGATGGCGGAGCCATCGGGCGCGCAGCGGGGGGTACGGGGGGTCGTCCCCCCGGAAGGTTACTGCGGGGACTGCCGCAGGCGGGTTGCCTGGTGCACCGCGGTCGCCGTCGCCTCGCCGCTCATCGCGTTCCCGCTCACGGTCGGCGTCACCGACCCGCCGATCATCGCGCTGACCTGCCTGGTGCTCGCCTGGGCGGGCCGAGGCGAGCTGGTGCGGGCCGGGCTGGCGCTCGGCGTCGCCTGCGCGATGAAGACCACGGCATGGGCGGTCGTCCCGGTGCTCGCGGTCATGGCGTGGGTTCGTTACGCCCCGCGCGCCGCGGCCCGCCTGACGGCCACGACGGTGGCCGTGACCGGCCTGCTCGCGCTGCTCGCCGCGCCCGCGGCGCTCGCGTCGCCGGGCGCGCTCAAGCAGAACCTGATCGACTACCCGATGGGCACCACCAAGTACAAGACGGTCGCGGCGAGCCCGCTCCCCGGTCATCTGATCGCCGGGCTCGGCCCGGCCGGCCGGCTGACCGTGGACGCGCTGCTGGTGCTCGCCGTGCTCGCGTTCGTCGGCTGGCTCATCGCGCGGCCGCCGCGGGACGAGCGGGACGCCGCCGTGCGGCTCGCGGTGGGCTACGCGGTCATGTTCACCCTGGACCCGTCGACCCGGTTCGGCTACTACGCCTACCCCCTCGCCCTCGTCGGCTGGCTGGCGCTGTCCAGGCCAGGGCAAAGCGAGAAGAATACGGCAGAACGGAGGCGGCCTGCTCCTCTCCGCAAGCTGCTGCCCGGGCGCGAGGCCCCCGTCACCCGATAGGCGTGCGCGCGCCCGGTACTGCATGTTTCGGTTCCCGCCGAGACTAAAGCACCTATTTGGTGCCCAACTCTCGGCGTTGACGAAGCCGGGAACGGGCGTGGCGCGTGTGGCTGCTGGTGACCGTCGCGGAAGCGACACCCGTGTCTGGTGGTACCGGCGGGCCGGCAGGTGGCTACGAGCCGAGGTGCCAGCTGGCCAGGTAGGACCGCTGGGCTTCGGTCAGGGTGTCGAGCCGGGTCCCGAGCAGGGCGAGGACCAGGCGGGCGGCCTCGGCATCGATGTCCGCGGGCACCCGGTGCACGCCGGGCGGCAACTTGTCATCGTTGCCCGCCAGCCAGGAGAGCGCCAGCGCCTCGATGCCGAAGGCGAGGTCCATCACCTCGGGCGGGTGCCCGCCCGCGGCGACAAGGTTGACCACGCGGCCCTCGGCGAGCAGCAGCAGGCGGCGGCCGTCGGGAAGCTGGTACGCGTCCGCGTGCGGGCGGACGTCGGTTTCCACGGCGACCGCCATGGCGGACAGGGCCCGGACGTCGATCTCCACGTCGAAGTGGCCGGCGTTGGCGAGCACCGCGCCGTCCCGCATCACCGCCAGGTGCTCGCCGGTGATCACCTCGGCCGAGCCGGTCGCGGTGATGAAAATCTCCCCGAGCGGCGCCGCCTCGGCGATCGGCAGCACCCGGAATCCGCGCAGTACCGCGTCGAGCGCGCGCACCGGGTCCACCTCGGTGATCACAACCCGGGCACCGAGCGCGCGGACCGACTCGGCGATGCCCGCGCCGCACGCGCCGAACCCGGCCACCACCATGGTCTTGCCCGCGAGCAGCACCCCGCTGGCGCGCAGCAGCCCGTCGATGACGGACTGCGCCGTGCCGTGGGTGTTGTCCACGATCCGGGTGACCGGGGTGTCGCTCGCGGCGATCATCGGGAAGGCGAGGGTCGCCTCGGCCGCCATCCGGCGCAACCGGAGCACGCCGGTCGTGGTCCCCTCGCACCCGCCGCGCACCCGGTCGAGCACCGCGTGCGGCGCGCTCGTGTGCAGCGTGGACACCAGGTCGCCGCCGTCGTCGAGCACCAGGTCCGGCCCTTCGGCCCAGCCGGCACTGTTGCTGTCGGCACTGTTGCCGCCGGCACTGTTGCCGCCGGCACTGGCGCCCACGTCGCCGCCCGCTCCCACGGCGAGCGCGATGTGCTGGTAGTAGGTGTCCCTGTCCACCCCGGCGCGGGCGAACACCTCGATACCGTCGCGCGCCGCGAGCGCGGCCGCGATGTCGTCCTGGGTCGACAGCGGGTTGGACGCCGCCAGCCGGACCCGCGCGCCGCCCGCGCGCAGCACCCGGACGAAGACGCCGGTCTCCGCCGTGACGTGCAGGCAGGCGGCGATGGTCAGGCCGTCGAACGGCCGGTCCGCGCCGAACCGGGCACGGAGCGCGGCCAGGAGCGGCATCATACGTTCCGCGTAACTGATACGGCCGTCCCCGAGCTCGGCGAGCCCGGGGACGGACCGGTACCGGCGCGGTCCCCTCGCAGGAAGGTCCCCGGAGGGGGCCGCATTGGCGTTCATCGTCCTCCAACAATCTCCTGGATATCTCGTCGCGCGCAGCGCGACACCGGGGGGCACGGGGGGTCGTCCCCCCGGGAGATATCTGATTTTCGAGGGGGCGATAAGATGGCGGGTTTTGCCATCGCCCCCTCGAAAATCAGTACCGGTAGTGGTCTGGCTTGTAGGGGCCCTCGACCGGGACGCCGATGTAGTCGGCCTGCTCCTTGCTCAGCACGGTCAGCTTGACGCCGAGCGCGTCCAGGTGGAGGCGGGCGACCTTCTCGTCCAGGTGCTTGGGCAGCGTGTAGACGCCGATCGGGTACTCCTCGGGCTTGGTGAAGATCTCGATCTGCGCCATGACCTGGTTGGTGAAGGAGTTCGACATCACGAACGACGGGTGGCCGGTGGCGTTGCCCAGGTTGAGCAGGCGGCCCTCGGACAGCACGATGATCGTGTGGCCGTCGGGGAAGGCCCACTCGTCGACCTGCGGCTTGACGTTGATCTTCTTGATGCCGGGGAGGGCGGCGAGGCCGGCCATGTCGATCTCGTTGTCGAAGTGGCCGATGTTGCCGACGATGGCCTGGTGCTTCATCTGCGCCATGTGGTCGGCGGTGAGGATGTCCTTGTTGCCGGTCGTGGTGACGAAGATGTCGACCTGGTCGATGACGTCCTCGATCGTGGTGACCTGGTAGCCGTCCATCGCCGCCTGCAGCGCGCAGATCGGGTCGATCTCGGTGATGATCACCCGGGCACCCTGGCCGCGCAGGCTCTCCGCGCAGCCCTTGCCCACGTCGCCGTAGCCGCACACCAGCGCGACCTTGCCGCCGATGAGCACGTCGGTGCCCCGGTTGATGCCGTCGATCAGGGAGTGGCGGCAGCCGTACTTGTTGTCGAACTTGGACTTGGTCACCGAGTCGTTGACGTTGATCGCCGGGAACGCGAGCGTGCCGGCCTTGTGCATCTCGTACAGGCGGTGCACGCCGGTGGTGGTCTCCTCGGTGACGCCCTTGATCTCGCCGACGGCCCGCGTCCACTTGCCGGGGTGGTCGGCCAGGGAGTTGCGCAGCCGGTCCAGGATGACCAGCCACTCCTCGGCGTCGCCCTCGGCCGGCGAGGGGACCGCGCCGGCGGCCTCGTACTCGGCGCCCTTGTGCACGAACAGCGTGGCGTCGCCGCCGTCGTCCAGGATCATGTTCGGCGACTGGCCGTCTGGCCAGGTCAGCGCCTGCTCGGTGCACCACCAGTACTCCTCGAGCGTCTCGCCCTTCCAGGCGAAGACCGGGATGCCCTTGGGGTCGTCCGGAGTGCCGTCCGGGCCGACCGCGACGGCCGCCGCGGCGTGGTCCTGGGTGGAGAAGATGTTGCAGCTTGCCCAGCGGACCTGCGCGCCGAGCGCGACCAGGGTCTCGATCAGCACGGCGGTCTGGATGGTCATGTGCAGCGATCCGGTGATCCGGGCGCCGCGCAATGGCTGGGACGCCGCGTACTCGGCGCGGGTCGCCATCAGGCCCGGCATCTCGTGCTCAGCGAGCTGGATTTCCTTCCGGCCGAAGGCGGCCAGGTTGATGTCAGCGACCTTGTACGGCTCGGCGCTCATGCGCTCTTCCCTTCATCGGTTGGCCCCGTATGCCCTGGCGCGCCTGTCTGACTGGTGGTCCCTGCCATCTCGCGCGCGCGGCCGGGGTGCGGTGGTCGCCCCCTCGAGTCATCTGCGACCATCATGACGCTACGGGATCCGGAGGGCCTGGTGCACCGCGACTGGCACATTTTTGACAGTAGAATGTTAGGTTGTTACGCATGCGCATCACTGAGGCCGCTGCCCGCCTCGGCATGTCCCCCCGCATGCTCCGTTACCGGGAGGAGCTCGGGCTGCTGCCGCCGCTGCGGGACCGCCCGACCGGCCGGGGCCATGCCCACCGGCAGTTCACCGAGGAGGATCTCGCCGCCATTACGGCGGCGCTGGCCATCGAGCGGCGCTTCGACATCACGCCAGCCGCACTGGCGTTCGGGCTGCGCGTGCTGTCCGACCCGGCCGCCCGGGCCGCGGTCGCCGACCTGGGCCGCCGTACCGGCCATGTCCCCGCGGGCCCCGGCGCGGGCCGCGCACTTGACTTCGAGAAGGAGCGCGCGCTGCGCGCGCTGCGCGCCGTCAGGGGCGGCGCTGGCTCTTGAGGCGGGAGCGGCGCTTGGCCCGCTGGACGATCTCCACCGACGGGTCCGCCGGATCCGCCTGGCCCGGGTGGTAGATGTCCGGCTCCAGGTAGATGGTCTCCGCGATCGGCACCGCCGCGCGGACCCGCTGCTCCGCGACGTCGATGGCCGCCGCCAGGGCGGCGGCGGTCTGCTCGGGTGCCACGCCGACTTTGGCGACGACAAGCAAGGCCTCTGGGCCGATGTGCGAGGTCCGCAGGTGGATGACGCGGAACCGCTCGGGGCCGCCCTCGAGCGCGGCCACAATCCGCGCCGACATCTCCTCCGTGGCCGACTCACCGATCAGCAGGCTCTTGGTCTCGTAGCCCACGATGAAGGCAGCGCAGCCGAGCAGCACGCCGACCGCCACCGACCCGACTCCGTCCCACTTGTCGTTCCCGGTCAGCTGGGAAAGCAGCACCCCGAGGAAGGCGAGGAAGAGCCCGATGAGCGCCGCGGTGTCCTCGAGCAGCACGACCGGCAGCTCGGGCAGCTTCGTCAGGTGAACGAACTGCCGCCAGTTACGGTCCCCGCGCACCTCGTTGGCCTCGTGGATCGCGGTGCGCAGCGAGAAGCCTTCGAGGATCATCGACAGGCCGAGCACGGCGTAGGCGACCTCCGGGGACTGGAGTTCTCCCCCGGAGACAATCTTGTGCACGCCGTCGTAGATCGAGAAGACCGCGCCCACGGTGAACAGCATCACCGCGACCACGAACGCGTAGAAGTACCGCTCCCTGGCGTAACCGAACGGGTGCTCGGTGGTGCGCGCCCGGCGTGACCGGCCCGCGCCGATCAGCAGCAGCACCTCGTTTCCCGTGTCGGCGACCGAGTGCACCGCCTCGGCGAGCATCGACGCCGAGCCGGTGACGAGGAAGGCGGCGAACTTGGCGATGGCGATGCCCAGATTGGCCGCGAGCGCGGCGATGACGGCCCTCACCGGCGCAGCATACCCAGTCGAGATGAGGTCATCTTTACCAGTTGCATAAGGTTTACTCGCGGCCGGTCAGGTCCCGCAGGTCCTTGATCGCGGCGATCGCCAGCGGGTCGATGCCGCTCGCGATCCCGAGGTACACCGAAGCGTAGTCAAGCAACTGGACCGCGCCGGCGAGCCGCCGCAGCGGGTCGCCGGCCTCCATCGTGATGTCGGAAACGTCGATGCCGCGGACGGCGGCAAGGGACGTGGCCGCCGCCCTGGCCCGCTCCACTGAGGGATGCTCGCCGGCCCGGTCGGCGATCAGCACGAGCCGCAGCGATGCCTCGTCGCCTGACAGGCCGTCAAGCTCCGCGTCGTCCTCGTCGGAGAACTCAGCGAAGTCCGCGTCGTCGAAGACGCCGCCGAGGTCCTCGGCGGCGGGGAAGGCGGGCTCCGGCGGCGGCGCGTACGGGCCGTCGAACGTCGCCACCTGGTCATGCCCGGCGTCGGGCAGGACGCCGACCAGCGCCGGGTACTTGGCATTCGCGGCAAGCTGCGAGGCGAACCGCCGGGCCGCCGCGGCCGCGACCGGCGAGCCGCCCCAGATGACCGGCAGCCTGCCCACCAGGTCGAGCGCCAGCGACTTAGCCGGGTTGACGAACGACTCACTCGCCGGCCGGCACTGGTGCGACACGTCCTCCATGACGGCAGCCGCCGCCTCGTAGGCCGCCGCGTCGACCCGCGCCACCCCGAGCCGGTCAGCGCAGACGAGCAACGGCACGGTCAGCGCCCACGGCATGGCCCTGGCCGGCCCGACGGTTGTCACCGGGATGAACGTCCCCCTGGCTCGCGCGGTGAGCTCCTGCAACGGCGAGCCCGGCGCGCCCACCCCGACCATGTAACAGCCGCGCCGCGCCGCCTCGCCGGCCAGCGCGAGCGCTTCGGCGGTATGCCCCGACCGCGACACCGCGATCACCAGGTCGGCGGCGCCGATCCAGCCGGGCAGCTGCCAGCCGGATACCCCGGTCACCTGGACCGGGGCGCCGGTACCGCAGATCGCGGCGAGCGCGTCGCCGGCGAACGCGGAGCCGCCCGCACCGCCTGACCCGGCCACCACGATCGCGCGGGGACGGGCGTCTGGGCGCAGGGCGGACAGGTCCGCCTCGGCGCAAGCCCGCAGCGCCGTGCGGACCTGCGCGGCCGACGAGGCGACCTGCCGCAGCATGCCGCCGGGATCGCCTGCCTCGACGATCTCCGGGTCATCGAGGCGGAGCGCCGCGAGTGCCGACCCGCCAGGCGGCGTGTTCATGGTTGCGGCCCGGTGGGGCGACCCCGGCTCACGGCTGGCGTGCCTCGTCGACAAGCAGCACCGGGATGTTGTCCCTGACCGGGTAGGCGAGCCCGCACCCGGTGCACACAAGCTCGCTGGCGGCGTCGTCAGCACGCAGGGCGGCCCGGCACTTGGGGCAGACGATGATGTCGAGCACCCACGCTTCGAGTTCCATCTTCATATCCTCTTGTTCAACGTCACGTGTGTCATTCGGGACCGGTGCCCGTGCCGCGTACAAGGCCGAGCACCTCGTCTCTGATCGCGGCCACCTCTACCTCGTCCGCGGCCTCGATGTTCAGCCGCAGCAGCGGCTCGGTGTTGGACGGCCGGAGGTTGAACCACCAGCCGTCGCCCGAGACGGTCAGCCCGTCGAGCTCGTCCGTGGTCACCCCGGGCTGGAACGCGTACACGTCCCTGACCCGCTGCGTGGCGGCGGCCTGGTCGTCGACCTTGCTGTTAATCTCGCCGCTCGCCGCGTACCTGGCGAAGTCGGCGAGAATGACCGACAGCGGCCGGTCGTCGCGGCCGAGCACCGCGAGCGTGTGCAGCGCGGCGAGCATGCCCGAGTCGGCGAACCAGAAGTCCCTGAAGTAGAAGTGACCTGAGTGCTCGCCGCCGAAGATGGCGTTAGTCTCCGCCATCTTCGCCTTGATGAACGAGTGGCCGACCCGGGTGCGGACCGGGGTGCCGCCGTGCTCGGTGATCAGCTCGGGGACCGCTTGTGAGGTGATCAGGTTGTGGATGACCGTCGCGCCCGGCTCCCTCGCCAGCTCGTTGGCCGCGATCAGCGCGGTCAGCACCGACGGGCTGACGATCTCGCCGCGCTCGTCGACGACGAAGCACCGGTCGGCGTCGCCGTCGAAGGCGAGGCCGATGTCGGCACCGTTGTCCCTGACCGCCTGCTGCAGGTCGCGCAGGTTCTTGGGGTCGATGGGGTTCGCCTCGTGGTTAGGGAACGTCCCGTCGAGCTCGAAGTAGAGCGGGATCATGGTGATCGGCAGGCCCTCGAACACGGTCGGCACTGTGTGGCCGCCCATGCCGTTGCCCGCGTCCACCACCGTCGTGAGCGGGCGGATCCCGGAGATGTCCACCAGGTTCTTGAGGTACTCGGCGTACCCGGGGAGCAGGTCCTTGCTCGTCACCTTGCCTGGCGGGCCGTCGAACGCCGGCACCCCGTGCTCGACCATCTGCCTGACCTCGGCCAGCCCGGTCTCGACGCCGACCGGCTTGGCACCGGCCCGGCAGAGCTTGATCCCGTTGTACCTGGCCGGGTTGTGGCTCGCGGTGACCATCGCGCCGGGGATGCCGAGGAAACCGCTCGCGTAGTACACCATGTCGGTCGAGCCGAGCCCGCCGCGGATCACGTCGGCGCCCTGTGATGCCGCGCCCCGGCCGAGCGCGTCGGCGAGCGGCTCGCTGGTCGGGCGCATGTCATGCAGGGTGACGAGGGTCTTCGCCCCGGTGGACCGCACGAATGCCGCACCGACGGCCTCGGCTACGGACTCGTCAAGCTCGTCGGGAACGACACCGCGAACGTCATAGGCCTTGAAGATCGCGTTCAGATCTGCCACGTCGTCCCCCGTCTGCGTTGAACCGCTGCCACCCTGCGTTCTCCCTAGGATCTAGCGAACCCGTCGATGTCAGGATGAGAAGGGCCACCGATCCCGTCCTGTTGACTTCCCAGGATCAACCTATCGGTCACGCGATGATGGCGTGCAAACGAGGGCTGCCGCGCCTGCCGGGAGGGCCGCTCAGCCCTCGGGCTGGGGTGCTGGCGCGGGCGCGGGCGCGGAGCGGACGACCCGCAGGTGACCGCGGCGGCCGACCTCGACGCCCTGGCCCACCGGCTCCGCGGGCGGACGCTGCGGTGCGCCGGGCCGCGGCACGGCGCCCGGCACCGCCTGCCTCGGCTCCGCCTGCCGCAACTGCTCGGCTTGCCGCAACTGCTCCGCCTGCCGCAGCGGGGCCGCCGGGCGCGCCGGGGCGCTCCGCTCCAGGCTGGCCCGTTCGGCCCGGGCCACGTCGCGGACGACGTTCGCGAGCGCCTCAAGGTCATCCGCGCGCTCCTGCGCCGGGTCCTTGGGCAGCCGGACTACATCCCAGCCGCGGGGCACCACGAGCCGGGCGGCGTGCATCTCGCACAGGTCCCACGAGTGCGGGTCGACGTAGACAGCGAGCGGGCCCAGGACGGCCGTCGAGTCTTTGTACACGTACGTGAGCGTGTAGACGGGAGGCTGCTTGCACGCGGTGCGTGAGCAGCAACGGGAGTTCACCAGTCCACCTCGCACTGTTGTCTTCCGGGGGGACGCCCCCCCGTATCCCCCCGCCAAGGACGACCAGAGACCATGCTCGCGTGAGCGATGTCTGACGGTTCCGCCTGCGCCTGCCCCCGGGTCGCCGGCCGGTATCCGATGTCGCTCACAACGGCTGACGGTACCTACCGGAAGGCGGTTACGCCATCACCCGGGCATGGTTCGCGATCGTGTCGTTTTGTCTGGCTCGGCGCGGCCCGGGCTCCCGCCGGCGCTACCAGGCCGGCGCACGACCGCGATACCCTCGGTAACTGTGCACAATGGCGAGGACGGGGCCGTTCATCCCCCGCGGATCCGGCGGCGCGACCGGCACGGGCGCGGTGTCCGTGGCCGGCTCTGCCTCCCGGGGTGCCGCTGTACCGCACCAGGTCGCAGCAGTTCGACGACATGGTGCTTGACGCGGTGGCCCGGCTCGAGCCGCGCTGGGAGGCTGAGCTAGCGGGAGTGGAGTTCGCCGTCCAGGAGGTGCCTGAGGCGGAGGAACTCGTCGATGACAGCGTCCCGTTGCCCCTCGCCAGGACCGTCCCCGGGTCGCCTGAGCCCGGCCATCCCGCCCGCCCGGCCACGCCCGCGCGCATCGTGGTTTACCGGCGCCCGCTGATGGCCAGGTCGGAGAGCGACGGAGAGCTGAGCGACCTGGTATTCGACGTTATCGTCGAGGAGTTCGCCGACTTCCTCGGCCTCGATCCCGACTCGGTGGATCCCGGCTATCGCGGCGGCCTTGACTAACCCGCCCGCCCGCCCTAACCCGCCCGCCCTAACCCGACCGCCCGCCCCTAACCCGACCGCGCTGTCCCGCCTCGGCGGTAACGGCATGACGGCGCTATAGGAGTTCTCCGCCGGCGGCAGGGCGATCGACGCTAGCGCGCTCGGCACCGGCAGGAGCGAAGTCACCGGCGCGGACATGCCGCCAGTGCCCGAGGTCACCACGCGCACGGCGTAGAGCGGCCCCGAGCCTGCCTGCGGCGTGACAACGATCGCGAACGAGTCCCGGCCGCCCGCTGGCCTCGGCACGGCCACAGCGAGGGTATGGCCTGCCTTGACCGTCACGGAGCCTCCGCCCTGCAGTGTCGTGACAGTGCCGTCCGGGCTGATCATCGAGATGCTGGCCTGTGCGGCAGCCGACGGCGCGGTGAGCAGCAGGCCCACGGTGACCCCGCGGGCGGCCGGGTTCCCGGCCACCACGCCCTGCTCGGTGACCGGGGGCACCGCGGTGGTGAACGCGCCCATTCCCGTGCCGGGGACCAGCACGCTCGCCACGATCGGCACGCTTGACGTCAGTTTGAGCCCGGCCGCGGCGGCGCCAAGCGAGTTGAGCGCCACCGGGGTGGCCGCCCCGGCCGACGCGTCGACCGGGGCGGAGGGAAACTGAGGCACGGCGCCCGCCGGGGTATAGGCCACCACCTTCACCTGCGCGCCGGTCGAACCGGGTACCACGACGAACAGCTTGGCGGCGCTGCTCGCCACGGTGAGGCCAGGGACCACCAGGGTCCTCGCCGGGGCACCCGCCTGCGGCAGCCACGCGCCGCCCGCGGCGCCGCCCTGCCAGACGGAGGCGGCTACCTGGCCGACGGTAGTCTGAACATGCAGGGCCAGCGCCTGGGATCCGGGCACGAACGGCGTGACGTTCTCCGCCGCGAACTGGCCGGGCGCGATCGTTATGGCGTTATTCAGCCCGTTCTGCTGGCCGGTGTCAGTCAGGATGGTCACGTCCACGCTGGCCGCGACGTTCCCGGTGTTCATCAGGTACAGCCGGGTCTGCGTGGCCCCGTCGGACTGCCCGGTGCCCGCGAACCACATGTCAGAGCCCGGGTGGGTGCAGCTCACCAGCCCGGTGCCCGACGCGTCCGACTGCTCCGCCTCGAACCCCTCGGCCATCCGGCCGGTCGCCGCCACCGCGGCGCCTTCGCCGGCGGGCACGCTGCGCGTCTCCACCATGCCGAGCGCGGTGACCGGAGGTTCCGTCGTCTTGGCGCGCGCACCCGCTGACGTGGACGGCTTGCCGGCCGGGGAGGCCGTGCCCGTCGGAGAGGCAGTGCCCGTCGGAGAGGCCGTGAACCCGTCGGAGAGGCAGAGCCAGCCGGAGAGGGCTTGCCGCTCGCCGCACCGCCGCTTGCGGCAGGCGCGGCGACGACCGCGCGGAACGTCGCGTCGCCGGCCGGGGTGGCGGCGGCCCGCGTTGCTGCCGAGGCGCCGGCCGTCGTGCGCGGCGGCAGTGCGATCATCGTGATCCGTCCCGCGGCGGTGCCCGCCGCAAACGGCGGGCAGGACCTGGTGACGGACCCGACCGTGGCACTCTGGCCGCCCTGGACGGCGACCCGGGCCGGACCAGGCTGGGTCAGCTGGGCGATCAGGAACACGGCGAGAAGCGCGAGCGCTACCGCCCCCGGCAAGGCGAGGCGGCGCATCAGGACTCACCGTCCCCGTCGGAGCGCTTGCCCGCCCCGCGCCAGCGGCTTGGCCGGCCGTGCTTGGCGGCGCGGTGCGAGTGCCGCTCCGGCCTGGACGACGGCGAGGCGAGCGGCCAGGGACCAGACCCGGTGCCCGGGTCGGGCCGGGTGTCCTGGCGCCCCCCGGCGCCTGGCGAGTCGCCGAGCGTCGGCCACTCACCGGACTCCCACGGCGGGAGAGCCACGGGCTCCTGGCCGGCCGGCACAACGGGCTGCGCGCCCGTCCGCGACGTCGGCTGCCCGCCCGTCCGCGACGTCGGCTGCCCGCCCGTCCGCGACGTCGGCTGCCCGCCCGTCCGCGACGTCGGCTGGCCTTCGGCGGGCGTGGCCGGCCGCTGCTGCGGGCCGGTCTCCAACGGGTAGCGGGACTGCGCACCGGTCGCGCGGATCCCGCTCGACGAGACTGTGGACTGCGGCCCGGTCTCCCAGGCGTAGCGCGACTGTGCACCGGTCGAGCGGGCCCCAGGCGACGGCACCGGCGGCTGCGGGCCGCTCTCCCACGGCGCGCGCTGCGGCCCGGTACCCCACGCGTCGCCGAGCGAGGCGGTCGCCCAGGCGTCCGGCGCGGCGGCGGTACGGGAACCGCTGCCCCAGTCGCCCGCCATGTCCCACGGCGCGTCGTGCGGGGCACCGTCCGGCAGGTCAGGCACGCTCGCCGGCTCATCGCGCGGTCCCTCAACAACGCCGACCGCGGTCTTACCCTCGGCAGCATCCGGCTCGCGCACGCCCTGGTCCGCCGCGGTGCTTGGCAGTTGGCCTGGGTGGCGCCTGCGGGAACCCCCTGGCCGGCCGGCGTCGCCTGCCGTCCGGTGCCCGGCACCGCGGATCACGGCGGGCCGGGCGCTCCGCCGTGCGGAGGCCGCCGCGCGCCTGCCGTTCCCCTCCTCGCGAAGGGCGGCAACCGCCTCGGCTTCCTCGGCAGGGTCGACGCGCTTACCGGGGAGCGCGAGCAGGCAGACGGCGAGCACGGCGACGAGCTCAAGGAAAAGGGAAAGCTCGCGGGCCAGGTCGTCGTGGGTGACCGAGATCCGGCCGCCCCCAGTCGGCAGCACGAACCCCTGGGCCCAGCCGTCGACCGGCGAGGTGAGCGGCCTGAGCGCGCGGCCGTTCAGTTTCGCGGTCCAGCCGCCGTACGGCTCGGCGAGTACCAGGGTGCCGCCGCTGGCGGGTACGGTGATCGCGCCCCCGTTGGGTGCGCTCGATGACAGCGCGGTCGCGGTGCCGTCCGCCGCCACGGCGCGGACGCGCGCGACCGGGCCCGTCACCTGCCAAAGGTCGTAGGTTGGCGCCTTGCTCAGCGCCACCAGGCCGACCGCGGCGTCGAGTCGCTGGGCGAGAACTGGGCTGACCGGGCCGGGCAGCAGGACCCACCTGATTCCGAACTCGCCGAGCACCATGCCGGGATCGCCCGCGTCCGCGTCATCCGGGGCGCCGAGCGCCGCGATCTGGCGGCTCAGTGCCGCTCCCGCGGCCGAGTCAGTGCCAAGCTCGGGGTCACCCAGGGCCGGGTCCCCCTGGCGGACGACCATGTAGTCAAGCCCGCCGCTCGCCAGGTCGCCATGGTCTGGCCGCAGGATCAGGGTGCGGTACTGCTGGCCCGAGGTGGAGGCCGCGGCCACGAAGGCCGGGAGTACCGGCGCGCTTACGCTGCCGACCGGCCCTTGCACGCCGTCCTTGACCCAGAAGGCGGCGACGAGCAGCGGGGCGGTTGCCGCGGCGGCGAGCGCGGCGCAGGCGGCCAGCCGTACGGGCCGGCCGTACCCCGCGGGCCGGGGCGGCGCGGCGGCGGGCTGCCCGCCGGGGCCCGCGCTCTCGCCAGAGTTCGTCATGATGTCCGCAAGCCGCTGTGCGGCGGGCGCCGACGCGAGCAGCAGCCCGGCGGCGGCGAGCGCCACCGCGACTCCCGGCCAGCCGGCGGACGCCGGGCCGCAGGCCGGCGATGTCACGCTGACCCTGCTGACCAGCGTGGCCGTGAGCAGGCCGGCGGCGGCGACGCTCCAGCCCGCGATGACAAGCCCGGTGCGCCGGCCGTGCAGCACGGTCGCGACGAGGGCGAGCCCGAGCCCGATGGTCACCCAGAGCGGTGGCAGGCCAGGGCCGCCGGGGCTGAGCGCGAGCAGCGCGGCCGGCCTCAGTCCCGCCGTAGTCAGACCTCGCGGCGCCAGGCCGGCTTCTGACAGGAAGGCGGCCGGGCCGGCCAGCAGGTGCAGCGACCAGGGAAACAGCACAAAGAACGGTGTGACGACCACGATGGCCGCGTTCAGCGGGTCGACCGCGGCGAGCCACCGCCTGGCGGCGAGCGCGCCGATCGCGAACACCACGCCGAGCACCCAGGTAAGCGGGGCGAACGCGGCCGCAAGGGCAATGAGCAGCCCGGTCGCCCAGGCGTTACGGCGGGCCTGCCGCGGCGCGGCGGTCAGCATCCGGCCGGCGCTGAGTCCGATCAGCGGCAGCAGGGTGAACGCGACCGACGTGCCAAGGCGGCCCGCGGCGACGGCGCCGGTGGCGACGGGCAGCAGCGCGTACGACGCCGCGAGCAGCACCCGGGCCAGGGTAGCGGTGACCAGCCAGCGGCTGGCCAGGTAGGCGGTCAGGCCGGCCAGCGGCACGCAGCCGAGCAGCAGCACGTCCACCGCGAGCCACGCCTGGCCGCCGAGGACGGTGGCGAGCCCAGCCACGACCGCCAGGTACGGCGGGGCGGACGCGGTGGAGCCCACGCTCACCGCGTGGAACCCGGCCAGGTACTTCTGCCAGAGCGACGCGGCGCCGCCCCAGGCGGGCACGAGCGCGCCGCCGCCGAGCGGGCTGGTGCCGAGCAGCCTCCGCTCGGCGATCAGGGAGATGAGCAGCAGCACGGTGAACAGCTGGACCCCTGGGTGCCCGATGATTCGGCGCATCACGGACTGGGTGTCGTCGAACTGCTCGTCCTCTTCTGATTCTTCCGCGGTCGCCTTGTGCCGGCCGCCGGTGGCCTGCGGCGGCCCGCTCGAAATAAGCCCGGCGAACCTCTCCGCGATCTTGGAGGGAGTGCGCGCGGGCTGGATGAACAGCCGGACCGCGGTATACCCGTCCGCCATGGTCCTGGCCCGGCGGCGGCGGGCCTTGAAAAGCCGGACCGGGTGCCCGAACAGCCACAGCACGGAGAACGCGTACGCCGCCGCCTGGTCAAGCTGCTTGGTGAGCAGGAAGTAGGCGGCGCGGACCAGGTACCCGGCGACGCAGCCGCCGACCACCCGGAGCATGGCGAGCAGCGGAAGGTTGGCGGCGAGTACGTACAGCGCGCTCTGCCGGTCAAGCCGGCGGGCGTTGCCGCCGTCGATGGGCCTGCGCCGCCGCCAGGCGAGCTCGTGGTGGTAGAGCACGGCGTCGGTGACGACCTGCACGCGCGCCCCGGCCGCCTGGACCCGCCAGCAGAAGTCGATGTCGTCGCGGAACAGCCGCAGGCGCGGGTCGAACCCGCGCAGCCGGTCCCATACGTCGCGCCTGACGAGCATGCCGGCCGAGCCGACCGCGAGCACGGCGCGCTTGTGGTCGTGCTGGCCCTGGTCGATCTCGCCTGGCTCGATCCCGGTGACGCGGCGGCCCGCCCGGTCGATGGACACGCCAACCTCGCGGAGGGTCCGCCGGTCCTGGCCATCGAGCACCTTGGGCCCGAGGACCACGACCGTGCGGTCCTTGCTCGCCGCCCGCAGCAGCTGCTCAAGCGCGTCAGGTGCGGGCTCGCAGTCGTCGTGCAGCAGCCAGATCCACTCGACGCGGGCCAGGCTGGGGTCGGTCATGCCGGACCGCCGCCGCGTGGCGTGACGCAGCGCTACCGCTATCGCGTCGCCGTAGCCGGCGAGGCGGTCCATGCCGAACACCGCGTCGTGGCCGATCAGCTCGGCAAGCACGGCCCCGCTGCGGTCCCGGCTTCCGGTGTCGACGGCGACCGTCTGCTCGACTTGGTACGTCTGCGCGCGGAGCGCTCGGACGAGGCCGGGCAGCAGGCGAGCACCGTCATGCGAGACGATGATCGCGGTAACGGCATGCCGGATTTGCGGGTTTGCAGACAAGTGGTCCAGCGCAGGTCGGTGACGATGGCCATCCCGTGCGAGGTCAGGCCTGAGTGGTCAGCCCTCCCCACAGGGACCCTGTGAACGATACAGCCCGAGCATGCACGCGGCAGGATTACGGCCATATCTCCCGTATGTCCGTAATCACGCAGCGCTAGCGTTAGACCACTTCCCGCTTGATGCGGCGGCGCTCCCGTTCGGACAGCCCGCCCCAGATGCCAAACCGTTCGTCGTTCTCAAGCGCGTACTCGAGGCACTCGGCCCGGACATCGCAACTCCGGCAGACCCGCTTGGCCTCCCGGGTGGAGCCGCCCTTCTCAGGGAAGAACGCCTCCGGGTCCGTCTGCGCGCACAGCGCTCGATCCTGCCAACCCAGGTCTTCCATGTCCTCAGGACGGACCTCAACCTGCGTTAGCGGGACGATGACCTCAGTCATAGCGCCTCCTCCCTCTAGGAGCCCCCTTGACTCTCATCGCCCTTCCCGTGACGGCGAGAATCACACCAATGAAATTACACCCGCGTGTCTTGCTTTAAGTCAAGCGAGGAAGGTGGTATTGGCCCCCAGCTTGTCCGGGATGCGCAGTAAGTTCTGCCAAAAAACTTCGCCGCGTACATCGGTCGTCACTGTGCGTACCGAGAACCGTGGTGCGGCGGGTAGCCCCCACCGGAGATAATCAACTATGCGGATTACCGTGCTGGCCGGCGGGATCGGTGCCGCGCGCTTCCTGCGCGGCCTCCTGGCGGCCGCCCCCGACGCGAAGATCACCGTCATCGGCAACACAGGCGACGACATCACCCTGTTCGGCCTGCGGGTCTGCCCCGACCTGGACTCGGTGATGTACACGCTCGGCGGTGGTAGCAACGAGGAGCAGGGCTGGGGGCGGGCCGACGAGACCTTCAGCGTCCGGGACGAGCTCGCCGCCTACGGCGCGGCCCCGGCCTGGTTTACCCTCGGCGACCGCGACTTCGCCACGCACATCCGGCGCAGCCAGCTGCTCGCCGAGGGCAAGCCGCTGTCGGAGGTGACCCGCATCCTGTGCGAGCGCTGGCAGCCGGGCGTCCGGCTGCTGCCGATGTCGGATGACCGGGTGGAGACCCAGGTCACGCTCAAGAGTGATGCCGAACGTGCGCCTGGTTCCCCCGTCGGGGAAACGATCCACTTCCAGGAGTGGTGGGTCCGGCTGCACGCTGCCGTACCCGCGGAGGCGATCACCCCGGTCGGCGCGGACGTCGCCGCTCCCGCGCCCGGCGTGCTCGAGGCGATCGGGGACGCGGACTTCGTCCTCCTCCCGCCGTCCAACCCGGTGGTGTCCATCGGCCCGATCCTGGCCGTCCCCGGCATCCGGGCCGCCGTGGCGGCGCAGACCGTGGTCGGCGTGTCAGGGATCATCGGCGGCGCCCCGGTGCGCGGCATGGCCGACGCGTGCCTGGCCGCGATCGGCGTGGAGACGTCCGCCGCCGCGGTCGCCGCGCATTACGGGGCCGGCCTGATCAACGGCTGGCTGGTGGACGAGCAGGACAAGGCCGCCGTCGACGACCCGGCACTCGACGGCATCGCGGTGCGCGCCGCGCCGCTCTACATGCGGGACCTGCCGTCGTCGGCCGCCATCGCCCAGGCGGCGATCGACCTGGCCACGGAGCTGACCCGATGACGCGGTCATCTTCCGGGGGGACGACCCCCCGTACCCCCCGGGGCGCGCCCGATGGCCCCGCCATCGTATCGGGCGCGCGGCCATCTTCCGGGGGGACGACGACCCCCCGCAGCCCCGCAGCACCGGACCGGGCACCCGACCCGGTGCACATTCACGGCATCGCCGGGATACCGGAGATCACGCAGGGAGCGGACCTCGCGGCGCTGATCGCCGAGGCGGCGGTCGCCCCCGGCGGCCCCTGGCTGCTCGACGGTGACATCCTCGTGGTCACCTCGAAGGCGGTCAGCAAGGCCGAGGGCCGGGTCGTCACGATGTCCAGGGATGACGCGATCGCGGCGGAAACGGTGCGGGTGGTGGCCAGGCGGGGCGCGACGACGATCGCGCAGACCAGGCACGGGCTGGTGATGGCCGCCGCCGGGGTGGACGAGTCCAACACCGCGCCCGGCACCGTGGTGCTGCTGCCGCAAGACCCGGATGAGTCTGCGCGGCGACTGCGCAAGGGGCTGCGCGCCCGGCTCGGCGTGACGGTCGGTGTCGTGGTCACGGACACCTTCGGCCGCCCCTGGCGGGCGGGGCAGACCGACACCGCGATCGGCGCGGCGGGGATGCTGCCGGTGCGCGACCACCGGGGTGAGGCGGACGCCTGGGGCAACCTGCTCGACGTGACCGTCGCGGCGGTCGCGGACGAGATCGCGGCCGCCGGCGACCTGGTCAAGGGCAAGGCACTGCAGGTGCCCGTGGCGGTCGTGCGCGGGCTGCCCGACCTCGTCACCGACGCCGACGGCCCCGGAGCCCGGGTGCTCGTCCGGCCGTCGAGCGAGGACATGTTCCGGCTCGGCGCCGCCGACGTGCTGCCCGCCCGGCGCACCGTCCGCGCGTTCACCGCGCAGCCCGTCGACCCCGCCGCGGTCGAGCGGGCGATCGCCGCCGCGCTGACCGCCCCGGCACCGCATCACAGTGAGCCCTGGCGGTTCGTCGTCGTGTCATCGCTGACCGCGCGGCTTGCGCTGCTCGACGCCATGGCGGACGCGTGGGTCGCCGACCTTCGCGGTGACGGGTTCACCGAGGAGCAGATCGCGCGCAGGCTCAAGCGCGGCGAGCCGCTGCGGGACGCGCCGCTCATCGTCGTCCCGTGCCTGGAGCTTTCCGCGATGCACAGCTACCCGGACGCCCGCAGGACCCGCGCCGAACGCGAGATGTTCGTGGTCTCGATGGGCGCGGCAGTGCAGAACCTGCTTGTCGCGCTGGCCGTGGAGAACCTCGGTTCGGCCTGGATCTCGTCGGCCCTGTTCTGCCAGGACGTCACGGCGGGTGCCCTTGGCCTGCCCGACGGCTGGCTCCCGATGGGCGCGGTCGCCGTCGGCCACCCGGCCGCGCCGGCGTCGCCGCGTCCCCCGCGCGACCCGGCCGCCTTTACCCTGACCCGCTAGCGCCGCCAAATCTTCAGATTACCTTAAGTCGCTGTCACTGGGTCCTAGCGTGCGGCAACGTAGTTTTGTCTACAATCATGGGGGCTTAGGCCAAAGATGAGGACTACCGTAATTCGGCCTGATGAACTAGGCGCGAGCGAAGAAGAGTTGTGGCTCAAATTTCAGGCCTCGACTCCGCTGTTGGACTACCCATGGTTCTCGTTGACTTACATACGTGCCGTATGTCGTTCGGAGAAACACGGGCGCGTCGCTATCGTCGAGGATGACGGCGCGATACGCGCGTTTATTCCTTATGCGAAAGCTGCCTATGGAGCGGGCTCCACGCCCGGCGGTCGCCGGTCGTGCCTTGATGGTCTGATTTCATCCGATTACCCCGTCAATCTAAGGCCAGTAATTCGCGGTATCGGGTTGCATGGATGGCGCTTTCGGCATGCGCCAGTAGGACTTCATTCTCTGGATCCGCACCGTTACCCAGGCAGCCATCATGAGACTTGATTCATGTCGCTGATCTGCGCGACGGCTACGAGGGCTACAAGCGAAGCCTGCCGAAAAGTGGGGCGAAAGGGGTGTCGCGTGCGGCGACTTCCCGACGAGCCCGCAGCGTGAGGCCGGTGAAGTATCCTTCGAATGGAACAGCAAAGATCAATCCCACCTGTCATTGCTATTCGACTGGAAATCCAGTCAGTTCGATAATGTGCGCCGGTGGTGGGAGCAGCCATCCATCAAAACGCTTCTCCGGTATCTGGCCGATAGCGATAGCGAAGATTGCTCAGGTCTTACCAGTGTACTCTACGCCGGAACGGAACCAATCTCGATCGTCTTTAGTCTTAGGCGCGGCAATATCCTTGCCCCGTGGGTTATAGCATATAACAATGAATATTCTCGCTTCTCGCCAGGAACGATAGAGTGGTATTCACTCATGGAGGAAGCGGCCATTCGCGGAGTGACTTCCGTCGATTTCGGTTTCGGCGATTTCTCGTATAAGCAGCGATTTGGAAATTCCACATACACTGTGCATGGCGGTTGCGTATGGCCGAGCCGCATAGAGTCGGCGGCCCGTTCGTTGTATCGAAGAGCTAGGTTCCGCGAATAGCGGGCGGGTTGGCTATCGGGCGAGGATGGGCAGGCCCTGGCGTACCGACGTGCAAACGCCGTCGCTTGCCTCGGCGGCGGCGATGCGGTCCGCGCCGGGGTGCCGTACAGGGTGGTGCGCTGGCGGAGCGGGCGGCCGAGCGGCGCGACGATGTTGCGCAGGTCGGTGATCGTCTTGTAGGAGCCGTTGTCGGCGCCGGCCATCCGGCTGATCGTCTCCTCCATGAGGGTGCCGCCCAGGTCGTTGACGCCGCCGCTGAGCACGTCGCGGCACAGGTCGTCGCCGAGCTTGACCCATGAGCACTGGATCGAGTCGATCGCCCCGTGCAGCATGATGCGGGACAGCGCGTGCACCGCCCGGTTCTCCCGCCGCGTGACGCCAGGCCTGGCCAGGCCGGCCAGGTAGATCGGCGCGCTGGTGTGCACGAACGGCAGCAGCACGAACTCGGTGAACCCGCCGGTCTGCTCCTGGATGCCCCTGATCACCCGCAGGTGGCCGACCCAGTGATGCGGGGCGTCCACGTGCCCGTACATCATCGTCGCGGACGTCCGGAAGCCGAGCTCGTGCGCGGTCGTGATGACCTCGATCCAGTCCCTGGCGGGCAGCTTGCCCTTGGTCAGCACCCAGCGCACGTCGTCGTCGAGGATCTCGGCGGCGGTGCCGGGCAGCGAGCCCACGCCGGCCTCCTCGCGCGCGCACAGCCACTCGCGCAGCGGCAGGCCGGTACGGGCGACGCCGTTCATCACCTCCATCGGGGAGAACGCGTGGACGTGCATGTCCGGGGTGCGGCGCTTCACCTCGGCCGCGATGTCGAAGTAGGCCGTGCCCGGCAGGTCGGGATGGATGCCGCCCTGCATGCAGACCTCGGTCGCGCCCGCGGCCCAGGCCTCCTCCGCGCGCTCACCGATCTGGTCGAGGGACAGCGTGTAGGCGTCCGCGTCGGTGCGGCGCTGCGCGAACGCGCAGAACCGGCAGCCGGTGTAGCAGACGTTGGTGAAGTTGATGTTCCGCGTGACGACGAACGTCACGGCGTCGCCGTTCACCTCGCGGCGCAGCCCGTCGGCGATCCCCGCCAGGGCGTCCAGGTCGTCGCCATCGGCGGCGAGCAGGGCGACCGCCTGGTCGTCGGTGAGGCCGGCGGGATCCCGCTCCGCCTGGCGCAGGGCGGCCGCGATCTCGCCGGGGCGGGCGACGGCGGGCACCTGCGCGACAGCTCCCCCCGCCCCGGCGCGCGTCCCCGCCGGCACCGCTCCGGCATCAGCAGAACGGGAGCGGGCGGCACCAGGCCCGTCCGCCTCGCCCAAGTCAGCAGCAGAAGGGGAACGGCGGTCACCCGGCCCGTCCCCGCGAGTCGCATGCCTGCCGAAGTCAGCCGCGCTCGTTCCGATACTTCATCCCAGTCGCCGTAGACCTCGCTGAAGTCGTCGCGACGGTCGGCGGTACGGCCGATCGTGTCGATCGACACGTGCAGGTCGATACGCCCTGAGGAGGCGCCCCAGCCGCCGTCTGGCTCCTGCCAGGGGCGGCCCTGCGGGCGCGCGGACTCGTCCGCGAGGCCGGTGGCCGGGTCGGCGAGGGCGGCGACGTGCGCGGCGACGCGCGGGTCGAGCCACGGCTCGCGGATGTAGGGCGGGTAGATGGTGAGCCGTTCCCGCAGCGTGAAGCCCGCGGCGGCAGTGATAGCGGCGAGCTCGTCGATCTGCGGCCAGGGGCGCTCGGGGTTCACGTGGTCCGGGGTGAGCGGTGAGACGCCGCCCCAGTCGTCGATGCCCGCGTCCAGGATGAGCTGGTGCTCGTCTCCGATGAGGTTCGGTGGCGCCTGGATGCGGGCCTTGGGCCCGAGGACGAGGCGGGTGACCGCGATCGTGGCGGCGAGGTCCGCGAGCTCCGCGTCGGGGGCGGCGCGCATCTTGGTGTCCGGCTTGGCGCGGAAGTTCTGCACGATGACTTCCTGGATGCCGTTGTACTCGCGGGACACCTTGCGCAGCGCGAAGATCGACTCGACGCGCTCGCCCCGCGTCTCGCCGATGCCGATGAGGATGCCGCTGGTGAACGGGACGTTGCTGCGGCCCGCGTCTTCCAGGACCCGGAGGCGGACCTTGGGGTCCTTGTCGGGGGAACCGAAGTGCGGAGCGCCCTTCTCGGTGAACAGGCGCTCCGCCGTCGTCTCGAGCATCATGCCCATCGACGGGGCGACCGGCTTGAGACGCTGGAAGTCCTGCCAGGTCATGACGCCAGGGTTGAGGTGCGGCAGCAGGCCGGTCTCCTCAAGGACGCGGATCGCCATCGCCCGGACGTACGAGAGCGTGTCGTCGTAGCCGTGCGCGTCAAGCCATTCGCGGGCCTGCTTCCACCGGGCCTCGGGCCGGTCCCCCAGCGTGAAGAGGGCTTCCTTGCAGCCGAGCGCGGCCCCTTGCCTGGCGATCTCGAGCACCTCGTCCGGGCTGAGGAAGGGGCTGTCCAGCTTCCCTGGCACGGTCGCGAACGTGCAGTAGCCGCACCGGTCCCGGCACAGCCGGGTCAGCGGGATGAACACCTTCTTCGAGTAGGTGATGATCCCCGGCCTGCCTGCCGCGGCGAGCCCCGCGTCCCTGGTCCGGGACGCGTACCCGAGCAGCGTACCGAGGTCGTCACCGCGCGCGTGGAGCAGGACCTCCGCCTCGGCTTGGTCGAGCGGCTTGCCGTCCCTGGCCCGGGCGAGCGCCCGGCGCATCGCCCCGTCGCTGACCCCGCTGCTTTCTCCCTGGTCGATGTTCGAAGCGCTCATACGTTGAACCATACGGCACGTCCCGGACAGAACTTCGGGGCATACCGTGCGCATCAGCCTCCTGTGTAAGCGCTTGCGAGGAACTGCGGCAACCCGTCAGTCGTCGGGCTGCTCGACGAGTTGCGCCAGGTAGAGCTGCTCACGAACTGGCCGATCAGCCCGGCCGCGTCTCCGTTGTCGATCGCCGTGCCTACCTCATCGCTGGTCACGGCAGATACAAGCGAACACGCCCTCGCCGCCCCTCCCGGGCGGATGCGGGCGCAACCGCGACAAGCCCCTGACGCCAGTGCGACCGCCCCCGAGATGATCTTGGGTTTGCATAGCCCAGGACCACGAATCCGCCGCCTTGCATAGTAGCGGGCTGGACAATTGCCGCAAATCGCCGGTGATCATGGGCGCCAGCTATGCAAGGAGCTCTGATCATGGGCCTCCGCTATGCAAACCCGAATCATCCGGGGGAAGGCCGCGCTGCCGTAGAGATTTCTGTGATTGCTGTTGTTGGCGAGAAAACGTGAGGATCTCTACGGTCACAGCGCGGCGGGTGGGCAACAGGGGACCGCGCGGCAGCCGAAAGGCCTTCGAAGGTACGTCGCCCAGGTCTCCCCGACCTCGACGCTGGCGGGCCGGCGGACTGCCCTACCCGACGCGACGCCGAACGAGCGAGCGGAACGATCCGGCCGACGCGATGTCGGAGCTTAATGCCGACTGGCCGGCTCGCTTGCGAGGTAACGGCCGGGCAGCCAGTCGCAGGCGTTATTGGATGTGGCGATTGCGTTAGAAGCTCTGGATGTGGCGATTGCGTTAGAAGCTGCGGTAGTCGCGGATTGACATGCGAGGGCCACGGCGGGGCGGGCCGCCCGTGCCGTAGCGTGCTATGCCGGAGCCGGCCGCCCTGGTCGCCCTGGTTCCCCGGCTGAGGCCGATGAGCCTGGTGGCGCGGTGCCTGTGGCCCTTGAACGGTTCGAGGAGCGCCAGCATCTCCTCGTCGGTGCTCCGGTCGCGCCCGGCCAGCGCCCAGCCGACCACGTTCTTGAGGTGATAGTCGCCGACGGAGACCGCGTCCGGGTCGCCCGCGGCCCGCTGCCTGGCCTCCGCCGAGGTCCACACGCCGATCCCTGGGATGGTCCGCAGCTTCCTGTCGGCCTCCTCGTGGGTCAGCGTGAGCAGCCGCTCCAGGCTTTCGGCCACGCTCGCGGCCCTGATGATGGTCTCGGCGCGGACGCCCTCCACGCCGGCCCGGTGCCACTCCCATGACGGGATGCGCCGCCAGGTCCCGGGCTCGGGGAAGACGCGCATGCCCCGCGGTGCGGGTCCCGGCGGCAGCGTCCCGTACTTCGCGAGCAGGATCCGCCAGGCGCGGTGGGCTTCTAGCACGACGACCTTCTGCTCAAGGATCGCGGGCACGAGCGCCTCCATCAGGCGTCCGGACCGGCCGATCCGCAGCCCTGGGTGCCGCAGCGCGGCGTCCCTGATGACGGGGTGCGCGTCCGCGGCGAACCCGGAGACGTCGTCGTCGCGGCCGAGGGCACCGGGTAGCGCGTCGAGCAGCCAGTCCGCGCCTGGCCCCCATGCTTGGGCCCGCACTCGTGCGGGCGGGCCCGTCCCCTCGCTGCCCTCGCCCGGCGGCGCGGGCGACGGGCCTGGCCGGGCGGAAGGGCGGCCGGGCAGCACGCGGATCGTGGCCGGCCCCTCCGGGGTCAGCGACGTCCGCCAGATCGCGCCCGCCTCGTCGGCCTGGAACGTCGGGTCGCCCCTGCCCCGGCCCTGCACGGCGAGCGTGAGCCGGACGTCGACGAGGAACGGCGCGACCCATTCGCGCTCCAGCATCGGCTCAGCCACCGGCACGCCCCCATGCTAGACCGCCAGCCGTTCGTCCCACGGAAGTTGGCGTACCGGGGCAGTGCCCAGGTACCTTGGACCGCACGGCTCTCACAGAGTAGACGTAGAGTTACCGCAATCGTCAATGCCGTCATTCGGCCGCAAAGCGATGCAGACATTGTGATAGATACCTAATGCATCGTCGGCGGTTCCGAGGGGTGAGCTGCGGTCCTCCAGGTCGACTGGGCACAGCCAGAGGGCTGTCGGCTGTCGTCGAGCGGGACGAGCCCCACGCAGCGCACAGAAGACAGGAGTAACGGAGTGGCTTTCGATTCGACGATCAAGTCGGAGTTGACCGAATTCATCGTAACCAACTATCTCTTCGGGGACATCACGCGCACTCCGCTCGATGATGACGCACTGGTCGAGACGGGCATCATCGACTCCACCAGCGTGCTTGAGCTTATCGAGTTCCTTGAGTCGCATTTCGGAATTGAGGTCACTGAGGCCGAGACCGTGCCGGGGAACTTTGGCAGCGTTTCCGCCCTCACTCGGTTTGTCGCGAGTAAGCGTGGTGTTCACGAGTCCGGCTCAAGGCCCTGAAGCGGCGACGGTGACAAGCGCCCTGCGGCATGGCGGTGACGACGGCGGGACACTCGTGACGGGCTGCCCGAACGCCAGCGACTACCTGCTGGCCCGGGGAGCGCCAGGCGACGTGGCCCTCGTTGCGGCCAGCGGGCAGTGCACCTACGGTGAGCTGCGAGCCGCCGCCAGCACGCTGGCCGCCGAAATCGCGGCGCTCGAGCTGCCGCCGGGTTCCCGTGTCGGGATCCTCGGCCCCAACTCGCTCTTCTGGGTGGCCGCCTACCTGGCCGTGATGAAGCTCGGCCACGTCGCCGTCCCGTTCTCCGACAAGCTCACAGCGGACGGCATCCGCCGCAACGTCGACGCGGTCGGCTGCCGGGTGATGTTCGCGGACCGCAGTGTCGCGCGCCGGTTCGCCGCGGCGTTCGACGGCCTCTCCGCGGTTCTCACCGAGGAGAGTCTCGGGTCAGCCCGTGAACCCTGCTGGCCGGATCCGGCCCCGGTCGACCCGGGTGCCGACGCCGCCTTGATGTTCACGTCGGGAACGACCGCCAGCCCGAAGGCGGTCCGGGTGACCCACGGCAACATCCAGGCCAATGCTGATTCCATCATCGAGAGCCTCGGGCTGCGCGGTGACGACCGGATCCTGGTCATCCTCCCGTTCTTCTACTGCTACGGCGCATCCTTGCTGCACACGGCCCTGCGTCTCGGCGGGCGCCTGGTCCTGTGCAACTCCTTTGTCTTCCCCGAGACGGCCCTCGACCTGCTTGAGCGGGAGGAGTGCACCGTCTTCGCCGGCGTGCCATCCACGTTCCAGCTGCTGTTGCGGGCGAGCACGTTCGCGCAGCGGGCCTTGCCGTCGCTCCGGCTCATCCAGCAGGCGGGCGGGAAACTGTCCCCGGTCCTCATCGAAGAGCTCTTGACGGCCGCGCCCGCGGCCCAGCTGTTCGTCATGTACGGGCAGACGGAGGCAACGGCGCGGCTATCGTGCATCGCCCCCGACAAGCTCGCCGAGAGGCCCGGCTCCATCGGCAAGGGCATACCGGGCGTGACGCTGCGGGTGCTCGACGAGGCCGGGCAGCCGGTCCCGCCCGGCCAGCGCGGCGAGATCTACGCGGCCGGCGCGAACATCTCCCCGGGCTACTACGGTGACCCGGCCGAATCCACGGCGAAGTTCACCCCCCACGGCCTGCGGACCGGGGACCTGGCCGTCGTCGACGATGACGGCTACATCTACATCGTCGACCGCCGCGACGACTTCATCAAGTCATGGGGGCACCGCATCTCCAGCCAGGAGGTAGAGGCGGCTGCGCTCCGGATGCCGCAGCTGGTCTCCGTGGCGGTCGTGGGCGTGCCCGATGACGCGGCGGGCGAGACGCTGGCACTCTTCGCCACGACTCGGCCCGGCGCCGAGACCACGCCAGCCGCCGTCCTCGCTGTCTGCCGCCAGCACCTGCCGAAGCACATGGTGCCCCATTCGGTGGTCATACTCGAGGCGATGCCACTCACCGCGAGCGGGAAGATCGCCAAGCGGCAGCTGCGCGAGATGGCCGCACCACGCGCAGCCCGATGACCCGCCGCGATGACAAGGAGGAGCTCATGACGAGCCAGCACGGCGTGGCGACGAGGGCGTGGCTCAAGGCGGTTGCTCGCGCCCGCGGGAAGTAGCCGGCATGCACCAGGCAGTGGGGACTGACATCGTGGCGGTGCCGCGGATCGAGACGCTGATCCGGGACGGCGGAGCATCGTTCCTCAACCGGTGGTTCACCGCACGCGAAATCGATTACTGCTCCGGCAAGGCAGTGCCGAGCAGGCACTTCGCGGCCCGGTTCGCCGCCAAGGAGGCGGTGCTCAAGGCGCTGCCAGTGGAGTGGGACGGACCGCTGCCCTGGCGGTCGATCGAGATCGTCAGCCGGCCGCCCGGCGCACCCACGGTCCGCCTGCACGGCGCGCTGCTCGCCGCGGCGACCAGGGCAGGGACCAGCGAGATCAGCGTGTCCCTGTCGCACTGCGACGAGTACGCGACCGCGACGGCCCTGGTAACTGCGACTTCGGCTGGTGACCCCGGCCACGATGGCTCGCCGGTGTAGTGCACCGCGGCCGCACCCTGGAACGCGAACCGCGATCGCTCCGAACTCTGCCGAGAATACGGATTTCACCCTGGCTGAAATCCAGGCTCTAAATGATTAGAAGTCATTAGCATCGTTCGAAATAGCCAGTTTTCGCCCAAGATGTTTCATTTGCCTCGTCGACGGACAAGCGTGTCATAGGCTACTTTCCTGACGCTGGGGGACGTTTCGCCGCTGCATCCCCTCGCGCAATTGCCCTATGCGCAGCGCGAACGCTCATGCGCGTCGAGAGAAAGAGACCAGCGACATGCCTCCGGCACGGCCAGGCCTCACGGATATGGATCCGTATTCCAGGAATGACCAGACGATTCCGGATCTGTATGCGAGCGCAAGGGCCGGCACGGGCACGCTCGCGCCGCCCCGGGCTCCCGCGCAGGATGACGATGCACGGCCGGCGGAACCACCGGGAAGGTCGCCGGGGCGACGGCGCCGGCAGTGGGGCGGCGACCGGCGGGACGCCCGAGCGGTCCCCACGCTGTCCAAGCCGGTCAGCGACACACGCGTGGCGATGGGACGGCTCGCCATCATCATCACGGTGTGCGCGTGGCTGGCCTACACGGTCACGTGGTTCTTCAGCGACTTCTTCCATCCCGGGTACGAGGGCGCGGTCGCCAGGACCGAGGAGGTGCTGTACCTGGTCATCGTCACGCTGCTCACCGTGTCAGCGCTGGCGTACCTGCTCAGCAGGCTCGGGTTCATGTACCGTGTGCGCACTCACCACCGGGCGACCCGGGCCAGCCTTGACCAGTACTTCGATGCCCGGCAGCCGACACTGACCACGATCGTCCCCTCCTACCAGGAGGAGGAGCGGGTCATCCGGACGACTCTGCTGTCGGCGGCGCTGCAGGAGTACCCGGACAAGCGGGTTGTGCTGCTGATCGATGACCCGTACGTGCCGAAGACCCGCAAGGCCCGCGAACTGCTGGAATCCGCCCGGGCGCTGCCGGGGAGGATTGAGCGGCTGCTCGGCGAGCCGGCCCGCCGGTTCGCCGCCGAGATGCAGTCGTTCGAGACGGCCATGCAGCGCGGCGACCAGCTGGGCCAGGGGGCGATGGTCGCGCTGGCCAGCGCCTACGGCGGCGCGGTCGGCTGGCTGGAGAACCTGGCCGACAGCCAGGAGATCACCGATCACACGGACGAGTTCTTCGTCAACGACGTGGTGCTGCGGCTGGCGAACTCGTTCCGCGAGGTCGAGAGGGCGCTGGCGGAGTCGTCGGCCGAGGGCGCCGTGCTGCACCCGCAGATGTTCCGGCGGCTGTACCGGCGGCTGGTGTGGACGTTCAGCGCCCGGGTCTCCAGCTTCGAGCGCAAGAAGTACGTATCGCTGTCGCACGAGCCGAACAAGGCGATGAACCTCAACAGCTACCTCGGCCTGATGGGCGGCACCTATCACGAGATCCCAGACCGTCGGCGGCACGGCGCTCGTGCCGGCCCGGCAGGGGCACGGGGTGCACATCCCGAGCCCGGACTACGTGGTGACGCTCGACGCCGACAGCATGCTGCTGCCTGAGTACTGCCTGCGCCTCGTGCACCTGCTTGAGCAGCAGGAGTACCAGGACATGGCGATCGCCCAGACGCCCTACAGCGCGTTCCCCGGCGCGGCGACCCGGCTGGAGCGGATCGCCGGGGCGACCACCGACCTGCAGCACATCGTGCACCAGGGGCTGACCTACTACGACGCCACCTTCTGGGTTGGCGCCAACGCCGTTATCCGCAAGAAGGCTCTTGACCAGATCGCCGAGACCTCGTACATCGGCGACTGGGAGATCAGAGCAGTACATCAGGGACCGCACCGTCATCGAGGACACCGAGTCCACCATCGACATGGGCATCAACGGCTGGCGCCTGTACAACTACCCCGAGCGGCTCAGCTACAGCGCCACCCCGCCGGATTTCGGCACGCTGTGCATCCAGCGGCGCCGGTGGGCCAACGGCGGCCTGCTGATCCTGTCCAAGCTGCACCGCCAGTCCCGGATGCGCCGTTCCCAGGGGAACCGAATCAGGTTCGGCGAGCTGTTCCTGCGCTGGAATTACATGGCCTCCATCTCCTGGAGCTCGGCAAGCCTGCTGATCCTGCTCGCCTTCCCGTTCAGCGCGACCCTGATCAGCCCGCTGCTCGGCGTGATCGCCCTGCCCTACTTCATGGCCATGGCCAGCGACCTGCGCTACTGCGGTTACAAGCGCCTGGACGTGCTGCGCATCTACGGCTTCAACCTGATCCTGCTCGGCGTCAACCTCGCCGGGACCCTGTTGTCCATCGTGCAGGGCATCACCGCGTCCAAGGCCCCCTTCGCCCGCACCCCCAAGGTGAAGGACCGGACCGTGGTGCCGCCGTTCCTGCTCATGGCACCGTACGCGCTGATCGGCCTCGCGGGATTCACGCTGTATCACGCGTACGTCAACCACCTCACGGAGAACGCCTGCTACGCCGCGCTCAACGTCATCCTGGCCTGCTACGCGGCCAAGGCGTTCATCGGCCTGCGCAACTCCCTGACGGACACGTGGATCCACGGCACCTCGCTGCTTTACCGGTCGTCCGACCGCCGCCGCGCTTCCTCGGCCGGTGGCGGCGCCCGGTGGAGCAGCCCGCGCCGACCGACTGGCGGAGCGTGCTCCAGGCGGGCTACGCCGAGCCGCAGTACCAGTCGGCCGGCGGCCCGCCCCGGGTGCGCATGGCGTCCATGGCGCCTCCGGCGCCCCGCCCGCCGCCCCTGCCCGACGGGCCGCCCAGGCGCCGGCTGTCCCTCGCACGCGTGCTTGTTGCCCTCGTGGTCGTCGCGGGTGCCGGCGACGGCGGCTACGTGGGACTCAAGACACGGCTGCTCGCCCCCGCCGCGGTCACGCACCAGACCTGGTTCGCGCCCTACGTCGACGTCACGCTCACGCCCACCTACCAGTTCCAGAGCACGTCCGCCGACCCGGCACGGCAGAGCGTCCTCGGCTTCGTGGTCGCCGCGGGCAAGTCGAACTGCACCCCGAGCTGGGGCGGCGCCTACCCGCTTGCCGCGGCCAACCAGCAGCTCACGGTCGGCCCCGCATCGCCCAGCTGCAGCAGGACGGGGCACAGGCCATCGTGTCGTTCGGCGGCAAGGCGAACACGAGCCTGGATGCCGCCTGCGCGACGCGTCGCCGACCTCACGTCCGCCTACCGGTCGGTGATCAGCGCCTACCATCTCACCACGATCGACCTGGACATCGAGGGCTCCGCGCTGGATGACGCGGCCGCCGGGCAGCGGCGCGCCGCGGCGATCGCGGCACTGGAAAAGGCCGACCCGAAGCTCGGCGTCTGGCTGACCCTTCCGGTCGAGCCGACCGGGCTGCAGGACAACGCCATGTCCGTCATCGCCGCGATGCTGCGCGGCCACGTCTCCATCGCCGGCATCAACGTCATGACGATGGACTTCAGCCAGGCCCCCGCACACGGGCACCACGATGGCGCAACTGGCGGAGCACGCGCTGACCGCCACCGCCGGGCAGCTCGCGAGCCTCTACCCGGAGTACGGCATTCACCTGCGCTCGCAGCAGATCTGGCAGCGGCTCGGCGCGACGGTGATGATCGGCCAGAACGACATCCAGGGCGAGAACTTCACCGTCGCCGACGCGGGCACCCTGGTCGGCTTCGCCGGCGAGACCCACCTCGGCCGGGTTTCCATGTGGTCGATCAACCGCGACAGCCAGTGCGGCTCGTCCTTCCCCGAGACCGGCCTGCTGTCCAACACCTGCAGCGGAACGGCGCAATCCGGCCTGCAGTTCGCCCAGGTCTTCGGCCAGCTGCAGGGCGGCGTAGCGCTTACACCCGGTCACAGGCGCAGTGATACGGCCCGCGGTGGCGGACACCAACCCGGCGGACGCGCCCTACCCGCAGTGGTCGGCGACCGCCAGCTACCCGCTCGGCTACAAGGTCGTCGAGGACGGCGAGATCTACCAGGCCAAGTGGTACAACACCGGCGACGACCCGTCGGCGCAGGTGCAGTACTCCTGGCAGACGCCGTGGGAGCTGCTCGGCCCGGTGGTACCCGGTGAGGGCATGACCATCGCCACGCTGCCGGCCGGCACCTACCCGGCCTGGTCGATCGACACCCAGTACGCGGTCGGCGACAAGGTCCTGTACCAGGGGCTGCCGTACCAGGCCAAGTGGATCAACCAGGGCACCTCCCCCGCCACCGAGTCGACCGACCCGTCGGGCTCGCCGTGGAAGGCGCTGTACAGCATCCCAGGCGAGCCGAGCGGCGCGCCGGCCGTGGGGGCGGTCCCAAGCAGCGGACCGCGCTGAATCGCCACCGGAGACCCGCGCAAAAGGTGCTTCACGGCCCAGGCA